>NZ_BCYX01000014.1 GCF_001598415.1 Sphingomonas mali NBRC 15500
GAGCCCGCCGACGCAAGGCACGGCGGGGGGAGGATTCGAGAATCGGCGCATGGGGGAGGCAAGCGCGTCGGACGTCAGGGCTCGCGCTGCGGTGATCATCCCTCTCCCCTTGTTCGGTTTTTCCGAAATGCTTGACGTAGATCGCCAAGACCGACATCGATGTCAATGTGTTTCGGCGAGCGACGCCTGCAGAACGATAAGGGGTGGAGATGATTCTAAGGGGAGCGCCGTTGGCCGGCCTTGCCATCGCTGCCTTGGCACTCGGGGCGCCGGCGTCAGGACAGACGGCATCACCGGCGCGCGCTGACGCCCCTTCCGCCGCCGCATCCAGCGTCGCGAACCCGGCCACCTGGCCCGCGATCAAATCGCCGGTGCGCGAAGATCCTGCCATCGAAGGCAAGATCACCCAGTTGATCGCGCGCATGTCGCTCGAACAAAAGATCGGCCAGATCGTGCAGGGCGACATCGCCTCGATCACGCCCGACGATGTCCGCAAATATCATCTCGGATCGGTGTTCAACGGCGGCAATTCGGATCCGGGCGGGAAATATAACGCGCCCGCCAAGGATTGGCTCGCGCTGGCCGACGCCTTTTGGGACGCGTCGACCGGCGGCGATCCCAGTCTGCCGCGCATCCCGGCGATCTGGGGAATAGACGCGGTGCACGGCCATTCGAACATCGTCGGCGCGACGCTGTTCCCGCACAATGTCGGGCTCGGCGCGATGCGCGATCCGGCCCTGATGCGGCGAATCGGTGAGGTGACCGCGATCGAGATGCGCGTGACCGGCATCGATTGGACCTTTGCGCCGACCATCGCGGTGGTCCGCGACGACCGCTGGGGCCGCAGCTACGAAGGGTTTGGCGAAGTCCCGGAGATCGCCGCCAGCTATGCCGGGCCGCTGGTCAAAGGGCTGCAGGGAAAGATCGGCTCGCGGGACTGGCTGAAGGGTCGGCACGTCATCGCCACCGCCAAGCATTTCCTCGGCGACGGCGGCACCAAGGACGGCAAGGACCAAGGCGACGCCCAGGTGACCGAGGCACAACTCCGCGACCTGTTCGCGCCACCTTATGAAGCGGCGATCAAGGCCGGCGTGCAGTCGATCATGATCAGCTTTTCGAGCTGGAACGGCCGCAAGATGACCGGCAATCGCAGCCTGTTGACCGGCGTCGTCAAGGATCGCTGGAATTTCGACGGCTTCCTGGTCAGCGACTGGAACGCGCACGCCCAGGTCGAAGGCTGCAGCGCGTCCGACTGCCCCCAGGCGATCCTCGCGGGGCTCGACCTCTATATGGCGCCCGACAGCTGGAAAGGCATCTGGGAATCGACCCTTCGCGAGGTGAAAGCGGGGACGATCCCGATGAGCCGGCTGGACGACGCCGTGCGCCGCGTCCTGCGGGTCAAGTTCCGCGCCGGTATCTTCGATGCGAAGCGGCCGTCCGAACGCCCTTATGCCGGCCAATATGATCAGCTCGGCTCGCCCGATCACCGCGCGGTCGCGCGCCGGGCCGTGCGCGAATCTTTGGTGCTGCTGAAGAATGCGGGTTCGCTGCTGCCGCTGAAGGCCGGCGCCACTATTCTCGTCGCCGGTGACGGTGCCGACAATGTCGCGAAGCAGGCCGGCGGCTGGACATTGTCGTGGCAAGGGACCGGCACCCTCCCCGGCGATTTCCCCAACGCTACCTCGGTCTGGCGCGGCATCGATAATGAGGTAAAGGCCGCCGGCGGTAAGGCCACTCTGTCGGTCGACGGGAAGTTCGCGGCGAAGCCGGACGCCGCGATCGTCGTCTTCGGCGAGAACCCCTATGCCGAATTCCAGGGCGACCGCAGTGACGTGGCGTTCGACGATCCCGCCACGGTCGACAATCTGGCGACGATGAGGCGGTTGAAGGCCGCTGGCGTCCCGGTCGTCGCGGTATTCCTGTCGGGGCGCCCGCTCTGGGTGAATCCCTATCTCAACGCATCGGATGCGTTCGTGGCTGCGTGGCTGCCGGGATCGGAAGGAGAAGGCGTCGCCGACCTGCTGTTCGGCAAGGCCGACTTCCGGGGCAAATTGCCGTTCAGCTGGCCCCAGCGTCCGGATCAGGTACCGCTCAATGTCGGCGATCCGGGCTACGATCCGCTCTTTGCCTATGGCTTCGGTCTCACCACGCGCGACAAGGGCGATCTCGCCACGCTGCCGGAAGATCGCGGCACGCTAAAGGGCGATCGCAACGTCCTGTTCGCCCGCGGCAAGCCGACCAATGGCCGGCACTTCCTGTTCGGTAATGATGGCGCGCTCTCGGCCGATCCCGATCCGGCGCTGATATCGGCGCGATCTGCCGATCGTGGCGCACAGGAAGATTCGATCCGGATCAGCTGGACCGGGAAAGCGCGAGCGACGGCGGCATTGGTCGGCGAGCCGGTCGACCTGACGCGAGAGGCCAATGGTGATGTCGCGCTGGTCATCGACCTCAAGGTCGACGAAGCGCCGACCGCCCCGGTCCTGCTGGGCGGCAGGGACGTGACCGCGCGACTGACGGCGCTGGCGACCAGCAAGCAATGGGACCAGATTGCCGTGCCGCTGCGCTGCCTTGCCGGCACGCCGCTCGACCGCGTCACTCAGCCGCTGACGCTGACCACGGCAGGCCAGCTCGATCTGACCATCTCGGCCATCCGCTTCGCCTCGCCGCCGGAAGGGGTGGTCGATTGCCGCTGACGGCCGCCATTGCACGGGGGGTCAGGCCGGCCAGGATCGTCTTCGGAACGTTCCGGCCTTGCGTCCGCGCCAATTGGTATTATCGCTCCGCCTCACCGGCCGGTCGGTTGGCGGACATTTGCATGGCATGAAGACGGTCACCATCAAGGACGTCGCGGAACGCGCGGGCGTGTCGCCCAAGACGGTGTCGCGCGTCATCAACGATGAAGTGCATGTCCGCCCCGAAGTGCGCGAGCAGGCCATGCGCGTGGTCGCCGAACTCGATTACCGGCCCAATGCGTTCGCGCGCGGACTGTCGAGCGCCAAGTCTTTCCTGATCGGGATGTTTTTCGACGATCCGGCCTCGGTCTATGCCGCCGACTTGCAGCGCGGCGCGCTTACCCGCTGTCGAGCGCTCAGTCATCACTTGCTGATCGAAGAGGTCGACCGCACTCAACCCGATTGGATGGCGCGGCTCGATGCCACCTTGCGCACGGTAAAGCTGGCAGGCGCGGTGCTCACCCCGCCAATCTGCGACTGGCCGGACCTGATCGACATGCTCGAAGCGAACGAGGTGCCGATCGTGCGCATCGCGCCCGGAGACGCACTCGATCGCACCCCGCAAGTGCGCATGGACGACCGTGCCGCGGCGCGCGAGGTGACCGAAAAGCTGATCGCGCTCGGCCATCGTGACATCGGCTTCATCAAGGGCAATCCCACCCACAGCGCGACCGTGCGGCGGTGGGAAGGGTTTTGCGACGCCATTGCCGCCGCAGGCATATCGATCCCGCCGAAACGGGTGCTGCAGGGCGATTTCACGTTTCGCAGCGGCCTGATCGCGGCGGAGGCGATCCTGGGCGATAGCGAGCCGCCGACCGCGATCTTCGCCAGCAATGACGAAATGGCGTTGGCCGCATTGGTCGTCGCCATGCGCCACCAGATTGCCGTCCCTTCGGCCCTGTCGATCGTCGGGTTCGACGACGCGCCGGTGTCGCGCATGGCGTGGCCACAGCTCAGCACCGTGCGCCAGCCCAATCCGGAAATGGCCGCGGCGGCGATCGATCTGCTCGTCGGCCCCGGTCAGCAGACCCGCGACGGCAGCGCCTGCGTCGAGCTGCCCTATGAGTTCATCGAACGCGGCAGCCTCGCGACGGCGCGGCATTGATTGCCGGCAGCTGAGCGCACCGCGCGCTGGCCGCTAAGGCCGCGCTTCGTCGCGGCGCGCGGATGGCTTCGACCCGATCGCCGATAGACGCGCGCTTTCCTGCAGCAGCACGGTCACCAGTCGCATGCGAACGCTGGAGCGCGACCAGACGATGCCGATACGCCGGCCGATCCGCCGCTCGGGCAATTGCAGGCGGACGATGTCGATCCCTTCGGGCCAGGGCGGCGTCCAATCGGGGACGATCGACACGCCCAGTCCGCGATCGACCATCATCGCGATCGCATTCAGGGCATTGAGCTCGAACCGCTCGCGCGGGACGATGCCGAGTTCGTTCAGATAGACCTCCGCCGACCGACCGCCCCATTGGTTGCGATCGTAGCGGATCAACGGCTCCTCGCGCAGCAAATCAAGCGGATCGCGGTCGGCCAGCGCGCGCGGCGCCAGCACGATCAACGGCTCCTCACGCAACAACAGCCAGTCGCAGGTCTTGGGCAACGGATAGGGCGCCTCGAGCACCAGGGCGGCATCGAGCTTGCCCGCTTCGACATCGACGAAGAGCTGCGCCGAATTGCCCGACTGGATGTGGATGTTGACCTGGGGAAAGGTCTTGCTCACGCCCGCCAGGATGTCGGGCAGCAGACCGGTCAGCGGGGTGGTGCAGGCGCCGAGCCACAATTCGCCGGTCACTTCGCCTTCCTGCGCGATGCCGCGCAGATCGGTGGCGTCGCGCAGCAGCTTGCGCGCGGGGGCCAGGACGCGCGCGCCCTGTTCGGTCATCCGCATCGTCCGGCCGACGCGGAGCAGCAAGGGCGCGCCCATCTCTCGTTCGAGCGCGTGGAGCTGCTGGGCGACCGCTGACGCGCTGATATTGAGCACGCGCGCCGCGGCGGCCATCGATCCCTGGTCGACGACCGTGACGAAGGTCCTCAGGAAGCCGGTGTCGATAGCAGGGACTCCTCCGATTGGATCTTGCCGCGGCGTGGCGTGAAGATCGTCAGGCCTTCGAGCGAATGACTGGGCGGCGGGAACAGAAAGCTGGCGACATAGCCGATCACGATCGACGAGGCGATTGCCAGCGCGAGATAGAGATAGGGATGGACGAGGCCGAAGATCCACACGACGAGCGTGATGATCGAGGCGAGCACGATGCCGATCGCGACGCCCTGCCAATTGGCGCGGCGGGTGAATAGGCCGAGCGTATAGGCGCCCGCGCAACTGCCGCCGAACAGGCCGAACAATTCGATGGTGAGGTCGAGCAGCGAGTGGATGTCGAGCCGCGAGAGGATGATCGCGATGGCGATCCCGACCAGGCCGACGCCCACGCTGGTGATCTCGGCGAAACGGACGATCTGGCGCTGGCTGCGTCCAGGGATCAGCCGGTCGTAGAAATCGACTGACAGCAAGGTCGCGACGCTGTTGATGATGCCCGACAACGTGCCCATCGCCGCCGCGATCAACCCCGCGATGATCAGCCCGACCACGCCATGCGGCAGCTCGGTACCGATGAATGACGGAAACACCGTGTCGATCGGCAGCAACGGATTGAGCTGCCCCGGATGCACCCGGTAATAAGCGAACAGCACGGTGCCGATCATGTAGAACATGAATGCACTGGGCAGCAGCACCGCCGCGAACAGCCACACCGAGCGCCCCGCGGCCTTTTCCGATGGCGTCGCCAGCACGCGCTGCATCAGCACCTGATCCTTGGGAAAGGTCAGCACGACGTCGAACAGGACGAGGATCGTGAACGCCCAAACCGTCGGCTGGGTGACGTCGAAGCTGAAGTTCAGCATCCTGGTCTTATCGAACGCAGCCGCAGTGTCGACGATGGTACCGAAACCGATCTGCCAGACGATGAAGCCGATCGCGAACAGCGCGCCGCAGGTCAGCACCAGCACCTGGAAGACGTCGGTCCACACCACCGCACGCATCCCGCCGAGCGCGGTGTAGACGATGGTGAACAGGCCGACGACGACGATGCACGCGACGATGTTGGTGTCGGTGATCGTGCCGATCGCCATTGCCGGTAGAAACAGCACGATCCCCATCCGGCCACCGATCTGCATCATGATCCACAGCGCGCTCGACAGCATGCGGATCGCGGGATGGAAGCGCTGTTCGAGATAGTTGAACACCGACACCAGGTTCAGGCGGCGGAAGATCGGCACGACGAAGACGGCGACGAACATCAGCCCGACCACCGTCGTCATCTTCGACATGATATATTCCCAGTCGGTCTCGAACGCCTTGGCCGGGACCGCGAGATAGCTGATCGAACTGATCGAGCCCGCGAACATGCTGATCCCGGCGGCCCAGAACGGAATGGTCCGCGAGCCGAGGAAGAACTCGCTCGACGATCCCTGCTTGGCCCGCCGGTAGAAGGTCAGCCCGATGCCGAGCATGCCGAACAGATAGACGCCGATGATCGCCATATCGATCGGTGCGATCGACTGGCGCGCGGATTTGAGCGTCAGCGCGGAGAAAGCGAGGCCCTTGCCGTCGCGCCACGCCGACAGGATGCCGTCGCCCTGGCTGACGGCGGCGACTGCGGGGTGCGGCAGCGCCGATCCCAACGGTGCCCAGGCGTCGGTGATCGCGCTGTAGCTGTAGAGCCGCGCGCCGTCCGCTCCGCCGATGAGATAGAGCAAATAGGCCTGACCGATCGCGCGGGCCGAGCCGGGAACCACCGCGCCCGGCGCCGGCGCACCCGCGCTCCAGCCCTTGAGCTTCAGCCAGCGCCATTGCTGCCCGCGCGTCAACGTGACGAAGATGCCACCATTCTGCGCCGCGAGCGCAGCGGGCGTGCCGCCACCGGGCCAGGCAGCGAGCGACTGCCAGCTATCCAGCGTGGTCCAGTCGAGGCGAAGAAGATGCGGTTTGCCGCCGCCATCCAACCCGGCGATCAGCAAGGCGTCGGGCTCGAACGCGGCGGTGGCGGATCTGAGCGGCACGGGCAGCGGCGGCAGGTCCCGAGGAGTGAGCTCGCCATCCGAATATCGGAGCGCAGCCACCACGCTGGTAACGCCGTCGGCACCGCCGAGCAGCACCGTACGGCGACCGTCGCTCACCATCGCCAGCAGGGTCGGCACGTCTATCCGACGTTGGTTCACCGCCGACCAACCGCGCGGACCCAGCACGAACGCCCGCGTCCCGCCTTGTTCGATCGCTATGGGATGGCCGTCGACCGCTCCGAGCAGCACCGGTTTGTCAGATGCCAGCGTCGGGAGCCGGGTCGCCACCGTCGACATCGGCGGCTCGGCAAAAGCCGGCCCTGCGGATCCGATCAACAGACAGGCGGCCAGCAACAGCTTGAGCAGCGCGCGCATCAGGCTTCTCCCGCGCGGCGAAGCGTTTCGCGCGCCGCGGCGACCGCGGGGGCATCGGCCATCGCGCCGTCGAACAGGAACGCGCCATGCCCGCGCGTGCCGGCCTCGGCGGCCGCCGCCAACAGGCGCCGGGCCCGCGCCACATCCTCGCCCTTGTCGAACACGGCATTGGCGATCGTTACCTGGCGCGGATGGATGCAGCTCTTGCCCGGATAGCCGAGGCTGCGCGCGAGTTCGGCCTCGGCGCGGAATCCATCGTCGTCGGCGAGATCGGGCCATGCCCCGTCAAAGGCGAAGCGCGCGGCCTCGCCCGCCGCGAGCCGGATCGACCATAAAGCGGTCTGAACATGGCGAAGATCGTGTCGATCCACGCCGAGCGACGCGAAGAGATCGTTGAGCCCGACCTGCAGGCCGACCACGCGCGGATGCGCGCCGGCAATTCCCGCGGCCTGGGAAATTCCCCGCGGGGTCTCGATATTGACCAGCAAGCCGGCGGCGATGCCGGCCGCTTCCATCTGCACGGCGACCATGCGCACCGCGACCGGCGAGGCGGCTTTGGGGAGGTTGACGCAGTCGACGCGAAGGCCGGCCAGCGCGGCGAGGTCATCGGCGAAAAAGGGGCTTTCGAGCGCGTTGATGCGGACGATCATCCGTTTGGCCGACGACAAGACGGCGTCCGAGCGCAACCATTCGACCAGACGGAGGCGTGCCGCCGCCTTGTCGCTGTCAGGCACGGCATCTTCGAGATCGAACGACAGTGCGTCGGCATCTCCCGCCAACGCCTTGGCGAAGAATTCGGGGCGCGAGCACGGCACGAACAACTTGCTGCGCATCGCAGCTCCCTCCCATGTCGCCGCACCTTGCCTGATGCGGTCGACCGGTCTGTAGCGCGGGAATAGCGCAGCGTTGCTGCGTTCACAGAACAGGAAAACTGTTGTCTCACCCCCCCGAAGCGTAGCCATTCTTGGGTCGGCGAACCACAGAAAATCTTGGGTGTGAACGCAGCACTCTGCCGCTTTTGCGTGCCTCGGCCTCGCTTTAGGCTGCTGAAAAAATACGCCGGGGAGGATTTCCAATGAACGATCATGCGCGTCTGACGCTTGCCGCCGCTCTTCTGTCGAGCGTCGCTTTGCCGGCCTTTGCTCAGGCCAGTCCCGATCCCGTCCCTTCGGCCGAGCCGCAGACCGCGAATGCGGCTGCACCTGTCGACGAGGGCCAGAGCAGCGCCACCGGCCAGCAGGAGAGCGCGGAGGATCGCGGCGAGATCGTCGTCACCGGCAGCCGCTCGCCCAAGGCGGTCGACAAGATCGCGGGCGCGGTCACCGTCATCACCTCCGCCGAAGTGAAACGCTCGCTAACGATCACCGAGGACGCGACCGCCGTCCTGGCCCGCTCGGTGCCCGGCTATTCCGAGTCGAACCAGACGCTCAACACGCTGGGCGAGACGATGCGCGGCCGCACCGCGCTCTATCTGTTCGACGGCATTCCGCAGTCGACGCCGCTGCGCGACGGCAGCCGCAACGCGACCTTCACCGACATGGCGACGATCGAGCGGATCGAAGTGATCGGCGGCGCCTCGGCGGCCGAAGGCATCGGCGCCGCCGGCGGCATCATCAACTATATCTCCAAGCGCGCGACCGAGCCTGGCACGCATTTCGGCGTCTCCGGCCGCTTCGGAACGCAGTTCGACGACGATAGCTCGGTCTGGAAGATCGGCGGCACGATCAGTCACAAGTCCGACGGCATCGATATCTTCGCCGCCGCCTCGTATCTCAGCCGCGGCATCACCTATGATGCCAAGGGGCGCCGCATCGGCCTCAGCGCGTCGAGCTCGCTGGCCGATTCCAAACAGGTCGATTTCTTCCTGAAGGTCGGCAAGGATTTCGGCGCCAACGATTCGCAGCGGCTCGAGGCTGAGGCGAGCTACTTCAAGCTCACCGCCAATGGCGACTATCATTATGTCGCTGGCGTCCGCCCGCCGGCGGGCAAGGACCAGACCACGGGCATTCCCGACACCGCCGAGCCGGGTCCGCCGGTCGATCCGCTCACCGGCCAGTTGCTGTTCAAGCCCGACTTCAACCGCTTCCAGCAATATGCGGTCAACTACACCAACAAGGATCTGGTCGGCGGCAGCCTGGTCGCGACCGCTTATTACGCCAAGCAGGAGATGCGCTTCCCGGGCGACAACAGCATCGACAAGCAGGATCCTAGGATCGACCCGACCGGCAAACTCTACGACCAGTCGGAAATCCTCTCGAAGAAATACGGCCTGCGCACCTCGTACACGCACCCCGATTTCCTGCTGAAGGG
Source organism: Sphingomonas mali NBRC 15500 (assembly GCF_001598415.1). Taxonomy (GTDB): domain Bacteria; phylum Pseudomonadota; class Alphaproteobacteria; order Sphingomonadales; family Sphingomonadaceae; genus Sphingomonas; species Sphingomonas mali. The sequence goes on from NZ_BCYX01000014.1 coordinate 9,477, forward strand.
GCTCGAACTGCGGTTCGGCGTCGACCTGGTCCACGACCAGACCCAGCAATATCTCGCGGTGACCAACCGCGTCTGGGTGCCGCCGATGAACTACACCAGCTTCGGACCCTATGTTCAGCTCGAATATGAGATCGGCCCGATCACGCTGAGCGGCGGCATGCGCCACGAGGACGGCCGGGTGAAGGTCGACGATTATACCACGACCTATTACCGCAACAGCGTGTTCGTGAAGGGCGGTACGCTCAAGTACAAGAACGACCTGTTCAACGCCGGCGCGATCGGCCGGCTGGGCAGCGGCTTCTCGGTCTACGCCACTTACGGCGAGGGCTTCACGCTACCCAATTTCGGCATTCCGCTGCGCAACGTGAACGTCCCGGGCAAGTCGGTCGAAGGGCTGCTCGACCTCGAGGCGGTGATCTTCAAGAACAAGGAAGTGGGCTTCAACTGGCGCGGCAAGCAGGGCAGCTTCGGCGTGTCCTATTACCAGTCCAAGTCGGCTCTTGGATCCAGCCTGTCGGTCGATCCGGTGACCAAGGACTATGTCCTCAACCGCAAGCCGATCAAGATCTACGGCATCGACGTCACCGCCGAGTTCCGGCCGACCTCGACCTTGCGGCTGAACGCGCTGTACAGCCACGTCATCGGCAAGACCACGAAGGCCAATGGCATCACGTCGCCGCTGGACGTCCAGCTGGGCATTATCAATATCGCGCCAGACAAGTTGAACGGCCAGATTTCCTGGCAATTCAACCAGCACGGATCGGTCTCGTTCGGCGCCAGCCGGCTCTTCGGGCGCGACCTCAACACGATCAACGAGCATACCAAGGGCTATACCTTGTTCGACGCCACGGCCAATTACAGGGTCGGGGAAGTCGGCACCTTCTCGCTCGGCGTCGAGAATCTGTTCAACAAATTCTATTTCCTGAGCTCGTCGCAGATCGATATCTATCAGAATTATTTCGCGGGCCGCGGACGGACGGTGTCGTTGACGTTCAGCCGCAATTTCTAAGGCGAGAAGGGCCGTGGGCGATCGCTCCAAACCGTCGGTGCTGATCGCCGGCTCCGCCAATGCCGATTTCGTCGTCCGAGCTGCCCGCATCCCCGCGGCCGGCGAGACAGTGCTCGGCGGCGACCTCGCGATCTTCCCCGGCGGCAAGGGTGCCAATCAGGCGGTAGCCGCTGCCCGCGCCGGCGGCGTTGGCACCCGGATGGTTGCGGCGCTCGGCGATGACGATCTCGCGCGGTTGATCGCGACGTCGTTGACCAGCGCCGGCGTCGACCTCGACGTCCGGCGCTCGTCGCGATCGACCGGGGCGGCCCTGATCACCGTGTCCGACGAGGGCGAGAATGCGATCACGGTCGCCCCCGGCTCCAACGCCGATCTCGGCCCCGACGATCTGCCCGATCTCGACGGAATATCGTGGCTGGTGATGCAGCTGGAAACGCCGCTCGACACGGTTTCGGCGTTCGCCCGAACCGCGCGCGATCGCGGGATCAAAGTGCTGCTCAACGCCGCGCCGGCGCGCGCTTTGCCCTCCTCCCTGCTCGCGGCGGTCGACCTGTTGGTCGTGAACGAAGACGAGCTTGGCGTGCTCGTGGGTGCCGAGGGATCGATCGCCGAGCGGCTCGCACGAACTGGGGTCGCGACCACGGTCGTGACGCTGGGCGGGCGAGGCGCCTGCGCACGCATCGGCCAGGACTATGCGCTCCAGCCGGCCTTCGCCGTCACGCCGGTCGACACGACCGCCGCCGGCGATACCTTTTGCGGCGTGCTCGCCGCGGGTCTGGCGGACGGTCTCGACGTGCCGGCCGCGTTGGCCCGTGCCGCGGCGGCCGGCGCGCTCGCCACCACCAAAGCGGGCGCGCAATCGAGCATCCCGCCGCGCGCCGAGCTGGATGCGTTCATCATCGAGGCGCACCAGCATGGTCATGACGACCTCGCCGCTTATTGCGGCCTGAGCCCGGCAGCGAATTGAAGAAAGTCCCATGACCAACCCGATCCGCACGACCAGCGACGTCAAATTCTCGCACGCGCTCACCGGCCCCTATTTGCCGACGCCGGGCAAGGTCCCCGGCTGGCCGTTCCAGGAAATGGGCCGCTGGAAAATCGACGCCGACGGCGCCGCCGACGAATGGGTGCAGGGGCTGATTGAATGGCGCCGCGAGCATCTGATCCGCATCGGCTTCGACGACGAGCTGTACCGCCGCCCCGAGCTCCGATGGTCGCAGGCGAATTTCGTCCATCATCTGTTGATGGTCGAGGACCGCTATTTCTACGATGCCGACACGGGCCGCTATACCGTCGACCGCTATCTCGACGATCTCGAGGCGCGGCTCGGCACGATCGACAGCGTGCTCCTCTGGTACATCTACCCCAATATCGGGATCGACGACCGCAGCCAGTTCGACCTGGTCGATGCGCTCCCCGGCGGGATCGAAGGGCTGAAACAGGCGGTCGCCGATTTCCACCGTCGCGGGGTCAAGGTGTTCCTGCCGACCATGCCATGGGACAATGGCACGAAGCCCGGTGAGGCGCCCGACTGGGAACGGATGGCGGCGATCGTCGCGGCGACCGGTGCCGACGGCATCAACGGCGACACCTATAGCGGCGTGCCGCTCGCCTTCCACAAAGCGTGCGAGGCGGCGGGCGGTGCGGTGGTGCTGCAGCCCGAGACGACGGCACAGGCGGGCGACCATATCCTCAGCTGGAACCTGCAGAGCTGGACCAAGCGCGTCCCCGACGAGAGCATCCCGACGGTGCTCAAGCTCAAATGGCTCGAGCCCCGGCACATCATCAATATCGAGAATCGGTGGAGCCGCACACGGACCAACGACCTGCAGCACGCCTTCTTCAACGGCGTCGGTTACGTCGCCTGGGAGAATGTGTTCGGCTTCGTCAACCGCTTCACGCCGCGCGACGCCGAGACGCTGCGTCGGGTGGCGATGGTCCAGCGCTTCTTCGCGCCGCTGATCGTCAGCCCCGACTGGCGGCCGTACGAGCGGACATTGCAGGCCGGAATCTTCGCCAGCCGCTTCCCCGGCGCCGGTCGGACCTTATGGACGCTGATCAATCGCGCCGACTATGCCATTGATGGCGAGCAGCTTGCGGTGCCGCACAAGGCCGGCACGAAGTATTTCGATGCCTGGAACGGCGTCGCGCTCGATCCGCGGATCGACGGCGACCGCGCGATCCTGACGCTCGACATTGCCGGGCGCGGTTTCGGCGCGATCCTCGCCGTCGCGGAGGGCGAGACCGTCGCAGGTCTCGACGCCTTCCTGGCCGAGATGCACGCTCGCGCCGCCACGCCGCTCGCCTCGATCCCGGCGAGCTGGAGTTCGGCCAAGCAGGAACTCGTACCGATCGCGCCAACTGCTCGGCATGCCGACGCGCCCGACGGCATGGTCGCGATCCCCGCCGGCGAGTTCGACTTCGCGGTGCACGGAATCGAGATCGAGGGTTACGCCGCCGACGGCGTCGATGTGCAATATCCCTGGGAAGACAGCCCGCGCCGCCATCATCGCCGCCGCATGGCGATCCATGCCTTCTGGATCGACCGTTTTCCGGTGACCAACGCTCAGTTCAAGACCTTCCTCGACGCCAGCGGCTACGCGCCTGCCGACGACCGCAATTTCCTGCGCCATTGGCAGGACGGCGCACCGCCCGCCGGATGGGAGAACAAGCCCGTCACCTGGGTCGCGATCGAGGATGCGCGTGCCTATGCTGACTGGGCGGGCAAGCGCCTGCCGCGCGAATGGGAATGGCAATATGCCGCCCAAGGGACCGACGGCCGATCCTACCCCTGGGGCAATGAATGGGACGAGGCGGCGGTCCCCGCGCCGTCGCTCGACCGCACGATGCCGGCGCCGGCCGATGTCGACGCGCATCCCGCCGGCGCGAGCCCGTTCGGCGTGATGGATCTGGTCGGCAACGTCTGGCAGTGGACCGACGAATATCTGGACGATCGCGTCCGTGCCGGCGTCCTGCGCGGCGGCAGCGCCTATCAGCCGCAGACCTCGCACTGGTATTTCCCCCCGGCCTATCGGCTCGACGAGCATGGCAAGTTCCTGCTGATGGCGCCGGCCAAGGACCGCTCGGCCGGGATCGGATTCCGTTGTGTCGCCGATCGCTGAACCGGCGATGCGCCTCGCACCGCTCGGCGCGGTGACATTAAGCGGGCTGCTCGGCGACGCGGTCGAGGCCAATCGCAAGGGCAGGCTCTCGCACTTCATCACAGACGAGCACAGTCCGGCGATCGCCCTGTTCGCGCCCGAGATCGTCGCAGGTGACGAGGAAGGCGATTGGTATGGCGAGCATGCCGGCAAATGGCTGGTCGCCGCGACGCGCGCGGCCGTGCGCGCCGGCGACGATGCCCTGCTGGCGCGCGTGGTGCGCGTCGCCGACTATTTGACAGAGCACCAGGATGCCGACGGCTATCTCGGCAATTACGCGCCGTCGCGCCGCTTCATGGTGCCGCAGCCGCCTAAGCCAGTGACGTGGGACGGAGCGCCAGCGCTGCGCACCTGGGACATCTGGACGCATTCCTACCTGGTCCTGGGCCTGCTCGAATTGTGGAAGGCAAATGGCAACGATCGCCATCTCGCCGCTGCCCGCCGCATCGGCGACCTGTGCTGGCAAACCCTGACGACGGGCGGGATCGCGATCACCGATCTCGGCAATCATTTCGGCCTGTCGGCGACGGTTTTGCTCGACCCCGCGGTCGAGCTCTATCTCGCGACCGGCGAGCAACGCTATCTCGACCTTGCGCGACTGGTGATCGAGCAAGCCGAGCAGGAGCCGCGCAATCGGTTGCTGAGCATGGCCCTCGCCGGCGCCGACCCGTCGGAGATCGCCACCGGCAAGGCCTATCAATTGCTGTGGAATCTGGTCGGCCTCGCCAAGCTTCATCGCGCGACTGGCGAGGAGCACTACCTCACCGCCGTCCGCAACATCTGGCAGGCGGTGCGCGCGCATCACCTGACGCTTGGCGGCGGACCATGGGGCGGCGTCGCGCATCGCTCGCGCGAAGTCTTCAATCCCGCCGGCGTGTTCAGCCCCGAAGCCTATGTCGAGACCTGCTCGACCATGGCCTGGATTCAGCTCAACCGCGAATTGCTGACGATCCTGGGCGACGCCGTCTTCGCGCAGGAGATCGAGCGCAGCGCCTATAACGATCTGCTCGGCGCGCAGGCGCCCGACGGCGAGGATTGGTGCTATTACTCCTTCCCCAACGGCCGGCGCACCCACACGACCTATTGGCGCTGCTGCAAGTCGAGCGGGGCGATGGCGCTCGAGGAGCTGCCCGCGATCGCCTATGGCGTGACCGCCGGCGGCGCGCTGGCGGTCAATTTGCTCGGTCCGTCCGTCGCCGACGTCGCCTTGCCGAACGTGGGTAAGGTCCGGCTTCGCCAGGAAACGCCCTACCCGTTCGAGGGACCGATCAGGATCGAGGTGACGCCGGCATCGCTCGCGTATTTCGCGATCCACGTCCGCATTCCCGACTGGGCCGAGCACGCCACCGTGCGCATTGGCGACGACAGCATCACCGCGACGCCCGGCGATTATGCACGGATCGAGCGGTACTGGACGCCCGGCGACACGATCATTGTTGATCTGCCCATGCCGCCCAAGCTGCACCGCGCGGTCCAGCGCAATGTCCAGGAATCGCTCGCGCCGGGCGGCGAACCGGTGGCTCAGGAAGTGATGCGCTACGATTTCGTCGCGATCACGCGCGGGCCGCTCGCTTATGCGACCGGGCTGATCGACGGTTTCAAACGCGGCGAGACGGTGCGGTTCGTTGGCGCACCGCTCGCCGTCGCCGATGGCGAAACTGTGCGCCTGGAGCCCGAAGGCCGCGCCGCGATCGTGTTCGAGCCCTGGTACCGCGTGGGCGGCCGGCGCGACGGGGCGTGGCGGCTGACCTGGCTCGGCCTGGCCGACGATGCGGAGGCCGGCGCATGACGGCTGGCGCATTCCCCGCACCGACCAGGCGCGCGATGATCGCGGGGAGCGCCGCGTTGCTTGCCACCGGCGCGGCCCGGGCGGCGAGCGATCCGATCGTGACCTGCCGCGCCGGACGTTTCCAGGGTCGACGGCAGAACGGCATCGCGACCTTCCGGGGCATCCGGTACGGCCAGGCCCCGCGCTTCGCGGCGCCCGTCGCGGCACCGTTGGTGCGGGAAACAGTCCTTGCGACCGAGCCCGGCCCGGCTTGTCCGCAGCGCGGCAAGCGCCGCCCGCAATCCGAGGACTGCCTGTTCCTCAACCTGTGGACGCCCGCGCCCGACGCCCGCGCGCGGTTGCCGGTGATGGTGTGGATCCATGGCGGCGGCTATGCCTATGGCAGCGCCAACGACCCGATCACCGATGGCCACGGACTCGCCGCGGCCGGCGACATCGTCGTGGTGACGGTCAACCACCGGCTCAACGCGCTCGGCTATCTCTATCTGGCGCGGCTTGACGCGGGCTTTGCCAATAGCGGCAATGCCGGGCAGCTCGACCTCGTGCTCGCGCTGCAATGGGTGCGCGACAATATCGCCGCGTTCGGCGGCGATCCGGCGCGCGTCACGCTGATTGGGCAATCGGGCGGCGGCGCCAAGATCGCGACCCTGATGGCGATGCCGGTGGCACGCGGCCTGTTCCGCCGCGCCATCACGATGAGCGGTCAGCAAGTGACGGTGTCCGGCCCGGTCCACGCGACGCGTCGCGCGCGCGCCTATCTGGCGCGGCTGGGTATCAAGGATACGGAGTCCCGGCGCCTGCTCGATCAGCCGGTCGAGAAGCTGATCGAGGCGCTCGATGCTGACGATCCCGTAGAGCACAGCCAGATCTATTTCGGCCCGGTCCTCGACGGCCGCTCGCTGACGCGTCACCCCTTCTGGCCCGATGCGCATCCGAACGGACTCGGCGTCGATATGATGCTCGGCGGCACGCGCGACGAAACGCGCGATTTCTCCGATCCCGCCTCGCCCGCAATGCGCGGCCTGAGTTGGGATGCCTTGCCCGACCGCATCGCCGCCGAGCTGCCGGTCGACCTCCTGCCCGAAGCTTTGGTCCGCGCCTATCGCGCGCACATGCCGGCAGCCTCCCCGGCGGACATCTTCTATGCGGCGACGACCGATGGCCGCAGCTGGCGGCCGCAAGTGATCGAGGCCGAGGCGCGCGCACGCGCCGGTCGTCCGGCGTTCGTCTACCAGGTCGATTTCCAGTCCCCGACCAACCCCGATCGCGGCGCGTTCCACGGCATCGACATCGGGCTCGTCTTCGGCACGTTCGACGCGCCTTATGCCTGGACCGGTAATGGCCTGGAGACACGCAACGTGTCGCGCCTGATGCAGCGGCGCTTCATCGCCTTCGCCCGCACCGGCCGTCCCGATCTGCCCGGATCGCCCGCCTGGCCCGCTTATGACGAACGCCGCCGGGCGACGATGATCTTCGATGTCGCCAGCCGGGTCGAGAACGACCCACGCCGCTGGCAGCGCGAATTGTTCGCCCCCGCCCCCTACACCCAGCCGGGAACCTGATCTTGACGAGCGCCTCCCCTTCTTCCCCCTCCGCGTTCGACAATCCCGCGCGCACCGGCCCGCGCGGGCCGCTCTCGGGCATCGGCGTGCTCGACCTCAGCGCCTATATCGCCGGTCCCTATGGCTGCTCGCTGCTCGCCGATCAGGGCGCGGACGTGATCAAGATCGAGCCTCCGGCCGGCGACAATCTGCGCAACTATCCCTCCACGCTCGAAGGCGAGAACCGCGCCTTTCTCGGCGTCAACCGCAGCAAGCGCGGCATCGTGCTCGACCTCAAGGACGAAGCCGACCGCGCGCGGCTGCTGGCGCTGGTCGCGCAGGCGGACGTGCTGGTCCATAATTTCCGCCCCGGCGTCACCGACCGGCTCGGGATCGGCCATGCCCAGCTCGAGGCGATCAACCCGCGCCTGATCTATTGCGCCGTTACCGGTTATGGCGAGGAAGGGCCGCTGCGCGGCAAGGCGGGGTACGATCAGGTGCTCCAGGCGATGACCGGGATGTGCGTGCTGCAGGGCAAGCCGCCGGTGCCCGAGCTGACCTATGGCTCGCCGGTCGACTATTACGCCGCGGCGTTGGTCGCGGCCGGCGTCTCCTCGGCCCTGTTCGAGCGCGAGCGCAGCGGCAAGGGGCAATATGTCGGCGTCTCGCTGCTCCGCAGCGCGTTGACGATGCAGTCGGCGCGGATGATCCAGGCCGAGGGCGAGGCGCACGACATCTCGCGCGACATGCGCTCGGGCGGGATCACCGGCCTCCACCCGACCGGCGACGGCTATCTCTATCTGTCGGCCAACACGCCGCATTTCTGGAATGCCTTGTGCGAGCGGACCGGGCTCGACGCGCTTGCCCGCGATCCCCGCTATGACAGCGTCCGCAAGCGCGCCGAACATGCCGCCGAGCTCGTCCCGCTGCTCCACGCCGCGCTCGCCCAGCGGAGCGCGCTCGAATGGGAGGAGGTGTTCGGCGAGGCCGTGCCCTGTTCCGCCGTGCACCATATCGAGGAGATGTTCGAACATCCGCAGGTGCTCGCCGAAGCCATGGTGACGAGCATCGCGCACCCCGTTCTCGGCCGCTATCGCGGCGTCGCCCGGGCGATCAAATTCGCGCGCACGCCGGGCCCCGAGCCCTTCGCCGCACCGATGCTCGGGCAGCATGACGATGACGTTCCGGCGGTGCCGTCAGGCGACGAGTCCGCGCCTGGCATGCCCTGACCGCCGGTTCGTCCGCGCCGCTTCATAGACAAGAAAGGGGCGCCACAGCGAAGAGCCGAGTTCATAGCGCACCGGCGCCGTCGTCGGAACCGCAACTGTGTCCGCTGGTTGTACTTCCCAATCAGAACAGGAGCGGAATGATGCTTGGAACGATCCTCATAATCATCCTGATACTTGCCTTGATCGGCGCACTCCCGACCTGGGGTCATAGCCGCAATTGGGGGTATGCGCCCTCAGGCGGCTTGGGACTGATCGTCCTGATCCTGATCGTCCTCTTGTTGCTTGGCAGAATCTGAGCTTCTCCAATCAGCCAATGCTCGGAAACAAATCCGTAGTGTTGGAACCGCGCAATGGCCCTGCCGGTTATCGCACAACAATAAAGGAGAGGCGTAATGGCAGACGATGATAAAACGACCGTGATCGAGAGAGGCGGTAGCGGAGGAGCTATTGCCCTGCTCGCCGTCGTCTTGGCGGTAATCGCCGTGGTCTTGTTCTTGATGTTTGGTCAGAACATGCTCGGCAATACGAAAAAGGTCGACGCCGACATCAAGATCGACACGCCGGCGAAGCCGTAACTTATTCTGGGGGCCGGTTTTTCCAATGCGCCGGCCCCCAATTCCGCTGTTATTTTTCGGCCTCCAGGCAAGCGACGCCGAGCAGCCGAAGCGTATCCTGCAGGGCGCCCGCTTTGTAAGGCTTGGCGATCACCGCCACGCAGCGGTCGTCATTGAACTGTCGCTTGAGTTGGGCGGCACGCGCGCCCGAGGCGACGACGATGGGTAAGTCCGAATAGAGCGCGCGCAACTCGCGCAACAGGCCGTCGCCGGTATAATCGGGAAGTTCGTCGTCCAGCACGATCGCGTCATAGCGTCCCTGCGCGGCACGTACCTTGCCCAGCGCTTCGCCGCCGGTTCCGGCCTCCTCGATGCGCAATCCGCTGGCCCCCAACGCCTCGACAAGCAGCGATCTAACCGTGGATTCGCCGTCCACGATGAGGACGCTGCCGGTGCCGGTATCGATCATGTCGCGGACCTTCTGGGCGAGCGCCTCGAAGGTGAAGGGTTTGGTGATCATCTCGACGCCGGGATCGAGCCGACCGCCATGCACGATCGCGTTGCGCGTATAGCCCGACGTGTAAAGGACCCTCAGGGTCGCCTGGACCTTGCGGGCTTGCTCGGCCAGGTCGCGACCGCTCATGCCGGGCATCACCACATCGGTGAACAGCAGCGCGACGGGATCCGCCTGCCGTTCGAGCAGACGAAGCGCGGACGGACCGTCATGCGCTTCGATCACGCGATAGCCGAACTCGCGCAGGCAATCGACGGTATAGGCACGCACGTCATCGTCATCCTCGACGACGAGCACCGTCTCCTGCCGCGGGCTTTGCTCGATCCCCGGCGTCGATCGCGCCGGCTCCTCGTCTTCCAGGTCACCGCTGAGCAGCCGCGGCAGGTAGATCTTGACCGTCGTGCCCTCGCCTTCCTCCGAGTAGATCTTGATGTGCCCGCCCGACTGCTTGACGAAACCGTAGATCATCGAAAGGCCGAGCCCGGTGCCCCGGCCAACCTCCTTGGTGGTGAAGAATGGTTCGAACGCCCGCTCGATCACCTGGCGCGGCATGCCGCTCCCGGTGTCGGTGACCGCGATCATGACATATTGGCCCGGCGGCACTTCCGCCTGGATCGCGGCATAACCCTCGTCCAGTCGGGCGTTCCCGGTCTCGATCGTCAGTTCGCCGCCCTCGGGCATCGCGTCGCGAGCGTTGAGCGCGAGATTGAGGATCGCGCTCTCCAGCTGGTTGGGATCGGCCTCCGTGCGCCACAGGCCCGGCGAGGTCACGATCTCCAGCCGGATCAGCTCGCCGAGCGACCGCTGCAACAAGTCGGACATGCCCGAGACCAATTTGTCGGGATCGATCGGCTTGGGCGCGAGCGGCTGGCGACGGGAAAAGGCAAGCAGCCGCTGGGTAAGCGCCGCCGCCCGCTCGGCGCCCTTCATGGCGTTGTCGAGCGAGCGTCGCGCACGCACATCGCCCACGTCCGCGGCATCGAGCGCCCGCTGGGCAATGCCGATATTGCCAGTGACGACCGTCAGCAGATTGTTGAAGTCATGCGCGATTCCGCCGGTGAGCTGACCCACCGCTTCCATCTTCTGCGCCTGGCGCAAGGCTTCCTCGACTTCGCTGCGCCGCGCGACTTCCGCGGCGACTTGCTCCTCAAGCCCGTCATTGAGTTCGCGCAGCCGCGCCTCGTTTTGCCGTCGCGCCGTGACGTCGAGGACCGTGCCGATGAACCGTACCGCCTTTCCCTCGTCGAATATCGCGCGGCCGCTCGCCGCCAGCCAGCGCTCGACACCGTCCTCGAGGCCAATCGCGCGATATTCGGTCTCATAATTGCCGGAACCGTCGGGCTCGAGCGCCGCTTGCACCGCGGCATCCGCACGCTCGCGATCATCGGGGTGAAGACCGGCGAGGAAGCTGCCCTCATAGCTGACCTCAGTGTCAGCCGGCAGGCCGAAGAGCTCCTTGCACTTGCCGTCCCAGCGCAAGTCGCGCGTCACCGGATCGAAATCCCAGGTCCCGATGTCGGCCGCCTCATTGGCGAGGCGTAGCCGGTCCTCGCTTGCGGCGAGATCGGCTTCGGCGGCACGGCGCTGTCTCAGCTCGAGCTGGAGCGCCTGGAACAAGCGCGCATTGTCGATCGCCACCGCGGCTTCCGCCGCCAGGCCCTCCAGGCCGCGCTCCGACGCCGCCGTGAAAACGCCGGCCTGATCGTGGCCGAAAAACAGCCCGCCGATCACGTCACCGTTGCGCGCGATCACCGGCACGGCAAGGTAGCTGCGCACCGGCAGATGGCCCTCCGGCATGCCTTTGCGGGGTGCGTTGTGGCCGTAGCGCGGATCCTTGGTGATATCGTCCGAGCGAACGATCCCCTCGCCGTTGAAGGTCGGCGCGAATACCGCGGTGTTGCGCGGCATTGGGAATTTCGAGAACGCCTCCTCGGGCGCTCCCGACAGCGTGTAGAGCATATAGCTCTCGCCGGTGTCGTTCAGCACGTTGTAGAAAAAGGCGCCGAACGCCGCCTTGGTCAGTTCGACGCCGGCATCGGTCACGATCTGGACGAGCTTGTGCAAGTCGATCTCGGCGGCCAGCGCCGAGCCGGCGCGGTTCAGAACCTCGAGCGCGCGCCGCTCCTCGATCAACGCTTCCTCCGCCTCGCGTTGCCGCGACCGGTCACGCAACACCTTGGTAAAACCGACGACCACGCCGTCGGCATTGCGGATCGGGGTCATTTCCCCGGCCGCCCAGAAACGGCTGCCATCCATGCGCACCCGCCATCCTTCGGCGCCGCCGCCACGGCCCGAGCTCAACGCCTCGCTACGCTCCCCTTCCAGCGCCGCGACGCCCAAACCTTCGGGAAACAGCCCTTCGAGCGTGCCGCCGAGCATGTCCTCCTCTCGCCAGCCGAGCAGCCGATGCGCGCCTTCATTCCAGCTGGTGACCCGGCCTTCGACGTCGGTGGTGATGATGGCAGTATCGACCGCGCTGTCCACGATCTGCCGCCATTCGTCGGCGGTAATCGAATGGCGCCCCTGGCGACCCGCTGCGGTCATGCCTTCCCCTTTTTTCAAGACGTTCGTGAACGACCAGTAGCGTACATTGGTTGCACCGGCACGGCTGGTCCTTACTGCGTCGCCCGCGCGACTATTGAGCGCATCCCCAACATCCCAATCCACAACCTAGGCTAAGCCGCATATTTTTTTTCCCGAACGCGCGGCTGCCCTGGTTGCGCGGAAGGTGAACCGACCGACTCTTCGGGCGTTTTCCTCTTCAATTCATGGAGAGGATCATGACCAAACGCGAATTGATCGAGACCGGCAGCGACAAAAGATATGTCCGGCGCGACGACAAAGGCCAATTCAAGGAATCCGACGATGTCGGCCGGTCGCTCAGCCAGGATGTCCGGCACCATGCCAAGACCAAGGTGAAGGCCGGTCAGGGCGATCGCGGGGATCGGTGACGCCCACGCATTTCCCCGGTCGCCAGATCGGTGACGGATGACGTTCAGTCCCTCGCTGATTCCGCTGGTGGCGCCGATGGAGGCGCGCCTCGTCAAGGATATCCCGGTTGGTGATACCTGGCAGTATGAGCCCAAATGGGATGGGTTTCGGTGCCTCGCTTATGTCCGGCAAGGCGATGTGCGCCTGTTCTCCAAATCCGGAAAACGGCTCGACCGATATTTTCCCGAAATTGCCGACATCCTCGCGCGCTCCGCGACGTCGACCTGCGTGCTCGACGGCGAGTTGACCGTCCGTATCGAGCGCCGCCTTTCCTTTGCCGCGCTCCAGGCGCGTCTGCATCCCGCGGCGAGCCGGATCGAGCGCCTGTCGAATGAGACGCCGGCGCGCTATGCGGTGTTCGACTGTCTCCAGGATGGCACCCATAATCTCATCGACGCACCGCTCAGGCAGCGGCGCGCCGCGCTGGCCGACCTCGTGGCGGACTTCGGCCATCTCTCGGTGTTCCTGTCGGAAGCGACCCTGGACGTGGAGCGCGCGCGGCGCTGGCTCGATGAGAGCGGCGGCGACACCGATGGCGTGATCGCGAAGGACCTGGACGCGCCGTATCGGCCCGGCGAGCGCGCCATGATCAAGGTCAAGCGCCAACGTACCGCGGACTGCGTCGTGGGCGGATTCCGCTACGCCGCCAACGAGCGGATCGTGGGGTCGTTGTTGCTCGGCCTGTACGACGATGCCGGAAAGCTCAACCATGTCGGATACACCTCCGCACTCAGCGTCGCCGAGCGCCGCATGCTCACCCCGCAGCTCGAAAAACTGATAGCCAAACCCGGCTTCACCGGCCGCTCACCAGGCGGCCCGAGCCGCTGGGCGACGGACCGATCCGGCGATTGGCAGCCGTTGAAGCCGGAGCTGGTCGTCGAGGTTCGGTTCGATCACGTGACGGACGAACGTTTCCGGCACGGCACCCGCTTCCTGCGATGGCGCCCGGACAAGGCGCCGCGCCAATGCCGGATGGAACAACTCGAGAGGTGATGCGCAACGGCGCCGGCGCAGCCATCCCGGATTGGGCGATCACCCCCCACCGGAACCCGCGCTCATTGTTGCGCGGGATAGTCCTCCGGCTTCACTTGCCCGACATTGGGACGGTCTTCCACCGGCTCGGGTTTGTTGGCGCCGGAAGGATCGTCGTCGGGTTTCTCGGCAAGATCGGCGGTCGTCGTCTCGCCAGGATTCTGTTTCCTGATGTCGTCGCTGGGATCGGCGCCTTCATCGGCATTGGCACGGTCGACCATCGTCTCTCTCCTCGGTTGCCGCTCCACAACCGGATTGCAGTGACTCGCGTTCCCTCGACGCGGACGACCCTGATCCAGATTAGCGAGAAAGCCGAGCCCCGGCGGAAACGAATGTCGCCTCGATGGTTCTCCGGCGCACGCACCAGGAGACTGAAAATGGCCGAGAAGAACGATGGCCCGCATCTTTACGGAACCCCGGACGCCGACAATCCGCCCCCCGTCGCGAAGGGCGGCATGCGGGGCGAGCGCTCGAGAGATCAGGAAGGCGATACGGCGGCCTTGGCGCGCACGCTCCATGTCGATGGCCGCGAGGTGGTCGTCGAGGAAAGCTCGGGCGCGGTCTTTGCGGATCAGAACATGGATCCAGCCGAGGAAAACGAACACGCAAGCCGGGCGGATTGACATGATGCTCGATCGCACCGCCGTGGGCGCAAGCCCTTATACCCTGGCGCTCCGCCAATTGCTCGCCGAGAAGCCCGAGCCGGTCGCCGCCTTCACGGTCGGCGATCTGGAAGTTGAGCTGATCTGCGGGCCGGATTCCTTGTGGACGATCGTACGGCGAGACGGCCGCGGCGGCCTCGCCATCCGCTGCGCCTATCTTGCCGGGCCGTTCGACTGCCGCGCCGCACGCCACGAGCAAGGCGAGCGGGTCAGGGTGAGGATCAAGAGCGCGATGGGCGAGCATGTCGTCGCGCTGGCCATGCCCGAAACCCAGCCCGAACTGTTGCGCGTGTCGGTATGGCTGACCCCGGCACGGCCGTTGCTCGTTCCGTTCTTGCCGCGCGACCTCTATCCGCTCGACCGAAACGATGACCCGACCACCGCCCAAGGCCATGTCGAGGCGGCGCAACGCGGGTTGAACAGCGGCGCGCTGTTCTTCCGCATTGCCGAGCCGGATTTCGGGACGGTGCTGTATTTCCAGAATCTGACCGCGCTCAACGATTACTATCTCGCCACCAATACCAAGCCGGACGGCGCGGTCGGGGGCGAATGGCCGGAACTCGGCTATTTGCCGCCCACCCCGCCGCAAAGCGCGACGCCGCCGGTCGAGACGCTGGCAGCGGGCAGGGAAATCATGCTGTCCGACGCGCTGATCGCCATTCGCGGGCTGGACGACGGCAGCGAAGATCAAAGCGCGCTGCAATTCCTCCGCATGCTGGGCGTCGTCTACAAGGCGCTCGATCGCCCGGAGACCGAATTCCGCGATTGGGTCGAGCGGTCCGACCGCACGCTTAAGGATCTGGCGACGGCGCCGGAAGCGACCGTGCGGCATTATGGCCACCTCTACGCGCATCCTTATACCGCGAGCGAATATCCGGACTCCATGGTTCAGCTGTCGCTGCTTTCCGCTATCCACGACTGGGGGCGCTGGAACGGAACGCCACATCCGCTGGAGAAGGAATTTCGTAGCGGCCTCGCCAAGTTTCACGACCGCAAGCTCGGGACGCTGCGCCGCTATTTGCCCAATGTCGGCGACGACAAGGACAAGGACGCGGTCGACAGCTGGTATCTCTATCATCCGCAGCTCAACCTCGCGAAGCTCGCACTGGATGGCGACCGCAGCGCGCGGACGCTGTTCCTGAAGGTGGTCGATTACGGCATCCGCGTCGCGCACCACTTCGATTATAAATGGCCGATCCAGTTCAACGTTCGCGACTTTTCGGTCCTGACCGCCACCGCCAATGATGATCGCGGCCAGACCGATGTCGGCGGCCTGTATGCCTATGTCATGCTGCAGGCGCACGCGCTGACCGACGATCCGCGTTTCCTGCGCGAAGCGCGCGCCGCGATCGACACGGCCAAGGGCATGCGGTTCAATCTCAATTACCAGGCGAACCTCACCGCCTGGGGTGCCGCCGCCTGCATGCGGCTGTGGCGGATCACCACCGACGACAGCTATCGCGACCAGAGTTACGTCTATCTCGCGAGCTTCTTCCACAATTGCGAAATCTGGGAATCGCGGATCGCCGCGGCGCGTCATTACAAGAACTTTCTCGGCGCGACGTGCCTGCAGGATGCGCCGTACATGGCCATCTACGAATGTTTCGACAGCTTCGCCGCGTTCGAGCGCTATCTGGAGGATAGCGGCTCCGACCTCGACCCGGGGGTGCGGATGCTGGTGTCCGAATATTGCAAATATGCGCTCGATCGCGCCTGGTATTATTATCCCGACGCACTGCCGCAGGATGTGCTCGCTGAACATCAGCGCAACGGCCATATCGCCCGCGACTTGTCCTTCCCGCTCGAGGATCTGTACGCCGACGGCCAGAAGGCCGGGCAAGTCGGCCAGGAAATCTACGGCGCCGGCGCCGCGTTGGTGTTCGCCTCGCGCAGCTTCCACGATGTCGATGGCGTCCCGTTTCGGCTCTATTGCAACCAATTCCTGCGCTCGGCCGAACGAACCGGGCCGAACGCGTTGAGCGTGCAATTTGACGGCGGTGAGGGTTGCACGGCCGACCTTTGCCTGCTGCGTCGAGACGGAGCGGCACTGCCCCGTGCGACGGTCACACTGGCCGAGGGTGCCGTCGTCCGGCAATCGTCAAGCGATGGCCGTCTTTCCTATCGAGTGCCGGCCAATTCGCGGATTGCCATCACCTGGGACAGCGACTGAACGCATCGGGATCGAAATCAGCGGGCCCAACAAACAGCCCGCTACGATGAACGCGCGCGCTTACGTCGCGCATGGGCACAATCTTGATCCAGGTTATGCAACGAATTGATTTCGCATCTTAAACGATCGGAACAATCGTTTTGCCGGAACGCTTCGCCCTCACAACCCGGAGAGCGACATGCCCGATACAATGACGGACGACGCGCCGCTGACGACATCCAAGGATCAGTCGCGCGCCGTCGATGAGGCAACCGACGCGCTGATCGACCCGCAGAACAAATATCACAGCGAGGGATTCGCCGAACAGAAACAGGAATGGCCAGGGCTCCAGCGCGATATGGAGCCGGTACCGGATTGCGGCGAACGGACCTATCGCGGCACGGGGCGGCTCAAGGGGCGCCATGCCTTGGTGACCGGCGGCGATTCCGGCATCGGCCGCGCCGCCGCGATCGCCTTCGCGCGCGAGGGCGCCAAGGTCGCGATCAACTATCATCCCAAGGAGCAGCCCGACGCCGAGGACCTGAAAGCGGTACTGGCCGAGGACGGCACCGACCTCGTCCTGTTGCCCGGCGACCTTACCGACGAGCAATTCTGCCTGAGCCTGGTCGACGATGCCCGCGAGCAACTCGGCGGACTCGATTTGCTGGTGATCAATGCCGGCTATCAGCAGGCGCGCAAATCGATCGCCGAGATCACCCACGAACAATTCGATCGCACGATGAAGACCAACATCTATGCGATGTTCTGGATGTCGAAACGCGCGGCGGAATTCATGCCGCCGGGGTCGGCGATCATCAACACCGCCAGCGTCAACAGCTTCAACCCGGTCGAGGATTTGCTCGATTACGCCACAACCAAGGGCGCGATCGAGATCTTCACCAAGGGCCTCGCCAAACAGCTCGCGGCCAAGGGCATCCGCGTCAACGCGGTCGCGCCGGGGCCGGTCTGGACGCCGTTGCAGATTTCGGGTGGCCAGCTGGAAGGCAAGATCGAGAAGTTCGGCCAGGACACGCCGCTCGGCCGCGCGGGTCAGCCGGTCGAGCTCGCGGGCCTCTATGTCACGCTCGCCGAGCAGACCAACAGCTTCACCACGGGCAGTGTGTTCGGCGCCAATGGCGGAACGGGGGTCAGCTGAAAGGAGAAGGACCATGCCTCGCGGAGACAAATCGGCTTACACCGACAAGCAGAAGCGCAAGGCCGAGCATATCGAGGAAGGCTATGAGGATCGCGGCGTCAGCCACGACGAGGCTGAGCGGCGTGCCTGGGCGACCGTCAACAAGGAATCGGGCGGCGGCAAGAAGTCCGGGTCGGGACGCGGCAAGAAGGAAAGCCACGAATCCTCACGCAAGGGGGGCCGAAAGGGCGGATCGAGCCAGACTAGTTCCGATCGCTCTGCAGCCGCCAGGAAAGGCTGGGAAACGCGCCGACGCAACGGCAACGCATCGCGATGAGCGAATTGCTGGATGTCTTGCCCGATCGCATCGAACAGGCGGCACGCGCGCTGTTGAAGAAGGCGTGCGACGGCGACCTGGCGATCGTCACTGCCGAGAGTTGCACCGGCGGGCTGCTCGCTTCGTTGCTGACCGATGTCGAAGGCGCGAGCCGCGCGTTGGAGCGTGGATTCGTCGTCTATAGCGATGAGGCCAAATGCGAGTTGCTGGCGATCGATCGCGATACCGTCGAGCGTTGCGGCGCGGTCAGCCGCGAGACGGCGATCGCCATGGCACGCGGCGCGCTCGAGCGCTCGCACGGCGACGTCGCGGTGTCGATCACCGGTTTTGCGGGACCCGGCGGCCCGGACGATGAGCCCGGCCTCGTCCATTTCGGCTGTCTGCGGCGCGGCGGCGAAGTCGTGCATCGCGAAGAGCATTTCGGCGACATCGGGCGCGGGCCGGTCAGGCTGAAATGCCTCGACGTCGCGCTCGAGTTGCTCGACCAGAATCTCGCTAAACTACGTTAAATTCGAGCCAGTTGCCCAATTGGGAGCGGAAGCCCGGGATAGCGAAGTACCCGGTCACCCTGGATTTCCGCTTTCGCAGGAACACAGGGTGATCGAGTGCTTCATTGATACCTCGCGTTAGAACGCGGTGATGCCGTTGGGCGTGCCCAGGCCGGTGGGCCCGTCATAGCCGGCACGAGCGGTGCAGAAGTACGTGCCGCCGCAGCTGCCGTTGCTGCCCGACGTCACGTCGTACAGCGCGCCCGTATTGGCATAGGGATTGCTGCCATAAGTCACCGCGCCGCCGTTGGCGCCATAGACGCCGCCGATCAACGGCGCCGCCACGCTGGTGCCGCCGAAGACCAGCCAGGCCGACTTGCCGCCCTTGCCGGGACCGTAGACCGCGACGCCCGTAGCCGGATCGGCTACCGCCGCGACATCGGCCTCCATGCGCATCGCGCAGCCGCCGTCGAGCTGCCAGTTGGGCTTTGCATAGATGGTGCTGCAGCCGCTGCCGGCGCCGGCCCACACCGTCTCTCCCCAGCCGCGAGCGCTGGTGTTGCGCTTGAGCGTCGTGCCGCCGACCGCGATGACGTGCGGCGAGGAGGCCGGGAATTGCACGCCATAACCGCTATCGCCGGAACTGACGGTGACCGCCACGCCGATATGGTCATAGGCCGATTCATAGGCCTGCGATCCGCTTTCGCCGCCGCCATAGCTGTTGCTGATGACGCGCGCGCCGAGCGACGCCGCGGTGTTTACCGCCGCCGCCAGATCGCTGAAGCTCGCCGAATTGGCCTGGACCAGAATGATCTTGCATCCGGGGCACATCGCGCTGACCATATCGAGGTCGAGCGCGCTTTCCTGGGCCCAGCCGGTGTTCTGACGCGGATAATTGCCCTTCACGCCGGCTTGGTTGTACTTGGCGAAGCAGCCATTCGCGGTCGTGCAGGCAGGCAGACCATAGGTCGAGCGATAGGTCGCTAGGTCGGTTTCGGCATTGGTATAGCCATACGCGTCGACGACCGCGACGATCGTCGTGCTGTTGCCTTGCGCGGAGATGTTATAGGCAGCCCGCAAGTCGGCCGGACCGAAACCGGACGGAACGATGTTGGGCGCCGCGTCGCGCTGGGCCGGATTGCCCTTGTCGTCGGTGACGATGCGCGCGTGGCAACGCGCTGTCCCCGGACCCGCGGACCCCGGACAAACCGCGGCGTGATAGACGTTACCGGACTTCAACAAGCCCTGCGCGGATTGCGCCTGTAGACTCATTGGAATCCCGGTCAGAAGTGCGAAGGCCGCGATCGAAGCAGCAAGACGTGCCATGCTTGTCCCCTTTGTCGACATCAGGTCGAACCTTCGGGAGGCTCTCACGCTGGTGGCGCCGCCGTAAATATATCGTTCGATATAGTCCGAGGGTCGAGCCGGGCGAATATCGCGTGTGCAATTCGGACTGGCTCAATTTCGGCGCCGGGGACCGGATAATCGTTGTCCCTCAGTCCATTCGCGCGAGCAACGCATCGACGCTGCAACTGGCGAAGCTCGCGAAATTGTCGGCAATGCCAAAGGGTAACAGCAACGTGCGATCATGGACGATCGCGCCGCAGCCATAGACGACATTGGGGACATAGCCGCTGCGTTCCGCGGGGCTGGGGCGCAGGATCGGTTCGGGCGTGCGCGCGAGCAATTTGGTCGGGTCGGCCTTGTCGAGCAGGCACGCGCCCATGCAGTAATTGCGCATCATGCCAACGCCGTGCGTGATGACCAGCCAGCCCTCGTCGAGCTCGATCGGCGAGCCGCAATTTCCCATCTGAATGAATTCCCACGGATAGCGCGGGCCGACAATTTTGACCCCGCCGTTCCAGGTGGTGATGTCGTCCGACGCGATCAGCCACAGATTCTCATTGTCCTGGCGGCCGATCATGTTGAACCGGCCATCCACCCGGCGCGGGAACAGCGCCATGCCCTTGCTTTGCGGCACCGATCCCTTGAGCACCGTCATCTCGAACGTGTTGATCCCGGTGCCGCGAAACAGCTCGCACCGCGCATCGCGGCCGTCGAACGCGGTATAGGTGCCGAGGAAGCTCGGCGTGCCGTCCTCTTCGGTGAAGCGCACCATGCGCAAATCCTCGATCCCCTGCCGCTGGCTGGCAGTGATCGGGAACAGCACGCTTTCGGACGGCTCCTGGCTGCCCTCGCAGATGATCCGCGTCGTGCCCGATTGGCCGCTCTCGTCGGGACCTTCGATCCGCGGCGAGGTCACCCAGGGGCTTGGGTCGTCGACACGGAAACCGTCGCTCGCGCTCCAATTCCCGGTGCGGAAGGTCACGGAGGAGACATGGCCTTCGCCGATGCCGCGTAACGAGAGGATGAAGTTCAGGCCGTCGGCCGGCGCGCCGTCCTGGTTCATCCGCAACACGATGCTGGGGTTGAACAGGGCAGCTGCCTCGAACGAATATTCGGCGCTGAGATAGGCACCGATCAGCAACTGTTGCTCCGGATCGGCCGTCACGTTTTCGGGCAAGCAGTTGCGCACTTCCTCGAACCGGCGCGTCAGCATGGTCTCGACGTTGCGATGCCGCGCGGACAGCGAAGCGACCACGGTCTTGCAATCGTTGCGACGACTGGCTTCGTCGAGCGACAGCACGCGCTCGATCACCGTGCGCATGCGGGGATGCGCGGCATCGCGGAACGGTTCGGGATAATCGACGCTGAACGGTTTGATCACCGTGCGCGACGGGTCGGGACGCAAATGGAGGCCGGAGAAAGTGAACAGATCGTCGCTCATGCGGTCGGGCTCCGTGCGAGGGGACGACGGGCGTCGCCGGGATGGGTGATAGGCCAAATCGGAATGATCGGCGTCCCCTCAACGCCGCAATGCGCGACAGGCTCCCTTCACCATCGATACGGCCGCCTTCGGGCGCCTGAAAACGCCAAGGGGGCCGGCATCCTCGGACGCCGACCCCCTTCCTGTTACTACCGGATCAGCTCAGAAAGCGTAGCTGACCGACACCCGGTACGACCGGCCGAAGATCGGACGCACGTCGGGCAGCGCGGGGTCGGTCCCGAGGAAACGAGGATTGCCTTCGGTCAGGCCGTGCGAGTTGGTGAGGTTGTCGCCGGCGATCTGCAGCATGTAACCGCCCACCTTGGCGCGAAGACCGGCGCTCAACGTGGCATAAGCCGGCAATAGCTGGGTATTTTTTAGATCGCTGTACCGCTTCCCGATCGCTTCGTAGGTGCCGTAGAACGTGATGTCCGACTTGTCCGAGAAGCGGGCGGTATAGGTCGGCGTGAACCGCACCTGATAGGATGGGATGCGCTGCGCCTTCTTGCCGTCGAAGTCGGGGATATTGGGCGTATCGGTCTTGGCATCTTCGAGCACGGCGTTGCCGATGAAGCCGAACCCGCTGGCGCTGTGGTACGACGCGTCGAGCTCGATGCCCTTGGTTTTCGATCCGGCGATCTGGGGCGGCACCCCGACGTCGTTGTACACCGCGCCCACGACCTTGTCGTAGAAGCCGGTCAACGCCGCTTCGAACCCGCCGCCGCGATATTTCACGCCGCCTTCGTACGAACGCACTTTCCAGTTCAGGTCGAGCCGCGGTCCGGTATTGCCGAGCTGCGACCGGACATCGTCGAACGATGGCGAGTGATAGCCTTGCGAGACGCGGGCATAGACGTCGAAATTGCGGGTCGCGCGATAGTTGAGCCCGACCGTCCACGGCGTCGCCTCTCGGCTGATCTTCGCCGAATCGGGCAGGCCGTTGCCGGTGATACGGACGTCGATATCGGTCCATTGATGGCGGATGCCGGCATCGAGGCGCAGCGCATCGGTGATGTTGAACGAATCCGACACATAGATCGCGTTCACCGTGGCGCGGCCGCGATCCGAAATGGCGAAGGCCGACAGCGCACCGTTGTTCAGGTCGACCAAGTCGCCCGAGCCGCCCACTTGCATCCAGCGGTTGCCGCCCAGGCTCCAGGCGTCATCCGAGGTGAAGTGCGAGAAATAATAGCCGAGGTTGAGGGTGTTCGGGCCAGTCTTGAAATTGACCACGGCCTCGTTCGAGACGTTCTGGAGTTTCTTATCGACCCACCACGAACCGAATTGCTGCACATAGTCGGTCGGCGCGAGCGTCTGACCGGTGTTGATCGTGTGCACCAGCGTCTGGCCGGGATTGCCCGATGTCGCGAGCGCGTCGGCCACGGTGATCGCGCCCGCGCCTTGCGGAACGAGCCCCGTCGTCCGCAGCGTACCGCTGGTGAACCCGAACCGGTCGGTGAAGCTGAACCCACCGCCGAAGTCGTAATCGAGGCTGGCTCCGGTGACGACGCCCTTCCAGCCGCGGCCATCGGCAAGGTCGACGCGCTCGGTGGCGCCGCTACCCGCGGAGCCCGGCGAGATGATCGTCGCATAGCGCGTATATTGATTGAGCTGGTTGTACGTGCCCCGATCGATGCCGGGCACGTTCGCCGCGAACGGCAAGAACCATTCGCCGTGATCGTCGGTGTAGCGGGCGAAGATGTTGAATCTGCCGCGCGAGAACTTCTTGGTGATGTTCGCGGTGATCTGCTGGCCGTTTTCGGTATCGAACCCGGCACGGCGGACGGTATCGCCACGCGAAACATAGCCGCCGACCATGTAATAGAGATCGTCGGCGAGCTTGCCGCTGAGATAGCCGTCGACTCGCCAGGCGCTGTAATCGGTGATCGAAGCGCCGATACTGCCATGCGTATCGTTGCCACCCTCTCGCAGGCGAAGGTTGGTGGTGAGGCCGGGCTGGCCGTCCGAATAGAGCGAGGCCGGGCCGCCATTGACGCCTTCGATCCCCGCGACGGTTTCGTCGAGGCGGACAATGCCGGTCTGATCCATGAACGACAGGCTGCTCGATCCGTAGACCGGCACGCCGTTGAACTGCATCGTGACGAACGGCGCGTCGCCAGTGCTGGGGATGCCGCGGACGAAGATGTTCGACGTGCCAACGCCGCCCGAACTCTCGACCCACACGCCGGGGATCGACTTCAGCACGTCGCCGGAGCTCTTGGGCGCCTGGAGCTTGATATCGTCCGCCGACAGCGTCGTCACCGAATAGCCGGCCTCGAGCTTGTTGATGCCGTTACCCGCTGCGCGCCCGGTGACGATGATGTCGGGCACATCAGCGGGAGGTGCCGTGTCCGCAGTCTGGACGGGATCGGCGGTCGGCGCCGCGGCGGGCGTTTCCTGCGCCACGGCCGGATGGGCCAGGGCAATCGCCAGCGCGAACCCCGACACAGCAACGAAATTGCGATTGCGCGAAACCATCATGATCCTCTCCTGCCGCTGCCTTCCTGCTCGGGAAGTGCCTGAGGATGGGGTCTACACACGAATGAATTGCATTTCAATACGCCGTTACATAAGCGTATTATTATAATAGTTCCTGTTGTATCAATGATTTATGCGACTTACGTAGGTGCCGAATGTGGCAGAGATGTCACAGCGCCTGCAACGAAGTTTCATACCCTTATGGGGATCATAAAAGACGTCCTGGTCGCTTTGTCCCGTCATCGCGCAAAGCGCTTGTTGCATCGAGGATCGCGACCAGCCTATTTTGGGCGCGCTGAGCGGGGGCGGTGCATCGTCGAGGATCGTCGGAAACCAGTTTCAATGGTTGTCCGGCGACCCGCTGATTGAGGAGCCTGGCTTTGCGTCGACGCGCGATGGATCTGAATATGGGGGATATCGCCCGGCTCGCCAATGTGTCGAAGCCGACCGTATCGCGCGTTCTCAACAACAGTCCGCTGGTCAATGAAGCGACGCGCGAACGCGTGCTGCGCGTCGCGCGCGAACATGGCTATGCGATCAACCGCAACGCGCAGAAACTGCGTCAGGCGCGCAACGACACGGTCGCCGTCGTGCTCGATTTCGGCTCGCATCGCGCCGGGCGGATCGCCGACCCGTTCATCTTCGAATTGCTCGCCGGCGTGTCCGAGGCGCTGTCGGTACGCAACCAGGACCTGTTGCTCTCGCCGTCCAACCTCACCGATGTGCAGAGCCATCTCGACCTGATCAGCTCGCGCGTCGCCGACGGGTTCATCTTTCTGGGACAAGGCGAGCGCGGCCCGATGCTGCGCGAACTGGCACGCGCCGGAGCGCCATTCGTGGTCTGGGGAGGCGTCGACCCGGCGGAGCCCTATTGCTCGGTGGGCAGCGACAACCGGTTGGGCGGAGAATTGGCCGGCGACTTGTTCGTCAAGCGCGGCGCGAAACGCTGGCTGTTCGTCGGCAATGTCGCGCATGCCGAGATCCGGATGCGGTTCGACGGCCTGCGCGCGGTCGCCGCCAAACACCCCGAAGTGACCGTCGAGCATCTTGAGGTCGAGCACATGGCCTATGCGCCCGTTTACCAGCAGATGCTGGCGTGGCTGCGCAACAATCCGCCGCCCGACGCGGTCTTCGCCTTTTCGGATACCGCGGCGATCGCGATCGTCGCCGCGTTTCGTGAGCTGGGGTTGGAGGCGCCCGCCGATTATTCGCTGTGCGGCTATAACAACATCCCGCCCGCGGCCGACTTCACCCCGGCGCTCACCACGATCGAACAGGAAACCCATCTGGCCGGTGCCATCCTGGTCGAAAAGCTGATGCAGATCCTCGATGGCGGGAAGCCGAAGTCGAGCGTACTCCCGACCCGGCTGATCGTCCGTCAGACCTGAGACGGCGCCGGTGTTAGCCGCAGCACTTGGTCGAGATCGACCGCTGCGGTGGACGCGAACACGAGATCAGCCTCGGCCAGAATGCCCGCATCGCCGATCCCGATCGCGACCATGTCCGCAGCCTTGATCGCGGTCACGCCGGCCGCGGCGTCCTCGAACCCGACGCACGCGGCAGGCGCGACGTCGAGCCCGGCCGCGCAGGCCAGGAAGATGTCCGGCGCGGGCTTCGACCGCGCGACCTTGGCGGCATCCGCGACGAAATCGATCGAGTCCAACAAGCCGGCTCGTTCGAGTACCATCACGGCGTTCCGGCTGGCCGAGGCGACCCCCAGCGCCAGCCCAGCGGCGCGGGCGCTCGCCAATAAAGCGGTGGCGCCTGGCAGGATGTCGGCATCGGTCATCGTCGCCAGCGCGTCGAGATAATAGCCGTTCTTGCGCGCCGCGAGTTCCTCTTTGGCCGGGAGGTCCAGCGACACAGCGCCCAGCGCCAGGATATGGTCGAGCGACCCCATGCGATCGACGCCCTTGAGCGCCTCATTGTCATGCTCGTCGAACGCGATGCCGAGTTCGTCCGCGATCCGTTTCCAGGCGACGAAGTGCAGCCGGGCGCTGTCGACCAACACCCCGTCCAGGTCGAAGATAGCCGCGCGGAATGCCATGGTCAGGCCGTGACCTCTTCACCGGCGACACGGACCGCGACCGGGCGACCGCCGCCCACCGACACGTTGGCGGTGCGGCCCGACACCGCGACATCGACCCGCGCGCCGCGGAAGGTGACGGTGAAACGATAGTCGGACAGGCCAGGTATCTCCACAGGATCGAAGCACAGTGTGTCGCCCTCGACGTGCATGCCGGCAAAGCCCATCGCCAGGGTCGTCCAGCTCCCCGCCAGCGCCGCCATGTGCAGGCCGTGATCGGCATTGCCGAACAGATCGTTGAGGTCGGTCAGCGCCGCGACGCGCCAGTAATGCGCCGCCCGCGCGCCGTCGCCGGCATGCGCCGCAGCGGTCGCGAACGCGCTCGCCGACAAGGTCGAATCGTGGACCGTGGTCGCTTCGTAGGTGTCGAGCATCCGCCGCCGCATCGCCGGGTCGAACGCCTCGGGCATCAGCGCCAAGGCAAGCACCGCATCCGCCTGTTTCGAGACGCGACGACGATAGATGGCGAGCGGATGAAAGTGCAGCAGCAGCGGATAGGCCTGGGGCGGTGTCGTATCGAACGGCCACGGGTCGAGACGGAAAAAGGCGTCGTCCTGCGCATAGACTTGGCGCTCGTCGTCGAAGGGCAGGAACATCTCGTCGGCGGCGCGCATCATCCGCGCGGCTTCCGCATGGTCGATCAACGACGCCGCCAGGCCGTGGCGCGCGGCGAACCGCAAATGCCGCGCGGCCATCATGTTGGTGTAGAGGTTATTGTCGACGATCGCCGAATATTCGTCCGGGCCGGTCACGCGGTTGATGACGAAGGCACCGCCCCGCGCCGCGTCGTGGAATCCGATGTCCAACCAGATGCGCGCCGTCTCCACCAGCATCGCCGCCCCGCCCGCGTCGAGCAGCGAGCGGTCGCCGGTCGCCGCCAGATAGGTTTCCAGCGCATAAGCGATATCGGCGTTGATGTGATATTGCGCGGACCCGGCCGGGAAATAGGACGAGCATTCGTGCCCGCCGATCGTCCGCCATGGATAGAGCGCGCCCTGTTCGTGCCCCATCGCCCGCGCATTGTCGCGCGCGGCGGCAAGCTTCGAAATCCGCCATTCGAGCATCGCCCGGGCAATTGCGGGATAAGTGAAGGCGAAGACCGGCATGACGTAGAGATCGGCGTCCCAGAAGACATGGCCTTCATAGCCCTCCCCGGTCTGCCCCTTGGCGCCGATCGAGGTCTTGCCGTCGCGCCCCACCGCCATCGCCAGCTCGGCCAAAGCGAAGCGGATCGCGAGTTCGGCATTGGGCTGGCCCGGCATGGCGACGTTGCTCGCCGCCCAGAAATCCGCGAACCATGCCATTTGGTCGGCCAGCAGGGCGTCATATCCTCGCTTGGCCGCGGCGCCCAGTATCCCGGTGAGCGCGTCCATGCCCTGGTCGTCAGTGGCGGCTCGATAGCCAGAGGCGAAATCGACCTGCACCCGGCCGTCGACCGTCCGACGTCCGATTTCGCGCATCCCGCACGCCACCACGAAGCCGCTGGTGCGCAAGCGATCGCTGCGCGTGGCGATACCGGGCTTGTCATGGGCCTGGGGATCGACCCAAGGGCTGGTCGCCATGACCGGCGCGACGCGCGGATCGTAAACCCCCTGATTGGGGACATCGGCGGCACGGTCGCCGCTTCCCGGCGACCGCGACACCATCGGCGATACGGTCACATCGGCGCCGTCGGCAAAGCTGACTCGCGTCAGCACCAATGCGGTATCCGCCATCGAGACGAACTGTTCGATCGCGATGCCGGCCGCCCCTGCCGGGAATCTCTCGGTCCGCACGCAGCGGGCGAGGTCGAGCTCGACGCTTGCCGCCGCGCCGACCGGCACGCCGCCAGCCAGGATCGCCGGGCGGGTGGCATCGGCGACCGCCAGGCGGAGGTCGCTTTCGCGGGCATAGCCGTGCGCCGCCTCGTGATAAGCGATCGGCACGCGTTCATAGACGCCGTTCAGATAGACTTTGGGCGCCTCCGCCGCCTCGCCCGGACCGCGAATGCCGATAAAGCCGTTGCCGATCGAAAACAGCGCGGGAACATGGTCCGACCGGACGGAATCGCCGTCCGCGGCGAGGCGCCAGGCGTCGCGCGCAAATCGCACGTCAGCAAAAGACGCTTCGGGTAATGACCGCCCCACGCAATTCTCTCCGATGCGGCGATCAATCGCCCGATTGCCAATGATATGCATTTCATAATAGGAGATGGTCAAGACAATAAGCCGGGCATCCCGGCAGGGGAGGCGCATGAACAGGACCCGGATGATCGTCGCACTGGCATTGACCTATGCCGTGTTCGCGGTGCTGCTCAACAGCGTCGGCACCGTCATCCTGCAATCGATCGAATCGTTTCAGGTGACCAAGGTCGCGGCGAGCTCGCTCGAGGGATTCAAGGATCTGTCGATCGCGGCGACCAGCTTCCTGCTGGCGGCGCAACTGCCCCGCTTCGGGCTGCGGCGCGCGATGATCGTGGCGCTCGCGCTGGTCGCGATCGCCTGCCTGGCGATGCCCTTATTCCCCGGTTTCTGGACGACACGCCTCCTGTTCCTCGCGGTCGGCGTCGCGTTCGGGGTGACCAAGGTGTCGGTCTACAGCTTTGTCGGCCTGTTGACCGAGGACAGCGCGCGTCATGCGTCGTTGCTCAACGTGATCGAGGGCGTGTTCATGCTCGGCGTGCTCAGTGGCTATTGGATCTTCGCCGCCTTCATCGACCCGGCCGATCCCGGTAGCCGGCAATGGCTCGGCGTCTATTATGTGCTGGCCGCCGCCAGCCTCGCCGCCCTGGCGCTGCTCGCGGTCACGCCGTACGACGAAAGCGCGGTCGACGAACCCGCGGCATCGCGGCAGGGCATATTGCGAAAGTTCTGGGGGATGATCTTGCTTGTCTTCCGACTGCTGAGCTTGAGCTTTATCGCCGCGATCTTCTGTTACGTCCTAGTCGAACAGGGCATCGGGTCTTGGCTGCCTACCTTCAATCATGAACTGCTCGGGCTGTCCGCGCCAATGAGCGTGCAGGCGGCCTCGATCTTCGCAGTCTGCCTGGCAATGGGACGGCTGGGCGCTGGCGTCATTGTGCGGCGCACCGGGTGGTTTCCGCTTGTCCTCGGATGCCTCGCCGCAATGGCCATACTGATCGTCGCGGTACTGCCGCTCGCGACCGCGTATCACACTCAGGTAACGAGCTGGGCCGATGCACCGGCCGCCGCATTCCTGTTCCCGATGATCGGACTGGTGATGGCGCCAATCTATCCGGCGCTAAATTCGGCGGTCCTGTCGTCGATGGCCGCAAAGGAGCGGCCCGCTATGGTGGGGTTAATCGTCGTGTTCTCGGCGCTTGGCGGCACGATCGGCTCCCGCATCGTTGGCCAAGTCTTCGCCACGTTCCCAGGCACGATGGCCTTCTACGTCTTGCTTATTCCGATCGCTGCGCTCGCAGCAGCCGTGACGATGGTCCGGAAAAAATCGGTGCGATAGGCGGTCGCCTTTTACCCATGGTCGATCGCCCTCGCGGATTTCGCGTTCCGGGGAACATCATCCGCGTGTTGGTATCCAATATCCAATATACAGATCGTCACCTGCGGCCGCGCCATGTCCAAAGACACGACGCGACCGAGGCCCCTTTGATCAGAAGTTGAAGCGCAGCCCGGCGTTGATCGTGAAGCTGCGCAGCCGCGAGTCGTCGTCGATATTGCCGACCACGAAGCCCGACACCCGGCTGCCATGCGCATTGGCGAGGATACCCGCCGAGTAACGCATCGCGTTCTTCCAGGTGTTGCTCTGGAGCGAGAAGGTCGTGACCGGCGCCCCGAAGGCGAAGCTGGAGCTGTCGCTGCGCGACCAATTCTCCATCCGTGCCGCGCTGATGAACGGCTCGACCGTCGCCGTCGCTTCCGACCCGCCGCGATAGGACAGACGCAAGCCGGCCTGGCCGATCTTGGTGGTGTCGCTGCCCGGCGTCCACACGCTGAAGGCGTCAACCACGAGCGGATCGATCTGGGTGTCGGCATAATTGAACGAAGCGAACGGCGTCGCGGCGAAGCCGGTCTTGCCGCCGATGCGGTACGACGCACGGACCGAGCCCGCCGTGGCGTCGCCGCGCATGCGCTGGGTGCCGACAGTGCCGAACAGCGATGGCATGGCGACCGTATAGTGACGCCATTCCTTGCGGATATTGCCCTCGAGCTCGAAGGCACCGTTGCCGACCACCGCATAGCCGCCGACGAACGGCGTCTCGACCTTGATCCGCTCGCCGCCCGCGAGCGGAGCCGAGGCGCCATACCAGCCGCCCATCACGCCGACATTGACCTTCCAGCCGCCGCCGATGCCGCCGAACGAAACGTCGGCGCCGATCTGTGCCGCATGCTGGCTGGTGCGCAAGCGAGTGGTCGAATTGTACGACATGCCACCGCCGGTCAACGAGGAGCTGATCGTCTGCTTGCTGTGCCCGCCGCTGCCGCGCATCCACAGGCTGAACCGCGTACCGCCGGCGTCGGTCCGGTTGGTCACGAATGGGCTGATCGGATCATCGAGCAGCCCCGAGGCCGATTCGGCCATGTAGCTGAGGTTGCCGAGCCCCGCCGCCGTCGGGTTGACCGCCTGGATCACACCGAACTGATGGGCGTTCGACGGGTTCTGCCCGAAGCTGTCGAGGATGAACCCGGTCGTCGGGAACAGGGTGCTGGAGGTGAAGGCACTGGCGGGAGCTGCCCCGGCGACCGTCACCACCGGCAGGAAGCCGCCGGGGACGAACGACCGCGTGCCGACCAGGTTCATCGTGACATTGGTGTTGCCAGTGGCCGAGCCGCCGATGTTCAGGCGATCGGCCGTTGCGGTGTTGGTGCTGTAGTCGGTCCAGAACTGGCCGCCGCCCGAATAATTGCCACCGACGGTGACGACATTGCTGGTCAGGTTGTTGCGAGCATTGATGATGCCGGTATTGGCCATCGAACCAACCGTCGTGAACGTCCCCGCCCCGGCGAAGGTGACGCGGCCGGCATTCTGGGTATTGCCGAGGATCGTCAGCGTGCCGCCGGCGCCCAGGTTGACGTTGCCGCCATTCGCCAGATTGCCCGAATAGCTCGACGAGCCCGATCCCAGGTTAGCGATACCCGTAGGGCCGTTGATCCAGTTCGAGGTCGCGACGGTCGAGCCGAAGACGTTGACCGCGCCGTTCAGCGTACCGCTGTTGAACAAGGTCGACGGCGTGTTGTTCACGCTGATCAGCACTGCATTGGTGCCGCCGGAGATCGTCCCCGAATTGCTGATATTGGCGCTTCCGGTACCGGTCGCCACCAGCCTGACCCCGTCAATCGTACCTGTGACCAGGCCGGCATTGTTGACCACCAGCGGACCGTCGACCGTGCTGAGGTCGATGCCGTAATCGGGATCGATCACGCCGGTTCCGGTTACGTTGACGGTGATGCCGCCCTTGGTCGACGTGCCATAGACCCCGGCGTAACCGGGCGTGCCGGCCGTTATCTCACCCGCGACCGTGATCGTCGTCATGCCAGTCGACAGGCCGCTATCGGTATAGATGCCGCTGCCATTGGTGGCGGTGATCTTGGTGTCTGCCGCCTGGCTTACATCGATCGTCCCGGCATTCGCCGCCGGATTGAAGTTGACCGCTTCGATCCCGTTGCCGTTTGTCGCGGTCACATTGCCCAGCGCATTGACGGAAATGCCGCCGCTGCCGTTGGTTTGGGCAATGATACCGGTCCTGCCGGAGACGTTGCCGACGGTCACGCCGACGGTGCCCGACGCGCCCGAATTGATCTGTTCGGCGAGGATCGCCGCAGCGCCGATCGAGGACACGTTGCCCGCATTCACAACCACGTTGCCGCCGCCAGTCAGTCCGACAATGCCATAGCCCGTCGTTGCGGTCACCAGCCCGACCGCGGTCACGTTGACGTTGCCGGTACCATAATTCTCCGCATCGATACCGAAGACGCCGTTGACGGCCGCGTTGGTGGTGACGTCGACATTCCCCGTACCCGCGCCGACCAGCGCCGCGACGACGCCGGCATTGCCGCCATTGATCTGGCCGTTCGTCACCACCGCGATATTGCCGGTCGTCGAGGACCCGATCACGTCGATGCCGTTCTGATCGGTCGAGGTGACCGCGCCCGTTGTCACGTTGATGTCGCCGCCAGCGACCGTGTCGCGCACCAGGACGCCAGCGCCGCCCGTGGCGGTTACTGGAGCCGAAATGTCGACCGTGACGGTGCCCGACCCATTGTTCTGGATGGTGGCGCCATTGCCGGCGAGACCATTGATGCTGCCGGTGCCGGTGACCAGGATATTACCTGCCCCGCCGGTACCGCCGATCACCTTCAGACCGTTGGTTGCACCGGTTACGGTGTCGGCGACGTTGACCGTCACCGCGCCGCCGCCGATCGCGTTGATGCCCTCGGCCGCCGTGCCGGTCACCAGACCGGTGGTGGTCACGCTGGTCGTGCCGGTGCCGAGGTTGACCGCGACAATGCCGGTCGTGCCGGAAACTGTGTCGGCAGTCACATCGACGCTACCCGTACCGGCTGCGTTGGTCTGCTGCGCGAGGATCGCGGTATTGCCGGTCGAGGTGACGTCGCCCGCATTGATCGTGACGTTACCACCGGTCGCCAGCGCGTAAATGCCGTTGCCCGTGGTCACATTGACCGGGCCGACCGTGGTGACGCTGGTGTTGCCCGTGCCGAAATTCTCGGCATCGACGCCGAACCGCGCGTTGATCGCGCCATTCCCCGTCACGTCGACATTGCCGGTGCCGGCGCCGTTGAGGATCGCGCCGACAATAGCGGCATTGCCCGCAGCGACGTCGCCATTGGCGACGATCGCAAGGTTGGCGGTATTCGACAGGCTACGAGCGTCGATACCGTTCATGCCGGCCGCCAGCGCGGTCACCGCGCCGGTCGTGATATTGATATCGCCGCCAGCCGCCGTGTCGCGTACGACGATGCCATTCCCGCCGGTCGAACTGTTGGCCGCGGAGATGTCGAAGGTGACTGTGCCCGAACCGTTATTCTGGATGTTGGCCGCGTCACCGCTGCCGCCGAAGAAC
This sequence comes from Sphingomonas mali NBRC 15500, assembly GCF_001598415.1. Taxonomy (GTDB): domain Bacteria; phylum Pseudomonadota; class Alphaproteobacteria; order Sphingomonadales; family Sphingomonadaceae; genus Sphingomonas; species Sphingomonas mali. Next base: position 42,498 of record NZ_BCYX01000014.1, read on the forward strand.
GCGCCGGTGCCGGTGACCAGGATGTTGCCGGCACCGCCAGTGCCACCGACCAGTGTCAGGCCGTTGGTCGCACCCGTGACCGCGTCGGCGACGTTCACCGTCACCGCGCCGCCGCCGGTGGCAAGGATACCCTCAGCCGCCGTGCCGGTCACGGTGCCGTTGGCGGTAACCCCCACCATACCGGTGCCGGAATTGATCGCGACGATGCCGGTCGTGCCCGAGACGTTGCCGGCGGTCACATCGACATTGCCCGCACCGGCCGCATTTGTCTGCTGCGCGATGATCGCGGTGTTTCCGGTCGAGGTCACGTCGCCTGAATTGACCGTGACGTTGCCGCCAGCGGTCAGCGCAAAAATGCCGTTGCCGGTGGTGACGTTGACTGGGCCGACCGTGGTGACGCTGGTTGTGCCGGTGCCGAAATTCTCGGCATCCACCCCGAACCGCCCATTGATCGCGCCGTTCGCGGTGACATCGACGTTACCGGTGCCACCCGCATTGAGGACCGCGCCGACAATGCCGGCGTTGCCCGCATTGATGTCGCCATTGGCAACGATCGTAACGTTGGCTGCATTCGAGAGGCTACGTGCGTCGATACCGTTCATGCCGGCCGCCAGCGCGGTCACCGCGCCGGTCGTGACATTGATATCGCCGCCAGCCGCCGTGTCGCGCACGAAGATGCCGTTGCCCGAGGTCGAGCCGCTCGCGCCGGAGATGTTGACAGTGACCGTGCCGGCGCCGTTGTTCTGGATGTTGGCGGCGTCGCCGCTGCCGCCGAAGAAGCCGGTGCCGGTGACCGAGATGTTGCCGGCGCCGCCGCTGCCGCCGATCAGGAGCAGACCGTTGGTAGCACCGGTGACGGTATTCGCGGCGGAGATGGTCACCGCGTCGCCACCCCTCGCGTAAATGCCTTCGGCCGCGATCCCGGTGACCGTTCCGCTGGTGGTAACACTCACGGTCCCAATGCCGGAATTGACCGCATAAATGCCCCGTGCGCCCGACACATTTCCTGCGGTCACATCGATCGAACCCGCCCCAAGGCTGATTTGCTGGGCGCGGATCCCGAAGCCCCCGATCGCGAACACGTCGCCGGCATTGACCGAAACGTTACCGCCGTTGGTTTGCGCGTAGATGCCGGTGCCGGCTGTCGCGTTGACCGTCCCGACGGTCGTGACATTGGTGTTGCCCGCGCCGAAATTCTCGGCATCCACGCTGAACGCCGCGTTGATCGCACCGTTCGCGGTGACGTCGATATTGCCCGTCGCCGCTACGGGGAAGATCGCAGCCACCATGCCGGCATTGCCCGCATTGATGTCGCCATTGGCGATCTCGGTCACATTGGCGGTCAGCGACTGGGTCCGGACATCGATGCCGTTCATGCCTGCAGCCAACGCGCTCACCGCGCCGGTTGTGACGCTGATATCGCCGCCCAAGGCGGTGTCGCGAACGATGATGCCGTTGCCCGCAGTCGATCCGCTGGCCCCGGAGATGTTGACGGTGACCGTGCCCGCGCCGTTATTCTGGACGTTGGCAGCGTCGCCGCTGCCGCCGAAGAAGCCGGTGCCGGTGATCAGGATGTTGCCGGTGCCCCCGCTGCCGCCGACCAGGCTCACGCCGCGCGTCGCACCCGTCACCGTATCAGCCGCCGTCACCGTGACCGCGCCGTTGCCGGTCGCGAGAATGCCTTCTCCCGACGTGCCGGTCACGGTACCGTTGGTCGTCACGTCAATCGTGCCGGTTCCGAAGTTGAACGCCTGGATGCCGCTCGTGCCGGAGATCGCGCCACCCGTCGTGACCGTCACATTACCAGCGCCGGCCGCGTTAGCCTGGTCGACAAAGATGGCGACGTTGCCGGTTGTGGTGACGGCGTTGGTCGCCACGTTGATGTCACCGCCCCTGCTGTAACCGTACACGCCGTTGCCGATGGTCGAATTTATCGGACCGACCGCATTGACGGTTACCAAGCCCGAGCCCTGGGTGCTGGCAAAGATACCGCCCAAGCCGGTAACGGCGCCATTCGCCGTTGCATCGATATTGCCCGTTCCCGCCGGAGCGAAAAGGAACGCGTTGATGCCATCCTCAGTGTTGCTGTTAAGGTCGCCATTCGCGACGATCGTCAAATTGCCGGCGAGCGTCTGGGCCTGGACGTTGATGGCGGCGAGTTGCGCGGTGACAGCACCGGTCGTGACGTTGATATCACCGCCCGCGACGGTATCGACCACATCTATGCCGTAACCGCCGGTCGAGCCGCTGGCGCCGGAGATGTTGACAGTAGTCGTCCCCGAACCGTTGTTTACGACATTGACGGCGTCGCCGGTGCCGCCGAAGAAGCCGGTGCCGGTGACCAGGATGTTGCCGGCGCCGCCGCTACCGCCGGTTAGGCTCAAGCCGCGCGTCGCGCCCGTAACCGTATTGGCCGCTGTCACCGTGACCGCACCGTTGCCGGTCGCGAGAATGCCCTCGGCCGACGTGCCGGTCACCGTGCCATTCGCGGTGACGCCCACTGTGCCGGTGCCGACATTCGTCGCGACGATACCGGTCGTGCCCGAGACGTTACCGCCAGTCACATCGACATTGCCGGCGCCGGAGGCATTGAGCTGCTGCGCGATGATCGCGACATCACCGGTCGAGGTGACGTCGCCAGAGTTGATCGTGACATTGCCACCGCGGCTGGAAGCGTAGACGCCATTGCCAGTTGTGACGTTGACCGGGCCTACGGTGGTGACGCTGGTCGTGCCGCTGCCGAAATTCTCGGCATCGACGCCGAACCGCGCGTTGATCGCGCCGTTCGCGGTCACGTCGACATTGCCGGTTGCGGCGCCCGGGAAGATCGCACCGACGATGCCGGCATTGCCCGCGTTCACGTCGCCATTGGCGACGATCGTAACGTTGGCGGCGTTCGACTGGCTCAGCACCTCGATGCCATCCATGCCGGCCGTCAGCGCGGTCACCGCGCCGGTCGTGACGCTGATGTCGCCGCCAGCCACCGTGTCGCGCACGATGATGCCGTTGCCGCCGGTCGAGCCACTCGCGCCCGAGATGTTGAAGGTGACCGTGCCCGAGCCGTTATTCTGGATGTTGGCGCCATCGCCGGTCCCGCCGAAGAACCCGCCGGTGCCGGTCACCGAAATGTTGCCAGCCCCGCCGGTCCCTCCGACCAAGCTCAGGCCGTTGGTCGCGCCGGTCACCGTATCTGCGACCGAGATCGTCACCGCGCCGTTGCCAGTCGCCTTGATACCCTCGGCGGTCGTACCGGTCACCGTGCCGTTAGCGGCGACGCTGACCGTGCCGGTGCCGAAATTATGCGCATCGATGCCGGTCGTGCCCGACACGTTACCCGCGGTGACATCGACATTGCCCGCGCCCGCGACCTTGGTCTGCTGCGCGATGATCGCGGTGTTGCCGGTCGAGGTGACATCGCCTGCGTTCACCGTGACGTTGCCGCCAGCGGTCAGAGCGAAGATGCCGTTACCGGTCGTGACATTGACCGGGCCGACGGTGGTGACGCTAGTCGTGCCGGTGCCGAAGTTCTCGGCATCGACCCCGAACCGCGCTGTCATCGCGCCATTTGCGGTGACATCGATGTTGCCGGTCGCCGCCGACGGGAAGATCGCCGCCACCATGCCGGCGTTACCGGCATTAATGTCGCCATTGGCGACTTCGGTGATGTTCGCCGTCAGCGACTGGCTCAGGACGTCAATCGCGTTCTGGCCCGCGGTCAGCGCGGTCACCGCACCGGTCGTGACGCTGATGTCGCCGCCGGCCGCGGTGTCGCGGACGACGATGCCATTGCCGCCCGTCGAGCCGCTCGCGCCCGAAATGTTGAAGGTGACCGTGCCCGAACCATTGTTCTGAATGTTGGCCGCGTCGCCCGTACCACCGAAGAATCCGCCGGCGCCGGTGACCGAGATGTTGCCAGTGCCACCGGTACCGCCCACTAGGCTCAGGCCGCGCGTCGCACCCGTCACGGTGTCGGCGACCGAGATCGTCACCGCATTGTTACCGGTCGCCTTGATGCCCTCGGCAGCCGTGCCGGTCACCGTGCCGTTAGCGGTGACGCTGACCGTGCCGGTACCGAAATTGTGCGCATCGATGCCGGTTGTGCCCGAGACGTTACCCGCGGTGACATCGACATTGCCCGCGCCCGCGACCTTGGTCTGCTGCGCGATGATCGCTGTGTTGCCGGTCGAGGTGACATCGCCCGCGTTCACCGTGACGGTGCCGCCGGTGGTCAGCGCGAAGATGCCGTTACCGGTCGTGACATTGACCGGACCGACCGTGGTGACGCTAGTCGTCCCGGTGCCGAAGTTCTCGGCATCGACCCCGAACCGCGCGGTCATCGCGCCATTTGCGGTGACATCGATGTTACCGGTCGCCGCCGCCGGGAAGATGGCCGCCACCATGCCGGCGTTACCGGCATTGATGTCGCCATTGGCGACTTCGGTGATATTGGCCGTCAACGACTGGCTCTGCGCGTCGATCGCGTTCTTGCCGGCGGTCAGCGCGGTTACCGCACCAGTGGTGACGCTGATGTCGCCGCCGGCCGCGGTGTCGCGAACGATGATGCCGTTACCGCCCGTCGAACCGCTCGCGCCCGAGATGTTGAAAGTGACCGTGCCCGAGCCGTTGTTCTTGATGTTGGCGCCATCGCCGGTGCCGCCCAAGAATCCGCCAGTGCCGGTCACCGAGATGTTGCCCGCCCCACCGGTCCCCCCGACCAGGCTCAGGCCGTTGGTCGCGCCGGTTACGGTGTCGGCGACCGAGATCGTCACCGCATCGTTACCCGTCGCCTTGATACCCTCTGCGGCGGTGCCGGTCACCGTGCCGTTAGCGGTCACGCTGACCGTGCCGGTGCCGAAATTGTGCGCATCGATGCCCGTCGTGCCCGACACGTTGCCCGCGGTCATACCGACATTGCCCACACCGGCGACTTTGGTCTGCTGCGCGATGATCGCGGTGTTGCCGGTCGAGGTGACGTCGCCTGCATTGACCGTGACGGTGCCGCCGGTGGTCAGCGCGAAGATGCCGTTGCCGGTCGTGACATTGACCGGACCGACCGTGGTGACGCTAGTCGAGCCCGACCCGAAATTCTCGGCGTCCACGCCGAACCGCGCGGTCATTGCCCCGTTCGCGGTCACGTCGATATTGCCGGTGCCGCCCGCATTCAGGATCGCTGCCACCATGCCGGCATTGCCAGCATTGATGTCGCCGTTAGCGACTTCGGTGACGTTGGCGGTAGCCGACTGGCTCTGGACGTCGATCGCGTCCTTGCCCGCGGTCAATGCAGTCACCGCGCCGGTGGTGACGCTGATGTCGCCGCCGATCGCGGTGTCGCGCACCACGATGCCCTCGCCGCCGGTCGAGCCGCTCGCACCCGAAATGTCGACCGTCACGGTACCGGAGCCGTTGTTGAGGATGTTCGCCGCGTCGCCCGTGCCGCCGAGGAACCCGCCGGTGCCGGTCACCGAGATGTTGCCAGCGCCGCCGGTGCCGCCGACCAGGCTCAAACCGCGTGTCGCGCCCGTCACCGTGTCGGCGACGTTGATCGTCACTGCATCGTTACCCGTCGCCTTGATGCCCTCTGCGGCGGTGCCGGTCACCGTGCCGTTGGTAGTGACGCTGGTCGTGCCCGTGCCGAAGTTGTGCGCATCGATACCCGTCGTGCCCGAGACGTTGCCCGCGGTCACATCGACATTGCCCGCGCCCGCGACCTTGGTCTGCTGCGCGATGATCGCGGTGTTGCCGGTCGAGGTGACGTCGCCTGCATTGACCGTGACGGTGCCGCCAGTGGTCAACGCGAAGATGCCGTTGCCGGTCGTGACATTGACCGGGCCGACCGTGGTGACGCTCGTCGAGCCCGACCCGAAATTCTCGGCGTCCACGCCGAACCGCGCGGTCATCGCCCCGTTCGCGGTCACGTCGATATTGCCGGTGCCGCCCGCGTTGAGGATCGCCGCCACCATGCCGGCATTGCCGGCGTTGATGTCGCCATTCGCTACTTCGGTAATGTTGGCGGTGGCCGATTGGCTCTGGACGTCGATCGCGTCCTTGCCGGCGGTCAGCGCGGTCACCGCGCCGGTCGTGACGCTGATATTGCCGCCGGTCGCGGTGTCGCGCACGACGAAGCCCTCGCCGCCAGCCGAACTGCTCGCGCCGCCAATGTCGACCGTGACCGTGCCCGAGCCATTGTTGAGGATGTTCGCCGCGTCGCCGGTGCCGCCAACGAACCCGCCGGGGCCGTTCACCAGGATGTCGCCGGCGCCGCCGGTGCCGCCGATCAGCGACAGGCCGCGTGTCGCGCCGGTCACCGTGTCGAAGGCCGTCACTGTCACGCCGGCATTGCCGACCGCCTTGATGCCCTCGGCGGCGGCGCCGGTCACCGTGCCGCCGGTCACGACGCCGACCAGACCCGTGCCGAAATTGTGGGCGTCGATGCCCGTCGTTCCGGAGACATTGCCCGTGGTGCCTACGACAACCTGGCCGGTTCCGGCGACCTTGGTCTGCTGCGCGATAATCGCGGTGTTGCTGGTCGCTGTTACATCGCCCGTATTCACCGTTACGTCGCCGCCGGTCGATAACGCGAAGATGCCGTTGCCGGTCGTCACATTGACCGGACCGACCGTGGTGACACCGGTCGAGCCCGACCCGAAATTCTCCGCATCGACGCCGAACCTGGCGTCGATCGACCCATTGGCGGTCACGTCGATATTGCCGGTGCCGCCCGCATTCAGGATCGCCGCCACCATGCCGGCATTGCCGGCCTGGATGTTGCCATTGGCGACCTCGGTGATATTGCCGGTCAGCGACTGGCTCTGCGCGTCGATGCCGTCCTTGCCGGCGGTCAGCGCGGTGACGGTGCCGTTGGTGGTGATGTCGATGCCCGTGCTGGTCGCGACGTCACGGACCGTGATACCCTCGCCGGTGGCGGCGAAGATATTGCCCGCAGTGATACTTACCGAGCCGATTCCGCCACTCTGCCTTGCATCAAGCGCGTTGCCGTTGCCGTTGTTGACGATGTCGCCGCCGGTATAGACGATCGGCCCGCCAAGCGCGGTGAGCGATAGCGCCGCGGTGCCGCCGGCGGTCGGTGTATTGCCCGCATCGACGCTGATCGTGCCGCCATTATTGACCGTGATGCCGCCCGTCCCATTGTTCGTGAAAGCAAGCCCGTTGCCGCTAATCGTTGCCCCGCTGTTGACGGTGACGACGATCGGGGTGGGGAGGATGCCCTGATAATTGCGGTCGACCGGCGGGTTGGTCGGGAATGTCGTGTCGGTCGTGGATGTATCGGCGCAGGTTACGGTAACGGCACCGACGACGCATTGCGCCCAGGCCTCGCTGGGCGCGAACACGCCGAGACCGACAAAAGCTGCCGCAGCGACGGTCGAGCGCAACGTCAGCCGGCTCGCCTGCGAGCGCAGGTTGCGCCGACGCGCGGCTATCGAGGATGACACCTTGGAGTCGAAAGGAAGACGGCCCGAAGAATACGGCGTGCGTGTCATGTTATTCCCCTCTGTTACGCGGACTTAGCGCGCACGACTTTGGAGCCGCACGATTACTTAAATCGTCCGTGAATGTTGGCCTGATACTTCAAGATTGAGTACAGCTATTGGTTAAATGCGACGCCTAGCGTACTTATCGTATCCAGCGACTCTACGGCCATTATGACCACTCTAAAAACGTAAGATATTGTTTTTGGAGCGAAACGCATGTCGTTTTCGTCCAATATGGTCGCAATCCGCCTTGACAGATTAGATGACGGCAATCGCGACGACGCTCACGATCGCAAAAACCTGGGGCTGGAACTCGAGTGGGTGGATCGCGATCGGCATCAAAAGCTCTTCAGCCGGCGCCCGTTTCGCTTTCCCGGGTGACGAAGCAGGCCGATACCACCGGACCTGGTCCCGGTTTCCGCGAAGCTGAAAACGACGTTAGCGTGCGCCGTCCGATTACGACTTCAGCGTCAAATCCTGGCGCTCGCCCTGCCTGACGATCTCCAGATCGATCGAGTCGGCGTCGGGATCGAGCGCGCGGCCGAGCTCGGAGGCGCCCGAGATCGGCGCCTGGCCGGCGGTCAGCACGACATCGCCTGCCTTCAACCCGGCCTTGTCGGCGGGCGATCCGGGTTTGACCATCACCACGACTGCCCCGCGTTGGCGGTCGGCGCCCAGCCGCTTGGCGAGGACGGGAGCCAGATCCTCAGCCACAATTCCGAACGGCGCGGCCGGCGGGGCGCCGCTTCGCAACATCTCGCTGACGATCCGTGCCGCCGCGTCGCCGGGAACGAGCACGCTCGGGTCATCGGCGCTGGCGTCGTCGGGAAAGGCGGACAGCGCCAGCACGCGCCCATCGGCTCCGATGAACGGCGCGCCCTCGACATTCTCGCTGATCGCCGGGCTGATCGAAACCGACGATTTGAGCGCCTCTCCCCCGGCAACGAAATCCTGTCCGATCACCCCGGTCTGCACGGCGCAACCGCTACCCGCCGGCGAGGTGACGACGAATCCCCAGGCGCCGGTCCGCGGCAAGTCGTCGTCGGCGAATTGCAGCGTCGCTAAGTTGCGCCCGTCCACCTTCAGCAAGGCGAGGCCCGATAGCGGATCGATGGCGACGAGCTTGCCACTGAGTTCGCGCCCGTCGTTGAGCTGGACGGGCAAGGTGTCGCGGCCGCCGAGCATCCGGCCGCTCGTCGCGATATAGCCATCGGGCGACACAATGATTCCGGCAAGCTGGCGCGATGCCAGCGCGCTCGGCTTGGTAGCGGAGGCAGGCGGGACGCCGAGACCGATCTTCACCACGGCGGGACAAGCCGCGTCGACCAGGTCGGGCAGGACTTCGGACGGAGAAGCGCGATTGGTCACGCGCTTGATCGGCGCGACCACATGGCGCTCCACCGTCGCCACGCGGTGCCAGAGCTGGGCGCCGACTATGACGCCACCCACGATCAGTGCGATCACGACGACCGCGGTGATCGCCAGTTTCCGGAACGACATGGCGGGCGGCGCGACGCTCATTCGCCGAACAACTCGCGCTGGGCCTTTTCGATCTCGTCGGTGTAACGCCGCCGAACGTAGCGCTCGCTCACCACGCCGAGCACTTTGCCGTCGTCCTCGGTAACGATCAACTCGTCAGCCTCCCGCTCCTCGAATGCACGCATGATCGTCGCGGCATCCTGATCGGGCGACAAGGTGAAGTCGGTCAGAATCGCCGCGGTCGCGACCGGCGCATCCTCGTCCAGATTGGGAGCATGCGCGGCGATGGTCGGAATCAATCCGGCATAGGTGCCCGCCGGCCCGATCGCGACGACCTGCGTGATCGACCCCAAGGGAAAGCGGCGGCGAAATTCAGCAATCGAGGTACTGCCGTCGACCTCTGGAATGCCGCGCCGCATCATGCGCCCGGCGGTCAGCGTCTTGATCCAGCCGATGTCGCGCGCGCTGCGGATCGTCTCGCCGCGCGTGTGCAGACGCCAGGTCGAGAAGGAGAAGCCGAACGTCTCGCGCACCAGGGTGCTGGCGCACAGCGATGCGGTGATCGCGACGGCGGTGAGCGCGAAATCGTGCGTCGATTCGAGCACCAGCAGCGACATGGTCATCGGTCCGCCGACCACCGCGACCGCCATCGCCGCCATGCCGACCAACGCCGCGTCGTTGGCGCTGACATGGGCCGCGCCCGGAATCAGATTGACCAGCCCGGCGAACAGCTGCCCGACCAGCGAGCCCAGAAACAGCGACGCGAAGAACAGGCCGCCGCGAAACCCGAACCCAAGCGAGATCGCCGACGCCGCAACCTTGAGCACGAAGATCGTCGCGAGAAAGGCGAGCCCGACCTTCATCGTCAGATCGAGGTGCAATGCGCCATGCCCGGCCGACAGCGCTTGCGGCGACAGCGCCGCGATCGGGATCAGCAGCAGCCCGCCGATCACCGGGCGATAGATGTCCGGGATCGGCAGGCGCCGCGTTCCGATTTCGACCAACGTGACCGCGCGCATCAGCACGATCCCGACGACCGCGCAGATCAACCCGAGCGAGGCGAACAGGAAATAGTCCCAGGTGGTGATCGCCTCCGCCGCGGGAAGGACGATCAGATAAGCGGGCACGCCCGACACGCGCATCGTCACCACCGCCGCGAGCGCGGCCACCGCCACCGGCGCGATTGCCGCCGGGGTATAGGCGCCGAGCACGATCTCGAATGCGTAGAAGGCGCCGGTCAGCGGCGCGCCGAACGCCGCGCCCACCGCCGCGCCCGCCCCTGCCCCGACCAGCACGCGAAGGTCGGCGCGCCGCAGCCTGAGCCATTGCCCGACCACCGACGCGACTCCGCCGCCCATCTGGGCATAGGCCGCCTCGAGCCCGACCGACGCGCCCATGCCGTTCGACAACAGTGTCTGTGCCGCGACGGTCAGGCTGTCGCGCATCGGAATCACGCCGCCATGCAGCGCATTGGCCTCGACCACGTCGACCGGCGCGCGGCCCCGGCGCAAAAGGCGGCCGAGCCCCGCCAACAACAAGCCACCCAATGGCAGCGCAAGCAGGCGGAGCGGCTCTATCGTCGTTTGCGCGCTCAGCCGCTCGTCGCCCGACACGCCATAGAATAGCGACTGCATGAAGTGCGCGACGCTGCTCTGGACCAGCGTCAGCAGCCCCGCCGACAGGCCGATGCCGAGCGCGAGCAGGATCAGCGCCGCTTCGCTGGTGCGGAAGCGACGCCGCAATCCGATCAGCAGACCGGCAGGGCGAAAGGCGGGGCGGGACGCCATGGCGATCCGCCTAGTCTCCCAGGACGGAGATGTCACCCGCCACGCCGACGGCAAGATCAGTCTTGTCGCGCCTCGCCAAGCCGTGGCGCGGGGCGGCCAAGCGCGAGGTCGGCGTCGGAAAAGCGGATCGGGGTGCGAAGGCCGTCGAGCCGTTCACCCGGCACCACCATGCCGCGCGCGCGGACCTGGGGATCGTTGAGCGCCTGTTCGACCGTGTTGATCGGCCCGACCGGGACGCCGACCGCCTCAAGCTTCGCCAGCAAATCGTCGCGCTCGAACCGGCGCGTGGCCGCCTCGATCGCCGCGAACAACGGCGCGCGATGCTCGATCCGGCCGGCATTGGTCGCCCAGCGCTGCTCGGGCTCGATCCCGACCACGCCGCAAAAGCGCTGAAACTGACCATCATTGCCGACCGCCAGGATGAACCAGCCGTCGCTGGTCGGGAAGACCGCGTAGGGCGAGACGTTGAGATGCGCATTGCCGACGCGCGGCGGCGTGACGCCGCTGGCGAAATAATTCGCCGCCTGGTTGGCCAGCACCCCGGTCATCGTGTCGAGCAGGGCCATGTCGATATGCTGGCCGCGCCCGGTCTTCTCACGCTGGATCAGTGCCGCCTGGATGCCGATCACCGAATAGAGGCCGGTGGCGATATCGGCCATCGCCACCCCGATCTTCTGCGGCGCGCCGTCGGGATCGCCGGTCAGGTCCATCATCCCGCTCATCCCCTGGATGATGAAGTCGTAGCCCGGACGCGGGGCATAGGGCCCGTCCTGGCCGAAGCCGGTGATCGAACAATAGATCAGCCGCGGGTTGATCGCCGACAGGCTGGCATAATCGAGTCCGTATTTGGTCAGCCCGCCGACCTTGAAATTCTCGATCAGGACGTCGCTGTCCGCCGCCAGCCGCCGCACCTCGGCCTGTCCCTCGGGCGTGGTGAAGTCGATCACCACCGACGACTTTCCGCGGTTGCACGAATGGTAATAAGCCGCGTCGCGCGTCCCATCGGGGTTGGTGATGAATGGCGGACCCCAGGTCCGCGTGTCGTCGCCCGCCGGGCTCTCGACCTTGATCACCTCGGCGCCGAGATCGGCCAGCACCTGACCCGCCCAGGGTCCCGCGAGAATGCGGGCGAGTTCGAGCACCTTGAGGCCGGCGAGCGGAGCGGGTTTGGTCATTCGACTTCCTTGGCGCGTGATCGCCGTGATGTCACTGCTAACCCGGCGCGCGTGTCGACACGATATGCCTCTTGCATCGGCCCGTCGTTCGTCGCGACGGCATTGCCAACCGCCGGCCAGCGCCCGAAAACGCGGCATGCCGAGCACCGTCCAGACCACCTTCAGCACTCTACGCCAGCATCGAGTCGACACCGCCCTGACGGCCCTGCTCGTCCTTCAGGGCGTGACATTGTTCGCGGTCATTCCATTCGGCGCGCGTTCGACTGGCGGGCGGATCCTGCTCGATCTCTGCCATTTCTCGTTCGCCGCCATCAGCGTCGCCGCGCTGACGCGGCACCGCATCGTCCAAGGCGTGGTGATCGCCGCCTTGGCGTTGCTGGCGATGGGCCCATCGGTGTCGCAGCGGCTGGGTGCCGACCTCCACCTCGACGTCGCGGCACAGCACGAACTGGTCGCGATGATCGCGTTCGCGTTCAACGCCGCCATCACCGCGCTGATCGCGCGCCACGTCTTTTCCGCTGCTCGCGTGACCGTCCACCGCGTGCGCGGCGCGATCCTGCTCTACCTCAACGTCGCCGCGCTGTTCGGCATCGCCTATAACGCGCTCGAGCAACTCGTGCCCGGCGCGTTCCACATCGTGATACAGCCCGGCGAGGCGCCCACCGCGGCCTTCACCTATTTCAGCCTGACCACGATCACGACGGTCGGCTTTGGCGACATCACTCCGCTCCACCCCCTGGCGCGCAGCCTGGCGACCCTCGAAGCCGTGTTCGGCCAGCTGTTCCCCGCGACCCTGCTCGCCCGCTTGGTCGCGCTGCATCTGGCGCACGAAGAGAGGCTACCGAAGCGGCCGATCGATACCGACGCCACCCAGTCCTGACGATCGTCGGGCGGTCGAAGCGAGCGATCACCCCTTCAATAGCTTGACCGCTGCGTCGAGCCGGTCGGCGTAACGATTGAGCGCCGCCGCAGTCTTCGCGACATATTCCTTGGCATCGTCGAAATGACGCTGCTCGATTCCTTCGCGAATGCCGGGCAACGTCTTGGCGCCATAGCCCGTCAGCGTTCCCGGTGCGTAGATCAAGTTGCGGTACCAGGGCCGGCCGGGCAATCCGTCCTTGTCGAGCAGCAATTGATCGACTCCTTTCAGCACTGCCATTGCCTTGGCGACCTTGTCGGGCGAAGCGCGCTCGAACGCCGCATCGGCGGCACGCGACGCGCGGGTCAGATGGTCCGACGCATCCTCCAGCGCGAGCATGTCGATCAGCGGGGTCACGCCTTTATCGTCCGGGGCCGCGGTGGGATCGACCGGGTTGGAGGTCAGCTTGAAGACATCGTCCCGGTTGAGGTCCTTGAGCGCGCGGTCCTGGTCGCGTTGGTCGGCGGCGAGCTTCTTCACTTCGCCGACATAGCGCGCGACGGTCGCGGCCATGTCGCTATAGCGCACCGGCACGCGCGGCGCCGCGGCCGCGCGCAGCACCATCCGGCCGACGAACTTCGACAAGGTCGCGCCATAGATCAGGCCGGGATCGTCGAAATTGGTGACGTGGTAATAAGTGTCATAGGCCGAGTGATACGAGCCGCCGCCCGCTCCCTCTCCGCCGAAGCCGAGATTGACCGAGGGGATACCGAGATGCGCGATGAACGAGCTATAGTCCGACCCCGAGCCGAGTGCGCCGATCGGAATGTCGCCGCCGGCCTTGGCCGCCTCCAGCGCGCCTGACCCGGCGTCGCGCCCGCTGCCCGCATAGGCACCGGCGCGGATGCTCGCGCGCAGCCGGTCGTAGACGCTGACTCCGGTCTGCGGATCGGGCACGTCGCGCGCGATCGAATTGACGAAATGCTGCAGCGTATGGCTGCCCTCGGCGCCGAGAAAGCCGCGCGAGGTATCGTCGGTGTTGATGTAGAGGACGGCCTTGGCCTGTAGCTCGTCTGCATGCGTCTCGGCCCATTCGGTCGATCCGAGCAGGCCGGGCTCCTCGCCATCCCAGCTGGCATAGACGAGCGTGCGGTCGGGCCGCCATCCGCTCTTCGCCAGCACACCGAGCGCCTTGGCCTCGGACATCAGCGCGACCTGGCCCGACAGCGGATCGTCGGCGCCGAACACCCAGCCGTCGCGATGATTGCCGCGGACGATCCATTCGTCGGGGCGCGTGCTGCCCTTCATCACTGCGATGACGTCGTACAGCGTCTTCAATGACCAGTCCGACTTGACCGCCAGATGCACCTTGACCGCATCCGACCCGCCCCAATGATAGGGGATCGGCAACCCGCCGCGATCCCTGCCCGTGACCACCGGACCGTCGAGCCCGGCGAGGATCTTGACCGCGTCACCATAAGAGATCGGCAGCGCCGGGATCTTGAGGATCGTCTTTGCCTCGGCCCGCGTCAGGCGCTTGGCATTGTCGGTCGCACCGACGCCGGGCGTCAGCGGGTCGCCCGGATAGGTGGTCATGTCCATCACCGACCCGCGCTGCACGCCGCCTTCCGGCCGCGCGCCGCCCTTCGGATAGACGTCGCCGCGGGCATAACCGTCGTCGCCCGGGTCCGAATAGATCAGGCAGCCAACCGCGCCATGTTCCTGCGCCAGCTTGGGCTTCAGCCCCCGCCATCCGCCGCCATAGCGCGCGATGACGATCTTGCCCTTGACGCTGATCCCGCGGCGCGCGAGCGAATCGTAATCGTCGGGCATGCCGTAATTGACGTAGACGACCGGCGCGGTGACATCGCCATCGCCCTGATAGGCGACATAAGGCGGCAGCGCGCCATCGAGCTTGTCGGGGCCGAGCTGCGGCTCCTGGCCGCCCAGCGTCACGCGTTCCGGACCGAGCAGTTCGAGCGTGGTCGAGATCGGCGTCGGATAGAGGACCTTGAAGGTCTCGATATGCGCGTCCCAGCCCCATTGCTTGAACAGCGCCAACTCCATTTCGGCATTGGCCTTATCGTGCGGGCTGCCGACATGGTTGGGCGCCGACGACATCTCCTTGAGCCAGGCAAGCTGATCGGCGCTGCTAATCTGGGCGTCGAACGCCTTTTCGGTCGCGGTGGTGCCGACGGTCTGCGCGCCGAGCGGTTGAGTGGCTACTAGTGCGATCGCCATGGCGGCCAGTGCCGACCTGCCGCTCATCCGGACGCGACGCGCCCCCGACCGACCCCGATACTGGTCCTTCGCCATCGCGCGCCCCTTTTCTGCTGGTTACCCATCCGAATCCGCGGCACCGTAACGATGTCGTTGGAGCAAACCAGTCTTTCCGCACGAAAAAGCGCCACTTATCCTGCGAACGGCGCGTTGCGCTGGGCGCCGTTCCCCTCCCATTCATGGGAGCGGCTAGGGGAGGGAATGTCCAAAAGGGTGCGCGCATTTCGACACGCCCTCCCCCAGCCCCTCCCGCAAGCGGGAGGGGAGAAGGCCGCGCCACACGCAATGCCTAGCCCGGCGCGGCGGTCGATCCGCGAATGACGAGTTCCGCCGGCAGGACGACAGGCTCGGCGGACACATGCTTGCCGGTGCGGTCGGCGATGATCAATTCGACCGCGCGCGACGTCACCTCGGCGATCCGCTGAACCACGGCGGTCAGCGGGGGATGGGTGAAGCGGACGATCGGCGTGTCGTCGAAACTGATCAGCGATAGATCACGCGGCACCGCCAGCCCGCGGTCGCGCCCGACCTCCAGGGTAGCCAGCGCCATCTGATCGTTGCTCGCGACGATCGCGGTCGGGGCCGGCGAGCGGCCGAGCAATTGCGCCGCGGCGGCCTTGCCCGACGCGTAACTGAAGTCCCCGACCGCAAGCAGGCCGTCGGTCGGCAACCCTGCCGCCGTCATCGTCGCGCGCCAGCCGTCGACCCGCCAGCCGCTCACTTCATAATCCGCGGGACCGGCGATGAAGCCGATCCGTTGGTGCCCGAGGCCGATCAGATGCTCGGTCGCGAGCCGCGCCGCGCGTTCATCGTCCATCGTCAGCGCGAAACCCGGCCCCGGTCGCCGCGACCCGATCCGCGCGAAACTGATGCCGTGCGCGACCAGCAGGTCGATGATCAGCGGATTTTCCGAATGCGGCGGGGTCAGAATGACGCCGTCGGGCTGCAGCGCCGCGATCGCCGCGAGCAATTCGCGCTCGATATGGTCGCTATGCGTGTCGATCAGCTCGACGATCAGGCGATATCCGTGTTGCGCGCAGGTCAGCATGCCGCCGAGCAGCATCTGGTCGACCCAGTCGCTGCCCTCGCGCGACCGCCAACCCTCGATCGTGCGCTCGCGGTCGTTCAGCGCCAGGATCAGATAGGATCGCGACCCGCCCATCCGCTGCGCGGCGATCGACGGGACATAGCCGAGCTTGTCGATCGAGCGCTGAACGCGTTCGATCATCTCGCGCCGGACATTGGGCTCCTTGTTGATGACCCGGCTGACCGTCTGCATCGACACCCCGGCATCGGCAGCGACGTGCTTGATCGTAACGCCCTGCCTGCGCCGCGCCATCGAACGCTCAGCGCCTGGCCATCGCGGAAGCTGGGCACGACACCCTGTCGCGCTGCATTTCGGCGATGAGGTGATGGCTGCGCGGCATGGCCCTTGGGTAGCTTCATATTGAGAGAGCAGGAAGTCCTGAATCCGTGCGTCCTTGGGTCAGGCCCACGAGGCGACATTCGGACAAACCCACCGGCGCCGATCTAGCCGTTGCCGAGCTTTGCCCGCGCGTACATGATGCCGGCCCAATCCATGTCCCGCATCCTCACCCCGCCAGTCGACCAACGACGCGACACGACCGGCGGCGCGGCGGCCGAGCGGCGCTCGACCGCGTTCCTGCTGCTCTACGCGCTCGCCAATGCCGGCGGAGTGATCGGCTATCTGCCGCTGCTGACCCTGTTGCTGGCGATCAAGGTCGAGGCGCTGGCGGGCGAGGCGCGAGTCGACCTGCTGACCGCGACCGTGATCGCCGGGGCAATCGCGGCGAGCACGTCCAACATCCTGTTCGGCTGGCTGAGCGATCGGTCGGTGGCGCGCGGCGGCGGGCGGCGAGGCTGGATGGTGGGGGGCCTGATCGCGACCATCGCCGCCTATGCGGCGATCGCATTCGCGGACAGCCCCGCGACGATCATCGGCGCGATCGTGCTCTTTCAGGTCGCGCTCAACGCGGTGCTGGCGCCGCTGGTCGCGGTGATGGCGGATGAGATTCCCGATTCGCAGAAGAGCACCACCGGCGGGCTGTTGTCGCTCGGCTATCCGGTCGCATCGGGCGTGCTCGCACTGGTCGTCGGCATCCCCGGGCTGGGCGAAACGGGCCGATTGATGATCGTCATCGTGGTCGCCGCCATCTGCCTGACGCCGCTGATCCTGAGCCGCGCGCGCCCACTGCCGATCGTCGATCCGCCGCGCGCCGCGGTCGCGATGCGCCGCCATGACCTGGCCGCGGCATGGTGCGCGCGATTGCTCTTCCAGGTCGCGGGGTGCGTGCTTCAGTTCTATCTGCTCTATTATTTCGAAAGCATCGTGCCCGATGAGCCCAGGGACGAACTGGCGGCGCGCGTCGGAAACCTGCTCACCCTTTCGTTCATCGCGCCCCTGCCGATCGCCTTGCTGTTCGGGCGGCTGTCGGACCGGCTCGACCGCCGCAAGCCGTTCCTGATCGCCGCCGCTATCGTCACCGCGATCGGCCTGGCAGGCATGGCGGCGGCGCATAGCTGGACGGCGGGAGCGATCGGCTTTGCCTGCTACACGGTCGGCTATAGCGTGTTCCTGCCGCTTCAGGTCGCCTTCTCGATGCAATTACTGCCCGACCCCCGGCATCGCGGGCGCGATCTCGGACTGTTCAACCTGACCAACACCTTGCCCTCGTTGCTCGGCCCGTTGCTGACCTGGTGGCTGGCATCGCCGCGCGATTTCACCGTGGTGATGGCGATGCTGGCGATGCTGGTCCTATGCGCCGGGCTGGCGATGCTCGGCGTGCGGGGGAGGCGTTAAACTCGGAGACCGACTGTTCTTTAGAAGCTGACGGCCTCACCAGGTCTACGCGAAGACCGCATCGAGCCCTTGCGCCTCCGGCCCCTCTTTCAGTCCGCGTAGCTCGATATAGACGGCAGTCGAGATCGCGCTGGTGAGCACGGTCTGCAACGTGGCGCTGATCGCACCGGCAATCGCGGTCAGCACGGCGAGCCCCGAAAAATCGCCGCTGCGCGCGCTGATCGCGATCCCGATCCCGCTCACCACGCTCGACAGCATGAACACCACCACGAAGAAACCGACGATGATCAACAGCACGACGAAGACGCTCCAGCGCTCGCCCCTGGTGAGATCGGCGCTGCGGCCGAGTGCAGCGAATACGCCGCGGCGCTCGACGACAACCAGCGGCCCGGCGACGTACCAGACTGTCGCCAGGATGATCGCCGGCACGACAAGAAGAATGGCGGCGAAGACAAGCGCGACGCCGCTGACCAGCCCGAGCCCGATCATCGACAGCATGCGCCGGAATGCTGTCGCCAGGCACTCGCCGAGCCCTGCTTTCTCGCCGTGGCTCGCAGCCATCGTCGCGCCGATCAGCGCGCCCTGGGCAATCACGGTGAACAGCATCGTGACTAATGTCCCCGCCACGAAGATCCACATGATGGCGCCCGGCGGCAACCGGCCGGCGCCAACACTCGGCAGCGCGCTCTGCTGGAAATAGGCCACCAGTCCGCGCGGCAGGCCGCTGAACAGAAACGCGATGCCCAACATCACGTACAGATTGCCGAAAATCGCCCCGAAAGCGGTGTTGAGAATGCGCCCGATCGACATGAAGCCCCCTTATGTCTCTGTCGCCAAGCTGAACTCCGCGCCCGTCGATGTCCAGAACGACTTGGTTCAAAAGGGAAGTTTTAGCGGTTGCGCGCTTCCCAGCATGGGGTAAGCAAGGTGACGTTGGTAACGCAGGGGTTGGCGTTTGGCCGGGGGGAATACGCATGGTGCCGCGGCCGCCGCCGACCGCTTCACCGCGGCGCATGATGCGCTGCGCGCGGATCCGTCCGTCCAGTTCACGCTTGCCCCGCCGCCTCCGCCCCCCGCACCGCCGGCCTGGCTCAAGGGGCTGGCGCAGTTCTTCGAATGGCTGGGGCATGTGCTTGCCCCGATCGGCCGCTTCTTCGCCTGGCTGACCAGCTTCATGCCGGCGGCACCCTATGCCCGCATCCTGTTATGGGGCGTGATCGGCATTGCCGCGCTGGCGCTGATCTGGCTGATCGTCGAACGGCTGCGCTACGGCCAATGGCGCCTGCCGCGTCGCCGCTCGCGCGCCGCGACGCCGGTGGCGATCGAGGATGAGGAGGAATGGCAGCCCGATGCCGCCCAGGGTCGCGCCTGGCTCGACGAGGCCGATGCGCTCGCCGCCAAGGGGCTGTTCGCCGAAGCCGTCCACCATCTGCTGTTCCGCTCGATCGAGGATATTCGCCAGCGCCGGCCACAGGCCGTGCGCCCGGCACTGACCAGCCGCGAGCTCGCCGCCGCGAGCGCGATCCCGAGCGGTGCGCGGGACTTGTTCGCGTCGATCGCCCGCCATGTCGAACAGAGCCTGTTCGGTGGCCGCCCGGTCGACGCCGATGCGTGGCAGGCGGCGCGCGCCGCTTATGCCGATTTCGCTCTTCCCAAGATGTGGAAAGCATGAGCGACCTCGTCATCGGGCGCGGCAGCGACGACCGCGGCGCGTTCCGCCTGCGCACGGTGATCCTGCTGCTCGCGGTCGGCATCATCGGCTTCGTCGCCTTGCTGCTCGGCAATGCCTATGAGGCGCCGACGGATTCGACCAACGGATCGTCCGCGCACGCGCTGTCGAATGGCGCGACCGGCTATACCGGGATCGTCCGGCTGGCGCGCGCGATGGGCAAGGATACGCGGGTGATCCGCGACCCGTCGCAACTCGCCGCCAACGGCCTGTTGATCCTGACGCCGCCGCTGGGCTCGACTCCGCTCGGCGATGTGCTGTTACGGCGCGACGATTTGCCGACCCTGGTCGTGCTGCCCAAATGGTCGACCCTGCCCCAACGCCCCGCCGGCCGTCCCGGTTGGGTGATGCGCCTGGGGCTGATCGACAAAAAGGAGCCGGAAGGCGTGCTCGCGCCCGACCGCAAATTCACTGTCTCGCGGTTGACCAGCGGCGGCCGCCCGTTGCGCTCGGCGGGCTGGATGTCGGAGGACTTCGGGTTCGAGGCGCCGCGCCCGTTGCAGACGATCAGCGGCGCCGATCTCAAGCCGCTGCTGACCGACGACCAAGGCAATATCGTGCTGGGCGAAGTGGGCAGCAAATCGCTCTATGTCCTCGCCGACCCCGACATCTTGTCGAACATGGGGATGCGCAAGGAGAGCCAGGCGCGTGCCGCGCTCGCCTTGCTCGACGCGCTCAACCAGGATGGCGACCGCGATTTCGATTTCGACGTCACCCTGGCGGGGCTCGGCAAGGCCAAGAACCCGCTTCGGCTCGCCTTCGATCCGCCGTTCTTGGCGATGACCTTGGCAATCGTCGCGGCGATGCTGCTGGCGGGATGGCAGGCATTCGCGCGGTTCGGTCCCGCGGTCCATCGCGAGCGCGCGATCGCGTTCGGCAAGACTGCGTTGGTCGACAATGCCGCCGCGCTGATCCGTAAGGCGGGACGTCAGGCGCGGCTCGGCGGGCGCTATGTCGAGGCGATCCGCGAGCGTGCGATCGTCGCGTTCGGCGTGCCATCGCGGCTGCGCGGGCCGGCGATCGACGCCTATCTCGACAAGATTTCCGGGCGGTCGCGGTTCACCGACCTCGCCCAGGCCGTGGACGATGCGGACGACAAGGCAAGCCTGGTCGCCGCGGCGCGCGCTCTACACGATTGGCAGAAGGAGAAGGGCAAGTGACGGTCGAGGAAGTCCGCAATCTGGCGATGGCGATTCGCCAGGAAGTCGGCAAGGCCGTGGTCGGCCAGGAAGCGACCGTCGAGCTGATGCTCGTGGCACTGTTCGCCGGCGGCCACATCCTGCTCGAAGGCCCGCCGGGCACCGCCAAGACGTTGCTTGCGCACAGTTTCGCGCGCGCGGTCGGGATCAAGTTCGGGCGCATCCAGTTCACTCCCGACCTGATGCCGGGCGACATCATCGGCGCCAATCTGTTCAACTTCCAGACCTCGACCTTCACGCTGACGCGCGGGCCGATCTTCACCGACATGCTGCTCGCCGACGAGATCAACCGCACCCCGCCCAAGACCCAGGCGGCCTTGCTCGAGGCGATGCAGGAACGCACCGTGACGATCGATGGCGAAAGCCTGGCGCTCGGCGATCGCTTCATGGTCGTCGCGACGCAGAACCCGATCGAGCAGCAGGGCGTCTATCCGCTGCCCGAGGCGCAACTCGACCGCTTCCTGTTCAAGCAGACGGTGGATTATCCCTCGGCCGCCGAGGAGCGCAAGATCATCGCCACCCATGGCGCCAGGGCAACAGCGATGGAGCCCGAAGGCTGGGGTGTCGAGCCGCGCACCGACGCCGCCAGGATCGGCGAGGCGATCGCCGCGGTCGGCACCGTGCGGCTGGTCGACGAAGTGATCGACTATATCGCCGCGCTGATCCGCGGCACGCGCGACGTCGCCGATCTCGAAAGTGGCGCTTCCCCGCGCGCCGGCGCGATGCTGGCAGGCGCGGCGCGCGCCCGGGCCGCGCTCGACGGGCGGGACTTCGTCATTCCCGACGACGTCAAGCAGCTCGCCCCCGCGTTGCTCCGCCACCGCCTGATCCTGTCGCCGGCCGCCGAGATCGACGGCCGGATGGTCGAGGAAGTCGTCCACTCGATCATCGAGACGATCGAGGCGCCGCGGTGAGGACGCTTCGCTCCTGCGCCATATTTTTAGCCCCTCCCCTTCAGGGGAGGGGTTGGGGTGGGGCCTGTCCTCAAGCGAACCGCCTGCGGCACTGCCCCACCCCCAACCCCTCCCCTGAAGGGGAGGGGCTTAGGGGAGGCTATCATTGATCTACCCCACGCGCATGGCAGTCATGGCAGCGGCGGCGGGGGCGCCCGTCGCGCTGTTGATTGCCGTGCTGGCGCCGGACCATTGGTATGCCGGGCTGGCCTGGCCCATGGCGATCCTGCTGGGCGCGCTGATCGACGCGATGCTTGCTTTGCCTGCTGGCCGTATCGCCGCCGGACTGACCCTGCCGCGCACCGCCAGCGTCGGCGAAACCGTCGACGCGGTGATCAGCGTCGAGGGGCCGCCGCGCGGCGGGCCCCCGAGCGTCCAGATCGCGATCGCCGCCGATCCGCTGGTAGGGTTGGAGGATGACGGCCGCGCCAGCGTCCAACTCGATCAGGGCAAAGGCGCGGTCGCACTGCCGGTCGCGACCCGCCGCCGCGGTACCGCGCATTTCGGAACCTTCTGGGTGCGCTGGCGCGGGCCGCTCGCGTTGGTGTGGCGGCAGAAGCGGATGGCGAGCGAGGCGGCGCTCAAGATCCTGCCCGACATTCGCCCGGTCCGCGAGCGCGGCGCGCGGATCTTTCAGCGCCACGCCTTGCAGGGACTGATGACCCAGCTCGACCGCGGCGACGGCACCGATTTCGACGCGCTGGTCGAATTCCGCTCGGGCATGGATCGCCGCGCGATCGACTGGAAGCAATCGGCGCGGCACCAGAAGCTCCACGCCAAGGAATATCGTACCGAACGCAACAACCAGATCGTCTTCGCGATCGATTCGGGGCGGCAGATGTCCGAGCCCGTCGCCGGCATCCCCCGCGTCGACCGCGCCGTCGCGGCGATGCTGCTGACCGGCTGGGTCGCTCTCAAGCTCGGCGACCGCGTCGCGCTTCATTCGTTCGATTCGCGCCCGCGCATCGCCAGCGGGCTGATCTCGGGCGCCTCCGCCTTCCCCGAACTACAGCACCTAGCCGCCGGGATCGATTATTCGGGCGAGGAAACCAATTACACTTACGCGCTGACCACGCTCGCCGCGCGACTGACGCGGCGCTCGATGATCGTGATGTTCACCGAATTCACCGATCTGACCAGCGCCGACTTCATGATCCGCGCCGCCGCCCGACTGGTCGAGACGCATCTGTTGCTGATCGTCGTGCTGCGCGATGAGGAACTCGAATCCCTGGTCGACCACGCGCCTGATACCGCCGACGACATCACCCGCGCGGTGACCGCCGCGGGCCTGCTCAAGGACCGGCTGCTCGCGCTGACCCGGCTGCGCCATCTCGGCGCGCATGTGATCGAGAGCGACTATGACCGCGTCGCCGACCGTCTGGTCGAGGGCTATGTCGACCTCAAGCGGAGGAACCTCTTGTGACGGCCTATGTCGAAGCCCGCACCCCGCTGGTCAACGCGACGCGCTTCCGCGCCGCGCACGAGGCCGATTGGGATCAGCTCGACAAGATCCTGACCTTGATCGAGAAGCGCGGCGTCAGGGCGGTACCTGATCAGCAATTGCTCGTCCTGCCCTTGCTCTATCGCGCCGCTTTGTCGTCGCTGTCGGTGGCGCGCGAAACCTCGCTCGACCGCGCGCTGATCAATTATCTCGAACAGCTCTGCACGCGCGCCTATTTCCAGATCTACGGCGTCCCCACCTCGCCGATGAAACAGCTCGCGCATTTCTTCGCGCGCGGCTGGCCCGAGGCCGTGCAGGCATTGTGGAAAGAGACCTTGGTGTCCTTCCTGCTGACCGTCGCCGGCGCCCTGGTCGCCTATCTGCTGATCGCGCACGATCCCAGCTGGTATTATGCGATGATCCCCGACGGCATGGCGCAGGGCCGCGATCCGACCGCCAGCACCGAATTGCTCCGCCAGACCCTCTATGACGGCGGCAAGGATGCGCAGCAGAGCGCGCTCGCCTTGTTCGCCTCGTTCCTGTTCACCCACAATGCGCAGATCGCAATCTTCTCGTTCGCGCTGGGGTTCATGTTCTGCGTGCCGACCGCGGGGCTGATCGTCTATAACGGCCTGATGCTCGGCGCGATGATCGAGGTCTTCGCGTCGAAGGGCCTGGGCTATGGCTTCATCGGCTGGCTGATGATCCACGGCACCACCGAATTGTTCGCGATCATGATTTCGGGCGCGGCAGGATTCCGCATCGGGCTCGCCATCGCCTTTCCGGGCAGGCTGTCGCGCACCGACGCGGCAGTGGCGGCGGGGCGGTCGGCGGCCACCGCGATGGGCGGCACGGTGGTCATGCTGGCGGTGGCCGGGCTGCTCGAAGGGATCGGGCGCCAGACCATCACCAATGACGAACTGCGTTACGCGATCGGCCTGGTGATGCTCGCCGGCTGGCTGCTCTATTTCTACATGCCAAGGGGGAAACGCGATGGCGCGCCCGCCTAGCCGCTCCTCGATCGCCTCGCTCCGGCGCCGCTTCATCACGCCCGAAGGCGTCGACCTCAATATCGAGCTGGGTACGGCGGGCGCACGCGCGGGCGCGTTCCTGCTCGACGGGGTGCTGATGCTGGGGGTGCTGATCCTTGCCACGATCGCGATCGGGCTGATGGCGTTCGCGTCGCGCTCGATCCTGATGGTCGGACTGTGGATCGTCGGCTTCTTCATCCTGAGGAACGGCTGGTTCACCTTGTTCGAGATGGGCGCGCGCGGCGCGACGCCGGGCAAGAGGATCGTCGGACTGCGCGTGGTGGCGCGCGACGGCGCGCGGTTGACGGGCGGCGCGGTGATCGCGCGCAACGCGATGCGCGAGATCGAGATATTCCTGCCTTTGTCCTATTTCTTCGCCTCGCTCGGCGCGATGTTCACCGGCGGCGACGTGCTGCTGCCGCTGCTCGCGCTGGCCTGGAGCATGATCTTCCTGTTCTTCCCGCTCTTCAACCGCGACCGGCTGCGCGTCGGCGACCTGCTCGCCGGGACGTGGGTGGTGCACCGCGCCCGCGCGCAGCTCGGCCATGACCTTGCCGCGTCGGCCGCCCAAAGCACCCGTCCGCGCCGCGTCTTCACCGACGCCCAGCTCGACCTTTACGGCATTTATGAGCTGCAGACGCTCGAAGAGGTGCTGCGCGGCGGCCATACCGATGCGATCGTCACCGTCGCCGCCGCGATCCGGCGCAAGGGCGACATGCCCGACGATGGCGACGATTACGGCTTCCTGTCGGATTATTACGCCGCGCTCTGCGGCCGGCTCGAGCGCGGCATGATGGTCGGGCTCAGGCGCGAGGATAAATATTCGAAGGCGACGCGAGCGGCGTAATTCTATCGCTCGCCCATTTCCAAATCGTCGTGCCGGACTTGTTCCGGCATCCAACGAGCAACAACGGCTGGCTTCCGTTGTGGAAGCTTGGACCCCGGAACAAGTCCGGGGTGACGGTTAGGCTTCGGCGCGAAGGCGAGTAGGAGGCGATGGACGCTGCCGCGATACCTTCAGGAAGCCGCCTTACCCAACAGCCTGTTCCGCAATGCTTCCAGATTGACCGCGGCGATCGCGGCAGGGCGATCCTTCGCCTTCAGGATGGCGGACAACTGGTTCAATATCTGGCACACATTGTCGAACCGCTGAAGCGCCTCGCCATGGCGTTGCAGCAGTGCGATGTCACCGAGTAGATCCCCGGCCACGTCATCCAGCATCCGCTGGACATGATCGAGCTCCTCGGCGACCCGCGCCTCGACGTCGGTAATGATTTCAGCTGGGCCGGGAGCCGCCACGTTCTCATCGGCGATTTCGCGGCCGTTGCGGATCGCCGCCTGGATCTGATCGACCCGCGATTGGCCCTGGCCGAAGATCGCGGCCGGCGCGCGGCGGCCGGCAACCCATTCGTCGACCGACGCGGCGCCTTCGAACTGGATTCCGCAACGCCCCTCCGCGCGCCAGGCCACGACGCCGCGCATTTCGACTTCGAGACGTTGCAGGATGAGCGACGCGCCCGGCTCGGGCAACGCCTGGCCGTCGACCATCGCGCCCTTTTCGGACAGGTTGCGGATCCTGACCGGCGCGGTCACGCCCTGCGACCGGATGGTGGCGGTCAGCAACAGGTTCTTGCGCGGCGCGCGGGCGCGAGCCGAGGCGCCGGAATCACCGGATTCGCCAGCCGAACCGCCCTGGTCCTGCTCAGTCATGCCGACCGATTCCGTCGCGACCACCCGGACGGTCCGCAATGGCAACCGGGTGCCTCAACATTCGCCATCTCCACCATATCCGAGAGTGCTACAGCAAAGCATGGCGGGCGACGATAGCGCGCGTCCACTCGAACGGACAAACAGTGCAAGGCCCACGTGAAACCCTATTTCGCCTCGGCCAGCAGCTCTCGCGCGGTCGGGCTGGTCCAGTCCATTCCGCCGATCATCCGCCACACTTCCTTGCCCGACGAATCGTAGAGGATCGTCGTCGGCAGGCTGGGATTGCCGAACGCCGCCGACATGTGCAGCTCCTTGTCGGTATAGCCCTTGACCGCCTTGAGCCCGGCTTTGGCAAGATAAGGGTCGACCGCGGCTTTGCCGTCCAGATCCTGGCTGACCGTCACGACCTGCACCTTGCCCTCTCCCGCGAGCTTGTCGAGCGTCGGCATCTCGGCCTTGCACGGTCCGCACCACGTCGCCCACAAATTGAGCAGCACCGGCTTGCCGGCGAAACTGGCCAAGGTCAGCGGCTTGCCGTCGGGAGCGGTGAAGCCGGCAGTGGGCGCGGCCTCTCCCTTATGGTCGCGAACCAGCTTGCCGATCACGTCGACTCCGCTATCGGGCGCGGAGGGCGCGGGCGTCATATTGGCGGCTTCGTCGAGCGTCGGCAGCGCGGCGGTGTCGTTCGCTTGCCCCTTGGGAGTGGACGGCCTATCGCAGCCGCCGATCAAAGCGGTGGCCGCAAGGAGAATGACGATAGAGCGCAAGCAAACCTCGAACGCGATGTGGGGCGGTCGGTTCGCTGAGGGACCGGCGGCGGTGATGCGCGAGATAAATGCCTCGATACCGTTCGACAAGCGTTTGTGGCGCCAGGACATCGCCGGGTCGAAGGCGCATGTCGCGATGCTGGGCGCACAAGGCATATTGAAAGCCGAGGATGTCGCCACGATCGCCGACGGGCTCGACGCTGTCGCCGAGGATTATGCCCGCGACGGCGTGCCCGACGACCTCAGCCTCGAGGACATCCACATGCTGACCGAGGCGCGGCTGGCGGAGAAGGTCGGACCGGTTGCCGGGCGGCTGCACACCGCGCGCTCGCGCAACGACCAGGTCGCGACCGATTTCCGGTTGTGGGTGCGCGACGCGATCGATCAGGTCGCGGCCGCCCTGGGCGAGCTCCAGGACGCGCTGATCGCGCGCGCCGAGGAACATGCCGAGGCCGTGATGCCCGGCTTCACGCATCTTCAGTCGGCGCAGCCAGTAACGCTCGGCCATCACCTGATGGCCTATCACGACATGATCGCGCGCGATCGCAGCCGCTTCGCCGACAATCGCGCGCGGATGAACCGGTCACCGCTCGGCGCCGCCGCGCTCGCCGGCACCAGCTTCCCGCTCGACCGCGACGCCACGGCGAAAGCGCTCGGGTTCGACGGCCCGACCACCAATTCGCTCGATTCGGTCAGCGACCGCGACTTCGCGCTCGATTATCTGATGGCGGCGACGCAATGCTCTCTGCATTTGTCGCGGCTGGCCGAGGAATTCGTGATCTGGGCGTCGCAGCCGTTCGGCTTCGTCGCCATGTCCGACCAATGGTCGACCGGCAGCTCGATCATGCCGCAAAAGCGCAATCCCGACGCCGCCGAACTGGTACGCGGCCATGCCGGGCGGATCATGGGCTGCATGACTGCTCTGTGCGTGACGATGAAAGGCTTGCCGCTCGCTTATTCGAAGGACATGCAAGACGACAAACCGCCGGTGTTCGAGGCGCACGATCTGCTTGCGCTGTCGATCGCGGCGATGACCGGCATGGTCGAGAGCGCGACGTTCCGCACCGACCGCATGCGCGGCCTGGCCGAATCGGGCTTCGCCACCGCGACCGATCTCGCCGACTGGCTGGTGCGCGAAGCGGGCTTGCCGTTCCGCGAGGCGCATCACGTCACCGGCCGCGCGGTCAAGGCGGCGGAAGAGGCGCAGGTCGCGCTCGACCAATTACCGATCGAGGTGTTGAAAGCGATCGATGCGCGGATCGACGAACGCGTCTATGACGTGCTGAGCGTCGATGCGTCGGTCGCGAGCCGCACCAGTGCTGGCGGCACCGCGCCGATACGGGTACGAGAAGCGATCGCGGCCGCGAAAGCGGTACGCGCAAACGAGGGCGCGGCCGCAAAAGCGGTACGCGCGGGAGAAAAGACGTGAAACGGTTTGTCATCCTCGGCCTGGTTCTCGCATTGTCGGCATGCGGTGCCGCGCGCGATTTGAAACCGGCCGCGGGCAAGGCGTTGCCGGTCGCGCCTTATGGCGCCACCGCTACCCCGACGCCGAACCAGCTCCTCAGCGCCTCGATCCAGGCACGTCCGCAGCGGAGCGACGACCTGTTGACCAGCTCGCAGGAGCGTCAGGGCAACGAATTCGACCTTCCCCCCGCAAACTGAGTTTTCATGGACGATTTTAATCTGAGGAACGGCGAGCTCTACGCCGAAGACGTCCCCATGACGCGCATCGCCGCGGAAGTGGGGACTCCCGTCTATATCTATTCGCGCCGCACTTTCGAGCGCCACGCCCACGCGTTTCGCGAGGGGCTGAAAGACGTACCGCGAGTCCATCTCGCCTATGCGATCAAGGCGAATCCCAATCTCGCCGTGCTGCGCGTGATGGCCAATGCCGGCTATGGCGCCGACGTCGTGTCGGGCGGCGAGCTCGAACGCGCGCTTGCTGCCGGGGTGCCGGCCAAGGACGTGGTGTTCTCGGGCGTCGGCAAGACCCGCGGCGAACTGGCACAGGGGCTCGACCGCGGCATCGGCCAGTTCAATCTCGAGCTCGAAGCCGAAGGCGTCGCGCTGTCGGAGATTGCCGCCGCTCGCGGGATCAAGGCGCCGTGCGTGCTGCGGGTCAATCCCGACGTCGATGCCGGCACGCACGCCAAGATCTCGACCGGCAAGGCGGAGAACAAGTTCGGCGTCGCGATCGCCGAGGCGCCGGCCATCTATGATCGGCTATCGAAGCTTCCCGGCCTCCATCTGCGCGGCGTCGCCTCGCATATCGGCAGCCAATTGCTCAGCGTCGCGCCGATGGAAGCGACCTATCGCCGGATCGGTCAGCTCGTTTCCGATCTGCGCGCTGCGGGTCATCGCATCGACCGCGTCGATCTCGGCGGCGGGCTGGGCGTCGCCTATCGCGCCGAGGACAAGCCGGAAAGCCCCGCCGCTTATGGCGAGATGGTCGCGCGGGTCACTCGCGACTGGGACGTCGAATTGATGTTCGAGCCCGGCCGAGTCATCGCCGGCAATGCCGGGGTGCTGCTGACCCAGGTGATCTGGGTGAAGCCCTCTCCGGCCAATCCCTGGGTGATCGTCGACGCGGCGATGAACGATCTTGCGCGGCCTGCGCTCTACGATGCGTGGCACGATTTCGTCGCGGTGAAGCCGACCGGCGAGCGCTTCGTCGCCAATATCGCCGGCCCCGTGTGCGAAAGCGGCGACACCTTCGCCAAGGCGCGCGACATCGACAAGGTCAAGGAGGGCGACCTCGCCATCTTCCGCACCGCCGGTGCGTACGGCGCGACCATGGCCTCGACCTATAACAGCCGCGCCTTGGTGCCCGAAGTGATGGTCGACGGCGACCGCTACGCCGTGGTCGCCGAGCGCATCCCGGCCTATCGCGTGATGTCGGAGGAACATGTCCCCGACTGGCTAAGGACGGTTCCCGCGTGACTCTGCACAGCCTGCCGGTCTTCCTCCGGCTGGCGGGGCGGCCGGTGATGCTGATCGGCGAGGGTGAAAGCGCGGACGCCAAACGCCGCCTGCTCGACCGCGCCGGCGCGGCGATCGTCGGCGAAAGCGATGAGGCGGCCCTGGCGATCGTCGCGCTCGGCGATCCAGATGCGACGGTCGCGCGGCTCAAGGCGCGCGGCGTGCTGGTCAACGCGGTCGATCGCCCCGATCTGTGCGATTTCACCCTGCCCGCGATCGTCGATCGCTCGCCGGTGATCGTCGCGATCGGCACGGGCGGCGCCTCGGCCGGACTGGCGGCGGCGTTGCGCCAGCGGCTCGAAGCCATACTCCCGACGACGCTGGGTGGACTCGCCGAGGCGCTGTACGCGGCCCGGGCGCGACTCAAGACGTTGCTGCCCGATATGGATGCCCGCCGCCACGCCCTGGCCCAGGCGCTGAGCGACGGCGGTGCGCTCGATCCGCTGGCGGCTGATGCGGCAAGCGTCGATACGTGGCGCGGCGATGCACGACGGCCGAACGCGATCGAGGCGATCGGCCTCTCCTCGCCCGACCCCGACGATCTCACCTTGCGCCAGGCGCGCCTGCTCGCCCAGGCCGATCGCGTGGTCCACACGCCCGACGTGCCGCCCGCCATCCTTGATCGCGCGCGCGCCGACGCGCCACGGATCGTTTCGGTTGCGCCGCCCGTTGATATGGCAGAAGGGCTGACCGTGTTTCTGGAGATCGCGCGATGAGCGGCTTTGCCTATCATGTCGATGAGAGCGGCCAAGCGACGCGCTGCGAGATCAAGCAAGCGCTCGACATCGACCACGGTTTCGTCTGGGTCCATCTGACGACCAATAACGAACATGCCCAGGCCTGGTTGTCCGACGTCGCCAAGCTCGACGATTACCTGGTCGATGCGCTGACCGCGACCGAGACACGCCCGCGCTGCGAACAGTTCGGCGAAGGCGCGTTGCTCAACCTGCGCGGGCGGTCGGAGGACGAAATGGTGTCGTCCGATCCGCTCGCCTCGGTCCGCATCTGGGCGATCGCCGGGCGCGTCATCTCGGTCACGCGCAAGACATTGAACGCGATCAAGCTGGTCGAACAATGCGTCGAGGCCGGCCAGGTCCGTGATCCCGGCGACCTGATCACCGAGTTCGCCACGGCGATTACCAGCGACCTCGACCCCGACGTCGCGCAATTGGGCGACGATCTCGACGAGTGCGAGACGTCGCTCGACAATGAGAAAATTTTCGAGCTGCGCCGCACCGTCACCCGCGTCCGCGTCCAGTCGATCGGCTATCGCCGCTTCCTCGCGCCGCAGCGTACCGCGCTCGAAAAGCTCAGCACGCTTCAGGTCGGCTGGCTGGGCGACGACGATCGCCTGCACCTGTCGGCGGCCGCCGACCGCGCCGCGCGCATGGCCGAGGAACTGGAGAGCATCCGCGAACGCTCGGCGCTGACGCATGAGGCGCTGACCGACCTGCGCGCCGAACAGATCGACCAGCGCGCCTTGATCATCTCGATCGTCGCGATGATCTTCCTGCCGCTGACTTTCCTGACCGGGCTGTACGGCATGAACGTGCGCGGCCTGTGGCTCGCCGATCGGCCTTGGGCGTTCGACGCGATCGTCGCCATTTGCGTGCTGACCGCGGTGAGCGTGACGGCCTATTTCGTCCGGCGGCATTGGTTGCGGGGATAGAGCGCGGCGGAGATGGCGATGGTCGCTGAGATGAGAATTCGGCTGGATGAATTCCCGCGCTTTCGGCTGCTCGACGGACCAACGCCGGTCCAGCGGCTGGTTCGCCTGGAGCAAAGGCTGGGC
The DNA here is from genome assembly GCF_001598415.1 of Sphingomonas mali NBRC 15500. Lineage (GTDB taxonomy): Bacteria > Pseudomonadota > Alphaproteobacteria > Sphingomonadales > Sphingomonadaceae > Sphingomonas > Sphingomonas mali. The sequence continues at coordinate 73,993 of NZ_BCYX01000014.1, forward strand.
CCGGCCACCGGCGGCGCCCGCTTATGGGTCAAGCGCGACGACGTCATGGGCGTGGGTGGCGGCGGCAACAAGCTCCGCAAGCTCGAATTCCTGATCGGCGAGGCTGTCGCGCAGGGCTGCGACACGTTCATCACCACCGGCGGCCTGCAATCGAATCACGCACGGCAAAGCGCGGCTGCGGCGGCGCGCGCCGGCCTCGCCTGCGAACTGATGCTGAGCGACGTCGTGCCGCGCCATGACCAAGCCTATCGGACGAACGGCAATCTGCTGCTCGACGACCTGTTCGGGGCGACGGTGCATCGGCTGCCGGGCGACGTGAACGCGCTGGACGCCGCACGGGCGCGCGCCGACGAGATCGGACGCGAGGGGCGCAAGGCCTATGTCGTCGGCAGCGGCGGCTCCTCGCCGCTCGGCTGTCTGGGCTATGCGGTCTGCGCGGCGGAAATCCTGGAGGAAGAGCAAGTCGCCGGCCGCCGATTCGAGGCGATCGTCGTGCCGAACGGCAGTGCCGGCACCCATGCCGGGCTGGCGGCGGGGCTGAGCGCCGCTGGCGACGATCCGCGCCGCATCCTGTCCTTCACGGTCCTGGCGCCGCTCGACAAGGCACTCGAAGAGACGCGTCGCCTGGCGTCCCAGGCGCTCAACTTGATCGCGCCCGACTGCAGCCTGGCCGAGGACGCGATCCGCATCGATGGGTCGCAGCGTGGTGACGCTTATGGCCTGCCGACCGACGCGATGGTCGACGCGCTGCGGATCATGGCGCGGACCGAGGGCTTGCTGCTCGACCCGGTCTATAGCGGCAAGGCGTTCGCCGGCGTGCTCGCCGGGATGCGGACAGGCGCGTGGCGGGATCGCGACGTGCTGTTCGTGATGACCGGCGGCGTGCCCGGCCTCTTCGCCTATCGGGATGCCATCGCGAGCGGCGGCTGATCCGGTCGCGCGCCGATGTCGGTTGCGGCGTTGTGGCCAATCCCTGCTTCTAACCCTCTCCCGCAAGCGGGAGAGGGGTTAAGAACAGCCTGCTCTACGCCCGCAGCCGCTCGACCTCGTCGTGCAGCGCCTGGAGCGAGACGATCAGCCGTTGGCGATCGGCGCGGATGTCGGCGAGTTCGGCGCGCGCTTCGCCCAATTCCATCGCGCGCGCGGCGATCCGCGCGTCGAGCGCGGCGTTCGACCGCTTGAGGTCGCTGACGCGCCGGGCGCGCGCAAGCGTGCGCTCGATACGGGCATGCAGCACGTCGAAATCGAATGGCTTGGCGACATGGTCGTCGGCGCCGGCGGCGAGTGCCTGAACCGCCGCTTCGGGGTCGCTACGGCCGGTGACGACGATCACCGGCAAATCGACGGTTTCGGGCCGCGAGCGCAATTCGGCCAGCACCTGGAGCCCGCTCATCCCCGGCATCACCAGGTCGAGCAGGATGAGATCAAAGCCGCGCGCGGCGATCAGGTCGAGCGCTTCCCCGCCATTGTCTGCGAGCGCGGTCAGATAGCCGAAATGCGTCAGCCGCTTGCCGATGACGTTCAGATTGGTGCGGCTGTCGTCGACCACCAGGATCGTGCGCATGGGTCGGTGAAGTTCGGCCATCGGGTCCTTCCTTTGATCGCGACCCTAAGCTGGCGCCGGTCACGAAAGGGTTAACGGCGCGGCAACCACGTTGCCGTCGCGAGGTCGTTTGTCGCGGCACCGGCAACCGTTTCAGCTTTTGCTGAAACAAAACATTCAGGCGCGGCGAGCCTGTGCCCAGGCCTGGGCGATTTCCTCGAGATTGGAGGCGACTTCGAGGAACGGCTGCGCCTCATGCCCCACACTGGCGTCGATGATCGCATTGCGCGCGCCGCGATAGAGTCGCGCGAGCGTGTGCGAGACTTCGCCACCCTTGTCGAAATCCAAGCCCGCCTCGAGCGCGAACAGGATGGCGGTCGCGCGAGTGATCTTCTCACCCTTCAGCGCGTAATTCTGGTTTTCGGTGGCGTGCGCAGCGACACGGAGCGCGCGGACCAATTCCTCGTAGAGCAACTGGACCAGCGCCGGCCCGTCGGCCTCACCGGTGCGGCCGACCAGGTCGATCTGGCGGTAGGTCGCCTCGGGATCTCCGCGCAGCGCGGTCGCATAGCCGGCCATCAATTGCTGCCCTTCGCCCAGGCGTCGATCTGCGACTTGAGGAATGCCTGGGTCGATTTATAGGCGGCGACCTTGGCGTTCATGCTGGCGAATTGCTGAGTCAGCCGGGTCTTCATCTGGTCCGATTGGTCGGACAGATCGTCCTTCGCTTTCGACACGTCCGACTGCTGCTGGGTGTAGCGCGTCAGCGAGGCGCCGAGGCCGTATAATGTGCTGGTCGATGTCAGCGAAATGCCGTTCATCGCCGCGGTGATGCCGTCCGAACTCGAGGTCGAGAACGAGAACATCGCCTCGACCGATGCCGGGTAATTGTTGAGCGCGTTGGTCACCGTCGCGTCGTCGACCGACAAGGTGCCGTCGCGATTGGTCTTGATGCCGATTTCGCCCAGCGTCGTCGGCGTTCCGGCTGCTGCGCCGGTAAGCAGGGAGCGCGTCGTCAGCGAGCGCAGCGAATTGATCAGCCCGCGCGCCGCGGTGTCGTTCTTGAGCGGCCCGTTCTGCGGGTCGATCTGGGTGTTGATGGTGTTCAGCACCTCATTGTAGCTGTCGACGAAGTCGGTGATCGCCTGTTTCAGGCCGTCGGTCGGCGAGCTCGCGGTCAGCGACACCGCAACCGGGCTGGTGCCGGTCAGCTGCAGCTTCACGCCGTTGATCAGGTCGGTGACCGTGTTCGACGCGCGCTCGACCGAGACGCCATCGACGGTCAGCTTGGCGTTCTGCGCGACCGACGACATCTTGGTGCCGGTCGCGCCGACGCCGACATTGAACTGCGCGAGATTGCCCGTGGGATCAGTCGTCGCGGCAAGCGTGAACGCCTGCGTCGTGCCGGTCGCGCCCTTGAGCGAGAGATAGGCCTTGCCGTCGACATCGGTGACGACCGAGGCGGTGACGCCGGCTTTCTTGGCGTTGATCGCGGCGGCGATGCCGTCGAGGCTCGAATTGGTCAGGTCGATCGTGACCGGCGTGCCCGCACCGGCGGTGAAGCCGGTCATCTGGCTGCCGTCGGCCGAATAGGTCGCGCTGCCCAATGTCAGCGTCAGCTGGCCCGATCCGATCACCGCGGTGCGGTCGGCGACCGCGACCTGGGTCGTCGCGACTTGCGCGCTGGCAAGCTGGCTGACGGTGATCGACGCGGTCAGGCCGTTCAGCGCCGCGCCGGTCTGCGCGCTCGCGGTCAGCACGTTGTTGTTCGAGCTTTGCGGCTGCGACTGCAAGGTGCCGTTGGTGGTCAGCGTCTTCAACGCGCTGGCGAATTGCTGGATCGTGCTCTTGAGCGTCGACACGCCCGAAATCTGCGCGGTCAGTGCGTCGGACTGGGCGGTCAGCGCATCGGTCTTGGTGGCGAATTGCGCCTGGACCAGCGAGGTGACGAGCGACGCGGTATCGACGCCCGACCCGGTCGACAGCGAATTGAACAGCGCCTGCGCGGCCGAGCCCATCACGCTCGATGCCGACGGACTCGGCGTCGGGCTGGGTGTCGGGGTCGGGGTGCTCGTGGTCGAGCTGGTCGTCACCATGATCGTTACTCCGCGCGCGTCAGATCATGGAACGACCGGTCCGAAACAAATTTTAGGACTTTCGTCATTGTTTGACGCCGTTTTCGTCGAACCGCGCGGTGGTTGGCACGTCGATCGCCGGCGGCACCGTCCCGGCACGCTGGTTGAGGCCGAAGACGAAGGCCAGAACGGTGGCGACCGCCGGGTAGAGATCGTCGCGGATCTCCTGCCCTTCGCGGCTGGTATAATAGACCGCGCGCGCGAGCATCGGATATTCGAGAATCGGGATTTTCTCGTCCCCGGCGACATCGCGGATGGCCAGCGCGGTGGTGCCGCGCCCCTTGGCCACCACCACCGGCGCATTGTCGTTGAAGCGGTCATAGCGCAGCGCGACCGAGAAATGCGTCGGGTTGGTCAGAATGACGTCGGCAGTGGCGACCGCTTTCCTGACCGACCGCCGGCTCATCTCGCGCTGGCGTTGGCGCAGGTGCTGCTTGGCCTCGGGCGAACCCTCGGTCTCCTTGTTCTCGTCGCGGACTTCCTGTTTGCTCATCCTGAGCTTGCCCAGCAGCCGAATGATCTGGATCGGCAGATCGACGCCGGCGATCACCACCAGCCCGCCCGCCATCGTGAACAGGATCCACACGAACGTCCCGCCGAGATTGCCGACCACCCCGGCCACGTCGGACGAGGTCGACAGCCCCAAGGTCGGCTGCGCGGTCTTCCACATCAACCAGGCGCCGATCGACCCAAGCAAGGCGACCTTGAGCAGCGACTTGCCAAGCTCGATCCAGCCGGTCGGACCGAAAATCCGCTTCAGCCCCGATGCCGGATTGATCCGCGAGAATTTGGGCTGAAGCAGGCTGCCGTTGAAGCGGAACGAGCCGAGCCCCGCCTGGGAGAGCACTGCCGCGATCATCGCGATCAGGAACAATCCGCCGACTGTCGGCGCGAAGCCAAGGCCGGCCTGGATCAGCGGCCGCATCGGCGACCAATCCTCGATATCGGCGCGGCCGAAGCGGAAGCTGGCGGTCATCAGCCCTTCGCACGCCTTGATCATTTGCGGCCCGAGCATCGCGATCCAGCCGCAGCCGGCGAGCACGATCAGCGCGGTGGCGAATTCACGCGACTTGAGGACGTCGCCGCGCTCGATCGCGTCCTTGCGACGCTTGGCTGTTGGCGCTTCTGTCTTGTCGCCTTCATATTCCGCCATCAGCCGAACACCAGGCTTTGCGAGGCATCGAGCCCTTCCTGGACGATGACGAGCATGTAATCACCCATTGCCGGCATCGCGAGCGCGAGCGCGACCACGCCGACCGCGAGGCTGGCGGGCAGACCGATCGCGAACAGGTTGAGGCTGGGTGCGGCGCGGCTGACCATGCCGACGATCATGTTGAGGCACAGCAGCAGGAAGCCGACGGGCAGCGCGAGGAGCAGACCGGCGGCGAAGGTATAGCCACCGAAGAACGCGATGTCCTTGAGCCGGTCCGGCGACAACCAGGCGCCGCCCGGCGGCAGCACCGCATAGCTGCGCACCAGCATGTCGACGAGGACGAGATGCCCGTTCACCGACAGGAACAGCAAGGTCATCAGCACGGACAGGAAATTGCCCAAAGCGGGCGTCGAGCGGCCATTCTGCGGGTCGATCGCCGAAGCGAAGCCGATCCCCATCGAGGTGCCGATCACTTCGCTGGCAACCGCGGGAGCAGCAAACGCGATCTGCAGGATGAAGCCGATAGCGAGCCCGATCAGGGCTTCGGCAGTAGCGCTCAAGATGGTGGCGATGGAAAAAATATCGGCGGGCGGGACGATCGGATGGACCGCCAGCACCAGCACGCCGATCGCGCCCGACAGCGCGACGCGCACGGGCAGTGGCACCGCCACCGCGCCGAACACCGGCGCCGCGACGAACGCCGCGCCGATCCGGATCATCACGAAGAGGAGCGCCCAGAGCTGCGCCTCGATGTTCAGGCCGAGGCCGAGCATCAGAAGCTCCCCTCCCGCACGCGGGAGGGGTTGGGGGAGGGCGTGTTATCGGACAGCGGGTGGGCGACATGCCCTCCCCTAGCCCCTCCCGCGAGCGGGAGGGGAATGTCGAAAGTCCTCACCGCACCAGATCCGGAATGCGCTGGAAGATGTCGATCGTGAAGTCGGTCAGCAGGCCCATGATCAGGCTGCCGAAGATCAGCAGCGACAGCCCCACCACCGCCAGCTTGGGGACGAAGGTCAGCGTCTGTTCGTTGATCGACGTCGCCGCCTGGACCATGCCCAGGATCAGGCCGGCGAGCAACGCCGGGATCAACACGGGAGCGGCGGCGAGCGCCAGCACCCACATCGTCTGATCGGCCGCTCCGATGAAATAGTCGGCGTCCATCGTCAGTTGATCCAGTTGGTTTTATCGTCACCCCAGCGACAGCTGGGGTCTTGTGCGGTATTTCCCTCAACGAGATGCCAGCGTTCGCTGGCATGACGGTTGGGGGAGAGCCACAGCATCGGCCTGCGGCTCGGCATGGCAGGCGGCGGCACGCGGAACGGGTTCGGCGCGGGGGGCGGGCAGGCGGGCATCATGTCGCGAAACTCGACGCGAGGCTGCCCATCATCATCGCCCAGCCGTCGACCAGCACGAACAAGAGCAATTTGAACGGCATCGAGATGATCGTCGGCGACATCATCATCATGCCGAGCGACATGAGCACGGTCGCGACCACCAGGTCGATGACGATGAACGGCAGGAAGATCAGGAAGCCGATCTGGAACGCAGTCTTCAATTCGCTGGTGACGAACGCCGGCAGCAGCACCGTATAAGGAATATCGGTCGAGGCCTTGTACGGGCCCGAATGCGCCATGTCGGCGAACATCTTGAGATCCTTCATCCGGGTCTGCTTGACCATGAAGGCGTGGAGCGGCTGGCCGGCGCGCTGGATCATGTCGGTCCCGCCGATCTGGCCGGCGGAATAAGGCTGGATCGCCTGGGTGTTCATCTGATTGATCGTCGGCGCCATCACGAACAGCGACAGGAACAGCGACAGGCCGATCAGCACCTGGTTGGGCGGCGTCTGCTGCAATCCCAGCGCCTGGCGCAGGATCGACAGCACGATGATGATCCGCGTGAAACTGGTCATCATGAGCAGGATCCCGGGCAGGATCGTGAGCAGGCCCATGATGATGAGGACCTGCAGGCTGAGCGACAGCGGCGCCTTGCCCGCGCCATTGGTGGCGGCAGCGGCGCCCGGCCCGCCAAGCTGGCCCAGCGCGCGGTCGACCGCGTCGCCGATGCCGGGCTTGGCCGCGGCGGCCGGTGCCGAAGAGGCGGTGGTCGTCGTCGGCGCGGCGGGCGCGCTCTGGGCGAAGGAGGGCATCGCGACGCTCAGCAGGGCGATGAACGCGAGCAGGATCAGCACCAGCTTCATCAGCTGGACATTCTTCGGACGCGGCGCGGCAGAAACCGGCGCGCGGAACAGCGAAGGGCCGTCTTCCTTTAGGCGGCGGATCGTCGTCACTTGGGCAGCCCCCCGGCCTTGTCGATCAGCTGGACCCCGCCGCGACCGACCGACACGAGCAATTTCTGCCCTTCGAACTCGATCACCGCGAGGCGCAGGCCCGGCGACAGCATCATCGTTTCCTGCACCTTGATCGTGCGGTTGGCCGGCTGGCCCGGCATCCGGCTCTCGAGCCGGCGCCACAGCCACAGACAGCCGACCATCAGGCCGCAGACCAGCGGCAGCAGCACGAACAGCTTGAGGATATACGTCCAGAGCATCAGCCGCGCTTCTCTGGGCTGACCAGCTCGGTAAGGCGGACGCCGAAGCGCTCGCCGACGGTGACGACCTCGCCACGCCCGATCAGCGTGCCGTTGACGAACACGTCGAGCAGTTCGTTGGCCTGGCGGTCGAGCTCGATCACCGAGCTTTCGCCCAAGGCGAGCAATTCGCGGAGCGTCAGCCGGGTCTGGCCGATCTCCACCGTGAGCTTGACGTCGACATCCTGCAGCAGCCGGTAATTGGCCGCCATATTGGCGTCGACCGGGAAGGTCCCGGACAAATCGGTCATGCGAGTTCCTCGACATTGAGAGAGAGCGAATTGAGCTTGATCGCGGCGCGTCCGTTGGACGTGCCGACGGTGCCGGTGCCGAGGCGGCCATTGGCCACCATCACCGGCACGTCGGCGGCGACGCTGATCGGGATCACGTCGCCTTCCTTGAGTTCCATCAGCTTGGCGAGGCTGATCACCGGCTCGGCCAGCACAGAGCGAACCGGGAAGGTCACCGTCATCACGGCCTTGGCGAGCCCGTTCTGCCATGCCGGATCGGGCGCGGCGCCGAGCACCTTGCCGGTGAGCGACGGGGTGTAGGGCTTGAGCGACTGCACCGGATAGACGATGTCGATGAAGATCGGCTTGCCGTGATGCTTGCCGATGCCGAAACGGGTGACGACCATCGGATCGTCGCCGTCCAGCCCCGCGACCATCGACGGATTGGCCTCGACCCGACCCGGCGAGAAGCTCACCTTGGCGAGCGGCTCCCAGGAAGTCGTCATCGGCTCGGCGACGATCGCGGCAAGGTGTCCGATCATCGCTTCCGCGGCCGGCGAGAATTCGCTCGGCATGTCGTGCGGCGCGGCGCCGGTGCCGCCAAAGAACATGTCGAGCAGTTCGAGCACGAACTTGCCGTCGACCACCAACAGCGCCTGGCCGGTGCCCGGCGTCATCGCCAGCGGCACCCAGGCGGTCAGGCCGTCGGGGCGTTCGGCGCGGTAATCGGTGAAACGCTGCACCACCAGCGGCTCCGCCCACAAGCGGACCTCCTGGCGCAGCAACGGCTCGAACACGCCGCGCAGGCTCCGGGCGAGACGCGCGGAGAGATGCTGCAGCGTGTGCAGATCGCCGAACGGATTCAGATTGGCGCCGCCCAGCGCGGGGGCGTGTGCCGCCGCCGCGCGAGGGCGTTCGCGCCGGTCCGTGTCGGATATGGATGACGAGCCGTTAACCATGCCCGGTCACTGAACAACAAAATTGGTAAAGTAGACGTTACTAATCCCGCCAAATCCCTCTTTTTGTTTGAGCGTGGCGTTGATTGCCTGGACCAATCGCTGGGCAAGATGCTTCTTGCCGTCACCGGTCGTGACCTCTTCCTCGGTCGCATCGCCGAGTGCCATCAGCACCGCCGACCGCACCGCGATCTCGTTGGTCTTGAGGTTCTCGATCACCGAATCGTCGTACGGCGTCGACACCGCGATCCCGATCTGGACGTAATGCGGGCTGTCGCGCAGGTTCGAGGTGAAGTCCTTTTCGATCGCGTAATAATTGGACGCATATTTGTCGCCGCCGCTGCCCGACGGCGGCTTGGTGCCACTCGACGTGGCGCCCTCGCCTTCCTTGCCCTCGCCGCCAGCGCGCTTCTGTTCGCTCTTGGGCACCAATTTGGGGCCTTCGGGCCCGGCCGGCTTGGCGCCGCCCAGCATCCCTGCCGCCCACAGGCCGCCCGCCGTGCCGCCACCCACCAGAAGCACGGCCAGGAGCATCAGGATGATCAATTTGCCTTTGCCCTTTTTCTTGGGCGTGTCGGCCTTGGTTTCGTCACTCATCGTTCATTCCCCCAATCAAGCCACACGGCCGTCATCGACGGCCCGAATGTCGTCATCCCCGCCGATCGCGAGGCGATTTTTGCTGTCCTGTCGCACGTCAGCCTGCGGCCGCGGGCGGTCGCCCCCGGTCATGCCCGAGCCGCTCAGGTCGACGCTGGTCCCGGCCAGCCGGATGCCACGCGCCTCGGCCGCGGCGTTGAGCTGCGGCGCGGCGTCGGCGAGCAATGCGCGCGTGGTCGGCTGTTCCGCCGCGAAGCGGACGGTGACCGCGCCATCGGCATGCGTGCGCAGCGACACGTCGATCCGCCCGAGCGCGTCGGGCTTGAGCCGGATCGAGGTATCATTGGCATTGGCGTCGTCGCGCAGCGCCTCGATCCGGTCGATCATCTTTTGCGGCCAATCCTGGCGTCCCATGTCGAGCGCCTGGCGCTCGGCCTGGCCCGGCTTGGCGACCAGCTGGACGGCGTCGGCCGGCGTCAACAGCGTCGCGGCAGCGGTCAGGCTGCCGGGCTGGCTGCCCTCGCCTTCGCCGGCAGCCTTGCGCTCGGGCGCCATCGCCAGCGCGAAAAGTGCCGGCATCGGCGCGTTCGCCGACGCCAGCGACGCCAAGGTCACTGGCGCCGCTGGCGGCATAGTGATCCGGATCGGTTGCGCGGCGGTCTGCTCGGCGGTCGATCGATCGGCGACGGCAATCGCCGGCTTGGCGGCCGGCGTCGAGTTCGGCACGTCGAGGGCCGCGGCGAATGTCGCGTCGATCGTGATCGGCGCTGCAGGAATGGGTTGGAGCGCGACCGGGATGGGCGTGGCCGCGGCCTGCGATTGCATCTCGGCCAGGGCCTGCGATGCCGCCGGCGCGGGCGCCGCCTCAGCCTGGGTCTGCGGGGTATTGCTGGCAACCGTCAACGGCAGTGCGGGCTGCGGGGTCGCGGCGCCCGGGGTGAGCGGCGCGGTGACCGCCGTGGCGCCAACAGATTTCGCGGGATTGGCGGCGGGCAAAGCGATCGGCGCCACCGAGAGCAGCCAGGCAAGCGCGGGGTCGCCCTTGTCGTCATCCTTTTCCGGCAAGGCTTTGCCGGTCGCGGCATCATCCTGCCGCTCGTCGCCGGTCTGCCCGTCCTTGGGGGCGACCGTCGTCTTGCCGATCATCAGGTCGACAAAGGCGGCAAGGCTCGGCGCCCCCGCAGCGCCATTAGCGACCGTGCCGGGGACGAGCAGCGACGGCGCGGCGACCTTTGCTGGCTGCGCGGCAGTCGTCGAAACGGATGAAGTCAAGCCGGTCATGAACCCCTCGTGTGGGAGGCGTGCACTGCCCCCGCGGGGTATTTAGCAAGGATCGTGCCGAATCTTTCGGACGGCCGGCGCGGCCTCGAGCGCGCGGATCGCCTTGAGCGCCGCCTCGCGGTCGGCGCGGGCCATCAATTTCTCGACTGCCGACTGGTCGCGCTTCGCCTCTCGGGTCGCCTCGGCGGCGCGTTCGGCGGCGGCTTCGGCGGCGCGCAGGCGATGTTCCGCCATTTCGGCCGATTGGTGGAGGCGCGAGCGGAAATGGGCGGCCGCGACCAGCGAGAACCCGCTTCCCGCTTCGGTCGGTGTGGGCGCGACGCTGTCGGCGAGTGACGCGATGCGTTTGGCAAGATCGGCTTCGCTGGCGATCTTGGCGTGGGCGCGGACTTCCTCGGCGCGCGTCATGCCCAATTGCAGCGTGCGAACCCGCAGGATGCGATCGAGTTGGCCCTTGCCGCGCGCCATGACTTAGACCTGGGGCTGGCCAAACACGCCGATCAGTTCGGCGACCGCGTCGGGCAACGAGACCTTAGTATCGGCATCCTGGCGGATATACTCCATGACCGCCGGGTGATAGGCGATCGCCGCGTCGATCTCGGGATCAGCGCCACCGCGATAGGCGCCCATCAACACCAGATCGCGATTCTCCTCATAGGTGGCGAGGTGACGACGCAGGATGCGCGCGGCGGCGATATGGTCGGCCGGCACGATATCGGTCATCACGCGGCTGACAGACGGACCGAGGTCGATCGCGGGATAGACGCCGCGTTCGGCCAGCGCGCGGCTCAGCACGATATGGCCATCGAGGATCGAGCGAGCGCTGTCGACCACCGGGTCGTTGCCGTCGTCACCATCGGCCAGCACGGTATAGATGGCGGTGATCGATCCGCCGCTATTCACGTCGGTACCGGCGCGTTCGATCAAATTGGGCAGCATCGCGATCGCCGAAGGCGGATAACCCCGCGCCGAGGCGGGCTCGCCCAAGGCAAGGCCGATCTCGCGCCCGGCATGCGCGACACGAGTCAGCGAATCCATGATCAGCAGGACCTTCTTGCCCTCGGCGCGGAAGCCTTCGGCAATGGCGGTGGCGCGCAACGCGCCGCGGATGCGGAGCACCGGCGAATGGTTGGCGGGCACCGCGACTACGACCGAGCGCGCGCGAGCCTCTCCGGCGACCTTGGTCTCCAGGAAGTCGGCGACTTCGCGGCTGCGTTCGCCGATCAGCCCGATGACCACGACGTCCGCTTGCGCGGCGCGGACCATCATCCCCAGCAACACCGATTTGCCGACACCCGATCCGGCCATGATGCCGACGCGCTGGCCCTGGCCGATCGTCAGCAGTCCGTTGATCGCGCGCACGCCGACGTCCATCGGCTGGAGCACGCGCCCACGATCGAGCGGCCCCTGGAGTTTGCCGGCAAGCGGCCAATGCTGCGCGCCGCGGATCGGACCGAGCCCGTCGATCGGCTTGCCCGCGCCATCGACCACGCGGCCGAGCAGCGCGGCACCGACTTCGGCGGCGCCGGGGGCGCCGACCGGACGTACCGGCGATTGCGGGAGCAGCGCGGCGGGCCCACCGAGATTCATCAGCAAGGTGCGGCCATTGCGGAAGCCGATCACTTCGGCCTCGACCTTGGCGCCGCCCGCGGCGCCCACCTGACACACCGTGCCGACCGGCAAATTGAGTCCGACCGCTTCCATCAACAGCCCGTCGAACGACGCCAGCCGGCCCGATATCTTGGGCTGCGGCACGAAATCGGCGGTGCCGAGGCTTTCGAGATAGTCCTGGGCGAAACGGTTCAGCACGATTGCGTCAATCCAAGCCGATCGTCACCCCGGACTTGTTCCGGGGTCCAAGCCTCCACAACGGAATCCAGCCGTTGTTGCGCGTTGGATGCCGGAACAAGTCCGGCATGACGACATGGGAAAATCATTCCGGCAACGCCGTGCGGTCGATTGCCTGGGCGAGTTGCTCGATCCACAGATCCGGCCCGTCCTCGACGATCGTCGCGGCGGATTCGAGTACGAAATGGCCGCGCTCGACCTTGATATCGCCGGCGGCGAAGATGTTGGCGGGCAGATGGCCGTCGACCAGCGGCATGTCCTCGGGATTGAGCCGCAGCACCGCGGATTCGGCATCGTCGGCGAGCATGCCGGCGGCGACCGCGACCCGGCGATTGAGCAGGTCGGCGTCGACTCCCGCCTCGCCGACCATCTGGCGGACCAATTGCGTCACGGTCTGGCGGAGATGCCCGGCCAGCCGGTCGCGATCGATGCGGCGATCGTCGTTGATCGCGGCGATCAGGTCATCGATCAGCGCGCGGTCACGCGCCGCGTTGGCGGCAACCTGGGCCATTGCCGCGGCGACGCCTTCTTCATAGCCGAGCGCCTTGGCAGTCGCGATCGGATCGACGAATCCCGACGGCTGTTGCGTCGCGTCGAACGGATCCCAGCCCTGGGTCGGATCCCCGTCGCGATCGGCGGGCTCGAAATGGCGCGGCTGCGCCTCGGGCTGGGGCGGCGGCTCGGGAGTCATGTCGCGCGGCGAGAAAGCCACACCCTTGGCAGCAAAGGCACGGCGCAGCGCAGCGCCCGCCTGGTCGTGGCGGCTCGCGAATCCGGCGACGAATTCGTTGAGCGGGCGGTCAGACATAATCGTCATCGCCGCCCATCATGATCGTGCCGTCCTTGGCCAGCGCGCGGGCGAGCTGGATGATCGCCTTTTGCGCGTCGAGCACTTCGCTGAGCTTCATCGGGCCGCGCGCTTCCATCTCGTCGCGAATGCCGTCGGCGGCGCGCGACGACATGCAGCCGAGGAAGCGGTTGCGCGTCGCCTCGTCGACGCCCTTGAGCGCGCGGGTGAGCAGGTCGCTGTCGATGTTGCGGATGAGCGTGCCGAGATTCTTGTCGTCCATGTCGAGCAGATTCTCGAACACGAACAAGGCTTCCTCGATCGCCTTGGCGACTTCGCGGTCGATCTTGAACAATTTGGGCATGACGCGCTGTTCGGTGGTCTTGCGCGCGCCCGACAGGATGCGTGCCGCTTCCTTGGTACCGCCGAGCATCACCCCGGCGGACTGGCCGCCGGCGCCGCTGCGATTGGCGAGCATCGTGCGGAGCGTATCGACCGCCTCGGGCGTGATCGGCCCCAGCCGTGCGACGCGGTGGAGGATTTCGGGCTGGATCGAGTCGGGCAGCAATTCGAGCACCTGGCCCGCGACGTCCTGGTCGAGATTGGCGATCACCACCGCGGCTATCTGCGGATGTTCCTTCTCGATCATCGCCGCGATCTCGGCCGCGTCCATCCAGTCGAGCAGGTCGATCTGGCATTGCGCGTCGGGCGGGGTGATCCGCGCCAGCACGCTGTCGGCCTTTTCGGGACCGAGCGCGCGCGTCATCATCGTCTCGATGATCGGCTTGGGATCGAACCCGATCGCGGTGCGGTCGCGCGCCTTGCCGACGAAATCGTCGAGCACCATCTGCACCTCGGGTTCGCCGACATCGGCGACCGCGAACATCGCCTTGCCGAGCTGGCGAACTTCCTCGGGATCGAGCTTCTGGAGAATGGCCGCGGCCTCCTCCTCGCCGACCAGCATCATCAGCACGGCGGCGCGTTCGACACCCGAATAGGCACGGAGAGAGGCGGGAGCGTTCATCAGCGGGCGTCCGATTTGATCATGTCACGCACCGCCAGCGCGGCGCGCGTCGGGTTGTCGCGGGTGAAGCCGCGGACCATCCCGATCCGGTCGTCGAAATTCTGCGCGCTTTCGAGCGCGTCGATGCTGACCGGCTGGCCGTTGGGGCCGCTGCCGGTGCCGGGCGCCATCGGCGAGCCGATCCCGAAGGTCGCGTTGAGGTCACGTCCGGCCGCGCCGCGTCCGGCATCGTCGCGCTTCTTCATCAGCGCCTTGGACAAGGGGCGGACGCCGAGCATCAGCACCAGCAAGGCGATGACGATCGCGGTGACGTTGCGCAGGACCATCGCCAGCCAGCCGCTTTCGTACCAGGGCTGGCCGCCGCCGAGATCGGGCGCGGCGGCAAAGCGGCGGCTGATCACGGTGACCTGGTCGCCGCGGGCGCTATTTGCACCGACCGCCGAATTCACCAACTGAGTGATCTGCTGCATCTCGACCGGCGAGCGCGGCTTCGATCCTTCGACGTCGCGCAGGACGACCGCCACTGACAGGCGCCTGAGCGCGCCGGGGGCGTTGCGGGTCACCGAGACTTCGCGGCCGAGATCGTAGGCGCGGGCATAGCTGTCGCTCGCCTTGGCCGTGTCGGGCATCACCGGCGAGGTGGCGGCCCCTGCCGCGGCGGCAGGCGCGCCCGCTGCTCCGGCCGCCGGCGTCGCACCGGGAGCGGGAGTCGGCGTGGGCGTCGGCGTCGCGACCGTGGTCGGCGGCGGCGGGGTGTTCGACAATGCGCCCGGAATCCCGCCCGGCGCCTGCGGGCTGGGGGCGTCCTTGTTGGTCCAATTGCCCTGCTCGGCGCGCAGCGCGCCGGCCTTGTCATAGCTTTCGCGGGTCGAGCTGGTGTCGTCGAGATTGACGTCGGCGGTCACCTCTGCGGTGAAATTGCCCGCGCCGACCAACGGCGTCAGCAACTGAGTCAGCTGCTCGCGATATTTCTGTTCGACCTGGCGCTGATAGCGCACCGCGGCGTCATTGCTATCGCTGCCGGCGCCGGGCTTGGACAGCAAGGCACCCATCTGGTCGACGATGGTAACGTCGTCGGGCTTCATCCCCGGCACCGACGAGGCGACGAGGTTGACGATCGACGAGACCTGCGCGTCGCTGAGCGCGCGGCCGGCCTGGAGCTTGACGATGACGCTGGCCGAGGGCGCGGCATTGTCGCGCACGAACACGGTATTCTCGGGCACGGCGAGATGGACGCGCGCCTCGGCGACCGCGTCGATATCCTGGATCGAGCGGGCAAGCTCGGTCTCGCGCGCCTGGCGCAACCGTTCACCTTCGACCGCACGGCTGACGCCCATCGGCAGGTTGTCGAGGATCGCATAGCCACCCGGCGCCGCCTTGGGCAGGCCCTGGCCGGCGAGCAGCATCCGCGCCTTGGAATAATCGTCCTCGTTGACCGTCAGCGCGTCGGTCGCCTCGTCGATCCGGCCAGTGATGCCGCCGGTCTTGAGCGCCGCCATGACCTGCGACTTGTCGCTGTCGGGCAAGCCCGTGAACAAGGTCTTCTGGGTCGGCGTCGACAGCATGAACCAGGCGAGCGCGGCGGACGCGATCAGCCCGACCATCAGGATCATCGGCAGGCTGCGGCGGATCGCCGGCTGCCCCAGCAAGCCCTGGACCTGCTTCAGCGGGTTGGCGAAACGCTCGGTAGCGAGCGGAGCGGATTGGGTGAGTTCGTTGCTCATGGCCTATCTCAAACCGGCATGCTCATAATGTCCTTATAGGCGGACAAGAGCTTGTTCCTGACTTGCAAGGTCGCTTCGAAGCTGACCGACGCCTCCTGGCGGGCCAGCATCACCTTGGCGATGTCGATCGTCTCACCGCGTTCATACGAAGTGGAGATGTCCGAGGCGCGGTTCTGGCTGTCGTTGACGCTGTTGAGCGCGTTCGTCAGCGAGTCCGCGAAACTGGCGGGCCCGGCCGGCTGCACCGTGGCGGGCGCGGCGGTCGGCCCCGCCGCCCCGGCGCGCGCCAGCGCCGTATTGCGTTCCAGGATCTGCGCACGCAGCGCCATCACCCGGTCGACGCTCATCGCGCCGCCAATGCCGTTGATGCCACTCATGCCCACATCCTCGTGATATCTTCACCCTGCTCGCGCGCTCTGGCGAGACGGTAGCGAAGGGTGCGTTCGGAAATGCCGAGCCGGCGCGCGGTCTCGATCCGGCTGCCGCCGCACGCGGCGAGCGTTTCGCGGATCGCCTGGAACTCGCTGAACTGGACGACATTGGCGAGCGTGTCGGCGCTCCGCCCGGGGACCGGATCGGCCTTGGGCTCGGGACGGCGGTCGAACACGATATGGCTCGCGCCGATCGTGTCGCCGGCGGCAAACAGCAAGGCGCGCTGGATCACGTTCTCGAGCTCGCGGACATTGCCCGGCCAGTCGTGCGACATCAGCATGTCGATCGCGCCCTGGTCGGGCCAGGGGATCGACTGGCGCGTGCCCGAATGGCGCAGGATCATCGCCGCGGCGAGCGCCGGAATGTCCTGCGGGCGATCGGCCAGCGAGCGCGTGGTCAGCGGGAATACCGACAGGCGGTAATAAAGGTCGGAGCGGAAGCGGCCGGCGGCGACTTCGTCCTGCAGGTCGCGGTTGGCGCAGGCGATGATGCGGACGTCGATCGGGATCGGGGTCGAGGCGCCGATCGGGATGACCTCGCGCTCCTGCAGCACGCGGAGCAATTTGGCCTGAAGCTGGAGCGGCATCTCGGCGATCTCGTCGAGCAGCAAGGTGCCGCCCTCGGCCGCGCGGAAGAACCCTTCGCCCGCCGCGCTGGCGCCGGTGAAGGCACCCTTCTGGTGGCCGAACAGCAATGCCTCGAGCATGCTTTCGGGGAGCGCCGCGCAATTGATCGCGACGAACGGCTTGTCACGGCGGCGCGATTTCAGGTGGATCGTGCGCGCCAGCACTTCCTTGCCGGTGCCGGTCGGGCCGTTGATCAATACCGTGATGTCGGCGTCGGCGACGCGCTCGGCCAGCGCGAACAGCGCGAGGCTTTCGGGGTCGGCCGCGGTCGGCGCTTCGGGGCCGGCGGCATAAGCATAAGCGAAAGCCGATCCGATGGCGTTGTCGGCCGGACCGAACGAGAGGCGCGTGGGCGTGCCGCCCGATCCGCGACGGAACCCGCGGCCTTCGCTGCCGATGACCATGGTGCGGTCGGCGATCGGCGCCGTCTCGCCTTCCATCACCAGGAAGACGTCGCTCGCCTGCGGACGGGCGTCGCCCTCGGCAACCCCCAGGCCCTGCGCACGCAGCGAAGAGACCAGGGCATATTTTTGCCGCATCACCAGATCGGATGGAAAGATCGAACGCATGTATTCCCCCTTCGTCGTGAGGAGACATGCCCGGAACTTGGTAAACGAGACGTAAACCATCCGGCAACGGCGGCAAAAAATTACCGCGCGCCCACCCGAAATGAACATGACCGGCAAAGGACCGGCAATTTTTTGCCTAAAGCCCGGCAAATACCTGCCGTTCTCCGGTTCAGACGGCTCGGCCCCTCGCACTATTCGGGGGAGAGGCGGGGATCGTCGTAGCAAGTGGAGACACGGACATGACTGTTATCGGAAGCAACGTATCGGCGCTGCGTGCGACGAATGCCTCTAACCAGGCGAACCTGGCCCTCTCGACGGCGATGAACCGCCTGTCCACGGGCATGCGTATCAATTCGGCCAAGGACGACGCCGCCGGCCTCGCCATCTCGGCCTCGATGACTGCCCAGATCAAGGGCATGAACCAGGGCGTTCGCAACGCCAATGACGGCATCTCGATGGCGCAGACCGGTGAAGGCGCGCTGGACGAGGTCAACAACATGCTGCAGCGTATGCGTGAGCTCGCGGTGCAGTCGGCCAACGGCACCTATTCGACCACCGACGCCGCCAACATCACGGCGGAGCAGGACGCTCTGTCCGCTCAGATCGGCTCGATCGTCGCCAACACCGCCTTCAACGGCAAGAACCTGTTCTCGACCGCTTCCAACAGCATCTCGGTCCAGGCCGGTGCCAACACGGCGGACGCGATCTCGGTCGACTTCACCGAGCTCGATGCCGGCACGACCAAGCTGTCGGCGGTGGTCGACTTCACCACCGGCAAGATGAAGACCGGTCTGGCGCTGAGCGCGTTCGACGACGCGATCAACGAAGTGTCGACGACCCGCGCGGGCCTGGGTGCTGCCCAGAACCGTCTGCAGTCGGCGGTCAACAACCTGACCAGCAACGCGACCAACCTGACCGACGCGCGCAGCCGCATCCAGGACGCCGACTTCTCGTCGGAATCGACCAACCTGGCGAAGGCGCAGATCCTGGCCCAGGCGTCGACCTCGATGCTGGCCCAGGCTAACCAGTCGCAGCAGGGCGTGCTCAAGCTGCTCGGCTAATGAAGGGATCCTGCCCGGTCCCATCCCCCCGAGGGCTGGGCAGGACAGGCTTCGAGTGAAGCGTACCACGAGATCCCGGCGGCCGATCCGCCGCCGGGATTTTCATGGTGACGAAAAAATTTACTTAAACGGTCGCGAAAGCGGTCGTTCGTTGCTGTCGACGGCTCGACCTTCTGCCTTGGGGGTGGCGGGGAGCGTCAGCAACGGAGACCTTTATGACCGTTATCGGTAGCAACATTTCCGCGCTTCGAGCGCAGAATGCTTCGACCAAGGCCAACGACGCATTGTCGACGGCCATGAACCGCCTGTCCACGGGCATGCGCATCAACTCGGCCAAGGACGACGCCGCCGGCCTCGCCATCTCGGCCTCGATGACCTCGCAGATCCGCGGCATGAACCAGGGCGTGCGCAACGCCAATGACGGCATCTCGATGGCGCAGACCGCCGAAGGGGCGCTCGACGAAGTCACCAACATGCTCCAGCGCATGCGCGAGCTCGCGGTGCAGGGCGCCAACGGCACCTATTCGACCAGCGACGCCGCCAACATCACGGCGGAGCAGGATGCATTGGGCGCGCAGATCAGCTCGATCATCGCCAACACCAGCTATAACGGCAAGAACCTGTTCGCGACCGCAACCAACAACGTCACGATCCAGGCAGGCGCCAACTCGACCGACACCGTCACGATGTCGTTCACCCAGCTCAACGCCGCCACGACCAAGCTGTCGGCGGTGGTCGACTTCACCGCCAACAAGATGAAGACCGGCCTCACTTTGTCGGCGTTCGACGACGCGATCGCCGAAGTGTCGACGACCCGCGCGGGTCTCGGCGCCGGTCAGAACCGCCTGCAGTCGGCGGTCAACAACCTGACCAACAATGCGACCAACCTGACCGATGCGCGCAGCCGCATCCAGGACGCCGACTTCTCGGCCGAATCGACCAACCTCGCCAAGGCCCAGATCCTGAGCCAGGCGTCGACGGCGATGCTCGCCCAGGCGAATCAGAGCTCGCAAGGCGTGCTCAAACTGCTGGGCGGCTGAGGCGCGTAAGCGCCACAGGCGTACGGCCTCGGCACCAACCCCCCTTCACAGGGTGTCGGGGCCGACCACGAACCCCGGCGGTCCGCGCGACCGCCGGGGTTTCTTGTTTGCGACTAGAATTGCGGTGCCGGCCCACCCGGTCGCCCAACAGGGTATTCCGCCAGGATGTGGCAAATGCACCAAAGCGCATGCATTGATGATGCCCTTTGACGGCGCGTCATCGCTCGCGGCATGACGCCTGTGAGGGCGCTAGGTGATTTTTCGCGTTCCCGAGACGAAAGATAAGTCCTCGTCTCCGCTATCAGAATTATACGCGACGTGAATCGAGTGGGGATCCCCGAAGGCGTCTTTGTAAGTCACGTCGAGGGTGACGTGCAGCTTCCATTTGTCGGCCAGCAACTCGTCCCAAAGGGGCCTTTGAAACCCGAAAAAGTCTTTCCACTCCATAGTGTCGGACGGACTCAATCCGCCAAGCTCCCCTTTGTCCTCGATAGATGTGATCGAGATAATTCCGCCGGGGTTAGCGCGGCCATAAGTCAATTTTATAGTAACGTTTTCGGCGGGAGTTTTGCCGAAGTTGCGTAGACAGCCCGCGACACCACCCCATTGCCGGTCTTCAGTGTCCCTACTCTCTTTCCGGGCAAGCCGAAGATAATCGATGTCAACATAAGCGCGAAGCTCTCGGCGAGCGTTTTTCTCGGACGTGTCCACGAGCTTGGCGGCGGCACCCGCGTTCTTCTGCGCAGCTCGGAGCGCCGCCTGCGTATGCCGGTCGGCCGCCACCGCCTCGCGACGGGCGCGTCTTTCAGAAACAATGCTGATCAGATTGCTTCGGCGGGCCTCACGAATCGCGCGCCGCGTATCTTCTCGCCCCTGCCGCCCCTGCTTCCATGCGAGATAGTTGAAGATCAGCGTTGTGAAGAGACCAACCGCGCTGACCACGCCCGCCCAAAAAGCCCACATCGCCCACTTTGCCGATTCTCCAGCGGCTCTCGCAGCATACCATTGGGCGCAAAGATCCGACCTGTTATTGTATTCGCCTTCGTCGCATGGGCGCTGATATTCGCTAGGGCCGCTCGCGTTAGCTAGCTTACTCTGAGCGTTCGCAATCACGTCGAGATCGCGCTCTGCATTAGTGGAGGCTTGGGGCTGTTGGGGCTGTCCGGTTTTATCTGAGGCTGGACTGGCAGCTAATATCAACCATCCGAGAGCCGTAACGACGATGCACCGGTAGCCTCTAGGCATTGAATCAAGAACACCGCTTTGAATTTGCCCCGGCTAAGCTTGTTCCTGATATTCGACCCTGAGTCCATGGCGCCTATTTCTGCCGATTTCCCGAACAGGCCGGGGAGCGACGCAGCGCCGCCACAGCAAAACTAAAACCGACGCTACGGCTCGATCACGATCTTGCCGATCATCCGGCTGTCGCGCATCGCCTCGAACGCCGCGCGCCAATCGGCCAGCGCGTAGCGGCGGTCGACGCGCGGGCGGATACGGCCTTCCGCCGCGAGCGCCCAGATCGCGTCCTGATTCTCTCTGCCCTTGTCGGGAAAGCGGCGGCCATATTCGCCGGCGCGCACGCCGATCACCGAGAAACCCTTGATCAGCGGGATGTTGGTGGCGACGCTCGCGATCCGTCCCGAGGTGAAGCCGATCACCAGCAATCGCCCGCCGAACGCGATACACCGCGTGCTTTCGTCGAACACATCGCCGCCGACCGGATCGAAGACCACATCGGCGCCCCCGCCGGTAATCTCCTTGACCGCCTCGCGAAAGCCCGATGCCGGCAAGGTCGCGTCGATCCCATAGTCCGTCGCCACCGCCGCGAGCTTGTCCGGCGAGCGCGAGGTGGCGATCACGCGCGCACCGAGCGCCTTGGCCAGATCGACCGCGGCTAGCCCCACGCCGCCGGTCGCGCCATGGACCAGCACCCACTCGCCGGGCTGAACGTTGGCGCAGCGGATCAGCGAGACATAAGCGGTGTTATAGGCTGCGCCGACGCTCGCGCCGGCGGCGTAATCGAGATTGGCGGGAAGCCGCCGCACGCCGCGCGCGTCCGCAACGACCAGTTCGGCGAACCCGCCGAGCCGCGTCGCCGCGACCACCGCCTCGCCCAGCGCGAACCCGCTGTCCGCATCCGCTTCGACCACGTCGCCAGCGACTTCCATGCCGGGCACGAACGGCAGATCGGGCTTCAGCTGATATTTGCCCTCGGTCATCAACAGGTCAGGAAAATTGAGCGACGCCGCGCGCACGCGGATCAACACCTGTCCCGGCGCCCGCACCGGATCGGGCAGGTCGGCCAGCGCGCAGCCGGCGAAATCGGGGCCCAGTTCGGAAACGACCAGCGCTTTCATGGCCCTGCTCTCCCCCTTGGGCAGGCGCGGGTCAACCGCCAACAGGTTGCGATTCGCAACGAATATGCTAGCCAGACATCCAAAGGGAGAGACATATGGCGGGCGTCGTTCTGGTCACCGGGGGCAGCGGCTATATCGCCGGCTTCACCATTCGCCAGCTGATCGAGCAGGGCTGGACCGTCCGCGCCACCATCCGCAACCTCAACCGCGAAGCCGAGGTTCGCGACTGGCTCAAGGTCGACAATGACCGCCTGTCCTTTTTCGCCGCCGACCTGACCAGCGACGCCGGCTGGGCCGAGGCGATGGCCGGGTGCAGCCATGTCGTCCACATGGCCTCCCCCATCCCCATGCACGCGGTGAAGGACGAAAACGAACTGATCGTGCCGGCACGCGACGGTGCATTGCGCGCGATCCGCTTCGCCCGCGATGCCGGAGTCACCCGGCTGGTGATGACCTCGTCGGTCGCCGCGATCTTCTATGGCCGGACCGCGGACAAGAACAGTTTCAGCGAAGCCGACTGGACCGACGTGACCGCCAAGGACGTCTCTGCTTATGCCAAGTCCAAGACGATCGCCGAACGCGCCGCGCGCGACTGGATCGCGGCCGAGGGCGGCAGCCTGGAATTCGTGACGGTCAATCCTGGCATGGTGCTGGGGCCGTTGCTCGGCGCCGATTTCTCGCCGTCGCTCGAAGTCGTCAAGCGCGTGCTCGAGGGTACCTATCCGGCGCTGCCCGATCTCGGCTTCAACCTGGTCGACGTGCGCGACGTCGCCGACCTCCATATCCGCGCGTTGTCCGCGCCCGATTTGAGCGGCGAGCGCTTCATGGCGGTGGCGCCGAACGGTTTCCTGCGCCTCATGGAGATTGCCGCGATCCTGCGCGAGCGGCTGCCCGACTACGCCGGCAAGGTGCCGACGCGGCGGATGCCCAATTGGGTGATGCGGATCGTGGCGCTGTTCGACCCCGCAGTGCGCCAGCTGATCGGCGAGCTCGGCAAGGTCCGCCACGCCGAGCCGACCCACGCGATGGAAAAGCTCGGCTGGCGCCCGCGCCCCGCCGCCGACAGCGTGGTCGACACCGCCAACAGCCTGATCGCAATGGGCATTTCGAAGGTCTAGCAGTTAAAGCCCGCATGGGGCTGGATTCGCCATCGTGCGCTCCCCATCTCTGCGTAGCGAGAGGATGGTTATGGTCAGCACATCGAACGACGGGATAATGACTGAATATCTCGTAAAATACGGCGTCATCAAAGCCGGTGAGCGGAACCGTCCGACCGAACTTCTCGAAATGCTTTACATCACCGACCGCTATCGCGACGGCGGGGACCTCAAAAAGGCCCGCGCAGGCTACGATATTTCGGTGTGGAGCGGCGTGGAGGCGGAGGACATCGAGCAGCGGCTGACCGCCCTCGACGATTTCATGACCACGCTTGCGCGTGACCGGACGACCATGTGGGCCGTGCCCAACTGACCTCGCCCGAGCGCGCTCGCTATGCGTGAGCAGCTATAGGCTCGGCCGCTACCGGGAATCGGTCGAGCAGCACATCCCACTCGGTCGCCGCCATGCTTGGCCGCGCTTTCACCCGCTCGATCCAGCCGGCGAGACCGGCATGCGGCGCGATCATCGCCGCCCCCTCGGCAAAATCGGGCAGGAAGACGAGGTGCGGGATCAGCATCAGATCGGCCAGACTCAACGCCGGCCCTGCCATATAGTCCTGATCGCCGAGCAGGCGGGCGAGTTCGTCGACCACTTCCTGCGCGGCCGGAATCGCCGCTACCACCGCCGCGTCGTCGACCGCTATGCCAAAGCGCGGCGCGACGAGACGGGGAAAGGTCACCGCGCCGCTGAGCCGCGGCGCGACGTAGGAATCGACGATCCCGATCACCTGGTTCATCCGCGCGCGCAGCTTCGGAGCGTCGGGCGTCAGCGCCGGCTCGGGTGCGATCTGATCGACATAATCGAGGATCGCGCGCGTTTCGTAGAGTCGGAAATCGCCATGATCGAGCACCGGAATCTTGGCGAAGGGGTGCAGCCGCGCCTTGTAATCGGGCGTGCGATTGCCGCCCATGGCCAACGGCTCGAGCCGCCAGGGCAGGCCCTTTTCCTCGAGCGCCAGCAACGGCGCGCGGACATAGGGGCTGCCGGGAATGCCGTGGATCGTGAATTCGGTCATCGTGCGTCCTTCTCGGTTAGATCGGCAAACAATTGGAGCAGGCCCGGCCAGCCACCGCCGAGCTGCGCGGCGATGCGCTCGGCTGACTCGCCGAAGCGTTCGAGCCGGCTGTGGATCAGCGTCACGCGCGTGCCGGCTCCGTCAGGCACGAACGTGACCTCGACTTCGGTGGTGAGATCGGGGTCGTGCTTGAACGCGGCATCGATCTGCCAGCCGAGCAGCACGCGGCCGGGTGGTTCCCAGGCGAGCACCGTGCCCCACTCGGTTTCGGTGCCGTCCTCATCGCGCTCGAACCAGCGCCCTCCGGCGCGCGGCTCGATTACCACGTCTTCGTGTGGCTTGGCGCCGATCGTCATGCCGCGCTTCCACCAGCGGCCGATCGACCCGGTGAACACCGCAAAGGCCCTGTCGGGCGGAACCGCAACCGTCACCGATTGGACGATCGGAGCGATGCTCATTCGGGGCTCTCCTGCTGGTCGGCAAAATCCTTGAACGCGCTGAGCTGGTCGCCCCAGAAGCGGTCGAGCCAGTCGCGCAGCGCGCCCAATCCGCGTGGGTCGAGGCGATAGACGCGGCGCGTGCCGTCGGGCGTGTCGGTCACCAACCCAGCCTCCTTCAGCACCTTGAGATGCTGCGAGACGGCCGGCCGCGACACCGGCAGTCCGGCGGCGATCTCTCCCACCGCGCCGGGCCCCGCTCCGACACGCTCGAAGATCGTCCGACGCGTAGGGTCGGCGAGCGCATTGAGGGCGACGGCGATTCGGTTAGCCATGACTTACGGTAAGCTGTAGCTAACACTTGAGTCAAGTGCCGGATGACGACGCTCGATCAGCCCTCGATCATGCGGATGACCTTGGCGGGCACGCCGGCGACCAGGCTGTTCGGCGGGACGTCCTTAGTCACGACCGCTCCCGCCGCGACGACCGAATTCTCGCCCACCGTGACGCCGCCGATGATCGTCGCACCGGCGGCAATCCACACATTGCGCTCGATCACGATTGGCGCGGCGGTGACACCGTCGCGGCGGCGCGACGGTTCTAGCGGGTGGCCCGTCGTGATGATGCTGACGTTCGGCCCGATCAGCACGTCGTCGCCGATATCGACCCCGCCCAGGTCGTAGATCGTGCAATTCTGGTTGATGAACACGTTGCGCCCGACCCGGATGTCCGCGCCGTGCGCGGTGTAGAAAGGCGGGATCAGCGTGAAGCTGTCGTCGACCCGGCGGCCGATCAGGTCGCTGAACACGGCCCGGACCTCATTACCATCGGCATAGGTCAGACGGTTGAGGACGGGCGTGATCGCCATCGCGCGCTGGGTATTCGCCACCATCGCCGCCGATTCGGGCGTGCGGCGGTGGATCATGATCGTGCGATCCTTGTTCGACATTCGGATACCTCGTCGCGCCCCTGCGGGCTTGTCCAATAAAGAAGGGGCGCCCGCGATCGGATCGCGGACGCCCCCTGCAAGCTCGATATCTCGAACGCTTACCAGATATGGACGCGCTTTTCGGGCGCCAGATACAGTGCGTCGCCCGGCTTGATGCCGAACGCCTTGTACCAGGGGTCGAAGTTGCGCACGACGCCGTTGACGCGGAATTTCGCCGGCGAATGCGGATCGGTCAGCAGCAACTGGCGCTGCAGGCCGTCGCGCAATTTCGCCTGCCATGCCTGGGCATAAGCGAGGAAGAAGCGCTGGTCGCCGGTCAGCCCGCCGATCACCGGCGCCTTGCCATGCTTCGCCTGGTAGAGCTGATAGGCGGCATAGGATGCCTCGATCCCGCTGAGGTCGCCGATATTCTCGCCCAGGGTCAGCTTGCCGTTGATCTTGGTCCCCGGGATCGCTTCATAGCTGTCGTACTGCGCGGCGAGCGCGGCGGTGTGCTCGCCATACGATTTCTTCGCCGCGTCGGTCCACCAATTCTCGAACTTGCCGGTCGGTCCGAACTGGCTGCCCTGATCGTCGAACCCATGGCCCATTTCGTGGCCGATGATCGCGCCGATCGCCCCGTAATTGACCGCCGGATCGGCGTTGGGATCGAAATAGGGCGGCTGCAGGATCGCCGCCGGGAACGTGATCTGGTTGGCGAGCGGATTGTAATAAGCGTTCACCGTTTGCGGGGTCATGCCCCACAAACTGCGGTCGACCGGCTTGGGAAAACGTTGCAGGTCGAGTTGATGATCGAACTCGGCCGAGCGCATCGCGTTGCCAAGCAGGTCGCCGCGTTCGACCTGGAGCGACGAATAATCGATATATTTGACCGGATGCCCGATGCGCGGTTCGAACGCCGCCAGCTTGGCCAACGCCGCCTTCTTGGTGGCATCGTCCATCCAGGTCGAGCCGGCGATCTTCTTGCCGTAGGCCGTGCGCAGATTCTCGATCAGCTCGGCCATCTTGGCCTGGCTCGAGGCGGGGAAATATTGCTCGACATAGAGCTTGCCCACCGCTTCGCCGAGCGCGCCGTTGGTCAGCTGCACGCCGCGCTTCCAGCGGTCGCGCTTGACCTGAACACCCGACAGCGTCTTCGAATAGAAGTCGAACCGGGCGTCGTCGAACGCCTTGGGCAGGAAGGTCGCGTGGTCGCTGACGAAGTGGAATGCGAGATAGTCCTTCCACGTCTGAAGCGGCGTCGCGGCCATGATCTTGCCCATCGCGGTCAGCGCGGTGTTGTTGGCCATCAGCACCTTGGGCGATGAATCGAGCCCGGCGGTCTTGAGCATCAGCGCCCAGTCGAACTCGGGCGCCTTGGCCTTCAGCCCGGCGACATCCTCGGGATCGTTGAGCTTGGCAATGTCGCGGCTCTGTTCGGGCGACCATTGTTCCTTGGCCATTGCGGTTTCGAGCGCGAAGATCGCGTCGGCCTTGGCGCCGGCGTCAGGAATGCCGGCAAGTTCCTGCATCTGCTGGATATAGGCGCGATAGGCCTTGCGGAACGCGTCATATTTCTCGCCGGGCAGGAGATAGAAGTCGCGCGGCATGCCGAGGCCACCCTGGCCCACGACGGCGGTGTAATGTTCGGGATCGGACAGGCTCGGCATCGTGCCGAGCTCGACCGGCGAGGCATAGCCGGTGCTGGCGAACAGCGTCTGCAGCCCGCCCAGGTCGTTTACCGCCGCGATCTTGGCGAGATAGGGCTTGAGCGGTGCGGTGCCCTTGGCTTCGATCCCCGCTTCGTCCATCCAGCTCGCGTAGAAATCGCCGACCTGCTTGCCGGTCGCGCCATATTTGCTCGGGTTGGCGGCCATGTCGTCGAGGATCTTGCGGACGTTGACCTCGGCTTCATCGCTAAGGATGTTGCCATAACCGACCGATCCCTTGTCATCGGGAATCTTCGTGCGGGCAGCCCAGGCACCATTGGCATAGGTCCAGAAATCGTCGCCCGGCTTGACCGCCTTGTCCTGCGTGGTGAGGTCGATGCCGAACGCGCCGTAGCGCGGTGCCGTCGCCGCTATCTTCGCCACCGCCGGGATCGCGAGTGCCAGTGCGGCAGCGCCCAGCGCCAGCCGGCCGATTACCTTCTTATTCATTTCAGAAAACTCCCGCCCTACGTGTATTATGAAACTATAGCGGCCAGCAAAAGCACAGGCAATCGACTTCGCCAATAAACCCTGTCAGTCATGTGCATCATGTCGCGCGATATTCTGCAGAAAGTGAAGACACTGGCCGGAGTGGGCTGGCGACGCCAATTGTTGGTCGCCGAAGCCTGCGCCAGCATGTTTGCGGCGCGGATCATCTTGCTCGTCCTGCCGTTCGCGCGCGTTGCGCGGCGGTTGGGTGACTTCGTCGCCCCGGCCGACCCACGCGTCGCCCAGCGCGCGGCGGCGACCACCCCGGACGAGGCGGCGACCGCACGCGCGATCGGCTGGGCAGTGCGTTCGGCCGCACCGTTCATGCCGTTCCGCTCGGTCTGCCTGCAACAGGCGATGGCGGCGCACGCGATGCTGCGGCGGCGCGGCATCGCCAGCGTGATGCATTTCGGCGCGAGCCCCAGCGGCGCCCGCGCGATCGACGCTCATGCCTGGCTCGACGCGGCGGGAGTCAAGGTGACCGGCTATCCGATCCCGAAAGAGATGGGCGAGATCGCCTGTTTCGTTTGAGGGGAGCAGGCCTCTCACCGTCATGCCGGGCTCGTCCCGGCATCCACCGTGCAACAATGCCTCAGCTCGGTTGTGGAGGAGTGGACCCCGGCACAAGGCCGGGGTGACGGCGGAGAATAAGAGTGCTTATCCCGTCCAATTACTCGCCGAGGCCATCTCGGTATAACTCGAATGTTTCCTCATCGAACGCGACCAGCAGGATGTGGTCGAACCGCTCCGCCGCAGCCATCGTCTCGCGCACCGCGATCGTCGCCGCTTGGTCGCGCGGATAGCCGTAAATGCCGGTACTGATCGCCGGAAAAGCGATCGTGCGCGCACCCAATGCCTCGGCGATCCGCAGGCTTTCGCGATAGCAACTCGCCAGCGTCTCCGCCTCGCCTTTGCCGCCGCCGGTCCACACCGGACCGACCGTATGGATCACATGGCGCGCAGGCAGGCGGTAGCCCTGCGTCGCCTTGGCCCTGCCGGGCTCGCAGCCATTGAGCATGCGGCATTCGGCAACCAGCTCTGGCCCGGCCGCACGGTGGATCGCACCGTCGACCCCGCCACCACCGAGCAGCGACGCATTGGCCGCGTTCACGATCGAGTCGACCTGCAGCCGCGTGATGTCGCCGCGAACCGCCTCGACCGGCATCAGCCGACCCGGTTCTTCACCAGATCGTCGACCACCGCCGGATCGGCCAGGGTCGAAATGTCGCCCAGGTTCGACACGTCGCCCTCGGCGATCTTGCGCAGGATGCGGCGCATGATCTTGCCCGAGCGCGTCTTGGGCAGGCCGGGCGCGAATTGCACCGCGTCGGGCGAGGCGATCGGACCGATCTCCATCCGCACCCATTGCACGAGTTCCTTGCGCAATTCCTCCGACGGCGCCTCATCGGCGTTGAGCGTGACATAGGCGTAAATGCCCTGCCCCTTGATGTCGTGCGGGAAGCCGACCACCGCCGCTTCGGCGACCTTGGCGTGGAGCACCAAAGCGCTCTCGACTTCGGCGGTACCCATGCGGTGACCGCTGACATTGATCACGTCGTCGACCCGCCCGGTGATCCAGTAAAAGCCATCCTCATCGCGGCGGCAGCCGTCGCCGGTGAAATATTTTCCCGGATAGGTGGTGAAATACGTCTGGAAGAAGCGGTCATGATCGCCCCAGACGCTGCGCATCTGGCCGGGCCAGCTCTTGGCGATGACCAGATTGCCCTCGGCCGCCCCGTTGAGGACAAAACCGTCGGCATCGACGATCTGCGGATCGACTCCTGGGAACGGCAAGGTCGCGCTGCCGGGCTTGAGGTCGGTGGCGCCGGGCAGCGGCGTGATCATGTGGCCGCCGGTTTCGGTCTGCCACCAGGTGTCGACGATCGGGCAGCGCCCCTCGCCGACCACTTCGTGATACCAGCGCCACGCCTCGGGATTGATCGGTTCGCCGACCGTGCCGAGCAGCTTGAGCGACGAGCGGCTGGTCCGCGTCACGTAATCGTCGCCTTCGCGCATCAGCGCGCGGAGCGCGGAGCGCGGTCGGCGCGGTGTAGATGATCTCGACCTGATGGCGGTCGACGACTTGCCAGATGCGGCTGGCGTCGGGCCAGTTGGGCACGCCTTCGAACATCAGGCTGGTCGCGCCGTTGGCGAGCGGGCCGTAGAGGATATAGCTGTGCCCGGTGACCCAGCCGATATCGGCCGCGCACCAATAGATCTGGCCGGGCCGGTAATCGAACGTCAGTTCATGGCTGAGGCTGACCCAGACCAAATAGCCGCCGGTGGTATGAAGCACGCCCTTGGGCTTGCCGGTCGATCCCGAGGTATAGAGGATGAACAGCGGATCCTCCGCGTTCATCGGTTCGGGCCGGCACTCGGCGGACGCCTGCTCGACCAAATCGTGATACCAGAAATCGCCATCGCCCATCGCGACGTCGCCACCGGTCGCGCGGACGACAATGACTTTTTCCAGCCCCGGCGCGTGGTTGCGCGCCGCATCGACATTGGCCTTGAGCGGGACCTTCTTGCCGCCGCGCCGGCCTTCGTCGGCGGTGATCACCAAAGTCGATCCGCAATCCTCGATCCGCCCGGCGAGCGCTTCGGGCGAGAAGCCGCCGAACACCACCGAATGGATCGCCCCGATCCGCGCGCAGGCCAGGATCGCCACCGCGGCTTCGGGGATCATCGGCATATAGATGGTGACGCGGTCGCCCTTGGCCACGCCCTGGGCCTTCAACGCATTGGCGAAGCGGCAGACGTCGCGGTGCAGCTCGCGATAGGTGATGCGGCGCGGCTGTTCGGCGGGATCGTCGGGCTCCCAGATCAGGGCGACGGTGTCGCCGCGCGTCGCCAGATGGCGGTCGAGACAATTGGCCGAGGCATTGAGCACGCCGTCAGCGAACCAGCTGATGCGGAAATCGTCCTGCCCGAACGACCAGTCGCCGGCCATTTCCGGCCGCTTGATCCAGTCGAGCCGGCGCGCCTGTTCGAGCCAGAAGGTGCCGGGATCGGCCAGGCTGCGGCCGTGCAGCTTTTCATAGCCGGCGCGATTGACCTTCGCGCGCTTGGCCCAATCGCCAGGTACCGGATAGACGCTCTGCTCGGACATGCTCTCTCCCTCGTCCATCCCTATTGGCGGCTGCGATGCCTGCTTGGCAAGCGCCGCAGCGCCATGCCACGATAGGATTTCTTGGGGGACCTGATGAACGACGCGACGAACGATCATCCGATGCATCACGGCGCCCCGGCGCACGCGCTGGAACGACTGGTGTTCTTTTCCGACGCGGTGTTCGCGATCTCGATCACGCTGCTGGTGATCGAGCTCAAGGTGCCGGCGCTGCCGCGCAGCGCGAGCGATGTCGAATTCCTGCAGGCGCTCGCCAATCTGACGCCGCATTTCGTCGGCTTCCTGGTGTCGTTCTTCGTGATCGGCGCGTTCTGGAGCGGGCATCACCGCGCGTTCGATTGCGCGCGGCATTGGTCGCCCAAATTGCTGATGCCCAATCTGTTCCTGTTATGTTCGGTCGCGGGGATGCCGTTCTTCACCGCGCTGGTCAGCGAATATTACGGCAAGCTGGTGCCGTCGGCAGCCTATTGCCTGTGGCTGTTCTTCGTCGCGATCTGCAATTTGTGGAACAACATGAAGGCAGTGTCGCCGCCCGTCGCCGCCGACGATCTCGACCCCGAATATGCCGCCTTGATCCGGCGCCGCGGCTGGGCGGTGATCCTGGGCACGCTGACGGCTTTGGCCTTCTGTTTCGTCAATCCTTGGCTGGCGCAGCCCGCGCTGATCTCGATGCCGCTGTGGCGCAGGCTGCTCGAATATCTCCACCGTCGCGGCACCCTGAAGACGGTGTGACCGCTAGCGGGTCCTGCTCGCGAGCCGGTCGAGCCATGGAGTCGCGACCAGATTGACCTGACGCACCAGCCCGATTGCGATCACGCCGACCACGATCCCCGGCCAGCCGAGCGTCACGGTGAACAGCACGGCGCCGACCGCCAGTGCCAATGCGACCAGCATCGCCAGTCCCAACTCGCGCTCGCCATCGAGATCGAGCGCGATCGCCCGCGGCGCGCGGCTGTCGTAGAAACGCGCGGTCTTGAGCACCAATCGGCCTTCGCTATCGCGGACATCGTCGCAGATCGTGGCGGCCACGGTCCGCAGCAGCTCGGGCGGCCCTGCCACCAGATTGGGGGCGCGTTGCGAAGGGGCGGAGACCGGCGGATCCAGCGTCCTTGCCGGTTGGGCCGACCTATCGGCAAAGCCAGCGGGCGATGGCGCGGTGTCGGACCAATCCTCCGCCGCCGTGTCCCTGAACGACGGATCGGACGGGTCGACGTCCTCGACCGGTACCGGATCGGCATAGGTCGTCATCGCCGGTGGCCGCCGTGCCGCCCAGGTGTCGATCACTTGCAGCCGGCCGCCGCGCTCGATCACGCGATAGCGCGACGGCGGCGGCCCCGACGGCATGTCAGCCGAATTTCTGCCGAAGATCGAGCATCGCGAGTGCTGCCTTTGCCGCGCCGCCGCCCTTGTCGGCCTGATCGGGATCGGCGCGATAGATCGCCTGCGCCTCGTTCTCGGTGGTCAGGATGCCGTTACCGATAGCGATGCCGTCCATCGTCAGCGCCATGATGCCGCGTGCGCTTTCGTTCGCGACGATCTCGAAATGATAAGTCTCGCCGCGGATCACCACGCCGATCGCGACATAAGCATCATACTTGCCGGTCTCCGCCGCGAGCGCGAGCGCACCGGGGATTTCGAGCGCGCCGGGGACGGTCACCGTCTCGTGCGAATGCCCTGCTTCCTCGATCGCGCGGCGCGCGCCGGCGAGCAGCATGTCATTGAGATGGTCGTAGAAGCGTGCTTCGACGATCAATATCCGCGCCATCAATCCAGTCCCCCAAGGTCGATCGCGCGTTCTCCTACGATAGACAGGCCATAGCCGTCCAATGCGACGAGCGTATGATGCGTGTTAGTCAGGAGGATCATGTCCTCGACCCCCAATTCGGTCAGGATCTGGGCGCCGACGCCATAGTCGCGCAATTCGTCGGGCATCGGCGCGCCAGCCTTATGCTCCAGCGCCTGGCTGAACCCGGTCGCGCCGGACGGCGACAGCAGCACGACGACGCCTGCCCCCGCCTTGCCGATGATCTCCATCGAGCGCTCGAGCAGGCCGGCGCGCTTGCCTTCCTCCCCGAACAGGTCGGCGAACACGCTCATCGCGTGCATCCGCACCAATGTCGGCCTGTCGGGGTCGATATGTCCCTTGATCAGCGCGATCTGCTCGGTGCCGGTGGCCTTGTTGTAATAGGTCCGCGCGGTCCACTCGCCACCCCAGCGGCTGGTGAAGCGCGCCTCGGCGCGGCGCTCGACGAGATGATCGTGCTGGCGGCGATAGGCGATCAGGTCGCGGATCGTGCCGATCTTGAGCTTGTGCTCCTGCGCGAAGGCGATCAGGTCGTCCATCCGCGCCATCGTGCCGTCGTCCTTCATGATCTCACAGATCACGCCCGACGGGTTGAGCCCGGCGAGCCGCGCGACGTCGACCGCCGCTTCTGTATGGCCGGCGCGGACGAGGACACCGCCGTTGCGCGCGATCAGCGGGAAGACATGGCCCGGCGAAACGATATCGCCGACGCCCTTCGACGCATCGATCGCGACCGATACGGTGCGCGCGCGGTCGTGCGCGGAGATGCCGGTAGTGATTCCCTCGCGCGCCTCGATCGACGCGGTGAAGGCGGTGCCATTGCGGGTGCGGTTCTCGCGCACCATCGGCTCGAGTTCGAGCTGCTTGATGCGCTCCTCGGTCAGGGTCAGGCAGATCAATCCGCGGCCATAGCGCGCCATGAAGTTGATCGCGTCCGGGGTCGCCATCTGCGCCGGGATGATCAGATCGCCTTCATTCTCGCGATCCTCGTCGTCGACCAGGATGGTCATGCGCCCGTTGCGCGCTTCCTCGATGATCTCCTCGATCGGCACCAGGGCCGGGCGCTTCTCGCGCCGGTCGAGATAGACCTCCAGCTTGCGCAAGGTATCGGCGGTCGGATTCCATTCGGGCTCGTCGAGCATGCGCAGCGAATTGGCGTGGAGCCCGGCGGCGCGGGCGAGCCCCGAGCGCGAAATACCGCCCGAGGAGACGAGATCGCGAACGCGATCGATCAGCATGGTGCTCATGACTGGCGAAATATCACACTGAAATGTGATGAGTCCAGCCACTAATCACATCGAAACACTACTTTTCGAGAAGCGACCGCATCCGGCTCAAATAGCGGGCGAGGACGTCGATCTCGATATTCACTGCCTGCCCGACCTCGATCGCGCCCAATGTCGTCACTGCCTGGGTATGCGGGATCAGATTGACCGTGAAGTCGGTACCCTCCGCCCCGTCGCTGACCGAATTGACCGTCAGCGAAACGCCGTCGACCGTCACCGATCCCTTGGCGGCGATATAGGGCGCCAGATCGCGCGCGACACGAAAAGCGATCGTCTTCGAATCGCCCGACGGTTCGACCCGCACCACTTCGGCGACGCCGTCGACATGACCGGTGACGATATGCCCGCCGAGCTCATCGCCGAGCTTCATCGCGCGTTCGAGGTTGAGCTTGCGCCCCTCGCTCCATTGTCCCTGCGCGGTGCGCGACACGGTTTCGCCCGATATGTCGACGGTGAACCAGCCCGGCCCCTTGTCGATCACGGTCAGGCATACGCCCGAGCACGAGATCGACGCGCCGAGATCGACCCCGGTAGTGTCGTAAGCGGTCGCGATCACCGCGCGCAGGTCGCCACGATGCTCGATCGTGCGGATCGTGCCGATATCCGAGATGATGCCGGTAAACATCGCAAATTTCCCAAGCTGCGCCGACGATCGTCAGCGGGTGCGTTCGTAGATTTCCAGCCGGTCGATGCCCAACATCCGCGCGTCGTGCAACCGCCAGCGGCCATGCGCCTCGGCCAGATGGGCAAGCCCGATATCGCCGAGCGCCGGCCGACCGCCGCCGATCAGGATCGGCGCGCGATAGAGCAACAGCCGGTCGACCAGATCGTCGGCCAGGAATGCCGAGGCCGCGCCGGCGCCGCCTTCGACCAGGACATGGTCGATCTGGTCGAGCCCGGCGATCGCCGCGGGCGAGTCGACCCACTCCCAATGGTCGTGATCGCCGCGATGGCGAGTCATCAGCAAGCGCCGCGGGCTATGCTGTTCGAGCCCGCCGAGCCGGACATCGAGCCGCGGCGCATCGGCTTCGACGGTGCCGCGGCCGACCAGAATCGCCTCGTGCCGCGCGCGTTCGAGATGCGCATGGGCGCGCGCCGCGTCCCCGGTGATCCATTTCGATTCGCCGCCGGCGCGCGCGATGCAGCCGTCGAGCGAGGTGGCGAGCTTGAGCGTCACATGCGGTCGCCCTGCCGCGCGACGCGTGAGGAACCCGGCCATCGAGCGCCGCGCCTCCTCGGCCATCACATCCTCGGTCACCGCGATACCGGCCGCGCGGAGTCGAGCAATGCCCTGGCCATCGGTGCGCGGATCGGGGTCGCCGAGCGCGATGACAACCTGGGCGACGCCGGCGGCGACCAACAGATCGCTGCACGCCGGCCCGCGCGGCGACGCATGCGCGCAGGGTTCGAGTGTCACATAAACCGTTGCGCCGTTCGTTGCGTCACCCGCCATCGCGAGCGCCATTGCCTCGGCATGCGGGCGGCCGCCGGGCTGGGTCCAGCCGCGCCCGACGACGCGGCCCTGCTTCACGATCACGCAGCCGACATTGGGATTGGGAGCGGTCCGTCCGCGCCCGCGCTCGGCGAGCGCTAGCGCGGCGGCCATGAAACGCGGGTCGGGACTCAAAGCCAAGGCGACAGCTTGTCGTTCAGGCGCTTGAACGCCGCCTTTCTCTCGTCGTCCTCCTTCTTCTGCTTGGCGTCCTCGATCTTCTTCTTGTCCCCGTCGATCTTCTGCTGCGCGACAATCTCGGCATCGGTGCGGTCGGCGCGCCACGACTGGACGTAGATGATGGTCGGCCGCCGCCACTCGCGCTGGACTGTCGAACCGGCGGCGAAGCCCCCGACGATCAGGATGCAGAGCATCAGCGAGCCGAACAGGATCAGGATCTCGTATTTCTTGCGCGTGCCGAGATAGCGGCGCAGGTCGAGCAACGCGCGAAACGGATTGTAGCGGCCGAGGAAATTTCCCATCGGCCCAAGATAGGCGCGGGACGGCAAACAGGCCAGCCCCGCGCCCGTAACGGTCATTGCTCGTTGAGCACGAAGCGCAGACTCATCGCCTTCCATTGCTCGATCGGCACGCCATCCTTGGTTGCCGGCTTGAACCGCCATTTG
Organism: Sphingomonas mali NBRC 15500; assembly: GCF_001598415.1. Lineage (GTDB taxonomy): Bacteria > Pseudomonadota > Alphaproteobacteria > Sphingomonadales > Sphingomonadaceae > Sphingomonas > Sphingomonas mali. The sequence continues at coordinate 110,013 of NZ_BCYX01000014.1, forward strand.
CCCAGCGCCTGGCGCTGCGCGGCGGCGAAGAAGGCGTCCGATGCGGCCGACACCTTCTCGACTTGCTTCACCCGGCCGTCGGTGCCGACCAGCACGCGGAGCACGACGCGCCCGCTATTGCCTGCGCGCTGCTCCTCGGGCGGATAAGGCGGCTGGAGCAGGTTCTGGTAGCGCGGATCGATGAACGCATCGACCATGACGGGCTTGGCGATGGGCGTCGGGATCACAGCAGGCGTTGGATCGGGACTAGTGCCGATCGCGGGGCCGGGATTCGGCGGCGGCGTCTCGCGGGTCGTCGGCAACGGATTGATTGGTGGCAGCGGCAACGGCTGCACCGGTGGGGTATAAACGATCTCTGTCGGCGGGGTCTTGGTCTCGGTTTTCGGAGGTTGCGGCTTGATCGGAGGGGGCGGCGGCGGTTCAATAACCGGGTATCCCTCGAAGATGTCGGGTTCCTTGATGACGTGAGTGATCTGCAACCCCATCACCAGCGCCGCGATCGGCCCGGCGGTCATAACCAATGCCAGCGCCATGCTGCCCGGCTTGAACGCCGGGCCCGCGCCATAACGGTCGCCATAAGTCGCCATATCGTCTCTCCTTTCACGGTCTCGGATGCCGCGACTCAGAGATGTTACAACATTACTTTATATGATACAAGATATCATCGATCACCCGGGCGAGAGCCGCTCCAAAGCGCGGTCGTGGCCGATCAGCGGGAGCAACGCCGCCATGTCGGGGCCATGATCCATCCCGGTCAGCGCGCGGCGCAGCGGCAGGAACAACGATTTGCCCTTGCGCCCGGTCGCTTCCTTGAGCGCTCCGGTCAGCGCGTGCCAGGGATCGCCTGTCCAATCGATCTCGCCGGCAAGCCGGTGTGCGGCGTCGAGGAACTCGCGATCCTCGGGATCGACGGCGACCGAGATCGGCCCCTCCACCACATGCCACCAGTCGGCCGCACCGGCGATGGTCGTCAGATTGGGCCGGATCGCTTCCCAGGCAGCGCCGTCCATTCCGTCAGGCAGGCGATCGGCGACCGCGGCGAAATCGAGCTGATGGACGATCCGCGCGTTGAGCTGGGCGAGCTCGCCTTCGTCGAACCGCGCCGGCGCGCGGCCAAAGCGCGAGAAATCGAACGCGGCGATCAGCGGTGCTGGGTCGACGAACGGCTCGACCGGATCGCTGGTACCGATCCGCGCGAGCAACGCAGTGATCGCCTGCGGTTCGATCCCTTCCTCACGGAAATGCTCGACCCCGAGCGAACCCAGCCGCTTCGACAATTTACCTTCCGCTCCGGTCAGCAACGCCGCATGCGCGAAGGTCGGCAGCGGCGCGTTCATCGCCGCGAACATCTGCAGTTGGAGCGCGGTGTTGGAGACGTGATCCTCGCCTCGAACGACATGGCTGATACCCATGTCCACATCGTCGATCACCGACGGCAGCATGTAGAGCCACGACCCGTCAGCGCGGCGGATCACCGGATCGCTCATCGTCGCGGCGTCGAAATGCTGGGGGCCGCGGATCAGATCATGCCATTCGATCGCGCCCGGATCGAGCTTGAAGCGCCAATGCGGGCGGATGCCGTCAGCCTCGAACTTGGCGCGATCGGCGTCCCTGAGCGAGAGCGCGGCGCGGTCATAGACCGGCGGCAGACCGCGCCCGAGCAGGATCTTGCGCTTGAGCTCCAGTTCCTGCTGCGTTTCGTACGCCGGATAGATCCGCCCCGCGGCGCGCAGATCGTCGAAACGGCGTTCGTAGAGCGCGAACCGCTCCGACTGCCGCACTTCGTCATCCGGAGTCAGGCCGAGCCAGGCGAGATCGGCGCGGATCGAGTCGACATAGCGCTCCTCGCTCCGCTCGACATCGGTATCGTCGATCCTGAGCACGAACCGCCCGCCGGTCGACCGCGCGAACAGCCAGTTGAGGATCGCGGTGCGGATATTGCCTATATGGAGATTGCCGGTCGGACTCGGCGCGAAGCGGGTAACGGTCATGCCCGCGACTTAGGGCGAGTAAGAGTGGCCGGCAATGCGCGCGCATGATCGCGGACGCCCGCCGCCCCAATCCGTCCCCGCCGACGCGGCGCTATGGGTTCGGGCTGTGGTCAGTCATAGACGGCACTGACATCCTGCTTGATGCCATGGAGCCGAACGACCTGACGCCCCACGCAGACCGGAGCGGCGATAAGGCGCATCCATTTCGACGGCCCGTTCACCGGCATGATTTCGGCATCGAGAGTGAAGCCGCGCCGATGCTTGATGGCATAAGCGCGCAGCCGCTCCATCGCGCTGCGCGATGGTTCGGCATACAAAGCGGCAATCTCGTCCCGCGCGAGGGCCGCGTCGTGCGGCAAGCCGAACAGGTCGAACACCCCGTCCGTCCAGCTCAGGGCATTATCGGACAGATCGCATTCCCACAGCCCGATGCCGCGCGCCGCCAGGAGCTCGGGATGGCGCGCGGGAGCAACCAGCGCCTCGCTCGGCCCGTCGAGCAGGCACCCGAGGTCGAAACGCTGATGTTGCTCGAACAAGGGCCAGCTATGGGTCAGGGGTAAAGCATGGCTCACGCTCGTGGCGCTCCGTTACAACAGGTGGACGGCCGTCCTTGTCGGTGGTTTTGTATGGCGCTGAAAGGGTGTCCAAAAGGTTTCAGCGGCCTACCCGAAACGGCAAGTCCATCGACTTCGGCGGGCGCTGTAGATCCGCGCCTAAAGCCGCTTTACGCGCCCCTTGGCCGTTTGATCTTGAAGGCGAGGATTCTCACCCGGCGCCGCGGCCGACATCGATAATTGCCTTCGCGAACGCCAATGGCGCTTCCTGCGGCAAATTGTGGCCGATGCCGCCCGAGATGGTGCGGTGCTCATAGGGACCAGTAAACTTCGCCCGATATCTGGACGGATCGGGGTGGGGCGCTCCGTTCGCGTCGCCTTCCATCGTGATGGCCGGGATCGTCACGGGCGGCGCGGTGGCAAGCGTCGCTTCGACCGCGTCATATTGCCGCTCGCCTTGCGCGAGGCCGAGGCGCCAGCGGTAATTGTGGATGACGATGGCCACATGGTCCGGGTTCGCGAACGATGCGGCGGACCGCGCATAGGTCGCGTCATCGAACGCCCATTGCGGTGACGCGAGTTCCCAGATCAGGCGGTTGAAGGCGTGGGTGTTGGCGGCGTAGCCGGCCTTGCCCCGCTCGGTCGCGAAGTAGAACTGGTACCACCATTGCAATTCCTGCTTCGGCGGCAGCGGCGCGACATTGCCGGCCTGGCTGCCGATCAGATAGCCGCTGACCGACACCAGCGCCTTGCACCGCTGCGGCCAGAGCACCGCCATGATGTCCGCCGTCCGCGCGCCCCAATCGAAGCCCGCGACGATTGCCTTCTCGATCTTCAATGCGTCCATAAGGGCGATGCCGTCGGCCGCCAGCGCGGCTTGTTGCGCGTTTCGCGGCGTCGCGTCCGAGCGGAACGTCATCGAGCCGTAGCCGCGCAGATGCGGAATGATCACGCGATATCCCTGCGCGGCCAGGACCGGCGCGACCTCGACGAAGCTGTGGATGTCGTAAGGCCAACCGTGAAACAGCAGCACGGCCGATCCGCTCGCGGGTCCCATCTCGACATAGCCGATGTCGAGGACGCCCGCCGCAACGTGCTTGATCGTCTCGAATGCCTTCGGAACCGGGGGAGCCGGGCGCGTGCGCTGTGGCGTCTGCGCCTTGGCGGTGGCGGAGCCAAGGAGAGCAGCGGCCATGGCGGCAGCGCCGGAAACGAAATTCCGACGGTCCGGGACGATCGGATCTGGCGTCGATTTCGGCACGGCTTGGCTTCCTTCTAAGCAGTTTGAGGTCTGGTCGGGCCGCATGGTCGTGTGAGGGGACCCAGATCAAGCGGCGCCGGTGGCGTGTGGGGATAATCAGTCGCGGCGGCCCTCTCACGGGACTTAGCTACCGTCGATGGCGATGCTCGTCGCTTATGGGATCAGCAGGTCGCCACAAGGCAACTTCAGGCGTCCCATGCGAGGCAAGCCGCAAGTTAGGAATGCAGCAACCGCGGCCGGATAATCATGGCGCCATGAATGTCCGCGAAGCCATACGGTCCGTCCGCGACGACTATGTCGAACAATTCGACGCGATGGTCGCGCTTCAGCGCGCCAAACGATCCGACATTTTCGTCGATCGGCGCATGACGCGGCCCGAGAGCAGCCTGTTCGGCAAACTCTATGTTCCAGACGTCAGCTTCGGCGATCCAATGACCGAATGGCTCGACATGGTGCCTCGCGATCGGGCCGGTGCGCTGCCCGGCTTCTCGCTCGAAACGCCCAGCCTCGTCGTTGAGGTCGAAGATCTCTGGTGGGACGATCTGCGGCTTGACCATGATGGGGCGTTCACCGGGAAGCTGGTGAGTTGGTGGTTCGATCGCTGGATGCCTCGCGCCGATTCGGCGACCCCGCGAGCGGAAGGCGTGAGCGGCTTCATCCATAGCGTGACGGTCGACGAGACGTGGATGAACGTGGACCTTGGCACCGCGACGATCGACGCCTTGTTCAACCTTCTTTCGATCGCACAGAATTGCGGCGCCAAGTCAGTACGCGTCACCCGCGGTCGTCGCTGACGCGGCGCAGGCCGGGGCTCGGCCGCGCGCGATTAGCGTTTCGCTAAATCGCTGCCTCGCCCCTTGAACCCCTGCGCCACCACGAACCATTCGACCGAGCCCTTGCGGCTCGACGGCGGCTTGGCGTGCTTCACCGTCGCGAAATTGCGCTTCATCTCGGCGACCAGCGTCGAATCGGCGCCGCCCGCGAACACTTTCGACACGAACGTGCCGCCGGGCTTGAGCACGTCGATCGCGAAGGCCAGCGCGGTTTCGACCAGCGCCAAGGTGCGCAGCGCATCGGTTTGCGGATGGCCGACCGTATTCGCCGCCATGTCCGACATGACGAGATCGGGCGCGCCGCCCAGTTCCGCGATCAGCCGATCGGGCGCCGCATCGTCCATGAAGTCCATTTGCAGAATGGTGACGCCGTCGATCGGATCGACCGGCAACAGGTCGATGCCGACGATCGCCGCCTTGGGCACCTGACGTCGCACGACCTGACTCCAGCCGCCGGGTGCAAGACCCAAATCGACCACGCGGCTCGCGCCCTTGAGGAACCCGAACTTCTCGTCGAGTTCGATCAATTTGTATGCCGCGCGGCTGCGATAGCCTTCCGCCTTGGCGCGCTTGACGTAGGGATCGTTCAATTGCCGTTCGAGCCAGCGCGTCGATTGCGGCGTGCGATTGCGCGAAGTCCGTACGCGGGTATGCCCGCCGCCGCCGCCCCTCATGGCCGTTGCGCTCCCATCAGGCGCCGCAAGATGCCTTCGCGGATGCCGCGATCGGCCACTCCCAGCCGCTCGGCCGGCCACAGATCGAGGATCGATTCGAGGATCGCGCAGCCCGCCACGACCAGATCGGCGCGCTCGCCGCCGATGCAGGGGAGGCGCGATCGCTCGGCCACGGACATGCCCGACAATTCGGCCGAGATGCGGCGCATCGCTTCGGTCGGGACGATCAGCCCGTCGACCTTGGCGCGATCATAATGGTCGAGTTCGAGGAATACGCTGGCCAAAGTCGTCACCGTTCCGCTGGTCCCGAGCAGCCGTGGGGCCTTCAGCTTCGCGGGCACGCGCGCGGCAAAAGCGGCGAAACTCTCGGTCGCCAGCGCCCGCATCCGCGCGTACGATTCGCCCAGCGCCTCGGTAGTATGGCCGCCGCCGGCATGTTCGGTTAGCGACACCACGCCCCAGCGCGCCGAATGCCAGTCGAGCACGCGCGGATGATCGCCCGACAGGTCGATCAGCACCAATTCGGTCGATCCGCCGCCGATATCGAAGATCAGCGCTGGCCCATCGCCCGGCTCCATCAGCGCGTGGCAGCCGAGTACCGCCAGCCGCGCTTCCTCCTCAGGCGAGATGATGTCGAGCCGGATGCCGGTCTCGCGATAGGCGCGCTCGATGAATTCGGCGCCGTTCGCCGCCTGGCGGCACGCCTCGGTCGCGACCGACCGGGCGACCAGCACGTTGCGGCGGCGCAGCTTGTCGGCGCAGATCCTTAGCGCCGCGATGGTACGATCGATCGCCGCGTCCGACAGCCGCCCGCTCGAGGCGAGGCCCTCGCCCAGCCGAACGATCCGCGAAAAGGCGTCGACCACGGCGAAGCCGTTGCCCTGCGGCCGCGCGATCAGCAGGCGGCAATTGTTGGTGCCGAGATCGAGCGCGGCATAATGCGGCGCATCGCCCCAGCGCTTGGTCGGAATGCGGGCCGGACGGGCGGCGGGCTTGCCTGGTGGGGCGGCGCGCTGCCGGTGCGGCATATTGGCGGGAACGTCCCCCATGCCGTCGTAACTCTTATATTCTTGCGGTCCGGCCCATAGCCCTCCGCTGCTTGGCGCCGAGCCTAACCGAACTGGCGCGATGCGACAAGCGAGCGGCCGTTCGCGCGATCTTGCCGGTTGCCCCAGGCCCTTGACCGGTCGCGCCAGCCCGCCTAGAGCCCGCCGCCTGTTGCCCCGTCGTCTAAAGGTAAGACTACGGACTCTGACTCCGTCAATTGAGGTTCGAATCCTCACGGGGCATCCAGTCAATCGAAAATTTTGTCTATTTCTCAGCGCATTAGGCAGTGATTCGATTTTCGGCTCCCTCGCTGGCCCCCACACTGTCTAATTGACGGCTTCTCGCCTAAAGTTGGCATT
>NZ_BCYX01000015.1 GCF_001598415.1 Sphingomonas mali NBRC 15500
AACGCCCCATCGGATTCAAGGGGGTCGATACCTGGAAAACCGATTTGGCCAGATCGATGCCGACTGTGCTAACCTCATCCATGGACGCCTCCTGCAGTGGTGCTTCAACACCTCCACTCTGGCACATCGATGCCGTCAGGGGGCGTCCACTCCAACGAATTTGGGGCGCGTGGCGGTCGCACATCGCGGCTGGTTTACTGTCTTTCTCAGCGAAAATCGCCGACCTGCCTGCGTCGGCTGACCAGCGCTGCAGGTGTTCCAACGCCGGCCGGTTTGTTGCTAGGGCGCTCGCATGCTGATGAAATACCCCCGCAAGACCGCCATCGCCCTTGGTCTGATCGCCCTGGCGGTAGCGGGAAGCGTGGTTTGGCTACTGATGACGCTGGGCTGGTTCACGCCGCCGCCGACGCGGTTCGGTTGGCCGGTCGCCATAACCAATGTTGCCGGCGAGGGAATGCGGGGGCAGACCGATGGCGGAGCGGCAAAGGCCCGCTTCGGCGACCCCTTCGCAGTCGTCCTGGATGCGCGCGGCACGCTGTTCGTGGCGGACGCCGGCGACACCGGCCGCATCCGCAGGATCGACCCCGACGGCGATGTGACCACCTTGCCGAGATCGTTCGATACGCCATCGGGCCTTGCGCTGGACGCCGCCGGTAACCTCTTCGTCGCGGACACCGGCGCCAACGCGATCCGCAAGATCACTCCCACCGGGATCGTGACGACACTCGCCGGAGACGGAACCGCGGGGTTCCGCGACGGTCCCGCCGCAACGGCGCGCTTCAACGGGCCGATCGGCGTGGCGGCCGATGACAAAGGCAATGTCTATGTCGCGGACAGCTATAATGATCGCATCCGCATCATCACACCGGACGGTCAGGTGCGGACGTTGGCGGGGCAGGACGCGCCAGGCTTTGCCGATGGACAGGGTCCGGGCGCGGCGTTCGACACGCCGACCGGGATCGCGCTCGATCGGCACGGCGCGCTGCTCGTCGCGGATTCGGGCAACACGGCGATCCGCAAGGTCGGGAAAAACGGGCGGGTTTCGACGCTCGCCCGGACCGATCCCAATGACGGCGCCGGCCTGTTGCAAGGGATCGTCGGGCTGGCGCCTACGTGGGACGGGTTCGTCTATGTCGCATCCTATCGCCGCGGGCGCATCATCGAGATGTCGCCCGCGGGATCGTTGCGCGTGCTCGCCGGGCCTGGATCGACAATCGACGGCAATGCCGCGCTGCCGCTAACGGGGCCGGCGGGGCTCGCGATCGATGGTTCGGGCGGTCTCTATATTGCCGATGCGTCGGCTTATGCCATTCGCAAGCTCAGCCCTCGTCGCGCCGATGCCGCCGCGATCCCTGCGACGATTCCCGAACCTGTTGTCTCGGCGCTCGTCAGCAAGCCGGTCTTCCCTTGGCCGGTCGGTCCGCAACTTGGCTGGCATGAAGTCGTCGGCGACATGGGCGAGGTGCGCGGCAATTATGACGGAGAAAGCCGCGATCATCTCCATGCCGGCTTGGATATCAGCGCGCCGGTGGGAGGAACGGTGCTCGCCTCGGCGGACGAAACGGTGCGCGATCCGCTGCCCAATTGGGGTGTCGAGGATCTCAGCGAAGGCCTGCGCGTCGATCAGATGACCTATATCCATATGCGCGTCGGCCGCACGGCGACCGGTGAGCCGCTCGATACGAGCCGGTTCCAGATCATCCGCGATGGCGAGGGCCATGTCGTCCGGGTCCGGGTCAAGCGCGGCACCCGTTTCCGGGTCGGTGATCCGCTTGGCACGATCAACCGCATGGCGCACGTCCATCTCGAACTCGGAGCCCCGCGCGCCAAGGTCAATGCGCTGTTGCTGCGCTTTCCCAATTTTGGCGATCACATCGCGCCGCATATCGACGATATCTATGTGCTCGATGCCAACGGTCTGCGTTTGAGCGAAAAGCAGAACGGGCGACTGGTCGTTCCCGCAGCCGGCGGCGCCGTCGGCATCGTCGCCGAGGCCTGGGACCAGGTCGACGACAATGCCGCGCGCCGCCGCCTTGGTCTCTATGCAGCGGGCTTTCAGATCCTGAGGCAAGACGGCACGCCGGTAGCCGGGTTCGAACGGCCGCGCATCACCATCGAATTCGACCGCATGCCGACCGCGCCCTTGGCGGCGAAAATCGCCTACGCGCCCGACAGCGGCGATACGGTCCATAGCGACCAGCGGACGCGCTTTCTCTACGTCGTCACCAATGTCGTGCGGCATGGCCGCGTGAGTCCGGGCGGCTGGAACCCGGCGGATGTCGCTCCCGGCAATTACACGATCCGCATTCACGCCGCCGACCGCGCGGGGAATGTCGCATCGTCCGGCCGCGATCTCCCGATCACGATCCATTGAGCCCGGAAAGCGTAATGCGATGCCTCGATCGCGGCGGCCGCAAATGTGGAGCGCGGCCACGCCGCGCTCCACGGTTTTCGATCAATAATCCATCGCCGGCATCGGCGCGGACTTTTCCTCCTTCGGCAGTTCGGCGACCAACGCTTCGGTCGTGATCAGCAACGACGCCACCGACGCCGCATCCTGCAGCGCCGTACGCACCACCTTGGCCGGATCGATCACGCCCGACTTGACGAGGTCTTCATATTCGCCCGTCGCGGCATTGAAGCCCCAATTATAATCGGCGCTTTCGAGCAACTTGCCGACGATATAGGCGCCATCTTCGCCGGCATTCTCGGCGATCTGACGCACCGGTGCGCGGAGCGCGCGCCGCACGATATCGATGCCCGATTGCTGGTCGTCATTGGCCGGCTTGAGGCCGTCCAGCGCCTTTAGCGAGCGCAGCAGGGCAATCCCGCCGCCGGGCAGGATGCCTTCCTCGACCGCGGCGCGCGTCGCGTGCAGTGCGTCGTCGACGCGGTCCTTCCGCTCCTTGACCTCGACCTCGGTCGCGCCGCCTACGCGGATCACGGCGACGCCGCCCGCCAGCTTGGCGAGCCGCTCCTGCAGCTTCTCGCGATCGTAATCGGAGGTGGTCGTCTCGATCTGCTGGCGGATCTGCGCGACGCGGCCGTCGATATCGGCCTTGGCGCCGACGCCATCGATGATCGTCGTATTGTCCTTGTCGATCGTGACCTTCTTGGCGCGGCCGAGCATCGACACGGTGACGTTCTCGAGCTTGGTGCCGAGATCCTCGCTGACGACGTTGCCGCCGGTCAGGATGGCGATGTCCTCGAGCATCGCCTTGCGGCGATCGCCGAATCCCGGTGCCTTGACCGCCGCGACCTTGAGCCCGCCGCGCAGCTTGTTGACCACCAATGTCGCCAGCGCCTCGCCCTCGACGTCCTCGGCGATGATCAGGAGCGGGCGGCCCGACTGCACGACCTTTTCGAGCAGCGGCACCAGCGCCTGGAGGTTCGAGAGCTTCTTCTCGTGGATCAGGATATAGGGATCGTCGAGCTCGACCTTCAGCTTCTCGGCATTGGTGATGAAATAGGGCGAGAGGTAGCCGCGATCGAACTGCATGCCCTCGACCGTTTCGAGTTCGGTCTCGAGACTCTTGGCCTCCTCGACGGTGATCACGCCCTCGTTGCCGACCTTCTCCATCGCCTCGGCCAGGATACGGCCGACCTCGGCATCGCCATTGGCGGAAATGGTCGCGACCTGGGCGATTTCGCTATTGGCGCCGACCTTCTTGCCGTGACCCTCCAGGTCTTTCACCACGGCGTTGACGGCAAGGTCGATGCCGCGCTTGACGTCCATGGGATTCATCCCCGCGGCGACCGCCTTCGATCCTTCGCGAACGATCGCCTGGGCCAGTACGGTCGCGGTAGTGGTGCCGTCGCCGGCCTTGTCGTTCTGCTTGTTGGCGACCTCGCGCAACATCTGCGCGCCCATATTCTCGAACTTGTCGGCGAGCTCGATTTCCTTGGCGACGGTCACGCCGTCCTTGGTGATGCGCGGGGCACCGAAGCTCTTCTCGATCACGACGTTGCGGCCCTTCGGCCCCAGCGTGACCTTGACCGCATTCGCAAGCGTATCCACGCCGCGCAGCATGCGATCACGCGCGTCCGACGCAAATTTCACTTCCTTGGCAGCCATCTGGCTCAACTCCTTTCTCTATCCTTCCTGAGATTTGTGGGAATGATGGGCGTCACGCCGCCCGTTTGAGTTCGGCGGGGGTCTCGATCACGCCGAGGATGTCGCTCTCCTTCATGATGAGCAGGTCCTCGCCCTCGACCTTGACCTCGGTGCCCGACCATTTGCCGAACAGGATGCGGTCGCCGGCGCGGACGGACAGTTCGACCAGCTTGCCGCTGTCATCGCGGGCGCCGGGGCCGACGGCGACGACCTCGCCTTCCTGCGGCTTTTCCTTGGCGGTGTCCGGGATGATGATGCCGCCCGAAGTCTTCTCCTCCGCTTCGAGCCGGCGGACGACCACACGGTCGTGCAAGGGACGGAAATGCATGCATAACCTCCAGTTGCAAAACATGATGCTAGGGCGCTTGCCGTTCGCGGCGAACGGGAAGCGGCCGAAAATTAGGAAGGCCGATTTTTTCGGTCAAGAGCCGGAACGAGATTTTTTTGGCGCTCGCTGGCATAGAGTGCCAAAACGCGGAACATCGGCCGGCCAGGACGGGGCGCACCCTCTTGACGAGACCGCGCGACCGACCGAAATTCAGCGTCGGGCCGGCTGGCCCATGAGAAAGGAGCGACCAGAGGAAAGGAGGACAGCCATGTCGCAACCCGTCTCCCGATATCTTCATCCCATCGATGTCGCGCGCCATCCCAGCCTCGAACCCGAGGTCAAGCGCGCCATTCTCGCCCGTTGGGCATCCGACCGGTCAGCGGTCGAAGGAAAACCCGCCTTGCGCAAACCGCCCGGCATGCGACGTACCGTCCCAGTCGACGATGTTTTCGCGGCGTTGCGCTCGATCGATGTCCAATCCGGTGCCGCCGGGCCGCCCCACCAATGAGCGACCGCGCGTTCCTTGCCCAGCTCGATGGCTATGGGCTGACCACGGCGGAGCTGCATTATTATCGTCCCGACGCGCCGTCGTTGCTCCAGCTGTTCGTCTGGCAGGAATATGACCTGGCGCCCGATTTTCCGGTGCTGCTCGAATTCCTCGACCATTGGCGGCGTGACATCGAGGCCGCGCTTCATTCGGTGCGGATCGCGCACGAACGATTGATCCGTCCGACCGAGTGGCGAGCGGTGGACGGCGTCATCCCGATCCAGTGACGCGCGGTCCGATCCGGCGCTGGCGGGAACGCGGCGGTCGGACCGTGCGGCTGCTGCTGACGTTCGACGACATCATGGAATTCGCGCTGGCGCTGTTGTCGCTTACCCCAGCCGAGCTTCAGGCGCTCAGCTGGAGCTTCGCCGACCGCAAGCGCCTGCTCGATCACTTTCTTGCCTCAGGAAAAGTCGCGCAAGGCGCGCGGCCCGAGCAGCTGCCGACCATGCCGATCGACCTTGCCGTACCGCAACGCGACGTCGCCCGGCTGCAACTCTTCGCACGGCGCGAGCTCCCCAAGGCAGCAAGCAACGCCGCGATGCTGGACCGTGTACTCGCCGCCCTGGACGTGGCGTCGCACCGGCCGGCGGCACGAGACGCCAAGTGACCGGACCGCCTATCCGTGCACGAACGGCGCCTGCGCCAGACCATCGAACACAAACTGCACCGCCAGCCCGGCGAGCAGGATACCCGAGACGCGGCTGACCACGTCGGCGCCGGTTCGGCCGAGCACGGCGATCAGCCGTTCAGCGGCGCGCATCGCGCCCAAGGTCAGCATCACGCATAACAGAAGCATGGCGATGACGCCGCCGGCCTCGATCCATCCCTCGGTCCTTCCCATCACCAGCACCGCCGCCGAGAGGCTCCCCGGCCCGGCAATCAGCGGGAACGCCAACGGGAATACCGCGATGTCGCCGGGTTGCTCAGCGTCGTGCTTCTCGCCTTCGTTGATCGACGAGAGGCCCGGACTGGAAAAGGTCAGCGTCAGCGCCTGGAGGAACAAGAGCAAGCCGCCGGCGACGCGGAACGCGGGAAGCGAGACGTGCAGCAGTGACAGCACGAGCGCGCCGCCGACCGCGAACAGCAACAGGACGAACCCGGCGATCGCCATGGAACGCAATGCCAGGCTGCGGCGCTTACTGCGGTGGATGCCAGCGGTCAGGCTGGCAAAGACCACCGCCGTCTCGACCGGTCCGATCGTGACGAAGAGTGTGACGAAACTCGACAGGATGCTCGGGGGGACGTGCATCGGGAGCGGGGTACGCTGAAGATCGCGATCGTGGCTTCGAGCGCTGACTGGTCATCGATAAAGGGAAATGGAGAGCGGCCCGAAGGCCGCTCTCGCGATGTCAGATCGTCGGCGTCGCGTCGTGCGGCTGTGCCGCCGCGCCGTTGTTCGCGGCTGCGGTCTTGGCCGCCGGGCCCGCCGTTCCGGCCGGCGAATTGCCGTTGCTTGCACAATCGCCCGAACTGGCGGAGATCAGCTTCGGCGGCTGCTGAGGCCCTTGCGAGGTCACTTGCCAGGACCGGCTGCAGACGCGGTTGCCGTCGCTGGTCGAGACGAAGCGATAGCTGACCGTCCCGGCCGGGAGGTTGCCGAACGCGGCGAGGTCGGGCCGACCCGCCTTATCGGTCGGAACCGGCTGGAGCGCGGCGGCCGTCATCGCGGCGGCCTGACGGTCCATGTCGGCCAAAATCCGGTCGATCATCGCGAACGGTGCCGCGTCGAACGGATCGGCCAACCGAACCGGCACGATGCTCATCGTCGGCGCCGACGGCTCGATCCGCACCTTTGGAGCGACCGCACCCTGATATTCGATCTGCGCCACCGATCCGTCGGGCAAGCCGACCGCCATCACATGAGTGTCGTTGCTCGCCGCCATCGCGGTCCCCGCGACGCCCAGCGTCGCGATTCCCGCCAAGACGGCCGTACGAAGTTTTCGCATCAATCGTCCTCCATCAAGATGACATGGGGTCCGCAAAATCTATCCGGCGTAGCTGAACGCCCGATGACCGAACGCGCCGCGGCGTTGCGACGGCGCGTTCGGCCCGTTACGCCGCTTGCGCGACCTTCTCGGCGTGCGTCTCGAGCCGTTCCGGCGCAGTCGAACCGCCGCCGATCTCGATCTTGCGCGGCTTCATCGCCTCGGGAATGACACGCTGCAGAGCGATCGTGAGCAGCCCGTTCTCGAAATCGGCCGATCTGACCTCGATGAAGTCCGCCAGCTGGAAGCGGCGCTCGAACGGGCGCGCGGCGATACCGCGGTGCAGATACTCGCCTTGGTCCTTGTCCTCGGCGCGCTTACCGATAATCGTCAGCTGGTTCTGCTGGGCAATCACCTCGATCTCATCGGGGCGGAAGCCGGCGACAGCGACAGTGATGCGATAGCTGTCCTCTCCGTCGCGCGCGATGTCGAACGGCGGATAGCCGTCGAGGCCATCGCTACGCATTCCGGTCTCGAGCAGGTCGAAAAGGCGGTCGAAGCCGACCGTCGAACGCCGATAGGGCGCAAAATCGAAGTTGGTTCTCATCTCCAAATCCTCTTCATGAGCAATCTGGGCATGAGACGCGCCGGTGGAAGAGCCGACGCTCTCCATGTCCAACCGGACCCGGCGAGGCGTCCGGCGGTGTTGAGGTAGGTGATGATTCTTCGGGATCAAGACCCTTCAATCGGGGCGTAAAACATTGGACGAGGGCGGGACGAACGTACCGTTTGGGACAGGGGCAATCATTCCGTCCGCAAGGGTACCTGACGCTATACCCGCTATGTCAACGGGGGGTGAGGAACTCTGCAATCGCGCATCGGACCAAATGAATGGTATAGTCTTGCACCCTATAGCCGATTCAAGGAAATGATCGAGCATCTCAAGCGCTTCCTGCCCAAGGAATCTTGAGGATCAGGGCTTCGGGGCCCTGTTCTGACCCGCTCACCCTGTGGGTTAGCCAGTCGCGCGTTCCGCAGGTAGGGCATCCGGTCAGGAACTCCCCGGCTTGGTCATCGCTGCCAGCGCCTGCCAAAACTCCGGATGGTGCGTTCCATCGGTGCCGTCTGTGAAGGAAATATCCTCAAACCCGATCCGCTGCCCCCAATAGGCTATCCAGTCACGGTGCAGGAAGACATCCAGCGTATCCGACCAGCCGTGTTTACGAAAACGACCAATCCGGCTGTCGAATACACCATGATGCTTGGCATCTTCGAGCTCGAGGAACGAGAAGACCAAGCGGCCGCCGGGCTTCAGCGCGCGGAAAGTATCCTCCATGTAGAGGAAGCACTCTTCCGGATACAGATGCGTAAACACCGACCAATGGAAAACCATGTCGAGTGATTCGTCGGGCGCCGCGATCGTCAGCTTGCGATGCACGACCGCATCGTAGCCGGGGCATTTCGACTTCAGATAGTTGACCAGTGGCTTGACGATGTCGGCGCCTTTGTAATGGCCCTGCCACCCCGATCGTTGCAGCGCCATCGCGGTGCGTCCCGAGCCGCAGCCAAGGTCATAGACCGACATTCCGTCCTGCAGTCCGTGGTGTCGCAGCACCGCCACATGGCCATCGCCCTGCTGTGCAAATTCGATCGGCGACAGGGCGCCGATCGATGCGATCATCGCCATGTCGTAATCGCCGCGATATTGCCGTCGAAAACGCGCCACGAGCGCGTTGTAGGAGCGCACGGAATGCGCGCGGTTCGCCCGCGCGAGAAGATGTTGAACCAGGCTGGCCATGCGCCCCTCTACATAATATCCTGTTTGCCTTGCCTGACCCGTGGTCGCAGCGTCAAGCAGCCAAGCTAGGCCTTAAACTCATAAGCTGGCTTGAGTTTTGTGGCTCCGCACGATTCTGACTCTCCATTCGAGGGAGGCTTGGTGCGCGGCGACGTTACAAACCGACTGACGGGAAATGGTCGATCATTCAGCGGTTCCGAAACTTCCCTAAGCGGTCCTCAAACCTAAGCGGTCCTCAAAGACCTTTACGCCGACGATCACGCCGAACCTCCCTTCATAACTAACACGCCGAACCTCCCTTCATAACTAACACGCCGAACCTCCCTTCATAACTAAAAGGCCTGACATTTCAGGGCCGATGATCCTTGAGGTTGAAGTGAAGATGGTTCATACGCGCGGCCGGTGATGTGTGGCGCTGGCCGTTCCGTTTGTTGACATAGGTCGACCTCTGCTGAGTCAGATCGCGCGCGACGCCTAATCGCGGGTGCCGAAGTATTGCGCTTGCAGGTTGCGGGGAAACCTCGGCTAGGTGCACTAGGCGCTTCGTTGATGAAGATTGAGGTGAGGTGGTTCTGAACACGACACATTCCAGGCCGGAGGTGCCGAGCAGTGCCGCCTCAAAATCAGTTACAGACCGCA
This sequence comes from Sphingomonas mali NBRC 15500, assembly GCF_001598415.1. Classification (GTDB taxonomy): domain Bacteria; phylum Pseudomonadota; class Alphaproteobacteria; order Sphingomonadales; family Sphingomonadaceae; genus Sphingomonas; species Sphingomonas mali. The sequence continues at coordinate 9,355 of NZ_BCYX01000015.1, forward strand.
AGGCCAGGAAAGCGGTTGACCGGCGACGAACGTGCATCGTCGTGTTGGGTGTACATCGATCTGGCACCAGCGCTTTCGCTCGCATAGCGAACCTGCTTGGCTGCGCATTACCCAGCGACCTAATGGCTGCCAGCGAAGGTAATGCGCTCGGTCACTGGGAATCGAATGTCGTCACGACCCTCAATGATCAGTTGCTAGCGTCTGCGGGCAGCCGCTGGGACGACTGGCTCTCGCTGAGCAAGGATTGGAACAACTCGGTGCTGCGTGAAGAATTCCTTGATCGCGCGGTGGAGGCGTTGCGTCAGGAATACGGCCAATCATCGTTATTCGTTCTCAAGGACCCGCGCATTTGCCGGATAGTGCCATTGTGGCTGGAAGCGCTGAACGTGCTCGACGTCCGGCCGGTCGCGGCCATTCCGGTGCGGAACCCGGTCGAAGTGGCCGAATCGCTGGCGGCGCGAGATGGATCTGCACCGGGACACGGCCTGCTGGTTTGGTTGCGCAACGTGCTCGACGCCGAATTTGCCAGCCGCGACCTGCCGCGCTTTGTGTTCAGCTACGAAGATCTATTGAGCGACTGGAGCACGGTTGCCGAAAAGATGGGAAGCGCGACCGCAATCGCGTGGCCCCGGAAGTCGGTGCTGACGGACTCGGAAATCGATGCCTTTCTGACGCCCCATGCTCGTCATCAGCAATATGACGAAAAGATCGCGCTCGGTCCGCGTACGCCGGCCTGGGTTCGCGACACTTATGCCATTCTGACGAAGTGGTGCAAACAGGGCGAAGACCGTGAGGATCACGCCCGCCTGGACGGCATCCGCGCGGACTTCGATGCCTCGGCGCCAACTTTCGCCCAGTTGATCACGCAAGGTACCGTGCGTGGCGAAGGTGTGGGTGAGGCGGGTCGGCAGCGCCGACAACTGGAGGAGGAAGTCGCTCGCCTAGCCCAGGAATTATCGCAGACTGAACAGCGTCATGAGGCGGTGAGCCACGGTCTTGCAGCAGCCGAGCGCGCCGTCGAGTCGGCGCGCAACGAATGCGCCGAGCTGGAGCGCGTTTTAGCGGAAACGGCAGCGGACCGGGATTCAACAGTTTCGCAACTTGGCGCGGAACTGGCGCTGGCGCAGAACGAGGTGGAAACATTGCGCGATCAGCTTGCCAAGGCGTCGCAAGCACTTGTTGCACACGAAGATAATCTCGCGCGTCATCGCGAGCAGGGCGACAATGCGCTCGGCGACCTGAAGAACCGCCTATCCGAGTTGGAAAGCGCTCTTCTGCAGCGCCAGGAAGAAGCGCGGCAGGCTTGGGCAGACGCCACGGTCGAGCGGCGGACGAACGAACTGCTGCGTGGTGAGCTCGACCGCATGCAGGCCCGCTACGACGCGCTTGATCTTCGTTCCAACGAGATGGATAGGCGATTGCGCGACCAGGCTGAGGCAATTCTGGCCGCCGAAACCCGCATCGTCGAAAGCGGATGGATCGCCAAGGAAGCAGCGCTCCGAGAAACCGAGGCGCAAGATTTGATTGCTCGCCAGCAGGGGGAAATGGACAAGTTGGCGCTGGACCAACGCGACCATCTGAGCCGGTTGGCTCGGTACGAGTCCGAAATGGCGCAGTTGGTCAGACTGCAATTGGAACTGGAAGCTGCGTTGCGCGACGCTGTTGAGCGAGCCGCTTCTGCCGAACGCGTAGCCTCTTCCGATGTCGCCCGGCAGCGCGGAGAGATCGTCCAACTGACCCGAATGGTCGCGGATGACGCGCAGCGCGTCAGCGATTTGCACAGCCGCGCCGAATGGCTGCGAGACCTTTCCGATCTGCAGCAACGATTTCCGCGTTGGTGGGCGATGCTGCCGGCCAAAGAGCGTGCCCGTCGGCGGCTCGCCAAGGTGGAGGCGTCGGGCATGTTCGACGCAGCAGCGTACCTATCGAAACATCCAGACGTTGCCCAATCTGGGATGGATCCACTGGTACATTATACCCGCCATGGCATTTTTGAAGGCCGCTCGTGGTGACAATTTTTCTGGGGGCTAAATAGTGGTTGATGTTTCAGACGAAGACGTCGCAGCCCTTCAAGCTTCGGGCGTGTTCGATGCCTCGTGGTATTTGAACGAATATCCCGACGTTGCAATCACCGGCATCGATCCGGCGCGGCACTATTTGTGGATCGGCCGGCGGTTGGGACGGCGGCCTTCCGCAAGTGATACGTCGACCGCCGTAACGTCAGCCGTGTTGGCCGAAGGGGAGTCTACCGTGGTCCGTGCTGCCGCTCCTTCGGATTCGGATACCACCTCGTTTGCTGCCCGGTTGGTCAAAAAAGCGGCGTCGCGGTTCAGGCGCCGTGAGAGCGACATCGACCCAAACGTGGTCGATGCGGTCGAAAAAGGCTTCGACGTCGACTATTACATTACCGCCTATCCCGACATCGCGGCGGCGGGTGTCGATCCGGTCGAGCATTACCTGCGTCACGGCTGGCGTGAGGGGCGTAACCCGTCACTAGCCTTCTCGACGAGGTTCTATCTTGAGAATTATCCGGACGTCGCTGCGGCCGAGGTCAATCCTTTCCACCACTATCTGACGGCGGGAAAGGCTGAGGGCCGCATCGGGCGGCACGAGCTCGGATTTCGTTGGGATATCCTCTCGCGCCTTAAGCCCGTGGCCGATCAGATCGCCGAGTACAAGTCGCACCGCAGCCCGGTCGCCAGCGATCCACGCGCGCTGCTGCAAAGCAGACTTGCACAGGCGTTGGCGAAGTATCGCACGAAACTGCTCCTGTCGTTCTCTCACGACGACTACACACAGCACGTCGGCGGCGTACAGCTTCTGCTCCGCCGTGAGGTGGAACTGCTGCGCGCTGATGGCTATTTGCAGATGCACTTCTACCCGGTGCATCCCCTGCCATTTCTCGATACCTCGGGCGAGCCGGTGCAGTTGGGCGTGTTGCTGGATGGCGAGCCGGTCGGCGTCTTCGATCCGGAGGATATCGTCGCATGCCTGACCCATGCCGATGCCCTCGCCCACGATCGCCGGTTCGTGATCCACAACCTGCTTGGCCACAACATGGATCAGGTGATCGCCATCATTACCGCCAGCGACGCGCATCAAGGCAGTTTCTGGATTCACGATTTCGCGGCCTTGTATAATAATTTCAAATTGTTGCGGAACGATGTGGAATATACCGGCGTGCCGAAGCCGGGCACCCTGTCATGGGAGCTGTGCGAGTTCGCACGGGCCGATTTTTCCCACCGCGACGAATTCGCAAAGCTGTTCGACAGGTTCGCAATCGACCTCCTCTCGCCTTCGCGATCAGCGTTGGCGATCTGGGAGGAAGCGGGCATCCATGTGCCGCGTTCCAGTCGAGTGATCCCCCATGTGACACTACGAGAAGCTGGCGCACCCCGATCTCACGAGGCGGAGGAGGGACAACCGTTACGAGTAGGCTTCATCGGCTATCCGGCCGATCACAAGGGCTGGTCGGTGTTCGAGGAATTGGTCCTGAAGCTGGGTGATGACCCCCGCTATGAGTTCCATCACCTGGGCAAGGGCCGCCGGGGCGGGCTCCCGGTCACCTATCGTGAGGTCGTGGCTTGCGAGAGTGAGCCTGACCTTATGCGCAAGGCGACGGCCGTCACCCGTCTCGACGTAGCGATTATGTGGTCGATCTGGCCTGAGACCTTTTGCCTCACCGCGTACGAGGCGCTGGCCGGCGGCGCCGCGATCGTGACTAACAAATGCGCCGGCAATGTCGTCGATCTGGTCGAGGAGATCGGCCCGGGCGTGGTCCTCAAGAATGAGGCCGACCTCTTTGCCGCTTTCGAAACGGGCGATATCCTCAGGTTCGCGCGTGCGCGCCGCAGTGTACAACATTGTCATCTGGAATATAGCGCCATGACCCTCGAACTTCTGGAGGGCGGCGCGTGAAAGTCCTCTGCTTTTCCAGTTTCAGCTTCAGCTACCTCAACCGTGCGCGCGTACTTTATCAGAGCCTGCGTCGCCACCATCCCGACTGGCACCTCGTCGCGCTGATGACCGATGAGGTGCCCGCCGGCTTTGCCTTTGATGTCGCCGACGAGCCTTTCGATGAAGTGGTCTGGCATAACGAGCTGGGGATCGACAATGTCGAGGGCTGGCTGTTCAAACACGACATCGTCGAGATCTGTACGGCGGTGAAAGGTCCCTTCCTGGCCGAGGCGACCCGTCGCGATTTCGACGCGGTAATCTACCTCGACCCCGACACCTGTCTGTTCAACCCGCTCTCCCCGCTGCTCGAACTGCTCGAGCATCACGATATCGTCCTTACTCCGCATTTGCTCGAGCCGGAGAAGGAACTGGGCGCAATTATCGACAACGAAATCTGCCCGATGTGGGCGGGAATCTTCAACCTCGGGTTCGTGGCGATCCGAACCACCGGGGAGGGCGCGCGCTTCGCCCAGTGGTGGAGCGACCGCTTGCTGGAATTCTGCCACGATGCGCCGGCAAAGGGCCTTTTCGTCGACCAGAAATGGTGTGACCACGTGCCGGTATTCTTCGACAAGGTGAAAATCCTGAAGGACCCGGGCTACAACACGGCCAGCTGGAACATCAATCAGCGCCGGATCACGGTCGACGATATGGGCAATGTGCGCTCGAACGACAGCCTTCTGAGATTCTGGCACTTCACCAAGCTGGGCCCGCTCGGGGACACGATGACGAGGCGCTATGCCAAGGACCAGATCGTCGTTTACGAGTTGTGGCGCTGGTATCGCGCGCAGGTTGCCGCAGCTACCTCTAAGGGCATCCCCGATCGCTACTGGGCGTTCAATCAATTTGCCGACGGCACGCCGATCCAGCGTTCGCACCGCCTATTGTATCGCGAACGAGTAGACTTGCAGAAGGCTTTTCCAGATCCGTTCGGAACTGGGCCGTCTGGCGAGTTCTCTGCCTGGTTGAGAGCCGAAGGGCTCTTATAGGATAGGTAGGAATTAAGTGAATCGCGTGCTCTGCGGCTTAAACGCCCCACATCCGAGAGATCGGCTCAAAACCGAGGCAGTAATTGACGTGCGGGTCCTTAGACGCTGATTCGGTCGCTGAAATTACCGCGCCTTTGAGGTGGCGGGGCACCGTCCAAGTGCACGCCACCCGATAGTTGGAGTATGGTTACAGGTCGAGACCGCCTGTTAGACGAACGGAACGATTTCACTTCCGCAAAGCGTTGGCGCCCAGCGTGCGGCGATATTTGCGGATATTTGTGCGCGGGTACGCTCAAACATGGGCTCCTCACCCGACCGCACCCATTCATAAGCACGCGAAAGCCAGAGGGAATGACTCTCACTGTCGGTAAAGAGGGTCTTGTTGTAACCCGTCGCAAAGGCTTTGAGGCGCCGATCTTCAGAAAGAAAGCGAAACATGCCCTCTCCGACGCCGGGACAAGCGCTGTTAAAGCCGTCGTCAAGGAAAATGACGCCACCGGGTGCTAGCAATTCGGTAGCAAGGCCCAAATCATGCACAACAGGGTCGGGGTCGTGACCCGCGTCGACTGAAATAAATCCAAATCCATTTGCAGATAATGGAGAAATATCGTTTGGCGTAAGTAAGGTTGTGTCACTAACAACGATCTCGATATTAACGCCCGGCGCCAACTTGGCCACGTTATTCCGAATTAATTTCTTAACGTCTTCAATATCAGCACTTTCTAGCGGATTATTCAGTCCATTCCACATCGCATCGACGCCAACCACCGGGCCGGCAAACAATGCGGCGGCAACAGCCAGCAGCTTTCCTTTGAAAACGCCGAGCTCCAAGACACCCGGGCCCACGTCATGGGAAGCTATTCGCTTCATCAGATCCGCAGCGTCCGGCAACATCCAACCCTCGATTTGATCAAGCGCCGCCCAGTCAATCTCGTTAACCATAAATTCGCTGCCTATTTTATTGTCTAGTGGGAGATGAAAAAACCTCGCTTATTAGGTCGCTAGGGAGGCTCGGCCTGCGTGTCCAGCCCTCGCCGGCGGGGTCTGCGGGAATATGCAGAGGCAGCAATCGTGGCGGTAAGCGTTTTGTTCGAAGACGGACCTTCGATTGCCCACCCTCGTACACTCGTCAGCATCCAATGCACTTGCGGTTATGGGTTGGTCTGATTTGTTTGGACAGGATTCCAGGACGGATTCGAAAAGGCGAAATTCACGGCCGCTAGGGCAACTTCCTCATTTTCGTGCAACCCGAGCGGCCCGACGCGATTGCGGATGCGATCGGCGAATTAAAGCGCGTCAATGCCGAAGGGCAGCGAGATCATCTGCCGGGATCGACCCGTCAGACGGCGAGGCGCAGAAGACGAATTCAGGTTTGTAGACTTCACTACCGCGGTTCAGCACTGGATGGTGCGTCGGATCGCAATAGGTTTCGGTTCCCCATCGCGCCTGCAGCGTAGCGAGCTCTGCACGATACCGTTCGATATGCCCGGGCGCCATGTCGAGCCCGCGCGACTTGCTCTCGTGATGGATCAGGACTGCGCTCGGCACGTAGTAATTCTCGAAGCCGGCGTGGTGCAGCTTAAGGCACAGATCCACATCGTTATAGGCAATGCGAAGCGCCACCTCGTCGAACCCGCCCACTGCTTCGAACCTATCTCGCCGCACGACGAGGCAGGCGGCCGTGACGGCGATGGCGCGATGCGCGACAAGAGCGTGCGCAAAATAGCCTGCGGCATGTTCGGGGAGACCGCGATGTGCATGGCCGGCGGCATTGCCCATTCCCACGGCCACGCCAGCATGTTGGATGGTGCGATCGGGATAGAGCAATCGGGCGCCGATCGCCCCTGCCTCGGGCCGCACAGCATAACGCATGAGCTCGCATAGCCACTCTTCGGAGATGATTTCGATGTCGTTGTTGAGCAAGCAGAGATACGCACCGCGCGCCGCTTTGACAGCGAAATTGTTGATCGCCGAATAGTTGAACGGATGCGGCCAGGTCACCACTCGCACCCTCGGATCGGCGGAGATTTCGGCCAGAAAGGCGTGGGTTGCCGGCTCATTGCTATCATTGTCGGCGATCACGATTTCAAGATTGGGATAGCGCGTTCGGTCAAGCAGGCCCCGGATACAGGTCTTCAGCAACGCAACCTGATCGCGTGTCGGCACGATGATGCTGACCGGCGGCACCGATACGGGCAGCGGCCAGCGGATCGACGCCGTCCCGAAAGGGCCTGCGACGACTTCGGTTCCAGGCACCACCGCCAACACGCCGCGCAACAACTCGAGCCGCCCCGCATCGGGTCGACACCAATGATTGCGCGGAGCCGATACGGTTATCCGGCGGAGGTGTTGCACCTCCTGACCTGGCCGCAGTGTCGCGCGGAGCAACATCCCATAGACCACGACCTCGTCGCTCTCATCGTCCCGAAGCTCGCGCGCAGTCGCGACGGGAACGGCCAGCGCTGCCGAAAGATAATCCTGGGCCAGAAACATCTCCTGATCCCATGCCGGCTTGAACCACGGATTGCGCCTCCAGCCGAACCGGTCGATCTCATCCTGGTCGCCATAGAGGATCGGAAAGCTGCCGGCGGGCACCGTCCGTAGATGAATGGCGTATGTCGCCAGTGCCATGCGCGGCAGGCGACACCCCGGCTGCACCGGCACCAAATACTGCGTCGCCGCTGCGGCCAGCGCGGCCTTGAGACCCGCTCCATAACTGTGGAACGCGCCGTCGAGCGCCGAAATCCGCGGGTCATCCGGCAATTCGGGCATATTCCCGCCCTGGCTCGTAACGAGCAGGCGCCAATGCGGCCATGCCTGTCGGGTGACCGAACGTACGGCGCGGGTGAAATCCCTCGGTAGAGTTGACCGGGCAAAGTGCAGGTGCACGGTGACATCGTTCGCTTCGGTAACGGCCGACGCCAAGACGGCACGATCGGCGCGCGCACATCGGCCATTCCATTGCGCATAGGCAAAGGGCAATGCAGCGGCGGCCTCTCTGAATTGCAGACGCGCGCGGACGCGCCGGCCGGTGATCCGCCAATACCCGATCTTCAGCGCCTTCCAGGGACGCAGCAACAGCAACAGCAGCGATTCCAGAACCGTCGGGATCATCACCGCTGCAGTGTCCCTTTCAGTGCGACGCGCGACAATGAGGCGCGCGTTAGCGGCTCTCTGCGATCAATTCCCGCTCCGCCGGGGGACGATCTTGCGAAGCAGGCGACCCATTCGCGAGCGCTTCTGCAGCGGAGGCAGTTGCGCCGGCAATGGCGTACCGAGATAGGAGTTCGGACGCAGCTTGCCGTCGTCGATCCCGACGATATCGCGCAGTTGCAACTGACCAAGAGCCTCGTCCGAGAAGGCCGGAGTATAATATATGCAATCCTCGAAATAATAATGCGTGACCTGCGACCAGCGGGTCAGCCGTGGATCGGATTGCGGCGAGCCGCCGTGAAGCAAGTTTGCGCACCAGATTAGGGCTTGGCCCTTGCGCGCCAGAAAAGTTTCGGTGGACGCGCCATGGGCCGCAATCATCGCATTCCAGGCGTCCGCATAGGGCTCCTGCGCAGATTCCAGCTGGCTGGCATAGCCGCGGCGCCCGATCAAGGAGTTGCTGACGATTGGCCAGCGATGCGACCCCGGCGCATAGAATAGCGGGCCGGCTTCAGCGGGTACATCTTCCATCGCGACCCAGACGCCACACATGAAGCGCTCTGGCAGGCTTGAAAAATGAACCGCGTCGGCGTGCACCGCCTGTTGCGTGCCGACCGGAAAGTTGAGCGTCTGGAAAGGAAACGCGCGACGACCATAGAGACGCGAAAGCAGATTTAAGATGGCGGGATTCACCGCGATCGCCCGGACGTCTTCGTCGAATTTCCAGGCGTCCTGGATCCGTCGGTCACCTCTCGTCTTGTCGCTTTCAGGATCGTTCAGATCGGCGCCCAAACGCGGGATCAACGACGCACGAATGCGATCCACCCGCTGGTCGAATTCGACATCCTCAAAATCTATGACGGCGAAGCCATCGACATGCAGCTTGGTGGCAATCGCCTGTTCGGCTTCAGACAGGCCGAAATGCGGGAGTTCGGCGCGGAAGGCCGGTGACTCAATTCTGGGGACGCCGGGCAATACCGACTTATAAACCGTCTCGCTCATGCCTGCCGTCTAACCTGAGGCCGCCAGAAGAATTAACCCTGTCGGCAATAGAAACCTAAGCTCGCACCGATTCCGCCCGGCACCCAAGAAGCCGGTCATTACCTTGGAATGCGTCGCTTTTCCGGGCTCCTTCTACGAATAAGCGCCACAGCAAGCAACCGGGCAAAGCACTGCGCCAACTGCGCCCGCATCGTCTTCATCGACTAGATCAGGCTACCAGGGCAGTGGGGACCCATCGGTATTGACGAAGCAGCCGTTGAGCGCAGGGGTAGCCACGGCTTCCACGAAGTTCACGATCTCGGCCGCAGCTTCATCGGGGCTTAGAGGCGCCTGCTCACCCCCCATATCCGTCCTAACCCAGCCCGGATTGAGAGCCGTCGCCACGAAACCCTCTGGGCCCCACTCGGCCGCGATGTTTCGGACAACCTGGTTGAGGGCGCTTTTGCTCGCCCGATAAGCCAGCATTGATCCATCGACGTTTCCAGACAGGGAGGCGTTGCCGGTACTCATCATGACGATCAGCCTCCCTTCGGCAGCTAGCAACTGTGGCCGCAGGGAATTCGCCAACACCATCGGCGCTACGACGTTTACAGACAAGGTCGCTACAAAATCGCCGGGATCGAACTCGCGTGTATGAAAGGCCCGCGGTCCGAAACTGGCCGCGTTGCAGATGAGCACGTCGACTGGTCGTTGGATGCTCGCGCAGGCTGTCTGCACAGCTTCGTGATCGGCCATGTCGCATGGATGGAAAGACAGGCGCTCATGCTCCTCCGTTGTCCATGGTGGGGGAGAACGCCCAATGCCCACCACGAACCATCCAGCGCGCAGAAAAGTGCGCGCGACAGCCTCCCCAATGCCCCGATTCACTCCGGACAGAACGACCGTCTTCATGCGTTTTCGGGCAGAAGCTCGAGTGCCCCTGCTTCACCACGGCTGTCGTAATAAGCGACGGCGCCTTTCGCGAAGTAATGACTCACGATCGAGAGGCGCGTTTTCTCCCGGTCGATGCGCGGACTGCCACCGTGTACAAGATTCTCATGCCAGACCAGGATTTGGCCAGCCTTCGGTCGATAGGCCGCACGTTCGTAGCCGCCCTCCTCCATCAATCTTCGAACCTCAGCGTCAAAGATTACATAAGAGGAGTAATCTTGATCCACCTTATCCAAGCCCAGGTCGCCAGCCCGCAACCTCTTGGACTTGTGGCTGCCAGGATAGACGAACAACTCGCCGGAGTCCGGCTTAACGTCTTCCAAGGCGACCCATACGCCGCACATAAAACCGGCAGGATAGGGCGTGAGATGAATCGTATCCTGGTGAGCATCCTGCTCCGAACCGTTAACATAAGTTAAGGTCTGACAGGCGCAAGGCGTGTCGCGAAAGTGCGACTTAAGGAACGCCATAACTTCGGGATTCAGCCATATCTTCCTGCCAGATTCAAGTCGATGTGCTTCATGGATGCGCTGGCTTGTACCTTTTTCATATTGCAGGCGGCCACTTTCGATCGCCTCCTCAAGATCGGCTGTGAACTCCTCGATCAGACTAGCAGGCAGCCGCTCTGGCAGGATGCAAAAGCCCCACCTCTCCAGGTGACGGTGCGCACTTTCCATGTCGGCTGGCTGATCGAAGCTCAAGGGGGTGTCGATAGGCTCGATTTCGTCAAACCATGCCTTGGCCTTGCCCTTTTCGTAAGGGAACATCTTGCTGTCGATCACACGTGGCTGGATGGGGCCAGTACCGTGAACGCGCAGATCTTCCGCAACTTGGACACCCAGCGGAGTATTGTTGTTCACAATGAGTGGCTTTGCAGGAAACGCCGCCCGGCTGCCATCCGCGAAATCGACCGATACTGTGGCGTTCGTCGGGCCGTTTGGGAGTAGATGCGACATCAGATTGACTTCGACGCGGAAATCGTTCGGCGAGGAAGAGACAACGCACTCCGCCGCTCCGAATGAAACCTCGAAGCCACCCACCGAAACATCGATGCGCACTGGATCGGAGCTGGCTTCCGAGACGTGGCCGACCAGCCTTATAAGTCCAAACACCCGTACTTGATCCGACCTGTTCCCTATGCCGAGAAGAGACATTCCAGGCGTGCCCATCGTAGCATTCTCCATTTGGGGTGTTTTTTTGGCTGACGGGACAACAACGCTATGCAACCGCCGCAGCAAGCCCGGCTTCACACTGCTTCCCTCATGTATTCGCGTTCCTCAAGCAGCGAGGCCTTCGCCCACGAGCCATTCGAAAGTCCGATGAATCCGTCGGCATAGAGATCGGGAAACGCCTGCTGTAGATTGACGCGATCTCGATAAAGAAGGCGGCAGAACTTATCAATCGTTCTGCCGCCGCCAAGTTTGCCGAATCCCAAGACTTATCGGGGATTCCCCGCGACGCGGCCACCTCCACCGCAACAACTAACAGCCCGCCATTTGGTCGCGAGCATAGCGCCGCATCATCGTATAGGCGATCGGGTTAACGCGACCTAGGCTCAGAACTCACCGATTAGAGCCAGTAGCAGCATGTGGCGGCGATGGGGATGGCGGACATGAAGATGTGTGCGCAGCGGGCGTGGCGTGTAGCGGCGCGGTCCTCACCGTCGCGGACGGCATCGAGCATTGCCGCTCCCCGGCAACCCTGACATGATACTTGATTAGGCATCGGCCGCTACAACGCTTCGTAGATCGCCAAGGCCTCTTCGATGTCTTGGTAAACTTCCGCCCGGCCGTTCCGCAGAACCACCGCCAGATTGCAATATTCACGAATATAATCCGCGCCATGCGTGGCGAGCACCAGGGCGCGGTCATGCCGCTTCTCGAAAATCTCGGTGTGGCATTTCAATTGGAAGTTGCGGTCGCCGACCATGATAACCTCGTCGATCAGGTAGCAATCGAATTCGATCGCCAATGAAAGACCGAAGGCCAGGCGCGCGCGCATGCCCGCTGAATAGGTCTTGACCGGCATGCGCAATTGCCCGCCGAGCTCCGTAAAATCCTCGACGAAACTTCGCAGATCCTTGTAATCCCGGCCGTAGATGCGAGCGATGAAGCGGGCATTATCGTATCCGGTGAGGCTGCCCTGGAAACCACCGTTAAACCCGAGCGGCCACGAACAGCTCATCTCGCGCACGATCCGTCCGGATGTCGGCATTTCAACGCCACCGATCATCTTGATCAGCGTCGTCTTCCCGGCGCCATTGCGACCCAGCAAACCGACCCGGTCGCCGCGATTGAAGGTCAGGTTGATGTTTTCGAGCACACGCTTGCGCCCATGGCCAGCGCGGTACGATTTGTAGAGCGATTCACAGGCGATCATTCTACCACCAAATCCCGCCGCATCCGTCGGCATAGAACGAGGCCGATCATTAGGAATACAATCGACACGAGTATCGGATTCCAGACGTTGTAATAGGGCTCCACATAATCACCGAACAACCCATAGCGGATCATCTCCATAGTGTTCACCATCGGTGACATCAGGAGATAGTCGCGTACTGACGGAGGAGCCCAGGAAGCCATCGTAAATGTTCCGGAAATCGGTATGGCGATGTAGACTGACACCGGCATAATCTTTTCGACAACTTCGGACATCACGGAAAGCGGCGCAATCACCATGCAGACCGACAAGACGACCAAGCCATAAAGCAGCCAGCCAGCGACCATCATGCCAGGATAAGCCGGCACAGGTATATATCCCAATATACCCAAGGCGAGCGAAATAAAGACCCACGCCATTGTTGCGCCGACGAACTCGATCAACACACGTACTAGGACGAAGTCAGTCACTTTGACTTGGCGATGATACAGGAGACTACCGTTGGCCACGAAGATGCTAGTGCTTCGGGTGAACGATGAGCGCAGAAAAGTCAGCGGAACATAGCCGCTGGCAACGAAGGCGATCATGCCAATGCCGTTCTCCTCAGGTCCCTTGAGGTACGTCCACATGACGCCCACCAGCACGGCGAACAGCATCGGCTCGGCCATCATCCACAGGAAGCCGATATTCTCACGTCCGAAGCGGGTCGTCAGCTCTCGTACCATCAGAGCCTTGACGACCCGGATCTGGCTATTCCAGCCCTCGCTAAGCGCTGACATCAGTTCTCAGGCCTGTGCTCAAGGATTCCGACGACGAGCATCCAGCCGACCAAATAGAGGCACAGGCAGACGCCGGCCACCGTTAGTATCTCGTAGAGCCGCTGTGGAAACAGCGCCATGTCGGGCGTGTTCGGTTCGACGACGCGTTCGAGATAGAATTGCTGTTGCAGCGCTTCGGCTCGAGCTTGCTCGAGCGAGGCGTTTGCGGTGTTGAGCATCTGCGTGGAGAATTCCTGCTCGACCAGCAGGTTCTCATACTGCGTCAGCTTGGACGCCAGGCCCGTGTTGGTACCGGTCGCCCGTCCTGCCTGGCCGGCGATCTGTGCGTCGATCGCCGCGATCCGGCTTCGCAATGCCGGAATGGCGGGGTTCCTCGGGGCGCCCGCCAGAGTCGCTTGCAATTGCGCTTGTAGCGCGGCGCGTTGCCCGGTGAGCTCAGTAGAAAGCTGAAGGACGCCTGTTGCCTCCTTGGCTGGATCAAGCAGGCGTTCGGTATTGCGGTAGCCACGCATGGCCAAGCGGGCGTTGCGGACCCGTGCCTCGGCTTCCTGCACACGCCCCTCGGCCTCTGCGATCTGCTTCGCCTGCGCTCGAATGTTCAACCGATTGACGAGCTTCTCGCTAATATCCAGCAACGCGGCATCGATGGCGTGAGCGTCCTGCGGCGTGAAGGCTTTTACCGTGACGACAGCCAAGCCGGTATCGTGGTCAAGGTGCGCATTCACCATCCGCCCGTAATATTTGTAAAGATTCTCGAAGCTGTCCCGCCGGAAGAAAGGGTAGCGACTAGCCCAATCGGTTCCTGGCCTCATATATGTCGCGCGCACGTTGACGCGTTTTGACAGGTCTGCCAGCGCGTTGCGCGAGCGGATATAATCCAGCACCTCGTTGGTCTGCTCCTGCCCGGCCGAGAGCCCGGTGGTTTGAATCAGGTTTGCAAGGGTCGACGTCGACGACCTCTTCTGGTCAGGCGCCTTGATAACGAAACGAGCTTCGGAGACATACACGTCGGAGGCGATCAAGCCGTAATAGATCGCGCTGACCAGCACGGGTAGAACAACCAGCAGGATGAACCACAAGTGCCTGCGAATCCAGTCAATCGTCCGCGCGCCGAATCCCTTCTCTGGTTCCGCCGATACGCTGGCGCTCAACCCTTCCATCAACATCTCTAACGATACCTCGGCAGGACAGACACTGCGAAAAAGGCACGTGTCGATTGCTCGCCCCTCTAGAGGCAAGCAACGTGGCGGGCAACCGGCATTGCCAGCGCGGGAGCAAGCGACACGACGGGCGAGTCGACGTCATTGCGCCCCTCCAAAACTAAGTGCTAGGGGGTGCGCCGCGATCGATTGCACCAAAGCGACTGCCGGAGACGATGAAGTTTTATCTAGATTCTCGAATGGCTTGTGGTTTGAATAAGATCATTCCGGCGATTCTGGCTTCGATCAGCCTTTCGGCTTGCGCGACATTGCCGTCGAGCGGGCCGACTGGTCGCGAGGTACAGCGCTCCATCGCTACGTCGCAGTCGGATATCCAGTTGGTCGAACTGCAGGATATCGCCTCGTTGCCCGCGCCGCCGGCGCGCGTGCCGCTTTCGCTCGTCAACCTTGCGCCGCCGCCGACAGACCTGATCGGTCCGGGTGACGTGATCGACATTACGGTCTATGAATCGGGCATCACCTTGTTCGGCAACAGCGCGACCAAGCTCGCGCCCGATGGCGGATCTTTCGATACCGCCGCTAAAGGCGAACGGCTCCTAGGTAACCGGGTCGACGATGCGGGCGACATTCAAGTGCCTTATGCCGGTCGCCTGCACGTCGCGGGGCACACCGTTGGTGAGGTGGAGCGTCAGATTCGTGCGGCGCTACGCGGATATTCGCAGAATCCGCAGGTCCTCGTTTCAGTCCGCGAGATGATCACCAACAGCGTGATCGTTGGCGGAGAGGTCAATAAGCCTGGGCGGCTAGTCCTGCCGACGAATCGCGAAACGGTCGCCGACGCGATCGCGTTGGCGGGGGGCTATCGTGGCGATGCCAAGGATCTTGCGATACGTTTGCAGCGACAAGGCGTTACCGACCAGTTCCGCCTGAGCGACGCCCTTAGCGGCGATGAGAACGAACTCCGCGTTTATCCCGGCGACCGGTTATCAGTTTTGCGGGCGCCTCAATCCTTCTCGGTCATGGGCGCGCCTGGTCAGGTCCAACTTTTCCCGTTCGGAAAGCCCGACGTCTCACTAGCCGAGGCCGTAGCGCAAGCTGGAGGGTCGCATCCGTCATTTGGCGACCCCGCAGCCATCTTTGTCTTTCGTTACGTCGCCGACAAGGACAATATCGCCAAACCGGTGGTCTATCACATCAATATGATGAAAGCAGGAAACTACTTCCTAGCGCAACGCTTCGCAATGCAAGACAAAGACGTCCTTTATGTCGGAAATGCGAGAGCGAACCAGCCAAGCAAGCTCATTCAAATCATCAGCCAGCTGTTTGCCCCGATCGTCACGGTTACGAGCGCGGTTCAGGTCTTGAAGCAATGATCTCGTCCGAAAGCATTTGGCTTCGCTCCGGCCAACTTTCTAGACCGGGCCTCTTCTGCTTCTGACGTTGCCGATCACCCCAGCCGATTAGCTCAGTTGCTGGCGTGTTGCGAAACAACGCTAAACCGGGATGTGTCGATAGCATGCAATTCGAAAAACTTGATCTTTCCGGCCCCATCAAGATCGAACCGCACCGGCGTGGCGATGCTCGGGGCTATTTTGCCGAGACCTTCCGCCTCGACTTGTTCACCGAAACGGTGGGTAATGTCGATTTCGTCCAGGAGAATGAGTCACTGAGCGCCAAGGTCGGGACGGTGCGCGGTCTTCACTTTCAGACCGAGCCGTTCGCGCAGGGAAAACTCGTCCGGTGCGTGGCCGGCGCGCTGCTCGACGTTGCCGTCGATATCCGTACCGGCTCGCCAAGTTACGGCCGCTGGATCGCAGTCGAACTGTCAGCTGCTAATGGCTGCCAATTATGGGTGCCGCCGGGGTTTGCCCACGGTTTCTGTACTTTGGTGGCGGATACGGTGCTTACCTATAAGGTGACCAGCTATTACAGCCACGAGCATGACAAGGGCTTGGCATGGGACGATCCCGCTATCGGCATCGAATGGCCCAGCCTAGCGGACCCCGAAACGCTTTCCGCCAAAGACCGCGTGCAGCCCAAGCTGGCTGAGCTTCCTGCCTATTTCGATTACAAAGGCTGATCGCAAATGCGTATAATGGTCACCGGCGGCGCCGGTTTTATCGGTTCGGCGGTGGTGCGGCACCTGATCGCGAGCGGTCACGACGTGCTTACCGTGGACGCCCTGACCTATGCGGGCAACCGAGCCTCGTTGCGCGAGGTCGAAGCCAATTCACGCCACGAGTTTCTGCACGCCGATATTTGTAGTCGCAATGGAATGGCGTCCGCCTTTGCCACCTTCCGTCCCGAGCGGGTCATGCATCTGGCGGCAGAGAGCCATGTCGATCGCTCGATCACCGGCGCTGCTGACTTCGTGCAAACCAATATTGTCGGTACGTTCAATATGCTGGAGGCGGCGCGCGGCTATTGGCAGGGGCTTGAAGCCGATTCGAAAGCGGCGTTTCGCTTCCTCCACGTTTCAACCGACGAAGTATATGGTTCACTGGGTGACGAAGGCCTGTTTCACGAAACCACGCCTTATGATCCAAGTTCGCCATATTCGGCATCGAAGGCAGCCTCCGACCATCTCGCCAAAGCCTGGTATCGCACCTACGGATTGCCGGTGGTGGTTTCCAACTGTTCGAACAATTATGGCCCCTATCACTTCCCAGAGAAGCTGATTCCCCTCACCATCCTCAATGCGCTGGCTGGGCGAGAACTGCCGATCTACGGCGCTGGTGAGAATGTGCGCGACTGGCTGTATGTCGAAGACCATGCGCGCGCGCTCGACCTCATCGCCGCCAAGGGGCGGCCGGGCGAGACCTACAATGTCGGCGGACGCAACGAGCGGCGCAATATCGACGTCGTGCGGCGAATCTGCGCCGTGCTTGACGAGCTCGCGCCCGCCGGCGCGCCGCATGATCGCCTGATCACCTTCGTCACCGACCGCCCCGGGCATGACGCGCGCTACGCGATCGACGCGAGCCGACTGGAGAGCGAACTAGGCTGGCAGGCGCAGGAGACTTTCGACACCGGCATCTCGAAGACCGTCCGCTGGTATCTCGACAATGATTGGTGGTGGCGCCCGTTACGCGAGCGCTACGATGGTGAACGCCTTGGATTGATGCGAGAGGACGTTAAAGCATGAGGATTGCCGTGACCGGCGGGGCCGGACAGCTGGTAAACTCGATGACGGAGCGCGGACCGCTCGCGGGTCACGACGTCATCGCGGTGGGGCCGCCTGTGCTCGACCTCGCCTTGCCCGTCGACGAAGCCGTGCATGCGGTACTCGAGGCCGCACGCGCCGATGTCATCGTCAACGCAGCGGCGCATACTGCCGTCGATAAGGCCGAGAGCGAGCCCGATCTCGCGTTCGCGATCAATGCCGTCGGCGCCGGTGCAGTGGCACGCGCGGCGGCACGGATCGGCGTGCCGCTGGTACACATATCGACCGACTATGTGTTTTCCGGTGACAAGGCGGAGCCTTATGTCGAAAGCGACTCGACCGGCCCCACCGGTGTTTACGGAGCGTCGAAATTGGCTGGCGAGGAAGCAGTATTGGCGAGTGGCGCGGACGTCGCGATCCTTCGAACGGCCTGGGTCTATAGCCCGTTCGGCGCCAATTTCGTCAAGACGATGCTGCGGCTCGCCGAGTCCCGAGACGAGGTCGGCGTGGTCGGCGACCAGTACGGCAACCCGACCAGTGCGCTAGATCTCGCCGATGCGGTGATCGCTGTTGCTCAACATCTGGCCGAGGGGAGCGATGCGCGGCACCGTGGTATCTTTCATGCGACCGGGGATGGTGATGCGACCTGGGCCGGTCTTGCCGAAACGGTCTTCGCCGCCTCCGCGGCGAACGGTGGCCCGAGCGCGCGAGTCAAGCACATCACTACCGCCGACTATCCGACCCCGGCCCGACGCCCAAGTAATTCGCGGCTCGATTGCACTGCATTGTTCGAGCGGCATGGCGTGCGCCTCCCCGACTGGCGTATCAGCGTGGCCGCGGTAACCGCGCGGCTCCTGCACGAAAAAAAGATCGCGGCATGAAGGGTATCATCCTCGCCGGCGGCAGCGGCACCAGATTGTACCCGATGACGCTTGCGGCATCGAAACAGCTGATGCCCGTATATGACAAGCCGATGATCTATTACCCATTGTCGACGTTGATGCTGGCGGGGATACGCGAGGTGTTGGTGATCACCACGCCGCATGACGCGCCAGCGTTCCAGACCTTGCTGGGTGATGGATCGCAATGGGGAATGGCGATCGAATACGCCGTCCAGCCGGAACCGAAAGGCCTCGCCCAAGCTTATACGATCGGCGCGGACTTCGTGCGCGGTGGCCCGTCGGCGCTGATCCTCGGCGACAATATCTATTACGGCCACGCCATGGACGAGCTGTTTCAGAACGCCATGGCGAAGCCGTCAGGGGCGACGGTGTTCGCTTATCACGTGGCCGATCCGGAACGCTACGGCGTCGTCGAATTCGACAATACGATGCGCGCGATGTCGATCGAAGAGAAACCGGCACGACCGCGGTCGAACTGGGCCGTCACCGGCCTGTACTTCTACGACGAGCAGGTAGTCGATATCGCCGCCAGTATCGCTCCTTCGGCGCGCGGCGAGTTTGAGATCACCGACGTCAATCGTGTCTATCTTGAGCGTGGCGCGCTATCCGTCGAAATCATGGGCCGCGGCTATGCCTGGTTGGACACCGGGACTCCGGACAGTTTGCTCGCCGCGGCAGAATTCGTGTCCACGCTCGAGAAGCGACAGGGCTTCAAGATTGCCTGCCCAGAGGAAATCGCGTTCCACATGGGCTTTATCGACAAGGCCGCATTGGAGCGCGCTACGGCGCGGCTCGGCAAGAGCGAATATGCCGCCTATATCCGACGTGTCGTGATGGGCGAGCGCGTTTAGCCCATGCCGACTTCGCCGGCCGGTACGGTGCCGCGAGCTTGGCTCACCGTATTGCGCCTTGCCCTCACCAGAAGACCGACCCTGGCGTTGAGTGGTCTGATTACTCTCTTGCGCGGGAAAAGAGTGCGCGCCTGGAATCGGCTCTGCCTCGCCGCCGCCGAGCACCCAAAATACTATACTCATTGGATTAGGATAGCAGAACCTCGTCTAATGCCAGGCGCAAGAGGGGTCGAGCCTGGCCTTATTGGGGCGATTATCCTTGGCGGCGACAGTGCGACGACGCGTGCGAGCCTCGCTGCGTCCTTTGGTCCCGGTCTGGCCGTTTTCGACTCGTCGTCAGCCCTGCCCTCATTGAACCGTCCGACCTGGCTGCTTCCGATCCGCGCGGGAGATGAGGTTTCACCAGCGCTCGGGGCGGTATTGGCCGTCCAATTGAACGGCTGCCCAGCGCGGCTCGTCTATTGGGACGAGGATCAGCAGATTCAGGGACTTCGGAGCAAACCTTGGATAAAACCGGATTGGGACCCCCTGCTGTTCGCAACTCATGATGGGCTTGTCGGCAGCTGCGTGCTGCGCGCCGATGTTATAGGGCAAGAAACCGTCGCGGACTGGTCCGCACTCTCGCTGACGATCGCTGAGAGCGGCTCAGCTCCTCTGCATTTACCCCTTGTCCTCACGCATCGAAGCGAGCCGCGCCCTAAAGCAGCACAACCAGCGGCCGTCCCTGCGCCACCGGTCGCGATCAGCGTGATCATTCCGACGCGCGATCGGGCCGAACTGCTCGAATCGTGTCTAGGCGGTCTCGTGAGTACCCGATTCCCCGGAGAGCGCGAGATCATCGTGGTCGACAATGACAGCCGCGAGCCCCGGACAAAGGCGCTTTTCGAGCGCCTGGAAGCGGAAGACGTGCGAGTGATTGCACGGCCAGGTCCATTTAACTTCGCGGCCTTGATCAATGCCGGCGTCGCATCGGCGCGAGGTGACTTGGTATGTCTGC
This sequence comes from Sphingomonas mali NBRC 15500, assembly GCF_001598415.1. GTDB lineage: Bacteria > Pseudomonadota > Alphaproteobacteria > Sphingomonadales > Sphingomonadaceae > Sphingomonas > Sphingomonas mali. The sequence continues at coordinate 29,617 of NZ_BCYX01000015.1, forward strand.
TCAACAATGACGTCGAGATTACCGCGCCGGATTGGTTGCTGCCGATGGCGGCGTTGGCGGTGCGCGAAGACATTGGCGCGGTAGGCGCTCGATTGCTTTATCCCGACGGAGCGATTCAGCACGCCGGCGTGGCGTTGGGCATCGGCGATGCCGCCGGACATGTGGATAAGGGCGTCAAACCCGTTCCGGGCGAATTCGCGCCGTGGCATGGTGAGACCCGCACGGTATCCGCGGTCACCGCCGCATGCCTCCTTGTCGGTAGAGCGAAGTTCGTCGAGGTCGGCGGAATGGACGAAGAAACATTCGCCGTCGATTTCAACGATGTCGATTTGTGCCTTAAGCTCGCGGCACGTTCCTGGCACACTATCTATTGCGCGCAGGCGACACTGGTTCATCATGAGTCACGCTCGCGCGGTAAAACTCATCAGGGTGCGGACCTCGCACGGTTCGAGAAGGAGTTGGCCGCATTGCGCGCCCGCTGGGGCACCGGCGCTATTGCCGATCCACATCACAGCCCCTTGTTTCGTCGGCAATCTGAACGATGCCTGCTGGCATTCTAACCCGGGAGGACGCGGCGATCCGCGACTTGCCAGACGTGACCTTGCTGGCGGTAACCGGCGTTGCATTGTCTGCCACAGCACGCGCTCTGAACGTGTCTCAACGCCGACTGCGCTTTGGTGAAACACTTTTCCTGAGTAATCGCCCGCCACCGCCGAACACGGCGGCGGAATGGCGACCAATCCCGCCGATCGGGTCGCGATCCGAATATTCCCGCTTCATGTTGAGAGACCTCGCAGTCCATGTCGCGAGCCAACACGTCCTCTGCGTTCAGTGGGACGGGTATGTCCTCAACCCCGACCAGTGGGACCCGGTGTTCCTCGACTATGATTATATCGGTGCGCCTTGGCCTCATTTCGCGGATGGCATGCGCGTCGGCAACGGCGGCTTTTCGCTGCGATCTCGTCGACTTGTCGAAGCCTGCGCGGCAATCCCAATCGCCAATGAGGCTGAAGACGTTGCGATCTGCCGCACCCATCGTCCGATGCTGGAGAAGCGCTTCGGGCTGCGCTTTGCACCGGAAGAGATAGCTCGGCGCTTCGCATATGAGCGCATGAGTCCGACTGGGGAAGAGTTCGGCTTCCACGGCGCCCTCAACATGGTCGGCCTTGTACCGTCCCGCGAGCTCAGGTCTTTGCTGAGCGAGCTCGAACCCAGCCTGTTGAATCGACGCGAACACCGCGAGCTTCTTTACAGCGCGCTCCGCCGGCGAGATCTGCGTTTGGCAGCGGTCATTTGGCAGCGGCTGTACAAGGCGGGGTCGAGAAGGCGCTGAATCCCGTGGAAGCGTCTGATCTGTTGCAAAAACCCTCGCTTATCCGTGACGGATATGGTCTGCACTCGCCGCAATCTTCAACGGGCTTGCAGCCTCCAACCGTGCGATCGCTCCCGGGATCAGCTTTGCGAGGGCTTGTTCGGAGAAGAAACCACCCGCCACAAGGCAGCGATCGATCAGCACGCGCCGGAACGCGGCGAAGGTCTCCGGGTCGGGCTTTCCGGGATCACGCCAGAAATCGTCGAGCGGCCCCTGATAGGTAATGCCCTCGATGTCGTACACCGCCTCTCCGAGCGCGATCACCGGCACATTGAGCGCCAGCGCCAATGTGCCACTTGTGCTGTTGATCGTCACCATGCCCTTGGAGCGTTGCGCAACCGCCACGATGTCGCCGCCCTCGAGATAATCGACGCGGTCGTTCAGCCCATATAGCTCGGCGAGCGCCGCGGTCTCTTGCCGCCAATCGCGCACGCCATTGTCGAGCGGATGCTCCTTTACGACCAATCGCATCTCGGGCGCCGCGTTGGCGGCGAACGACGCGATCACCAGCCGCAACGCATCGGCGATCCCCGCGAAGGGCGAATGGAGACGGATCTGGGCGTCGGAATCGAGCTGTAGCGGAAAGATCACGTAGGGGCCGCCGCTTGCCTCGAGCGCGGCAAGCACCTCGTGCGTCCGTGCAGCCGCAACCCTGCGCCGCATCAATCGACGCGTCCAGCCCATGCCCTCGACCAGCGGGTGCCAAGGCCGATGATTCTCCCAATAAGGATAGCGCCACCGCGTCAGCACGTCGGCAGCGTTATAGATCAAGCCCTCCGTGGCACGACGGCGGAACGAAGATGGCACCGGATGGTGCTCGGGCGCTGGAGGGAGTGCGGCGGCCTGGGCGCGATACCAGGCCGGGTCGCGCGGCAAGGTCGAATGCCCGTTGACGCCACCGAGTTCGAGCGTGACCCAGTCGGGACGGATATAGCCCTCCTCGAACACGTGAACCGGAATATGGAGATCGCGGCAGACGCTGATCGCCACCATATGCATCGGACGGCAATCGCCGAAAAGAACGACGTCGGTGATCTGACGGTCCGCGATCAGCGACGTAAGCGCCGCCGGCCATTCCGCGGGCGATCCGCGATAGTCGATGCCGTTGGGCAATCTCCAGAACAGCCGGTCTCCGCCATTGAAGTTGACCTTGTGCACGCCATAGCCATCGCACCGCAACGCCTGTCCGAGGCGGCGGAACAGCGGCCCCATCAGGCCCTGCAACAGCAGGACATTTCGTCGGGCAAGCGGGCGCGCCTCGCCGGGCGCCGCGACCTGCGGCATCACTTCCGGGCCACCGGTAAACATTTCTGGCATTAGTACTTTTCTCTTTTCCAAACCGGCAGCGACCCCTCACGTGCCGACCCGGCGGATATAGATCGTCGCGCCCATTTCCAAGTCGTGTCTCGACCGACCGGGGCCGTGACAGCCGCTGGGCTGCCCGCTATGGAAGATCACCTTCTGTAACCGCGGCCGGACGGCGTGGCTCAATCGAGACTGACGGCGCGACCATCCTGTGACGAACGGTTTGATTTCATTTCTGGCGATGTTGGCGGCATCGGTGTTGCTCGACGCGACCGTACGTCCGCGCTCGGCCCGCCTGCGACGCTGGCAGGGATTATCGCTTCACCTGCTGGTCATGACGAGCGTGTTCGCACTGTGGCTCGCCGGCTTCGGCAACGCAACGGCCGCGGCGGTCCTGGCAATTGCGGCGATGGCGCTCTTCACGGTCGCCTCCAACGCGAAGTACAAGATGCTGGGCGAGCCACTCGTCTTCTCCGATCTGGCGTTGATCGCGGGCATCTTCCGCCACCCGCGCTTCTATTTCACCGCAATACCGGCGCGCCAACGCTGGATGGCGGCTATCGGCACGTCAGCAGCAGTGATCGCGCTCCTGCCGCTCATCTCGGCCCGCCCGCAGCCCCATTTGATGGGAGTCGGGCTATTGCTGTTGACGAGCGGCGCCGTGTGGTGGTTGTTGCGCGCCGGACGGTTCGATTCGATGGCGACGTCGCCCGACCTCACGGGCGACGTCGCCCGGTTCGGCTTGATTGCGGCGTTGCTGCTCTATTGGCAGCGTTGGCGGCGCACACCCGACCCCCGGCCTTGCCCCACGCTTGCCCCGATCGGCGACCTCGCTAGTCCAGCGGCGCCCCAACTCATCGTCATGGTCCAATGCGAATCATTCGCCGATCCCGTTGAGATCACGGGGGAAGCGTTGCCGGCCCTGCCCGGGTTGGATCGCGCCAGGGCAATCGCCTGGCAGCATGGCGATCTTCATGTCAGCGGCTTCGGCGCGTATACGATGCGCACCGAATATGGCGTGCTATTCGGCCGCAGCGAAACCGCACTCGGTTTCCGGCGCTACGATCCCTTCCTGTCCGCGCAAGGAGAGGCTTCCTATGCGCTCCCGGCGCGGTTGGCGGGCGCCGGGTATCAGAGTTCTTTCGTCCATCCGCACGACCTGCGCTTCTACAGCCGTGATCGCTTGATGCCCGCGATCGGCTTCGACGAGGTGGTCGGCGAATCGAGCATTGCGCCGGTACCCGTGGGCGGCGGTCGCTACGTCGATGACCGGACGCTGGGCGCGACGCTCGTCGATCTGGCGAACCAGGCCGCCACCCCGAGACTGATCTATGCCGTGACGATGGAAAATCACGGCCCATGGGACAGCGAGAATGCGCGAGACGCGGCCGGACGGCTAGACGCCTATTTGCACCGCTTGCGGAGCAGCGACGCCATGTTGGGCGACCTCATCCAATATCTATCGACCGACGGCCGGCCAGCGCTGCTCGTCTTCTTCGGCGATCATCGGCCAAGCATTCCGGGCGTGACCGCACCGGGCGGCGCGCGCCACACGCCTTATGTTGTCGTACGGTTCGATGCCGACGGACGGATCCTGAAGGGCCAATCCGCGGCGATCGATCTCACGCCCGCCGCCTTGCACCATCTCGTTCTCCGGTGTGTGCAGCCTGATATCGCGATGCCCGATTCGGCGTTCAATCACTCGGAGGGGTGAACGCGAGCAACAGTCGGTCTCTCAACACCCCTGGCAACAGGCGATCGGCCCATCGCAGCAATATGAACGGCCAGGGAAAGATCGCATGCGCCTGCCCCCGCGTCGCCGCCCTTGCGATACGCGCCGCCGCGTCCGAGGGTTGCAATACGAACGGCCGGGGGCCGGGAGCCTTTCGCCCGCTGGGAGTATCGATGAAACCGGGTGAGACGAGCGTAATGTGGACGCCATATTGCTTCACGCCCAGCCGCAGAGCCTGGGCAAAATGCGCGATCCCGGCCTTCGATCCGGCATAGGCGGCGGCAAAGGGTAACGCATGAAACCCCGCCGCCGACCCGACCAGCACGATCCTCCCTTCGCCCCGTCGCGCCATGCGACCCGCTAGCGCAGCGGCCATCGCGCTCGTGGCGACGAAGTTCACCAAACCCAATCGTGCGACCTGCGCGGCATCCTCGACCAGATCGCCCGGCGCTCGGGTATCGCCCATGCCGGCGACCAACAGCGCCAAGCCGATCGCGCCCGCGTCATCCTCTTGCTCGATCGCGGCGATCGCCGCCGCGCTGTCGCACAGGTCAAGCGAGCGAACCGCAACTCCTGCCCCCGCGCTCCGGCATCTCGTCGCGACGGCTTCCAGTCGTTGGCGATCGCGGCCCCATAGCATCAGCGTGCAGCCGGGCGCGGCATAATGAAGCGCCAGCGCCGCTCCCAAGCCGCTCGACGCGCCGGTGATCAGGATTCGATTCGGTAGTTGCGCCTTCATGGTGGGCATATGACGGCTTCAGGATGGGCATTCCAGGCGATCTGCCCGTGTTTCGACCATAACGGCGGCTTTTTGCTGCATTGCAACTTGACGGGGATCGGCGCGGTGGTCATGCCCGGGTGGTCGATGGGAAAAAACGACTGTTCGATATGAAGTACGGGTCCGCTTCGCCGCGTATCAGGTTGTTTCGCAACGATTTGATGGAGCAGCTCACACTGGTTTCGCCGCCGGTGTTCGCGCTGACATGGACGGCGTTCCTCGCCGTTGCCGTGTACGCGAGCTGGGGAGTCGCAAGCCTTCCGGTATCGATCGCGCTCGTCCTGCTCGGCATGCTGACCTGGACGCTGTTCGAATATGCGATGCACCGCTTCATCTTTCATTTGAAGCCGAGGTCGGCATTTGGCCGCGCGTTTATTTTTCTCGCGCATGGCAACCATCACGCGGCGCCCGGCGATCGTTATCGCAATATCATGCCGCCGCTGGTGAGCGTTGTCCTATCAGCCATGATTTGGGCAGGGCTATGGCTGCTGCTCGGGCCGATCGGATCGGTATTCTATCTGGGCTTCGGGATCGGCTATGTCGTGTACGACACCGTCCATTATGCCTGCCATCAATTGCCGATGCGCAGCCCGCTGCTGCGCCATTTGCGGCGACACCATATCCGGCACCACCATGCCAGACAGGAAGGTAATTACGCGATTACCGCCACCTTCTGGGATCGCCTGTTCCGAACCGAAATCGCCGCCAAGCGGCGTTAGAAGCCGCCAAGCGGCGTTAGAAAGCGCGCGGCGGCGCGATCATAGCCGCAATTCGTCGATGGCATCGCAGACGATTGCGATATGGTCTTCCCAGGACGGCGGCCGCCACTGCGCCAGGCGCTGCTTTTGTGCCAGGTGCAGCGGCCCACCGCGGAAATGATCGAGGATGTACGCGGTCCAGTTAGGACCGTCGAGCGGATCGAGGAAGTCGGGAACCTCTCCTCCCGCCTCACGCAGCGCCGTAAGATCGCTGCAGATTACGGGGGTTCCCACCAACAGCGCCTCGGCGACTGGCATGCCATAGCCTTCCGCGAACGACGGCAGGAGCAGCGCGCGCGCACCGCGCAGCAGCGTTTGCATGCGCTGATCCGAACAGCCGTTGAGTTCCTCGACATGCCCGCGCAACGCCGTGCAGCGCTCGAGCATGTCGATCACCTGCTCGTTCTCCCAACCGCGGCGCCCGACGATGATCAGGCGGGGAATGGCGTCGCCGGGGAGCTTGTCGGCCATGGCCCGCCATAGATTGAGCAGCAGCAGGTGGTTCTTGCGCGGTTCGATCGTGCCGATGCAGATAAAATAGGGCTCGCCCGGTGCGGCATCCGGCGGGGCGGGCACGGGATCGCCATGTGTGCCGAGCAGCGCGATGCGCACCTCGACATTGCGCCCCGCCCGCTCGAGCCAAGGCCGCAACGAATCGCCCGTCGCACCAGAATTGACGATGATGCTGTCGGCCAGGGCCGCGATCGTTTCGATCCGCCGCTTGTGCAGATCGGCGCCATTGGGGCGCGCATATTCCGGATATTCGATGGGAATCAGATCGTGGACCAGGCACAGGAACCGCGCCTGTTCGCGCTCGAGAATGCGTCGGACGAGCGCGGGGCGCGTGAGATGATGCGGAGATGCCTGGACATAGACGCTCCCCGGGGATGCGCGCGGCCGTTCCGGCAACAGGCCGAGCAACGACGGTAGAATCTCGAACAGCGAGCGCGGTTCGGCGCCGCCCTCCTCCGCTTCCCAGCGCCTTTCCAACATGTCGAGAAAGCGCAAGACCTTCTCGTTCGGGAGTCGGCCGTAGAGGCCGAACGGATGGACGGCGGCGAACCGCAGGCGATCGCCGAAACGCGCGTGCAGCCCGCGCGCATAGGCCATCTCCACCCGGTCGACGCCCGAAGGTGTGTGATGCCGGGCACGCGACACCAGCCGCGACAGGTCGAGAATGACGTCTCCCTCCATCAGGCCCACCGTCTCACCAGCCGCCCCTGGGCCTGGCGAAGCTTGGTGACCCAGCCGAGCCGGTTATGCGCGGCGCCGTCGCCGAACCGCCTGATCAGGACTTCCGGCGTGCATGGCAGCTCCGTCACGGGGTCGAGATAGCGCGGATAGACGATCAGGACCGCCGCGATCAGTTCGTCGAGCGTCAAGCGCCGCCCGCGCCGGTCGGGCACCTTGGCAAGGTCGCGAGTCAATCCCCAACCGGCATAGAAGGGCACGCCATGGCAGGTCACGTCGCGCTGTCGCAGCAGCGCTTCGAACCCGGTGAGCGACGTGAGCACATGGACCGCGTCGACCTTGTCGAGAAGGGACGCCATTCCGCCGCCACGAACGATGCGGTCGGCGTGGACGAGCGCGTCACTGTCGGGCACCGCGCCCTTGCGGTGGCCGGCATCGACGTCCGGATGCGGCCGGAACCAGATTTCGGACTCCGATTCGAGCACGCGCACGCGACGCAACAGGTCGAGGTTGCTCGACAGTCCGCCGCCGCCGAACCGTACGGACATGTCGTCCTCCACTTGCCCGGGCACCAAAACCAGTCGACGCCCGGCCTGGCGAGTTGGAAAGGCATGCGCCGCGCCATTGCCATATTTGCTGATTCCCGCCGCGACGATGGTCTCGCGCAGCCGTGCGGCACGTACCAGCAGCGCCGGCGAGAAGTCGCCGCCGGCGATGACGTCTTCGAGATCACTCGGCCGGGTGGGGTCATAATGGATGCCGCGTCGATCGACCGTTACCGACGCGGGCGGCACGAGGTTGCTGCCGAGCCCGACCGAACGCACAAAGCCATCCTCCACGCGCACCAGCGGGACATTTTTCTCGGCCGCCGACGCCGCCATGCTGTCGGACACGCGCGACGGCCAGATCGCGACGCCGCCGTCGTGCCGCGCGGCAAAGGAAAGCGCGCGCGCCTCGGACCGGAAGAACCGCATCGGGTGCTGAGGCGTCCACAGGAACCGTGCGATCTCGCGCCGCTTCCACCAGCTGAAGCCGCATGCCGCGACAATCCGCCGATTGGAGTCGAGTGCCCGGCGCCAGTCCCCCAGCAGAGTTACCGTCTCCTCGATATCCGCGTCCGTCCCGTCGAAAGGATCGCGATACCTCACGCGCGCGACGTCTTCGGCAACGATCCGGCGGAGCCGCGCGACATCGTCCCCGGGCGCGCCAAAACGACCGGCGGACAAGAAGCGAACGCGCGCACCGGCGATCACGGCGATCGCCACCCATTCGTCGTCGCCATGCGCAACCAACGTCGCCGCGCCGCCGAGCACCGACCAGGGATCGATCTGGCGGTTCCTATGATGGGCCGGCCGCTTTGCGCCGCACGCATCCTCTGCGAATGAGAGTCGGATGGCGGTACCCCGCTCCACCTCCGTCAACATCGATCGAGCCTGCTCGACATCGTCGTCCGAACGGCAACGGAGGATCACTCTCGCTCCGGCTCCTTCGCCCGGCGATGCCCAAAAGCATCCACCGACCCGGGCATCGCGAATCGCGACGAAAAGGCGATCGATCGCCTCGGGTGACAGTGCGGTCACGGCGTCGGCATCTGCTCGCGTGACCGACGCATCGAGGCCCGGGAATGGCGGCGCGCGGAGAAGGGGGGCGCTCATCGGCGGCCGCAGTCCGCGCGTTTCTGGCGATCGCGCCACGCCCACGCGCGCCTTCGGCGCAGCTGGCAGCAGCCCGGTCTCGTGGACGGAAGCGAACGGGCACAGCTCATCGCCCGGCTTTCTCTTAATGCCCCTGCCGATGCAAGCGGTGGGTCATGGCCGCTGATCCCACGCGACCAGGCGGAGTTCACCCCGCGCGCGCGCGATCGAACCATAGGCCCCGGTGCGAAGCTTCAGCGATGGCAGCGCCGATGCCTGACCACGCAGCCGTTCGTCGGAAAGTAGCGCGAACCGTGCCGCACCGTTGCTGGTGACGATCAGCACGTGTCCGCGGCCAGTCTTCCACAACCCCTGCCAACCCGCGATCCGGCGGTCGGAATCGACGATCCAGCCGTCCGGCGCCCGCGCCTCCCTATCCCAGGCGACAAGCGCGTCGTGCCCGATCCTAGCTACGACATCGCTATCGATTCGCCCCTCGTCGGGACCATGATCGATCTCCGTCAGCCAATCGGCGGATTCGACGACCGGTGCTCGCGGCTGGCTGGCGAGAATGGCGTCGATCGTCGCGCGCGTTCGCTGCAATGGGGCTGCCAGCGCCCGGTCGAAAATCATTCCCTGCTCGGCAAAACTGCGGCCTAGGGCCTGCACCTGACCCAGACCGCTCGCGACGAGCGGCAGGTCGGTACGCGCACCGATCCTGCGCGGCGCTTGATCGGCATCGAAAGTATTGCCGTGCCGGACGATCGTGACGATCAGATCCACGACAGATGCGGCTCGCCGTGCTCGTCGATGAGGCGCTCCGCCATCGCAACGTCGGCCGGGGTGTCGATCCCGGACATGGCATGAGGAAGGGCCGCGACCTCCACCGTGAGAATATCCTCGCCCGATTCGAGGAAACGCAATTGCTCCAGTCCTTCGAGGAGCTCGTAAGGCGTGGGCGGCGTCGCCTCGAAGCGCCCGAGCGTCTCGAGTCGATAGGCATAGAGGCCGAGATGCCGGAAAACCGGCGATAGCGGGCCATCCTGCCGCAGCTGTGCCTCACCGCGAATTGCGGGGATCACCGCTTTGGAAAACCATAATGCGCATTGGTCGGCACGCCGGGCGCAAGTCGTACCGCTGAACGGCGAGGTCTGCTTGTGCCGTCGCAGTGTATCGAGCGCCTCCCACGACAGGCGAACGACCGGTGTCGCCACGCCCACGGTCGAACCGCGCAGCGCAGCGATCAGCGCGGCGATCGTCGCCGGCTGGACAAAGGGCGCATCCCCTTGCAGGTTGACCACCACGGATGGCGCAATCTCGCGATCGCGTGCGGCTGCCCAGGCACGACCCGAACCGGAACTGATCGCGGCGTCGGTGATGATTGCGTCACATCCCAGGCTCCGGGCGTGATCCAGGATCCGTCCATCGTCGGTCGCAACGACGACCTCGGCATTGCCGACCCGCCGCGCCCCTTCGTGCGCGACGGCGACGACTCTCTCCAATAGCGTGCGGCCCGCGATCGGCATCAATGGCTTCCCGGGCAGGCGCTGGGAAGCGAAACGAGCCGGAATAACGATCAGTGCGGGCGACTCGTCCTCAGGCAACGCCAGCACGAAGGATGTCGTGGAGGTGGATCACCCCGACCAGTCGCTCATCCTTGCAAACGAAAAGCGCCGAAACGGCATTCTCGTTGAGGATGCGCAGGGCGTCTGACGTGAGCGTATCGGGAGACACCGAAATCGGCGTCGCGGTCATGTGATCACGGATATCGTCGCCGAGATGCTTGGCCGTAAAGCTTCGCCGAAGATCGCCGTCGGTGAAGGCGCCGACAAGGCGGCCGTCATCATCGACCACGGCGGTGCAACCATGGCGCTTGCGACTCATCTCGATCGTCGCGTCGACCAGGGTGGCACCAACCAGCACTTTCGGAACGTCGGCGTCGCGCGCCATCAGCTGGGCGACTGTCGTCAGTCGCGCGCCCAGGCGGCCGCCGGGATGGAACGTCAGGAAGTCCGACCTGGTGAACCCGCGCCGCTCGATCAGCGCCACCGCCAAGGCGTCGCCGAGCACCGCTTGCACCGTGGTCGACGACGTCGGTGCCAATTCGTTCGGGCAGGCCTCTCGAACCCGAGGCAGTACCAGGCAGATGTCGGCCGCTCGACCCGCAGTGCTTTCCGCATGCGCAGTCGCAACGATCAGCTTTACGCCGAAGCGGCGGCAATAGCTGATGACATCGCCGAGCTCGGTCGTTTCGCCCGACCAGCTCAGCGCCATGACAATGTCATTGCGACCGATCATGCCGAGGTCGCCATGACTTGCCTCGCTGGAATGCATGAAGAGCGAGGGCGTGCCGGTCGAGCTCATCGTCGCGGCGATCTTGCGGCCGACCAGCCCGCTTTTCCCCATGCCGGTCACGATCAAGCGGCCCGACAGATCGGCGATCATCGCCACTGCATCGAGGAAGCTCGCGCGCAACGGAGGAGACCGCAGCGCCTCTCCGAAAGCTTCCAGCGCTTCGATCTCGATTTGCGTGGTGCGGAGAGCAGAGTGCAGACCGGATTCGGCCAGGAGATTCGCAGCGGGGGCCTGCATAAAATTCCTCAAATGCCATACATCGACAACGGGTCGATGCTCTCTAGTCCGCTATCACATTGACTTCCAGCGATTCTGAAGCGCAGGGCGTCACTATGTGAGCATTCGTCGCACTAGGCGACCGGCGTATCGCATGGCAAGTAATCTGAGGGGCAATATGCATCTTTGCGGGCAAGAGATTGGTCCAAATCGGCGGCTTTTTTTCATCGCCGGCCCCTGCGTTATCGAAAGTGAGGCTTTCGCGCTGGAGACGGCGGCGCGGCTTCGCGCCATCGCCGAGCGGCTCGGGGTGCTGCTGATCTACAAAAGCTCGTTCGACAAGGCCAACCGCAGTTCAGGCGCTTCCTTTCGCGGCCCTGGCATCGAGGAAGGGCTGCGCATCCTGGAGAAAGTCCGCGACGAGACTGGCCTTCCCGTCTTGACCGACGTTCATTCCGAAGACCAGGTGAAGGCCGTCGCTCAGGTCGCGGACGTACTACAGACGCCTGCCTTCCTTGCGCGGCAAACCGATTTTATCGCGGCGGTGGCTGCATCTGGCAAGCCGGTCAATATCAAGAAGGGGCAGTTTCTGGCGCCAGGGGACATGTCTCACGTCGTCACCAAGGCCCGGCTGGCCGCAGAAGCGGCCAGCGTTCCGACTGACAATTTCCTGGTGTGCGAGCGCGGTGCAAGCTTCGGATACAACAACCTCGTGTCCGACATGCGCAGCCTCGCCATCATGCGCGAGACCGAATGTCCCGTGGTGTTCGATGCGACCCATTCGGTTCAGCTGCCGGGTGGACAAGGCGACCGCTCGGGCGGCCAGCGCGAATTCGTCCCCGTCCTTGCCCGCGCGGCGGTCGGCGCCGGCATCTCCGGGCTGTTCATGGAAACGCATCCCGATCCCGATCAGGCGCTGTCCGATGGACCCAATAGCTGGCCGCTCGATCGACTTGAGCCGTTGCTGGAACGGCTGCTCGCGATCGATTCTGTAGTGAAAGAGGGGCGTCTCGAGGAAGCCTTCTAGGCGGAACGCCATATAACTGGCAGCGTTCAATCGCCATGTTCGCCCATGTTCCAATTGCGGTAGGAATCCAGCTGATATGCTGGGGGATCGGCCACCTGCTCGGCGCGCCCGCCCGGGCATCGATCTGGATCGGGTGCTTCGCCGGCGCCGCAGTGTGCGTCATGCGGGAAATCACGCAGCGCGAATATCAGTGGATCGAGCAGTTCGGCCACGGCCGGCGCGCCAACATGCCAGGCTATGCCGGGATCGAAGTATGGCAATGGAATAGCCATTCGGTTTCGGAAACGGTCGTGGCCGTGCTGGCGTGCGTGATCGTGGCCGTTGTCGTGACGAAGCGAGCATAGACGGCGCGCGTCGCCAACGAAGGCGCGCGCCATGCGACTTCGCCGGCGGTGCGATACTGGCGAATTGAGCGAAAGCTGGTAACGCTGGGCGGTCGGTGATGGGTGACCGGCATGCCAGGGGCAGACGCGTGACGGACTATGTCTTCAAGCCGCACGAAAGGCCGACGCTGCCCGGGTCGCCGGCCAATCCCGATCACCCGACGAGCCGCAGGCTGCTCTATTTCCTGATCGGTTGTCTGATCGGGATCACCGGCGGACTGGGCAATGCGCTGGTCACGGTGAACCTGAACTTCGCGCAAGGCACGCTCGACCTCTACACCAACGAAAGCGCGTGGCTGACCGGCGCCTATTTCATGACCAATGTCACGGCGAACCTGTTGCTGGTGAAGTATCGCCAGCAATTCGGGCTGCAGCCGTTCATCCGCTATTCGCTGGTCGCCTATGCCGCGACGACGCTGATGCATTTGTTCGTCCACGATTTCTGGACGTCAGTCGCGGTGCGGGCGATGAGCGGTATCGCGGCGAGCGGCCTGTCGACGCTGACCATTCTCTATTTCTTCCAGTCGCTTCCCGCGGCGAAGCGGCTCGCCGGGGTGATGATCGGGATCTGCATCCCGCAACTGGCGACGCCGTTCGCGCGCATCCTGTCGCCGCATTTGCTCGAATGGGGCGATTGGCACAATCTCTATTGGCTGGAATTGGGCCTGGCGCTCGCGACGCTGGCAGCGGTGATGAGCCAACCCTTGCCGCCGAGCGAACGCGAGAAGGTGTTCGAACCGGCCGATTTCCTGACCTTCGGGCTGCTCGCGCCGGGCCTGTGGCTGCTGATCGCCGTCCTGTCGGAGGGGCGGATCGAATGGTGGACCGACCAACCCTGGATCGGCTGGGCGCTCGCCGCGAGCATCGCGCTGATCGCCGCCGCGGTGATCGTCGAGCACAATCGCGCCAACCCGCTGATCAACACACGCTGGCTGGGCAGCCGCGAGATCGTGCGACTGATGGTGGTCGCCGCATCGGTGCGTATCCTGTTGTCGGAACAAGCCTTCGGATCGGTCGGTCTGCTCAACGTGCTGGGGCTGATCAACGACCAGATGGTCACCCTGAACTGGATCATCGTGCTCGCCTCGATCGCCGGGCTGGCCACCGCGGTGCTGACGTTTCGGCCGAACGACGTCGCCCCGCCGATCACCGTCGCGGTGATCCTGATCGTGATCGGCGCGTTCATGGATGCCGACGCCACCAACCTGACCCGGCCGAGCAGCTTCTATGTCAGCCAGGCCCTGATCGGCTTCGCCTCGCTCCTGTTCCTGGCGCAGGCGATGGTGATCGGCATCGCACGGACCTTGCTCGCCGGTGGGCGCAACTTCGTCAGTTTCGTCGTGCTGTTCGGCCTTAGCCAGAGCGTCGGCGGGTTATTGGGCAGCACGTTGCTCGGCACCTTCCAGGTCATGCGCGAGAAATTCCATTCGCACGAGCTGGTGCAGCGCATCGTGGCGACCGATCCCCTGGTCGCGGCGCGGCTGCGCGCGAGCGGCGGCGCAATCGCCGGCGTGGTCGGCGATCCGACGCTGCGCAGCGCGCAAGGCGCGGCATTGCTGAGCCAGCAGGTCTCGCGCGAGGCCAACATCCTGGCGTTCAACGACGTTTTCCTGCTGGTCGGGGTGCTTGCCATCCTGATGGCGCTGTGGGGGTTCGTGATCCGCTGGTCGATCTGGCGGCGGGGCGAAGCATCGCCGGTTGTGTTGCTCCAGCAGCAGATGCAGGCTCAGGCGCAAGCTCAAAAGGGGCAATGAGATGAGCGACCAAACGCTGCCGGACAAGACAATAGCCGACGCCCAGGTCGATCCGGCGCCGTCGAGCTGGAATCCGCCGGCCAAGTCGCGGACCACCGTGGCGGTGATCATCGTGCTGGCACTCTGCGCGATCCTGGCGATCCTCTACGCTTGGCGGTTGCCGCCGTTCGTCGGCTGGTCGGAAAAGACCGACAACGCCTATGTCCGCGGTCGGGTCACGATCATCAGTCCGCAAGTCAGCGGCTATGTCACGCACGTCACCGTTCAGGATTTCGCCGAGGTCAAAGCGGGCCAGGTCCTGGCGACGATCGACGACCGCATCTATCGCGCCCGCGTCGCCCAGGCCGAAGCCAATGTTGCGGCGCAACAAGCGTCGCTAGCCAATTCGGCGCAAGCGCAACGCTCGCGCGAAGTCGCGACCGAGGCGCAGAATGCCGGCATCGCCAACGCCCAGGCGCAATTGGTCAAGGCGCAGGCCGATATGCGCCGCGCCCGGGCGCTGGTCGCCGACGGATCGATCTCGGCCCGCGAATTCGACCAGACGCGCGCCGCCTTGCTCGCCGCCGAAGCGGGTGTACGCCAGGCCCAGGCCAGCCGCGCGATCGGCACGCAGGACGTCCGCACCGTCGTGGTCGGACGCGCCGGGCTGGAGGCATCCGTCGAATCGGCCAAGGCGCAGCTCCGCCTCGCCCAGATCGACCTCGACAACACGATCATTCGCGCGCCGGTCGACGGCCAATTGTCCGAGATCGGGGTGCGCGACGGCGCGTACGTAACAGCCGGCACGCAATTGCTGTCGATCGTGCCGCACAATGTCTGGGTGATCGCCAATTACAAGGAGACGCAGACGCGCGACATGACGGTCGGGCAGCGCGCGACGTTCAAGGTCGACGCGCTGGGCGGCGCGCGGCTCACCGGGCGGATCGAAAGCCTGTCGCCGGCCGCCGGTTCCGAATTCGCGGTGCTCAAGCCCGACAATGCGACGGGCAATTTCGTCAAGGTCGCGCAGCGTATCGCGGTGCGCATCGCGATCGATCCGGGACAGGCTGCAGCGGCGCGGCTCAGGCCCGGCATGTCGGTCGAGGTCAACATCGACACCCGTGGCGGACGGCGATGATGAGAAGGCGGCACGCCGCGCCATTGCTGGCGATTCTCCTCACGTCGTGCGCCGGCCCCCCGGTGAGGACCGCCGCGGTGCCGCCGGTTGCGCCGGCGCCGGCCTGGCGCACCGATGCCGGCCCGACGGCGCCGATCGACCGCGCCTGGTGGCAATCGTTCGGCGATCCGGTGATGGCGTCGCTGATCGACCAGGCGCTGGCCAACAATACCGACATCGCGATCGCCGTGGGGCGCGTGCGCGAAGCGCGTGCCAACCTCGCATTGGCGCGCGCGCAGCTGTTGCCGACCATCGACGCCGGCCTCACCGGCGGCCGGTCGCGATCGGTCAGCCCCTTCGGCCAGCCCTCCGAGCAGAATGCCGCACAGCCGCAAGTCCAGGCGGCTTATGAAGTCGATCTGTTCGGCCGGCTCGCCGACAGCAAGGCGGCGGCGCGCGACGCCTGGTTCGCAAGCCAGGCCGCACGCGATTCGGTGCGGCTGTCGGTCGCAGGGGCGGTGGCGAGCGGCTATATCGCATTGCGCGGGCTCGACGCTCGGCTCGAGGTCGCGCGGGCGACGGTCGCGGCGCGATCGGAATCGCTGCGGCTCGCCCGCTCGCGCGTCGGGCGTGGCTATTCGCCCAAGCTGGAGTTGCAGCAGGCCGAAGCCGAATATGACGCCGCCGCGCAGATCGTCCCGCAGATCGAGCTCGCCATCGCGCGGACCGAGAATGCACTGAGCCTGCTCACCGGAGAGACGCCCCAGGCGATCGATCGCGGCCTGCCGCTTGACCGGCTGACGGTACCGGCGATCCCCGACGGCCTGCCATCGGAACTGTTGCGGCGGCGGCCCGACGTCGCCCAGGCCGAGTTTCAGCTCGCCGCGTCGGACAAGTCGCTGGCCGCCGCGCGCAAACGGTTCCTGCCGCAGGTCCGACTGAGCGCATCGGCCGGCGCGGCGTTTTCGACTCTGCTCGCCGATCCGATCACGCTCTGGTCGATCGGCGGCAGCATCCTGGCGCCCCTTTTCGAAGGCGGCCGGCTGACCGCGCAGGCCGAAGCGGCCGGCGCGCAACGCGACCAGGCGGCGTTCGCCTATCGCCGCGCCGCGCTCATCGCCTTCCGCGAAGTCGAGGACGCTTTGGCCGGCGCCAAGCGGCTCGACGAGCAGGTTGGGCTGGCTCGCGCGCAACAGGACGCGCTGGCGGAAGGATTGCGACTGGCGACCAACCGCTATCGCGAGGGCTATTCGCCCTATCTCGAACAGCTCGATGTGCAGCGTGGGCTGCTTGGCGCCCAGCTGTCGCTGATCCAACTTCGTGCTGATGCGCTGACCGCGCGGGTTCAATTGTTCCAGGCGATGGGCGGCGGCTGGCAACGATGCCCGACCGCAGGAGACACCTGCGTACCGGAGATTGCCGGCTATTGATTGCCAAGATGGGATCGTCGCACCTCGGCCCGGCATAGCGGCCAGATAATCCGCAGCTTTTTTCGCCGCTACGGCTTGCCCTTCGATGGCGGTTGCCACCATGCGCGGGGCGATGACGTTTCAGATCGATATGGGGATCGATTCGGCCGGCCGGCCGGCATGCGTCGATCTCGAAGAACTTCTCGCCACCCGATTGCTCGTCCAGGGCAATTCGGGATCGGGCAAGTCGCATCTGTTGCGCCGCCTGCTCGAAGGCAGCGCGCGGCAGGTGCAGCAAGTCATCGTCGATCCCGAGGGTGACTTCGTCACCTTCGCCGGGCCCTATGGCCATGTCGCGATCGAGGCGGTCGACTATTCGCTTGCCGAGATCACGCGCTTCGCCGCGCGCTGCCGCGAGCATCGCACCTCGGTCGTGCTCAGCCTCGAAGGGCTGGAGATGGAAGGGCAGATGCGCTGCGCGGCGACCTTCCTGTCGGCGCTGTTCGATGCGCCGCGCGACTATTGGTATCCGGCGCTGGTGGTGATCGACGAAGCCCAGATCTTCGCGCCTGCCGCCGGCGCCGAAGTGGCAGAAGACGTCCGCCGCGCTTCATTGGGCGCGATGACCAATTTGATGTCGCGCGGGCGCAAGCGCGGGCTGGCCGGGATCATCGCCACGCAGCGCTTGGCCAAATTGTCGAAGAACGTCGCGGCGGAAGCGAGCAACTTCCTGATGGGCCGCACCTTTCTCGACATCGACATGGCGCGCGCCGCCGATCTGCTCGGCATGGAACGGCGCCAGGCCGAGGCGATCCGCGACTTGCCGCGGGGAACCTTCCTGGGGCTTGGCCCGGCGGTCGCGCGGCGTCCGGTGACGATCCGCATCGGCGAGGTCGAGACCAGCGCGCGCAGTTCGAGCCCCAAGCTGGTGCCGCTCCCCGACCAGAGCCCGGCCGAAGACATGCGCGACTTCATCCTCGCGCCGGTCGAGGAAACGCAGTCGCTGCCGCTGCCACCCCCTCCCCCGCCGCGTCCGGCGCCGGCGGCCGAATTGCTCGAAGCGCTGGCGGCGACACCCGCGGCAGAGCCGGACGACGCCGACCCGGTCGACGCCGAGGCGGTGATGGCCGACGCGCTGCATGGCATCGTCGCCGATCCGGACAGCGCGCTGCGTCCCGCCGCCGCCCTGTTCCAGGATTTCCAGGTGCGGTGCCGCATGGCCGGGTTGCGCCGCATCGCGCTCGACCCGTCGAGCTTCGCTCGCCGGCTCGCCGCGGCGCGCGCAGGCATTTACCAGCCCGAGGACGAGCAATGGGCGCCGGCGATGACCGCCGCCGCCGCCGTGCCCGACGAGATGCTCGGCGCCTTCCTGCTGATCGCCCGCGCAGCGCGTGAGAATGCCCCCTGTCCGAGCGACGAGGAAATCGCGCGCATCTATGGCACCAGCTCGCTCGGCCGCGCGCGGCGCGTATTGGCCTATATGGAAGATCGCGACGTCATCGTGACGCGCACCGATCTGTCGGGACGGCGGTCGGTGACGATCCCGCGCCTCGGCTGGACGACCGCGTCGACCGACGCGTGAGGTGAGGACCGCTCGCGATCCATAGCGGCCGCAAGATTGGACAGGCGGCATCATCTCCCCTCCCGCTTGCGGGAGGGGTCGGGGGAGGGCTTGTCGCCTCCGTGGATGCCGATTGAAACACGCCCTCCCCTAGCCCCTCCCGTAAATGGGAGGGGAATTGGCGCGAAGCGCTAAAGTTCGGTCCGCACGTGCCACAGCTCGGGAAACAGCTCGACTTCGAGCATCCGGCGCAGATAGGCGACGCCTTGCGTCCCGCCGGTGCCGCGCTTGAGGCCGATCACGCGCTCGACCGTGGTGACGTGGTTGAACCGCCAACGGCGGAAATAATCCTCGAGATCGACCAGTTTCTCGGCCAGCTCGTAGAGCGGCCAATGCCGATCGGGATCGCGATAGATCGCGGCCCAGGCGGCGCGGAGCTTGTCGTTTTCGACGCGCTGCTCGCGAAGGTCGGCACGCTCCGCCCCCACGTCGAAGCTCGAGCGCGCGAGCAGGCGGATCGCCTCGTCGTACAGGCTGGGTCGCGACAAGATGCCCTCCAGGCCCGCCAGCACATCGGCGCGATGGGCATGCGGCTTGAGCATCGCGGCGTTGCGATTGCCGCAGAGGAATTCGATCGCGCGGTACTGATGCGACTGGAACCCCGACGACTGGCCGAGATCGGCACGGAATTCGGTATATTCGCTCGGCGTCAGCGTGCGCAGCACGTCCCAGGCGTTATTGAGCTGCTCGAGGATGCGCGAGACGCGCGCGAGCATCTTGAAGGCATGCGGCAGCTGGTCGTTCGCGATCGCGTCGCATGCCGATTCGAGCTCGTGCACCGCGAGCTTCATCCAGAGCTCCGACGTCTGGTGCTGGATGATGAACAGCATTTCGTCATGCGCTGCCGAGCGCGGCTGCTGCGCGCCGAGGATCAGGTCGAGGCGCAGATAATCGCCATAGGCCATCTTGCCGGCGAAGTCGGTTTCTGGCCCGTCGGCGTCGCCGGCATTTGATCGGTGGTCGTCGGTCATGTCACTTTGGACCGCGTGGCATAGGCGGGGTCGTCCCACAAGCGCTCGGTCATCACCCGTTCGAGCACCGCCGCCGCCGCCACGACATCCTCCTCCGACAGATAGAGCGGGGTGAAGCCGAAGCGGATCAGATCGGGCGCGCGGAAATCGCCGATCACATTGTTGGCGATCAGCGCCTGCATGATCGCATAGCCTTGCGAGTGACGAAACGAGACTTGGCTGCCGCGCCCGTGCGGATCGCGTGGCGATGCGAGCGTGAGGTCAGGGCAACGCGCCTCGACCTCGGCGATGAAGCGTTCGCTCAAGCGGATCGAGGCGGCGCGGACATCGGCCATGTCGACCCCGTCCCACGCATCGAGCGCGGCATCGAGCACCGCAAGCGCCAGCACCGGCGGGGTGCCGACGCGCATCCGCTCGACGCTCGCATGGGGGCGGTAATCGAGATCGAAGGCGAACGGCGCCTCATGCCCCATCCAGCCCGACAGGATCGGCCGCGCGCTCTCGGCAAAGCGCGGCGCGACATAGATGAAGGCGGGCGCGCCGGGGCCGCCGTTGAGGTATTTATAGGTGCAGCCGACCGCGAAATCGGCATCCGCGGCAGTCAGGTCGACCGGCACCGCTCCCGCCGAATGCGCGAGGTCCCACACCGTGACCGCGCCCACCGCATGCGCCTTGGCGGTGAGCGACTTCATGTCATGGCGGCGACCGGTGCGGTAATCGACTTCGGTGATCAGTGTCACCGCGACGCTTTCGTCGATCGCGCTCTCGACGTCTTCCGGCGCGACCAGCCGCAATTCGAACCCGCCACCGAGCGCCTGGAGCAGCCCACTGGCGATATAGAGATCGGAGGGGAAATTGCCGGTGTCCGACAGCACGACCCTGCGCTCGGGCCGCAACGCCAGCGCCGCGGCGAGCGCCTGGAACACCTTGACCGACAGCGTATCTCCGGTGGCGACGCTGCCCTCCGGCGCGCCGATCAGCCGGCCGATGCGATCGCCGACGCGGCGCGGCAGCCCGATCCAATCCGCGGTGTTCCACGCCTTGATCAGCTGATCGCCCCATTCGCGGATCATCACGTGGCGCGCCCGCGCCTCCGCCGACACGGGCAGCGGCCCGAGCGAATTGCCGTCGAGATAGATTAGACCCTCGGGCAGGTGGAACAGCCGCCGGGTCGTCGCGAAATCAGTCATTGTGCCGTGTCACGCGGAAATCGCCGCTTTGTAAAGGGATTGCACGGCCGCCTACCCTGATCGCCAACGGCGGAGGCCGGCGACTTCGTGAAGGAGTGACCGGCAAGTCCTTTATAGACCCAATTGCTGGGCGGACCTGTCAGCCCGCTAAATGATCGTGTCCGAGGGGAAACCAAATGCCCCGCTTTAGCAGGTTGCCCATATTCGGAACGACGTGACCCTGATCGAGCGACCGGACATCGCGGACCCAGATTATGTCGTTGATGGCATATTCGGCTGGAACGACTAGCCGCAGCAATGTCTCAGCGTCTTCGGCGGAATGCGCGGTAATGCCGTAGCCGAGCGTCATCGGCTGGTTAGTGGTAATCCAGTAAGGCTTCATCGCATCGCACTATCGGTCGGCCGTCGCTTCGTGGCAATGACAGCGTTCCACCAATAGCGGTCAAAACGGCCATCGCTTACTGTGGCGGAATGACCGACATCCGCAACATCGTGATCCTGACCGGCGCGGGCATCTCCGCCGAAAGCGGCATCGCGACGTTTCGTGGGCCGGGCGGGTTGTGGGAAGGGCATCGCGTCGAGGATGTGTGTACGCCGCAGGCGCTGGCGCGCGATCCCGAATTGGTGCACCGATTTTACGACCTCCGGCGCGCGGCGCTGGCTGGGGTCGAGCCCAACGAGGCGCATCGAGCGCTGGCTAGGCTCGACGCCGAATGGCCGGGCGAGTTGCTGATCGTCACGCAGAATGTCGACGATTTGCATGAGCGCGCGGGCGCGAAGCGATTGCTCCATATGCATGGAGAGTTGAAGTCGGCGCTGTGCGCGGCGTGCGAGCACCGGCAGGCGTGGGACGGCGACATGCCACCGGGGACGATCTGCGCTTCGTGCGGGTCGGCGGCGGTTCGGCCCGACATCGTCTTTTTCGGCGAGATGCCGTACGCGATGGACGTGATCGAGCGGGCCATTTCGCGGGCCGATCTGTTCGTGTCGATCGGGACGTCGGGTGCGGTCTATCCGGCGGCAGGGTTCGTCCAGACGGCCAAATATCATGGGGCGCGGACGCTGGAGCTCAACCTCGATCGGTCGGAGGGGAGCGGGTGGTTTCACGAGAGCCGGTTGGGGCCGGCGGGGGCGCTGGTGCCGGAGTGGGTGGGTCAGATGCTCGCCTGACCCACTCCGTCATCCCAGCGCAAGCTGGGATCTCAAGCAGCATCGCGTACCCGCTGGAGACCCCAGCTTTCGCTGGGGTGACGGGAGGGTACGCTGCGGCGACAGAAGTATGCCGGAGTGACCGGAGGATCAGTCGACCCAATCCAGCCCGATGTCGCGATAGACCTCGCGGTCCTCGTCCCAGCCCGGCTTCACCTTAACGTGCAGGTACAGATGCACCGGGCGGTCGAGCAATTCGTTCAATTGCGCCCGCGCCCGCGCCCCGATCTCCTTGATCCGGCTACCGCCCTTGCCCAGCACGATCGCGCGCTGCGTTGGGCGTTCGACCAGGATCTGCTGGCGGATCTCGACCGATCCGTCCTCGCGCTCGGTGAAGGCCTCGGTCTCGACCGCGCTGGCATAGGGCAATTCGGCGTGGAGCTGGAGATAGAGTTGCTCGCGCGTCACCTCGGCCGCCAGCGCGCGTTCGGTCGCGTCGCTGACCTGGTCCTCGGGGAAATGCCACGGCCCCTCGGGCATGGCATAGCTCAACGCCTTTTTGAGCTCGGCCAGCCCGTCGCCGGTCGACGCCGACACGAAGAACGTCTCGTCAAAATGCGCCGCCGCGTTCAGCTTTTCGGCATGGACCAGCAGCCGCGCCTTGTCGGCGATATCGACCTTGTTGAGGATCAGGAATTTGCGTTCGGGGCGGCCGGCGATGCTCTCGACGATCGGCATCACCTTGGGGCCGAGCCCGCCCTTGGCATCGACCACCAAAGCGGTCACGTCGGCGCCTTCCGTCCCGCCCCAGGCCGCGGCGACCATCGCACGGTCGAACCGGCGCTGCGGTTCGAAGATGCCCGGCGTGTCGACCAGCAGAATCTGCGTCTCGCCCTCGATCGCGACGCCGAGCAGCCGCGTCCGCGTGGTCTGCGCCTTGGGGCTAACGATCGCGACCTTCTGCCCGACCAGCGCATTGACCAGGGTCGACTTGCCCGCATTGGGCGCGCCGAGCACGGCGACGAGACCGCAATGCTGCGTCATGGTTGCACCTGCGCGAGCAGCACGCGAGCGGCAGCAGTTTCCGCTTCCTGCTTGCTCGATCCTTCCGCCTCCGCGCTGGCGTAGCTGCCGAGCGATACGCGCACGGTGAAGCGCGGCGCGTGCTGCGGCCCCGATCGCGTCACCACCTCGTACACCGGGGACTTGCGGTTGTGCGCGGCGGCCCATTCCTGGAGCGCCGATTTGGGGTGTTGCGGCGCACGAGCATCGGCATGGACACGATCGGCCCAGCGCGCGCGGACGAAGTCGCGCGCCGGCGCGAAC
The DNA here is from genome assembly GCF_001598415.1 of Sphingomonas mali NBRC 15500. Lineage (GTDB taxonomy): Bacteria > Pseudomonadota > Alphaproteobacteria > Sphingomonadales > Sphingomonadaceae > Sphingomonas > Sphingomonas mali. The sequence goes on from NZ_BCYX01000015.1 coordinate 52,884, forward strand.
CCGCCATCGAGATAGAGCGCGCCGATCAGCGCCTCCATCACGTCGCCCAGCACATTGTCGCTGTCGGCGGCGCCATCGTCCCGCGCCTGCTTCCCCAGTCCGAGGAAAGGCCGCACCCCGATCTCGCGGGCGATATCGGCGCAGACCGGGCCGGTGACGAGCGCGTTGAGGCGTTTCGACAGGCTACCTTCGGGTTCGTCGGGGAACAATTCGTACAGCCATTCGGCCATGGCGAGCCCGAGCACGCGGTCGCCGAGAAATTCGAGCCGCTCGTAATTCGCGCTCGCCTGGCTGCCATGCGTCAAGGCGCGCTCGAACCGCGCAAGGTCGCCGGGCGCACGTCCAAAGGTCGCGACGATCCAGCCGGCAAGTTCCTTGGTCGTCACCTGGCTATTCCCCGATCGAGGGGCAGTGGTCAAAAGCCCTGTCCCAGTCGGCTCCAGCGCGCCGCGGTGAACCATGTCCAGGGCAGCAGCCATTGCGCGTTACCGTCGGTCGACCAGAAGGTGACGACGGCCTTGCCTTCCAGATTCTCCAGCGGGACCATGCCGATCGCGCCATTCTCCTGCGCCGGGAAGCGGCTGTCGCCCGAATCGTCGCGATTGTCGCCCATCATGAACACGTGGCCGGCGGGAACCGTATAGACATCGGTATCGTCGCGGTCGGGGAATTCGCCGCGGTCGAGCACAGTGTAGCTGACCCCGTTGGGCAATGTTTCCTTGAATTGCATGTAGCGGCAGATCGGCTTGCCCGCGCTGTCGGTCGCCTGGAATTCTGCGGGGCATTCCTTGCCGGCGGGATAATTGGGAGTCAGCGGGATAGTGAAGTCCGCGACGCGCACCTTGGGCACCGCGACGCCGTTCAGGATCAATTGGCCGTGGCGCATCTGGATCGTGTCGCCGGGCAGGCCGATGACGCGCTTGATGTAATCCTGGTCATTGCCCGGCGGCGCCTTGAACACCACGACGTCACCCGGCGTCGGGTTGCGGCCGAAGATCCGCCCCGGGATCAGCGGCACGCTGAACGGCAGCGAATGCTTAGAAAAGCCGTAATTCCATTTCGAGATAAACAGATAGTCGCCGACATAGAGCCGCGGCAGCATCGATTGCGACGGGATCGAGAAAGGCGAGAACAGGAAGCTGCGGAAGATCACCACGACCACGACCAGCTTGATGATGAAGCTGAACGTGTCCTTCCAATCCTCTTCCTTCTTGGGTTTCTTCGCGGCGGGCGCAGGCGTGCCGGTGGGCGCCACAATGGGATCGGGCGCGGCGTCGGACGGGGTCGCCTGAGGTGTATCGGTCATGGCGCGCGGTTTGCGCATCCGCGTTGCGCGCGTCAAGCTTAGCTCGGGGCAGGCGTGGTTCCTTGAACGGGACGGCCGGAACGCCCATTGAGACCCCCGAGTCGAATAAGGAACCCAAATATGGCCGATTGGAGCGAGATCGAGGCGCTGAAGCGCATCCCCCTGACCAAGCTGTTCGCCGACGATCCGGAGCGGCTGGGCAAATATTCGGCCGACGTTTGCGGCATCCATTTCGATTGGTCGAAAACGCATCTGACCGACGAGGCGATCAAGGCGTTCGAGAAACTGGCCAAGGCAAGCGACCTGGCCGGCAAGCGCGAAGCCCTGTTCACCGGCCAGGTGATCAACGTCACCGAGAACCGCGCCGTCACCCATACCGCCGAACGCGGCGAAGGCGCTAAGGACGACGTCGCCAGCGCACAGGCGCTCCACGCCCGGATGCGCGCGCTGATCGACGCGATCGAGGCCGAGGCGCTGGGCCCGATCCGCAATATCCTCCATGTCGGGATCGGCGGATCGGCGCTCGGTCCCGATCTGCTGGTCGATGCGCTGGGGCGCGATTCCAACCGCTATGACGTGGCGATCGTCTCCAATGTCGATGGGCTGGCACTTGAGGAAGCGTTCAAGCGGTTCGATCCGAGTGCGACCGTTCTGGCGATCGCGTCCAAGACCTTCACCACCACCGAGACGATGCTCAATGCCGAAAGCGTCGTCGAGTGGATGCAGGCGGGCGGGGTCGAGGACCCCTATGGCCGCGTCGTCGCGCTGACCGCCGATCCGGACAAGGCGATCGAATGGGGAGTCGACGAGACGCGGGTGCTGCCGTTCGCCGACACCGTCGGTGGGCGCTATTCGCTCTGGTCGTCGATCGGTTTTCCCGCCGCGATGGCGCTCGGCTGGGACGCTTTCTCCGAATTGCTCGAGGGCGCGGCCGAGATGGACCGGCATTTCCGGCTGTCGGCGCTGCACGAAAATGTCCCCGCGCTCGCCGCCTTCACCGACCTGCTCTACACCCAGGCGTTCGGCTGCGAGACGCGCGGCGTGTTCTGCTACGACGAGCGGCTGCGGTTGCTGCCCTCCTACCTCCAGCAGCTCGAGATGGAATCGAACGGCAAGGGCGTAACGATCGAAGGCAAACCCGTCGGCCGTCCGACCGCGCCGATCACCTGGGGTGGTGTCGGCACCGACCAACAGCATGCCGTGTTCCAGCTGCTCCATCAGGGCACGCATCTCGTCCCGCTCGAATTCATCGGCGTGATCGAGCAGGCCGACACGCTGAGCGAGGACCACCACAAGACCCTGCTCAACAGCATGTTCGCGCAAGGCGCTGCGCTGATGAAGGGCAAGGAGAATCCCGACGACCTCGCTCGCGCCTATCCAGGCGACCGGCCATCGACCACCTTGCTGCTCGACGAGCTCGACGCGCGGACCCTGGGCGCGCTGATCGCCTATCACGAGCATCGCGTATTCGTGTCGGGCGTGCTGCTCGGGATCAACTCGTTCGACCAGTTCGGGGTCGAATTGGGCAAGGAAATGGCCAAGGCGGCGGCCAAGGGCGGCGGCGACTTCGACGCCTCGACCCAGGATTTGATCAAGCGGGCGTTTGGCTGACCCCTTTCCCCGTTCGTGCTGAGCCTGTCGAAGCACGGTTTGGACACACGCCCTTCGACAAGCTCAGGGCGAACGGAGTTTTGGAATGGCTGAATACGACTACGACCTGTTCGTCATCGGCATCGGATCGGGCGGCACGCGTGCGGCGCGGGTGGCGGCGGCGCATGGCGCTCGCGTGGCGGCGGCGGAGGAATATCGCGTCGGCGGCACCTGCGTGATTCGCGGCTGCGTGCCCAAGAAATTGCTCGTCTATGGCGCGCATTTCGCCGAGGATTTGATGGACGCGCGGCGCTTCGGCTGGGATGTCCCCGCCGACTGCAAGTTCGACTGGAAGACGCTGACCGGCAATGTGTTCGAGGAAGTCGACCGCATCAGCAAGGCGTACAACACCACACTCGACAGCCATAAGGTCGAGGTCATCAACGAGCGCGCCGAGCTGACCGGCCCCAATAATATCCGCCTGGCGTCGGGGCGCGAGGTCACGTCGAAATACATCCTGATCGCGACCGGCGCGCGGCCGCACGTCCCAACCTGTCCGGGCCACGAATATGGCATCACCTCGAACGAGGCGTTTCATCTCGAGAGCGTGCCCAAGCGCATCCTGATCGCGGGCGCCGGCTATATCGCCAACGAATTCGCCGGCATCTTCCACGAATTCGGCGCCAAGGTGACCTTGATCAACCGCAGCGACCAGATTCTGCGCGGCTATGACGAGCAGATCCGCGACCGCCTGCTCCAGATCAGCATGATGAAGGGGATCGATTTCCGCTTCAACGCCAAGTTCGAAGGGATCGAGAAGCAGGCCGACGGCAGCCTCAAGGTCTCGATGTCGAACCACGCGCCGATCGAGGTCGATTGCGTGATGTTCGCGACCGGCCGCGTGCCCAATACGGAGAATCTCGGCCTCGACGCGGCAGGAGTCGAGCTCAATGAAAAAGGTGCGATCAGGGTCGACGAGGACAATCGCTCGAGCGTGCCGAGCATCTATGCGGTCGGCGACGTCACCGACCGCATCCAGCTGACCCCGGTCGCGATCCGCGAAGGCCAGGCGTTCGCCGACACCGTGTTCGGCAACAAGCCGACGCGAGTCGACTATCACTGCGTCCCCGCCGCGGTGTTCAGCCATCCCCAGATGGCGGGCGTCGGGCTGACCGAGAGCCAGGCCAAGATCAAATACGGATCGGTCAAAGTCTATGTCAGCGACTTCCGCCCGATGAAGAACGTCCTGGCCGGCCGCAACGAGCGCGCGTTGTACAAGATGATCTGCGACAGCGAGACCAACAAGATCCTGGGCATCCACATGATCGGGCCGGAGGCGGCGGAGATACTGCAGGCGGCAGCGGTCGCGGTGAAGGCCGGCCTGACCAAGGACGCGTTCGACCAGACGGTGGCGTTGCACCCGACGATGGCGGAGGAATTGGTGCTGATGAAGTAGCGGGCGGACGGCCCGGATTTGCCCGCGGCAAATCCGGGACTCGTCACGGCGGGCGGCGGGCCGGCACAGCCGGCACGTCCGACGACGTGACCGCCAAGCCGAACGTTTTCCTGCTCCCCCGGAAGGAGGAACGGTGGCCTCCTAGCCACGGCTGGCCCGCTCGTTACAACAGGCGATGTGAACCGCATCGCTCTTATCGCTATCGTTGCCGCGGCTATGACCGCCCCCTGCGCAACGATGCTGCGCGCCCAGCAGGTCGCGCCTCCAACGATCATCCAGACCGCCAGTAAGCGGGTCGGCACGGGCGACTATCTCGAGACGATCGACGCCCTGAAATCGGCCGCCTATGCGCCCGATGGTACGACACGCGATCTCATGGCCGAGAAACTGTGGCTGCAGTTCAGCCCCTTCATGACGAATGAACTCGCACCCGCCAAAGCCGACCCGGCCGATGCCGATTACATTCTTGGGCGCGGATGGGCCGCCAGAATTGCGGCCGCGACGCCGCGCGACGCTATCGCCGAGATCGTGCGCCGAGCCGCGACGTCGCAAATCGTCATCCTCAACGAAACGCACGCCGCCCCGCGTGATCGCGCCTTCGGTTTGGAGGTTGCGCGCGCGCTTCGGCCGCTCGGCTTCTCGATTCTGGCGTTCGAAACGCTTCGGAATGACGTGCCGACGGGCGATCCGGGCTCGGCAACCGCACAACTTGAACGCGACAGATACGTCCGCTTCAACACCGGCGGCTATACGCCCGACCCGGTCTTTGCCGGTTTCCTGCGCGAATCACTGGCGCTGGGCTATGAGCCAGTCGCTTACGAAGCCACGACCAAGCAATTGACGCCGGGCGGCGGCATCGCTGAGCGCGACCAGGCGCAGGCGGACAATCTGGTCGCCGCGATCTTCGCCAGGCAGCCCAAGGCCAAGGTGCTTATCTATGTCGGCGTCAGCCATGTCGCCGAACGCCCGCTGGGCAAGACTGAGTGGATGGCATCGAGGCTGAAACGGATGACCGGCATCGACCCGCTGACGATCGACCAGGCGACGATCGACGATCTGTCGCCCGGCACGCGTGGCGCGTACGATATGGCGTCGGCGCGGATCGGCGACCGTTCCGCGATCTTCTTCGTCGGGCGGCGGCCGCTGGTGCTGGGGCCATATGCCGGCGCAGTCGACCTGCAGGTCGTACACCCGCGGCGCTCCTACCGCTTCGGCCGGCCGGCTTGGCTGGCAGCCCTTGGCGGCAAGCCGATAGCGATCCCCAGGGAATTGTTGCCGTCCAAGGGACGCCGGCTGATCCAGGTCTTCGACGCCGGCGCTGCGGCCGATGCGGTGCCCCTGGATCAAGTTCTGGTCGAGGCCGGCGGCCCCGTACCGATGCTGATGCCACCGCCCGGGCCCGTCCGGTTTCAAACGCAACCCTAGTTTAGCGCCACTCCGGAAATCGTGATCCGATGCATCAGCCGTCGATGCCCCTGATAATCGTTCATCGCGCAATGCCAGGTTGAGCGATTGTCCCAGATCGCGAGCGAGCCCGGCGCCCATTGCAAGCGGCATTGGAACTCCGGCCGCATGCCGACCGAGTAGAGATAGGACAGCAACGGCATGCTCTCCTCGCGCGTCCAGCCTTCGAAATGCAGCGTGAAGGCGGGATTGACGTAGAGGATCTTGCGGCCCGTCACCGGGTGGCGGATCACCACCGGATGAACCGCGGCGGCGTGGATCTCATGTCCCTTGAGATCGGCGGCCTGGTCGGTCTTCGCGTAGATGCCGTCATGGCCGTAGATATGGTCGGCCGAATGCACGGCGCGCAGCCCCTCGAGCGTCGCCTTGAGCCCGTCCGACAGCGAATCATACGCCGCGCCCAGGCTGGCGAACAGCGTATCGCCACCAGTCGGTGGCGTTTCGCGCGCGAGCAGGATCGAGCCCATTGCCGGCACCTGGTCATAGCTGTGATCGGTATGCCAGCCGCCACCGATATTGGTGGTCTGGGTTTCCGCCTTGCGCACCTCGGCGATCTCGGGATGGCCGCCATTCGCCGGGAAGTAATTGTTGATGTCGATCTCGCCCCAGCGCCGCGCGAAGGCGATGTGATCCTCGGGGCTGAGCTCCTGGTCGCGGACGAACAGCACGCCGCGTTCGGCGACCGCGGCCTTGAGCGCGTCGATGCCGCTGTCGTCGAGGTTCCGCAGGTCGATGCCGCTGGCTTCGGCGCCGCAATGATCGGCGATCGGGCGAATCTGCATGGTCATGATTCCTCTCCTTTGCCGGCGATCTTATCGCGCGGCTTGTACCAGGATTGCTACGATCGTAGCAATTGGCAGATGGAATTGCTCGACGCTCTCCGCCGTGGCCGCTGGTTTGCCACGCTCGACGCCGCGCTCGCCGCCGAACTGATCGCAGCCGGCCGCATCGCCACGCTCGACGCCGGGCAGTGGATCTATTCGGAGGGCGACGAGGAGCCGGGCCTGTGCCTGGTTGTCGAGGGCGTGCTGCGGCTGGAAGCGAGCGTCGGTCCCGAGCGCGACGTGCTGCTCGGGCTGGCGGGGCCGGGCCAGGCGATCGGCCAGTCACGACGCTTCGGCGGCGGGCGGCGGATCGTCACAGTCCGCGCGCAGCGAGCGGCCAGGGTGTTGCTGGTGCCCGACACCGCTTTGCCCGGAATCGCCGCACGCCAGCCGGGTGCTTGGCCAGCGACGATGGCCCTGCTCTACGACCAGCTCGATGCCGCAGTGCACGGGGCGGCGCTCAACCTGTGCCTGTCGCCACGCGAGCGCGTCGCGGCGCGGTTGGCGCAGTTGGCCGATGACCATGGCGACGTTCCCGCGACGCAAGCCGATCTCGCCGAAATGTGCGGGCTCAGCCGCAAATCGGCGAGCGGGCATATCCTGGCGCTGGCGAAACGCGGCTGGGTCGCGCCGGGCTACGGGTCGTTGCGTGTGCTCGACGCGGGGGCGCTACGAAGGGTTGCCGGGATTTAAGACGTGTCGACGTTGCGATTCTCCCCTCCCTGCAAGGGAGGGGATCAAGGGGTGGGTGTAGCGTCGGGCGAAGCTCGATGCCTCGTCCGGCGCTGTTTGCCGACAGGTCCATGAGTCTCTTGGGCGCGCAGACACGCGCACCCACCCCCAGCCCCTCCCTGCAAGCAGGGAGGGGAGTTCGAAAACTGAATGTCGACACCCTAAAGCCCGAACAGCCGATCAAACGCCGCCGCGCCGCGCTGGCCGAAGTCGATCACCCTGCCCTCGCCGCGCCGTGCCCAGCCCTCGTCCAGCGCGCGGCTCAAAATCTGCGCGCCGAGCGCTCCGCCGAGATGATGCCGCCGCTCGCTCCAGTCGAGGCACGTGCGGCAGAACGGCCGCCGTCCGTCCCCGCGCACGAACCCGCGATCGGCGAGCCACGCGCGGCCGGCATCGGTCAGGCCGTGGTCGACCATCATCCCCGCGTCCGCCAGCTTCGCCGCCACCGCCACCGCGCGCGCGCCGGCAAGATGATCGTAGCACACCCTCGCTTCACGCAGCGCCGGGTCGCGCGGCCCCGTGCGCAGTCTGACAGCGCCGGTCCGCTGCGCCAATTCCATCAGCGCCTCGAGTGCGGTGGCCACGTCGGGGCCCGACAGCCGCAGATAGCGATGCCGCCCCTGTTTCTCCGCGGCGAGCAGCCCGGCCGTCTCCATCCGGGCAATGTGCCCGCTGGCGGTCGGCAGGGTGATGCCCGCAACATGCGCCAGCTCGCTCACCGTCAGCGCGCGCCCGTCCATTAGCGCGGTCAGCATGTTGGTGCGCGCGGGGTCGCCGATCAGCGCGGCGATTTCGGCGATATAGGGGCCTTCTCTCATGGTTCGATCTGTACCGAACCATCGCCGCGGCCGGAATCGCTAAAGTGCACGGACACTTTGGAGAAGACCGAATGATCACCTGCTTCATCCGCTACGATATCGAGCCCTGGGGCCGCGACGCGTTCGTCGATTATGCCCGCATTTGGGGCCAGGCGATCCCCGAGTGCGGCGCCGATCTGATCGGCTATTTCGCCCCGCACGAAGGATCGGCGACGACGGCTTATGGCGTCTACAACATCGAGAGTCTGGCCGAGTACGAAGCCTATCGCGCGCGGCTCAAGGACCATCCGATCGGTCGCCAGAACTTCGCCTTCGCGCAAGGCGAGCGCTTCATCCGCCGCGAGGACCGCATCTTCCTGGCCAGGGTCGACCGATGATCGCGGTGATCTTCGAGGTCGAACCCGCCGGGGGGCAGCGCGACACCTATCTCGACATCGCCGCGCGGCTGAAACCCGAACTGGAGGCGATCGACGGGTTCATCTCGGTCGAACGGTTCGAGAGCCTGACCAATCCCGGCAAGATGCTGTCGCTGAGCTTCTTCCGCGACGAGGCGGGGGTCGCGGCGTGGCGCAACACCGAGGATCATCGCCGCGCACAGGCGGCGGGACGCGGCGGGGTGTTCGCGGAGTACCGACTGCGCGTGGCGCGGGTGCTGCGGGACTATGGGCTGGAGGAGCGGGAAGAAGCGCCGCAGGACAGCCGGGCGGCGCATCAGGTTTAGGAGCTATTGCCGCCGTAACCCGTTACAAAAATATAGCGTTGACTATTGTTTTGGCGCGCTCTTTTATCGCTTAACTACCCCGCAAGTGCCGTTGCGGCCGAGACAATGGGGAGATGGGAGAGGCGAGCATGCGGAGGCGTGAATTCGTACTGGCGACAGGCGCGACGATTGCGGCACCTGGCCTGATCGCGGCATCGAAGCCCGGCGTGCAACCCGCCATGCCGGCCTTCCCGCCCGATTTTCTGTGGGGAGTGGCAGCGTCCTCCTATCAGATCGAAGGCGCCGTGAGCGAGGACGGTCGCGGAAAGTCGATCTGGGACACGTACTGCCACCAACCCGGCAATATCGCGGGTAACGCCAATGGCGACATCGCGTGCGACCACTATCATCGTTATCGTGAGGATGTCGGACTGATCGGCCAGCTCGGCGCGCGGACCTATCGTTTCTCGATCGCATGGCCACGGATCCAGGCGGAGGGGCGCGGCACGGCCAATCCGAAGGGGCTCGATTTCTATTCGCGGCTGACCGACGAATTGTTGGCCAGGGGCATCGAGCCGATGCCGACCCTGTTTCACTGGGATCTGCCGCAAGCCCTGCAGGATGCCGGCGGCTGGCAGAACCGCGACACCTGCGATCGGTTTGCCGACTATGCGCACATCATGGCGGAGCGTCTCGGCGATCGCGTGCCGCGCTGGATCACGCATAACGAGACCTTCATGCACCACGTCCTGGGGCACGTTCTCGGCGTCAATGCGCCGGGGCTGAAGCTCGATATGCCGCAATCCTTCCCGGTCGCGCATCACTTGCTGTTATCGCACGGCAAGGCCGTTCAGGCGCTCCGCGCGACGGTGAAACGCAAGGCGCAGATCGGCATCGCCCAGAATTTGGCGATGGTGCGGCCGGCCGATCCGGCGCGGGACGAACCGGCCGCGCAGGCAATGACGCTCTATTATTGGGGATTGCACGTCGATCCCCTGCTCCTCGGTCGCTACCCCGCGGAATTGCCGGACGCCCTCACCGCGACGGCAGTGCGGGACGGCGACCTCGCGACGATCGCCCAGCCGCTCGATTTTCTTGGCGTCAATTATTACAATACCAACTTCATGCGCGTCAGTCCGCCGGGCAGCGCCCAGCCGATCGAGGAAGCGCCGCCGCCCGCGAAATTCGCGCGAACCGCGATGGGCTGGCCGGTCGACCCGCAAGGCATGACCGACGTGCTGCTCGGGTTACGCGCTCGCTACGGCCCCGCTTTGCCCTCGATCATCATTACCGAAAACGGTGCGGCCTTCACCGATAGCGTCGTGCGGGGTGCGGTGCATGACGCCGGCCGGATCGCGTTCCTCGACGCCCATATCCGCGCGGTCAGGAAGGCAATGGATGCCGGGATCGATGTGCGCGGTTATCTAGTGTGGTCGATCCTCGACAATTTCGAGTGGGCCGACGGCTATGGACCACGCTTCGGCCTAGTGCGCGTCGATTACGCCACGCAACGCCGGACGCCGAAGGATTCCTACCATTGGTATCGCGGGCTGATCGCGGGTCAGTCGGGGGCGGTGAAAATGACGGCGGACGCCAAACGGTAGGAAGAGGCGAGGTGGCGAGGCCGCCGCGCATTATGTAGGCGGCGGTACGAAAAATACGGCGTCGGCCAACACGCCCGGCTCTACAAGCCGTCAGCAGCCGTGCCCCGCCCGTCAAACCGCCTTCGCCAGCACCTTCTTCAACCGCGCATGCGCCGACGCCTTGATCTGGCACACGCGCGCGGCGCCCACGCCGAGCACATGCCCGATTTCCTCGAGGTTGAGTTCCTCGACATAATATAGCTGCACCACCTGCGCCTCACGCTCGGGCAACGCGGCGATCGCGCCGACCAACGTCTCCCGCAGATCGGCCTCGGCGAGTTGCTCGAACGCGTCGGGCTCGTCGGACATGAACCACGGGCCGTCGTCGGTATAGACCTCATCCAGCGAGTCGAACCGCACCGCCTCCGCGCTCGAATAATCGGCGCGCAGTTTCTCGACGCTGACGCCGAGTTTCTCGGCGACATCGGCCTCGGCCGGCGGCTTGCGGTCGACGGTCAGCGAGGCGACCGTTTCCTGATATTGCTTGCGCCGGCGCATCGCGCCGCGGGTCAGGGTCGCCTGGCGGCGGAGCTGGTCGATCATCGCGCCGCGCAGGCGGGTGGCGAGATATTGTTCGAACGTCACCTGGCCGCGATCCTCGAAGCCGTGGATCGCCTCGACCAAAGCGACCAGCCCGATCTGGACCAGATCCTCGACCTCGCACACGCCCGAAATGCTGCCATGGACGTGCCAGGCGATGCGGCGGACCAGCGGCGAGTGCTTGCGCACCAAAGCGTCGATATCGGCGCCGGTGCGGCCATAGGTCAGCGGACCCGGGATCGGTTGCGCGTTGGCGAACGCGCTCTGCATCGGTTCCGCGCTCATGCCGCGAGCGCCTGGGGAGCGCCGATCACGGCGACGACTTCGACCGATTTCTCTTCAGGCACTTCGAAGAAACTCATCACTGGAGTGTCGGGGAGGCAGGTCTTGACCAGCTTGCGGATCGCGAGACGGATCGAGGGCTGGACGACGAGCGCGAAGGGTTTGGCTTCGGCGACGAGCGGCGCCGCCGCCTGGGTCAGCGCGTCGACGATGCGGCGGCCGAGATCGGGTTCGATCGTGTGGCGGCGCGACGGGTCGGAGCGGACCGCCTGACCGAGCAGCCCTTCGAGCTGCCCTTCCAAGGTCATCACGCGCAGCGGTTCGTGCACGCCGCACAATTTCTGGATGATCAGCCCGCCGAGATCGGGGCGGATCGCCTCGATAATCTCTTCGGCGTCGACCGTGCGCTGCGCGGCGACCGCGATGGCCGAGGCGATGCGGCGGAATTCCTTGAGGCTGATGCCCTCGGCCAGCAGGCCCTTGAGCACCTGGGTCAAGGTGGTCAGCGGCAATGGCGCCGGGGTCAGCGCGGCGACCAGCTGCGGATTGCGTTCCTTCAGCCCGTCGAGCAGTTGCTGGACCTCGTCCGCGCCGAGCATGTCGGACGCGTTCTGGCTGAGCTGATGGTTGAGGTGGGTCGCGACCACGGTACCGGCGTCGACCACCAGATAGCCCTGGCCGGTCGCGGCATCTGCGTCGCCCGGCTGGATCCAGGTGGCGTCGAGCCCGAAGGTCGGGTCCTTGGCCTTCTTGCCGCGCAATTCGCCGACGCCCTGGCCGGTGTCGAGCGCGAGCATCTCATCGGCCGATGCCTGATCCTCGGCGATGACGACGCCGCCGACGATGATGCGATAGGTGTAGGGCGCGAGGTTGATGTCGTCGCGGACGCGCACTTGCGGCACGACGAAGCCGAGGTCCTTGCTGAGCTGACGGCGGACGCCGGTGATGCGGCCCATCAGGGGGGCGCCGCGACGCTCGTCGACCAGCGGCACCAGGCCATAGCCGATGTCCAGATGAATCTGCATGCCGTCGCTGACCTCGTCCCAGCCGATCTTGGACAGATCGGGCGCGGGGGCGGCGGGCGCGGGCGGCGGCGGGCGATGCGCGATCTGGCGCAGCTTCCACGCGGCGAACCCGGCGATGCCCGCAGCAGCCAACAGCACGAGGTGCGGCATGCCCGGCAGCACGCCGAGCAGCCCCAGGATGCCCGCGACCGGGGTCCAGGTGCGCGCCGATCCAAATTGCGTGCCGATCTGGCCGGCGAGATCCTGGCTCGAGGTGACGCGGGTGACGATCGCGGCGGCGGCGATCGAGAGCATGAGCGACGGCAGCTGCGCGACCAGCGCGTCGCCGATCGCCAGCAGGATATAGTTGTGCGCCGCGGCGCCGACCGACATGCCGTGGCTGACAGGCCCCAGGATCAGGCCGCCGATGATATTGGCGAACAGGATCAGCAAGCCGGCGACCGCGTCGCCCTTCACGAACTTGGACGAACCGTCCATCGATCCGTAGAAATCGGCCTCGGTCGACACTTCGATGCGGCGCGCCTTGGCTTCGTCGGGGGTGATCAGGCCGGCATTGAGGTCGGCGTCGATCGCCATCTGCTTGCCGGGCAAGGCGTCGAGCGTGAAGCGCGCCGACACCTCGGACACGCGCCCCGCGCCCTTGGTCACCACGATCAGGTTGATAATCACCAGGATCGAGAAGACGAAGATGCCGACGACGTAATCGCCGCCGATCAGGAACGATCCGAATGCCTCGATGACATGACCGGCCGCGCTCTCACCCTCATGGCCATGGACCAGCACGACGCGGGTCGAGGCGACGTTGAGGCCGAGGCGGAACAGCGTGGCGAACAAGAGGACGGTCGGGAAGGCGGAGAAATCGAGTGGCTTCTGCGCGTTCAACGCGACCATCAGCACCGCGAGACTGATCGCGATGTTGGTGACGAAGAAGATGTCGAGCATGGCCGCCGGGATCGGCACGACCATCAGGACGACGAGCAGCAGGATCGCGCCCGGGAGGGCGGCGTTGCGGACGTTGCCGGCGAGGAAATTCTTCAGGACAGGCGGCACGCGTTACGCTCCCAGGCTCGCAAGCATCAGATAGGCCAGCCGCGCATTGTCGGGCGTCGGCCGGAGAAGATTGACCGCGCTGGCGGAATTGGCGGGATCGGTCGGCGCACCGGTCGCGGCCTGCGCGCCGTTGACGCGCATCAGCGCCGCCTTGGCCCAGGCCGCGGCGCTGCCGCTGGTATCGGCCGATCCGGTGATGACCTGCGCGTCGCCGAGGCCAGTGACCGAAGCGAGCGAGGCGAAATTGGCTTTCGCGGTTTCGAATGCGCTGGTGCCATAGGCCTTGGCGAACGCGGTCGCGCCCGATCCGTCCAGCGCGTCGGACGCCAGGCTGGTCGCGCCGACCTTGGCCGCGCCCTTGTCGAGCTTGGCGGCGAAGCGCTGATAGATGTCGCTCAGGCTGCGCGCATTGCCGCCGGCGTCGTAGAAGATCGAGCGATTGGCGCGGGCGGCGGCGGGGAACATCGCCGCGCCCGACGCACCGGGGTTGCTCTGCATCGTCTGGAGGAACGACTTGGCGCCGGCCAGGCCGAGGAAATGCGCCATGTAGAGATCGGTGCCGGTGGCGCCGCGGCCGAGCGAGCTTTCGAGCGACGCCTGATTGTCCGAGGCGAACTCGGCGGCCATCGTCGCGGACACGTCGGGATTGTTGCGCAGGTTGAGGATCGCGCTCTTCATCTGCGGATCGTTCACCACCCAGCGGTTGCCCGAGCGGGTGATTGCGTTCGACGCCCAGCCCAGGCCGTTCTCGGCGCCGTGCTGCTTGACGATGCCGAGCCAGGACTGATCGATGAACTGATAGAGACCGGTCGCCGACGAGGTGCCGGCGCGCGCGCCCGGGTTCAGCCCGCTTTCGAGCTGGGCCTGACCGAGCAGATAGTCGAAATCCATGCCGGTCGAGCGGCTCGCATTCGCGATCGCCGTCCTGACGCGGTCGACATTTCCGGTAAGTGCTACGACGCCGCCCATGGGGTTTGGCTGAATGCTCCCTGTTACGGGGATCACTCAGCAAGCAGCGTGCCAGTTTTGGTTAATGGGGGATGGGGGAACTCCCCTCCCGCTCGCGGGAGGGGTTGGGGGAGGGCGTGTCGAAACAGCGCCGCCGCCTGAGAAACATGCCCTCCCCTAGCCCCTCCCGCAGGCGGGAGGGGAATTAGGAGAACACCAAATTTCGTCGAATAAACTTACGCGTAGGCCGCGAGATGCCCGTTGGCGCGGTAGCCACCGGCAGCGTCACCGGCAAGAATTTGCAGGCGGCGACGGACATTTGCCGCCAGCAGGTTGCAATAGATCCGCGCGGTCTCGTTCAGGCGGTGCGCCTCCTCGGCGAGTTCGCGCACGCCGGGTTCCAGCATGCCACCATCGATCGCCGCCAAGTCGTTGAGCGCGGCCAGCTTCGCACTGGTCGCCTTGTCGAGAGCGTCGACATCGTTGGTCTTCATCGCCGCAATCTCGGCGTGAAGTAGGTCGATTATCTTGATCAGGCCTTCACGCCGCGTCATCGATCCATTCCCCCCTTAACGACAACATCCGGTCCGCGACCTTCTGCGGGTCGGGCTGGAAGCTGCCATCGGCGATCGCCTTGCGAAACCGGTCGACGCGTTCCGCATCCACCGGCGGCTTGGCGGCGAGTTCCTGCACCAGCTGACCGACTGGGTGCGACGCCTGCATCTGCTGCTCGGGCGTGGCGATGGCCGACGCGATCTTCGCGGCGGCCGCCGCTCCGAGCACCGGAGCGATACGGGCATTGGGCGTTGAGCCCTTCGGTCCGATCGAGTCCACCATTGTCCACCCTGAAGCGTGTCTGGATCATCGAACGTCCGCCTGCCCAAATTCTTTAGAAAAAATTATTCCGCACCGGGAATCATGGCTTTGCCCGGCTCGACCGCGATCGCCTGGATCGGCGGCTTGCCGTCCTGAACGCGGATCAGCACGCGTGCGCCGGCCGCCGCGTCGGTCGTCGCGATGCCGTCGCGCGTCACCGAAAAGCCGCCATCGCCCGCGACCACCGTCACCGGATCGCCGCGCTTGATGACGATCGCCGCCTTGGCCGCGGCGACGGGCGCCGCTGCCGGCGTCGCGGCAGGCGCAGGCCGTGCCGGCATCATCACGGGCACGAAGATGCGCCATTGCGGATCGGTGCAGGTCACCACGACGGAATCGTGGCTGTCGGTGCGCCAGTTGAGCGAGACCATCGGACAGGTCGTGAGCTTCAGCCGGGTATCGACCGCGGTGCGGGCGCCGCCGGACTCGCCGATCGCGTGGCCGGTAAAGCCCGCGACCGCTTTGTCGATCAGCGTGGTGCTCTGGAAATTCTGCGCCGCGGCGGGGCTCGCCATGAGCAACAGCGCGATGAAGGATAAAGTTCGAGTCATGGTTTTTTCCTGACGGGATCGCCGGTGAAGCTCATCGTCACCAGCGCGATGCGGCGGCCGGTTCCCGGCGTCGCGATCATGATGCGGTCGGCGGCGACGCCGTGCGCGATCAGCCAGCTGGCGGTCGCGCGGGCGCGGTCGCTCGCCAGGATCTGCGCGCTGCCGGTGGTCGGGTCGCTATCGGCCTGCGTCCCCTCGGCGCTGCCGGCGATGCGCAGGGTCACGCGCGGATCGCGCAGGCTTTCCATCGCGAACTCGAGCAGGCCGTCGGTGATGACGATCCTGGCCGAACCGGGAGCGAACCCTGCGGCGGCGGACGCGAGCGGGATCGGATCGGCGGGGGTGGATATCGCGGCGGTCGTCGCCGGCTTGCCGCCGAACCCCTCGCGCAACCCCTTGGCCAGCGCCTGTCGATCGGTCGCCTGGACCAGCACGAAGAAGCCGACCAGCAGCAAGGCGAGATCGGCCAGCGTCCACAACCAGAGCGGCCGCGCTGGCGGCGGATCGAGCAGATCGGTCTCGCTCATACCGCTGCCGGCGTGAAGCTGGTGGGGGCCTTGATCCGCCCCTTTTCGGCGAGCGCGGCGAGCGGCGCGACGAGCCGCGTGCGCTCTTCGGCTTCGGCGCGCGCACGGCGGCGCAGGCGCACCGCGATCGGCATCGCGATCAGATTGGCGATCAGCGCACCATAGAGCGTCGCGAGCAGGGCAACCGCCATCCCCGCGCCGATCGCGGCGGGGTCGGTCATCGCCCAGAACATCTTCACCAGTCCGACCAGCGTGCCGACCATGCCCATGGCCGGCGCGACCTCGGCAGCGCCGGCCCACATGTCGGCGGCGGCGGCGTGGCGCAGGATGCGCGCGCGGCGGCGCTCGTCGAGCTGGCGCGTGATTTCGTCGGGCGTCGCGCCGTCGACGATTCCAACAACCGCCGCGGCGACATCGCGGTCGGCAATCACCGAACGGTCGAGCGCGTGCATGCCATGGCGGCGCGCGATCCGCCCGAGCGCGGCGATCTGGTCGACCAACGGCGTCGCGTCGAACGGCTTTCGCGCCAGCGCACGGAGCGCGGCGACACCTCGCCCGACATCGCCGAGCGAGGTCCGCAACAGGGTCGCGAGCACGGTGCCGCCGGCCACGATGCCGATCGCGGCTGGATCGAGGAAAGCGCCGAGCGTGATGGGGTCCGTCGTCATATGCGCGATCTACTGCAAGCATGGTGCCAGTTCGGTCGTGATACCGACAGACCCTCTCCCTTCCCACTCGGCTGTGCCGAGCGGGCCCCTTCCCTCTCCCGCCTGCGGGAGAGGGAGGGAGGCGCGGAGCGCCGGAAGGGTGAGGGTCTGTCACCACCGGCAAACCGGCAAATCAGCTTGCCGCCACCGGCAAAGCTTT
Source organism: Sphingomonas mali NBRC 15500 (assembly GCF_001598415.1). Lineage (GTDB taxonomy): Bacteria > Pseudomonadota > Alphaproteobacteria > Sphingomonadales > Sphingomonadaceae > Sphingomonas > Sphingomonas mali. The sequence continues at coordinate 70,083 of NZ_BCYX01000015.1, forward strand.
GCCGCTCCCGTCGGCTTAGCGGAGCGAAAACCGGCAAATCCGCCTTTGTCGGGCAATTGGCACGCCCCTTGCTCATCTCTCGCGCAGGATTTCACGCGAGGTGACGGCAATGGCCGACAACACTCTGTTCGGGATACATGGGGCGGCGCTCGAAGTGCGCGGTCAGCGCATGGGCGTGCTTGCCTCCAACATCGCGAACGCCTCGACCCCCGGGTTCAAGGCGCGCGACATCGACTTTCAGCAGGCGCTGTCATCGGCCACCGGCTCAGGCGGACTGACCGACACCGGCCTCGCGAGCGCGACCAAATATCGCGTGCCGCTGCAGCCCAGCCTCGATGGCAACACCGTCGACCTGTCGACCGAGCAGACCGCCTTTGCCGAAAACGCCGTCCAGTATCAGACGACGCTCTCCTTCCTGAACGGGCGGATCGGCCAGATCACCCGCGCGCTGAGGGGCGAATAATCATGAGCAACGGACCGATGACGATCTTTCAGGTGTCGGGCCGCGCGATGAGCGCGCAGCTCGTGCGCCTGAATACGACAGCCTCCAACCTGGCCAATGCCGGGTCGGTCGCGAGCTCGGCCGACACCGCCTATCGCACGATCAAGCCAGTGTTCCGCACCAGCTTCGACAAGGCCAGCGGCATGTCGACGGTCGACGTCGAAAGCGTCGTCACCGCCGGCGAGAACCCGACGAAACGCTACGACCCCGCCAACCCGATGGCCGACAAGGACGGCAATGTCTGGGAATCGGCGGTCGATGAGACCCGCGAGCTGGTGGACATGATGGAGACCAGCCGCAGCTACCAGAACAATGTCGAAGTCATGCAGACCGCCAAGTCGCTGATCCTCGATACCCTCAAGCTTGGGAAATAAGAGATGACCTCGACCTTCGATACCACGCTCGCCAATATCGGCATTGGTCGCACCGGCGCATCGACGCCGGCAGTCGCGCCGGCCGGATCCGGACAGACGCTCGGCCAGGCCGATTTCCTGAAGCTGATGACCGCGCAGATGCAGAACCAGGACCCGTTCAACCCGGTCGACAATACCCAGATGGTAGCGCAGATGGCGCAATTCTCGTCGCTCTCGGGCATTTCCGAGATGAACTCGACGCTGAAGTCGATCGCCGACAAACTGACCGGCACCTCGGCCAACGACGCGCTTGCCTATGTCGGCAAGACCGTGCTGACCCAGGGTGATACCGCGTTCGGCCGCACCACCGGCGGGATCGCCGGCGCGGTCGATGTCGACAGTGCGGCGAGCGACCTTAAGGTCACGATCCAGGATCAGTCCGGCAACGTCCTCAAGACGCTCGACCTCGGCGCCCAGACCAAGGGCACGGTCAATTTCGACTGGGACGGCAAGACCGACGCCGGCGCCGATGCCGGCACGGGCCCGTTCAAGGTCGTCAGCACTGCCAATGCCAATGGCGCCACCGTCGCCACCCACACCCTGGTCTGGGCGCCGGTTACCTCGGTCTCGATGCCCAGCTCGGGCAGCCCCGTCCTCAACGTCGCCGGGATCGGCAACGTCGACCTCTCCGCCGTTCGCCAGATCGGCTGATCCAACCCATTCCCCAAGGAGCCTGAATCATGTCCTTCTACACGTCGCTTTCCGGCCTCACCGCCGCGCAGACCCAGATGTCGACGATTTCGCACAACCTCGCCAACGTCGACACCAACGGCTTCAAGAAGAGCGTTACAGAATTCGCCGACGTCATCGCCTCGAGCGTGAACCTGTCGCCGACGATGATGGTCGGCGCGGGCACGATGGTGAAGGGCAACGTCCAGCAGTTCAGCCAGGGCAATTTCATCCAGTCGTCCTCGGCGCTCGATCTCGCCATTTCGGGCGACGGCTTCTTCGCGATCAAGCCGCAGCTCAACGGCTCGAACGTCAACTACACGCGCAACGGCGGGTTCAAGGTCGACCCCGACCATTATGTCACCGACGCGCAGGGCAATTATCTCCAGGTCTATCCGGTCGACGGATCGGGCGCGGTCGTCGCGTCGGGGCTCAACCAGTCGATCAGCCTGCAGCTTCCGGCCACCAGTGGCACGCCCAGCCCGACCCAGAATGTCGGCATGACGGTCAATATGTCGTCGAGCGCAGCGGTGCCGACCACCGCGACCTTCGATCGCTTCGATCCGTCGAGCTACAATCAGTCGGCCCAGACCACGGTCTATGACTCGTCGGGCAATCCGCAGACCATGACCACCTATTTCAAGCGCGAGACCACCGGCACGCCGTCGACCTGGTCGGCCTATAGCTTCATCGGCGACAAGCAACTGACCTCGGGCGGGTCGGACCACATCACCATGTCGTTCGATGCGACCGGTGCGATGACCGCGCCGACGGGTGCGACGACGTTCGATCCGGTCACCCCGGCGGGCGCCACCGCGGCGCAGACGATCAACTTCACCCTGGGTGCGGCGAGCGCGCAGACCCCGACGGCGTTCAACGTCACGTCGCGCAGCGCCGATGGCGCCGCGATCGGCCAGCTCCAGGGTGTGACGGTCGACGGCGACGGGACGGTCAAGGCCAGCTTCTCGAACGGCGACGTCAAGTCGCTGGGCAAGGTCGTGCTGGCCAACTTCACCAATCCTGCGGGCCTCCGTCAGCTGGGCGATTCGACCTGGGCGGCAACCGGCGTGTCCGGCGCGCCGGTCGTCGGCTCCCCGGGCAGCGACGGCTTCGGCAACCTGATGTCGTCGACGATCGAACGGTCGAACGTCGACATCACCGAGGAACTGGTCAGCCTGATCGCGGCGCAGCGCAATTTCCAGGCGAATGCCAAGGCGCTCGATACGGCCAGCCAGATTTCCCAGACGATCTTCAACATCCGTAGCTGATGATCAAAAGGGCATTGGGGGCTAAAGCATGGATAAGCTGATCTATACCGCGGCGTCGGGGCTGAAGAGCCACATGGCGGCGCAGGCGGCGATCGCCAACAACATGGCGAACGCGTCGACGATCGGCTTCCGCGCCGAAAAGGTCAATTTCAACAGCCTGTTGCTCAAGGGAGCGGGCTTCGACAGCCGGCAGCCGGCATCGGAGAACGTGACCGATTTCGACCGCAGCGCGGGCGCCGTCACCACCACCGGACGCAACCTCGATGTTGCCATTCCGGGTGACCAATGGATGGCGGTTCAGGCGAATGATGGTAGTGAGGGCTATACGCGCCGCGGAGATCTAAACATCTCTGCGACAGGCGTTTTGGAAACCGGCGACGGTTTCCCGGTGATGGGGTCGGGGGGCCCCATCACCGTGCCGCCCGCGACGTCGGTGTCGATCGCGCAGGACGGAACGATCTCGATCATCCCGGTCGGCGGTGACGCCAAGAACCCGCAGGTCATCGACCGCATCAAATTCGCCAGCGCGCAGGGGTCGCAGACGGTCAAGGGTCTCGACAATCTGATCCACGTGCAGGGCGGCGGCATTCTGCCGACCGACGAGAATGCCAAGTGCATCTCGGGCGCGCTCGAACAATCGAACGTCAACATGACGCAGTCGCTGGTCGACATGATCGAGAACCAGCGCAGCTACGAAGTACAGGCCAATTTGATGAAATCGGCCAAGGACATGGACGAAAGCGCCGCATCCGTGATGCGGATGCCGAGCTAAGGAGTAGAATGAGATGAGCAGCGCAGCGATGCACATCGCCCGCACCGGCCTGGACGCCCAGGACATGCGGATGCGGGTGATCTCGAACAACCTGGCCAACGTCAATACGACGGGGTTCAAGAAGGACCGCGCGTCGTTCGCGACCTTGTCCTACCAGACGGTGACCGCCGCCGGCGCGCAATCGTCGAGCGACAGCAAATACGCCACCGGGCTCAACCTCGGTACCGGCGTGCGCATCCAGGGCACGTCGCGGATGGAAACCCAGGGAACGATGCAACAGACCGGCAACGCGCTCGATCTGGCGCTCGACGGCGACGGCTATTTCCAGGTGCAGCTGCCCGGTGGCCAGCTCGGCTATACCCGCGCGGGCAATTTCTCGCGCTCGCCCGAAGGCCTTTTGGTCACCAACGAAGGCTATCAGGTGATGCCCGGCATCACCGTGCCCGAGGGTGCGACCCAGATCACCGTCGGCACCGACGGCACCGTCTCGGCGACGGTCGCCGGCCAGACCGAGCCGGCCCAGCTCGGCCAGCTTCAGGTCGCGAACTTCCCCAATCCGGCGGGGCTGCAGTCGAAGGGCGACAATTACATGCTCGAAACCGCATCGTCGGGCGCCGCCAATCTCGGCGTGCCGGGCGAGGACGGCCGCGGCATGGTCCGTCAGGGCATGCTCGAGGCGTCGAACGTCAACGTCGTCGAGGAGCTGGTCGACATGATCGAATGCCAGCGCGCGTACGAGGTCAATTCCAAGATGATCTCGGCGACCGACGACATGCTCAAATACGTCAATCAGAACATCTGATGCGCATCGTCACCACCACCGCCCTCGGCATCGCCGCGATCGGGTTCGCTCTGTCGGCCGGCGCGCCGGCCGAGGCTCGCCTGTTCGGCAAGAAGAAGCCGGCCGAGGATTATTCGGCCGCCCCGCCGGTGGCGCCGGCGCCGGCGCCCGCCAATGGTTCGATCTTCCAGCCGCAGAACGGCTATGCCGCGCTGTACGAAGGCTCGGTGGCGAGGAAGGTCGGCGATCCGCTGACCATCGTCCTGGTCGAGAACACCCAGGCGTCGAAGTCGTCGTCGTCGAAGCTCGATTCGGGCGGCGGGTTCAGCCTGACTCCGCCGAGCACCGGCGCGCTGTCGCTGTTCAAGCCCAGCGACGCATCGGTCAGTGGCGCGCGCAATTTCAACGGCAAGGGTACGGCCGACCAGTCGAACTCGCTCTCGGGTGAAGTCTCGGTCACCGTCGTCGCGGTCTATCCCAACAACACCATGCTGGTGCAGGGGCAGAAGCGCGTCACGCTCAACCGCGGCGACGAGTTCGTCCAGATCAAGGGCATCGTCCGCACCGCCGATATCAGCGCCGACAACCGCGTGCTGTCGACCCGCGTTGCCGATGCCCGCATCGCCTATACCGGTAAGGGCGACGTCGCCCGTGCCGGCCGCCAGGGCTGGCTTGGCCGCTTCTTCTCGGTGATCTCGCCTTTCTGATGGTTAGCACGGTCTTAACCATCTCCGTGCGACAGCCCGTCTAATCTAAGATTGGATAAACGTCACATGCTGCGTGCCCTGCTCGTCTTCCTGGCCCTGATGACCGGTTTCGCCGCGACCCCGGCCGCCGCCGATCGCGTCAAGGACTTGGGCGGATTCCAGGGCATCCGCAGCAACCAGCTGACCGGCTACGGCATCGTCGTCGGGCTGGCCGGTACGGGCGACGACAATCTCGAATATACCATGCAGTCGATGAAGGCGGTCGCATCGCGCTTCGGCCTGCAGCTGCCCGCCGGCGTCAGTCCCGGCCTGAAGAACGCCGCGGTGGTGATGATCACCGCCGAATTGCCGGCCTTCGCCAAACCCGGCCAGCGGATCGACATCACCGTCGCATCGATGGGCAAGGCCAAGAGCTTGCGCGGCGGTGCGCTGATCATGACCCCGCTGATGGGCGCCGACGGCCAGATCTATGCGATGGCGCAGGGCAACCTCGCGGTCGGTGGCCTGGGCATCGAGGGCAAGGACGGATCGTCGGTCGTCGTCAACGTCCCCTCGACCGGCCGCATTCCCGAAGGCGCCACGGTCGAACGCACCGTCGATACCGGGTTTGAAACCGCGCCGACGCTCGTCTTCAACCTCGCCCGCGCCGATTTCACCACCGCGCAGAACGTCGCTACCGCGATCAACGCGCGGTTCGGCGGCGGCGTTGCCGACGCAGTCGACGGCGTGTCGATCAAGGTCAACGCCCCCGCCGGCGCCGATGTCCGCGCGACGATGATGAGCGAGATCGAGAATCTGACCGTCACCTCGGCCGACCCGCCCGCACGCGTGATCGTCAATGCGCGGACCGGTACGGTCGTGATCAATTCGACGGTCCGCGTCGGCGCCGCCGCGATCACCCATGGCAAGCTGACCGTCCGCATCGACGAGAAGCAGACCGTGGTCCAGCCCGCGCCATTCAGCCAGGGCCAGACCGCCAACGAACAGAAATCGGGCGTCAATGTCGAAGAAGAGAAGCGCCCGATGTTCCTGATGAACCCGGGGCCCAAGCTCGCGGATATCGTCAAAGCGGTGAACGCGATCGGCGCCACGCCGTCGGACCTCGTCGCGATCCTCGAGGCACTCAAGGAAGCCGGCGCACTCAAAGCGGATCTGATCATCCTGTGACGGATATCCCCACACCCGTTCAGCCGACCAACGGCATCTCGACCGACAACAGCCGGCTGACCTCGCGCGCCAACCTGAAAAAGGCGGGCCAGCAGTTCGAATCGGTGTTCATCGGGATGATGCTGAAGTCGATGCGTCAGGCCAATCTGGGCGACGGATTGTTCGATTCCAAGAATTCGGAAACCTTTCGCGACATGCAGGACAAGCAAGTCGCGGAGAGCATGGCCGCGCATCAGCCGATCGGCATCGGCAAGGCTATGACCGAATTCCTCGCAAAGTCGCAAAAGGCGCTGCAGGACGCGGCGGCCGCCTCAGCCACATCGGGCGCGCCGGCCACGCCTGACGCAGGAACCACGTCATGAGCGACATGCTGTCGATCGGCGCGAGCGGCCTCAAGGCCTATCAGGTCGCGCTCAACACCGTGTCGGAGAATATCTCCAACGCGGGCACGATCGGCTATTCGCGCCGCACTGCCTCGACGTCCGAGGTGGCCGCGGTCGGCAAGAACACGTCGCTCAACGGCATGGGCTCGCTGGTCACCGGGATCGTCCGCGCCGGCGATTTCTACGCCGCGGCCCAGGTCCGCACCGCAGGTTCCGACCTGGCGCGGACAGAGACCAGCGTCACCTGGCTCGATCGCATCGAATCGAGCCTCGACGGCAATCAGCTGAGCACCCGGCTTTCGGACTTCTTCACTGCCTCGACCACGCTTGCGGCCGATCCGACATCGCTCGGCGCGCGCGCCTCGATGCTCGAAGCCGCGTCTGGCGTCGCCAGCGCTTTTTCGAGCACCGGCAAGGCGCTCGATCAGGTCGCCCAGGATCTCGACGGCACCGCGCGCTCGTCGGTCGAATCGCTCAATGCCGCGACCGCCACGCTCGCCCGGATCAATGACGGTCTCAGCCGCGCAGCCGCCGGCACCTCCGGTGCCGCGGCGTTGCTCGACCAGCGCGACCAGGTGCTCGAACAAATGAGCGCGCTGACCGATATCTCGGTCGACTTCGACGCGATCGGCCGCGCCACCGTGCATGGCGGCGGCGCTGCTGGTCCCGTGCTGGTCTCCGGCACGCAGGCCGCTACGGTCACCTACGCCTCCAATTCGGCCGGCGCGGTGTCGTTCAATGTGCTCAACGGCGCTGCGCAACAGAGTCTCGCCCCGAGCGGCGGCGCGCTGGCGGGCGTGGTCGATTCGATGCAGAGGGTGGTCGACGCCAAGAGCCAGCTCCAGGCCGTCGCCCAGGACTTCGCCAACGGCGTCAACACGGTTCAGACCGGCGGGCGCGACCTCGACGGCAATCCCGGCCAGCCGCTGTTCGCGCTCGGCACCGGCGGCACCGCCGACATGACGATCGCCCTCGACGACCCGCGCGGCATCGCCGCGGCGGCGGTCGGCGGCGGCAGTCGCGACAACACCAATCTCGCGGCGCTTGCGGCGCTGCGCACGTCCGGCGGTTACGAGAACCGAATCGTCGACATGACGACCGCCAATGCCGCGACCTTGTCGCAGCGCAAGGCGGTGGCCGAGGCGCAGGACACGATCCACAGCAACGCCGTCGCCGCCCGCGATAGCGCATCGGGCGTCAATCTCGACAGTGAAGCCGTCGACCTGATGCGCTTCCAGCAGGCGTATGCGGCGACCAGCCGCGTCATCCAGGTCGCGCGCGAAACGATGCAGACGATCCTCGATATCAGGTAAGCCCGATGCAGATCTCGACCAGCCAATTCTATGCGTTCAATCAGCAGAATATGCAGTCGCTGACCGCGACCGCCGACCAGCTGCAGACGCAGATTTCGACGACCAAGCGGATCAACGCGCCGTCCGACGACGCGGTGTCCTGGCGGCGACTGCAGAGCCTCGCGCGCGACGGCGCCGACGACACTGCTTATGGCGGCAATTTGACGCTGGCGGGCACGACCTTGAGCCAGGCCGACGGCACGCTGAGTTCGATCACCGACGCGCTCCAGCAAGCGAAGGAACTTGCGGTCAAGGCGAACAGCGGCACGCTGTCGGCGAGCGACCGGGTGGCGATCGCCGACCAACTCGACGCGATCGTCACCAATCTGGTCGGCTATGCCAACGTCAAGGATTCGCGCGGCGCCGCTGTGTTCGCCAATGGCGACGCCGATGCCGTGATCAAGAATGCCGATGGCACGTTCAGCTTCGCCGCGACGGGCCCGACATCGATCCCGGTCGGCGCCAACGAGTCGATCCAGCCCGGCGATTCGGCCGCGCGCGTGTTCGTCGACTCGAGCGGCGGCAATATCCTCTCCACCATTTCATCGCTCTCGGCAGCACTCAGGGGTACCGGTAACGTCTCGACCATCGCCGGGGCGACCGGCGACGCGCTTCAGGCGGCCAACGATCAGGCGGCAAGCGTGCAGGCCGGCCTTGGCGCCCGGGCCGCGCGAGTCGACCTGGAGACCTCGCGGCTCAAGGACGTCGCCACCAATCGCGAAGCGGCCCGATCGTCGCTCGAGGATACCGACGTCACTGCGGCGATCACCAATTTGCAGAAGACCATGACCGTCCTGCAGGCAACCCAGGCGAGCTTCACCAAGCTGGCCAGCATGTCGCTGTTCGACTTCCTGAAATAAGTCTGGCGGCGCCAGCCGGTCCTCCAGCGGCAGTTTTCTTGCTGGCCGAAGGGGGAAGCGGGCTGGCGCCGCACCCGGTTCAGCTCCGCTGAATCCACAAAGCGCGACGACCTTAACCGGTTGGCTACGAAAAGCCGGTTAACCATTGAGCGAACCGGTCGTTATCCGGTTAGGCCGTGATTGCAGGGGGTAAGTAGAACTAAGATGTTTCCGGCAATCGGCCTCGTTGTCCTTCTGGCGATGGTCTTCGGCGGGTTCGTCTTCACCGGCGGCGCGCTGGGGCCCGTGCTCGAGGCCATTCCCCACGAAATGCTGATCATCGGCGGCGCCGGGGCCGGCGCGCTGATCATCGGCAATTCGCCCAAGGAGCTGAAAGGCCTGGGCAGCGGCATCATGAAAGTGATGAAGGGGCCGAAATACAAGAAACAGGATTATCTCGACGTCATCTTCCTCGTCTCGAAGCTGATGAAGATGCTGCGGATGGACGGGCCGATCGCGCTCGAACCGCATGTCGAGGACCCCAAATCGTCGGCAATCTTCGCCGAATATCCCCGCCTTCTCGCCGACCATACATTGGTCAATCTGATCGCGGACACGCTCCGCCTGGTCGTCGTTTCGTCGGGCACGCTCGACGTCCATGCGGTCGAGGAAGTGATGGATAACGCGATCAAGACGCACCACCACGAGGTCGAGGGGCCGCAGGGGACGCTGCAAAACCTGGCCGACGCGCTGCCCGCTTTGGGTATCGTCGCGGCGGTGCTCGGCGTCGTCAAGACGATGGGCTCGATCGACAAGCCGCCAGCGATCCTGGGTGCCATGATCGGATCGGCGCTGGTCGGCACGTTCCTGGGTGTGTTGCTGGCGTACGGCATGGTCGGGCCGCTGGCGACGCGCCTCAAGCAGATCATCGACGCCGACGCCGCAATCTATCATGTCGTCAAGCAGATCATCATCGCCTCGCTGCACGGTCACCCGCAGCCGCTGGTGATCGAGGCCGCGCGCTCGGGCATCGCGCATTCCAACCAGCCTGCTTTCGCCGAGGTCTTCGACGGTCTGCGTGGACGCTGATCGTGCAGGCGCCGGCGTTCGCTTTTAATTTTCGCGCAGAGGCGCAGAGCTGTTCTCTTGCGCGGCAGCGCACGTCATCTAAACCGCCAAAAATAGCGGGCCGCTGGCGCGGCCGGGCGACACCTCTCCGCGCCCTCTGCGCCTCCGCGCGAACCATTCTCCCGCTGACCTCGGAGGCCATCTGATGGCCGCGCGCGCACCGCATGGCAGCAATCAGCCGCCGAAGATCATCGTCAAGAAGATCTATATCGAGGCCCATGGCGCGCATCACGGCGGCGCCTGGAAAGTCGCTTATGCCGACTTCGTGACCGCGATGATGGCGTTCTTCCTGCTGCTGTGGATCCTCGGTGCGACCACCGAGAAGCAGCGCAGGGGCATCGCCGATTATTTCTCCCCGACCCTGGTCAACATGAAGGAGAATAGCGCGGGGTCGAACGGCATGTTCGGCGGATCGTCGATCACCGACAAGGACAATTACCCGCACAGGGCATCGCAGACCGGCACCAAATCGCTGACCATTCCCGTCGGCGCGACCGGCGGCGCCAATATCGGATCGGGCGAGAAAGGGTCGCTCAAGGCGCGCCTGACTGCCGAGGACCAGAGGAATTTCGACGAGATGAAGCGCAAGCTCGAACAGGCGATGAAGTCGCCTGCTTTCGCCAAGCTCGCGAGCCATGTGAAGTTCATTCAGACCCGCGATGGCTTGCGCATCGACCTGGTCGACGACGCCGATTATTCGATGTTCGCGCTCGGCACGACCCAGCTCGTTCCGGAAGCGAGCAACCTGATCGGAATGATCGCGGGATCGGTCAAGGGCATGGAAAATCCGATCATGATCCGCGGCCACACCGACAATCTGGCCTATGGCAACCCGCTGGCGATGAACAACTGGATGCTGTCGACCGGCCGCGCCGAGGCGACGCGCCGCCGGCTTGCGACGGGCGGGCTGATGGAGGATCGCTTCTACCGCATCGAGGGCGTCGCCGACCGTGAGCCGATGATCGCGAACAATCCCGCCGACCCGCGCAACCGCCGCGTGTCGATCACCCTGCTTTATCGCGCGGGGTCGTTCGACGACGGTGGCAGCACCAGCATCCGGACCTCGCCAGGCGGGCTGAGCAAGTAAGAACCAAGGCGAAAGGCGCTCAGACGTCGCCTTTCGCCTCGTTTTCAGGCCGGCCTTATTTGAACCGGAAGCCGATGGTGCCCATCACCCGCTGACGCGAGGTGTGGTCGCTATATTGCGAATAGACATATTGCGCGCCGACATAGACAGGCAGTTTCGAGTCGGTGCCGGTCAGTGTATATTCCAGCCCGCCACCAAGCTGATAGCCGTCGCTGCGGAAGTGGTCATAATAGCCGGTCTGTCCGGCCGGCGCGTCGAACCGCTTGCGCTGCTCGTTGTTCACATAGCCGCCCTTGCCGAACACCAGGAAGCTCGGCGTTACGAGGTAGCCGACGCGGACCGCCGCACCCCATTCCTCGAACGACTTGTGGCAAATGTCGCCACCTCCACCGGTGGGCGTGCAATTCTCCGTCCAGTCGCTCGAGCGCCAATAGCTTGCTTCCGGCCCGACCACGATCTTGTTGCCGATCACGCCATCGAACCCGACCGTGGCGCCATAGCCGAACTTGTCGTTGTGAACGCCTTGCGATTGGAAGCGGTCGCCGCCGATGTCGCCCTCGACGCGAATACCGCGGAATGACGTCGGAGAATCTTGAGCGGTCGAAGAATCTTGGGCAGAAGCGGACTGCGGGGCGATCGCTGTAATGGCGATGGCGGTCAGAAGTAGGGTACGCATAACGGATTTCCTTTGTCGCCTGATGAGCGGTGAAGGGCGTAACCTTCGAGAGCCTCGGTTGATCCGAGAATAATTGGACAAAAAAACAGACTGTTGCTTCATCGCAACAGACGCTTGATCCTTGAGCTCGAGGTCGGAACTTGCACGCTCGAACGGTGTTTGCCGTCCGCCGCCGCGAGCGAAAGCGGTCGTTGCAGCCGGCCTGGACTGGCCCTAGCCTCGCGACATGCTGTCCTTCCTCCTGTTCGCCGCGGCGAGCGCGGCGCAGCCCGTCGCTTCGGTCCGCGTGACCTTCGACCGCAAGGGTGAAACGTCCGCGCAAGCCGAGGGCTTCGCCGATCCCGCGGTCGATCGCGGTGTGACTCCCGACGACCCGGTGCGGATCGCTTCGATCTCAAAGCTGGTGACGGCGATTGGGGTGATGCGGCTGATCGAGCGGGGCAAGCTCGACCTCGATTCGGATGTATCCAAGTGGCTCGGCTATACCTTTCGCAATCCGGCTTTCCCCGACGCGCCGATCACGCTGCGCCTGCTGCTGTCGCATCGATCGAGCCTGACCGACACGATCGACTATGTCCTGCCGCTCGACGGCGACATGCGCGCGACCTTGGCCAATCCCAAGGCATGGGACGCCGAGCACGCGCCGGGCAGCTTCTTCCGCTACACCAATTTCAATTTCCCCGTCGTCGCCGCGGTCATGGAGCGGGCGACCGGCGAGCGGTTCGACCGCCTGATGGACCGGCTGGTGATCAGACCCCTCAGGCTAGATGCCTGCTATCAATGGGACACGTGCGACGACGCGACGATCGCGCATGGCGTCGTGCTGTTCCGCGGCGGACAAGTGACGCGCGACGACAATCACGGCAAGCGCCCGCCCTGCCCGGTCACGCCGGCGACCGACGGGAGCTGCGATCTGTCGCGCTGGAAGGCAGGCGCCAACGGTGCGATGTTCGCGCCGCAATCAGGCCTGCACATCTCCGCTCGGGGTCTCGAGCGGATCGGGCGGATGCTGCTCGGCAACGGCAAGGTCGACGGCGTCCGCCTGCTCTCCCCCGCCTCGGTCAAGCTGATGGAGACGCCCGCCTGGACCTATGACGGCCGTAATGGCGATATCGGCGACGGCTGGGTGTGCAGCTACGGCCTCGGCATGTTCGTGATTCCGACGCCGCAAGCGGGATGCCATGACGATCCGTTCGGCGACGGCAAGCGGCGGTTCGGGCATCTCGGCGACGCTTATGGCCTCAAGTCCGGATTGTGGATCGACCCGGCCAGCGGCACCGGCGTGGCGTACTTCGCGACCGACGTGCCGGCCGAGAAGGGTATGCACTCGAGCTATACCATCACCGAGGAATCGCTAGCCCATCCTTGACGCCGACTGCCGCGACCGAAAGGATCGCGGCCATGAAGTTGCGCCTCGCTCTCACCGCCACCTTGCTCGCCGGTTGTTCGATCGGCGCCGCCCCCTCCCCCGCCATGGATGCGGACCTGATCTTGCGCGGCGGCACCGTCTATACCGGCGACGACGCACCGTTCACCGGCGATATCGCGATCAAGGACGACAAGATCGTCGCGGTCGGGCCAAGCCTGAAGATCGCCGCCGCGCGGACGATCGACGCGACCGGCATGATCGTCGCGCCTGGGTTCATCGATCCGCACACCCATGCCGGCCCCTGGCTCGCCTCGAGCGATGCCAAGACGCGGCTGATCCCCGCGTTTCTACTCCAGGGCGTGACCACCGCGTTCATCGGCAATGACGGTGGCGGCGCTACCAATGTCGCGGCCACGCTGGCGACACCCAAGATCAAGCCGGTCGGGATCAATTTCGCCACCTATGTCGGCTTCGGCGCGATCCGGGAGCAAGTAATCGGCGGCGCCAACCGCGCGCCGACCCCGGTCGAGCTCGACAAGGAAAAGGCACTGGTCGCCAAGGGCATGTGCGAAGGCGCGATCGGCTTTTCGACCGGCCTATTCTATGCGCCGCAGAGCTTTTCGAAAACCGACGAAGTGATCGCGCTGTCGCAGGAAGCGGCCAAGCGCGGCGGCTATTATGACAGTCACATCCGCGACGAATCGAGCTACACGGTCGGCCTCGCCGCCGCGATCGACGAGGCGGTCGAGATCGGCAAGGCTACCGGCATGCCGATCCATATCAGTCATATCAAGGCGCTGGGGGTCGACGTCCAGGGCATGGCGCCGACGATCATCTCCAAGATCGACGCCGCGCGCGCCGCCGGGGTCAACATCACCGCCAGCCAATATCCCTGGTCTGCCTCGGGCACGAGCCTGGTCGCGTCGCTGATCCCGCTCTGGGCGCAGGACGGCGGCACCGCCGCCCTGATCAAGCGGTTCGACGATCCCAGCCTCACGCAGAAGCTGCGCGAGGGCATCGCCGAGAACATGCGCAAGCGCGGCGGGCCGCATTCGCTGCTGATCACCGAAGGGCAGTGGCGCGGCAAGCGGCTCGACGAGATCGCGGCGGCGATGAAGACCGATCCGATCTCGGCGGCGATCGCGGCGATCCGCGTGCACGATGCCGGCGTCGTCTCGTTCAACCAGAGCGAGGCCGATATCGCCGCGTTCATGAAACAACCCTGGGTGATGACCGATAGCGACGCGTCCAGCGGCCATCCGCGCGTCTGGGGCACGTTCGCGCGCAAATATTCGAAATATGTCGTCGCCGACAAGGTGATCTCGTTGCGCGAGTTCATTGAGCGCAGTTCGTCGATTACTGCCAAATGGTTCGGATTGACCGGACGCGGCGAATTGAAGCCCGGCGCATTCGCCGATGTCGTCGTGTTCGATCCCAAGTCTTATGCCGCGCAGGCGACCTATGAACAGCCGACCCTGCCAGCGACCGGGGTGCGCACTGTCGTCGTCAACGGCAAAGTCGCGGTCGACAACGGCAAGCTCACCGGCACCGCCGCCGGCCGCGCGCTGCCGCATACGCCCAAGGCAGGAACGTGTTCCTGAACAGACCCTCACCCTTCCCACCCGGCTGCGCCGGGCGGGCCCCTTCCCTCTCCCGCATGCGGGAGAGGGAGGGAGGCGCGAAGCGCCGGAAGGTTGAGGGTCTGTGAGTCCCCTACACCGCTGGTTCGCCATCCCCCTCTGGCAACGTGTGGTCGGCGCGCTGATCCTGGGCGTGATCTTCGCGCTCGTCTGGCCGGCGGGCGCGCCGTACGTCCAATTCCTCGGCGACCTGTTCGTCCGTGCGATCCGCATGCTGGTCGCCCCTATCGTATTGGTGACGATCGCCGCCGGCATTACCAGCCTCGCCGACCCCAAGAAGCTCGGCAGCCTCGGTGCGCGCACGATCGGGTTGTTTGCCGCGACCACCGCGATCGCAGTGTCGGTCGGCATGCTGGTCGCGACCGTGATCCGGCCCGGGGCCGGCGCCCCGCTCGGCACCGCAGCGCCGCATGCCTTGGGCGCGCCGGTCACGCCTTATGATCAATTGATCGGCATCATCCCGCTCAACATCGTCGATGCACTGGCCAAGGGCGACATGCTCGCGCTGATCTTCGTCGCGATCCTGTTCGGGGTTGGCACGGTATTGACCGGAGAGGCGGGCAAACCCTTCGCCACTTTCCTCCAGGCGACCTCGGCAGTGCTGCTCAAGGTCGTAACGATCGTGATGGAGGCGACTCCGTTCGGCGTCTTCGCGCTGATCGCCAATGCGGTCGCCGCCAACGGCGCGGCGGTATTCGTCCATGTCGGCTGGCTCGCGCTCGCGGTGGTCGCGGGATCGCTGATCCAGATGCTGGTGGTGCACAGCCTGTTGCTGCGCCTCGTCGCCAAACTGCCGGCGCTGCCGTTCTTCCGCGGCATCGTCGACGCGCTGGTTGTCGCCTTCTCGACCGCGTCGAGCGGCGCGACGCTGCCGGTCGCAATGCGCGTGTCGGAGGACAATCTCGGTATCAGCCGTCCGGTCTATTCGACCGTGCTGCCCTTGGGCGCGAGTATCGGCAAGGACGGTACCGCCATGTATGTCGGGCTGCTCAGCCTGTTCGCCCTCCAGGCGTTCGGCACGCCGCTGACGCCCTCAGTGTATCTGCTCGTCCTGTTGACCGGATCGCTCGCGGCGTTCGGCACCGCGCCGGTCCCGTCCGCCTCGTTGTTCATGCTCGCTGCCGTGCTGTCGGCGGTCGGCGTCCCGCCCGAACAGACCGCGCTGGTCGTCGGCTTCGTCCTGCCGTTCGACCGCCTGCTCGACATGACCCGCACCGTCCCCAGCGCCTGCGCCAACCTCGCGGTCGCGACCACGGTCGCGCGCTGGGAAGGCGAGCTCGACGAAGCGATCTATCGCTCGGCCGACGATGAGTGACGCCGCGCTGATCGAAGCGAGCCTGATCGCGCTGGACGGCCGAGAGGCCGCGATGCGCGACCTGTTGTTCGACCGCTTCCTCGCCCGCTTCCCCGAACGCCGCGCGATCTTCATCCATATCGATGCGACCTCGGTCCGGATGACCGACGAGACGCTGCAATGGCTGTACGGCCTTGCCCAGGACCGCAAATGGGTCTGGAGCCAGGTCGCCGAACTCGTCTTCAACCACCGCAATTACGGCGAGCTGCGCCAGGACGAATATGATGTGTTCGTCGACTTCGCGATCGATGCGCTCCGCGACACGATCGACACCTGGGACGCGGCGACCGAAGGCGCATGGCGGCGGCAGGCCGCGAGCCTCAAAACATTGATCGCGCGAGCGCGCGCGGAATGGGCGGCGTCGCCGCTCGCTTTTTCCTGATCGGGGGACGCAATAGATGACCAAACAGGCTCTGGCGCTTGTCGCCGCGCTCGCCGTCGCGGTTCCCGCCGCGGCGCAGAACAAGGACCTGACCGCGCGGGTCGAGGCGGCGCTTGCACAGGCAGGCCCAGGCACGCGGTTCGGCATCGTCGTGGTCGACGACCAGGGCAGGGATGTCGTCGCGATCAATCCCGATGCGCGCTTCATCCCGGCATCGAACACCAAGATGTTCACCACCGCCACCGCGCTCGACACGATGGGCGACCTGACCCAACCCGATACGACCGGCGGTGCCGCGGTGCGGCTCGACGGACGCGACGTCGTGCTGATCGGCAATGGCGACGCGCGGCTGTCGGGCGCCGACGATTGCACGGTCGATTGCCTGACGACGCTGGCCGACGCCGTGGCGAAGAGAACCCACGTCGTCGGTGATGTGATCGGCGACGACACTCTCCTGCCCGATGAGCGCTGGGGCCCGGGGATGAGCTGGAACAACATCCCGACGCGATCGGGCACCGGCACCTCGGCGCTGACGATGGACGACAATGAATTGCCGGTGACCGTCACGCCCGGCGCGGTCGGTGCGGTGCCCAAGGTCGAGCTGCCCGCTTATTACACCGTCGACAACCGGCTCATGACCGTCGCGGGCAGCAAGAGCGCCGTCGAGTTCGACCGCGCGCCCAATGGCTATGAGCTCCGCCTGAGCGGGACGATCGGCGCCGACGCCAAGCCCGACAAATTGCGTGTCGGGATCGACGATCCGGCCCGCTACGCCGCGTGGCGCTTCGCCCAATTGTTGAAGGCACGCGGTGTCCGCGTCACCGGCAAGGTAGACGTCCGCCACCGCCCGCTGATGCCGAGCGACGATCCCGCGATCCGCGGCAACGCCCCGCCCGCTCGGCCGCCATTGCCTCCCGTGCTCGCCAAGCTGACCCCGCCACCATTGCTCGACGACATGCATCTGACGATGAAGGTCAGCCAGAACCTCCATGCCGAATTGTTCCTGCGCCGCTCGTCGCTGGTCGCGGGTAGCGGGTCGATCGCCGACGGCCAGGTCGCGGTCCGCGCGATGCTGGCCAAGGCGGGCGTGCCGCGCGCGGCGTTCGACTTCTCGGACGGGTCGGGCATGTCGAGCTATAATCGCGTCGCGCCGCGCGGCGCGGTGATCATGCTGCGCTGGATCGCGACGCAACCCTGGGGCGCGGCGTGGCGCGAGACGCTGCCGGTCGGCGGAGTCGACGGCACGCTGGCCAAGCGCTTCGGCGGCACTTTGCTCGACCACAAATTGTTCGCCAAGACCGGCACGCTCAACGCGAGCGCCGCCTTGTCGGGCTATATGATCGCCAAGAGCGGCCGCACGCTAACCTTCTCGACCTATGCCAACGACATCCCGCCGGGCGTCGAGGCGACCAAGGCGGTGGATGCCGCGCTGGAGCTCATCGCGGCGGAGAATTGAGCCGCCAGCGCGGGTTGCTGCGCAGGTAGGATGCGATTGATCCGGCGGCTTGACCAACCCCCGCGCACCGTCGCCGAAAAAATTTGCGCACCCATGTCGATTTCCGACAAACTCGTTCGTCGTCCCGATGAGACGCCAATTGGGGCCGGCTCGAGCAAGGAGACAGACGATGCGTGTTATGGTGTTGGTGAAGGCCACCGAGGAAAGCGAAGCGGGCATGGCGCCCACGCCGGAGATGCTGGAAGCGTTCGCGGCGATGGACCGGTTCACCGAGGAATTGGTCGAAGCTGGCGTGTTCATCGCCGCTGCCGGGCTCAAGCCCAGTTCCGAGTCCAAGCGCATCGCTTTCGAGGGCGCCAGCCGCACGGTCATCGATGGGCCCTTCGCCGAGGCGCGCGAGCTCGTCGCCGGCTTCTCGATCTGGGAAGTCCGGGACATGGATGAGGCCATCGCCTGGGCCAAGCGCTGCCCCAATTGCATGCCGGGCCGCAGCGAGATCGAGATCCGCCCGTTCTTCGAGGCGGCGGACCTGGCCGACTATGTGACCCCCCAGGAACTCGCGAACCCCCGCGGCGGCGAGCGCGGCAAGCTTGGCGTCGCCTGATCCCGTCGGCTGGGGCGGCAAGGCCTCTCCAGCCGGCTTCACCTTTATTGGCGCGCCGATAGTCATTGCTTCGACGCGCCTGGCCAACATCGGAGTTGGACGATGACCATCACCATCACCGCGTTCGAACGGTCGCCCGACGGCGGCAAAGGGCTGGCACGCGACACGCGCGTTCGCTGGGCGCTCGAAGAAGCGGGACTGCCGTACGAGGTTCGCCTCGTTTCCTTTACCGGGATGAAGGAACCGGCGCACCTGGCCGTCCATCCGTTCGGCCAGATACCCACCTATGAGGAAGGCGATCTCGCCTTGTTCGAGACGGGCGCGATCGTCTTCCACATCGCGGAACGACATCCGGCCCTGTTGCCGACGGAGCCCGATGCCCGGGCGCGTGCGATCACCTGGATGTTCGCCGCGCTCAGCAGCGTCGAGCCACCGGTCCTCGACCTCCAGACGGCCAAATTCGCGGAAGGCGACAAGTCCTGGGCGCAGGAACGGATGCCACTGGTCTTCGACCGTATCCGCGCTCGGCTAAGCCAGCTTGCCGATCGTCTGGGCGACGCCGAGTGGCTCGATGGCAAGTTCAGCGCGGGCGACCTGCTGATGGTGTCGGTCCTGCTCCGGCTGAGAATGTCGGGTATTCTCGACGAGTTTCCGACCCTGGCCGCCTATGTCGCGCGCGGCGAGGCGCGGCCCGCCTATCAACGGGCATTCGCCGCGCAATTGGCGGTCAACGCGCCGGCGACCAGCTAGGGCCGCTTGCGTCGCCGCTGTCCGTGACGGACAAGCGGCGGCGTGACGGCAAGCGAGACGGACAGCAACGGCGAAACCCATCGGGCGATCGAGGCGACCTTTCGCATCGAACGCGCCAGGCTCATCGCCGGCCTGGCGCGGATGGTGCGTGATATCGACCGTGCCGAGGAGCTGGCGCAGGAAGCACTGATCGTCGCGTTGTCCGACTGGCCGCGGACCGGCGTCCCGGCCAATCCAGGCGCCTGGCTGATGGCCGTCGCCAAGCGACGCGCGATCGACGCCATCCGGCACGACCGGATGCGCGACCGCAAGCACGAGGAGATCGCCCGGACGCTCGACAAGGAAGCCGGGGACGCGACCGCGGCGATCGACGCCGCGCTGGACGACGATCTCGGCGACGAACTGCTCGGGCTAATCTTCACCGCCTGTCATCCGATGCTGTCGCCCGATGCCCGCGCGGCGCTCACCCTGCGCGTGGTCGGCGGGCTCACGACCGACGAGATCGCTCGCGCCTTCCTGTCCAGCGAAGCGACGATCGCGCAGCGTATCGTCCGCGCGAAGAAGGCGATCGCCCAGGCCGGTCTGGCCTTCGAGGTGCCGCGCGGCGGCGAGCGGGCGGCGCGTTTGCCCGCGGTGCTCGAGGTCATCTACCTTATCTTCAACGAGGGCTATGCGGCGACGGCGGGCGACGATCTGGTCCGGCCGGCGTTGACGCAGGAAGCACAGCGGCTCGGGCGCATCCTGGCGGGGCTGATGCCCGACGAGCCGGAAGCGCTCGGTCTGCTGGCGCTGATGGAGATCCAGGCATCGCGGCTGGGCGCGCGGACCGGGCCGGACGGCGCCTTCGTGCCCCTCACCGAGCAGGATCGCTCGCGCTGGGATCAGTTGCTGATCCTCCGCGGGCTCGATGCGCTGGCCCGCGCCGATGCGCTCGGCGGCCAGGGGCCTTATGTGTTGCAAGCCGCGCTCGCCGCTTGCCACGCCCGAGCGCGCCGTGCCACCGATACCGACTGGGCTCGGATTGCCGCGCTTTACGATCGGCTGCGCACCGTGACGCCCTCGCCGGTGGTCGATCTCAACCGCGCGATCGCGCACAGCATGGCGTTCGGGCCGGACGCGGGTCTCAGGCTGATCGACGAAATTCCCGGTGCCGACGCCTTGCGCCATTACGCGCCATTCCCCGCGGCAAGAGGCGACTTCCTGTTCCGGGCAGGCCGGCTGGCCGAGGCGCGTACGGCATTCGAGGCCGCCGCCGCGCTTACCCGCAACGTGCGCGAGCGGGCGTTTCTCCTCGCGCGGGCGGATGCTTGCGGCGAGACAGGCTAAAGCCGGTTGGCTTGACCCACGTTAGGCGCGGCGCTGCGCATCACAAGCCGCGATCACCGCATCGCCGGTCGCGGGCCGGATCTCGAAGATGCTCTTCCCGGCCTCGCTATGCCGCGACGGATGGACGCGGTTGGTGAGCAAGGTCCAGGCGATCCCGCGATCGAAATCGACCCACAGGCCGGTGCCGGTGAAGCCGGTATGGCCGATCGTCTCGCCCGAGCAGGCCGCCCCGCCCGACCAGCCGTCGAAGCGCCGTTCCCAGCCGCACGTGCGATGTTCGTAGAAGGGCGTGCGGATCGCCTCGATCATTGCCGGCGACGCGCCGCTGCCGTCGAGCAGCCCCAGGGCGAAATCGAGCACCCCGGCAACGGTTCCGAACAGCCCGGCATGGCCGGTCTCTCCGCCCATCGCGAAACAATTCTCGTCATGCACTTCGCCCTTCAACACGCGCCCGCGCCATTGGCAGAGTTCGGTCGCGACGGCAGGCCCCGGCGGCGGGCCGTAGCTCAGGCCTTGGCCCAGCGGCCAGGCCGAGAGCGGCTGTCCGGTGATCCGCTCGATCGCGATCCCCAGCAGGATGAAGTTGATGTCCGAATAGACCGGCGGGCCGTGCCGCCATTCGCGTTGCAGCACGAACGCGCGCAGCCGCGCCGGGTCGCCGTCATAGGTGTAGATCGGCTCGACCGCGGGGAGGAAGCTGCGATGCGCCAGGCAGTCGCGGAAGGTCAGCTTACGCTCGGCGGCGTTAGCGACGTCGTACTGACGCAGATCTGGGATCGCGTCGGTCAGCGGCCGGTCGAGATCAAGCCTGCCTTGATCGGCCAGCCGCAGGATCATCGTCGTGGTCGCGATGACCTTCGACACCGAAGCGAGGTCGAACCAATGGTCGAGCGTCAACGCCTCCGGCTCCGGCAGCAATGCGGCCATCCCGGTATGCGTCACCCAGCGCCGCCCGTCGGCCGCGACCACGCCCAGGGTCGCGCCGGGAATCCCGCCCGCGGCGACCGCGGCGGCAGCCGGGGCGAAGGCCTGTTCGATCATGCTGCCACCGCCACTGTCGCGTTGGGGTCGTCATCGGGTCGGGGCTTTGCCCGGACGATGAACGGCAGCAGGACCAGCACCGCGACGCTCATCGTACCCGCCATGATGAAGAAGCCGTCATAGCCGATCGCTTTCTGGAACACCCCCGACAGCCCCGCAAGCAGTCTGGGGATCAGAAAGGCAAGCCCGGAAAACAGCGCGTATTGCGCCGCCGGATAGCGCGGATTGACCAGCAGCGAGAGGTAGACGACGAACACCGCGCCTTCGAACCCGTGGCCGAACTGGTCGACCGCCATGGCAAGATAGAGATCGAGGTCGCCGGTCGTCACCCCCAGGCCGAACAGCGAGAACAACACCGGCCCGCCCGGCGCCTGATGCGCGAGCCACGCGAATATCCAGTTGCTGAGCGCGGACATCACCCCGCCGATCACCAGCGACCAGCCCATCGAGACCCTGGCCGCCAATAGTCCGCCGAGTGTCACCCCGAGCAGGCCGGAGACGAGCGCGACGACACCATCGGCCGCGCTGATCTGCTTCAATCCATAGCCCAGGAAATTGAACATCGGGTGCGACAGCGTGTTCGCCATCACATCTCCGGTTCGATAGATCGAAATGAACAACAGGATCGGGATGACGACGAGGCCATATCGCCACGCCACGTCGACATAGGGCCCGACCGCCAGCGACCGGCGCAACGGCGCGTGCCAGGGCAGCTTGCGAAGCCACGGCACTGCCGCGCCGAGGACGAGGAACGGCAGCAGCCCGAGCCCGGCTACCCAATATTTCATGACGTCGGGGTTATCGATTCCGACCGAGCCGATCGCCGACAGCAGCACCCAACCGATCGCGGCGGTCGCAACGGTGATGCCGGCTATCGCCGAGGCACTGACCAGCAAACCGGTCAGCAAGGCGGCGATCCGGCCGTCGCCGCGACCGCTTTCCGACCGCATCGCCGCCAGTAGCGGAAAAGGCAGGAACGCCAGGACGCCGATGGCCAGATAGGCGAACGTCCAGTCGGACACCGCGGCGATATAGATCGCGCCGCCGCCGGCGACCACCATCGAGATGCGATAGCCCCATTGGTTGACCGCGACGAGCGGCCCCTGCTCTTCCGCGGTCGGCGCCAGTTCGACGCGCCATCCGTCGGCTGCGATCTCGAGCGTGCTGGTCCAGAAGGCGAGCAGCACCGCGAACAAGGCGGTCAGCGGCAGGCTCCTGTCCGACGCGGTGAAGGCCATGCCGACCGTCGACAGGAAGATGCCGAGCTGGGAAACCATGATCCAGCCGCGCCGCCGGCCCCAGAAGCGGCCGAACCCCGGCATGTCGTATTTGTCGAGCAACGGCGCCCAGGCGAATTTGAACGTCGGCAGCAGCGACACCCAGGCGAAATAACCGATCGTGACGATGTCGACATTGTGCCGCGCCAGACGCAGGAACAGCACGGTGTTGAACATGTAGAACGGCAATCCCGCCGAAAAGCCGAGCAACGCATATAGCGCCAGCCGCCCAAAGCCGGGACGCAGCACCGCGCGCTCCGCCGCACCGGGATCGATCGCTCCGACCGTCACGCGTGCAGCCCGAACGGGCGGATGTTCAGATGCTGCATCGGCAATCCTCTCTCGCGCACTGAGCCACGGTCCGATGTCCGCCGGGCCGGGTCAATGGAATCGGTGTTGCAACCGCGCAACGCTTTGCCCCTTCCACACACAAAAAGGGAACCGGTTTCACCGGCTGGCGCAAAAGAAAGGTGGTAAGACTTGTCCATTCTGATGCTTAATGTCGCCAATGAAGCGCCACGGGAAGGGCGCATCCAAGGGGGCCTATTATGACAGGATCGAACTCGCTTCGTCTCGTGCTGGCGTCGGGGACGGCGCTTGCCGCCTTCATGCTGCCGAGTGGGGCGCTCGCGCAATCGACCAATGCCGATCAGACCACTGCGCCCGCTTCGACGCCGACGGGAGCAGCGACGCCGGTCTCGGACGATCAGGGCGACCGAGCCGGCAAGAGCAACGAAATCATCATCACGGGCTCGCGCATCAAGCAGGATCCGAACCGCAGCGCGCTGCCGCTGCAGATCATCACGACCAAGGACCTCAGCCGCGAGGGTATCAGCAGCCCGGAACAGCTAATCTCGTTCCTCGCCGCCAACGGTAACGGCGCCGACAATCTCGCATCCAATTCAGACGTTGTCAGCGGTGCCGCGCGCGGCACCAACGGCCTGTCCGCCGCCAATTTGCGTGGCCAGGGCAGCGCGTCGACTCTGATCCTGCTCAACGGCCGCCGCGTCGCCGCGCACGGGTTGCAGGGGTCGGCGGTCGATGTGAACCAGATCCCGTTCGCCGCGATCGACCGGGTCGAAGTGCTTAAGGACGGCGCCTCGGCAATCTATGGCACCGACGCGATCGGCGGTGTGATCAACTTCATCACCAAGACCGATTTCACCGGCATCGACGTCCAGGGCTTCACCGACATCACCGAACAGGGCGACAGCCCGATCTATCGCCTGTCGGCGACGGTCGGCTGGGGCAAGCTCGACGAGCAGGGCTTCAACGTGATGGGCGCGGTCAGCAAGAGCTGGAACAGCATCTTGCGCGGATCAGATCGCGACTTCGTCAACGGCAACCAGCCCAATCGCGGCCTGTCGATCGACACGCGGGGCACGCCTTTCGCCACCGCTTTCCCGATCAACCCGACGGCGACCGGGGTAGGCATCACGCAGGGCGGAACGCTGCTCGGCGGTACTACCCAGTGTAGCACGACGGTGGCAGGCGTCTGTACGGTTCCCAACCCCAATTATCTCGGCAACGCTCCCGGATTTACCATTCCGGGAACGACCGTTGCGGCGACGGGGGGCGTCAATCCGCTGCGCCTGCCCGGAGGCGCCGGCTGCGACTCTGTCGATGGCGGGATGAACTACGACTCGGTCTTGTGGGCAAGCCCTAGCTCGGCGCTCGCCTGTTCGTGGGACACCGGCCGCGCAGCGACCTTGCAACAGCCCCTTCAGACGCTGACCTATTATGGCCGGGCGACGGGGAAGCTTGGTGGACATCAGATCTATCTCGAAGTCACCGGCTCGGACGCCACCTCGCATAAGATCTTCTCGAACAATCAATACAGCGCCAACAACACGACGATGCCGATCGCCTATCCGCTCAACGCGTTGACGGCACCGACCTATAACGCGGTCTATAACAGCATCGTTTCGGTGCTACCCGGCGTGGCAGTCAATTATGGCAAGCCGATCACTTTCCGCTGGCGGTGTACCGATTGCGGTCCGCGCGAATATGTCACCAATACCAAGACGTTCCGCGCCGCGCTCGGCATCGACGGTCCGATCGCGCCGGGCTGGGATTATCGCGCCGGCGCGTCCTACGCATCGAGCCGGGCAACGTCGATCCTCGGCAGCGGCTACAGCTATCGCGGCGTCTATGCTAGTTCCGCGGCGGTCGCCTATGCCAAGACCCATGGCGATCCCAACGCGGTATTGGGCGGGCCCGACCCCCGCGCGCCGACCGCGCCGGGTGCCAGCGCCCCTGGCATCGTCGGGCTGTTCAACAGTGGCATCCTCAATCCCTTTTCGCTGCAGCAGACGCCGCAGGCTCTCGCCGCGCTCGACGCGGTGTCGGCCAAGGGAGTCAAGCTCTATGGCGGCAAATATGAAGTGCGTCAGTTCGACGCCTCGATCTCGGGCGAGTTGTTCAGTTTACCAGGGGGCATGGTGAAGATCGCGGCCGGTGTCGATTACCGGCGCGAAAGCTACAGCTTCAACGGATCGTCAGCAGCCGACGTCTCGGCGCCCGACATCTTCAACGTCGCCTTCGACAACGTCAACGCGCTGAGCAAGGTCAACCGCGACGTCAAGGCGGCCTATGGCGAAGTCTTGATCCCGGTGTTCAAGTTCCTGGAACTCTCGGCCGCGGGACGCGTCGACGATTACACCGGCTTCGGCTCGACCTTCAATCCGAAGTTCACCGCCAAGCTGACGCCGGCCGAATGGCTGATGTTCCGCGGATCGTACAATACCGGCTTCCGCGTGCCCAGCTTCAACCAGATCTTCAACGGCGTTACGCAATCGCCCAACCCGGGCAATACGCTGGTCGATCCGACGCTCTGCCCGCAGGGAAATACGGCGGGGCCGCAGCCGGCATGTGCTCCGATCACGCCCGATTCGCTCAGCGGCGGCAATTTGAACCTCGGGCCGGAGACGTCGAAAGAATACAGCTTCGGCGTCGTTTTGCAGCCGACACGGCGCTTCAGCTTCTCGGCCGATTATTGGTCGATCGCAGTGGATAATGTCATCGGCACGATCACCATCCCACAATTGCTCGCCAATATCGGTGCGTTCGGCGACCGCGTCGAGCGGACCAACGGCATCATCACCCTGGTCGATCTGCGCACTGGCAATTTCGGGTCGCGCCGGACGCGCGGTATCGACTTCTCGGCGCGGGGCAGCGTCGATGCGCTGGGCGGCGCGATCTCGGCCGGGTTCGACGGCACGCTGCTGCTTGAGAAGAAGGAGAAGCTGTTGCCCAATCTGAAGTACACCGATCTGCTCGGTGTGTTCAGCCTGTCGGGCGATCTTGGTCTCAAGTGGAAGCACAACGCCTATATCAGCTACACCAACAACGGGTTCGGCCTGACATTCTCGCAAATCTATCGCGACGGCTATCAGAACCAGCAGTTGCCCGGCAGCGCCGGGCGACCCGACTTCAATCCGCGGGTGAAGGCCTATATCATCTACAATGCGTCGGTGTCGCAGAGCTTCAGCAACCATCTGACGCTGACGGCGGGGGTCCGCAACGTCTTCAACACCGACCCGCCGTTCGCGATCACCTACGATTCGAACACCGGTTCGGGCAGTTCGTGGGAACCGCGCGTCGCCGACCCGCGCGGCCGCTCGTTCACGATGACTGCAGAGGTCAAGTTCTAGACCTGCCGACCACGACGAAACCAAGGGGGCGCCCGGCAACGGGCGCCCCTTTTCTATCAGCCTAGCATGCTGAATCGGCGACTGAATCGTCAACGACTGTCACGCGATAACACCGAGTCGGAGGGAAAAACTGCGCAAATTGCGCACTTTGCCCTCGGCCCACGTCAACGGTCGCGCAATGTGGGTGCGCGCAAACCCCTGGCCCATCAGCGAAAAGGTTTGCATGCGACCCACGGCGACATTCTCACCCGGCCCTTCCAGTCCCTGGCCAGCGCTCGCGCCGGTCGGATTGTTCGTTGTCGTCGCCGCCGTTCTGATCGTCAGACGCGCGCCGCCGCCGGCGATGTGGCTGGCGCCGATCTGCTTCAGTGCCTTCGCCGCGCTGATCCTGTTGTGGCGGTCCGGAACGCCCGTATTCGTCCAATCGAGCCTATCGATGCTCGTCATCACCGAGCTCATGATGGTCGGTGTGCGCAGCGACGCGCTGGGGATGCGCCAGGTCGAAGGCAAAGTGTCCACCGCGATCGCCTCCTCCGGCGCAGAGGGGAGCGATCCGAATGCGACCACGCTCGCGCCGGCATCGCGGGTGTCCATCGCGACGACCTCTACCGACGCTGCACGCGAAGCAGACGACCTGTCGCGCAGGATTCAACGGGATTTGCCCGAGCACCTGCGCAACAGCGAAATACGAGGCGACTTGAAGGTCGATCGGCTCCGCTCGGATACCAGGTTGGCGCTGTCATGGTCGGTCGGACCGGCCGGTAGTGCGACCTGGTGCGGATCGACCAGCGTGTTCGCCGCCGACGCCCAAGCCGGAGTCGCACTGCTCGCCGCGGAAGTGGCAAAGCGGCTGTCGCCACCGCCAGGTGCGCGCGCCGGGTGCGGCAGCCGGCGTACGTAAAACTGCGTAAGTTGAGCAATCGCATCGCGTCGGGCCCTAGCGGTTTCGGCAATGCCCCACGCCTAACCATGTGGCCATGACGAGCCCTACCGCCTCCCTGTCTCGCTACCGCAGCGGTTATCGGCGACTTGTTCGCGACGAACGCGGCGCGGCCCTGGTAGAGATGGCGATGGTCCTGCCCGTGCTGATGCTGCTGATCTTGGGAATCATCGTCTACGGCCAATGGCTTGCCTGTGCGAACGCCCTGCAGCAGAGCGCGAACGAAGGCGCGCGCGCCAGCCTGTCGGGCCTGTCGTTGGACGAGCGCGCGCTGACCGCGCGCCAGACCGTGGCGGACTCGCTGTCGCATTATGACAGTATCGACCAGCGCAAGGTGGTGGTCGGCATCCAGGACGACGGCACCACAGTCAACGTCACGGTCAATTACGACATGTCGGATCAGCCGGTGATGAAGCTGCCCTTCGTGCCCATCCCCGACAAGATCCTCTCGCGCAGCGCCGCCGTGCGGCTGAGCAATTTTTAGGGAGGTCCGAATGCGCGTCAGACCTTCCCTGTTCGCCTCGACCAGCGGCAACGTCACGATCCTGTTCGGCGGCGGCCTGCTCGCGTTCCTCGGGGTCGCCTCGCTCGCGGTCGACGCAACCAATCTCTATCTGGCCAAGCGCCATGCTCAGGGGATCGCCGATGCGGCCGCGTTGGCCGCGGCGGCCAATATCAACGACGCGAGCAACGCCGCGACTGCGGCGCGCAACGCCAATTCGATGCCAGGACTGTCGATCGTCGGCGTCGAGCCTGGCCAATATGTCGACGATCCGACAATCGCGGCGAGCACGCGCTTCACCGTGGGCGCCGATGGCGCCAACGCCGCACGCGTCCGTGTCCATGCCGACGTGCCGCTCTATTTCGCCCGGATCTTCGGCAAGCCAACCGTGCCGGTCGAAGCGGTCGGCACCGCCGCCCGGATCGACCTGGCCGCCTTCTCGATCGGATCACGGCTGGCCGGAGTCAGCGGCGGCCTGCCCAACGCATTGCTGTCGCAGCTCGCCGGCACCGACCTGCAACTCAGTGCGATGGATTATCAGGCGCTTGCCGGCGCACAGATCGACATCCTCAAATTCAGCGAGGCGCTACGCTCGCAACTCAACGTACAGGCAGCGACGTTCGGCGACCTGTTGAACATGCAGGCGACCTTGCCCCAGATTTCGCGCGCAATGGCCGCGTCGGTCACCGACGCCCAGGCATCGTCGGTGCTGAGTGCGATCGCCAACCGGTTGCCGCGAAGCTCGACCAAATTGTCCTCGCTGATCGACCTTGGTCCGCTTGCAGAGAATACCCAGTCCGACCCGTCGCGACCGATCACCGTCGACGCTTACTCCTTGCTGCGCGGCACGCTCGAGCTGGGCGGGCAGCATCAGATCAGTACCGATCTCGGCGCGACCATACCGGGACTCACCTCGACCAAGCTGTGGATCGCGATCGGTGAGCGGCCGGCAAATTCGCCCTGGCTGCGGGTCACCGCGGCACACGACCTTGAGGTACGCACGGCGCAGACGAGGGTCTATCTGGACACCCAGGTCGCGCCGCAACTCGGCCTCGCCTCGCTCAGGGTTCCGATCTATGTCGAACTGGCCGCCGCCAGCGCGAAATTGAAGGAAGTGTCCTGCTCCGGGGGGGCGAACAAGGCGACCGTCAAGCTGACCGTGACGCCTTCGTTAGGCGAAGCCGCGATCGCCGATGTCGACCCGGCCGCGCTGGGCAATTTCCAGGCCGCGCCCACGCTCAATCGCGTGACGATGCTGCGCACGCCGCTCGCCAGCGTGTCCGGCTTCGCCGACGTCAAGCTGGGCGGCGCCGATCCACAGGATGTGTTCTTTTCGGCGAGCGACATCGCCAACCACACGGTGAAGCAGGTCAGCACCACAGACCTGCTTCAAGGAGTGGCGTCTTCGCTGATTTCGCGGATCGACCTCAATGTAAACGTCCTGGGGCTAGGGCTGGGCGTGGGCACGCTGACGGCATTGGTCGGCCAGGTGCTCAATCTGGCCGCCGCGCCGCTCGATGGCGTGTTCGGCCAGGTCACGTCGCTACTGGGTGTTCACGTCGGGCAAGCGGACGTGTGGGTGAATGGCGTGCGATGCGGCACGCCGGTGTTGGTCGGCTAGCGACCGGGGTGGGGAGAAAATGAGTAGATCGAATCTAGTCTTCCGGCGTGCCGATACCTGGCAGCCGCTCAGCTATCGGCTCGAATTGCCAGCCGAAATCCGCGAATTCCGGTCGTGCCGCCTCGACATAATGCTGCTCGAGCTGTCAGTCGCCGGCTGCGGGCTATGGGCCGGATTCAAGATCCGGGTCGAGCGGCCGATCACCCTGTTCGTCGAGGGTTTCGCACCGATCAAGGCGAGTACTGCTTGGAGCGACAGCGGTTTCGCCGAATTGATGTTCGACCAGCACCTGCACCTCAGTGTCGTTCAGCACATGGCCCGGGAATCGGCAGCCTGTTCCCGTCGCGCTACGCCGTTCGGCATGCCGGGCGCCGCGCATGCCGAGTTCGCCACGCTGTCGCAGGAATTGGGAAAACCGCCGCTGACCTGAGCGAGATGCGGCGGGGACCGGTTCGGTGCCGCTCGACCCAAAGCTATTTGCGCGTCACCACCATCACTGCGCCTTCGCTTCCATAGACGCCGCGCAAGTCCTTGATCGCCCCGACCGCCGGGACGGTGGTGCCGTCGTTGCGCAGGAATTCGGTCTCGAACCGCTGGGTGCCGCCGTGGCTCAGCACGTTTTCGATCACTTCCCGCAGCATCACGCGCTGCCCAACCGGCACGAGGTCGACGACGGAGACATTGGACAGCCGCTCGCGGGGAAGCTGGAGCAGGTCGCTCATCGCGGTATCGACCTCCTCGATCCGCCCACGCACGTTGAACCAGATATAGCCGATTCCGCCATGCGCCAGGATCGCTTCGATCAGCGCTTTCTTCGTGTCGGCCAGCCGATAGGCCTTCACATCGTCGGTAATATCGCGCGCGAGCATCACGACGCCCTGGTGCGTCCGGAACGTCTCCATCCGATGCCAGGTGTCCGTTCCGAACAGCCCCGGCAGTTCGAACGAACAAGGCTCACCCGTGCGCTCGGTCCGATTGCAATAGCTCTCGAACATGGTTTCCTTGAGCGCCGGGAAGGCATCGAACAAACCGCGCCCGGGAAGCGCCCCTTCCGCCTTGCGCGCCATCGCGTGCGCGGTGCGGTTGGCCATGATGATATTCCGCCCTTCGTCGACGACGACGAGCAATAATGGCAGCCAGTCGGCGAGTTCCTGGTTGGAAAAGAGCGAGTCATGATCGTCGCTCTTGGTGGCGATAAATTCGTGATAATTGGCGATTGGGAGCAGAGCGTGGGTTTCACGCCCGTGATGCGTGACGAATACTGTCCTTCCGGCTTGGCTTAGATGGCCGAATTGGCGTGCAAATTCCGACGCTCTGACAAAAATACCCTGCACTCCGCCTCCCCACTTGGCTGGCGCACTACATCCTTAGCAGTAAACTACACCAAATTGACTTGGATGTATAACGCAATCGTTCAAAGTTCATTACTTTCTTGGCAATTCGGCCCGAAATGGGCGCGATATATACCTTCGATATATATGAGTAAATTTGTTGATGTTGCTTACATACTATGGCAACATCGAGAGGAGTCGCTGCGGCTGAGCAAGTGCGGCGAGAGGCGGAGCGCTGTCGGGCCGTTACCAGATCGCCGCTCGATCGGCCGGCGCCAGATACAAGGCATCTCCGGCGCCGACGCCGAACGCGCGCACCCATGCCTCCAGGTTCCGGGCGGTCCATACCCGCTGCGCGGCGGGCGCATGCGGGTTGGTCAGCAGCCGCCGCCTGAGGTCGGCGTCGCGATATTTGAGCCGCCAGATCTGCGCCCAACCCAGAAAGAAACGCTGGTCGCCAGTCAGGCCGTCGATCACTGGCGGCTCTCGTCCCCCAAGCGAGGCGCGGTATGCGTCATATGCGATCGTCAGCCCGCCGAGATCGGCGATATTCTCGCCGAGCGTCAGCGCGCCGTTGACGTGCAGGCCGGGCAACGGCTCGTAATGGTCGAATTGCGCGCTCAGCACCGCGGTGCGCTTCGCGAACGCGGCGCGATCGGCCGCCGACCACCACGACGCCAGCCACCCCTGTTCGTCATATTTGGCACCCTGATCGTCGAACTGGTGCGTCATCTCGTGCGCGATCGACGCGCCGATGCCGCCATAATTGACCGCCGGATCGACCGTCGGATCGAAGAAGGGCGGCTGCAGGATCGCGGCGGGAAAGGTGATCGCGACCTTGGTGTAATTGGCGAAAGCGTCGACCGTCATCGGGGTCGCGCTCCATTCCCAGCGATAGACCGGCCGCCCGATCTTGGTCGCTTCCCAATCGTGACGAAACTCGGCGGCGCGCACGGCGTTGCCGAACGCGTCGCCGGCACGCATCGTCAGGCCGACATAATCGTGCCAGCGGTCGGGATAGCCGATCTGGGCATGGAACGCGGCCAGCTTGCGGTGGGCGCGCACTTTCGTCTCCGGCGTCATCCAGTCGAGCGCGTCGATCCGGCGGTTAAAGGCCGCGACCAAGTTGCGCACCATCGTCTCGGCAGCGGTGCGCGTCGCCGGCGTGAAATGGTGCGCGACATAGACTTTGCTGACCTCGTCAGGCACCGCGTCGAGCACAAAGGCGATCGCACGGCGCCAGCGCGGCTCGGGCGTGTCGACGCCATCGATGGCATGGCCATAGAAAGCGAAATCGGCGGCGCGCAGGTCTGCCGGCAGTATCTCGGCATAACGATGCAGCGTGCGGACGATCAGCATCGCGCGCAGTGTCGCGACGGGGGCCGAATCGACCAGGCGCAATGTTTGGGCAACGGCATTGGGCTGGCGCACGATGACACGCGTCGTGCGATAGCCCAGCGCCCGCACCAGCGTGGCGACGCGATAGCGGGAGCGGCCGGCATCGAGCGAGGACACAGCGACGGGATTGTAGGTGCGGGCCGCGTCTCGGCTGTCGGCGGCCGACCATTGCGTCGCGGCGACCGCGGTCTCGAGTCCGATCACTGACTCCGCCGCATTGTGCGGTGTCGCGACGCCAGCGATCCGCAACATCCTGACCAAGTAATCGCGATACGCCGTGCGCGCCTGCCGCATCGCCGGGGCGTCGGAGGTATAATAATCGCGATCGGGCATGCCGAGCACGCCTTGCGACACAGTGAGCGCATAATGGCCGGGATCGCGGTCGTCGGGTTCAACCGCGAACGCGATCGGCAGGTCGACCCCCCGCCGGCTGGCCTGCGCCGCCGCCGCCCAATAGTCCTCCGGGGAAGCGATCGCGCGCAGCGTCGCCAGCCACCCCGCTATCGGCGCCATCCCCAGCCGGTCGACACGATCCTGATCGAGGAAAGCACGATAGGCGGTACCGGCGCGGCTGGTGCGGTCGCGTGCCAACTCGTCCAGAATGTCATGGACCTGCGTCCGGCTGAGATCGTCGAGCTGGCCGATCGTACCGACACTCGACCGGTCGGCTGGGATCGCGGTACGGCGTTCCCAGGCGCCATTGGCGTAGCGGAAGAAGTCGGCCCCCGGCGCGACGCTGCGGTCCATGCCGCTGACGTCGAATCCCGAGCCAACGGCCGGGCTGCCCGCGCTGCCCTGACCGGGGATCGCGATCGCCGCCACGATCGCCAGGGCAAGCGCACAATCACGGGCAAAACCGGCCAGCCGTCCGATCGCAGGTCGTTGAATTGATTGGCGCATCTTGTAGCGGCTCCTCCAGGCCCCGCCTAGCAGCGCGCGACGCGCGCGGGCTAGCCCAACAATTCCGCGAAGCGCACAGCAAAGGTGCGCGCATCGCCCGGCCAGCGCGCGGAGACATAATTGCCATCCTGCACTACCCAGGCCGGGCGTGCATCGTCGATACTATCGCGCGCCAGGCCGCTCGTCTTGCGCCGGAAATCGGGCGCATCACGCGGCACATCCCTATAGTCCTCCGGCACCGCCAACGCGCGCGTCACCTCGGCCTCGACCGACATAAAGCCCTCCGGCTGGCCCGGTTCCTCGACATAGGTGCGGTAATAATCGCGATCCCACCAGCGACCGACATGCGCGAGCGTGCTGGCGGCGCGTTCCTGTGCCCAGGTCAGCGACGCAGTACGGCGGCCGTACAATATTGATTTGCCGTCGTCGCGGCGGCTGCGTGCGGCGAGCAATACGCCGTGGCAGATCGCGCCGACCGGCTTGTCGGCATCGAAGAACGCCACCACCAGCCGCTGCAGCACCGCGCTTTCGAGATAATCGCGCATGCCCCGCGCGCGATGCCCGCCCGGCAGCAACAACCCATCGAAATCGTCGGCCAGGGCTTGATCCCAACGCAGCGGTGCGCGGAAATTCGGATCGCGCTCGAGCTCGGCATACGCACGTCTCGCATCGCGATTGGCGCGCAGCAACAACCCGATCAGGCGGAGGCGGCGCAACCCCGGCAGCCGACTCCAGGGATCGAGCCCGATACCGTCGAGCATGATCGGGTCGGCCGCAGCCGGCGCACCGTCCGGTGTCGCGAAGCGCACCTCATGCCCCCGACCAGTCAGCACGCGCCAGCTCACCGCTGCTTCCGACGGATCGAAGTCGCGATGCGGCAGCGGCATGATGACCCGGGCCATCGGCGACTCTCCTCCAATCGGTCGGTGACCGTGCCGCAGCGACTCGCGCAAGGCAATCGACACTGGTGGCGGCGACTCGCGCCCCGAATCGACTAAAAACCGTTCGCGCGCCCTATCCTGCTCATTTCGTCGCGAACGGATCACGGGTCACCGCTGATTTGGCTCGACTCGTCGCGTGAATTGTCGCGAGACAAAGTGTCACCGCCGAAACGATCCGGATTTTAGTCGCGAGAATCGCCTCTACCTCGGAAGAACAGCGGAAAACGGCGAGGGGTAGTAACTAGATCGAATACTGACGGGCGATTCTTGCCAAATTACCGCAGATATATTGCGCCTTATACGCGGATAGGGCTTTTAGCCTGATCCAATTGTCATCACCTATTGGTGGTTGCCAAATATAGCCTGTCGTATTTATAAGTAATTATCGCACAATATCAATAAAATACTGTTGCCCGCCAAAGCACTTTGGCCTATTTGAAGGCCGAACTCGAACTAACGGGTCCACCATGCCATTGCCATTCATACTAATGGATCGTTCTGCGGTCCTCCTCCTCGGCGTGTGCGCCGGGTCCGCCATAGGTCTCGGCTTCGCCGGACACGCCGGTTCTGGCACGTCCGCAGTAAAAGCTCCCGTCTGTGCAATTCCGGCCAAGACGAGCGTCGCACCGTCCGAAGTCGCCGCCGCGCGCCTATGCGCGTCAGCCCCGCAGAAGCAATTGATCTCCACTTTGCGCCAGGGCCGTGCGGTACGGGTCGCGGTGTTCGGCGATTCGTACGGCGATGGGGTCTGGTCGGGGCTGCAGCGGCAATTGCCGCGCGCGAGCTTCGATGTCGTCAAATACAGCCAGCCGGCTACCGGCTTCACCCGCTACAAGCGGCTCAACATCGAGGCGCACACCGCCGAGCAGATCGGGTCCGAACCGATCGACATCGCGGTGGTCTCGTTCGGCGCCAACGACGTACAGGGCATCATCACCGACGAGGGCAAATACGGCCCGATGCTCGGCGACCGCTGGAAAGCGCAGATCGCGACCCGGATCGAGCGGTTCGTCGGCCTGCTCCGCCGCCACCATGCGATGGTCTATTGGGTCGGCCTGCCCCGCATGCGCGAGGCGCAGACCGACAGCGACATGGGCGCGATCAATGATTTCTACGCCAGCGAAATGGCCAAGCTCGAGGTCCCGTTCATCGACACCCGCCCGCTCGCCTCGGACAAGAACGGCCAATATGCCGCCTATCTGCCCGATCCCAAAACCGGCGAGCGTACCCTGATCCGCGAAGGCGATGGCATCCACATGTCGATGACCGGCTATCTGTGGATCACCAAGGGGCTGGCATCGCGGATCCGCGACTATGTCGATGCTACCCGCGCGATCGACACGGCTCCCGCTTCGGCGGCCGAGGTCGCGCGGTGAGACCGTTCGCCATACCCCTCGCCATTGTCCTTGCCCTGCTGCCTGGCGCAGCCATTGCCGACAGTTGCTGGCGCGAGACATGCAATCTCGCGACGCTCAGGCCGGTCTTCGCGCGGCTCGACGCGGCGCGCGCGCGGACCCCGGGCGCGCGCCCGGTGCATATCATCCAGATCGGCGACAGCCATACCGCGGGCGATGTGCTGACCGGCGCATGGCGCGACCTGCTCCAGGCGCGCTACGGCAATGGCGGGCGCGGGGTGCTCGCCGCCGGGCGGCCATGGGACGGCTATATCACCCATGGAGTGACCGCGACGATGTCGCCCGGCTGGCGGACCGCCGCGAGCTTCGGCAAGGGGTCGGACTATGCGACGGTGCCGCTCGGCCTGTCGAGCTATTCGCTGACCTCGCTCCAGCCCGGCGCGACGATCGGCCTGACCAGCGACAGCCCCGCAATGGATTTCGACCGCTTCGTGCTGTGCGCCATGGCTGGCCCCAATGATGCGACGCTGACCGTGCGGCTCGGCGGAGCCGACCAGCGCATCACGCTCGACGCCACCGTCCCGACCCCGCGCTGCACGACGATCCGCAGCGCTACGCCGCAATCGTCGGTCACCGTGACCGCCGGTGATCGTCCCACCACAATCACCTCCTGGGCGACGTTCCACGACCAGGGCGGCGTGGTGCTGTCCAATCTCGGCGTGGTCGGCGCGCAGTTGCGGCATTTCGGCCGCACCGACGATGCCGTGATCGCCGAGGAATTGCGCGCTTATACGCCCGATCTGATTGTGCTGGCCTTCGGCACCAACGAAGGGTTCTCGCCGCACTTCGATCCGCGCGACTACGAGACGGTTTTGCGCGGTCAAATCGATCGGTTGCGCACGCTCGCGCCCGGCGTCCCATTGCTGATGCTCGGCGCACCCGATGCGCTGACCCGTAATCAGGCGCTCAAGGCCAATGCCGACGGCGCGCTGCTCGGCTGTCCCGATGCGGTAACGCCCCCTTTGATCGCGCCGCCGGCGCTCGGGCGGGTTCGCGGCATCCAGCGCGACGTCGCGCGCAATCTCGGCATCGCCTTCTGGGATTGGCAAACGGCGATGGGCGGCCCGTGCGCCGCACGCGCGTGGACGAACGCGGTGCCTCCGATGATGCGCCCCGACCATGTCCATTTCCGCTGGCCCGGTGGTCAGGCGCTCGCCGCCCGGCTCCAGGCCGATCTCGACGCTGCGATGAGCGAGTGACGCGATGCTTTTCCCGACGCTGACCTTCGGCCTGTTCTTCCTGGTCGTCTTCCCCGCGGTCTGGGCCGCACGATCGAACGAATGGCGCAAATTGCTCCTGCTCGTCGCGAGCTGGGTATTCTACGGCGCGTGGGATTGGCGGTTCGTGCCGCTGCTGATCGGATCGGCGCTGATCAACTGGGGCGCCGCCGCGCTGATCGCGCGCAGCGACGATGCGCGCACCCGCAAGGCGCTGCTGATCGGCGGCGTCGCGGCCAATTTGCTGGTGCTCGGCTTCTTCAAATATTTCGACTTCTTCGCGCAACAGGCGGGCAGTCTATTGACCCTGTTCGGGATCAATCAGGACGCGCCGCTGATGCAGGTGATCCTGCCGGTCGGCATCTCGTTCTTCACCTTCCAGGGGATCAGCTATATCGTCGACGTGCATCGCGGGCGCGTTCCCACGGCGCGGTTGCTCGACATATTGCTGCTGATGTCGTTCTTCCCGCACCTCGTCGCGGGCCCGATCGTCCGCGCCGCCGACCTCGTCCCGCAATTCCAGCAGACCCCGAAGCTCAATCGCGGCACGGTCTCGATGGGGCTGTTGCTGATCGTCTGGGGGCTGTTCAAGAAAGCGGTGATCGCGTCCGAACTGGCGACGCAGTTCGTCGATCCCGTTTTCTCGGCGCCTGCCGCCCACGGTTCGCTCGACCTGATCCTCGCGGCCTATGGCTATGCGGTCCAGATCTATTGCGATTTCTCGGCCTATTCGGACATGGCAATCGGCATCGCCGCCTTGCTCGGCTACCGCTTCCCGCGCAATTTCGACCGGCCCTATCGCTCGGCCTCGCTCCAGGAATTCTGGCGCCGCTGGCATATCAGCCTGTCGCGCTGGCTACGCGACTACCTCTATATCGAGGCGCTGGGTGGCAGCCGCGGCGGTAAGTTCAGACTCTACCGCAACCTCATGATCACGATGCTGCTCGGCGGGCTGTGGCACGGCGCGGCCTGGACGTTCGTCATCTGGGGCGGGTTGCAC
Organism: Sphingomonas mali NBRC 15500; assembly: GCF_001598415.1. Lineage (GTDB taxonomy): Bacteria > Pseudomonadota > Alphaproteobacteria > Sphingomonadales > Sphingomonadaceae > Sphingomonas > Sphingomonas mali. The sequence continues at coordinate 107,944 of NZ_BCYX01000015.1, forward strand.
GGCACAGCGTTGGTGGTTGAGCGCGTCTGGGCGACCAGCCCGCGCACCCGCGGCATCGTCTTGCCGCATTGGGCGAAGGTCGTGCTGACCTTCCATGTCGTGACCCTGGGCTGGATCTTCTTCCGCGCCGCAAGCTTCGGCGACGCGCTTGCGTATCTCGGCGGGATCGTCGCGCCGGCGACGGGTGCGGTCACCGTCACGCCGCTGATCGTTCTGCTGATCGCATTCGGCCTCGCCATCCATGCGCTGCGCTGGGATTCGATGACGCGCCTCGCCGAGCGCCTCCGCGCGCTTCCCGCTCCCGCCTTCGCAGGCGCCTTGGTCGCGGCGATGCTGGTGGTCGACGCGATGCGTTTCGAAGGGATCGCGCCCTTCATCTACTTCCGCTTTTGAGGGAGCCGTCGATGTCCGACCTCTACGAATTTCCCACCGCCCTGCCCGACCAAGGCGATGACGGCCGCGCGACACTCAAATGGGCCGGCACGATCGTCGTACTGGCCACCTTGGGGCTGGCGCTGTTCAACCCGACCGCGATCAGCGGCTGGGTCGACGACCTGCCGCCGGGGCCGACCAATGTGCGGCTCGCCGCGATCGGCGAAGACTGGGCCGAGACCGCTGGCCGTATCGGCTTGGGCGCAGGCCACGCCCGGCTCCACGCCGTTTGGAAGACCGCCGAGCGCGCCGATTGGAAAGGCCGCCAGCCGGTCGAAATGGCCGCGACCGACCGGCCCGCTACGCCGTAAGGTCGCGCAGGCACGCGATCAGTGTGCGCCGCGCAAGCACGATCTTGAAGTCGTTATGGCCGTATCCGCGCGCGTCCCTCAGCAGCGCCTCGGCCGCCGCTTCGAACGCCTCGGTGCCGGCGGGTTTACCGACCAGGGTCGCCTCTGCTTCGGCGCAGCGCCACGGCATCGGCGCCAGCCCGCCGAAGGCCAGCCGCGCCGAGGTGACGACACCATCCTCGACCGCGACCGCCGCCGCGACCGATACCAGGGCAAAGGCATAGGAAGCGCGGTCGCGCACCTTGCGATAGAGTTGCCGCCCGGGCGGCGGTGGGGGCAGTTCGATGGCGGTGATCAGCTCACCGGGCTGGAGATTGGTTTCTATCTCGGGCGTATCGCCGGGCAAGCGGTAGAGATCGCCGAGCGCGATCCGCCGCTCACCGCCCTCGGGCAGCGCCGTCACCACAACCGCATCGAGCGCGCGCAACGCCACCGCCATGTCCGACGGGTGCGTCGCGATGCACGATGCCGATGCGCCGAGCACCGCATGGATGCGATTGAACCCACCGATCGCGTCGCATCCGCTGCCGGGCTCGCGCTTGTTGCAGGCGGCCGCAGTCTCGTAGAAATAATAGCAGCGCGTCCGCTGCAGCAGGTTGCCTGCGGTCGACGCCTTGTTGCGCAATTGCGCCGATGCGCCCGCCAGCAAGGCCCGGCTCAGCATCGGATATTGCGCGCGGATCAGCGGATGCGCGGCGAGATCGCTGTTGGGCACCAATGCGCCGATCCGTACGCCGCCGTCGGCGATCTGCTCGACGCCATCGAGCGCCAGCCGGCTGATATCGACCAGCCTGGCCGGCGTCTCGACCTGCAATTTCATCAGGTCGATCAGATTGGTCCCGCCGGCAATGTAGCGCCCGCCACCGGCGCCAGCCGTCAAGGCTTCCTCGACACTCGCGGCGCGCGCATAATCGAACGGCTTCATTCCGCCGCCTCCGCCAGGCGCTCGGCATCCGCCACCTCGCGGATCGCCGCGACGATCGTCGGATAGGCCGAACAACGACAGATGTTGCCGCTCATCCGCTCGCGTATCTCCATGTCGTCGAGCGCGACGTGATCGAGATCGTCGCTGACATGGCTCGCCCAGCCCTTCGCCACCTCGTCGAGCATCGCGGTTGCCGAGCAGATCTGCCCCGGCGTGCAATAGCCGCACTGAAAGCCGTCATGATGGAGGAACGCCGCCTGCAACGGGCTGAGACGATCCGGCGTGCCGAGCCCCTCGATCGTCACCACCTCGTCGCCTTCGTGCATCACCGCCAGGCTCAGACAGGCGTTGATCCGCCGCCCATCGACCAGCACGGTGCATGCACCGCATTGGCCGTGGTCGCATCCCTTCTTGGCGCCGGTCAGACCGAGATGTTCGCGCAACAGGTCGAGCAAGGTGGTGCGAACGTCCGCCTCCACCTCGCGCGCTTCGCCGTTGACGGTGATCCGCATCGCCTTCTCCCGGGATAAATTGCGCCGTCAGCAAGGCACCGAAACGGCACAATTCTGCGACAATTCAAATGTAGTGGCCTGTATTGCTCCCGACCAGTAGCGGAAATTAAATGCGTCGTTCGATCAGCCTTGTCCTGTTGCTTGCCGGCAGCGCGCCCGTCGCGCTCCACGCCCAGACCGCGCCTGCGCCCGCGCCGAGCCCGGCGCCTCCGCAGCCGAAGCCCGCATCCGCGCCGCAATCGGACGACGAGGGCGCGGACGAGAGCGACATCGTCGTCACCGGCTCGCGCGCTTTGCCCGGCGCGGTGGTCGGCGACATCCCGCCCGAACAGTCGCTCGGCCCGGCCGATGTGCGTTCGTACGGCGTCAACAGCGTCAGCGACCTGCTCAACGAACTCGCGCCCCAGATCCGCAGCGATCGCGGATCGGGCGGCGCGCCGGTCGTGCTACTCAATGGCCGCCGCATCTCGAGCTTCGCCGAAATCCGTGATTTGCCGACCGAGGCGATCGCGCGCGTCGACATCCTGCCCGAGGAAGTCGCGCTCAAATACGGTTATGCCGCCGACCAGAAGGTCGTGAACATCGTGCTGCGCGCACGCTTCAAGTCGATCACGACCGAGCTGGGCGACCAGGTCGCGACCGAGGGCGGCCGCAATACGCCGTCGGTGACGGGCGACATCGTCACGATCCGCCGCAACAACCGCTTCAGCTTGCACGCCGGCTATACCGACAGTTCGCCGCTGTACGAAAATGAGCGCGACATCCTGCCGCCGGTAAGCAAGCCCGCGGTACCAGGGACGATCGATCTCAATCCGGGCTTCGACCAGCGACCCTATCGCACGCTCTTATCGTCGAGCCGTAATTTCCAGACCAACCTCGTCTATGCGCGGCCACTGGGCAAAGTGAACGCGACGATCAACGGCACGTTTCAGTATACCGAATCGACCGGCGCGCAGGGCCTGCCGACGCTCGATTTGACCTTGCCCGCGGGCAATCCGTTCTCCACGTCCGCCGGCGATGTCGACATCGACCGTGTCGCGACTGGCTACGCCCCGCTCAAACAGCGCAATTCGGCGCTGACCTATCACCTCGGCACCGGCTTCAATGGCCAGTTCGGGACGCAATGGCGCTGGTCGCTGACCGCCAATTACGACCGCGTCGACAGTGAGAACTTCAACGAAACCGGGTTCGATGTCAGCGCGCTTCAGGCCCGGCTCGATGCCGGCGACCCGACGTTCAATCCGCTCGGACCGATCAACCCGCTCGATTATGCGGTGGCGCCGGCCAATCGCGGACAATCGACATCGAATAGCGGCGGGGTCGACGCATTGGTCAACGGAAAGCTGCTCAAGCTGCCGGCCGGCGACATCTCGACCGCGATCCGCGTCGGTGGCTCCTTGTCGAGCCTCGACAGCCAGTCGTATCGGCTCGGCCCACAAAACGCCCTGGTTAGCACCAGCGGATCGACCCGACGCAACGAAGCCTCGGGCCAGATCAATCTCGACGTGCCGATCGCGAGCAAGTCGAAGCACGTCCTGGCGTTCGTTGGCGACCTGTCGCTGAACGGCAATATCGCGGTCCACCAATTGTCGGACTTCGGCACGCTGACCACGCGCGGTTACGGTGCCAATTGGCAGCCGATCCAGGGCGTCCGCTTCATCGCCTCGGTGACCGATCAGGACGATGCGCCTTCTGCCGCGCAACTTGCCAATCCCACCGTCGTGACGCCCAATGTCCGCGTGTTCGACTATGTCAAAGGGGAGACGGTCAGCGTCACCAGCACGACCGGCGGCAATCCGTTCCTCAACGCCGACAGCAAGCATACGCTGAAGATCGGCCTGACCTTGAAGCCGTGGGAAAAGACCGACTTCACCCTGACCGCCAATTACGTGAAGTCGAGCGTGCGCAACGCAATCGCCGGCTTCCCCTCGGCGACGGCAGCGGTGGAGGCTGCCTTTCCCGACCGCTTCACGCGTGACGCCGATGGCGACCTGACCGCGATCGATACGCGGGCCGTCAATTTCGCGCGCACCGACCGGTCGGAATTGCGCTGGGGCTTCAACTTCTCGAAGCCGATCAAGTCGAAGCTGCAGAAGCAGATCGAGGCCTTTCGCGCCGGCACCGGACCCAATCCGTTCCAGGGCCTGCGCCTGCCCAATAATCGCCGTTTCGGCGACCGACCGCCAGGGACCGGCGGTCCGCCGCCGGGCAATGGCGGCACGCCCAATAGCACCGGTACGCCGCCGCCAGTGGACGGCAGCAGCCCCAATGCGGCGCCGCCCCAGGACGGCGCACCAGGTGGCGGCCGTCCGGGTGGTGGGCGCTTTGGCGGTGGCGGGTTCGGCGGTGGTGGTGGGCGTGGTGGACGCGGCGCGTTCGGCGGCGGCGGCGGCCGGCTGCAATTCGCGTTCTACCACACCTGGCATTTCACCGACCGGGTCGAGATTTCCCCGACGCTCCCGGTGATCGACCTGCTCAATGGCGGCACGATCGGGCAAGGCGGCCAGTCGCGCCACGAGCTCGAAGCACAAGCCGGCTATTCCAATAACGGCGTGGGCGTCCGTCTGTCGGCCGATTGGCAGAGCGGCACGCATGTGCTGGGCGGCACGCCGGGCAATCCCAACCCGCTCGATTTTTCGAGCCTTGGGACGATCAACCTGCGGTTGTTCGCCGACCTGACGCAGCAGCTCAAGTTCCTCAAGAAGAACCCCTGGGCAGCGGGGATGCGGGTGACGCTGGCGCTCAACAACGTCCTCGATTCGCGCCAGCGCGTCCGCGACGCCAATGGCAACACGCCGATCAGTTATCAGCCCGATTATATCGACGCGATGGGCCGGACGATCCGACTAAGCGTGAGGAAGGTGTTCTTCTAAGCCAAGCGGCCCCCGGAATAGCGGCCGCTATTCCGGGAGAGACGCCGGCCCGGCCGGCGGCGCCAACGGCGCCGTCCGACGCGGCTTTGCCGCGGCGAGAGGCCGACTACCACGCTCGCGCCACCAGCGCTCCCGCGCGACCCTACAACCCCACCTTCTTCTCCAGCCACCGCGCCGCCGCATCGGGACTGACCTTCCCGACATCGCGGTCGACCATGTAATTGGCCTCGCGCATCGCCTCGACCGGCACGCGGCCGATCAGCGGCTTCAACGCCGCGATCATCCGCGCATCGTGCGCGTGACGCGGGGCGATGGTCAGGATCGCATCGTAATTGGGGATAGCCCCCCTGGGATCGCTCAGCACGGTCAGCTTGTCCGCCGCGATCCGCCCGTCGGACGAGAAAGCCGAGATCACGTCCGCCTGCCCGCTTTCCAGCGCGCGATACATGAAGGTCGGGTTGTAGGCATGGGCCGACCCGAAACGGATCGGATAGGCGGCGCGCACCGCTTTCCATTCGGGGCGTTCGAGGAATTCGAGGTCGGCGCCGAACTTCAGATCGGGCGCCTTGGCGACCAGATCGTCGAGGCTGGCGATTCCCAGCGCCTTGGCGCGATCGCCGCGCATCGCGAAGGCATAGGCGTTTTCGAACCCCATCCGCCCGAGCAGATTGAGTCCCTGCTTCGCTTGCCAGTCGCGGATGGCCGCCAGCATCGCATCGCGCGGCGGCGTGTCGGTCCGCTTCATCTCGTTGGTCCAGATCGTGCCGGTATAATCGACCGCGACGTCGACATCGCTCGATGTCAGCGCGGCGAACATGACGCCCGATCCCAGCCCTTCCTTGTAGCGCACGCGATAGCCCGCCGCCTCGAGGCGATGGCCGATCATTCGCGCCAGGATATATTGCTCGGAAAACCCCTTGGCCCCGATCGTCACCGTTTCCTGCCGCACCGGCAGCGCCGGGAGCAAGGCGACGACGACGCCGAGCGCGAGCAGGCCGAACGCGATCCACGCGCCAAGCCGTTTGCGTCGCGCGATCCCGCGCTCGATCACGCCGAGCAGCGCATCGACCGCGAGCGCCAATCCCGCCGCCGCCGTGCATCCTGCCAGCACCAAAGCCCAATTCTGCGTCTGCAGCCCGGCGAAGATCATATCGCCCAGGCTCGGCTGACCGACCGTCGTCGACAGCGTCGCCGCGCCGATCGTCCACACCGCCGCGGTGCGGATTCCCGCCATCAGAACGGATGCGACCAGCGGCGTCTCGACCAGCCGCAATTTCTGCCACGCCGTCATGCCGACGCCATCGGCCGCCTCGATCACCGCGGGGTCGATCCCGGCGAGCCCGGTCACCCCGTTCCTGAGGATCGGCAGCAAGGCGTAGAGCGTCAGCGCCAGCAGCGAGGGAAGGAAGCCCAAAGCGGGAATCCCGCCGCCGACCAGGGTCGAGAGCGACAGCAGGATCGGATAGAAGAGCGCGAGCAGCGCGAGGCTGGGGATGGTCTGGACCAGGCTGGCGAAGCCGAGCACGATCCGCCCGACCGACGGCACCCGCGCCGACCACACAGCGAGCGGCAGGCTGAGGATGATGCCGAGCACCAAGGCGCTCATCGCCAACAACAAATGCTGCGCGAGCAGATCGGGGACGCGTGCGAGGGCGTCGAGGAAGTCTGTCATCTAAATTCCTCCCCGGAACGGGGAGGGGGACCGCTCGCGAAGCGAGTGGTGGAGGGGGCCTGCGACGCCTCCACCTCCTTACTTGCCGCTCGTGGGTCGCGGGCCCCCTCCACCAAGCCGCTACGCGTCTTGGTCCCCCTCCCC
>NZ_BCYX01000016.1 GCF_001598415.1 Sphingomonas mali NBRC 15500
TCCGCATCGCTCCACTCCTCGTTCCTCGCCCTGCGCCAAAATCCGCTCCGTCACGGCGGGTCAAACCCACGTCGTCACGCTCTATTGAAGCGCGCGAGCATGTTGCTCGCGGGGGTGGCAGTGCTGCCGGGGATGGGGGCTGCGCAATCGACCAGCAGCGCGCCGCCGCAATCCATTCCCGATCTCGGCGGCTTCAACCTCCCGCCCAAGCCCAAGCCGACTCCCACGCCGCCGCCATCGGGGCCGATCGTCGCGCCGTTCAGTCGGCCGACGCCGATCCCGACCTTCGCGCCGACGCCTACTCCGGCGCCGACGCCCAGCGCGACGGTGACGCCGCCGCCCGTCACGACGACGCGGCCGACCGCGACAGCCACCCCGACCCCGGCGGCGAGATCGACCCCGCGCGCGCCGACGACGGCGCCGCAAGCGGCACCGACACCCGCACCCGCGCCGGTCACGGGGGCAACCCCGGCGCCGGCGCCGGTGGCGAGCGCGACGCCGGAGCCGTCACCGATGCCCACCGCGAGCGCGGCACCCGTCGCCCCGGCTACCGAGCAACCCTCGGGCGGCTGGTCGAGCGGCACGCTGATCGCGATCGGCGTGGCGGTCCTGGCCTTGTTCGCCGGCGGCTGGTTCTTGTTCGGCCGCCGCCGTCGCCGCGAGGAAGAATATTACGAGGAGGAGGTCGCCGCCCCGGTGGCACCGCCGCGTCCACCGGTTGCCCGCGCGCCGGTCCCGGCCCCGGCCCCAGCGCCCGTCCCGGCGCCGATCCCCGAGCCCGCACCCGCGGCGCCGTCCGGCCTGCTCACCGTCCCGCTGCGGCGCATCGCCGAGGGGCTGCAGCCCGCGCCGCAACCGCCCGCGCCGCCGCTCCCCGCCGGCCTGGTCACGGTGCGCGCGCCGCAATCGCCCGCGCGCTCGCTCGAGGCGCTGAAACCCGAGCTCGAGATCGTCCTGATCCCGCAGCGCGCCGGCACCGACCCGTCGATGAGCGCCGCGATCGAATATCGCATCGTCGTCCGCAATACCGGCCGCGGCGATGCCCGCGACGTCCGCTTCGGCATCTACATGACCAGCGCCAGCGCGCGCCAGGCGGCCGATCTGCAGACGATCTTCGCCAATCCGGTCGAGCAACCGGTGGTCGCGCCGTTCGAGATCCACGCCGGCAGCCAGATCGAATTGTCCGGCACCGCGATGCTGCCGCGCGCCAACCTCAACGTCATGACGATCGACGGCAAGCCGTGGTTCGTGCCCGTACTGGCGATGAAGGCCGAATATCGCTGGGGAGAGAATGTCGGCGCCCCCGCCACCGCCACCGCCGCGCACATGATCGGCATCAACCGCGGGGAAGGGGCCAAGCTCGCCCCGTTCCGCCTCGACGGCGAACCGCGCATGCATCCGAAGGTGGCTGAGCGCCGGGTGGCGTAAGCGGGGTTTTGTCCGTCCGCCGGATCGCTCTTATTCTCCCCTCCCCCCTGCGGAAGGGGTTAGGGGAGGGCATGTTCGACACCGAGCATGACAGGCCCTCGCCCAGCCCCGCACCGGGTGAACGATGGCCCGCATCGTTCAGGCCATGCCGGGGGCATGGCCGACCCGGTGCGCGCAAGCGGGAGGGGAGTTATGAAGGTTGGAGCCGTTCGGACTTAAAAATCCTCCCTACGCGCAGCGTGGGGAGGGGGACCGCTCGGCGCAGCCGAGTGGTGGAGGGGCCGCAGCGGCGAAGCCGCGAGGACGGGATGACGATATATCCGCTGGCCGACGAGAGGCGATAAGCCCCTCCCCTTCAGGGGAGGGGTTGGGGTGGGGGCTCTCCACAAGCAATGTTGCCTGCCGCACTCCCCCACCCCCAACCCCTCCCCTGAAGGGGAGGGGCTTGATGAAAAAGAAAAGGGCGGCCCCATCGCTGGGACCGCCCTTTCTTTTTCTGCTGGCCGTCACGGGAGCAAGTCCCGTGACGTCGGACGCGAGCCGAAGCTCGCGCCGGCCGGCCTTGCGGGGATGCGGGCCGCCGAAGCGTCCCGTCTCCCCAACTGCGGCTTACTTCAGCTCGACGGTCGCGCCGGCTTCTTCAAGCTGCTTCTTGACCTTCTCGGCCTCGTCCTTGCTCACGCCTTCCTTGACGGCCTTCGGAGCCGACTCGACCAGCGTCTTCGCCTCGGTCAGGCCGAGACCGGTGATCGCGCGGACCTCCTTGATGACGTTGATCTTCTTGCCGCCGTCGCCGGTCAGGATGACGTCGAATTCGGTCTTGGCTTCTTCGGCCGGAGCGCCGCCACCGGCGCCGCCGGCGGCCGGGCCCGCAACCGCAACCGCGGCGGCGGCGGAAACGCCCCACTTCTCTTCGAGCAGCTTCGAGAGCTCAGCGGCCTCGAGGACGGTCAGTTCGCTCAGCTGGTCAACCAGCGCGTTCAGGTCTGCCATTTGTATTCTCCAAATCTAAAGTTCGTCACCCCAGCGAAAGCTGGGGTATGTCTCAACAAGTGTTCGCCCAGCGGCACGAGACCCCAGCGTTCGCTGGGGTGACGGCCATGGGTTAAGCGGCTTCCTTGGCCCCATAGGCGCCAAACACGCGAGCCAGCTGGCCGGCCGGCGCCTGGGTGATGCTGGCGAGCTTTTGCGCCGGAGCCTGGACCAGGCCGACGATCTTCGCACGCAGTTCATCCAGCGACGGCAGTGTGGCCAGAGCCTTCACGCCTTCGACGTTGAGAGCCGTCGCGCCCATCGCGCCACCAACGATCTCGATCTTGTCGGTCGTCTTGGCGAAGTCGACCACCACCTTGGCGGCGGCGACCGGGTCGATGGAAGTGGCGAGACCGACCGGACCCGTGAGCATATCGCCCAGCGAGAGATAGTCGGTGCCATCCAGCGCGATCTTGGCAAGCTTGTTCTTCGAGACCTTATAGCTGGCACCGGCCTCACGCATCTTCGTCCTGAGCTGCGTCGACTGGGCGACGGTCAGGCCGAGGTTGCGGGTGACGACCACCACGCCGACCTCGGAGAAGGTCTGCTTGAGCTCGGCGACGGCTGCGGCCTTTTGACCACGATCCATGCCATTCTCCACGTTTTGAGCCGCACGCCTGACGACGAACGGCCCGGTTCAAAGCGACCCTGCGGGCGGACCCGCATGGCCAATTCTCCGTCGATGGGGCATGGCGCCGGCCGCTGTCTTCATGGAGAGCGGCAGACCCGACACGGCGAACCGCGAGCGGGCAAATTCCATTCCCCGTCTAGGCAGGACATTAAGCGGGAAACCCGCACCTGCTGTCTCGGACGGCAACGCAGGGGAGGGCCGAAGCCCGCCTGCGAGGGCGCGCCTATACGGGGATTTGGGGGGAAGTCAATGTTGCGCTAGATACTTTCGAAGAGAATAAGTTCGCTTCCGTCCGGTTTAACTATGGCCGCCGCTACGATGTCATCACCGTCTGTTCCTCTAAGGTGATCGTAGATTGCTCTCAGATTCACTTCTGCGTCGGGTTTAGGCAGGATAGTGGCGATTTCTCGGCCCATCCTCGTTAGCTGCGCAACGGTAACAGAGGGCGGGATGTAGAATTTATCGCCACCCTTCAATACGATACGTAATGTTGTGCCATTGCCTACTTGAAGCAAATGGGAAATGCCCTCAATCGGTTTCGTCGGCGGTTTGGCTGTGAAAGATAGGTCGCCAGCATAAAAAAATCCCGCGTCCCTTAGATCAACGATTTTTCTAAGTTGTAGGCCCTCTTCGTATTTTGGGTATATCGCCACGTATTCATTGAATGAATTAGCATAAACCTCGGAAAAGGTGGAGGCTATCTCCTGCGTAAGCTCGCTTACAACTCGGAGCGCTGCTATAGAAAAACTACCGCTCCTTAGTATTTCACCAGATAAAATGCGAGAATATGTTTCTCGAAGACTATCTGATGTAGCATCTTCAGCGTAGCGCTCGAAAATATTTAACCAATCGTCAGAGGGCGGTTTTAGTTCATTATCAGGGTTTTGCACCGATGCCTCTGCCGTCAATCGCGCGGCTTCGACGAATACAGCTGCTTTGTTAGAAAGCTTCCTGTCTAAGTCCTGCAATAGCAAATCACTCGCTGCGGTCCAAATCGCTGGATTAGCTGTTCCGCTCTCAACCGCGAGTTTGGCTACCGCGCTTGATAGCGCAGATCGCGCTGCCGTCATGTCACGTATTTTTTGAGCCTTGCCCTCCGCCCACGCTTCTGGGATTTCGACGAGCTTACCTAAAAGGCGCACGCCGACTAAATGAAGTACAGATTCAACGGTTTTAGGAAGGCCCGACTTAACGCTGGAGGCGATGATCGACCACACGCTATTGCTTTCGTTGTTGGCTTCTGTATCCATACTATAAGAATATATTCGATTGGGCCAATCGAGAGAAGGGTAAATCACGATCCCCCGAAACGGCTTGTATGGCAACGCAGTCCTCGTGCCGCAAGCTACGCAATATGAATCTCGGCGCTGCCAGTTTTTGTTTTCGCTGGGAGCAAGCCCTGCTTTCCTCGCCGCTCTGCGAGGTAATCCACCAACTCAAGCGCAGCGGCCCCGAAAGGAAGAGAAGCAATCAACTTTCTTGAAACACCATAGGCCAGTTGGCGGCTGACTCGCGCGATCTCCGATTGAGTGATGGTCGCCACCTCGGTGAGCAGCGGTTTCAGATTTGCCTCAGTCTTCTTGACCGCATCATCGACCGCCTGCGCCAGCTCGTCGACTTCGCTCTTCGGTCGGCTGCTGCTCAGGGTGTTCATCAGCCCCTTGGAGAACTCCGCGTCGTTACCGTTGTCCTCCGCGTACAGCTCCGCGTCGATGCGGATTCTGCGTACCTGTGCCTGGATCGTCTCGATCGCGTCCGCAACTTCGTTCCCAAAGTAGACGTAGGCCGAATGCCTGAGTAAATCGAGGGCCGTCCACGTTTCTTGAAAGCGATTCAAACGATGCAGCGTGACCTGCGCGCCCGATAGTTTCCGCCACTTGGCATCCTCGAACCCCTTCTTGATGAAGCCGTTTGCCTCAAGGGTTTTGTCGGCCGCCGCGAATTCATGAGCTTCCTTGAGCGGGAAGCGTACAGATGCGATCTCGTCTCTCGCTTGCACAACGCGGGTCAGCACCCTCTCCGCCAGGTCCATGTGGCGTTGTAGAAGCTGCTGACGGCGCCACATCTTCAACGAATTGCCGCCAATATAGGTCGCTACAAGAACCGCCCCCGCGCCAATCGGCGTGCCTACACCGGACAGCATTGAACCTGTCGCAGCCCAATCGAGTGCGGATTGTGTTGTCGTCATGACTAAATGATAATGCCTAATCAAGCTCGGTCCCTCGATCCGCCTTCATCCAATCAGGTGTCAGTTCCGGTAGCCAGCGACATTCGAACCACAATGGACGGTTTTTGAATTTCGCCACCTCACTTCTGGAGTTACGATGACAGTTTACTAAATGCACCAAACTGCCTTGTGCCCACACGCCCAAAGCCCCACATCCTTACCATGACCCCAACGCCCTCCCTTCAACCCGTCGAAGTGCATCCGGGCAGCAGCACCGAGCGCCTCCCCGCCCTGGGCGGGCGCGCAGCCTTTTAGGCGCCTGACCTAGGGCCCCCTCGCGCCGGCGACTGTGCCGGCTCCCTGAACAGAAGCGGCGTTTCCGACGGCCCATGGGCCGCGAGCGCGCGCGTATCGAGGAGGTCATTATGGACCGTTTTGTGGTCGAAGCAGAAAGACGGGTCGTCGGAATCGCTATTCGCGTGCCCGGCGGCTTCAGGTTCGTCGCGTCCGATCCGGAATTTCACTCAGTAGACCGAAAGGTCTTTCGCCGCGCTCGCTTGCTGGTGAGCCGCGTCGCCGAGCTTGGCCGCGCGTTGCGTGCGCGACGGGCTGAGCGCCGCGGACGCTAGGTCACGCACGCATAAGCTGCTGGCGGTAGCTGCAAGGGACCGGCGCGCCATGGGCGGATACTCCCGAGCATGATGCCGCCACCAGCTTCAGCCAAAGTCTGGATGCGCTTTACGCGTCGGCGAGTTAGAGAGGCTCTTCGAACGCTCGGAGAGGCGTTCAGGCAGGAGCCCGACCATGATCAAGATGAGCGTGTATTATCCGGCCGATGGCGGCTCGAAGTTCGATCACGATTATTACCGCACCCGCCACATGCCACTGATCCAGGAACGGCTCGGCGATGCCTGCCTGCGCTACGAGATCGATAAGGGTCTTGGCGGTCGCGACCCTGGAAGCGCGCCGGCGTTCGTCGCGGCGTGCCACGTCTATTCGCCGAGCCTGGAGACATTCCAGGCGGCGTTCGGTCCCCACCGCGCGGAGATTGCGGCGGACGTCGCCAACTATACGGACATCGCGCCCATCGTGCAGATCAGCGAAGTGGTTGGAGAATAGAGGTTTCGGTGCCAATTGAGCGGCGATTGCGGGCCGCATAGTTACAGCGACGTTGCGGCGGCGTGCGCCCGCCTTGCCAGCGAATGGGGATCGAAAATGTCGGAATCGCCTGAACTCGAAATCCTCCATGCCACGATCGAACGGGTCTGGAGCGAGCATGACGACGCGAAGAGGCTCGTGGCGATCGACGATCTGTATCATCGCGACGCGCAGATCTTCGAGCCGGCGCGGGCGGTGACAGGCCATCAGGCAATCTCGGACGTGGTGAAGGGCGTGTTGGCCGACATGCCTCAGGGCTTCAGCTTCAAGGTGTTGCCGGGTGGCCATGGACATCACGGCATCGCCACCGCGCAGTGGACGGGCGGTCCCGGCGATCAGGTCATCGTCAGCGGCGCCGACGTCGCGCGGATTGCGGACGGGAAAGTGATCGAACACTATTTCTTCTTCGACGCGGCGGACTGAGCGCTGCGTCGGACAGCCCGTCCGATCCGCGGCTCAGGAGTCGTGACCATCGGATAGCCGCCGGTCGGTAAAGCCGAGCAACAACGTGCTCGCGACCTGTAGCGCGTTCGAGGCGAGTGCCTCGTCGGCAAGTTCGCCGGACGTCCAGAAAGACAGCACGCCGCGAAAGCCGAACGCGAGTTGCCGTGGTAACTCGCGCAGTGCCTCTTCCTGCCGGCTCGCGATCAAACCCTCGCCATCACCCAGCGCCAGCCGCCATAAGGCTGTGGAATGTGCTAGGGCCTTTCCCGGGACAGGGCCGGCAGTGCCGATCCACCCCATCACTGCCCGATTGACCCTCGGCTCCTCCAGCATTCCCGCCGCCGCGATGCCGATCGCGAGCAGCACGCGGTCGACGGCGTTCGGGAGCGGTGGCTGTTCGGCAAAGCGCTTCGCCATCATGTCTATGCGCCGTTCCCCTAGGGCGTGCATGATCGCGGCCTTACTCCCGAACTGGTTGAACGGCGTCGCAAAGCTGACTCCGGCCTCGGCCGCGAGGTCCCGCATCGAGAAATCGGCCTTACCCTCGCGGAGCAGGCGCTCCGCTGCGTCGATCACGCGCTGGCGAAGCGGTTCGCCCCGCGTGGCGGTGGAAGAAGGTTGGGTCTTGTCGCTCGCCATCTCACTATCTATATCATGATATAGTTATAAACTCAGCCTGGAGTTAGACCATGGCGGCTGCCTTGCCCAAGATTTTCCTCATTACCGGTGTCAGTTCGGGTCTCGGGCGTGCATTCGCCGCAGGCGCGCTCGACGCGGGCCATCGCGTGATCGGCACCGTGCGGCGGGACAGCGACGCCGAAGCCTTTGCCGCGCTTGCTCCCGATCGCGCCCATCCGCTGGTGCTCGACGTGACCGATTTCGACGCGATCCCGGCGGCGGTGACATATGCCGAACAGAATGTCGGTCCGATCGACGTGCTGGTGAACAATGCCGGCTATGGTCACGAAGGGGTATTGGAGGAAGCCTCCATGCACGACCTCCAGCGCCAGTTCGCGGCCAATGTGTTCGGTCCGGTCGCGATGACGAAGGCGGTGCTGCCGGGCATGCGCGCGCGGCGTCGCGGTCATATCGTCAACGTCACGTCGATGGGCGGCTTTATCACCATGCCCGGCATCAGTTTCTATTGCGGCAGCAAGTTCGCGCTCGAGGGCATTTCCGAAGCGCTGGGCAAGGAAGTGGCGGCTTTCGGAATCCGGGTGACGGCACTCGCTCCGGGCCAATTCCGCACCGATTGGGCCGGACGGTCGATGGATCGCACGCCCCGCAGCATCGCCGATTACGATGCGGTCATGGATCCGATTCGCGCCGCGCGACAAGCCAAGAGCGGCAATCAGCCGGGCGATCCGTCCAGGGCGGCGCAAGCGCTGCTGGCATTGATCGAAGCGCCGAACCCGCCGGTGCGGCTGTTCCTGGGCGAAGACGCATTGGGGCTGGTCGAACAGAAGCTTGACCAGATGAAGGCCGAAATCGCCGCCTGGGATGCACTCTCTCGCTCCACCAGTTTCACGTCCTCCTGAAGTCCTTCAATCCCAGGCGCCCTCCCCGCGAGGCACCGAAGACACGCCATCGGAGCTCCGAGGCTCCGGGGCCGGTCGCGTGCCCATCCACTTATCATTCGCATGGAAAGAAACCCGTCATGACCATGACTGCCGATATCTCGACTTTGAACCGCAACGGGCTCACCGGCTATTATGCCATCCGAGCTCTCGTATCGATCTTGTGGGTCGCCCTGGCGTTCACCATCGGCAAGGCGCATCCGCCGCTCGGCGTCGCGCTGATCATCGCCTATCCCGCATGGGACAGCCTCGCCAACTACGTGGATGCGCGCAGCAACGGCGGCCTTCGCGCCAATCCTACCCAGACGCTGAATGTTGTCGTTAGCGCGATCGTCACGCTCGTGGTCGCGGTTGCGGCCGCTCGCGATTTCCACGCCGTGATCGCCGTCATCGGCATTTGGGCAGCGCTCGCCGGTATACTTCAATTGACCACTGCCGTTCGTCGCTGGCGTATCGCGGGCGCACAATGGCCGATGATCCTGAGCGGCGGGCAATCCGCACTTGCTGGCGCAATCTTCGTGAAGAAAGCGACCGATGCCACCGCGAGCCTGAGCGTCGCGGACGTCGCGCCCTATGCGGCTTTCGGCGCCTTCTACTTCGCCATCTCCGCGGCGATCCTCTTCTTGAAGCGACGATGAGAGCCAGGGGCCGCCGGCATCGGAGGTCGCGATATCATTGCGCTCTTCCGGGCGCCGGAGCCGCGATCAAGCGGCGTTCCGGTCCCGGTAGAACTGGACTCCCAGCTGCAGGCTTTCGGCAATGCGGTCCGCCTTTTCCTGGAACGTGGCGGCCGCCTCGGGCGCGAGCAGGTCGGCGCTGGTCTGGCGCCACAAATCGAGCCAGCGCGCAAAATTTTCCGGCGTCATATGGGGCTCGTGGCGGACATGGGCGACCATCGGCTGGCCCTTGTAGCGGCCGCTGGTCAGCAGCACCGACGACCAGAACGCCTGGAGCTTGGCGAGGTGATGCGGCCAATCCTCGATCGCGCCGTTGAAAATCGGGCCGAGCACAGCATCCTCGCGGATGCGCGCATAGAAAGCGGGGACGAGTTTCGCGATGTCGTCTTCGGTGATCTGCATGGCCTTGAGTTAGTCCGGCCGGGCCGAATTGCGACTCCGTTTCTCCCGCATTGGGCATCCGTCTCCCCGACGGCGCCAGAACGGGGAGGGGGCTTGGCGGTTGCGCCGCGGAATCCAATGAGCCGTCCGGCACCCCGGACGGCTCATCCTCCCCTCAGAACTTCACCGACACCTTGCCGTAATAATACCCGCCGTTGATCCCATAAGGCGAGAAGGTCAGCGGCGCGTCGATCACGTTGCCGCCATTCACCAGCGTGTAGCTGGTCGTTCCCGGCACCAGGGCGACGGTCGGCGGCTTCTTGTTGAACACATTGTTGGCGCCGATCGTCAGCGTGACCGTGTGGGCGATCGTATAGCTGGCGTCGAGATCGACGATGAACGCGGTGCCGATGTCCTGTTTGTAATAAGTGCCGCCATCGGGCGAGGCATAGGACGTGCTCTTGCCGAACAGGGTCCCGCGCAACGTCGATGAAAAGGCGCCGAGCGTGTACGCGGCCGATCCGACGATCTTCACCTTGGGCGATGCGGTTTCCAGATTGGAGATCGCCGTTTTGTCGAACAAGGCGATCGGCGCCGTGCCGCCGGGGGGCGTGAGCTGGGTCGGGGCGAGCCCGATCCGCGTGGCCTTGGTTTCGTTATAGGTCCCGGAGATCGTCCAATCGACCTTGCCGGCATCGCCGAAGTCGGAGAGGTAGGTCACCACGACATCGACGCCGCGCGTCCGCGTGTCCGCGCCGTTGGTGAAGATGTTGATGCCGGTCTGGCTCACCGTCGGGTCGAGCACGTTGCCGTTGGCGATGATCGCTTGCGTCACCACCGGGAAGTTGACCGCGCCGCCGCTGCCGAAGATCGACCCGGTGCCGAGAATGCGGTCGCGGATCTTCACTTGATAGGCGTCGAGCGTGACGAGCAGCTTCGGCGCCGGCCTGAACACGAAGCCCAGGCTGTAATTGGTCGATTTCTCCGGCCGGAGGTTGCTGAACCCGAGCAATTTGGCGGCGGCCGAATTGGCGGGAAGCTGGACGAAGGCCGAGGACGGCGAGACGTTGGTCGCCGAATAATAGCTTTCGGCCAGGGTCGGCGCGCGGAAGCCGGTCGACACCGTGCCGCGGATCGCCACCGCCGGGCTGAAATCGTACCGCCCCGTCGCTTTCCAGGTCCAGGTCGAGCCGAAGTCCGAATAATTCTCGTAACGGAGCGCGGCATCGAGCTTCAGCCCGTCGACCGGCTCGGCCGACAGATCGAGATAGCCCGCCCAATTGTGGCGGCTATGGCTTCCCGCGTCGGACGGCCGGAAACCGGGATAGGATTGCCCGCCTTCCTTGTAGATCGATGCCGGATCGCCCGAGCCGATCTCATAGATGTTCTTGCGATATTCGCCGCCGAACGCGACGTTGAGCGGATCGGCCAGGCCGAGATCGACGTCCTTGGAGAAATCGGCGTTGACCGTCCATTCGGTCGCCTTGAACAGGCCATCGTAAAAGTCGGTCGGCGTGAAATGGGTGTCGATGAACAGCGAGCGATTGGCCGAATCGAGCGTGTAGATCAGGTTCTTGTCCTGCCCATAGGTCGCGCTGAGGTCCCAGCGGAAGCCGTTGAGATCGCCCTTGATGCCGCCGGTCACCGAATAATCGTCCTCGCGGATACCCTCGCGCGGGCTGAAGCCGTTGGGCGGCGTGTCGCCGTCGGGATCATAGACGATCGAGCCCGGCGCGGCGAGCGTGCCGCCGACGCCGAGCACCGGCGAGGCGATGATACGATCGGGCACGCGAAGATTCTCGTACGCGGAGGCGATGCGCTTCGAATAGCTGCCGAAGCTGTAGACCTCGACGTCGCCGAAATCGTAGCCGGCATTGTATTGCAAATTGGTCAGGTGCGAGCGCGCGTCGCCGTTGATCCGGTTGACATAGGGGAAGCCGGGAATGCCGGCATAAAGCGCTTGCTGCGCCGCCGAGAGGTTGGTGCGCAGCACGCCATTGGAGTCGGTCACGCGGCGATCCAGGCCGCCGACCTGGCTGAAGGCGTGGAAGCGGTGGAAGAAGGTGAGGTCGAGAAAGCCGTTCTCGCCGATCTTGGTGCCCATGGTGAAGCTGCCGGCCCAGGTTTCGCCGCCGGTATCGTAATAGGAGCCGCCGGTGGCGATCGCCTCGCCGCCGCTCGTATCGTCTTTCAGGATGATGTTGATGACGCCGGCGATCGCGTCCGACCCATATTGCGCGGCGGCGCCCTGTTCGAGCACTTCGATGCGCTTGACCGACGCGGGGGTGATGAGGTCGAGGTCGGGCGCTGCTGCTCCCTGATAGGGTCCGCCGAGGACGGCGAGGTTGGCGGTGCCATGCCGCCGCTTGCCGTTGACCAGCACCAATGTGTGATTGGGGCTGAGGCCGCGAAGCCGCGCCGACAGCGTGAGGTTGGCGGTGTCGCCGCCGAACGCCTGGGCGTTGAACGAGGGGACGAGCTGGGTCAGCACCTGGTTGAGGTTGGGCTGACCAACGCGGCTGAGCGTTGCCGCGTCGAGGACCTTGATCGGGGCGGAGCTTTCCGCCGCCGTGGTGCCGACGACGCGGGTGCCGGTGACGATGATCTCGTCGCTGCCCTGGGTGCTCGCGACCGACGCTGCGGGAAGCGTGCTTGCCTGGGGATCGTCGGGTGCGGCCGCGGGTGGCGCGCTCGTTGCCTTGTCGGCCGCCTTGTCGGCGGCGCCGTCAGTCGTTTCGGCATGTGCCCCGGCCGCCCACAAAGTGCCCAGCGCAAGTGCCGCAATCGATACCGTTCTTTTCATCGTGAAGGCCCCTTTCAACAGAAAGCCTTCAGACACCCCTCCCGCTCAGTGCCGTTCGCGGAGCCGCGGCGGACATTGCTTGTCCTGGCTCGCCGCAATGCGAACGGATTGGCTGCCTTGCCCCCAGGGGTGCGGCAGCGGGTGATGTGGAAAATGCGACAGGGCGCGCGGCCGCGTTGGACGCGGGGGAGCCGCGGCCCTGTCGTTCAACCAGTGTAAGGAACGGCGTGAGCCGCATCGTCAGGCGGTCCAGACCTTGTCCAGCGCGGTGCAGAAAGCGGTCATGTCGGCCATCGATCCGACGGTGACGCGCGACACGGTCGGCCAGATCGGCCAGGAGCGACCGATCTCCACGCTCTGCGTCCGGAACGCGGCCTGCATGTCCTTGGCCGGCTTGGTCTTCCAGTCGATCATGAACATGTTCGCCTCGGTCGGCGCGACCTTCAGCCCGCGTTTCTTGACGTGATCGACGGCGAAGGCGCGCGCCGCCTGCATCTGGGCGCGGCGTTGCGCGATCAGCGGCGCGGCGGTGAGACTGGCGGTGGCGCAGACCAGCGACGGCAGCGGCAGAGCGCCTGACTGCATGCCGCCGTCATAGCGCATCATCTTGGTGATATTGGCCGGCTGGGTCATGATATAGCCCATGCGCATCCCGGCCATGCCGAAGATCTTCGAGAAGGTCCGCATGACGATCACGTCGGGATATTTGACCGCGAAGGGCGACGCCACCGGTACGCCCGCGAAATGCGTATAGGCTTCGTCGATCAGCACCATCGATCCGGCCGGCTTGTTCTGGATCAGCCATTCGATGTCGGCGAGTGGCGTGATCGTCCCGGTCGGGTTGTTGGGGGTACAGATATAATAGAGCCCGGCATTGGGATCGGCCGCCAGCATCGCCTTCACGTCGTGCCGGAAATCGGGGGTGAGCGGCACCGCCTTGACCGGCGCGCCGAGCCAGGTCGCGGTGCGCCCGGCGAGTTCGAAGGTCGGATCGGCGGTGACCAGGCCCTTGGTCGGCGAGCAATAGGTCACCACTGCGCGCGACAGCGGATCGCTCGATCCGGGCCAGGGGGCGACATGGTCGAATGGCACGCCTTCCACCGACATCACCGCCTTGATGAAATCGCTGCGTTCGTCGTGCGGGGAATAGCGATTGCCTTGCGAGATCATCTTCGCCGCCGCCGCCTGGCCGGGCGCGAGCGGTCCGGTCCAGCATTCGTTGGCGCCGATCCGTGTCTTGGCGCTGGGGGCGGGATCGGGCACGCCGGCCGATGCCCAGGCGGGCCGCCCGCTTGCCGCCGCCATGGCGCCGACGCCGAAGATCGCGGCGATGCGGGCAAGGTCGCGGCGGGCATAGCCGCGGCTGAGCAGGTCGTCTGCCGACTCCTCGTTCAAAACGGTGTCGATGACGCTTTCACGGTCGATCATTCTGTCTGTCTCCCTGTTCGCTTTGGTCGGTCCCATCGACCAGTCGCTGGCCCTAGAATTTCATCGCGTTCCTCAGCATCACGAGCGAAATGACGATGAGGTAGAGGCCGAACACGCGCTTGAGCGGTCCGGCCGGCAAGCTATGCGCGGCGGCCACGCCGAGTGGCGCCGTCAGCACTGACATCGAGGCGATGACGACCGTCGCCGGCAGGTTGACATAGCCGAGCGATCCCCAGGGCAGGCCCGGCTGGCGGAAACCGATAATCGCGAACCCGATCGCGCTGGGGATCGCGATCAGCGCGCCGATGCCCGATGCGGTCGCGATCGCGCGATGGATCGATCGGCCATGCAGGGTCATCACCATGATCGCGATCGTGCCGCCGCCGATCCCCAGTAGTGACGAAAAGGTACCGAGCCCGCCGGCAATCGCGACGCGCGGTGCCAGGCCCGGCATCGAGTCCGAGATGACGTGATCGCTGAAGCGCGGCACCAGGAAGTTGAGCGACATGAGCAGCACGCCGACGGCAAAGATCAACAGCAGCACATGCCCGTCGACATGGCCGGCAAGGATGACGCCGACGGCATCGCCGAAGATCAGCCACGGTGCCCAGGCTCGCAAAATCTCGAATTCGACCGCGCCGCGCTTGGCATGCGATCGCAGCGACCTCAGCGATGTCAGAATGATCGTCGCGGCCGAGGTGCCGATGGCGACATGCGCAAATTGATGCTTGTCGCCGCCCAATAGCGGCAGAACCAGCATCAGCGCCGGTACGACGACAAACCCCCCACCGATGCCGAAAATGCCGGCGGCAAACCCGGCGACCAGTCCAGCGCATAGCAGCGCGATCAATGGAATTAGCCAAACGCCTTGCGAAGCAGTCAAGAGCCAGCCTCCCTGTTGGGTGAGGTCTCTCCTGCGAGACGGGGCTTGTCGCCGCCCTGTCGATTCGTAAGCTGCGCAAGCGATCGAACATTTGCAACAACAAAATAGGGCGGCGACGTTTTTCGTAACTAATTTACTTAAATAAAGGGCTTTAGTCGCCGATCACCGCTCGTGCAGTCGGGCAAGCGCGACGCCGGCCAGGTTTTGCGACCGCTTCACGTGACGGATGCGCAGCCTGCCGGAACCCGGTCGCAATGCGGCGAGGGCCTGGCGGTGATGCATGTGATCGCTCGGGCATCTGACCGTGCCACTGGCCTGACCGACGACCGCCAGCGAGTCCCCCAGGAACACCGCTTCCTGGAGCCCAAGGTCGGCGGCCAGCTCCACCGCGTGCAACAACGCCAGCCATTCGGCATCCATCGCCGAGCCCGGCCCCAATCCCTGCCGCACATAATCCCGCCCGTGCACGACCACCGCGGTCTCCATTCCCGTCGCCGGCCGCCAGCCGCCGTCGAAGAATATCTTCACACGTCCAGCGATCGCCATTCCCCCGGCGCGACGCCGTCGAGCGACCAGTCGCCGATGCTCCACCGCACCAGCCGGAGCGTCGGGTGGCCGACCGCCGCCGTCATGCGGCGGACTTGGCGATTGCGGCCCTCGCGGATCGTCAGCCGGATCCAGCCGTCGGGTATGTTCTTGCGGAAGCGGATCGGTGGGTCGCGCGGCCACAGGTCGGGAGCGGGGATGCGCTCGGCCTCCGCCGGCCGGGTGGTGCCGTCCTTCAACCGCACGCCGCTTCGCAAGGCCGCCAGCGCGTCGTCGGTCACCTCGCCCTCGAGCTGGGCGAGATAGGTCTTGGCGGTCTTGAACTTGGGGTCGGCGATCCGCGACTGCAGCCGGCCGTCATCGGTCAGCAACAACAGTCCCTCGCTGTCGAGGTCGAGCCGCCCGGCCGGATAGACGCCCGGCGTGTCGACGAAACCCGACAGGGTAGGGCGCGTCGATCCCTCGGTGCCGCGGTCGGTGAACTGGCAGAGCACGCCATAGGGTTTGTTGAACAGGATCAGGCGCGCCATGCGCCGGCTTTGATCCAGGTTAGTCCAATATTCAATGTTCGGAATTGGCGAGGTGGTCGCAAAGTGTTCCTCCGGAAGAGGAAACCTAGGGTAATCAGGTACTTCGCGGCCATGGTTTCGCCTAGTTCCCAGCCGTCACCCCGGCCTGGTGCCGGGGTCCAAGGTGCCTCCGGTCCAGGCTCTCGAACCTCTTGCTCTACGCCTGCCTATCGTTGGACCCCGGGACAAGCCCGGGGTGACGGAGTGGAGATGGCGGGCGTGGATCGGACCTAGGCCGCGACCACCCCTATGACTTCAGCTCGCTCGCCACCAAGGCTCAACGCCACCGCCTCGGCGACCTTGATGCCGTCGACCGCCGCCGACAGGATCCCGCCGGCATAGCCAGCGCCTTCGCCCGCCGGGAACAGGCCAGCGGTGTTGAGGCTCTGGAAATCCTTGCCGCGGGTGAAGCGGACGGGGGAGGAGGTGCGCGTCTCGACCCCGGTCATGATCACGTCGGGATGGTCGTAACCGGGGATCTGGCGGCCGAATACCGGGATCGCCTCGCGCATCGCCTCCACCGCGAAATCGGGCAGGCATTGGCTGAGGTCGGTGAGCTGCACGCCAGGGCGATAGGAGGGAAGCACCTCGCCGAATTCGGCCGATGGCCTGCCTTCCAGGAAATCGCCGAGCTTCTGTGCCGGTGCCTTGTAGTTGGAGCCGCCCGCGACGAACGCGCGTTCCTCCCAATGCCGCTGCAGCGCGATTCCGGCGAGCGGGTCGCCGGGATAGTCGCGTTCGGGATCGATCGCGACGACGAAGCCCGAATTGGCGTTGCGCTCGTTGCGCGAATATTGGCTCATGCCGTTGGTCGCGACGCGTCCCTCTTCGGACGTCGCGGCCACCACGGTGCCGCCCGGGCACATGCAGAAGCTGTAGACGGTGCGCCCGTTCGAGGCATGGTGCGATATGTGATATTCGGCCGCGCCCAATATCTTGTTGCCGGCGAACTTGCCGAACCGCGCCTGGTCGATCCACGATTGCGGATGCTCGATCCGCACGCCCATCGAGAAGGGCTTGGCCTCGACGAACACGCCTGCCGTCTGGAGCATCGTGAAGGTGTCGCGTGCGCTGTGGCCGATCGCCAACACGACATGGTCGGCCTCGAGATACTCACCATCGTGCAAATGAAGCCCACGGATATGGCGCTGGCCGGTCGCGTCGGTGGCGATGTCGACGCCGTCGACGCGGGTGCCGAAGCGATACTCGCCGCCCAGCTGCTCGATCGTCGCGCGGATGCTCTCGACCATCGTCACCAGGCGGAACGTGCCGATATGCGGATGCGCCTCGGTCAGGATTTCCTCGGGTGCGCCGGCCTTGACGAACTCGGTCAACACCTTGCGGTCGAGGTGACGGCGGTCCTTGATCCGGCTGTAGAGCTTGCCGTCGGAAAAGGTGCCCGCGCCGCCTTCGCCGAACTGGACGTTGCTTTCGGGGTTGAGCACGCTCCGGCGCCACAGGCCCCAGGTGTCCTTGGTCCGCTCACGCACGACCTTGCCGCGTTCGAGAATGATCGGGCGGAAACCCATCTGCGCGAGCACAAAGGCGGCGAGCAGACCGCACGGGCCGGTGCCGATGACGACGGGACGCAAGCCCTTGCCGGTGGCGCGCGCAATCGGGCGGTAGTCGGTGTCGGGCGCTGGCCTGACATTGCGGTCCTCGGCGAAGCGCGCGAGCAAAGCCGCTTCGTCGGCGACTGCCAGGTCGATCGCATAGATCAGCATGATCGCGTTCTTGCGCCGCGCATCGTTGCCGCGCCGCGCGACCTCGAAGCTCAGCAATTCGTCTGCGGCGATCCCCAGCCGCGCGCAGATCGCGGCGGGAAGTGCTTCGTCGGAATGGTCGAGCGGCAGGGCAAGGTCGGTCAGGCGGATCATCGGACCGCTCTAGGGTCGTTTTGGCTCAGGTTGAACCATGAAACCGTTCGCCCTGAGCCTGTCGAAGGGCGCTGAGCCCCAAGCGTCGCATTCGCGGATAGGCGCCCTTCGACAAGCTCAGGGCGAACGGTAGTGGAAGCGCGATCATTTCCCCTCCCGTAAACGGGAGGGGAGTCAGGCCTCGTCAGCCTTCGGCCTTGTCCGCCATGTCCATGAAGTTCCGCGCCGCGTCGCGATCTGCCTCGTCCTTGAACGCGACGTCCAGGTCGGGCGCGACACCGAGCATGAACATCAGCGTCCACAAGGCAAAACGTCGCGGGCGGTCCTTTTCCAAACCCAGCTCGACTCGCATCCGTTCGGTGCCGGATTCGAATGCGGCCGGGGTCAGCGTGGCCATGTCGGCAGTGCCGAAATAGTGGCGCAGGCGGTCGTCGAGATCCATGGTTCGATTAACGCGCCCGGACCAGCGCGGCGTCAAGCGCCTGCAGGAAGCGCGAGCGGTCGGCCTTGCCGAACGCGGCCGGCCCGCCGATCTGATCGCCGCCGGCGCGCAGGTCCGCCATGATCGCGCGCGTCGCGATCGCCGCGCCGATCGAGCTCGTCGTAAACGGCTTGCCGGTGGGGGACAGCACTTGCGCGCTCGCCTTGAGCGCGCGGTCGGCGAGCAGGATGTCGGCGGTGATCACCACGGCGCCCGGACCGGATGCCTCGGCGATCCAGTCGTCGGCGGCGTCGAACCCGTCGCTCACGACGATGCGCGTGATCAGCGGATGCGCGGGCACGCGGAGGTGGCTGTTGCTGACGACCCAGACGGGCACTTCCAGTCGCCAGGCGACCTTGTAGATCTCGTCCTTGACCGGGCAGGCATCGGCATCGACCAGGATGCGGCGAGAGGGCGGAATGTTCACTGCGTCCTCCTAGCCCGTTAGCCCCGAGCTTGTCGAAGGGCCGTCATGCCGGACTTGTTCCGGCATCCAACGTGCGACAATGGCGGGATTCCGTTGTGGAGGGTTGGCCCCCGGAACAAGTCCGGGGTGACGTGTCGTTATTGACCGTAACCGGCGCGCCTCTGTCCGACCGCCACGACTTTTATGATTGCGGACGCGGGCCCTTGTTCGGACGCGGTCCCTTGCGATGCGGCGGCCCGGCGCGATTGCGACCGGGAGGTGGACCCTGGCGATGCGCAGGATTGCGCTGCTCGCCTGTCGGCGCGGCACGATGCAGCATCTTGCGCGCCGGAGCCGGCGCCGGAGCGGGACCCGAGCCCTCGACCGGCTCGATCCGCACGCCGCTATCGTCCTCGCCATCGGCGCCCGCGCTCTTGAGTACGGCGGCGGCGAACCGCGCCGCGATCCCGCGCGGGATCTGGAAGCCGGTTTCGTTGGCCTGAATGCGGATCGCACCGACCTCGTTCTTGGTGATCCCGCCGCGGCGGCAGATCAGCGGCAGGATCCAGCGCGGGTCGGCATTCTGGCGGCGGCCGATATTCATGCGGAACCACACGGTATCGTCGAACCCGTCGCGATGATGCGCCTTGGGTCCTTCGGGCACGCGGTCGATCATTTCCTCGGGCGCAGGCATCGAGGCGCGATGGGCGTGGACAAGGGCCGCCGCGATCTCCTGCGGCGATTTGTTCTTGAGCAATTCCTCGCCGATCACCCAATCGTCGGGATCGGGCTCGACCGGTGCGCTCAGCGCCTCGATCAGGCGGTCGCGGTCCTTGGCGCGAATGTCGTCGACGGTCGGCACCGGCACCCATTCGGCGGCGATGCGCGCCGAGCGCAGCATCATCTCGACACGGCGGCGGCGCGGATAGGGGACGATCAGCACCGCGGTGCCCTTTTTGCCCGCGCGACCCGTACGACCCGAGCGGTGCTGAAGCACTTCGGCGTCGCGCGGCATCTCGACATGGACGACTAGGCTGAGCGTGGGCAGGTCGATGCCGCGGGCGGCGACATCGGTCGCGACGCAGACGCGTGCGCGGCGGTCGCGCAACGCCTGGAGCGCGTGGTTGCGCTCATTCTGCGAATGCTCGCCCGATAGAGCCACGGCCGCGAAGCCGCGTTCGACAAGGCTGGCATGCAAGTGCCGCACATTGTCGCGCGTCGCGCAGAACAGCATTGCGGTCTCAGCCTCGTAGAAGCGGAGCAGGTTGATCACGGCGTGTTCGATATCGGCCGGAGCGACCGCCACGGCCTGATACGAAATGTCACCATGCCCGCGCTCTTCGCCCACGGTCGAGATGCGCAGCGCGTCGCGCTGATACTTCTTGGCCAATGCGACGATCTGACGCGGCAACGTCGCCGAGAACAGCAGGGTGCGGCGTTCGGCGGGAGCGGCGTCGAGCAGGGTTTCGAGGTCCTCGCGGAAGCCCATGTCGAGCATCTCGTCGGCCTCGTCGAGCACGGCGACGCGCAGGCTCGACAGATCGAGCGCGCCGCGTTCGCCATGGTCGCGCAATCGGCCTGGCGTGCCGACCACGACATGCACACCCTGCGCAAGCACGCGGCGCTCGCGCGACGGGTCCATGCCACCGACGCAGGTGGCGATGCGCGCACCGGTCTTGGCGTAGAGCCAGGACAATTCCTTGGCGACCTGGAGCGCGAGTTCGCGGGTCGGCGCGATCACCAGCGCGAGCGGCGCGCCGGCGGGCGGGGTCTGACCCTTGTGGAGCAGCTCCTCGGCCATGGCGAGACCGAAGGCGACGGTCTTGCCCGATCCGGTCTGGGCGGAAACGAGCAGGTCGCGGCCATTGGACTCGGGCTTGCTGACTTCGGCCTGGACCGGGGTGAGCGCTTCATAGCCGCGCGCGGTCAGCGCCTCGGCAAGCAACGGGGGGAGGTGGGAAAAGGGCATTCTGTCTCGATGGCAAAAACGGCGTCGGCCCGGAGCGACTGGCGCCGGGCAGGTAACGCGGTACGGATGTGGATTGGTCCGGCCCTCTACGCGCTTTTTGGCGATTTGGCAAAAGCGAGGGTGAAGGCATAGACTTGAGCTATAGGCGGTCGCACAAAAGGTCGCGCACACCCTCGTTGCAATCGAACTGACCCGGTTACGTCATCGTGCCGACGCCGGCATGTCACCCATCTGCAAAAGGCCATCCCTAGTCGCGGCGCGACAGCAGAATCGCTGCACCAGCAAAAGGGAAAAAGGGTGGCCAACCGAGCACTTACCGTGCGCTGCGGAATCGCGGCGTTCCTCCTGACCGCAAGTCCCGCGGCGCTTGCCCAGAGCGCGCCATTGCCGGTGGCCGATAAGGATGCCGCGGCGGGCGCGGACGCGCAGGCCGACCAGGACATCGTCGTCACTGGCCGCGCCGGTGCGGGCGAGCGTACCAAGCTCGATACCAGCTATGCGATTACGACGCTGAACAACGACGCGCTACGGTCGCGCGCCGCGTCGAGCGTCACCGAGACGCTGAAATCTGTCCCGGGCTTCTGGGTCGAGGCGTCGGGCGGCGAGGGGTCGGGCAACGTTCGCGCGCGCGGCATCCCGGTTGACGGGTTCGGCTCGATCAACCTGCTCGAGGACGGGCTGCCGGTGCAGCACGATCCCGCGCTGGGTTACCTCAATGCCGATCAGGCATTCCGCATGGATGAATCGATCGACCGCGTCGAAGTGGTGCGCGGCGGTCCGTCCTCGGTCTTCTATTCGAACGCGCCGGGCGGCGTGGTCAACTTCATCACGCGCAAGCCGGGCGATGAGCTGTCGGGCCGCGCCCGTGTGCTTTACGGTCCCACCGCGGACCTGTTTCGGTTCGACGGCTGGGTCGGGACGCCGCTGGTCGATGGCTGGAAGTTCGACGTCGGCGGCTTCTACCGCAACGAGCGCGGGGTTCGCGATCCCGGCTATACCGGCAACAAAGGCGGCCAGATCCGCGCCGATCTGTCGAAGGATTTCGGCAACGCGCAGATCGCGCTCAGCTACAAGCATCTGGCCGACGATGCGATCTTCTACACCGGCATTCCGCTGACGAAGGATTCGGACGGCAACATCGTCAGCTTGCCGGGGTTCAACGCCAATTACGACACCACGGCCAGCCGTGAAACCGCGTTCCTGACGCTCAAAAGCGCCAACGGCCCGGTCTTCTTCGACAACACCCAGGGAACGCGCATCCGGCTCAACCAATATTCGGCGATGGCTGACTGGGAGTTCGCGCCCGGCTGGAAATTGTCGAACAAGGCGCGCTATCGTGACAGCAACACGGTGCGCAACGGCGTCTATCCCGCCTCGATCAGCACGGCGGCGGCCCTGCTCACGCAATATGGATCGTCGCTGCTCAAGGCCTATCCCGGCGCGACCAGCGTCCAACTCCGCTATGTCGATACCGGCCGGGCGTTCGACGTGGCGAACCAGAACGGCAATGGCGACGTGTTCATCAACGCCGCTCGCCCAGTGACGGTCGACGAGAGCGAGTTCGTCGACGACCTCCATCTCGCGCACCGCTTCCAGATGGGGAGCATGACGCATGATTTCGCCCTGGGTTTCTATTACGCCCACATCCGCGAGACGTTCAAACGCTACTCGGCGTCGACCGTGCAGGACGTTTCGGGCAATTCGCGGCTGCTCGATCTTGTCGCGCTCAACGCATCAGGACAGGTGGTCGGCGCGCTGACCCAGAACGGTGTCAGCCGCTACGGCTCCGAATTCGCCAACGGCTATGGCAAATCGGACGTCTTCGCACTCTATGGGTCGGACGAGTGGCAGATCACGCCGCAATTGCGCCTCGACGGCGGCATCCGCTGGGAAAAGGTGACCGCCAAGGGCGCGCAGGAAGGCCAGAAGACGGTCAATCTCGGCGATCCGACCACGCTCGCGGACGATCAGGTGCTGACCGGAAACGGTGTCTTCTCTCCCTATGATCGCACGTTCGACCATGTCGGCTACACGATCGGCGCCGATTGGCAGTTCAGCCACAGCGCGGGGATATTCGCGCGCTACACCTCGGCATTCCGAATGCCGAGCGTGGGCAGCTTCATCACCTCGGCCAATGCGCAGCCGGTGACGCAGGGGATCAAGATGTGGGAAGCAGGGTTCAAGCTCTCGACCCCGTTGGTCAGCTTCTACGCGACGGGCTTCCTGACCGATTTCGACGCCTATTCGATCGGCAACACCCAGTTCGATCCGAAGACGATGGGCTATATCACCCAGACCGTTTACACCAATACGCGCGATTATGGCGTCGAGCTCGAAGGCACGATCCGGCCGGTTTCGTGGTTCGATTTTACCGTCAACGCGACGATCCAGGATCCGACCTTCCGCAATCTCAAGTACAATGAGTTGCAAGGCACGACGCTGATCCCGCGCAATTATTCGGGCAACCAGCTGCTCCGCGTTCCCAAACTCGGGCTGCGCGCTACGCCCGCGGTGACCCTGCTCGATGGTCGTTTCCGCGCGCAGATGGACGTCGAACATTATTCGAAACGCTATGCCGACGCCGCCAACATCTCGAAGCTGCCGGCCTATACCGTGCTCAACGCCAGCGTGCGGTTCAAGCTGACCGACGGCATTTCGTTCTGGGCCTATGGCGACAATCTGACCAACGCGATCGGGCTGACCGAAGGCAATCCGCGCGCGGGCGAGCTAACCAGCGGCCAGGCCAACGACCAATTGTTCATCGGCCGGCCGATCTTCGGGCGCAATTTCCGCTTCGCCGTGGACTTCGCCTTCTGATGCGCGGATTTCGCCTTTTCGTCGCGCTGATCCTGGCCGCCATCGTCGCTCCGGCGGCGATGGCCGGCCAGGACCAGGCGCAGCCCGACGTGACCGTGTCGGGCGTCGTCACCGGCAAGGACGCGATGACCTATCGCCAGGTGCCGTTCGACGTCCCCGCGGGTGTCGAGCGGATCACCGTTGCGTTGTCCTACGACAAGTCGAACAAGACGGTGATCGACCTCGGCGTCTGGGATCCCAAGCAGTTCCGTGGCTGGAGCGGTGGCTCGTACGACAGGGTGACGATCGCGGCGAGCGACGCCACGCCGGGCTATCTGCCCGGATCGATCCCGGCCGGCCGCTGGCACGTCCAGTTCGGCGTACCCAATGCTCGTCCGAACAGCAGCGCCGCCTACACCGTGAAGGTCTATTTCGATCGCGGAGCCGTTGCCCATGCCAGCGCCGCGATCGCCAATCCGCCGCTTATCGACAAGCCCGGCTGGTATCGTGGCGACCTCCATATGCATGACGCCAACAGCGACGGCAGTTGCAAGAGCCAGCTCGGGCGCAAGGTGCCGTGTCCGTTGTTCCGCACGGTCGAGGCGGCGAGCGCATCGGGGCTCGATTTCATCGCGGTGACCGACCACAATACCGTCGCGCATTTCGATGATCTGCGCGAGCTGCAGCCCTGGTTCGACAAGATGCTGCTGATCCCGGGCGTCGAGGTCACCACCTTTCGCGGCCATACCAACATCTTCGGGCCGTCGCGTTTCGTCGATTTCCGCGTCGGCACGCCAGGCGTTCCCAACCTTCCCACGCTCCAGCGGAGCATCGCCGATGCCGGTGCGATCATGTCGGTCAATCATCCAGCCTCGCCGAGCGGAGAGATCTGCATGGGCTGCGGCTGGCTATGGACCGACACCGATTGGTCGCTGGTGACCGCGGTCGAGGCAGTCAACGGCACCCATGTGGAGGGCCCCTATGCCGGGCTCGGCTTCTGGTATGCGCGGCTCAACGAAGGCAAGCGTCTGACCGGGATCGGCGGCAGCGACACGCACGATCCCGATGGCCCGTCACGGATCGGGCGGCCGACCACGGTGGTCTATGCCGACAGCCTGTCCGTCCCAGGCATCACTGCGGGGATCAAGCGCGGCAACGTCTTCATCGACACCGAGGGGACGCGTGACCGCTTGTTAGAACTGGCGGTCGTATCTGGTGGACGTCGAGCCGTGATGGGCGAACGGTTGCGCCCTGACGCGACGCTGTCGATACAGCTGCATCTGGTCGCCGTGCGCGGTGCGGCGGTGGAGATCCTCGCCAATGGCAAGGCCCTTGCTGGCCTGGGATCGACGATCGACAGCGACGATGCGCGCACGACAGTGTCGCTCGATCGCGCGCAAGCCTGCGGCTGGATCAGCGCCAATGTGCGCGGCAAGACCGGCCTGCTGCTGATCGGCAACCCCATCTATATCGACTGCCGCTGAGGCGTTGGTTCCTGTCGTCCGGCGACGGGCGTCCGGCGGTTGTCGCCGGGCGCTCGCGATCCCATCTCTCTGTCGCGATCTTCCCCAATGAGAGGTGCCCCGATGACGCTCCCCGCCGATCCCGTCTGGTTCATCACTGGCTGTTCGACCGGCTTCGGCCGCGAGCTCGCCAAACTCGTGCTCGATCGCGGCTGGCGCGTCGTTGCGACGGCGCGCGGCAAGGATCGCGTCGCCGACATCGTCGAGATCGCGCCCGATCGTGCACTGGCGGTCGACCTCGACGTCACCGACAAAAGCCAGATCGATGCCGCGGTGGCGGCGGCCAAGGACAAGTTCGGCCGGATCGACGTGCTCGTGAACAATGCCGGCTATGGCTATCAGAGCGCGATCGAGGAAGGCGAGGAGCAGGAGATACGCGACCAGTTCGAGGCGAACGTCTTCGGCCTGTTCGCGATGACTCGCGCGGTGTTGCCGGTGATGCGCGAGCAGGGCAGCGGCAATATCGTCAATATCAGTTCGGTGGGCGGTTTGCTCGGGTTCCCGGCCTCGGGCTATTATTCGGCGACCAAGCATGCGGTCGAGGGATTCACCGACTCCCTGCGCGCCGAAGTCGGGCCGCTCGGCATCGCCGCGATGTGCGTCGAGCCGGGGCCGTTCCGCACCGATTGGGCGGGCCGTTCGCTGCGCCAGACCAAGAACCGGATCGAGGCCTATGCCGAGACCGCCGGCGCACGCATGGCGATGACCAGCGGCTATAGCGGCGAGCAGCCTGGCGACCCCGTTCGCGCCAGTGAGGCGATTATTGAAGTGGTGTCGCGTAGCGACGTGCCGCGTCACCTGGTGCTCGGCAGGTTCGGGTACGAGACGGCGGTTGCGAAGCTGAAGGAGCGGCTGGCGATCATCGAGGGCGATCGCGACCTCAGCCTGAGCGCGGACTATCCGGAGATGGCCGACGCGTGAATCGCTGCGCGGCGAGGAAGGCGATGATCACGAGGCCGGCCGCGATCAAGGTCGCGACCAGCCGATCGATCAGCAATCCCTGGGCGATCGTCCCGCCGCCGCTGGTCAAGAGCAGGATCAGCGGCGTGGTGGCGGCGGTATAAGCGACATAGCTGCGCTTCCTCAGCCACGGGCTTGCCGCCGCCAAGGTCGCGATGACGGTGACTAGCGCCCAGCCGGGCAGGGGGTGGGAGGCTATCGCCTCGGTCGCCATCACTCCCGCAGCAACGCCCATCGCGCGCTGCATGACTTTCACCACCAGCCCATCGCCCTGTCGTTGGGTCAGCAGCGCGACGGCGACCGCGATCCAGTTGTAATGATGCTGGGGCATCGCTTCGCGGATGACGACGGCGCAGGCGAGGCAGACCATCAGCCGCAGCGAATAGATCCAGCCCCCGACGGTCGCCAACAGCGCCCGCCAGCGGCGGTATAATTGGGCAAGGCTTGCGCTCGACCGCGGTTCGGCCGGGGCGAGCTGGCCGATCCCCCAGCGCCGAGCCGCAGCTCCGACGGCCAGTGCGCATAAAGCCGCCCAAATCGCTCCTTCGGCAATCAGGATCGTGAGCAACGTGCGGTCCGATGCCTGCGTGGCCACGCCGAGCCCGATCGTGACAAATGCGATGAGCCGCTGGCTGGCGATTGCGGCCGGCCGGCTGAACCCGCCGAGCAATGCGGCCATGCCCGCGATCAGCACGAGCCCGACATCGCTCCACCAGCCGTGCCGCGCGATCAGCGCCGCGGCGATAGCCGCCCCGATCGCCGCGAGCAGGATGTCGCGAACGGTTCGCCAATGCTCGGCCAGGCTCGCGCCGCGTGGTGCGTTGCCGACCCACATTGAGCCAAGCGAAGCGGCGAGCCCGATCCGGGGATGCGCGACCAGCACGCCGATCAGGATCGGCACACCCATGCCGAGCGCGGTGACTGCCATCGCCGAGGGATCGAGCGCCTCCGCGCCGTCCCAGTCCAAGGCTCCGCCGAGCACGGCGCGCATGCCGTGGGCGGCTCGAGAAAAAGCAGGGCTCATGCTCGCGCGGCTAGGGGCGGCATCCATGATGAGGCAAGGAGATGATGAGGTGCGCTTAGGAATGCAGCTCGCGGCCGGTCGTCCGGGGCGGCTCAGCCGAGAAAGTTGCTGAGCACGTCCGGATGGAAGCCGAATTTGGCGAAACCGCAAATGCCCATGAAGATCCCGAATGCGCCGAAGAACCACGACCCGAACAGCAGCATCGGGCTTTCCGCGAGCGCCGCGACGGCAGCCATCGCGATCGCGGTGGAAATGGCCGCTTCGCTGGCGTCGAACTGATCGTCGTGCACGTTGAGCGCGTCGTAATTGTCGGCTTGCGCCTGAGCCTGCGCCTTCAGCTTGGGCGTCTCGCGACGATATTTGGCGATGTCCGCGTCAAGCTGGGCGAGCGTTGCTTTCGACGATTCGATGGTCGCTGGCGTGGTTGCCAGCACGGCGATCTCGCTCCGCGCGGTCTCCGATATGTGCAGCTTGGTGCGCGTCGCCTGATATTCGTTCCAGCTGTCGACCGAGTCAGCCTTGGCCTGCTGCATGGTCTGGACCAGGTTGCCGTCCTTGATGTTGCAGAGGCCGGTGAAGATCGACAGCACGACAACAGTGAGCGCGACCGCTCGATTGAGCTTCTTGTCCTTCGCTTCGGCGCTGACTTCGACTTCCACGGCTCGACTCCTGCTCCCGATCGGGCGCCTCTTTCGGACGGTTTTGGCGGTTCGTAAATCGGGAATGACAGCGAGGATCGGGTGAAACGAGAGGAGCGATCGTGACGGCCGCTCCCGACCCTTCCTCCCTCCAAGCTAGAGGTGCGCCGATAGCCGCAATGTCGGACGGACCACGCATGCTTGGCCGCTATCCATTCGTGCCGGCAATGGTCGTGCGCGGCGAGCGTGGCAGGGCTCGATCATCCCCTTGACTCCTAAATCTACATATGTTGTATTTCGGATATGGAACGCAATCGTCGCCCCTCCAAACAGATGCTCAGGCTCCTCGACGCGCTGTCGACGACGCCGAACGAGTGGCGCCACGGCTACGACATCATGAAGGAGACCGGACTCTTATCCGGCACGCTCTATCCTTTGCTGATGCGCATGACGGATCAGGGGCTCGTCGAGGCGGAATGGCGTGAGCCGGCCCAGCCCGGCAGGCCCGCGCGCCATGCCTATCGGTTGACGGCGCAGGGCCTCGCGCTCGCGCGGACGACGATCGGGGAGCGGAGCTCGTCCGGATTCAAGGAGGTGCCCGTATGACGGCGAAACTTGCTCGTGCCGTGACGGGGTTGGCGGAAGCCTGCCTTGGCGATCATCGCCGCGAATGGGCGCTGGCGATGCGCACCGAATTGGACGCCGCCATCGACGATGGAAAGCCGCTTACCTTTGCGGTTGGTTGCCTGATGGGCGCGGTGCGCGACATGCCGACGCATGCCGAGGGGCGGTTTACGCTGACCAGCCACGTTGTCGCGCTGGGCCTCTTCCCGATCGCCGCGATGTTGATTGTGGGTACGGCTTCCGGCTTTCCTTTTCTGCCGTCGGGGCATGCCGGAATAGCCGGCTGGCTTGCCGGAAGCGGCGCGCCGTCATCGTTGCTGACGCCCTGGAACCGCGGTTTTGCCCCGGCTTTGGCGGTGCTGATCTGGGCGCTCATCGCGGGGCATCTTCTGATGCCCTGGTTCATCGTGGAGCGGAACTGGACTCGCGTGGGCACATTGGCCCGCGTCAACAGCGCGGCCACGGTCACGCTCTTCCTGTTCACCGGCGTGTTGTTTCTCGACATGGCCTTCATGGTGCTGCCGATGGCCGCGCTTGCCATCGAACTCCTG
The DNA here is from genome assembly GCF_001598415.1 of Sphingomonas mali NBRC 15500. Lineage (GTDB taxonomy): Bacteria > Pseudomonadota > Alphaproteobacteria > Sphingomonadales > Sphingomonadaceae > Sphingomonas > Sphingomonas mali. The sequence goes on from NZ_BCYX01000016.1 coordinate 28,574, forward strand.
GCGAGCTGGAATCTTTACCGATGGCAGGCGGATATATTCGTCGACGCTCCGCCGGGGATGGCCGGCACCTAACCTTCGGAAATTGCCTTGCAGCGTGATCGAGCCCGGGCGGCCAGTCGCCCGGCAATGGACACGCGCGCCTTTTCTTCAACGCAGTGTGAAAGGAGACGGAAGATGAAAATGCCTCTCGCGATGACGGTGCTCGTCCTGGCCTCGGCACCGGCCATGTCGGCCCCGGCGCCGCAACCGGCGGCGTCACCATTTCTCGGTCAATGGAAACTCGATACGCGATCCATGACGCCGGCGGATGACGCGGGTCCTGCCAGCGTCACGGCCGAATTTGCCGATGTCGGCGCGGGCACTTGGAACACCACCTATGTGATCACCGCGAAGGACGGCAGCGTGCGACGCATGACGTCGCGCGAACGGCTCGACGGGCAAGCCGTCCCCATCGCCGGCGACCAGACCATCGCCGATAGCGTTGCGATGACCAGCCCGCAGCCAGGCGTATTGGTGATGGGATTGACCAAAGGCGGCAATCTCGGGTCGGTCCGAACCTATACGGTGTCGGCGGATGGCAGCGAAATGATCGAGAGCGCGACCGTCGTCGGGGAGGACGGCAAACCCACGGTTCGCCGCTTCCGCTGGGTGCGATAGCCTGCGGGGTTGCTCGCGAGAGAAATGGCGTGCTGGCGCGCCTCTCTCCCGCGAGCTGCCGCCCGTTCGTCCCGCGCTTGACTCCGTACTATGGTACGGGAGCTAAAGGCGATTCATGACGAGCAAAGCCACCTGTGCGATCGCCGGCTTCCCGACCTTGCTTCGCGCCGTCGCGGCGCAAGCATCGGCGATCGAGGAACAGCGCCGTCTCCCGGCATCATTGGCCGCGACGCTGGGGCAACACGGCCTTTTCCGCATGCTGGTTCCGCGCGGGCTGGGGGGCGGGGAATTGGCGCCGCTGGAGGTGCTCGACATCGTCGAGATGCTGGCGACCGCCGACGGGTCAGTCGCGTGGTGCGTCATGGTCTGTGCCACGACGGGGATGCTGGCAGCATATCTCGAGCAAGAAACGGCGGCGGAAATTTTCGGCGCGGCCGACGCCGTGGTCGGCGGCGTGGCAGCGCCGCGCGGCGTTGCCGCAATCCGCTCCGAAGGCTTCGCGATTTCGGGGCAATGGAGCTGGGCGAGTGGCAGCGCGGTCTGCACCTGGCTCATGGGCGGATTTCGCATCGAAGGGGAAAGCGGTGGACCGCGATTGGCTTTCTTTCCCGCCGCGCAGGTGCGGCTGATCGACGACTGGAATTCGTTGGGGTTGCGCGGAACGGGGAGTGGCTCGTTCCACGTCTCGAACCTGTCCGTTACCGGTCGAAGAACGTGCCCGGTTTCGGCGAAGCCGCGGTCCGGGGCTTCGCCGGTCTATTCCTTTCCGCCCGCCGTTATGACCGCTTTGTGCATCGCGTCGGTTGGCTGTGGCCTGGCACAAGCGGCATTCGGAGAGATCGGTCACCATGTGGAGGTCGGGGACGAGATGATTGGCACACTAACGGCGGCGCTGGCGCGGCAACGGGCCGCCCGAGCATTGCTGCGCGAACAGATCGCGCTCGCCTGGGACAAGACGACGTCCGGCGACGACCTTCCCGGGGCGATGATCGCCGACTTGCGATTGGCGGCGGTGCACGCCGCGCGCACGTCGGCGGAAGAATGTCGTGTGCTCCAGGATATGGCGGGCGGTGCGGGCGTTCCCTTTTCCGGGCCGCTCGGCCGCCGGGTCAGGGATGCGCAGACGCTGACGGCGCATGCGCTGGTGTCTTCGCGGCTTCACCGACAGCTTGGCGAACAGTTGTTCACCGTTTCGACCGCTGGCGCCCATGGTTGACGCTATCAGACTAAGCGGGGGCGAACAGGCTCCGCTCACGTCGTTCACGTCGATCGCGAGCGGTGCGATCCATGCGCAGGATGACGACCGCCCGCTGCATCTGCAATTTCGGCGGTTCGCGGGCTGCCCGATCTGCCACCTTCATCTGCACAGCTTTCTGCGGCGCGGCGCGGACCTCGATCCCTATGTCCGCGAAGTGGTGTTCTTCCACAGCTCCGTCGAGGAATTGCAGCCGCATCTCGCGCATTTGCCGCCCGTCACCATCGCCGATCCCGACAAGCGGATATATCGAGCATTCGGGGTGGATGCGGGTCGACGCGCGCTCCTTCACCCGAAAGCGATCCTGGCCGCGTTGATGTCGTCGGCGGTGGCGTCCTATCGCGTCGTGCAAGGTCGGCAGGCCTTGCCGGCGCGATCGCCCCAAGGCGGGCGGTTGGGGTTGCCCGCCGATTTTCTCGTCAGCCGGACGGGCCAGATCCTCGCTTGCCATTACGGGCAGCATGCGGACGACCAATGGTCGGTGGATGACGTATTGGAACTGGCTGGGCGGTAGGATCGGTTCGCGTAGCTGTGCGATCGAATCCGATCGACCGCAGTGACCGGTCAGGAACCTCAACGAAAAAGGGCCGGGGGTGACCCGGCCCTTTATTCTGTTCGACGGGGCGGAAAGGCATTCCGCCCTGCCGGGTCGCCGTCTGACAGGCAGCGGCGCTGCCCGCCTGCCGCTGGAGCTTACGCGCCCGCGACCTCGGCGACGTCGATCTTGATGCCTGGGCCCATCGTCGAGCTCACGGCGAGCTTGCGGACATACTTGCCCTTGGCGCCCGACGGCTTGGCCTTGACGATGGCGTCGACCAGCGCGTCGAAGTTCGCGCGCAGATCTTCCGCCGGGAACGACGCCTTGCCGATGCCCGAATGGATGATGCCCGCCTTTTCGACGCGATATTCGACCTGACCGCCCTTGGCCGCCTTGACCGCGCCCGCGACGTCCATCGTCACGGTGCCCAGCTTCGGGTTCGGCATCAGGCCCTTGGGACCCAGCACCTTACCGAGACGACCGACGATGCCCATCATGTCCGGGGTCGCGATGCAGCGATCGAAATCGATCGTGCCGCCCTGGACGATTTCCATCAGGTCCTCGGCACCGACCACGTCGGCGCCAGCGGCCCTGGCTTCGTCGGCCTTGGCGCCCTTGGCGAACACGCCGACGCGAACGTCCTTGCCGGTGCCCTTGGGCAGGGTCACGACACCACGGACCATCTGGTCGGCGTGGCGCGGATCGACGCCCAGGTTGATCGCGACTTCGATCGTCTCGTCGAACTTGCTGGTTGCATTGGCTTTGGCGAGGCCAATCGCCTCGTCAACGCCGTGCAGCTTCTCGCGGTCGATCGTGATCGCCTTTTGCTTCTTGCTCACGAAAGTCATCGGTTCAGCCCTCCACCACTTCGAGGCCCATCGCGCGGGCGGAGCCTTCGATGATGCGGGTCGCCGCGTCGATATCGTTGGCGTTGAGGTCCTTCATCTTCACTTCGGCGATCTTGGACAGCTCGGAGCGCTTGATCTTGCCCGCGGAGACCTTGCCCGGCTCCTTCGAGCCCGACTTCAGGTTGGCGGCCTTCTTGATCAGGAACGTCGCCGGCGGGGTCTTGGTCTCGAACGAGAACGACCGGTCGGCATAGACGGTGATGATCGTCGGGATCGGCGTGCTCTTCTCGAGGTCACCGGTCGCGGCGTTGAACGCCTTGCAGAATTCCATGATGTTGACGCCGCGCTGACCCAGCGCCGGGCCGATCGGCGGCGACGGATTGGCAGCGCCCGCAGGCACCTGCAGCTTGATATAGCCAGTAATCTTCTTTGCCATTGTACTCACTCTGTAGTGGGCGAGGGGGCCGAGGCTCCACCGTCCAGGTCAAGTTTAGCGGTTAGACGGGCCCGCGACGCGAACCCTCCCGCAATTCCGCAGCTGTAGCTTAGGAAGGGCGGGCCGATAGCGGAAAGTGGGCGAGGAAGCAACAGCGTCGCAGCCGCACAGGATTAGCGCGAGCTAATCCTGAGATGGCGCCCGTCCGGCCGGCCTCGCGAAGCGAGGTCCGACGACGCGGAATTTACTTCCGCGTCGGACGCGTGCGGTTGGCGATGTGGGAATCCAAACCCCTCGGCGGCAGCCTGACGCGGGAGTAAATCCCGCGTCTTCGTCGGACAGGTCGCGCTTCGCGCGCCTGCCGGCCGGCGCTCGCCCGTCTCGTAAATAGCTGCGCTATTTCCGTGCGGCCATAAGCCTGAGCTTATTTCGAGCGCTCGACCTGCTCGAAGTCGAGCTCAACCGGCGTAGCACGCCCGAAGATCGACACGCTGACCTTGACCTTCGACTTGTCGAAATCGAGCTCTTCGACGATGCCGTTGAACGACGCGAACGGGCCGTCGAGCACCTTGACCGAATCGCCGATCTCGTAATCGACCTTGACCTGCTGGCGCGGGGCGGAGGCCGCGGCCTCTTCCTTGCTGTTGAGCATGCGTGCGGCTTCGGCGTCGCTGATCGCCTGGGGCTTGCCGTTCGGACCGAGGAAGCCGGTCACCTTGGGCGTGTTCTTGACCAGGTGATAGACGTCGTCGTTCATCGCGAGCTTGGCCAGCACATAGCCGGGCATAAATTTGCGCTCGACCTGGATCTTCTTGCCGCGGCGCGCCTCGGTGATCGTCTCGGTCGGAACCTCGATCTGCTCGACCAGTTGCTCGAGACCCATGCGGTTCGCTTCCGACAGGATCGCATCGCGAACCTTGCCCTCGAAACCGGAATAAGCGTGGATGATGTACCAGCGTGCCATGGGGAACCTTATTTCGCGAGGCTCAGCAGGTACTCGACGCCCGTGTCGAACACCTTGTCGATGGCGAAGAAGAACACCGCCAGGATGACCGTCATGATCATCACCATCACCCCGGTCATGACCGTCTCACGACGCGTCGGCCATACGACCTTGCGCGTCTCGGCCTGGACCTGCCGGATGAATTCCATGGGGGACGTTTTCGCCACGTGCCTGAACCTATGTAATCGTTGCCGAGTTTGGGGACATAGGACCTCCGCCCGGTCCCTCAAGGGGCACGGACGACAATCAATCCCGATTTCGGATTGAGGCGGAAATAGCGCCGCCCCGTTCGGAACGCAAGCGTTCGCGCTGGCGCGAGGATCGGGACGACGCGGCGATGAACAGTTCGTCGCGATTAACCAATTTCCCAGGGATCGCGCTCCCCCCATTGTCGTTGGGCGAGCGTCCGATATGCGACCGCATCATTAGGGAAGCCCCATGGAACTCGATCACGCGCTCATCCGCATCCTCGCCGCGATCGAACGCGAGCGGGACTATCCGGCGGAAGAGGAAGAGTGGCAGGGGAGCTCGGATTCGAACCGAGGGCCTTCGGTTTTGGAGACCGACGCTCTAACCAGCTGAGCTACACCCCTGTGCGGCGGATGCCTGTAGCGCCACCGCGCGCGGGCGGCAATAGTTAGTCGCCCAGGTTTTATCAGGCGGCCACGGCTTCACCGCTCCAATCGCGCGAAGCCAGAGCGCGCGCTTCGCTCACGGGAAGCGGACGGCCAAAATAATAGCCCTGGACCTTGGTGCAGCCGAGATCCTGGATCAGGCGATGTTCCTCCTCGGTCTCGACGCCTTCCGCGGTGGTCGCCATGCCCAGCGACTGGGCAAGCGCGACGACGGCGTGGATGATCGCGACCGGTTCCTTCTGACCCTTGGACGCGCCCTGCACGAAGCTGCGATCGATCTTGATCGTCGAAAAGCGGGTGCGCGCGAGATAGCCGAGCGACGAATAGCCGGTACCGAAATCGTCCAGGCTCAGGCGGACGCCGAGATCGAGCACGCGTTCGAGCACCTGCACCGCGACAGTGCCTTCGCGCATGAACACGCCCTCGGTCACTTCGAGCTCGAGCCGCTCCGGCGGCAGGCCGCTATTGGCGAGCGCCGAGGCCACTACCGACACGAAAGCGGGATTGTGCAGTTGTTCGGGCGATACATTGACCGCGACCCGCGTTGGCGACGGCCAGCGCGATGCTTCGTCGCATGCCTGGCGCAACACCCATTCGCCCATCGGAACGATCAGTCGCGCATCCTCTGCCAGCGGCACGAACTTGGCGGGCGAAATGATGCCCAGTTCGGGATGAGTCCAGCGCAGCAGCGCCTCGAAACCGGTGAGACTGCCCGATCCCGCGACCACCACCGGCTGGTATTCGAGGTGCATTTCGCCCTTTTCGAGCGCCTGGCGCAGCGCCATTTCGAGCACCCGACGCTCTTCCGCCTTGACGTGGAGTTGGGGTTCGTAGGTGTGGAAGACGCCGCCGCCGGCATCTTTCGAGCGATAGAGCGCGAGGTCCGCCGAGCGGATCAGCATCTCCGCGGTGCGGCCGTCACGCGGGCCGATCGCGACGCCCACCGACGCACCGATATAGAGCGTGTGCGCGTCGACTTCGTAGGGCCGCGACAACATCTCGATGATCGCCTGGGCCAGCTTTTCGACGCGCGCCGTGTCGGAGGCGTCACGCACCACGACCGCAAATTCGTCGCCGCCCAGCCGGCCCACGACCTCATTATCGCTGACCAAATGGCCCAGCCGTTCCGACACGCGCCCGAGCAACCGGTCGCCGACCGGGTGACCGAGCGAATCGTTGACCGCCTTGAAGCGATCGAGATCGATCATCATGAACGCGCAGCGCGTGCCCCATTTCTCCGCCTCGGCCATCGCGCGGCCGAGCTGCTCGTTAAGGTGGAGCCGGTTGGGCAGGCCGGTGAGCATGTCGTACCGCGCCATGCGGTTGATCTTGTCGGCCGATTCGCGTTGGGCGGTAACGTCCGACCCTACGCCGCGGAAGCCGAGGAAAGTGCCGTCCTCATCATGACGCGGACTGGCGGCAAGCGCGAACCATCGCTCGGTATCACCGACCTGCACGGGCAGCAGGATGTCGCGAAACGCCTCGCGATTCTTGAGTTTGTCGGCGAGCATGCGCAGCCCGGAGGAGAAATCGCCGCTTTCCCAATGTGCGCCGGCAAGCGCCTGGAGCAGCGGCATGCCGTTGATCTTCACCGGGTCGAGATGGACCGACCGCGCGAAGCGCGGGCTGGCACGGACGATGCGCCGCGCGCTGTCGGTTTCCCACAGCCAGTCGCCATCCTCCTCTTCGAACTCGCGAAGCAACAGGCTGACGGTTTCGTCGCGTTCGGACAGTCCGATTTCGTTGGCGCGGATCACCACCAGCGCTTTTCCGCGCTGGAAGCAGCTGATCATCAGCAAGACGACGAACAGCATCGTCGCCGCGGCCAGCAACGGGCTGCCGATCAATAGCAGCATGACGGCAATGGCAGTACCGAGGATGCCGAGGAAGCTGAGCGTCGCCAGCGGCAACGCGGCCATCGCGACCGCCGATGCGGTCAGCATGACCGACAACACGATCCACAATCCCATTGCCGTGCCGATGTCGACGCGCGACCCCAGCGCCAGCGGCGGGATCGACCAGACCGAGGCGAGCGCGATTCCCTCCAGCACGGTATCGCGCACATCACCCAGCGTCGCCGAATTCGCATCGCGATGGCGCGAGGCGAGGCGCCTCATCGTCACGCCGACGCCGACCAGGCCGGTCAGGATCGCCCATCCGATCAACATCGCGCGCGGCACCAGGCTGTCGAACATCATGACGACCAGCGCCGCGCCGATCAGGTTGGCGCCGAGCAGGAACAAGGCAAGCTGGCGCCCGGCGTGCAATTGCGCCGCCCGGATCGGCCCCCAGTCGGTCGTGTCCGCCGGATCGTAGAGGCCAAGCAACGCGCGGACGTCGATCCGCGGGGTGGCGAATTGGGAAGATGGCTCCGTGCTCACACCCCTGCGGATAGCGCCTACAGGGTTAGCGAAGGGTTAGGCGGACACGGGATTTTTTCGCGAATTCGCCCCAAAATGGGGAGAGGCAATCGGGATTTGGTCACTAAAGCTGTGGATAACGCCGACGGGCGGACCGAACAGGGCGATATTTTGCCGGTCCGCTAGGGCTTCAAGCAGCGATCGCGTATGGTTTGATCTCGCCCGCGAGGTACAGATTGCGCGCCTTCGCCCGGCTCAACTTGCCGGAACTCGTGCGCGGCAGCGTCCGCGGCGGGATCAGTTCGATCACACAATTCATGCCGGTAACCGACCGCACGCGCTCGCGAATCTCGTCGCGCAGGCGCAGGCGTTCGGCTTCGTCTGATGTCCGGCACTGGACAAGGACGGCCGGCGTCTCTTCCCCGCCCGGCGTGGTGATCGCGAAGGCGGCGATGTCGCCGGCCTTGAAACCGGGCAGCTGTTCGACCGCCCATTCGATATCCTGCGGCCAATGGTTGCGGCCGTTGACGATGATCATGTCCTTGGCGCGGCCGACGATGTAGATATAGCCGTCCGACATATAGCCCATGTCGCCGGTATCGAGCCAACCGTCCTGCATGCACGCGGCGGTCGCTTCGGGGTCGCGGAAATAGCCGACCATCACCGACGGTCCCGCGCACCACACCTTGCCGATCGCGCGTTCGGGCAGCGGCGTGCCATCCTCTTCGCGAATCTCGATCTTCATGTCGCGCGCCGGTTTGCCGCAATTGACGATCGCGCGATAACGCTGCGGGCGGTCGTGGCGGCCTTCCTGGCCGGACAGCTGGGTTTCCTCGACCAGCTCGACGCGGATGCCTTCGCCGGGCGGCATGATCGACACTGCCAAGGTCGCCTCGGCCAGGCCATAGCTGGGCAGGAAAGCGGTCGCCTTGAACCCGGCGTCACCGAACGCGTCGACGAACGACTGCATCACGTCGGGGCGGATCATGTCGGCGCCGTTGCCCGCGACGCGCCAGCGCGACAGATCGAATCGATCCCTTGCCTTGGTCTGGCTCGACATGCGGCGCGCGCAGATGTCGTAGCCGAACGTGGGCGAATAAGAGAGTGTGGTGCCCGGATTGCGGCTGATAAGGTCGAGCCAGGCGAGCGGACGGCGCGCGAAATCCTCGGTCTTGAGGTAATCGGTCGATACCTGGTTGGCGACGATCGACAGGAAACAGCCGACCAGCCCCATGTCATGGTACCAGGGCAGCCACGAGACGCAGCGATCGCCCTCGCCGACATGCATGCCGTGGCTGTGCGCGGCCAGGTTGTTGAGCAGCGCATGATGCGTGATCGCGACGCCATGCGGGAAGCGCGTCGAGCCGCTCGAATATTGCAGATAGGCGATGTCCTCACCCGTGGCCTGCGGCAGCTCGGCGTCGGGGGCAGGGCGTTCGGCGAAGCTCGCCCAGTCGATCCCCTCGATATTCTGAATCCTTGCCGCTTCGGCGCACATCGCGCCGATCTCGGGCGGATAGATCAGCATCGTCGGGTCGCAGCTTTTCAGCTGGACCGACAGCTGGTCGATATAACTTTGCGCACCGCCAAAGCTGGTCGGCAGCGGCAGCGGCACCGGCCAGGCGCCGGCATAGACCACGCCGAAGAACAGGCTGGCGAACTCGACGCCGGTTTCCGCGATCAGCGCGATACGGTCCTTAGGCTTCACGCCCGACGCGATCAGGCGGCGGGCCATCGCCAGCGCGTCCTGCCGCATTTCGGAAAAAGGATAGGCGCGCACCAGCGCGCCGCGCGGATCGTGGAAATTCAGCCCTCGGACGCCTTGCGCGGCATAGTCCAGCGCTTCGCCCAACGTCGCGAAATCGGCCAATCGCCGCGGCAAGGCGTCGTCGGTCGGAGTCGGCACCAGGCTCTCCGTTCGCTCGCCCACCACGTCAGTCGCCATGTCTAATGTCATCACTTTCGCGCCCATGTTCCTGCGGCTCTTACCGGCCGCTTCATGCCAGCGACGGCCCCTGCCGCCCGCACGCGTTCAAATTCGGTTGTCAGTGTGGCACAAACATGGCGACATGGCCCGAGTTCCTCGTCAATCCGCCCCACCGCTCGACCGTTCGAGCCTCGAACGGCTGGCATTGCGCTATGTCGAGCGCTTCGCGACCACGCGAGGGCGGCTGACTGATTATCTCCGCCGCAAGATCCGCGAGCGAGGCTGGGACGGGGAAGCCGTCGACCCGGCCGCTATCGCCAACCGCATGGCCGAACTCGGTTACATCGACGACCGCGCCTGGGGAGAGGCCAAGGCAAATACGATGGCGCGGCGCGGATTGGGCGCGCGACGCGTAGCCGGGGTATTACGTCAGGCAGGCATCGCCGCCGACGATGCCGATGCCATCGCGCCGGCGGTCGCCGACCGGTCGGTGGACGCCGCGATCGCCTATGCCCGCCGGCGGCGGATCGGTCCGTTCGCCGACCAGCCGGGCGATCGCCCGACCCGCGAGAAGCACGTCGCGGCGCTGCTTCGCGCGGGCCATTCGTTCCAGCTGGCCCGCGCGCTGGCCAGCATGAATCCGGGCGACGATCCCGCCGAATTGCTGGAATAGAACGGCTCCGAAACGAGCCGCGCTAACCCTTTGGCTTTCATCATGATCGTGTTACACTGGTTGTTCGCAGGGGGTGACTGTGCGCGTAGAATCGCAGCTGGAGACGGGCGACCGCCCGCTGGAGCCGTTGGAAGAGACAGACGTCGGAGCGCTGGCGGACGGCGAATCGCGCCATCGTGGCGTCGTCAAATGGTTCGACGTCACCCGCGGTTTCGGCTTCTTGGTCGATGACGATCAGGCCGGCGATATCCTGATCCACTTCTCGGTGCTTCAGCCGCACGGCCGGCGCAGCCTGCCCGAAGGCGCGCGCGTCGATTGCGTGGCGGTGCGCCGCGACCGCGGCCTGCAGGCCAGCGCGATCCTGGCCATCGATCTGTCGACGGCAATCGAGCCGCCGCCGCGCATCCGCCCCGATGCCGATCGTGTCGATCCGGTCTCCATGCTCGACCAGGCCGGCCCGTTCGAGCCGGTCGCGGTCAAATGGTTCAATCGCCTGAAAGGCTATGGTTTCCTGGTGCGCGACGCGGACTCGGCCGATATATTCGTGCATATGGAAACGCTGCGCCGAGCCGGTCTACACGAGGTGGAACCCGAGCAACGCCTGAGGGCGAGGATCGTTGAGGGCCGCAAGGGCCCGTTGGCGGTCATGGTCGAACAGGACTGATTTCATGAAATTTGCTGTTGGATTGCTGGCGCTGGCTGCGGGCGTCGGTGGGGCGGGCTGGGCCGGATACAATTGGTACGCCTCGCCGTCGACTGACGCGAGCGCAACCGCGGCCAAGACGATTGCGTTGACCGTCGCCAGCAGCAACGGCACTCACGCTTTCCAGGTCGAGGTCGCCAAGAGCGCGGCCGAGCAGGAAAAGGGGCTGATGTTCCGGACCGATATTCCCGACAATGGCGGGATGCTGTTCTGGCCCTATCCGGCCGGTGGTGGCGCGCCCAAGGAAGCGAGCTTCTGGATGAAGAACACGCCGAGCCCGCTCGACATCATCTTCATCCGCGCCAACGGCACCATTGCGCGTATCGCCGAAAATGCGATTCCCGAAGACGAGACGCCGATTTCGTCGGGTGAGCCGGTCGGCGCGGTGCTCGAGCTCAAGGGTGGGCGCAGTTCCGCGCTCGGTATCGCCGAGGGCGACAAGGTTACCTGGACGGGTAAGTGAACTCTCGTCATCCCAGCGAAAGCTGGGATCTCAGGCCGCATCGTCCCATCGCGAAAGAGTCCAGCTTTCGGTGGGATGGTGATGGCAGGCGTTGAACGCCGGACCGTCACCCGCTAAGCGCGGCCTATGGGTATCAATCTCAATCCCTTCACCTGGTGGACCGGCGCGACCTGGGGCACCATGGTCGGCCTGCTCGGCAAGGAACGCGTCGGCGAGGATGACCTCGGCAACGTCTATTACCGGGGTGGCAAGGACACCAATGGCAACCCGCGGCGCTGGGTGATCTATAACGGCGCGAACGACGCCAGCAGGGTCCCGCCCGAATGGTTCAGCTGGTTGCACCACCAGATCGACGACGTGCCCGACCGTGCGCTGCCGGCGCAGCGCCGTTGGGAAAAACCCGCCGTGCCCAATCTGACCGGGACCGCTCTGGCCTATCGTCCGCCTGGCGCGCTCGAAAAGGGTGGGCATCGCGCGCCTGCAACGGGTGATTACGAAGCCTGGACGCCGGAAGGATGAACTGGCGCCGCGTCGGCGGTATCACCGCGCTGGCGGCCGGGATCGGCGCGGCCGGCTGGGCCGGCTATAATTGGTACGAGACGCCGCCAGCGCCGCCGCCCGACGCGGTGGCGACCGCTGCGCCGACCGCGCTCGACGATAGCGGCCAGTCGGGCGGCGTCGAGACGATCGACGTATCGGGCGATGCCTCCAATCCGACCCAGGGCGCGACGCCGATGAACCAGCGCGTCGCGACGCTCGGCCTGCTCAACAAGCGCAACAGCCAGACTCGCGATTTGACGATGAAGCCGGGCGAGGCGATTCGCGTCGGCAACGCCATCGTCCGTCTTCGCGCATGCGAGGAAACCGCGCCATGGGAGGCCGAGCATTATACCGGCGCCTTCGTCCAGCTCGACATCGAACAGACCGACAAGCAGTGGAAGCGGGTATTTTCGGGCTGGCTTTACAAGGAGCGGCCGAACCTGAACGTGGTGATCGATCCGATCTACGACGTCTGGGTCAAGAGCTGCACGATGTCTTTCCCCAAAGGCGGCGCGGACACCGTGACGGTGCCGGCCGAATCGCCCAAATCGGGCAGCCGGTCGAGCGCGCCGAAATCCCCCGCCGCGGCGCCCGCCACTGCCGCGCCGAGCGAACCGTCGATCGCAGCGCCCAGCAACGCGACATAATCGCTCCGGCTGATCTCGATCGCGCCCAGCGAGGCGAGATGGGGCGTCATGAACTGACAGTCGAGCAAGGTGAATCCGCCCACGCGCAGCCGCGCCACCAGCCAGGCGAGGGCCACCTTTGACGCGTCGGTCGCGCGGCTGACCATCGATTCGCCGAAGAACGCCTTGCCGAGCGCGAGGCCGTAGAGACCACCGACCAGTTGATCGCCGTCCCAGCATTCGATCGAGTGCGCGCGGCCCTGATAGTGAAGCGTGGTGAACACGCTTTCGATCGTGGTGTTGATCCACGTCTCCGGCCGGTCTGCGGCGCTTTCGGCGCAGAGGGCGATCATATCCTCGAATGCCGCGTCGGCAGTGACGCGGAACCGGTCAGAGACGATCACCTTTCTGAGCGATTTCGACAGATGGAAACCGTCGAGCGGCAGGATCGCGCGCTTGCGCGGCTCGACCCAATAGACCCCGGCCGCGTCGCGCGCGTCGGCCATCGGAAAGACGCCCACGGCATAGGCGCCGAGGACGAGATGGGGATCGAGAACTTCGTAGGACGGTTCGGGAGGCGGTTTCATCGCGCCAGCCGTTTCTCGATTGTCTGCCAGAGCGTGGCGAATGCGCGCGCCGCCGCCGAGCTTCCGGCGAACTGCCCCACCGCCGCGCGGCGATCGCCCATCTGTTCGACGATGCTGGCCATCGGGATAATCGGCCAGTCCGGCTGCGCGGCGACCGCTTCGCCGTGCAGCCTGCGCCGGCGGTCGACCATGACGTGGACCGGCAGAACCTTGGTCTTCCCCAGCGACGCGGCCATGTCGTGGAACGCGCGCTGCGACAGTGGCGAAGGGATGACGGGAACGACGATCAGGTCGGCGGCGCGGATCACCTGTTCGCTGGTTTCGGTGAGGCCCGGCGGACAATCGAGGATCACCCGATCGTAATCCTTGGCCAGCGAGCCCAGCAGCTTTTGCAGCCGCTTCTTCTTGTCTAGCTCGTGGAACAGCAGATCGAGCCCGCGCAGCGACGTGTCAGCGGCGATCACGTCGAGTCGCGCGATCGCGGTTGCGCGGGCGAGCTTGCTCGGTTCGACGTCCTTGGTGAACACCGACTGCGCGTCGGCCTTGGCCTTTTTGGTCGGTAGCAGGAAGCTGCTTGCCGCTTGCGGATCGAGATCCCACAGCAGGGTACGACGCGATGACAGCGTAGCCGCGGCCCAGGCCAGATTGACCGCCAGCGTCGTTTTACCAACGCCACCTTTCAGGCTGTAGATCGCGATTGTCGCCATGCCCGCTCCTGTTGGGCCACGACCAGAAAGGTGCCCAATATGGGCAGAGGATGCAACAGCGGTCCGCGCCGAAACGCGGACCGCCGGGTTAAAATCAGGCGTCGCAGGTCTGGGCAGGCTTGCCCGGCGCGGTCAGCTTGATCGATTTGGGCGTGCCCGACACTTCCCAGCCGCCGTCGGCGACATAGGGCTTGCCCGCTTCGGGGGCCTTCAGCACGACCGGCGCGGCGTCCGCCGGGGCCGACACGGTCAGCTGCTTGTCGCCTTCGAAGAAAGTCACGTGCGCCAACGTGTTATCGCCATGGCAGCGCATCGAGACCTCGGCCTTGATCGCCGGCGGAAGCTCGAACTTCGGCTTGGCGGCGACCGTCTTGTTCTCGACGGTGGTCGAGTTCTCGACGGTGGTGCTCGAGGTCTTGGATTGACAGGCCGTCAGCGCCAGAAGCGCCACGGCGGTTGCGGGGAGAAGGGGGGTCTTCATAGGCTTTTGCGCTTCGCGCACGCAGCAGCCAAGGTCAAGATGTAACCATTTTGGGCCGTTCCGGGCATGATGCGTTGCAACAAAAGTGTCATTCGTGAAATTCGTCCATATCCGGGATGCGACCGAACGCAATTTTCGTACCGACGCGATCGATCCGTCCTCCATAAAACGGTCCGAGCGAGACGGCGTGACGGCCGAATTTCTCGTTGAGCCGGTCCATCGCGCGGCTGAGCGCCAGCCCGCGTGTTTCACGGGCCAACGGGTCGTCGGGATCGAGGTGCTCGAACAGCGACCCTTGCTCGCCGGCGACCGGGACGATCTCGTTTAGCGTCACGCCGATCATCCGCACGCGCAGCGAGCCGTGACGCAAGCGCCCTTCTTCGGCCAACCGGGGAAACAAGGCGTCGAGCGCGGCGAGGACCTGGAAACTGTCCTGTGTCGGGGCCAGGCGGCGGCTGGTCTGCCACACGACCTTGTCCTGCTCGAACCGGACGTGAAGGACCAGCAAGCGCGCCGCATAGCCCTTGCGGCGCAGCCGGCTCGCTGCCTTGAGCGCCAGGCGCCGCGCGGTCAGCCGCACCGGCTCGAGCCCGCGCTTGCCGGGCGACAGCACATGACTGTGTCCGATCGACCGCGTGCGCGTCGCCTTGTCGGGCAAGTCGACGCCATGGAGCAGATACCAGAGTCGATCGCCGTTGGTGCCGCCCCAGGCGGTGCCGGCATCGCGCGGTCGGCGCTCGCAATATTGACGGATATCGTTGACCCCGTCGCGGGCCAGCCGGCGCTCCATGTTCGCGCCGATTCCCGAAATGTCGCGCAATGCCAGCCCGAACAATCGGTGTGGCAACTGCTCGGCGGTCAACACGATCAGCCCGTCGGGTTTCTGCATGTCGGAGGCGAGCTTGGCGAGAAGCCGGTTCGGCGCGATCCCGACCGACGAGGTCAGGCACTCGCCGACATTGGCGCGGATCCCCGCCTTGATCCGCCGTGCCAGCGCCACTGCCTGGTCTGGCGAATTCTCATTGTCGAGCAGACGGCACGCTACTTCGTCGATCGAACAGACCCGCGTCACGGGGATGTGCTTCCAGATCTCCGCGATCACGGCGTCGTGGAACTCGACATATTTGTCGTGGCGCGCCGGCGCGATCAGCAACTCGCGGCATAGTCTTTTGGCTTCCCAGACGGGCGTGCCGGTGGTGATGCCATAGCGCTTGGCTTCGACCGACGCGGCGATCGCGACCGTCGTGTCGGACCCGACCGGCGCGACGATCACCGGTTTGCCGCGAAGGGCAGGGTCGAGTTGCTGTTCCACGCTGGCGAAATAGGAGTTGAGGTCGAGGAACAACCAGCGCAGCGGCCGCGGCGGCAACGTCAGCTCGACCGACAAACCGTGCGCGTCGGCTGGAGCAGAGGATATCGATTCGGCCAGCGCCATGACGCGGAACATTATCAGAACATTGGCGCGCGAAACAGGTCAGAGATAATGGCGCAGCGCCGCCCATGCGCCCTGCTTCGCCGCGATGCCGATCGTGTGGAGCGGGCTGCTCGATGGCAAGGCGAGGAGGTCATATCGCTGAACATGGTCTTCCATCAGCCGTAGGCCGATCTTGTGCGCCGTCCCGCCGTTGAAGGCGATCGCGCGCAACCAGGGCAGCTTGGCGGCGAGTTGCTCGAGATCGTTGGGCGCATGGTCGCGGATCGCGGCGTCGCTGCTGCCGGCGCGGGTGGCGGTCGCGACGACGTCCCACAGCCCGATATGCGCGTCGAGCAGCGTTGCGAGCCGATCCTCATAGTCCAAGGCCACCAGATCGCTTCCGACAACTGGGGAGAGCAGCCGCCAGAACTGATTCTGCGGATGCGCATAGTATCGTTGCGCCGCCAAGCTGCGGTCGCCGGGAAGGCTGCCGCAGATCAACACTTTGGTCCGCTTATCGACCACCGGGGCAAAGGAGCGTTTGAGCGTCACGGCAATAATGTAGCGCGCCCCACCAAGCGCGTCGCGCCTTGACCGCGCTGCCGGTTCGGGTGACGATCTTTGCCAATCAGGGAGATGGGCATGAAGCGAGTGCTGTTGGTAGGGGTGGTCCTGGCCGTGCTGGCGGGATGCGGCGGCAGCCCGACGGCGGTCGGACAGAATTCGGCTGACTCGATCACCACCACGGCTGTCGGCAATGTCGTCGCGACGGTGCCGAGCCCGACGCCGACGCCCACAGAGAATGCTGCTGCGGCGGCGACGCCCGACAACGTGGCGGCGGCTGACGATAGCGCGGGGGCTAATGAGACGTCGACCAACAGCGCGGCGAGCAGTGACGCCCACCAGGAGTAATCGGTAGGCCGGAAAAGCCCTCTTCCCCTTGCGGCAGGGGCCCGCTCGGCGCAGCCGAGTGGGAGGGTTGGGGGCGAGCCGCAGGCTCGCGCGGCGCGAAGCGCCGCCCCCTCATCCAAGCTTCGCTAGGCAGCAAGCTGCCAAGCCCCGCTATCCTTCTCCCACAAGGGGAGAAGGAAGGGGTAACCACACAACAAGGAATTGACCGGCCCGCAGCAGCGATTGCTTGCCCGCGCCGCGCGGCGGTTTATCTAGGCCTCATGCCCATCACGCCCGACACCCTGTCGCTCATCGGCCATACCCCTCTCGTCCGCCTCAAAGGGCCAAGCGAAGCGGCTGGCGCCGAGATTTTCGGCAAATGCGAATTCACCAATCCCGGCGCGAGCGTGAAGGATCGCGCTGCGCTGTTCATCGTCCAGGATGCGGAGGAGCGCGGGCTGATCGCGCCGGGCGGCACGATCGTCGAGGGGACGGCGGGCAATACCGGCATCGGGCTGGCGCTGGTCGCCAATGCCAAGGGTTACAAGACGATCATCGTCATGCCCGAGACGCAGAGCCGGGAGAAGATGGACACGCTGCACGCGCTCGGCGCCGAACTCGTCCTGGTGCCGGCCGCGCCTTATTCGAATCCTGGCCATTTCGTGCACACCAGCCGGCGTATCGCCGAAGAGACGCCGAATGCGATCTGGGCCAATCAGTTCGACAATATCGCCAATCGCAAGGCCCATATCGTCGGGACCGCCGAAGAGATCTGGGATCAGATGGACGGCCGGATCGACGGGTTCACCTGTGCGGTGGGGACCGGCGGGACGCTGGCGGGCGTGGGGCTCGGCCTCAAGTCGCACGACGAGAAAGTGACGATCGCGCTCAGCGACCCCGACGGCGCCGCGCTTTATTCTTATTATGCCTGTGGCGAACTCCGCAGCGAAGGATCATCGGTGGCGGAAGGGATCGGGCAAGCGCGGATCACCGCCAATCTCGAAGGCGCGCCGGTCGACACCCAATTCCGCATCTCGGACGCCGAAGGATATTATTGGGTCAGACGCCTGCTCGACGAAGAGGGGCTTTGCCTGGGGCTGTCGTCGGGTATCAATGTTGCCGGTGCCGTCGCGCTGGCAAAACAATTGGGTCCGGGGAGCAGGGTTGCGACGATCCTGTGCGACACGGGATTCCGCTACCTTTCAACGCTCTACAACAACGACTGGTTGGCATCCAAAGGATTGGTTCCCGCCTAATGCGGTAGGCTGTGGCAACGGCAAGGTCGACAAACGCCTCGCGATGCGTTACATAAATGCCACACAAGTATGAAAACACTGGTTCGCGACAACATTCAAACAATGCAGCGGGTGAAGGTCGGCATGATCGGTCTCGCGGCCGTATTGCTGATGATCGGCGTCGCCGCGGCCCTGTTCACGATCGTCAGCCGGGAACGTCCGCTCAAGGCGGTGGGCGCGCCCAAGGTCGATGTCGCCGCCAACCTTGCCGCGTCGAACAGCGCCGCCCCGGCCGATACCGCGACCAGCGAGCCACTCGCCGAAATGGGCGTGGCTCCGGCGGCATCGCCCACCCCCACCAAGCCCTGATGTCCGTGCCCGCACCGGGAAGCGATGGGAAATCATCCCAAAGCTGGGCTGAGTCGTGGCGATTCCAACATTTCAAGTCCTCACGGGTGCCTTCAAGCGCCCGAAGGGCGGGCTATGGTTAAAGAAACTTTTATAATGTTTGTAATGGCTTAGCTTAGCTCGTCCAATACTGACCCATCAAACACCAAAAATTCCCATTGAATCCCATCCGGTGGCTTGATACGCCAGTCACCGGAAGTGGGGCGTTTTTACCCGTTGATTCTGATCACGTCGGCGCGAGCGAGGGCTCGTTCCGCGAACGGGAAAACGCATGTCTGGTTCGGGGCGAACGGTGGCTGGGAGCAGCATCTATACGGGTACGGCACTGCAGCTTGTCGATGACAAGAACCGCGTCTCTATCCCTGCCAAGTTCCGCGACGCCGTCATCGACAACACCCCGCCCGAGCGCTTCAAGAAAGGCCCGTTCGTCCTCATGGGCCAGCACCCCGAGGCGAAATGCCTGATCGCCTACGACCAGGGCTATGTCGACGCGAAGCTGGCCAAGGCCGCGGCGGGTGATAACGACCCCGCGTTCAACGTCCTTCGCGTCATCGCCGGCGGTGCCGAGGAAGTCGGCTTCGACAGCACCGGCCGCGCCGTCATCATCAACTGGATGAAGGAAGAGGCGGGCATCACCAAGCACGCCTTCTTCTACGGGTCGCTGACGCATTTCGAGATTTGGGATCCCCACACCCTTCTCGCCGCGACCGACGACCAGGCTGCCCCCGTCCTCAAGCGCATCTGTCGCAACCTCATGCAGGAAAAGAACATCCTGTGAGCACGCCCACCCCCCATATTCCGGTGCTCATCGATGAGGTGATCGACGCTCTCCACCCCACCCCGGGAGAGCGTCATGTCGATGCGACCTTCGGCGCCGGCGGCTATACCCGGGCGATCCTCGCTAGGGGCGCCGAGGTGGTTGCGTTCGATCGCGACCCCGATGCGATTGCTGCCGGCCAGGACATGGTCGCTGCGTCGGACGGGCGCCTCACGCTTGTCGAGGCGCCGTTCTCCGCGCTCGAGTCCGAACTCGACGCCCGCGGCCTCGCGCCGGTCGATGGCGTGGTAATGGATATCGGCGTGTCGTCGATGCAACTCGACCAGGCCGAGCGCGGCTTCTCGTTCCAGGGCGACGGGCCGCTCGACATGCGGATGAGCCAGTCGGGCGAGAGCGCCGCCGATTTCCTCAACAGCGCCGATGAGAGCGACATCGCCGATGTGCTCTACCTGTACGGCGAAGAGCCGCGCTCGCGCCGCGTTGCCCGTGCGATCGTCTCCGCAAGACCCCTTACGCGGACTTCCGAACTCGCGACCGTGGTGCGGAAGGCGCTAGGCCATAAGCCGCACGACAAGAAGGACCCCGCGACGCGGACCTTCCAGGCCGTACGGATTCATATCAACCGGGAGCTCGGCGAGCTGGCCGATGGTCTCGCCGCGGCGGAGCGTGTGCTCAAGCCCGGTGGGCGGCTGGCTGTGGTGACCTTCCATAGCCTGGAGGATCGGCTGGTGAAGCATTTCCTGCGCGAGCGGAGCGGCGCGATGCCGTCCGGTTCGCGGCATCTGCCGCCTCAGGCCGCTCAGGCCGAAGCGACATTCGAAACGATCGGGCGCGCGGTGCGCCCCAGTGACGCCGAGCTGGCGCGGAACCCGCGTGCTCGTTCGGCGACCTTGCGTGTGGCCAGGCGGACCGCGTCGGCGGCCTGGGTTGCGGGAGAATTGTGATGGTTGTGGCGCATCGATTTCGTTGGTTCGGCTGGTTCGTGCTCTGTGTGAGCGTGATTCTGGGCTGTTACCTCATGTCATCGCGCGTGGCGGCGGAACGCAACAAGCTCGCTGCGATCGAATCCTCGATCGCGCGGACGCAGCGCGACATCACCGCGCTCGAAACCGAATTCGACACGCGCGCCAGCTTCGCGCAGCTGCAACGCTGGAACGGCGACACGCTGAAGCTGTCGGCGCCGACCGCCGGGCAGTATATCCGTAACGACGCCGAACTCGCCCAGGTCGATTTCAACGCGCCGGCACCGGCCGCGGGTCCGCAGATCCAGACCGCGGCGGCGGTCATTCCCAGCGCGCCGGTCGTGCCGGCGGATGCCGCCGTCGCTGCCAGCCCGGCAGCACCGGCGACGGCCGCGCCGGCCAAGATGAAGGAGGCGGTCGCGATGGTCTCGGCGCCCGTCGGGGCGAAACTCCAGCCTGTATCGGCCAAAGCGGCGATTAAGCCGAAGTCGTCGACCGTGGCGCTGCTCGATCGCAAGCTGCTCAGCGAAGCGACTCTCGGCTCGCTGTCGCGCGGCGCGCGTCGGGAGGATGGCGCCCGATGAGCAATTTGCTCGCACGACCGATCGCGCCGCGTCGTCTTGCCGACGACCGCGCGCTTTCCCGTGCGACCGCGCAGAAGCGGATGATGATCATGATGCTGCTCTACGGAGCAGCGGTCGGGGTCGTCGTGGCCAAGCTCGGCTTTTTCGCCTTATCCGCAGGGACCGCGACCGCGTCGACGATGAGCGACCGCGTGATCCGCGGCGATATCGTCGACCGCAACGGCGAGCCGCTGGCGCGCACGATCGACGCCTGGGCGATCGGCGTTCATCCCGATCAGATCCTGGGTGATCGCCGTGAAATCGCGCAGCGCCTGGCCAACATCCTGGGTCTCGACGAAAACCAGATCTACGCCAAGCTGCAAGGCACCAGGTTCACCTATATCGAGCGCGACGCCTCGGCATCGCTCGTCACCGAAGTCAACGCGATCGGCGAGCCGGCGATCGTGTTCGAACGCCAGCAGCAGCGGCTCTATCCGCAGTCCGAACTGGGCGCGCAGGTGCTCGGCTTTCTCGACGTCAACAACAAGGGTGCGAGCGGGATGGAGCGCGCGCTCGATCTGCGGCTGACCTCGCCCGAAACCGCCGGCAAGCCGGTCGCGCTGTCGATCGACGCGCGCGCGCAATCGGCGCTCGAGAACGAGCTCGGCCAACAGGTTACCAATCTAAAGGCAAAGGGCGGGGCGGGCGTGGTGCTCGATGTCCGCACTGGCGAGATCATGGCGCTGGCGTCCTTCCCGACGTTCAACCCCAACAATCCTGGCGCGGCGCCGAAGCCGGCGGTGACCGAAGACGGTAAGCAGCTGCCCGGCCCGTTCTTCAACCGCGTGACCAGCGCGGCGTACGAACTTGGCTCGACTTTCAAGCCGATCACCATGGCGGCGGCGATCGACAGCGGCACCGTCACCTCGATGGCCAAGCGCTTCGACGCGACCCAGCCGCTGCAAATCGATGGCTTCAAGATTCATGACCATGATGGCGAGGGCCGCTGGCTCGACATTCCCGAGACATTGATCCACTCGTCGAATATCGCCACCGCACGGATCGCCGACGAACTCGGCGGCGACAAATTGTCGGCGATGTTCCGGTCGATGGGTTTCGACAAGCCGATGCCGTTCGAGCTGCCAGCGCGTGGCCGCACGCTGTTTCCGCAGAAGTTCAGCCGCGTGACGACGATGACCGCGGGCTTCGGACATGGCGTCGCGGTGACGCCGCTGCACCTGGCGGCTGCTTATGCCGCTCTGGTCAATGGCGGCGTGTGGCGGCCTGTCACGCTGATGAAGGTTCAGCCCGGCGTCGACGTTCCGGGGCGTCGCGTGATCAGCGAGCAGACCAGCCACCGCATTCGCCAGCTGCTTCGGCTCGTGGTTACCCAGGGGACTGGCAAGACTGCCGATGCTCCCGGGTTCCGCGTTGGAGGCAAGACCGGTACCGCCGAAGTCGCGACCGGCGGCGGTTATTCGAAGAAAGCCAACGTCTCGACCTTCGCGGCGGCTTTCCCAATGGACGCGCCGCGCTATGTGGTGATCGTGATGCTCGATTCGCCACAGGGAGCCGTCAGGACCGCGGCCTATACCGCCGCACCGGTGGTCGACCGCTTCATCCTGCGCGCCGGCCCGATGCTGGGCGTGGTGCCCGACCCCTCGCGCGACATCAATGTCGACGAGCTGTTGCCGCTGATCTGGCACCGCCCGGGGGAAAAGCCGCAAACGATGGCGGATCCCGAATGAAACTGGGCGAGCTGGTGACGGGCGGGGGCGGCGCCAGCGTCACCGGCTTCGCGATCGACCATCGCAAAGTCGCGCCCGGCACGATCTTCGGCGCGTTCGAAGGCACGCGGGTCAATGGCGAGGATTTCATCCCGGCAGCGGTCGCGGCGGGCGCGATCGCTGTCGTCGCGCGTCCCGGCGTCACCGTCGAGGGCGCGCTGCACATCGCGTCCGACAATCCACGCCAGACCTTCGCGCATCTCGCCGCGCAATTCTTCGCGCCGTTTCCCGAGACGGTGGTCGCGGTCACCGGCACCAATGGCAAGACCTCGACGGTCGAGATGACACGCCAATTGTGGCGGATGGCGGGACACCATGCCGCATCGATCGGAACGCTGGGCGTGACGACCTCGGATGACAGCGTATCGACCGGCCTCACCACGCCCGACGTCGTCACCTTTCTGTCGAACGTCGCGGGGCTGGCGCGAGAGGGTGTCACGCACGTAGCGTTCGAGGCATCGAGCCACGGTCTGTCGCAATATCGCACCGAGGGGCTGAAGGTGATCGCCGCGGCGTTCACCAATCTCAGCCGCGATCATCTCGACTATCACGGCGATATGGCCGCCTATATGACCGCGAAGCTCAGGCTGTTCTCCGAAGTCCTCGATCCCAACGGCACCGCCGTGGTGTGGGCCGACGACCCGCAAGCGGCCCGCGTCGTCGATCTGGCGCATGCCCGGCGTCAGCGCCTCATCACCGTTGGCGAACGCGGCGGGGCGCTCAGGCTGGTCAGCCGCGATCCGACCTTGCTCGGTCAGGGTCTGGTGATCGAGGCCGAAGACCGCGAGTTCAAGGTGACGTTGCCGCTGATCGGCGCCTATCAGGCGGCCAATGCGCTGACGGCGGCGGGGCTGGTGATCGCGACGGGCGGCGATGTCGGCCAGACGATTGCCAATCTCGCACGGCTGCAACCGGTTCGCGGGCGGCTCGAACGGGCGGTGATCACGCGGACCGGGGCGCCGGTCTATGTCGATTATGCGCACACGCCCGACGCGCTGGAGGCGGCGATCGCCGCGCTCAAGCCGCACACCGCGGGTCGGCTGATCGTCGTGTTCGGCGCCGGCGGCGACCGCGATCACGGCAAGCGCGAGCTGATGGGCGAGATCGCCGTGCGATACGGCGACCTGGTGATCGTCACCGACGACAACCCCCGTAGCGAAGATCCCGCCGCGATCCGCGCCGAGGTGCTCAAGGGTGCGCCGGGGGCGATCGAGATCGGCGATCGTCGGTCGGCCATCGCCTATGCCGTCGGCCAGGCAGGTGCCGAAGACATCGTGCTGATCGCCGGCAAGGGGCACGAACAGGGCCAGATTGTCGGCGAACTGGTGCTGCCATTCGACGACGTGAGTGTGGCGCGCGAGGAGGCGGCGGCGTGACGCGTGGCAAAGCGCGGGCTTCCTGGTTAGAGGAGGGGATGCTTGCTTCATACCTTCCGATCGCACGTTCCAGGTCGCCCCAGCCGAAGGGACCGGCGCAATGACGCTCTGGACTTCGGCCGACATCGCCACAGCCACCAACGGCGCCGCTTCGGCGGCGTTCGACGTTTCTGGCGTCACGTTCGATTCGCGTGAAGTCGGCGCCGGCGACCTGTTCGTCGCGCTGACCGGTGAGACCACCGACGGGCACAAATTCCTCGACCAGGCGTTCGAGCGCGGCGCTGCCGGGGCGATCGTCAGCCAGGATACGCCGCATCCCAATGTCCGGGTGGCGGACACGTTCGCGGCGCTGGAGGCGCTGGCCAGGGCGTCGCGTGCCAGGACGGCGGCAAGGATCGTCGGGGTCACGGGATCGGCGGGAAAGACCGGGACCAAGGAGGCATTGTTCGCTGCGCTCGACCGCTCGCCGGCCAAATCGGCGCATCGCTCGGTCAAGAGTTACAACAACCATACCGGCGTGCCGCTCAGCCTGGCGCGGATGCCCGCCGAGGTCGATTACGGCGTGTTCGAGATGGGGATGAACCATCCCGGCGAACTCGCGCATCTGACGACGTTGGTGCGGCCGCACGTCGCGATCGTCACCGCGATCGCGCCGGCCCACGCCGCGTTCTTCCCTGACGAAAGCGCGATCGCCGACGCCAAGGGCGAGATTTTCCAGGGCCTTGAGCCGGGCGGCGTCGCGATCATTCCTTATGACAGCCCGCATCGCGAGCGGCTCGCCGCAGCTGCGGCGCCGCATGCCGCACGCACGGTCACCTTTGGGATAGGCGACGGTGCGGACGTCCGCGCGATCGAAGCGGTGAGGGCGACCAATGGCGGCACCTTCGTCACCGCGCGCGTCGGCGAGCGCGAGCTCAGCTACACGGTCGCACAACCGGGCCAACACTGGATATCCAATTCGCTGGCCGTGCTCGCGGCGGTCGACGCGGTCGGGGGCGATCTCGCCCTGGCCGGGCTGGCCCTTGCTGATCTCGGCGGGCTTGCCGGGCGCGGCGCCCGTTTCTGGGTCGAGACGGGGGGCGGCCGCGCGCTGGTGATCGACGAGGCGTATAATGCCAATCCGGCGTCGATGCGCGTGACGCTCGCGGTGCTCGGCGAGGAGGCGGCGACGCGGAAGATCGCGGTGCTTGGCGAAATGCGCGAACTCGGCGACAAATCGGACGAATATCACGCGGCGCTTGCCGGGCCGGTTCGTGACGCCGGCGTCCAACTGGTCATTCTGGTCGGCGAAAGGATGAAGCCACTCGCCGAAGCGCTTGAGGGGCAGGTCGAAATCGTCCATGTGCCCGACGCCGCTGCCGCGCGCGACCGCCTGATGGCGACACTCGAAGCGGGCGACGCGGTTCTCATCAAGGGTTCGAACGGGGTCGGGTTGTCCGCATTGGTCGCGGCGCTCGCCGGCGGGAAAATATAATGCTTTATTGGATCGCGCAGGCGCTGGGCTTCCCCCATATTCTCAATCTGGTTCGCTACCAGACCTTCCGTTCGGGCGCGGCGGTGGCGACCGCGCTGCTGATCGGCCTGATCATCGGGCCGCGCTTCATCGGCTGGCTGCGCGTCCGCCAGGGCAAGGGGCAGCCGATCCGCGCCGATGGTCCGCAAACGCACCTCGCCAAGCGCGGCACGCCGACCATGGGCGGACTGATGATCCTGACCAGCATGGCGGTCTCGATCCTGATCTGGATGGACTTAACCAACCCTTATGTCTGGGCGTGCCTGTTCGTCACCCTTGGGTTCGGGACGATCGGTTTCCTCGACGATTACGACAAGGTGCGCAAAGCGAGCACCGCGGGCGTGTCGGGCAAGGTCCGGCTGCTCGGCGAATTCGCCATTGCGGGCATCGCCAGCGCAATCATCGTCCACACCAACACCGCCAACGGCACGCACCTTTATCTACCGTTCTTCAGCTCGGTGGTGATCGATCTCGGCTGGTTCTACGTCGTGTTCGCCGCGTTCACGATCGTCGCGTTCGGTAATGCGGTGAACCTGACCGACGGGTTGGACGGGCTCGCAACCATGCCGGTGATCATCGCCAGCGTGGCGTTCATGCTGATCGTCTATCTCGCGGGTAACGCCAAATTCGCCGATTATCTCGGCATCCCGCACATTCCGCGCGTCGGCGACCTCGCCATCTTCTGTGGCGCGATGATCGGGGCGGGGCTCGCCTTCTTGTGGTTCAATGCGCCACCGGCGGCGGTGTTCATGGGGGACACCGGCAGTTTGGCCCTGGGCGGCGCGCTCGGCGCGATCGCCGTCACCGCGCACCATGAGATCGTGCTTGGCATCATCGGCGGGCTGTTCGTGGTCGAGGCGATGAGCGTCATCATCCAGGTGTTCGTCTATAAGCGCACCGGCAAGCGCGTGTTCCGCATGGCGCCGATCCACCACCATTTCGAACAACTCGGCTGGCCTGAATCGACGGTCGTGATCCGATTCTGGATCGTGGCTTTGGTCCTCGCGCTCGCCGGTCTGTCGACGCTGAAGCTGCGGTGATCACCAGTCCGTCCTGGCGCGGCGAACGCTATGCGGTGCTCGGGCTCGCGCGCTCGGGTCAGGCGACCATGCGCGCCTTGCTCGCGTCGGGCGCGGACGTCGTCGCCTGGGATACGGACGAGAGCAAGCGGACGATCGAGGGCCCCGATTATGCCGATCCGGTCGAGATCGACCTGACCGGATTTGCCGGCGTCGTCGTGTCGCCGGGCGTGCCGCTCAACCGCCATCCGATCGCGGCCAAGGCGCGCGAGGAGGGCGTTCCCGTGATCGGCGACATCGAGTTGTTCGCGCAGGCTCGCGACTATTTGCCGTCGCATCGTGTCGTCGGCATCACCGGCACCAACGGCAAGTCGACCACCACCGCACTGATCCATCACATCCTGGAAACGGCGGGCATTGCGGCGCGGCTCGGCGGCAATATCGGGCTGCCGATCCTCGGCGAGGAGCCGCTGCCGGTCGGCGGCGTCTATGTGCTCGAATTGTCGAGCTACCAGATCGACCTGACCTTCGGCCTCGATTGCGACGTCGCGGTGCTGCTCAACATCACGCCGGACCATCTCGACCGTTATGATGGGTTCGATGCCTATGCCGCCTCGAAGGCGCGGCTGTTCGCGATGCAATCGAAGGATCACGACGCGGTGATCGGGATCGGCGACACCGCCTCCGCCAAGATCGCGCGCAGCCTGTCGGCACGCGGCGAGCATCTGTTCAAGATCGCGCCCGGCGTGTGCATGGATCAGTCGCGCTGGCCATCGCTTCAGGGTCCGCACAACGCGCAGAACGCGCTCGCCGCGATTACAGCGTGCCAGGCGCTCGGCGTCGCGGAATCGGCGATCGACGCCGGGCTGGAAAGCTTCAAGGGCCTGCCGCACCGCATGGAGCGGGTCGGCACCGTCAACGGCGTCGCCTATGTCAACGACAGCAAGGCGACCAATCCGGATTCGACCGCGCCCGCGCTGGCCGCGTTCGACGGCATCCACTGGATTCTCGGCGGCCAGGCCAAGACCAAGGACCTCGACGCCTGCCGTCCGTCGTTCGGGCATGTCCGCGCCGCTTATACGATCGGCGAAGCCGGGCCGATGTTCCTCGACCTGCTCAAGAACGACATCCCGACCGTTTATGCCGAAACGCTCGCGCATGCTGTCGAATTATGCCGCGCCGCCGCCAAGCCGGGTGAGACCGTCTTGCTGTCGCCGGCCTGCGCGTCGTTCGATCAGTTTCGCGACTACGAGGACCGCGGCGACACCTTCCGCGGATTGGTCGAGTCGCTGGCATGAATTCGCGGCCGGCCAAGGAAGGATTCCTGACCCGGGTCGCGCGACGCGGCGGGCGGTCGGACCGCTCGCCGCTCGGCGCGTGGTTCTGGGACATCGACTGGGTGCTGCTCATCCTGACTCTGTTCCTGATGGCGATCGGGCTGGTCGCGGTCGCGGCGGCCTCCCCGGCGTCGGCGCAGCGCTACTCGGACGCCACGCATCACATGCCCGCGCTTTACTATTTCTGGCGCCAGGTGATGTGGGTCGCGGTGTCGCTGCCGGTGCTGTTCATCGTCTCGATGCTGCCGACCGAAAGCGCGCGGCGCATGGCGTTGATCGGTTGCGCGGGCTTCCTGGTCATGCTGATGCTGGTGCCGCTGATCGGCGTCCAGGTGAATGGCGCGCGGCGTTGGCTTGGCGTCGGCGTCGCGCAATTCCAGCCGTCCGAATTCCTCAAGCCGTGTTTCATCGTTGCGGTCGCGTGGCTGTTGTCGCTCAAGAACAAGGAGCAGGGACTGTCCGGCGGCGTGCTTGCCGCGCTGACCGGCGGATTGACTGCTTTGGTCGCCGGACTGCTGATGCTGCAGCCCGATTTCGGGCAGACGGTGGTGTTCTGCGCGGTATGGCTCGCCTTGCTGCTGATCTCGGGGATTTCGGCGCGAGTGATCGGGGCGCTGTTCGGCGCCGCCTTTGTCGGCGTGATCTCGGCTTATCTATTCTATTCGACCGCGCGAACGCGCATCGACGCCTTCCTGTTTCCGGATTCGGCCGACGCCGCCGACCATTTCCAGGTCAATGCCGCGCGCGCGACGTTGACTGCTGGCGGCTGGTTCGGAACCGGTCCCGGCGGGGGACAGATGAAGTTCCGCCTGCCTGAAGCGCATACCGATTATATCTACTCGGTGATCGGTGAGGAATTCGGGCTGATATCCTGTGCGATCGTGGCGGTGATCTTCCTCGCGATCGTCGTGCGCGTTTTCGTCAAGCTGCTGGATGAGCAGGAAGAATTTCGTGTGCTGGCTGCGTCGGGCCTCGCCATCCAGTTCGGATTGCAGGCGCTGATCTCGATGGCGGTGAATACTGGCCTGGCGCCGTCCAAGGGCATGACGATGCCGTTCATAAGCTATGGCGGTTCGTCGATGATCGCGCTGTCGATCGGCATGGGGTTGCTGCTTGCGTTTACGCGCCGGAACCCGTTTGTGAGCCGCTCACCCTATGTCGTGAAATGGAGCGGCGAATGACGAGAGTGCGGCAATTCGTTCTGGCCGCAGGCGGGACCGGGGGGCACATGGTGCCCGCCGCAGCGCTGGCCGCCGAGTTGAAGAAGCGCGGCCATAAGGTCGATTTGATCAGCGACGAGCGCGGCGTGCGTTTTCCGGGACTGTTCGACGGGATCGAAACGCATGTGCTGCCCGCGGGGCGGATGCAGGGCGGCCCGATCGGCTGGTACCGCGCGGGCCGCGCGATGCTCGAAGGGCGCAAGCTCGCGATCGACCTGTTCGAGAAGATCAAGCCCGCCGCCGTCATCGGCTTCGGCGGCTATCCCGCGCTGCCGGCATTGCTCGCCGGGTTCAACCAGAAGGTGCCGACCGCAGTGCACGAGCAGAACGCCGTGCTCGGCCGGGTCAACCGGCTGGTGGCGGGTCGGGTCGACGCGATCGCTACCTCCTATGCCAAGGTCGACCGGCTGGCCGACAAATATCGCGGCAAGGCGCATTTGACCGGCAACCCCGTGCGGGAGGACGTGCTCGCGCTGCGCGACAAGCCTTATCCGCTGCTCGAAGAGGATGGCATCTTCCGTGTCCTGGTCACCGGCGGTAGCCAGGGCGCCAGCATCCTGAGCAGCGTCGTGCCCGACGGATTGTCGATGCTCCCGGTCAATTTCCGTCGCCGGCTGCAGGTCACGCACCAGGCACGGGTCGAGGACATCGAGAAGGCGCGGGCAAAATATGCCGAGCTGTCGATCGCGGCCGACCTCGCCACCTATCTGCCAGATCTGCCCGAGCATCTTGCCTGGGCGCACCTGGTGATCGCGCGCGCTGGGGCGTCGACCATCGCCGAGTTGACCGCCGCCGGGCGTCCGGCGATCCTGGTGCCGCTGCCCAGCGCGACCGACGATCACCAGACCGAGAATGCGCGCGAGATTTCGGAAGCCGGCGGCGCGCGAACGATCGCGCAGAGCCAGTTCACCCCGGTCGAACTCGCCAAGCAGATGCAGAAACTCGGCCTCGACCCCGCTGCGCTGCAGAACGCCGCGGCGCGCGCGAGATCGTGCGGGCATCCCAATGCCGCGCGTGATCTCGCCGATCTGGTCGAGGGTCTCGATCATCCCCCAGCCGATATTCCCGTCGGCAAAGTTCAGACCGCCACACCTGGCGGAGAAGCAGCAGCATTCGCATGACCGGGCTAAAGACCGATATCGGCGCCATCCATTTCGTCGGCATCGGCGGGATCGGCATGTCCGGCATTGCCGAGGTGATGCACAATCTCGGCTACAAGGTGCAGGGATCGGACGTGTCCGAGGGCTATGTCGTGCAAGGGCTGCGCGACAAGGGCATCGAGGTGAAGATCGGTCACGCCGCCGACAATCTCGGTGACGCCGCAGTCGTCGTGGTGTCGACCGCGATCAAGCGCGCCAATCCCGAGGTCGAGGCCGCGCTCGAACGCCGCATCCCGGTGGTGCGTCGCGCCGAGATGCTCGCCGAGCTGATGCGGCTCAAATCGACCGTCGCGGTCGCCGGCACCCACGGCAAGACCACCACGACCTCGATGGTCGCGGCGTTGCTCGACGCCGGCGGGATCGACCCGACCGTGATCAATGGCGGCATCATCAACAGCTATGGTTCGAACGCCCGGCTCGGCGACAGCGAGTGGATGGTGGTCGAGGCCGATGAGAGCGATGGCAGCTTCCTGCGGCTCGACGGCACGCTGGCGGTGGTGACCAATATCGATCCCGAGCATCTCGACCATTATGGCAGCTTCGACGCGATCAAGGATGCGTTCGTCCAGTTCATCGAGAAT
Organism: Sphingomonas mali NBRC 15500; assembly: GCF_001598415.1. Taxonomy (GTDB): domain Bacteria; phylum Pseudomonadota; class Alphaproteobacteria; order Sphingomonadales; family Sphingomonadaceae; genus Sphingomonas; species Sphingomonas mali. Next base: position 59,257 of record NZ_BCYX01000016.1, read on the forward strand.
GTCCCGTTCTACGGCGCCGCCTTCCTCTGCCTCGACCATCCCGAAGTGCAGGCGGTGCTGCCGCGCGTGCGCGACCGCCGCATCGTCACCTACGGTTTCTCGACTCAGGCGGATATTCGCGGCGTCAACGTGACGCCGATCCCCGGCGGCAACCGGTTCGAGGCGATCATCCGCAATCGTGACGGCACGACGCGTTCGATCGAGAATATCGAATTGCCGATGCCCGGTCGCCATAATGTCCAGAACGCGCTGTCGGCGATCGGCGTCGCGCTCGAGCTCGGCGTCGACGACGCGACGATCCAGCAAGGCTTCGCCAAGTTCGGCGGCGTCAAACGCCGCTTCACCAAGGTCGGCGAGGTCAATGGCGCCGTGGTGATCGACGATTACGGCCACCACCCGGTCGAGATCCGCGCGGTGCTGTCGGCGGCGCGCGAGGGCGTGGCCAACCGCGTCATCGCGGTGGTCCAGCCGCATCGCTATACCCGTCTCAGCAATCTGATGGAGGACTTCCAGCAGGCGTTCAACGATGCCGACATGGTCTATGTCACCCCGGTCTATGCCGCGGGCGAACAGCCGATCGAGGGTGTCGATGCCCAGGCTTTGGTCGATGGCCTGAAGCGCCGTGGCCACCGCGCGGCCGCGACGATTGGTTCTGCGGAAGAACTCGCGAGCGAACTCGCGGGCGTCATCCAGCCGGGCGACATGATCGTGTGCCTGGGCGCGGGCGACATCACCAAATGGGCGGCGGGACTGGCCGACGGGATCGAGGCGGTGCGGTGACGGTCTGTTACGCCATGCCTCCGGTCCGCGGAAAACTGACGCACGGCGCGCCGCTGGCGCCGCTCGTGTGGTTCAAGAGCGGCGGCGCGGCCGAATATCTGTTCGAACCGGCCGACGTCGATGACCTCGCCAGCTTTCTCTACGCGCTCGACCCGTCGGTGCCGGTGATGGGGCTCGGCCTGGGCTCGAACCTGATCGTGCGTGATGGCGGCGTGCCCGGCGTAGTCGTGCGACTGGGCAAGACCTTCGCCAAGGTCGAGCGGCTCGACGAAACCACTCTCCGCTGCGGCGGTGGCGCAAGCGGCATCCTCGTCTCGTCGAACGCGCGTGATGCCGGGATCGCCGGCCTCGAATTCATGCGCTCCATCCCGGGCACGGTGGGCGGCTTCGTCCGGATGAATGGCGGCGCCTATGGCCGAGAGGTCAAGGACGTCCTGATCGAGGCCGATGTGGTCTTGCGCTCGGGCGAGCGCCGGACACTCGCGCTCGACGACCTCGGTTACACCTATCGCCACAGCGATTTGCCTGCGGGCGCGATCGTGGTCGGCGCGACCTTCCGCGGCCATCCCGGCGAGCCATCCGCGATCCAGGCCGAGATGGACCGCATCGCCGCTGCCCGCGAGGAATCGCAGCCGCTGCGCAGCCGCACCGGCGGGTCGACCTTCAAGAACCCGGACGGGCATAAGGCCTGGCAATTGGTCGACGAAGCCGGCTGCCGAGGCCTTCGCAAGGGTGGCGCGCAAGTATCGGAGAAGCATTGTAATTTTCTGCTCAACCTGGGTGACGCGACGAGCGCGGACATCGAAAGCTTGGGCGAAGAGGTACGCGAGAAGGTGAAGGCGAAGTCGGGCGTGATGCTGGAATGGGAAATTCAGCGCGTGGGGGTGGCCAAGTGAGCGCCTCCCTCCACGTTGCCGTTCTGATGGGCGGCTGGTCGGCCGAGCGCGAAGTCTCGCTCATGTCGGGCAAGGGCATTGCCGAGGCGCTGGAATCGCTCGGCCATCGCGTGACGCGGATCGATATGGGTCGCGACGTCGCGACGAAGCTTACCGAAGCGAAGCCTGACATCGTGTTCAACGCGCTCCACGGCACGCCGGGCGAGGATGGCTCGGTCCAGGGCATGCTCGACCTGATGGGCTTGAAATACACCCATTCGGGAATGGTCACCTCGGTCATCGCGATCGATAAGGTGCTGACCAAACAGGCGCTGGTCCCGCACGGCATCCCGATGCCGGGCGGGCGCATCGTGAAGTCGGCCGAAGTGTTCGAGGGCGATCCGCTCAAGCGGCCCTATGTGCTGAAACCGGTCAACGAAGGTTCGTCGGTCGGCGTCGCCATCGTCACCGATGACGGCAATTACGGTAACCCGATCGGCCGCGATGTCGCCGGTCCGTGGCAGGAATTCGAGGAACTGCTCGCCGAGCCCTATGTCCGCGGCCGCGAACTGACCACCGCGATCCTCGGCGGCCGCGCGCTCGGCGTCACCGAACTCAAGCCGAAATCGGGCTGGTACGATTACGACGCCAAATATACCGACGGCATGACCGAGCACGTCTTTCCGGCGCAAATTCCCGACACGATCGCTGCGGCCTGCAAGCGGCTCGCGCTCGAAGCGCACCATCTGCTCGGCTGCAAAGGTGCATCGCGATCGGACTTCCGCTGGGACGATGAGCGTGGCGAGGACGGGCTGTTCCTGCTCGAGGTCAATACCCAGCCCGGCATGACTCCCTTGAGCCTCGTCCCCGAACAGGCGAGACATCTCGGCATCTCCTATCCGGAGCTGGTGCAGATGATCATCGACGAGGCACTGGCATGAGCCGCGCGCCGACCAAGAGCGGGCGCCCGACCGCGCGCAGGCCGTCGGCAAAGCGCAAGCAGAAGAAGCCGTCGATCATCGATCGCATCCTGGCCTGGCTGCCCATCTCGCAGCACACGCTGCAGCGCATCGCGACCTGGTCGATCTTCGCGTTCGCGGTCGGAGCGGCGCTGGTCGTCGCCCAGATCTTCGGCATTCCCGGCGCGGTCGGCACCGCGGTCGCCGAACAGGCCGGCAATGCCGGTTTCCGTGTCGAGCAGATCGAGATCCGCGGCGTCAAGCGGATGGACCAGATGACAGTCTATGCCGTTGCGCTCGAACAGAAATCGCGCGCGATGCCGCTGGTCGACCTCAACCAGATCCGCGACAAATTGCTGCAATATGGCTGGGTGCAGGATGCCCATGTCTCGCGGCGGCTGCCCGACACCCTGCTGATCCGCATCGTCGAGCGCACGCCCGCGGCGGTGTGGCAGAACGAGGGGACGTTGAGCCTGATCGATCGCGACGGAGTCTATCTGGAGCCGGTATCGGCCGACGCGATGCCGGATTTGCCGCTGGTCATCGGTCCCGGCGCCGATCGCCAGGAGCCGGCCTATCAGACGCTGATGACCACCGCCCCCGCGCTCAAGCCCAAGGTGCGCGCCGCGACCTGGGTGGGCAACCGCCGCTGGGACCTGTTGTTCGACACCGGCGAGACCTTATCGCTGCCCGAGGGAACCGATGAGGCTGCCCAGGCGCTCCGGTTGTTTGCGGAGAGGGATGGTACGCTTCGCCTTTTGGGTAGAGGATGGTTAAAGTTCGACATGCGCAATCCGGATCGAATGGTGATGCGCAAGCCCGACGGATCGAGCCGGATTGGGGTTCCGACGAGTTCGAAGGGCAGTGCGCCGGCATCGGCGGATCGCGCGGCGTCGCGCGACCAGGTATGAGTGGGGGAATAGAGTTATGGCCAAGACACCACCGGAGGGGCTGATCACGGCGCTCGATATCGGGTCGTCCAAGGTCTCCGCGATGATCGCGCAGAAAGGCAGCGGGGGCGAGTTGATCGTGCTCGGCACCGGCCAACGCGAGAGCCGCGGCGTGCGGCGCGGTTGCATCGCCGACATGGCCGCAACCGAAGTCGCGGTGCGCGAGGCGGTCGAACAGGCCGAGCGTATCGCCCAGACCAATATCGAGAATGTCTGGGTCGGCTTTTCGGCCGGCGGGCTGGTCAGCGACGTCGCCTCGATCGAGTTCGAGATGGGCGGGCACCGCATCGAACAGAGCGATATCGACGCACTGTTGCGCGCGGGGCGTGAATCGATCGATCCCGCCGGGCGCATGGTGCTCCATGCCCAGCCGGCGCTCTACACGCTCGACGGTATTACCGGGGTCAAGAACCCGCTCGGCTTGCATGCCGATCGGATGGGCGTGCACATCCATGTCGTCGCCGCAGACGGATCGCCGGTGCGCAATATCGGCCTGTGCGTCGCCAAGTCGCATCTGGAGGTGAAGTCGATCATCGCAGCCCCGGTTGCGACGGGACTTGCGTGCCTGAGCGCCGAGGAACGCGAGCTGGGAACCGCGCTGGTCGAGATGGGGGCGGGGATCACCAACGTCTCGCTGTTCGCCGGCGGCATGCTGGTCGGGCTGGTCACCGTGCCGATGGGTGCGAGTGACATCACCGACGACATCGCCTCGACTTTCGGCGCCAGCCGCGCCCAGGCCGAGCGAATGAAGTGCTTCCACGGCTGCGCCAACGCGACGCCGCGCGACAATCACGAGATGCTGGAGATCGCGCCACTCAGCGACGACGGCGCCGGCGAGGGGCCACGTATCACCCGGGCGCAGCTGATCGCCGTGATCCGCCAACGGCTCGAATTGTTGATGGGAGAGATCGGCAAGGCGCTGACCGCGATGAAGTTCGACGGCAATGTCGGGCGTCAGGTTGTGCTGACCGGTGGCGGCGCCGAGCTCAAGGGTATCGCCGATTATGCGCAGGCAGCGCTCGGCCGGTCGGTGCGGGTCGGGCGGCCGCGCGGGCTCGCCGGCTTGCCCGACGCGCATTCGGGACCCGCTTTCGCGACCTTGGCCGGGTTGGTCCATCACGCCGCGACCGACCCGATCGACCTCAGGTCGTTGGCATCGGGCGAACATCAGCTGGTGCACCGTCCGTCGCCGATGTCGATCTTCCGTCGCCTGATCAGAACGGCTCGGGCGAATTATTAAAGAAATGCGTCATCGACCCCCATTTGTAGTGGATAGTAAGTGGGCGATGGTGCAAGAAGTTGTGGGCATAAGGTGTTCCGGGGGCCGGAGCATGTCGGAGAACGCGTAATGGTTGAATTTCTTCCTCCGGATGTGGACGAGCTGACTCCGCGCATAGCGGTGATCGGCGTCGGTGGGGCGGGCGGCAACGCGATCGCCAACATGATGAAGAACGATGTTCAAGGCGTCGACTTCCTCGTGGCGAATACCGATGCGCAGGCTCTGAAGCAGAGCCAGGCGGGGCAGAAGATCCAGCTCGGCGTGCGGATCACGCAAGGGCTCGGCGCCGGCGCACGGCCGGAAATCGGGCGTGCGGCGGCGGAGGAAGCGATCGACAGCGTCGCCAAGACGCTGGAAGGCGCGCACATGTGCTTCATCGCCGCGGGCATGGGCGGTGGCACCGGTACGGGAGCCGCTCCGGTCATCGCCAAGGCGGCGCGTGACATGGGCATCCTGACCGTCGGCGTCGTGACCAAGCCGTTCGCGTTCGAGGGCAATCGTCGCGCCAAGGCGGCCGAAGCCGGTATCGAGGAACTGCAGAAGTACGTCGATACGCTGATCGTCATTCCGAACCAGAATCTGTTCCTGGTCGCCAACGCCAACACCACGTTCAAACAGGCCTTCGAAATGGCCGACGAAGTGTTGCAGCAGGGCGTGCGCGGCATCACCGACCTGATGGTCATGCCCGGCCTGATCAACCTCGACTTCGCCGACGTCCGTTCGGTGATGCAGGAAATGGGCAAGGCGATGATGGGCACCGGCGAGGCCGAGGGCGACAACCGCGCCATCGAAGCCGCGTCGAAGGCGATCGCCAACCCGCTGCTCGACGGCGTCAGCATGAAGGGCGCCAAGGGTGTGATCGTCTCGATCACCGGTGGCGAGGACATGCGTCTGCTCGAAGTCGACGAAGCGGCCAATCATATCCGCGAACTGGTCGACGAAGACGCCAACATCATCTGGGGTTCGGCGTTCAATCCCGACCTCGAGGGCAAGATCCGCGTGTCGGTCGTCGCCACCGGGATCGAGGCCGACAGCGCTGCCGTGGCTGCCGCCGCGGCGGAGCCCGCGACCCGCGCGTTCAGCTTTGGACGCAGGGCGGAGTCGGTGATTCCGGCATCGCCAGTTGAAGCGGCGCCCGAACCTGAAGCGAAGGCGGAGCCTGAAGCGGACACCCAACCGTTGACGCTCGATACGCCGGCAGACACCACCGCGCCGGACGCTGACGCCGACGAACTGGTGCTCGGCAGCGAGGTCGCGGTCGACGATGCGGCCGTTCCCGCCGAGTATGAAACGCCAGCAGTTGCCGAGGCTGCGGCCGAGGAAACGCCGGGCTGGCTGTCGCCGGGCGAGAGCGCCGAAGAGGCTCCAGCCATTTCGACTGGTGACGAGGCGGAAGCGCCGCCGGCACCGCGCATGAAGCTGGGCGGCACGTTGTTCGAGCGGATGCAGAGCGTCGCGCGCGGCGGCTCGCGCTCCGAAGCGGACGAAGGTGAGAGCAAGGACTCGCTCGATATCCCGCGCTTCCTGCACCGCCAGAACAACCAGTAAGCCGATTTGCGGGGTGGGGGCGGCGTTCATCGTCGCCCCGCCCCGCCTCGCCGCTCGTGAAGCTCAAGGTCATTTCCCGTTCAGCCGCCGACCGGTCTAGGCTGATATCCAATATGATATTCCGACGCGCTTTTGGACTGGCAGCCGTTGTCTTGGCGATGAGCGGCGGACAGGCTTTCGCTCAGACTGCCGACGAGAATCGAGATGCCGACGCGCTGGCCGCGGACATGCGCATCCTCGCCGCCAATCCGCTCGACATCGAAGCGCTGGTTACAGCCGGCGAACTGACCCTCAGGATGGGTGATAATACCGCGGCGGCGGGATTTTTCGGCCGCGCCGAAAAGCTCGATCCGCTCAATCCGCGGGTAAAGGCCGGACTCGGCAGCCTGCTGGTGCGTGCCGAGCGCCCCGGCGAAGCGCTGCGCCGGTTCCAGGAAGCCGAGGCGCGCGGGCTAGACCCGAGCAAATATGCCGGCGATCGTGGCCTCGCTTATGATCTGATCGGTGAGCAGGAACGCGCGCAACGCGATTATCGCCTGGCGCTGCGGAAAGGGCCCGATGACGAGATAACGCGACGCTATGCGCTGTCGATGGGGATTTCGGGCCGCAAGAAGGAAGCGCTCGACCTGCTCGACCCGCTGCTTCGCAAGAGCGATCGCGCGGCATGGCGCGACCGCGCTTTCATCCTGGCAATGAGCGGCGACCGTGACGGCGCGCAAAAGATCGCCAATTCCATGATGTCGCCGGGGCTGGGCGCGGGGCTGGCCCCGTTCTTCGACCGGCTGCCGATGCTGTCGGCCGCCGATCGCGCCTTCGCGATCAATTTCGGTGAGTTGCGTGCGACGCCCGAACGTCTCGCCGACGCGCGGATGGTTCCGGCGCTGCCGCGGCTCGGGTCCGATCCGACCGCGCCGAAGGTGGTCGTGGCGGTGGAGCAACCCCGGCCGCGTCCGATTGTCCAGGACGATGCCGGGAAGCGCAAGAAGCGCAAGAAATACGAGTATCTCGCGCCCGCGGTGCCGGCGGCTACGCCCGCGCCGCCCGTCGAAGTGGCGATGAACCCGCCGTCTTACACCCCGCCGCGCGCGGCACCGACGCCCGCGCCGCCGCCGCCATCGCCATCGCCATCACCGCGCGTGGTCTATGCCGCGCCGCTTCCCACGCCGAAGCCGACGTCGACCCCGACACCGACGCCCTTGCCGCCACCGGTCAAGGTCGCGGAAGCGCCGAAATCGACGTCGCTCCCCGTGCCGACAGCACCCACCCCGGCGTCGGCGACGGTGGCGGCTCCCCCTCCGGCGCCATTGCCGGCGCCGGTCGTGGTCGCGGCAGCGCCCGCGCCGACCCCCGGCTTCAGCGCGACGAGCGCGGATAGCGGCGTAGCCGACCGCCCGACCGCCGCCGAGGCGGGGATCAGCCCAGCGCCGACCGCGACCTCCCGCGTCAGCGAGGATACCGTGCTCGCCAGGATCATCGCCGGTATCTCGGTGCCGGGCTCCGAACTCGGCGTCGCGCCGCTGCCCACGCGTGCCGCCCCTCCGCCACCGCCCGCGCCAAAGCCGGTTGAACCCGCGACGGAGCCCAAGGCGAAGGTGGAGCAACCCAAACCCGCCGCCAGGACGCCCGAACCCAGGTCGACGGTCCGCAAGACCGCGAACGAGGACGTGGCTGACGCTGGCGACAGCAGGTCCGCCAAGGGGCGCAACGGCAAACCGCCCGCCGACGCGAAGGCGTCGAAGGATGACGCTGCCGCGGTCGACCAGGCTGCCTGTCCCCCGCTGACCAAGGGCAAGACGGCGACGCGGAGCCGGACGACGGCAAAGGAGAAATCGACCGCCAAATGCGAGGTCGCGGACACCAAGGGCGGCCGCGATGCGAAAAAGGACAGCGCGACACTCGACGACAATGGATGTCCGCCGCCGGCCAAAGGCAGGGCGGCGACGCGCGGCAAGGCGACGCTGAGAGGGAAGTCGGCGGCCAAGTGCGAGACCGCGGATGCGAAGAATGCGCGCGACGCAAAGGACGACGCGGTCGCGCTCGACAAGAATGGCTGCCCCTTGCCGGCCAAGGGTAAATCCGGATCGCGCGGCCGGTCCGAGCCGCCCGTCACGGCGCGCGGCAAGACGGGCGCGAAGGGCAAGGCGTCGGCCAAATGCGAAGCTGCCGATGCCAAAGGCGCCAAGGCTGATGTGGCGACCAAAGGCGATCCTGCACGCGTCTGGGTACAAGTGGCTGGCGGTGCCAATCAGGCGGCGCTGGAAAAGGCCTGGAACGGGCTCAAGGCCAAGTCGCCCGATCTGTTCCGCAACCGTCAGGGATGGTCAACGCCGCTGCGCGCCACCAACCGCGTCCTGACCGGGCCGTTCAAGTCCGAGGACGAGGCGCAGACGTTCGTCAACCAGATGGCCAAGGCCGGCTTGTCGGGGTTCGTCTTCACCAGCACCAAGGGACAAAAGGTCGATCGCCTCGGCGGCAAGTGATTGCCGTGGGTTGAGCGCAAGTATCGGTTAGATTTCCCATACTCCCGCCGCTACAGGCGGGCGCGATGATCAGGACGCCCGCACCTTATGCTTCGCATCCCGAGGACAGCCGCGGGCGGCTTTATCCCGAACCGGAAACCACCACGCGGGGACCGCGCGACGCGTTTCAGCGCGACCGCGACCGCATCATCCACTCGATCAGCTTCCGCCGTCTGCGGCACAAGACCCAGGTCTTCCTGGCCCCGGATGGCGACCATTTCCGCGTCCGCCTGACGCACAGCCTGGAAGTCGCGCAGATCGGCCGCACCGTCGCACGCACGCTGGGGCTCAACGAAGACCTCACCGAAGCGCTGTGCCTCGCGCACGATATCGGTCACCCGCCCTTCGGCCATGCCGGCGAGGATGCGCTGGAGGCAGCGCTCAAAGATGGCGGCGGGTTCGACCATAACGGCAACACGCTGCGCACGCTGACCGAGATCGACAGCCCTTATCCGCGTTTTCCCGGCCTCAACCTGACCTGGGAAACGTTGGAGGGGCTCGCCAAGCACAACGGCCCGATCATCGAACCGCAATGGGCGCTGGCACGCGCCGACGAACAATTTCCGCTCGAGCTCGCGAACTGGCCCAGCCTGGAAGCGCAAGTCGCGGCGATCGCGGACGATATCGCCTATGACAATCACGACATCGACGACGGGCTGCGCGCCGGGTTGCTGAGCCTGGATCAAATGTTCGAACTGCCGATGATCGCCGCGCGCTGGGACGAATGCCGAGCGCGGTTCGCGGATGTGGCCCCGGAGCGCCTGGTCGGCGAACTGATCCGCGGTCAGATCGGCGGAATGGTCATGGACCTGATCGAGACCAGCCGTGCGGCGATCGCGGACGCGCGGGTAACATCGGCCGACGACGCGCGCGACGCGGGCAGGGCGCTGATCAAATTCTCCGAGCGGATGCGCGACGACGAGCGCGATCTGAAACGGTTCATGTACGCCAACCTGTATCATCATCCGCGCCAATTGGCGGCGGCGGAGGCGGCACGTCACGTCGTCGCCGGGCTGTTTGCGGCCTATCATGCCGACCCGTCGCTGATGCCGAGCGACTGGGCGGCGCGCTTGCCCGCCGACGAGCCCTGGCTGAGCCGCCACATCGCCGACTTCATTGCCGGCATGACCGATCGCTATGCCATCGCGCGCTATCGGGAAGTGGTCGGATCGATCGACCTGCCCGAAGGGTTCTGAAACACTATTCGCCACACCGCCGCGAAGGAATGCGCGATTTGGCGCGTTATGCCGGGGATAGTTGTGCGACATATGCGGGCTAGACCGCATGTGCGAACAGGAGTGACGCGCCAATGGCGGCGACCGATGTCAGCATTGCGCTCAATCGCTTCGGGCTTGGGGCCCGACCCGATGAGGGCATTCCCGACGATCCCAAGGCCTGGCTGAAGCATCAGATCGAGGCGTTCGACCCAAAGCCCGCGGCGATCGCCGCGGTGCCGCCGCGCGCCAAGGTGGCGGGTGAACTCGCCGATTTCTACGAACAGCAGCGCCAGTTGCGGCAGATGGGGCTGGGCCGCCGTCAGCAGCAGCGTGCCGCCACCGCGCCGACGCCGCCGGGGCAGCCGGGGATGATGCCGCCAGGCGCGCCGCAGGACATGACGATGGGGTCCGCTGCCGCAGTCGTCCCGCCCGGCACGCCCGAACCGGGCGCCAAGCCCGATGCCGACGACCCGCTCAAGGAGGCGCGGCGCTTCGTCGGACGCCAGGTCCGCGACGATTATGCCGCTGCGGTCGGTGCGCGGGCCAATGCCGCGCTGAGCAGTACCGCCCCATTCGCCGATCGCCTGACGCATTTCTGGGCCAACCATTTCGCGGTGTCGGCCGACAAGCTCCAGGTGATCGGCCTGTCGGGCCTGCTCGAGTTCGAGGCGATCCGCCCCAATCTGACGCGCACCTTCGGCGACATGCTCAATGCCGTCGAGCGTCATCCGGCGATGTTGCTCTATCTCGACCAGGCAGTGTCGGTCGGCCCCAATTCGACGGCAGGCAGGTTTGCCGCGCGGCGCCCGCGCGCGAACGGCCGAAAGCTCGGCCTCAACGAGAATCTCGCGCGCGAGATCATGGAATTGCACACGCTGGGCGTGCGCAGCGGCTACACCCAGGCCGACGTCACCGAATTCGCCCGCGCGCTGACCGGCTGGTCGGTCGCCGGGATCGGTCGCGGGCCCGGCGCGCGGATGGCGGGGACCGACGGCACACCGGGCGATTTCGTGTTCGCGGAGCGCCTGCATGAGCCGGGTGAGCGCACCATCATCGGGCGCAAATACGGACAGGACGGCGAGAAGCAAGCGCAGGCGGTGCTCGACACGCTGGCGACCAGTCCGGCGACCGCACAGCACATCGCGACCAAGCTGGCGCGCCACTTCGCCGGCGACACCCCGCCGCCCGCGCTCGTCCAGCGCCTCCAGGCGAGCTTCGTGAAGACCGGCGGCGATTTGCCCAGCCTCTATCACGTCCTGATCGACAGCCCCGAATGCTGGGTGCAGCAACCGGTCAAGTTCAAGTCGCCCTGGGAATGGACGGTGTCGGCCTATCGCGCGCTCGGCATGAAGCAGGTCCAACCGCTCGCCGCGGTCGGTCTGCTCAATCAGCTCGGCCAGCCAACCTGGAAGCCGGGCTCGCCCGCCGGCTATGACGATATCGCCGCGAGCTGGGCCGGACCTGATGCCTTGGTCCGCCGGGTCGAGGCGTCGGAGCGTTTCGCGACGCGTGCGGGGGCGCAGGTCGACGCCCGCGCGCTCGCCCCCAAACTCTTCCCAAAGACGCTGACACCGGCGACCGAACAGGCGCTGGCTCGCGCCGAAAGTCCCGGCCAGGCGCTCGCCTTGCTCCTCGTCTCTCCCGAAATGCTGAGGAGGTAATATGTACGATCGCCGTTCTTTCCTGATCCACTCGGCTGGCGCCGCCGCGCTTGCGCTGGCGCCGCGCATGGCATTCGCCAAGGCGGAGACCGACCGCCGCTTTGTCTTCATCATCCAGCGTGGAGCGGCCGACGGCCTCGGCACGATCGGCGCGGTCGGCGATCCGGCCTTTGCCGGCGCGCGCGGCCAGCTCGCAGAGGATTTCGCGGCCGGCAAAAGACTCGATGCGACATTCGCGCTCCACCCCGCCATGACGTCGCTCGCCGGCATGTACGACGCCAAGGAGGCGTTGTTCGCGCACGCCATAGCCTCGCCTTACCGCGATCGCTCGCATTTCGACGGCCAGAACGTCCTCGAAAGCGGCGGGCTCGGTGCCTACCAGGTCAAGGACGGCTGGATGAACCGCATGCTCGGCGTCATCCCGTCGGGCGAAGCCAAGGCAATCGCGATCTCGGCGACGATCCCGCTCGCGATGCGCGGACCGCATGAAGTGACCAGCTACGCGCCGTCTGCGCTTCCTCAGGCATCGGACGATCTGCTGACGCGTGTCGCCGCGCTCTATCAGGGTGACAGCCAGCTCCACGGCCTGTGGAGCGAGGCAATGGACACGCGCCAACTAACCAGCGACCTCGTCGATGTCAGCGTCAAGAACGCCGCGGCGACGGGTCAGCTCGCGGCGCGGTTGCTGACGCCGGCGAACGGCGCGCGCATCGCGATGATCGAGACCGGTGGCTGGGACACGCATGCCGGCCAGCGCAGCCGGCTGGCGACGCAACTCAAGGGTCTCGATGCAATGCTCGCAAGCCTGAAGACCGGCATGGGTCCGGTGTGGAACGACACGATGATCCTGGTCGCGACCGAATTCGGCCGCACCGTCGCGGTCAACGGTACCGGCGGCACCGACCACGGCACCGGGTCGGCAGCGATGCTGGTCGGCGGCGCGGTCAAAGGCGGGCGCGTGGTCGCCGACTGGCCGGGGCTAGGGCAGGCGGCTTTGTTCGAAGGCCGCGACCTCAAGCCGACGCTTGGCCTCGACCAGTTCGTCGCCGGTGCGGTCGCCGGGCATTATCAGGTCGAGCCAGGCAAGGTGATGGCGACCTTGTTTCCGGAAACCAAGGGAGCGGCGCCCGTCAGCGGTCTGTCGCGGGCGTGATCCGCGCGGCTGTGGCAGCGGCGCGAGCAGCCTCGACCGGCGCTGAGCAATCCCAATAAGGCGGGTTGCCGAAGGCACGCCGCAGGGTGTCGGTCAGCGCGACGACCTTGGCGGACTGGGTGCGGGCCAGCGGATAGCAGATATAGAGCTCGGCGCCTTCGCCTTCCGCCCCGATGTCGACATGGACGAGCGATCCGTTGGCAAGCTCTGCATGGACGAAGAAATCGGGCAGCAAGGCGATGCCCAGCCCGGCCAATGCCGCGTCGCGCATGATCAGGCCGTTGTTCACGCGCATCACGCTGCGCGGTCTGATCACGGTCCATCCCTCCGGCCCGTCGAACCGCCAATCGGCCTCGCGATTGGTGTAGACGATACCTTTATGGGCATTGAGGCAGGCCAGCGAGTGCGGCGTTCCGTTGCGCGCAAGATAATCGGGCGACGCGACCAGGATCCTCCGCGTCGTCGCCAGCCGCTTGGCGACCAACCGGTTGTCCGCCACCGGGCCGTGGCGGATCACCGCATCGAAGCCATCGGCCGCGGCGTCGACGAAACGGTCGTCGAGATCGAGCGTCAGATCCAGGCCGGGATGCTCGGCGAGAAAATCATATAAAGCGGGACCCAGATGCATCACGCCGAAGCTGACGGGTGCCGACAATTTCAGCGTGCCGGCCAGCGTGTCGCGCCGCTCGGCGATTTCCGACTGGGCCTCCCGCGCCTCGAACAGGATCCGTTGCGCGCGGGGCAGAAAGCTGTCGCCGTCCGCGGTCAGCGATAGCTTGCGTGTGGTTCGCTGGACCAGGCGGACGCCCAATGTCCGCTCGAGCTCGGCCAGCCGCTCGCTGATCACCGACTTGGCATGTCCCAATTGCCGGGCAGCCTCGCTGATCGAACCGGATTCGGCAGTGGCGACGAACGCGGCGATGCCGTCCATCTTGATCATCGTTCGATCCTTCCGAAAACCGAATTCGGCGTTGTCCGACTAGTCCGGACGATGCATCGCGCGCACTTTCCTGTCGATAGCGCCCAACGTGACGCGCCAAACAGGGATATCGCCATGCTTCGCTCAGCCATTCTCGCGTTAAGCCTGCTCGCCGCGGCGCCGGCTGCGGCCCAAGTCCAGCCCTTTCCGGCGTCCTTCGTCGAGCGCGATATCGCCACCAACGGTACGACGCTGCATGTTCGTATCGGCGGCAAGGGCCCCGCCGTGGTGTTGCTGCATGGTTATGGCGAAACCGGCGACATGTGGGCGCCGCTGGCGGCCGATCTGATGCGCGATCATACCGTCGTGGTTCCCGATCTGCGCGGGCTCGGCCTGTCGGCGCGCCCGGCCGGCGGCTATGACAAGAAGACGCAAGGCCAGGACATTGCCGGCGTCCTTGATGCCCTGAAGATCGACAAGGTCGACCTCGTCACCCACGATATCGGCAATATGGTCGGCTATGCCTTTGCCGCCGAGCATCGCGATCGCATCAAGCGGTTCGTGCTGATGGACGCGCCGATCCCGGGCATTGGGCCGTGGGAAGAGATATTGAAGAACCCGCTACTTTGGCATTTCCGCTTCGGGGGACCCGACATGGAGCGCTTGGTCGCTGGACGCGAGCGCATCTATCTCGACCGTTTCTGGAATGAATTTTCCGCCACGCCGGCCAAGTTCAGCGAGACGTCGCGCGAGCATTACGCCAAACTTTATGCGCTGCCCGGCGCGATGCACGCAGGCTTCTCCCAATTCGCGGCATTCGACCAGGATGCAATCGACGATCAGGCATTTCTCGCCGCGGGCAAGCTGACCATGCCGGTGTTGGCGATCGGTGGTGACAAGTCGTTCGGCACGACGATGGCGGCGGTGATGCGCTTCGCCGCGACCGATGTCACCGGGGCAGTGGTGGCCAATTCCGGTCACTGGCTGATGGAGGAACAGCCCGATGCGACGGTGAAGCTGGTTCGCGATTTTCTCAATGCTGGTACATGAACGTGCCGGGGGTCTGACAGCGTGCGCTTAGTCCGGGGCGCCTAAAGGGGCTTGCGCGCCATACCGATCAGCGCGGTCGACCAGATTCCTTCGGGCGGCAGGTTCAGCGCGAGCGCGGCCGCTTCCTCGGCGAACGCGGCGCGCTGCTCGTCGTCGAGGTCGCGCCACAAAGGCGACCAACCGAAGGCGAGCTTGGCATTGTCGCGAAACCATTCGACCGGCGGCGCCGGCCAGGCTCGTTCGACCGAATGGACCGCTTGCGGCTCGAGGCCGACCTGGCGGAACGCTTGCTCGAGCAGCGCCGACGAATTGAACAGTCGCGCCATCGGCGTCGGGACGGGACGATCGGGAAACAGACGCCGCGCCGCTTCCTGGAACAATATCGCCGGGCCGGCGCCGCCGGCATTCTCCCACACCGCGATCACCGCCAGCCCACCCGGCCGCAGCACACGGGCGATCTCCGCGAAACCGGCGGTCGGGTCGGGGAACATGAACACGCCGAACATCGAGAAAGCGGCATCGAAGCTCGCATCGGCGAAATCGAGCGCTTGGCCGTCCATCACCAAGGCGCGATCGCCGGGACGGATAGCGGCGGCCCGCTCCTGCGCTACGCGGACCATGCCGGACGAGAAATCGATCCCGATGGCGTCGGCGTCGTTCTTCAGCGCGATCGACAGCAGCGCACCCGCGCCGGTCGCGACGTCCAGCACGCGCGTGCCCTGGGGCAGGTCCGCAAGTTGCCATGCCGCCTCACAATACATCCGGGTCATGCGATCGGCTTCGTCGGCATAACGTTGCGCGAGCGAATCCCAGTGCGCGGGATCGTTCATGGCTTGGGGATGGGCAGTCATGCGGGTTGGCTAATGATACAACATCACATAGTCAATCGTGATGAGCGCCGGATGCCATGACGGGCATCGCAAATTTGAGTGTGGCGCGCGCTTGGTCTAAGGGCGCGCCTTCTCCTTATCGTTGGACCTCAGGAATGACCCTCTACACCCGCTTTGCCGCGCATATCGACGCGGCGCTCGACAACCTGACTGCGCACGGCGATCTGCCGAGCGGGCTGGCGCGAGGTGCGGTAACGGTCGAGCCGCCGCGCGATGCCAGCCATGGCGACCTCGCGACCAACGCGGCGATGGTGCTGGCCAAGCCGGCCGGGACCAATCCGCGACTGCTGGCCGACAAGATCGCGGCCGAACTCGGCAAGCTCGACGAGGTGGCGAGCGTCGCGGTGGCGGGGCCTGGCTTCATCAACATGACGCTGACCGACGATACCTGGCGCAACGAGCTCGCCGCGATCATCGATGGTGGCGCCGATTACGGCCGCTCGACCAAGGGGCACGGCCAGACGGTCAATGTCGAATATGTCTCGGCCAACCCGACAGGGCCGATGCATATGGGGCATTGCCGTGGCGCGGTGGTCGGCGATGCGCTTGCCGCCTTGCTCGAATGGGGCGGCTACAAAGTCATCCGCGAATATTATGTCAACGATGCCGGCGGCCAGGTCGACGTGCTCGCGCGCTCAGCGCACCTGCGGTACCGCGAGGCCTTGGGCGAAGATATCGGCGAGATCCCTGAAGGGCTTTATCCGGGCGACTATCTGATCCCGGTCGGCCAGGCGCTGGCGACTGAGTTCGGCGACAAGTTCGTCTCGGCACCCGAAAGCGAATGGCTTGCGCTGTTCCGCAAGATCGCGGTCGCGCAGATGCTGGTGCTGATCAAGGACGACCTCGCGCTGCTCGGCATCCAACACGATCTGTTCTCGTCCGAGGCCGAGTTGCAGGCGGCGAAGAAGCCTGAGGCGGCGGAGAAGGAATTGCGCGCGCGGGGCCTCGTCTATGACGGCGTACTCGAGGCGCCCAAGGGCGAAACGCCCGAGGATTGGGAGCCGGTCGAACTGCCGCTGTTCCGCTCGTCGCAATATGGCGACGATCAGGACCGGCCGATCAAGAAGTCGGACGGCAGCTGGACCTATTTCGGTGCCGACCTCGCTTACCATTGGCAGAAGGCGCAGACCGCCGACGCGTTGATCGACATCTGGGGCGCCGACCATGCCGGCACCGTCAAGCGGATCGTCGCGGCAGTGCAGGCGCTGACCGGCGGCAAGACGCGGTTCGACGTCAAGCTGGTGCAGATGGTGCGGCTGTTGCGCGGCGGCGAGCCGGTCAAGATGTCCAAGCGGGCGGGCAACTTCGTTACGCTCGCCGATGTCGTGCGCGAAGTCGGCAAGGACGTCGTCCGCTTCACCATGCTGACGCGCAAGGCCGATGCCCAGATGGACTTCGATTTCGCCAAGGTGGTCGAGGCGTCGAAGGACAATCCGGTCTTCTATGTGCAGTACGCGCATGCGCGAGTCGCATCGCTCAAGCGGCGCGCGGCCGAGGCCGGGATCGAGTGTAAGAGTGTCGACCTGTCCCAGCTTGATACGGAGGACCTGCGGCTGGTGAAGCTCGCGGCGCAGTTCCCACGCGTAGTCGAAACCGCGGCAGCGGCGCGTGAGCCGCACCGGATTGCCTTTTATCTCTACGACTTGGCGGCAGAGTTTCACGCGCAGTGGAACGTCGGCAACGACCGTCCCGAGCGCCGCTATCTGGTTCCGGACCGTCCCGAGCTCACCTGCGCGCGGCTTTTCCTCGGCGACGCGATCGGGCAGATTGTCCGCAATGGTCTCGCCATCATGGGGGTCGAGGCTGTCCAGGAGATGAAGTGATGGCGGGTGAAGAGGACGAATATGTGGCGTCGGAGCCTGTGCCCGAACCCGCGGCACGCGATGAGGACCGACTGCCCTGGCTCGAGACCGCGGCGGACGATGAGGAAGAGGGACCCTCGCTCGGCCGTCTCGTCGGGCTCGTCCTGCTCGGGCTCGTCGCGCTGGGGGCGGTGCTCGGCGGCGTCTATTGGTGGAAGCACCGTGCGCCCGCGCCTGGCAATGGCGACCTGATCGCCGCGCAGGAAGGCGATTACAAGGTCAAGCCCGAGGATCCCGGCGGCCTCAAGGTAGAGGGCGAGGGCGATGCCTCGGTCGCGACGAGCGGCGGCAATGGCGGCGGTAACAGCCAGATCGCGGTGACCAAGCTGCCCGAGGCGCCCGTCGCCGGCACCAGGGCTGCCTCCAATGCGAAGACCGGACCGGGCAGCCCGGTCGCGACCGCCAGCGTGGCTGGGTCGCGCGGCAAGCTGGTGGCGCCGCCCCCGGGCAAGCCGATCGCCGTCGCCAATGGCGGTGGCGGTGGTGCGCTGGTCCAGCTTGGCGCTTTCCCCAGCGAAGCCGCGGCTAACACCGCCTGGGCGCGTGAATCGAAGCGGTTCAATTACATTGCCAATCTCGGCAAGTCAGTCGAGAAGGCCGAGGTCAACGGTCGCACCTTCTACCGCCTCAAGGTCAATGCCGGCAGCGCTGGCGCCGCGCAGGAATTGTGCGGCAAGCTAAAGGTCGCGGGCGAAGCGTGCATCGTCACGAACTGACGACGCTTTACGCTGTTTGAAGAACGCGGAAACGGAAGGCCGGGGTTGATCCCCGGCCTTTTTGCGTCCGACTTGGCAAATCTCGCCGTCTCGTGACGGCGGGCGTTAGGACTCGGCGCCCTCGGGTATCGCCTTGGGGGGGTGGAGGCGCAATCGTCCGATGCGGCGCGAATCCGCTTCGAGCACTTCGAGCGTCCAGCCCGATGGCGTTTCCAGGCATTCGCCCTTGAGCGGCACGCGGCCGGCAAGCACCGCGGCGAGCCCACCCAGCGTGTCGACATCCTCGTCATGCTCGGCGAGTCGCGGGTCGATCGTCTCGGCGACGTCCTCGAGTTCGACGCGCGCATCGGCATCCCACGCCCCGCCGTCCAACGGGACCAGCAACGCCTCGGGCGCGTCATCATGCTCGTCTTCGATGTCGCCGACGATTTCCTCGACCAGATCCTCGATCGTGACCAGGCCTTCGGTGCCCGAATATTCGTCGAGCACGATCGCCAGGTGAACGCGCTTCGATTGCATGTCGGCGAGCAGGTCGAGCGCGCCGCGCGACATCGGCACGTAGAGTGGTTGACGGATCAGGTCGGCGATAGCGTCCGGATGCGGTGCGCCGGTCGCCAGGATCGCGAACACGTCCTTGACGTGGATCATCCCGATCACCTCGTCGAGGCTGCCGCGATAGACCGGCAAGCGGCTATGTCCCGCTTCGGCGAATAGCGTGACGAGATTGGCGAAGCTGGTCTTTTCCTCGACCGCGACGATGTCCGCGCGCGGTACGCCGACATCGCCTGCATCGCGCTCGCCGAAATGGAGCAGATTGCGCACCATCTGGCGCTCGAGCTGCGACAGGTCGCCGGCGGCATCGGGAGCGGGATCGTCCTCGTGGCGTTCGATCACGTCCTCGAGCTGATCGCGCAGCGTCGGTTCGTGTTCTCCGAACAGCGACTTCAGCTTGCGCCAGATACTGTCGCCGGCGTCGGTACTGGGGCCCTCGGGCATTGTAGTCGGTCAGTCCTCTTCGATCAGATAGGGGTCATCGATGCCGAGCGAGGCGAGCGCGTCGGTTTCGATCGCCTCCATCGCTTCAGCCTCGCGGTCGGTCATGTGGTCATAACCTAGCAGATGCAGCACGCCGTGCACGATCAAATGAGTCGCATGCGTTTCGATCGCGATACCGCGCTCCGCCGCCTCGGCCGCGCACACGCCATGCGCGAGGACGATATCCCCGAGCAGCACCTCGCCGTCGTCCGAATTCTGCGTCACGGTCTCGAGCAGATCGGCCTGGACCATCGGGAAGCTGAGGACGTTGGTCGGCTTATCCTTGTGGCGGTATTGGTGGTTGAGGGTGTGGACCTCTTCGTCCGAGGTAAGGCGCAGCGAAATCTCCACTGCCGCGGGGATCGTCAGCAGCTCGCCGTGCGGCGTGCGGTCGATCGCCGCGCGCGCGGCGCGGTCGGCCAGCGCGTCCCAGTCATGATCGGGCCAGGGGGCTTCGTGGGTGAGGGCGACTTCAAGCATCAGCCGTGCGGCCCCTCATACGCCTCGACGATCCGCCCGACGATCGGGTGGCGGACGACGTCAGCAGCAGTGAAGCGGCTCATCGCGATACCCTCGATCCCCTCCAGCCGGGTGACCGCATCGCGCATGCCCGATGCCTCGACACCGCCGGGCAGATCGACTTGGTTGGGATCGCCGCAGATCACCATGCGGCTGCGCTCGCCGAAACGCGTCAGGAACATCTTCATCTGCGCCGGCGTGGTGTTCTGCGCCTCGTCGAGGATGATGAAGGCGTCCGCCAGCGTGCGCCCGCGCATGAAGGCGATCGGCGCGATCTCGATCTCGCCCGAGCTGATCCGCCGCTCGACCTGTTCGGCCGGCAGGCAGTCGTTGAGCGCGTCGTAGAGCGGACGGAGATAGGGATCGACCTTCTCCTTCATGTCGCCGGGCAGGAAACCGAGCTTCTCGCCCGCCTCGACCGCGGGACGCGACAGGATCAGTCGCTGCACGCTGCCGGTGATCAGCTGCGACACCGCCTGCGCCACCGCGAGATAGGTCTTGCCGGTACCCGCCGGCCCGAGCGCGAAGATCATGTCGTTGCTGGTCAATTCGCGCATGTAATGCGCCTGCGCGGGGGTGCGCGGCACGATCGTCTTCTTGCGCGTGCGGATCATGATCGGCGGCGTCGGGCTGGCTTCCGCGCTGATGATCCCGTCGAGCACTGGCTCCGACGCCATCGCGATCGAGGCGTCGACCAGGCCGGTATCGATATCCTCGCCGCGCTGCAGACGTTTGTAGAGGTCATAGAGCACATCGCGACCCATCGCGACCTGCTCGGCCGATCCCTCGAGACCGACGCGGTTGCCGCGCGCGGTGATGTAGATGCCCAGGCGATGCTCGAGCGCGACCAGATTCTGATCATATTGCCCGAAAAGTTGCGCGAGCAGTTGCGGCTTGTCGAAGGTCAGCTCGACCCGGCTGCGTTCACCGGATTGGGCGGGGACAGGCTTGCGGCTCATGCGGTCCTTTCGGGGAGTAGGGATGGGTGGAGCAGCGCGTAGCCGGCTTTCATGACACCGCCGAACGAGGCCATGCGGAAAGATGTTCCGTCAGGCGTCAGGGCGGGAAGGGCGTCGCGCATCCGCGGATGACGATGGCAGATCGGCGGCGGTGATGACAGCAGGAATCGAGTCCGACGGTCGCGTCGGCGACAAGTGTGCGATCGGAGCAACATCGGAAGGGTCACTGTGGGACCGAGCTCACCGTCATGCCGGACTCGTTCCGGCATCCAAGGTGCTGCTGGCGATATCGCTTGAGGAGCGTTGGACCCCGGGACGAGCCCGGGGTGACGATGAAAATCACGCGGCCTGTTTCACCCGCTCAATGCCTGCAAGCGAGTTGGGGCCGGCGCTGACGATCTCCACCTCGACCAGATCACCGACCTGCGCATCGGTGATCAGATGGATCGATTGCAGCCAGGGCGACTTGCCGAGCATCTGGCCGGGAAGCTTGCCCTTGCGCTCGATCAGCACCTGGCACGTGCGGCCGACGCTCGCGGCGTTGAACGCGGCCTGGTCGCGGTTGAGCGCGGCCTGCAGGCGCTGGAGGCGGTCGTCCATCACCTCGGGCGCGATCTGGCCATCCATGTCGGCGGCGGGCGTGCCGGGGCGGGGGCTGTATTTGAAGCTGAACGCCTGGGCGTAACCGACTTCGTCGATCAGGCTCAGCGTGTCTTCGAACTCGGCCTCGGTCTCGCCGGGGAAGCCGACGATGAAGTCGCCCGACAGCGCGATATCGGGCCGCGCGGCACGGACGCGGTCGAGGATGCGCAGGTACGAGTCGCGGCTGTGACTGCGGTTCATCGCCTTGAGGATGCGATCGCTGCCCGCCTGCACCGGCAGATGGAGGAATGGCATCAGCTTCTCGACGTCGCGGTGCGCGTCGATCAAGCCATTGGTCATGTCGTTGGGATGACTGGTCGTATAACGGATGCGCGCCAGGCCGGGGATGCGGTCGAGTTCGCGGATCAGCGCGCCGAGGTCACGGTCTCCGTCGCTCCAGGCGTTGACGTTCTGGCCGAGCAGCGTGATTTCCTTGGCGCCGGCATCGACCAAAGCCTTGGCTTCGTCCACCAGCGCGTCCCAGGCTCGGCTGATCTCGGCGCCGCGCGTATAGGGAACGACGCAATAGGTGCAGAATTTGTCGCACCCTTCCTGCACCGTCAGGAACGCGGTCGGGCCGACCTTGCGCCGTGCCGGCAGCGCGCCGAATTTCGACAATACCGGCATATCGGTATCGAGCCCGAGCTCGCCGCGCGACGCCTTGGCGACCAAATCGGGCAGATTGTGATAGGCCTGCGGGCCGACGACGATATCCACCTTGGCGCGATGCGCGATCTCCACCCCTTCGGCTTGCGCGACGCAGCCGGCGACCGCGATCATCGGATCGTTGCCGTGCTTCCGCAGGCGCCCGATGTCCGAATAGACCTTCTCGGTCGCCTTTTCGCGGATGTGGCACGTGTTGAGCACGACCAGATCGGCGGCATTGGCATCGTCGGTGGCGGTCATGCCTTGCGCCGCCATCAACTCGGTCATGCGCTCGCCGTCATAGACGTTCATCTGGCAGCCGAACGACTTGACGTGAAAGGTTTTGGGATTGGTGGGCTTCGTCATGGGGCGGCGCCTATAGCAGGTCCTCTCCGGGACGGGGAGGGGTTCGTCCCGCCCAGACATCGTGGCCGATGAAGGTTGGGACGTCATGGCCCATCGCCTTGCCGAGCGCCTCACGGATGCGGCGCATACTTTCCGCGGCGATCGCCTTGCGGCCGGGAAAATCGCGCGGGTCGAACGGATCGAGGAAGGCGATGCGCAACGGGAAATTGCCCGGCCGCGCGAGCACACGCAGCGCATTGTCCTTGCCGTGCTCGTCGCCGATCCAGCCGATATCCGGCCCGACCTCGCCATAATCGAGCAGCACCGGCTGGACGAGAACGCCGGCGGGCGGCGGCTCCAGCACCTTCAGCAGCGGCGACTTGAACGGCAGCAGCGATCGCCCGTCGGTGGTGGTGCCTTCGGGGAAGACGGTGACCGACCAGTTTTCGGCGAGCGCGTCGCGCAGCCGGTTGATTTGCTCGGCGACGCCCAACCGGTCCTCGCGCGAGACGAAGACGGTGCGGTTGAGAGTCGAGAGCCAACCGACCACCGGCGCCTTGCGCAACTCCGCCTTGGCGACGAACGCCGTGCCGCTTGCCCCGGCAATCGCCAGGATGTCGATCCAGCTGCAATGGTTGGAGATGTAGAAGACGTCGCGCTTGAGCGGCGTGCCGATCCGCTCGACGCGCGCACCCGAACAATAGCCGGCCCAGGCGAGGAACAAACGCGGCCAGGGCGAGCTCAGGTGAAGCAACCGCCAGCAATAATGGAGCGGAACGAACAGGAGCAGCCCGGCGACCATGCCGATGGCGCGGCGCCAGATTCGAAGCCGGCCGGGCAATGGGATCGGCTGCGGAATCCCCCTGGCTGCCTGAAGGCGAGCCTCAATCCTTGCGGGAGAGGCTGACTCCATAGAGCTCCATCCGGTGATCGACGAGGCGGAAGCCGAGCTTCTCCGCGATCTGTTTCTGGAGCTGTTCGAGCTCGGGGTCGACGAATTCGATGACCCTGCCGGTCTCGACGTCGATCAGATGGTCGTGATGCGCTTCTGGCGAGGGCTCGTAGCGGGCGCGCCCGTCGCCGAAATCGTGGCGGTCGAGGATGCCGGCTTCCTCGAACAGGCGCACGGTGCGGTATACGGTCGCGATCGAGATGCCGGGGTCGATCGCCGATGCGCGGGCATAGACCTTCTCGACGTCGGGATGATCCTCCGCCTCGCTCAGCACGCGTGCGATCACGCGCCGCTGATCGGTGATGCGCAATCCTTTTTCGTGGCAAAGGGCTTCGAGGTCGATGTTGCGCGCCATGCGGCCGATATAGGCGCAACGCCCTTGTTGCGAAAGTAGAGAGTTATTCGCAATTAGCGGCGGCAAGCACCCCTCCCTTCCAGGGAGGGGCTGGGGGCTAGCGAAGCGAGCGGCCGCCATCGGCAAAACGAAAAGGCCGGGGGATTGACCCCCGGCCTTTTCAACCACCTCTCAATCCCTCCCTTGCGGGAAGGGAAAGAGGATTCAATCACTTGGTCTTGCGACGCTTGGTGCCCAGGCCGATCTTCTTCGCCAAGGTGCGGCGCTGTTCGGCATAGTTCGGCGCGACCATCGGATAGTCGGCTGCCAGGTTCCACTTGGCGCGATACTGTTCCGGCGTCATCTGATAATGCGTCATCAGGTGGCGCTTGAGCATCTTGAGCTTCTTCCCGTCCTCAAGGCAGACGATATAGTCGGGCTTGATCGAGGCGCGGATCGAAACCGCCGGTTCCTGCTTGGGTTCGGGGGCCGGCGCCTGCGGGGTGAGGCGCGACAGCCCGCGATAGATGTTCTGGATGACCAGTTCGATATCCGAAACGGCGACGTTGTTGTTACCGAGATATTCGGCGGCAATATCGGCGGTCAACGTGACCAAGGTTTCCTGCATATCGTTGGTGTTTTCCATCGTGATTCCTTCGACCCTACTAAGATTTGCGATCCCCCAACGCCGCGGGGCTTTGATCCATTTTGGGTAGGAGCGCAAGGATTAACCCCAAGCAAATGAGATTATTCACGCAATCTTGCGATGAAGCGTTAGCGCCGAATAAGTCCTGCCATCGACTCCGCGATAATAGTCGCGGCGTTCACCAATCTTGGAAAAGCCAGAACTGCTGTACAATTTGATCGCGTCGTTACCGGCACGGACTTCCAGATGGATACGTGAAATCTTGCGCGTGGCACAATCTGCCATGACCCCGCGAAGCAACGCCGCACCCACGCCGCGACGGCGCGCTTCGGGCACGACCGCGAGCAACAGTAACTCGGCCTCGTCCAGCACGCCGCGAGTCAGCGCGAATCCGACCGCGCGGCCGTTAAGTTCCGCGATCGTCAGCCATACGCCGGGGACCGCCAATATCCCGATCACCTGATTGCGCGTCCAGGCCTCGCCCCAGCGCGCGTCGAAGGCGTCGGCCATGATCCGGTCGACCCGATCGAGATCGCGGACATCGCCCTCGCGCAGATCGATCGCCGCGGTGCTCATGCGCCCGGCTTTTCTGGCGCCATGGGCTTGGCGTCGGGTGCACGGCCATAAATGGGCCGGGGCGGCAGGTTGATCAGGGCAGGGGGAAGCAGGACGACATTCGCTGCATCGGGCAGAAGATCGCGCCCGCCCTGCGCCAGGAACCGGACGCCATTGCCGACCGCGGTCGCGTCGAGCCGCGCCATCGCTTCCGAGGGGGGAAGGGAGGCGAAATCGGCAGTAGCGACGAGCGGATCGCGGGTGAAGGGCTGCATGAAGACCTCGCCATGCCCTCCTTCCAGCACCACCGCAAGCCGGTCGAGCGCGGCATCGGCGGCAAAGGCGGCGGCGGCGACCAATGGCAGCGAGGAGAAACCGCGGACCGGCACGCTCCAACCCAGGCCGAGTCCGCGCGCGGCGGCGATGCCGACGCGGATGCCGGTGAAGCTGCCCGGACCGCAATCGACCAGGATGGCGTCGGCGCGGCCGCCATCCGGTAATGCAGCGATCATCGGCACCAGGCGTTCGGCATGACCCCGCCCGACGACCTCGTGCGCCGATGCGATCACCGCCGTCCCTTCGATCAGAGCGACCGAGCAGGCGGCGGTGGCGGTTTCGATGACGAGCGTGCGGGCCATGTCAGCCCGCTAGCGCAATTTTGCGGTCAGAGAACAGTGTTGAACTTCTCGAACGCGGGGCGCGGCAGCCGGCCGAAGATGCTCGCCGGGTCGCCATGACCCAGCGTCGACAGGATCGTCGACCGGTAATTGGGCTGGTCGGCGAAGAAAGCGGCGTCGACCGCGGCGTTGTCGAACCCGGTCATCGGGCCGGTATCGAATCCCAAAGCACGCGCGGCGATGATGAAATAGGCGGCCTGCAGCGTCGAGTTGAGGAAGGCATGCCGCTCGCGCGATACCGGTTCGGCGAACCAGGGCCGTGCATCGACGTGCGGAAAGAATTCGGGCAGATGCTCGTGGAATTCCTTGTCATAGGCGATGATCACGCTGGCCGGCGCCTTGCGGATCTTGTCGGCATTGGTCGCGCTGGCAGCGGTAGCGAGCTTGTCCTTGGCATCCTGGCTCAGCAGCCACACGAACCGCGCCGGCTGCTGGTTGGCCGAGGTCGGGCCCATCTTCACCAGCTCGTAGATCGCCTTGATGTCGTCCTGGGTGACCGGTGCGTCGGTATAGCCATTATAGGTGCGCGCGGTGCGGAAGATCGTGTCGAGTGCGCTGTCCGTGAGCTTCTCGCTCATGGCCATTCTCCTATATTGATGCGTGAAAGACGTCGACAGGCGCGGATCAGACCGCGCGAACCTCGGTAACTTCGGGAACGTAATATTTGAGCAGCTGTTCGATGCCGTTCTTCAGCGTCGCGGTCGATGACGGACAGCCCGAACACGCGCCCTGCATGCGCAGGAACACCTTACCCTTGTCGAATCCTTGATAGATGATGTCGCCGCCGTCATTCGCCACCGCCGGGCGGACGCGGGTGTCGATGAGTTCGCGAATCTGCGCGACGATATCGGCATCCGCGGGATCGTCGTTCAGGCCCGCATCATCTCCGGGGACACTGATACCAGCCGCCGACGCCGGCTTGAACAACGGCATGCCGGCGGAGAAATGGTCGAGCAGGATCGCCAGCACGTCGGGCTTGAGCCCCGGCCAGTCGACGCCAGGCGCCGCGGTTACCGACACGAAGTCCCGACCGAAGAACACGCCAGTGACGTCGCCCAGGTTGAACAGCGCTTCGGCGAGCGGCGAGGCGTCAGCCTCTTCAGGCGTCGCGAAGTCGCGCGTGCCGGCGTCCATTACGGCCCGTCCCGGCAGGAACTTGAGCGTCGCCGGATTGGGCGTGGCTTCGGTCTCGATCAGCATGGGGGTCATGTGGGCCTGAAGGCCTCCATGATCAAGCGCTCAAGCGGAAACGGATTGTTGCGGGCGGCGAAGCGCGATTGCATCCCCATCCTCGTCGGCATGGCGGTCAGCTCGGATCCGCCTTGGGCAGAAAGCCTTGCGCGAGACCATGATAGAGCCGCTCGCGGCAAACCAACGCGGCGGCGCCCTCCGCGATGATCGCAGCGGCGAGCAGTGGCAGCATCAAACCGCGACTTCCCGTCGTTTCCGAAATGATGATGACCGCGGTCAGCGGGGCGCGGACCACCCCGGTGAAATAGGCGACCATGCCGAGCAGGATGACCGCCCCGGCCGGTTCGCTCGGAAACAGCGCATGGAGCAGATTGCCGACACCCGCGCCGGTCGCGAGACTCGGCGAGAAGATGCCGCCAGGCAATCCTGCCGCCGTGGTCAGCAACGTGCTGGCGAATTTCGCCGGCCCGAACCAGAGCGAGGTCGCCTGACCGTGGATCATCGCGCTGGCGGGGGCATATCCGGTTCCCCAGGTCGTCCCGGTGGCAATGCCCAATACCGCGACGATCAATCCGCAGACGAGAGCGAGTGCCAATGGCCGCCCGCCCGATACGCGTCGCGCGCCACCGCGCGCGAACCACAAGGTCAGGCGCGAGAACAAGCCACCGCTCGCGCCGCCCAGTACGCCGGCGACCGGCGCCACGATCAGCACCGTCCCGAGCGGCAGCGTCTGCCCGACGATTCCGAAATAGACGTAATCGCCCGCTACGCCTTGCGCGATCATCCCGGCGATGAGGACCGCGGTCATGACGAGCAAGGTCATGCGCTGCTCGTAGGCAGCGGCAAGCTCCTCGATGGCGAATGCGACGCCCGCCAGCGGCGTGTTGAACGCTGCCGCGACGCCGGCACCCGCACCCGCCACCATCACCGAGGCCGTGATCGGCACGCGCAGCCATTTATGGGCATAGGCCATGATCGTCGCGCCGAGCTGGACCGTCGGTCCCTCGCGTCCGACCGAGGCGCCAGCAGCGAGCGCGCCCGCTGTCAGCACGGTCTTCAATAACGCCGTCCGGCCGGAGGCGAGATCGGACATGGCTGCAGCTGGATCGTGCTTGGCGGCGATGATCTGCGGAATGCCCGATCCGCGCGCGGCCGGCGCCAAGCGATTAGTTAGCCACACGATCACGACATAGCTTGCCGGCGTCAGCACCAGCGGCAACCACCAATATTGCGCCGTCATGGCATCGAACAGGCCGCTCGCCCGATCTGCCACCCGGGCGAAGGCGATCGCCGCCAGACCGACCAAGGTTGCACCGCCAACGATCGCAGCCCGCCGCCGCCAGACAGTAGCGGTGGGGCCGTGGCGGCGTAACAGGACCCTTGTCCGGCGCAGGGACGCGCCATTGTTTCGTGGTCGGGGGGAATCGGTCATCGCGGGCCCGCTTAGGACGGTGGAAGCGATTTTGCATCCCCGCCATGCCGGCCTTGATCGGTCGGCGCGGTCCGGGCCTTGCTTGGGGAAACCGCAATAGCGCCCTTATGATCAGGCCCGAGCCGGTAGCGCGTAGGCGATCACGCTGTCGCCCGCCGGCGTCTCCATGAAGTGATGTCCTCCGGCGAAGATCACCAGATATTCGCGGCCATCCTGTTGATAGACTATCGGTGTCGCCTGGCCGCCCGCGGGAAGCGGCGCTGACCAGACGGTCCTGCCGGTCCTGAGGTCTATCGCGCGGATCAGATCGTCGGTCGCCGCCGCGATGAAGATCAGCCCACTGGCGGTGGTCACCGCGCCGCCATTATTGGGCGTGCCGATCGTCAGCGGCAGCATCGTCGGCAGGTTGAACGGTCCGTTGCGACGGGCGGTGCCGAGCGGGCGGTCCCACAGCGTCTTGCCCGAAGCGATGTCGATCGCGCGGATGCCGCCATAAGGCGGACGCTTGCACATCAATTTGGTGAACGGCATCCGCCAGCCGGCATTGACCTCGATCGCATAGGGTACGCCCCATTGCGGATCGATCGAGTGCGACTTGCTCGAGATTTCCTTCGAGGCGAAGCGCGGCTTGATGCCCTTGCGGTCGGCCTCGGCGCGCGGCAGCAGCCGGACCAGGTTGGGCGTATCGTTGTAATTGGCGATCAGGATGCCGCGGACCGGATCGATCGACACGCCGCCCCAGTCGCTGCCGCCATTATAGCCGGGATATTCGACGCTGTTGCGCCCGACATTGGGCGGCGTGAACTGGCCGCGATAATCGGCACGGCGAAACTGAATGCGGCAGAGCATCTGGTCGATCGGCGACATGCCCCACATGTCCGATTCGACCAGCGGAGGCTGGCGCAGCGTCTGCCACAAAGAGACGATCTGGCGCGCCGCGCGCTCGCCCGGCTCTACGCCCCCCTGCGGCGCGGCGACCGAGCCAATCGGGGTCAGCGCGCGCCCGGTCGCGCGGTCGAGAATGTAGAGGTCGCCCTGTTTGGACGGCACGACCAGGGCCGCGACGCCCTTGTAATCGATCAGCGAGGGCGGGCTGCCGAAGTCATAGTCCCACACATCCTTCTTGACTGCCTGGAAACTCCAGCGCGGCTTACCGGTGGTGACGTCGATCGCGACGATCGAGCTCGAATAGGCGTTTTCCTGTGGGGAGCGACCCGTCGAGATATAATCGTCCGCGACGTTGCCGAGGGGTACGTAGACCAAGCCGAGTTTCTCGTCGCCGGCGCTGCCGGTCCACATATTGGGCGTGCCCCGCGCCCAGCTCTGCCCCGCCGGCGGATAACCGGTCCAGTCGGGGTGGACCATGTCCCATGCCCAGGCGAGCTTACCCGTCTTCGCGTCGAAGCCCTGGATCACCCCCGACGGCGCGCCGCGATATTGGCCGTCGAGGATCTGATGTCCGACCACGACGATGCCACGCACGATGCTCGGCGCCGAATTGATCGACGCGAGGCCGGGATAGACCTTGCCCATGCCGATCTTCGTGTCCTGCTGGCCGGTACCGTTGAATTCGGAGCAGGGGGCGCCGGTCGTCGCGTCGAGCGCGATCAGGCGGGAATCGAGCGTACCCTCGATGATCCGCGCGGCGCAGGGGGTTCCCGTCGTCTCTCCAGGGACCTGGTAATAAGCGACGCCGCGGCACGCGGTGGTATAGGGAATCCAGGCGTCGGGCACCTTGGGATCGTAGCGCCAGGCGGTCTTGCCGGTCGCGGCGTCGAGCGCGACGACGACATTCTTGGCGGTGCAGGTGTAGAGCAGGTTGCCGACCTTGAGCGGCGTATTCTCGGTCCCGTAGAGCTTCTGGAAGGCGGCGGTGGTCGGGGTGCCGCCGGTATGCGTCTCCCAGGCTTTTTGCAGCTTGCCGACATTGTCGGGCGCGATTTGGGTCAGCGGCGAATAGCGCCAATTGGCATAGGTTCCGCCATAACTCGGCCAGTCGCCACCGGTCGCGAGCCCGGACGGATCGGTCATGCCCGGCGACATTTGCGCCGGTAACGCCAGCGCGGGCGACCCGCCGCCGGCGAGCAGGCCGAAGATCGCGACGACCGCGACGAGCGCACCGGCGATCCCCCCGCCGGCCCATTTCCACCGGTTGCGGTCGGTCGCCAGGGTCGGCATGACCAAAGCGACGGCGATCAGCAGCACGAACGGCGCGATCAGCCAGGGGACCATCGCCCAGGCGTTGCCGCGTGCTTCGGCCAGTCCCCAGATCGCGCTGAGCACGAACAGGGCAACATAGATCCAGCCGCCGAGCAGCCGGCCCCGGAAAAGGAACCAGGCCGAGGCAAGCATCGCGACGCCGGCGATGAGATAATAGAGCGACCCGCCGAGTATGGCGAGATAAGCGCCGCCCACCGTGAGCACGAGGCCGATCAGGCCGATGAGCGCAGCAACGATGATGGCTGGCCAGCTGCGTCCCATGGTCTTCTCCGTCGGCTCGGGAAGCGGGCGAACAGGCACGCTTCGTCGCGCCCCTAACGAAACAGGGATGAGGGCCGTTCCGGATGCGGAGCAACCGAGTGTGGAAAATTTGAGAGTGCCGGCGCGGACTTAACCCGTGCCGTCGGTCGGCGCCTGAGGACGCCGCCGGCCGGACTGATCGCAAGGGGCCGAATAGCCGGAGCTATTCCGCCGCGATCAGTCAGACATCCATCTGCTTCACCGCGTCATTCCAGGCCATCACGTTATCGCGCGCCTCCTGGACGAACGCCGATCGGCGGACGACGTTGAGGAAGGTGTCGGCGATCCACTTGCCAGGATTGCGCAGCGGGCGCTTGATCTGGATGAGCAGGACGACGCGGATATTGTCGGTGTCGTTCCACACTTCGTGGTCATAGGTGTCGTCGAACACCAGGGTCTCGCCTTCGGCCCAGCGCACGATGCGGTCGTCGACGCGCATCCGGACATCGCCGTCCCTGGGGACGATCAGGCCGAGATGGCACGTGATCAGTCCCTTGGTCACACCGCGATGGGCGGGGATGTGCGTGCCGGGCGCGAGGATCGAAAAGAACGCGCTGTTGAGGTCGGGAATCCTGGCGACCGCCGCAGTGGTGACGGGACAACGCTCGAGATTCTCCTCGATGCAATAGCCATAACCCCACAGGAAAAAGCTGCGCCATTTGTTGACCGGGGCGATCGCGCGATGATCGGGCGAGATGCTCGACAGTGAGGGCGATTTGTCGCCCATCGCCGCGTCAAGCATCTCGTCGCGAATTGCCTGCCAATTGTCGCGCAGATGCTGCGTCCAGGGAAAGTCGCGGACGTCGAGCACCGGGTCGTTCGGCACCAGCGACGAGGACGCGATCATCCGGTCGAAGAACCCGCGCAAATGCTTGCCATAACGGATGATGAACGGCCGTTTCTCGGCCTTGCCGCCAATCGGCGAGCTATCGGATTGGGGCGTGCCCGATATCACGGTCATGTTGGGCACGCTGCCTTCGGCGACGTTGCCCGATTTCTGCCGCAATACTGGCGGTTCCAGTTGTTGATCGACGCTCACAAAGCCTCTTCATCGTCCAACGGGACCGGCACCAATGTCGCACGAGGGCCGATCGAGCCAAAAAATGTCGAATACGCTACGCAGATGCGGCAGCGCACAATTGCCGCTAGCCCTGATCTGGGTCGAAAAAATGGCGACACAAGGGGCAGGATATGACCTTTGGCTATTCGGGTGAGGACGGTTGCCGCTCGCCGGGCGACACCTTACACAGGTGCCATGGCCATTATGTTCCGCGTTCCGCGTCTCGCCGTCCTCGTCTCCATTGCCCTCGGGATGTCGCTTCCCGCGATCGCCCAGCAGACGACCCCGACGGCGCCGGCGCCGCTTGCCGTCCGTCCGGAAGTCGATCGCTCGCCCTGGCTGTTCAAGGGCAGCGACATCACTCCCGATCCCGAATGGCATTTCGGGACCTTGCCCAATGGCCTGCGCTATGCGGTGCGCAAGAATGGCGTGCCGCCCGGCCAGGTGTCGATCCGCGTGCGCATCGATGCGGGCTCGCTCTACGAGAACGACAGCGAACAGGGCTATGCCCATTTCATGGAACATCTGGTGTTCCGCGGCAGCCAATATGTCGCCGACAATGAGGCCAAGCGCACGTGGCAGCGGCTGGGCGCGACCTTCGGCAGCGACACCAATGCCCAGACCACCTTTACCCAGACGGTGTTCAAGCTCGATCTGCCGTCCGCGACGCCAGCCTCGGTCGACGAGAGCCTGAAGATCCTGTCGGGGATGATGGAAGCACCGAGCTTCGACGACAAGGTCGTCAATTCGGAGCGCCCGGTGGTGATGGCGGAGCAGCGCGAGGCGCCGGGGCCGCAGGTGCGATTCGGCGACGCTCAGCGCGCGACGATCTTCGCGGGCCAGCCGTTCGCGACCCGCTCGCCGATCGGGACGACCAAGACGCTGGAAGCGGCCACCGCCGCCAGCCTTCGCGCGTTCCACGACAGATGGTATCGGCCCGAGCGCGCCGTCGTGATCATCTCGGGCGATATCGATCCGTTGGTGTTCGAGACCTTGGTCGACAAGAATTTCTCGAGCTGGAAGGGTAAGGGGCCCAATCCGGCCGATCCCGATTTCGGCACCCCGGCGACTAAGCAGCCGACCACCGGAACATTGGTCGAGCCGGGTCTGCCGACACTGATCGCCATGGCGACATTGCGACCGTGGCACTTCAACAACGATCTGATCCTGTTCAACCAGAAGCGCCTGGTCGACCTGATCGCGGTGCAGATCATCAACCGCCGGCTGGAATCGCGCGCGCGCGCCGGAGGCAGCTTCCTCCAGGCGCAAGTCAGCCTCGACGACGTGTCGCGCTCGGTCAACGGCACGTTCGTCAACATCGTGCCGGTCGGCAACAATTGGGAACAGGCGCTGAAGGACGTGCGCGCGGTGATCGCCGATGCCCAGGCCAACCCACCGAGCCAGGCCGAACTCGACCGCGAGCTCGCCGAATATGACGCCGCGATGAAGAATGGCGTCGATACCTCACGGGTAGAGGCGGGGTCGGCGCAGGCCGACAATATGGTCCAGGCGCTCGATATCCGCGAGACGGTCGCGGCGCCCGACGTGTCGTACAAGATCCTGACCGACGCGCGCGCCAAGGGCATGTTCACACCGGCATCGATCCTGGCGTCGACCAAGCGCGTGTTCCAGGGCGACGCGACGCGGGCCTTCATCTCGACGCCGACGGCCGACCCGGCGGCGTCGACCAAATTGGCCGCCGCGCTCGACGCCGACGTGTCGAAGCTGGCGCCCAAGCGCACCGCGCTGGCGGCGATCGACTTCTCCAAGCTGCCGCCGCTGGGCGCGCCGGGCAAGGTGGTCAGCACCGAGAGCATCCCCGATCTCGAGATGCAGAAGGTCGTGTTCGCCAATGGCGTGCGCTTGCTGCTGTTCGTCAATTCGAGCGAGACCAACCGCGTCTATGTCCGCGTGCGCTGGGGCGGCGGGTATAACGCCATCCCGTCCGACCGCCGTACGCCGGCCTGGGCAGGCGATATGGCACTGGTGCCGAGCGGGATCGGCAAATTGGGCCAGGAACAGCTCGATCAGCTCGCGACCGGCCGGCGATTGGGCTTCGACTTCGGGATCGACGACGATGCCTTCACGCTCGCCGGGGTCAGCTCGCCGCAGGACTACAAGGATCAGCTGCGGCTGTTCGCCGACAAATTGAGCACGCCCGGCTGGGATCCTGCGCCGCTGGCGCGCGCCAAGGCGGTGATGTTGGCGGGCTATCCGGGACTCGATTCCTCGCCCGATGGCGTGCTCAGCCGCGACCTCGAATGGTTCCTGCACGACAAGGATCCGCGCTGGGGGATTCCGCCGGCGACGACCGTCTCGGCGCTGACCCCGGCGCAGTTCCGTACCTTCTGGCAGCCGATCCTGGCCTCCGGTCCGATCGAGGTAGAAGTGTTCGGCGACGTCAAGGGCGACGAGGCGATCGCCGCCGTCGCGGCGACCTTCGGCGCGCTGAAACCGCGTGCGGCGCCCGCCGCCGCCGTGCCGCCGATCAAATTTCCCGAACATAATGCGACGCCGGTGGTGCGGACGCATTCGGGCCAGGAGAACCAGGCGGTCGCGCTGATCGCCTGGCCGACCGGCGGCGGCGTCGAGGGGATTCCCGAAGGTCGCAAGCTCGACGTGCTGGCACAGGTGTTCAGCGACCGGCTGTATGACCGGCTGCGCACCGAAGCGGGCGCGAGCTATTCGCCCAGCGTCGGGTCGAGCTGGCCCGATGGCGCTTCGAGCGGCGGGCGGATCATGGCGATCGGCCAGGTGCCGCCCGACAAGACCGACCTCTTCTTCCGCCTGTCGCGCGAGATCGCGATCGACCTGGTCAAGAACCCGATCAGCGACGACGAACTGCAGCGGGCCAAGACCCCGATGCAGCAATATGTCATGCGCGCGTCGACCGGGAACACCTTCTGGCTCAATCTGCTCTCGGGCGCCGCTTATGATCCGCGCAAGATCGCCTCGGCGCGCAGCATCCTGCTCGACTATCAGAACGTGACCGCCGCCGATCTCCAGGCGGTAGCGGCCAAGTATCTGCGCCCCGACCGCGACTGGACGATGGAAGTGGTGCCCAAGGCGGTCGCGGCCAAGGAAGGGCTGAGCGTCGCCGGCGGGGCGCAATAGGCGTGCGCCGACCGCGCGCATCTTGTTGGCGCGGACGACGTCTTGGCTACTACGCACCTGCGCAGAATCGCTAACGTGATTTTGCTTCGTTGCTCGGGACGCCCACGGACTACACTGAAGCCTGGCAGGCGTAACGCCGCGCAGAAGCGCAGGGCGTCCGATCGGTGCTTCTGATTGGGTAGGACGTCGAGCGGCGCACCGGCCGCGCCTCGGCCCGGCAGAAGCGCGGGTCGAAGCCTAGAGTTTCGTGTATTTAGTAAACTGTCACCGCAATTCTAAGGTGTTTTTAGCCGCCACGCCGCATGGCTGTCGGCTACGATGACACGTGTAGTACCCCTTATTTCCGCGATGGGTGAAGCCATCGCTGACTGCACCTCATCATGTCGCTGCGAAAGCAGGGAATCTAAGGATATTTGTTTCGAAACCACTCGGCGGAGCGTGCGGCGGGTGCGATCAGCCGCGCCGGCGCGATCGCGGTGGCAAGGCGATTTTAACCTTTTGTTAACCATCTCCGGTCACCTTTAGGCAACATTCTGAAAACAAGTTATTTAGCCGAAGAGAAGGGGCAGAGATGCGCTGGTTCTTGGTCGGAGTGGCGACGCTGAGCGTCGTCCTGGCCGGATGCACAACGGGTCCGAAGGCGGTGGTGACCGTTGCCGCCGGGGCCCCGGTCGAACAGCCGACCGGCTGGCGTGCGACCGCAACGGCCGACGATCAGGCGCGGATCGAGGGCCTGGGCGATCGCATGCAGCGCATGCTCGCGGCGGTGCCGGCCGGCGCCCGGGCGCGCGTCGCGGCGGAGAGGCCGTTGCTCGACCCCAAGTCGGGACTCGACGCGCCGGCGCTCTCGCCGGGATCCTATCAGTGCAGGTTGGTCAGGGTTGGCGGCCGGCGCGGCGTGGTCAGCTACAAGTCCGATTTCTGCTATATCGCTATGGTCGACGGAAAGCAGAGCTTCACCAAGCAGACCGGTACGCAATTGCCCGGCGGCTGGCTGTTCGACGACGATAACGGCAAGCGCCTGATCTTCCTGGGCACGCTGCGTCCGCAGCAGGCCCCATCGGCACCGCCTTACGGGCAAGTACGGCAGCGCGACGTCGCCGCGGTAATCGAGCGCATCGCGCCGTTCCGCTGGCGGATGGCGCTCGTCAAGAATGACGGGCAGAGCGACCAGATGCTCGATATCTACGAGCTGATCCCGGTGGTGAACGGGTCGAGCTGACGCGTGTGAGGTGACGAGCAAGACACCCCCTCAACGAGAGGGGGGATGGACTATCCCTTATAGAGCGCGTCGAGGCGCGGGCCGTACACTTCCTTCAGCACATGGCGTCGAATCTTCAGGCTCGGCGTCATCTGCTGGTTCTCGATCGTGAACGGTTCGTCGGCCAGGATGAAGCGGCGGACGCGTTCGACCACCGACAAATCCTTGTTGACCCGCTCGACCGCAGCCAGCAGCGCGGCGCGATAGTCGAGGTCGTCGGCGAGCGCCTTCGAATTGCACACTGCCCCGGTCCTGGCGCACCATTCCTGGGTCCATTCGGGATCGGGGACCAGTACCGCGACCATATAAGGCCGCCGGTCGCCGGCGATCATCGCCTGGCCGATCTCGGGCTGCAGCGTCAGCATGCCCTCGACCTTTTGCGGCGACACATTGTCGCCCTTGTCGTTGATGATCAGGTCCTTCTTGCGGTCGGTGATCTTGATCCGGCCCTTGCCGTCGATCATTCCGATGTCGCCGGTGTGCAGCCAGCCGCCCTTGAGTACGCGCGCGGTCTCTTCGGGATTGCGCCAGTAGCCGTGCATGACCAGTTCGCCGCGGACCAATATCTCGCCATCTTCGGCGATCCGCACCTCGACTCCGTCGAGCGGCGGGCCGACCGTATCCATCTTGAGGCCGGCGCGCGGGCGGTTGCACGAAATGACCGGCGCCGCCTCGGTCTGA
This sequence comes from Sphingomonas mali NBRC 15500, assembly GCF_001598415.1. GTDB lineage: Bacteria > Pseudomonadota > Alphaproteobacteria > Sphingomonadales > Sphingomonadaceae > Sphingomonas > Sphingomonas mali. Next base: position 96,203 of record NZ_BCYX01000016.1, read on the forward strand.
CCGTAGCCTTGCAGGAAGGTGAGGCCGAGCGACTGGAAGAAGACGCCGATCTCGGGATTGAGCGGCGCGCCGCCGGACACCATCGCCTTGATCCGTCCGCCGAACCGCTTGGCGATCTTGGGCATCAAGAGCGACTTCACGATCAGGTTCATCGGCTGATCGTAGAAGGGGACTCCGCCCGCGGCCTTCTTGCCGCCGATCGAGACCGCGCGGCCGAGCAGGTAGTTCGATACCGCACCCTGTTTCTCGACGGCCTTGACGATGCGCGTCCTCAACACCTCGAACAGGCGTGGGACGACGACCATGATCGTCGGGCGGACTTCCTCGATATTGCTGGCGAGCTTGTCCAACCCTTCCGCATAGTAAATCTGCGCGCCGAGCCCGATCGGGAAATGCTGGCCGCCGGTATGTTCATAGGCATGGGAGAGGGGAAGGAACGAGAGGAACACCTCGTCGTCCCAGCCGAAATCCTCGGCAATCAGGGTGCAGCACGCCTCGACATTGTGCAGGATCGCCCCGTGATGCTGCCGCACGCCGCGCGGCGCGCCGCCGGTGCCCGAGGTGTAGATGATGCACGCCAGATCATCGCGGCCCGCAGTGATCAACAAATCGTCGGGCTGCGCCGGGTGGTCGGCGATCAGTTTCGACCAATTATGATAGACGAGGTCGGTCTGGCCGACGCGCAGATCCTCCAAGCCGATCACGATCTTGGCCTCGCTGGCGCGCGCGGCGGCGGGGAGCAGCGGGCGGGCAAGCTTGGCGGTCGACACGATGATCGCGCGCGCGCCCGAATTTTCGATAATGTGGCTGTGATCGCGTTCGGTATTGGTGATGTAGGTCGGCACCGTCACGCAACCCGCGGCCATGATCGCCAGGTCGCTGATGCACCATTCGGGGCGATTCTCGCTGACCAGCATGACGCGGTCGCCGGGTTGCAGCCCGATCGCCTTCAACGCGGTTGCCAGGCTCGCAACCTGCCTTGCGGTCTCGGCCCAGCTGAGCGGTACCCAGGTGTCGCCCTGCTTGTGCCACAGGAACGGCTGGTCGCTCCCGGCCCGGGCGCGCGCAAAGAACATCGCGACCAGGTTGGGGAATTTCTCGATCTGCCGCATCCGGTCCTCTCCCATACGACGCGCCGCGTTCGGCTGCGCCATTAGGACGACGTTATTCGGACGGGCGGTTGGGCGCCATCCCCATCCGCCTGATCGCCGTCACCTTGCCGTCCTGTCCCATTGCGACACCTTCGCTGCGCGGATCGGCGGCGCCGACCCACTTGCCGCCGACGCGCTCGATCGCATTGGCCTTGAGCCCCAGTGGGGAGACCATGATCTTCTCGCCGAGTGCGCGCAGTTGCGGCACCATCGTCTCGGCCTGCGTGCCCGATTCGGCGACAGCCATCGGGCCCGGTGCATAGACCAGACCCAGGCCGATCGCGTCCTGCGCGCTCATCTTCCAGTCGACCACGCCGATGATCGCCTTTGCTACCTGGGCAATGATCGTCGATCCGCCGGCCGCGCCGATCGCCAGCCGGACCTTGCCGTCGGGACCGTAGACGATGGTTGGTGCCATCGAGCTGCGCGGGCGCTTGCCCGGCGCGACGCGGTTGGCGACGAGATAGCCGTCCTTGTCGGGCACGATGTCGAAATCGGTCAGCTCGTTATTGAGCATGATGCCGTCGACCGACAGGCCCGATCCCCATGGCCCCTCGATCGTCGTGGTGACCTCGACGACATTGCCCGCCTTGTCGGTGACGACGAGGTCGGTGGTGCCGGGGGTTTCGCTCGCCGGCACGCGCTTGCGCGGCGGAGCGCCCGGCGGGGTGCCGGGGACGACGTCGGCGATCGACTTGCCAGGGGAGATCAATGCCGAGCGCGAGGCGATGTAATTGCGGCTCAGCAGGCCGGCGAGCGGCACGCTGACGAAATCGGGATCGCCGACATACATGTCGCGGTCGGCATAAGCGAGGCGCGAGCTCTCGGCGAATAGATGCCAGGCGACCGGCGAATCCTTACCCAGCTTCGCCATGTCGAAGCGTTCGAGTTGCTTCAGGATCATCAGCACGGTGAATCCGCCCGACGAGGGCGGGCCCATGCCGCAGATGCGGTAGACGCGATAGCTGCCGCAGAGCGGCGTGCGCGGCTTGGCGCGATAGCTGCCGATGTCGCTGATCGTCATCTTCGACGGATTGCGCTGGGCGTTATTGACCGTCGTCACGAGGCGTTGCGCGGTGCCACCGGTATAGAAGGCGTTGGGGCCGAGGCGAGCGACGCGGTCGAACAACTCGGCTTGCTTCGGGTTCTTGATGATCGTGCCCGCCGGCCACGGCTTGCCCGAGGCATCCATGAAGATCGCGCGGGCATTAGAATCCATGTGGCTGGCATATTGGACCAGCGCATTGGCCAGCCGCGGCGATGCCTGGAAGCCGTCGCGTGCCAGCCGGATGGCCGGCTGGAACAGCCGCGCCCAGGGCAGCTTGCCCGATTGCGCGTGCGCCATCGCCATTACGCGAAGCTGGCCAGGCACGCCGACGCTGCGTCCGCCGGGCACTGCCGCATTGTGCGGCAGCGGCTTGCCATTGGCGTCGTAGAACCACTTGCCGTCGGCGGCCATCGGCGCCGCTTCTCGACCGTCGATCGTGTTGATCTTGCCGCTCGTCGCGTCATGGCGAACGAAGAAGGTGCCGCCGCCCATCCCGGAGCTTTGCGGCTCGACGACGTTGAGCGCGAGCATCGTCGCGATCGCCGCATCGGTCGCGCTGCCGCCGGCGTTGAGGATTTCGACCCCGGCCGCCGCCGCGCGTGGATCGGCGGCGCTGACCATGCCGGTCGCGGCGGGCTGGACGACCTTGGCGAGCCGTGCGGGCTGCCGTGCGGATCCCGATGCCGCCATGGTGGAGAGGACGATGGCGGCGGCGACGATCAGTTTCTTCATGGCGGACAACCCTAACGGCAGGGAGGGGAGAGACAAGGCGTTGCGGCCGCGCGACCTATAGACGCGGGTTACGGCGCAGCGCGAGGATCATCACGACGATCACCGCGATCGGTACGAGCAGGATGACCGCATAGGTGAAAAGGTGGATGAGCAACATCGGACTTCCTTGGTTAACCGGCCTCGATCAGCTCGTTCCGATCGCGTCCTCGATCCGCGTAAACCCATCGCGGCGCATCAGCATATTCATCTCGCTCACGACCTGTCGCGGCAGGGCCGGCCCGCCATAGACGAGGCCGGTGTAGAGCTGAACCAGCGTGGCGCCGGCGCGGATGCGGGCATAGGCTTCGGCGCCGCTGTCGATCCCGCCGACTGCAATGAGCGGTAGAGTGCCGCCGGTCGCCGTCCTGAAATCGCGCAATCGCTGGGCGGCAAGCGTCGCGAGCGGCGCGCCCGATAGGCCACCGCTTTCGCCGGCATGAGGCGAGGTCAGCGGCGGACGACTGACGGTGGTATTGCCGACGATCAGCGCATCGATGCCGGCCTGGATTGCGGCGCGGGCGATCTCGTCGATCTGTGCGGGCTCCTGGTCGGGTGCGACCTTGAGGAACAGCGGCGTCGTGCCGCGCGCCGCGGCGGCGCGGGTGAGCAAATCGGTCAGCGCGGGGCCGTGCTGCAGGTCGCGCAGACCCGGCGTGTTGGGCGAGCTGATGTTGATCGTGACATAATCGGCGATGGGCGCGGCGGCGGCCACCCCGTTCTCGTAATCGGCGATACGATCGACCGCGTCCTTGTTGGCGCCGACATTGATGCCGAGCATGCCGGTGCGCTTTGCGGCTTTCGCGCGGGGCAAGGCAGCGGCGAGCCCGCCATTGTTGAATCCCATGCGGTTGATCACCGCGCGATCAGGAACGAGGCGAAACAACCGCGGTCTCGGATTGCCCGCTTGCGGCAACGGCGTCAGCGTTCCGATTTCGACCGCGCCAAAACCCAGTCCGAAAAACCCGGCAATAGCGCGGCCGTCCTTGTCGGCGCCGGCGGCTAGCCCGAGCGGATTAGGAAAGGTCAGTCCGGCCAGGGTAACCGGCAAGGACGTCGTACCGGCGGCAAGCGGCGTTCCGATCGCTCCCCAGGCGGCAAGCATATCGATGGTAAGGCCGTGCGCGGTTTCGGCATCGATCGCGAACAGCAGCGGGCGGGCGAGAAAAGCCATGGCCCGTGCCATGGCAGGCCGGGCTGCGAGGGTCAAAGCCCCTTACGTTACGGAAACCTACAAAAATCGCCGCACGGCGAATCCGTCCAATACGACTCGGGGATGATGGGCCTAGGACAAGCATGCGACCCGAGGGGCCCCTGGGAGGGGGTTCTTTCCCTTGACGGCCCGGTTTTCGAAAGAAAATCGGGCCGCTTTCTTATGTTAAGCGAAACCTACGATATACTCATTTTGGGTAGCGGGTTCGTCGGAAATGGTATAAAAACCGCGCTACGAAAGAAAACACAGGGGCGCAACTTTCGTGTCGGATATCCAACTCGATTATCGGGTTCCTTCACCCGACCTCGCGGATCACGTAACATTATTCTATAATTTTCGAGCCAACGTACCTTGGTTCGAAGATATGGAGCGCGCAGACTATGCGCAGTTCCGCTTTCGCCTCAGCCCCGGTTTCGCCGCTTATTATTTCCCCAACGGTGAGAAATATGCGGGTCCGATCCACGTCGTGGGACCGACTAGCGGCGCGACCAGATGTCGTGTCGAAGGGCCGGTGCGTCTGTTCGGGTTCGGCATCACGCCGGCGGGTTGGGCGGCGATGCTCGGCGGCGACGCGTCGGACATGCTCGACGATGCAATGGAGGTCGGGCCAAATCTGCGCCCGCGCGCCGAAATGGTCTTCCGGGCGATTGCGGGTACGGAGAATATGGACGAACGCGTGCTGATCGCGGAGGCGTTTGTCCGCGAACTCACCTGCAGGGCAACGCGGGAATCGGTCAGTTTCGCGCATCAGGTGGATGAATGGCTGGAAGGCAGCACGTCCCCCGATATCGACGACCTGATCGCGGTCACCGGGCTGTCGCGCCGGCAAGTCGAACGCAAATGCAACGCTCTCTATGGCGCGCCGCCCAAGCTGCTGGCGCGCAAATATCGCGCGTTGCGTGCGGCGGTCGCGATGTGCCGCGGCGATATCAGCTTCGATGACGCGGTCGGTCGCGGTTTCTACGACCAGTCGCATTTGATCCGCGAAGTGAAGCAATTCACTGGCCTGACTCCCAAGCAGATCCGCGATCGCCCGACCGCGCTGGCGGAGATCACCGTGCAGCAGCGCCTGGCGATGTCGGGGCTGGTGCGGCCGCTGATCACCAGCACCTGATTTCCTTCTCCCCTCGCGGGAGAACGAAGGGGCCCGCTTGCGCAGCGAGTGGGAAGGGTGAGGGCAGGCGATAGCCACCCAACCTACCCTTACCCTTCACGGCTTCGCCGCTCCCTCCCTCTCCCGACGGGAGAGGGAATAGCGATTTAGGTGGTTGACGTTCCTAGCCCTCACGCCCAAATGGCAATCGGATCGATTTGATCTGATTTGAGAGTCGTTCGCAACAATGCGTCTTTCCAGCCTGGCCGATTATGCCGTGGTGATGATGTCCGCCGCCGCGCGCCATTGCGGCGGGGCGGGGCGTCTCAACGCGACCAGCCTGGCGGAAGAGACGGGATTGCCGTTGCCCACCGTGCAGAAATTGGTGAGCAAGCTTTCATCCGCGGGGCTGATCGAGAGCCAGCGCGGCACCGGCGGCGGGTTTCGCCTGTCGCGGCCGCCCGCGGCGATCAGCCTGGCCGACATCGTCGAGGCGATCGAGGGACCGATCGCGATGACCGCCTGCGTCGAGCATGGCGCGCACGATTGCTGTGTCGAGGAGAGTTGCCGCGTGAAACCGCACTGGAATGCCGTCAACGGCGCCGTCCGCGGTGTGCTGGCTGGCGTCAGTCTCGCCAGCCTATCCGTTGCTCCTGCGCTGGAGGTCCAGGCCTGATGCCGCGCGTAGCGCACTCTTTTCTTCTTCGCGCCTCCGCGCCTTCGCGTGAATCATTTTTTCTCACGCAAAGGCGCGAAGGCGCAAAGCTTTTTGATGGCCGCTTCGCGGCTTGGGGTTTGTAATGGCAACCAAGAACGCCGAGGCGCTGGCCGCCGCGAACAAGAAGTACGAATGGGGCTTTGCCTCCGACGTCGAGCAGGAGTTTGCGCCCAAGGGGCTGAGCGAAGACACCGTCCGCTACATCTCGGCCAAGAAGAACGAGCCCGAATGGATGCTCGACTGGCGGCTGAAGGCGTTCCGCCTGTGGCAGACGATGGAAGCGCCCGATTGGGCCAAGCTCGACATCGCGCCGATCGATTATCAGGACGCTTATTATTACGCCGAGCCCAAGGCGAAGAAGACGATCGCGAGCCTCGACGAGCTCGATCCCGAGATCCGGCGGACCTATGAGAAGCTCGGCATTCCGATCGAGGAGCAGAAAGTGCTCGCCGGGGTCGAGGGCGCGCGCAAGATCGCGGTCGACGCGGTGTTCGACAGCGTCAGCGTCGCGACGACGTTCCGCGCGGAGCTGAAGGCGGCGGGAGTCATCTTCCTGTCGATCAGCGAGGCGATCCGCGAATATCCCGAGCTGGTGAAGAAGTGGCTGGGCAAGGTGGTGCCCCAGCACGACAATTATTTCGCGACGCTCAACTGCGCAGTCTTCTCGGACGGCACCTTCGTCTATGTGCCCGAGGGCGTGCGCTGCCCGATGGAACTGTCGACCTATTTCCGCATCAATGCCGAGAATACCGGCCAGTTCGAGCGCACGCTGATCATTGCCGACAAGGGCGCGTACGTCTCGTACCTTGAAGGCTGCACCGCGCCGATGCGCGATGAGAACCAGCTTCACGCCGCGGTGGTCGAACTGGTTGCGCTGGACGATGCCGAGATCAAATACTCGACCGTCCAGAATTGGTATCCGGGCGACGAGAATGGGCTGGGCGGGATCTACAATTTCGTCACCAAGCGCGCGCTCTGCCAGGGCAAGAACAGCAAGGTGTCATGGACTCAGGTCGAGACCGGATCGGCGATCACCTGGAAATATCCCAGCTGCGTGCTGGCTGGCGAGAATTCGGTCGGCGAATTCTACTCGGTCGCGGTGACCAACAATCGCCAGCAGGCGGATACCGGCACCAAGATGATCCATCTCGGCAAGGGGTCGCGCTCGACCATCGTGTCGAAGGGGATTTCGGCCGGACGCTCGGACAATACCTATCGCGGGCTGGTCCGCGTCGCGCCGACGGCGGAAGGCGTACGCAACTTCACTCAGTGCGACAGCTTGCTGCTCGGCAGCGAATGCGGCGCGCATACCGTGCCGTATATCGAGGTGCGCAACCCCTCGGCGCAGATCGAGCACGAAGCGACGACCTCGAAGATCAGCGAGGACCAATTGTTCTACGCGATGCAGCGCGGTCTCGATCAGGAAGCGGCGGTCGCGCTGATCGTCAACGGCTTCGCGCGCGAGGTGCTGCAGCAACTGCCGATGGAGTTTGCGGTCGAGGCGCAGAAATTGCTGGGGATCAGTTTGGAGGGGAGTGTTGGCTAATGATTGCGTTCCTAGTGGCTAGCCTAATTTCGCCTGTTGCCATTGATAAATTAGAGACGGACTGTAACGAAATTTGTGCCTACTATACTAATAGACTTGCACCTCCTATTCGGGACAAGAGCGGCTATATCATGAAGAGCTACAAGCTCTATACTAATTGTATCTTGAATTTATCCAAGGCGTTGGACTGGAGCAGCGTGGTGGGTAAGGAGGATGCACAACGCTTCATGGATCAAGCCTGGAGCCAGTGCGCCGCCGAGCGTATATCCGGAGATAAAAGCGCAATTGCCGTCGCCAAGACGCTGCCGGGCGTAGATCCCGCGAAGATTGCAGCATCTGTTTCGGCGAAGCGTGCGATTAATATCTATATATTAGTATCACTTATTTTTCAAAAGGCTGGTCGTGGGTCGCAGATGAGCGACTATGTCAAAGAAATGCGTGCTAAGTTGGCGCCAGAGTTGATTGCGAAGTAATGCTCAAAATCAAAAACCTCCATGCCGAAGTAGACGGCAAACCGATCCTCAAGGGGCTTTCGCTCAGCGTGAACGCGGGCGAGGTGCACGCGATCATGGGGCCGAACGGCGCGGGCAAGTCGACGCTTGGCTATGTGCTCGGCGGGCGGCCTGGCTATGACGTGACCGAGGGGTCGGTCAGTTTCGAGGGCGAGGATCTGCTCGCGATGGCGCCGCACGAGCGCGCCGCGGCTGGGCTGTTCCTCGGCTTCCAGTATCCGGTCGAGATCCCTGGCGTGTCGAACGTCCAGTTCCTGCGCGAGGCGCTCAACAGCCAGCGGCGTGCGCGGGGCGAGGGGCCACTGTCGGGTGGCGATTTCCTCAAGCTGGCGCGGGCCGAGGCGGCGGCTTTGTCGATGGATGCCGAGATGCTCAAGCGCCCGGTCAATGTCGGGTTCTCGGGCGGCGAGAAGAAGCGCAACGAGATGGTGCAGATGGGGATCATCGCGCCCAAGCTCGCGATCCTCGACGAGACCGACAGCGGACTCGACATCGACGCACTGCGCGTGGTCGGCGACGGCATCAACCGCATCATGCGCGCGCCCGACAAGGCCGTGGTGCTGATCACCCATTATCAGCGGCTGCTCGATTACGTGAAGCCTGACTTCGTCCATGTGCTCGAGGCCGGACGCATCACGCGGACAGGCGGGGCCGAACTGGCGCTCGAACTCGAGCGCGAAGGCTATGGAGCGGTGGCAGCGTGACGAAGCTCTGCGCCGCAGGCGCCTCCAGATTTTTGATCGCACAAAGACACGAAGCCGCGAAGAAGGTGAGCGCGCTTTGCGCCTTTGTGGCTTTGTGCGAGTTACATTCATGACCCTGCTCGCGCTTCCTACCCGCCGCGATGAGGCATGGCGCTACAGCGATCTCGATGCGTTAGCCGAGGCGTGGCCACTCAATCCGCCCGAGGCGATCCGTGTCGCGGCGGGCGAAGAAATCGCCCGCGTCGTGGTGCAGGACTCGCCTCCCGGTTCGGTCGCGGTCAAGGACATTGCGATCGTGCTCGAGAAAGGCGCGCGTGCGACGCTCCACGTGCTCAATATCGGCGGCAAACTGGGCCGTGTGTCGATTGACGTGACCTTGCACGAGGGCGCGCATTTCGAGCTTGGCGCGGTCATCCTCGGCGGCGGCGAGCAGACGCTCGAGATTGTCACCACGGTCAACCATATCGAGCCCAACGCGACCTCGAACCAGGTTGTGCGTTCGGTGCTCGGCGGCAAGGCAACCGGCAGCTATCTCGGCAAGGTCGCGGTCGCGCGCGATGCGCAGAAGACCGATGCCAGCCAGTCGGTGAAGGCGATGCTGCTCACGCGCACCGCGACCGCCAACGCCAAGCCCGAGCTGGAGATTTTCGCCGACGACGTGAAATGCGCGCACGGCGCGACCGTTGGCGAGCTGGACGGACAAGCGCTGTTCTATCTCGAAAGCCGCGGAATTCCGCCGGCCGAGGCCAAGAAACTGCTGCTTCGCGCGTTCGTCGGGAGCGTGTTCGACGATATCGCGGATGAGGCCGAGCGGACGCGGGTCGAAGCGGCGGCGCAGGCCGCGCTGGAGCGGATGCTTGATAGCTCCCTCTCCCAGC
>NZ_BCYX01000017.1 GCF_001598415.1 Sphingomonas mali NBRC 15500
GGGGGGCGGTGCCCCGGGCGATTTGCTTGTGGGTAGGCCCCACCCCAACCCCTCCCCTGAAGGGGAGGGGCTTTCGTTGCAGCCCCCATCAAATCTTCCAGCCGCTATGGATCGCGACCAGTCCGCCGAGCATCGGTTCGACCTTGGTCTGGACGAAGCCGGCCTCGCCGATCATTTCCTTGAATCGTTCCATGCTGGGAAAGCGGCGGATCGACTCGATCAGATAGCGATAGCTTTCGGCATCGCCGGCGATCGCCTGGCCGACCTTGGGCACGACATGGTGTGAGTAAGCGTCATAGACATCGCCGAAACCCGGCCACAAGGTGGTCGAGAATTCCAGGCAGAAGAAGCGGCCGCCGCGCTTGAGCACGCGATGTGCCTCGCGCAGCGCTTTGGGAATGTCGGTCACATTTCGGATGCCGAACGCGATCGTATAGGCGTCGAAGAAGCGGTCGGGCCATTGCAGCGTTTCGGCATTGGCCTCGCTCCACACCAGCCCGTCGATGCCGCGCTTGGCGGCGCGCTCGATCCCGACCTCGAGCATCGCCGGGTTGATGTCGGCGACGGTGATCGCGGCGCCCGATTTTTCCATGCGAAAGGCGATGTCGCCGGTGCCGCCAGCCATGTCGAGGATCGCCTCTCCGGCACGCGGCTTCACGCGGCGGACGAACACGTCCTTCCACACGCGATGCAGCCCACCCGACATGGCGTCGTTCATCACGTCATATTTGCTGGCGACGCTGGCGAAGACACCGCCGACGCGGCGGGTCTTTTCCTCGGGGCTGACATCTTCGTAGCCGAAGGAGACTGTATCGGTCATGCGCGGGCTGTAGCGAGGCAATCAGGCGCCGTCATCCCCGCAGAAGGCGGCGTGGCAAGGGGAGCGCGCCACCGACCGTTCGTGCTGAGCTTGTCGAAGCACATGTCTGAGGCGCGCGATGTCCGAGCCATTACGCTGCCCTTCGACAAGCTCAGGGCGAACGGGTCGGAGTGATGGCGGCGTGCTTGAATGCGCAGGCGCTTGTGGCGGAGGCAAACCCAACTTAGCTGGACAGGAGATGCCTGAACTCCCCGAAGTCGAAACCACCGTCCGCGGGCTGGAGCCCGTGCTCAAGGACCAGCGCCTGACGCATGTCATCACGCGGCGCGGCGATCTGCGCCGGCCGTTCCCGCCCGATCTCGCGCAGCGGATGACCGGGGCGACGGTGACCGGGCTGGGGCGCCGCGCCAAATACGGGCTGATCGCAACCGACCGCGGCGACACGATGATCTTCCATCTTGGCATGTCGGGGCGCTGGCGAGTCGATCCTCATCAGCTGCTGCCGCACGATCATCTGGTGATCGATACCCAAGAGGGACGCCGCGTGGTGCTGAACGACCCGCGGCGATTCGGCTCGGTCGACCTGGTGCCGACCGAGGGGCTGGCCGATTTTCCGGCGTTCAAGGCGCTGGGTCCCGAGCCGCTTGGCCCGGACTTCACCGCACCGTATCTCAAGGCCGCGCTCAAGACTCGGTTCGCGTCGATCAAGCAGATGCTGCTCGACCAGCGGATCGTGGCGGGCCTGGGCAATATCTATGTCTGCGAGGCGCTCTATGCCGCGCGCATCTCACCCAAGCGCGAGGCGGGACGGATCAGCCTCGCGCGGCTCGATCGGTTGGTGCGGGAAATCCATACGGTGCTCGACTCGGCGATCGCTGCGGGCGGATCGAGCCTGCGCGATTTCGCCCGGCCGGACGGCGAGCTCGGCTATTTCTCCAAGCAATTCGCGGTCTATGGCCGCGAAGGCGAGCCCTGCGGTTGCGGCGGCATCGTGCATCGCTATGTCGAGGGCGGACGGTCGACCTTCTGGTGTCCTGCCTGTCAGAAATGATCGCGTGAACGCGGGCGCGCCCACCAAAGGTTGACCGAATCCCCCCATCTCGCTAAGGGCCACCGCTCCCGAGCGCGGCTATAGGTCGTGCCCGTCCCATTTTTGCGAAATTCAGAGGACTTTCATGGCGAACACGCCGCAAGCGAAAAAGCGTATCCGTCGCAACGATCGTCGCGCCGAAATCAACGGCAACCGCGTCGGCCGTATCCGCACCTTCGTCAAGAAGGTCGAGTCGGCGCTGGCCGCCGGCGACAAGGAAGCCGCCACCGTTGCGCTGGCCGCCGTGCAGCCCGAGCTGCAGCGTGGCGTCGCCAAGGGCGTGCTCCACAAGAACACTGCCAGCCGCAAGTTCTCGCGTCTGACCAAGCGACTCGCCTCGCTCTAAAGATACCCGATTTGATAGCGGGAATGGCGCCCGTCGGTGAGAAATTCGCCGGCGGGCTTTTTGCTGTCCGGCGCTCCCGTCATGCTGCTCTGCAGCGATCTCCATACCCGATATTCTAACGAATCCCGTAACCATGGGAAAACCTAGCGATTCGCAAATAGTTCACAGAAACGTAACGCGAAATTCGCCCGGATTCAGTGGGTTATTTCGAGAATCCCGGATTTCTGCGGCTCAGGGCGAGTCAACGTTTTTATTTTAATATTTCTGTCATCGACGGGGTTGATCGACAGGCTTCGAGCTTCATAATCAATCCTCGCAGCGCCCATCAGGCGCTCGCCGAATCATAGCAGTACTCGCGTTCAGGCGGATGGCAATTCCGGCTGGGGGGAGGCGTCTGTCTAACGAATCGGGCCCGTTGCGGGGGCGTGGGCCGGTGGGGAAGGGGTTGTTGCGGGTGGCAGTTTCGGTAGCAAGGGAAGGTGTCGTGCCCGGGGAAGTTCTCAATGCCTGGGCGAGGATCCGTAAGAATCTGAGGGAATCGGCTGGCGCGCGGCTGTTCGAGCAATGGCTCAAGCCGATCGAGCTCGACGATAGCGACGACGAGACCACGGTACGCCTGACGTTGCCGTCGGCCTTCACCGCCAATTGGGTCCGCAACCATTATCAGGACCGACTGGTCCAGGAATTCCGCGCCGCGATCCCGGCGATTCGCACCGTGTCGATCGAAGTGCGTCAGGCGTCCGCCCCGGCGGTGTTGCGCATCGCCACCGAACAGCCGGCCGAATCGCCTGCCGCTCCCGTCGAAGCCGCCGAGCGCCCCACGCTCGATCCGCGCCTGACGTTCGAACGCTTCGTGGTCGATCCGTCGAACCGTGTCGCCTTCAACGCTGCGAAGGCGCTGGCCGAACCGGGCGTGCCGCGGTTCAGCCCGTTGTTCCTCCACTCGGGCACCGGCCTCGGCAAGACTCATCTGATGCACGCGATTGGCCATGCCTATCTCGCGGCGGTTCCCGACGCGCGTGTGATCCTGATGTCGGCCGAGCGATTCATGTTCGAATTCGTCGCGGCGATTCGCGCCAACGATACGCATGCCTTCAAGACCCGGCTGCGCGGCGCCGATCTGCTGATGATCGACGATTTGCACTTCATCTCGGGCAAGAAACCGACCCAGGACGAATTCTTCCACACGATCAACGAGCTGACCGCGGCGGGCAAGCGCCTGGTCATCACTGCCGACCGCCACCCGCAGGGACTCGACGATGTCGAGGCGCGGATCGTCTCGCGGCTGGCGATGGGCTTGGTCGCCGACATCAAGATGCCCGACGCGACTCTGCGCCGCGCGCTGCTCGACCATCGCCTCGGCGAACTGCCGGAGGTCAAGGTGCCTCAAGAGGTACTCGAGCTGCTCGCGCACAAGGTCACCGGCAGCCTGCGCGAAGTCGAAGGCGCGCTCAACCGCCTAGTCGCTTATGCCCAGTTGACCGGCGAGGAAATCAATCTGGAGTTTGCCCAGGCGACGCTCGGCGACGTGCTGCGCGGCGGCACCAAGCGGATCACGATCGACGAGATCCAGCGTGCGGTGTCGGCGCATTACGACCTCAAGCCGGTCGACCTCGTCTCGGCGCGCCGCGCCGTGGTGGTCGCCCGCCCGCGCCAGATCGCGATGTACCTCGCCAAGCGCCTGACCACGCGCTCGCTGCCCGAGATCGGCCGCAAGTTCGGCGGCCGCGATCATTCTACCGTGATCCATGCGGTGCGCCGTATCGAGGAATTGCGCGGCAGCGATCACGAGATCGACGGCGCGGTGCGCAGCCTGATCCGCCAGCTCGAGGGCTGATTTCGGGACTTTCTCTAGCGCTGCTATAAAGCTGGCGCACGAGATATGGCGGGTATCGAAAGCTAAACGCTTCCCCGGCGAAGGCCGGGGCCCAATCGCCACGAATTCACGGTAACAGGACGCCATCTCGACGACGCCGAAGCTAGGCCCCGGCCTTCGCCGGGGAAGCGTGTTTCAATGCACCGGAAAGGATAAGCTTCAGCGCGGCTTGCCCAAACCCGCCACCGCGCGCTCGTGCAGCCGCGCGATCGCCGCGAGGTGGATGCCGGGGGCAGTCGCAAGCACGCCGAAAGCCTCCGCGCGCGGCGTATTGAAACGCAGCTTGCGCCCGACCGCATCGCTGACCGAACACCCCGCTTCGCGCGCGATGAGGACGGCGGCGGCGATATCCCATTCGTTGCCCCAACGAATCGTGGCGAGCAAATCGGCCTGGCCCGACGCGACCATCGCGATGCGGAGTGCGATCGAATTGGGCTTGGCCACCGCGACCAGGTCGGCATCGACGCTGGGCAAAATATCGGTCGGAGTCCGCGCCCCGATAAAGACCGAGCGACCGCTATGCTCGATCGAACTGCCGTTGAGCGTCGCGCCCTTGCCCGTTTCGGCACGCCAGACTTCGCCCAGCGCCGGAGCGTCGAGTACTGCCGCCACCGGCTGTTCGCCATCGACCAGCGCGATCGACACCGCCCAGCCTTCGCGCCCGCGAATATAGTCGCGCGTGCCATCGATCGGGTCGACCACCCAGCAGCGGCGATGGTTGAGCCGCACCGCGTCGTCGACCGTCTCCTCCGACAGCCAGCCGGCATCGGGGGCGAGCGCGGTCAGCCGCTCGCGGAGCAGGTTGTTGACGTCGATATCGACCTGACAGACCGGGTTGCCCGGCGCCTTTTCCCAGCGCGCGAAATCGGTCCGCCAGCGTGCCAGCGCAAACGCGCTCGCCTCGGCCGCGACCTCGGCGATGTCGTCGATCAGCTCAGCCACCCGCGACCGTCATTCCATCGATTCGCAAGGTGGGGACATTGGTCGCGTAACGGAATTCGAGATCGTCGGCCGCGGTCAGCTGGAGGAACATGTCCTTCAGATTGCCGGCAATGGTGAATTCGTCGACCGGCGTGGTGAGCACGCCGTCCTCGATCAGAAAACCCGCCGCGCCGCGGCTGTAGTCGCCGGTGACGCCGTTGACGCCCTGGCCGATCAACTCGGTGACGTAGACGCCGCGCTTCACCCCGGCGATCAGGTCGTCGCGGCTGGTTTTGCCCGGGGCGAGATAGGTGTTGGTGGTGCTGACTCCCGGCGCACCGGCGCCGCCGCGCGCGGCATGACCGGTAGGCTCGAGTCCCAGCTGCCGCGCCGAAGCCGAATCGAGCAGCCAGGTCGTGAGAACGCCGTCGCGGATCAGGCTGGTAGCCGAGACCGCCAGCCCTTCGCCATCGAATGGCCGCGAGCGCAGGCCATGCGGGCGAAGCGGATCGTCGATGATATCGATGCCGCTCGCGAAGATTAGCTCGCCCAATTTGCCGAGCAGGAAGCTGGTCCCACGCGCGATCGCCGCGCCCGAAATGGCGCCGGTCAGGTGACCGATCAGCGAGGCGCCGACGCGCGGATCGAACAGCACGGGTATCGGGCCGCTCGCGACCTTGCCGGGGTTGAGCCGGGCGACCGCGCGTTCGCCCGCTTCGCGGCCGATCTCCTCGGGCGAGGGAAGGTGCGCGCGGTGCCGCGCCGAGCGGTGCCCGTAATCGCGCTGCATCGCGCCGCCGCTGCCCGCCAGCACGCTGGCCGAGACTGAATGGCTGGTCGTGGCATAGGCGCCGGCGAAACCGTGGCTGGTGGCGAGTGCCCAGGCGACGCGCGAGGCCGAAGCGCCGCCGCCTTCGCTGTTGGTCACGCCGGGCACGGCACGGGCGGCATCCTCCGCGGCGAGCGCGGTTTGCTTGAGCGTGGCGGGGGCGGGATCGTCGGCATCCTGCAGATCGAGATCGGGAATCGGCCCCGTCATCAGCCGATCCTCGGGCGCGAGGCCGGCCCATTTGTCCTCGGGCGCCTCACGCGCCATCGCCACCGCGCGCTCGACCAGCGCGTCCATCGCGGCCGACGACAGATCGGAGGTGGAAACCGATGCCGACCGCTGGCCGACGAACACGCGCAGGCCCAATTGCTCCTCTTCGGAACGACCGACATCCTCAAGCTCGCCCAGCCGCACTGATACGTCGACGCTGGCCGAGGCGCCGAGCACTGCGTCGGCAGCATCGGCGCCGGCTTTGCGCGCGCGAGTAACGATATCGAGAGCGCGGTCACGCGCGGCGTCGGGAGTCAGCATGACCGGCACTTAGGAAGCGCAGGCGCGCCGGTCAAAGGGCGTTGGCAAAACTGACCGAGTTCGATTGCCGGTGCTCGCTCAAAAACTCGTCTGTCCGACGACGAAGCAGGCTAGGAACACCAGCAGCCCGGCGAATCGATTGGAGCGGAAGCGGCGAAGCGCGTTGGTGCCGTCGGTGGGGTCGAGTGTCGCGACTTGCCAGGCGAAATGGAGCGCGGCCGGGGCGAGTGCGACGAGCACCAGCGGGTCGGGTCGCAATTCCCACAGCGCCAGCGCCCAGCAAGCGATCGCGAGCGCATAGAAGGTCCCGACGCCCGATCTGACCCGGCTGCCCAGCGCGCGCGCCGAAGAGCGGACGCCGACGAGCGTATCGTCCTCGATGTCCTGGAGCGCGTAGATCGTGTCGTAGCCAATGACCCAGAAGATTGACCCGAGATAGAGTAACGGCCCCGGCATCATCAGCGACCCGGCGATTTCGCTCCACCCGACCAACGCCGCCCAGGAAAAGACGATGCCCAGCCACGCCTGCGGCCACCAGGTGATGCGCTTCATGAAGGGATAGGCCGCGACCGGTGCCAGGCTGACCAACGCGACGATGGCGGCATAACGATGGAGCTGGAGCAGCACGACCAGTCCGATCAGGCACAGGAGCACCAGCCAGATCCACGCCGCCTTGAGCGACACAGCACCCGAGGCTAGCGGGCGGCTTCGCGTGCGTTCGACCTGGCGATCGAGGTCGCGGTCGACGATGTCGTTATAGACGCAGCCGGCACCGCGCATGACGATCGCGCCGAGCGCGATCCACAGGATCAGATCCCAGCGGTCGATCGCGCCATGCGCCAGTGCGATTGCCCAGGCGCCGGGCCAGAACAGCAATTGCCAGCCGATCGGCCGATCGAATCGCGCCAGCAGCGCCAAGGCGCGCGTATAGGGCGGCAATCGCCCGACCAGCCCGCGATATTGGGTGTCTGGGACGATCTCGGACTCGGGTTTTGCAGTCATCACCCATTCACTAGCCGCGTGCGAATTGCCGCACCAGCGCCACGCCTTGCCCCACGACGGACAATTTCTATTTCTAGCTGCACAGGGGACGTGACGCGTATTTGGAGTTTGTAATGCCGACGATCCTGCCTCGACTGCTGACCTGCGCCGCGCTTGCGCTGGCGGTTGCCGCGGGCTCCGCGAATGCCCAGCCCGACCCCGATCCGGCGCGCAGCGCCGCCGCCTGGACGGGAACCTGGACCAACATGAACAACACGATGCACGTCAAAGCGGGGCGCTGCGGCGATGCGATGTGCGGCACCGTGATCTGGGCCGACGACAAGACCAAGGCCGATATCGCGTCGCGCGGCCGGACCTTGGTCGGGACACAAGTGTTCCGCGAATTCCGCCAGACCGGTCCCAATGAATGGAAGGGCAAGGTCTATGTGCCGGCGCTCGACCAGACGATTTCGGGGCGAATCGAACTGACCGATTCCGACAGCATCACCGCCAGCGGTTGCGCGTTGTTCGGTTTCGGCTGCCAGGTTCGGCACTGGAAACGGATACGCTAGGCGGGTTCGCGTGTTAGGGGCCAGTTCATGGTCCATCTATCCGTCGCCATTGCCCGGTTCGCAGAGACGCTGTTCTGGGGCATCGCCCAGGCGGCGGGGCTGGCGCTGATCGGCGGCGCGTTCGGAATCGCGGCGTTGTTGCTCGGCTGGCGGATGATGCGGCGCAAGCCGAGGCCGTGATCCCCTCCCGCAAGCGGGAGGGGAGAAGAGAGCTGCGACGCTAGCCCGTTTGAATCGAACCCGCTAAGTCGCCGGCCATGGCAGCAACTCCCGCCTGGCCGCCGCGATCGACGCCGCGTTTGTTCGTCGAGACCCAGCTCGCCGAGGGTGCCGATGTGCGCGTGGAGGGCGGGCAGGCGCATTATCTATTGTCGGTGCTGCGGCTGAAGGCGGGCGATCCGGTCAAATTGTTCGATGACGCCACCGGCGAGTGGCTCGGCATCGCCGGCGCGGTCGGCAGGCGCGACCTGATCCTGAACGTCTCGGCGCATCTCCGCGAGCGCGAACCGGTCCCGGATCTGTGGCTATGCGCCGCCCCGATCAAGAAAGGCCGGATCGACTGGGTCGCCGAGAAAGCGTGCGAGTTGGGCGTCGCCCGGCTGGTGCCGGTGCTGACGCGTCGCACGATGATCGACCGGCTCAACCTCGATCGCCTGCGCAGCCACATGATCGAGGCGGCCGAGCAATGCGATCGCACTTCCCTGCCGCAACTGGCCGAGGCGATGAAGCTTGATGCCCTGCTTCGCGATTGGCCCGCCGATCGCGCGCTGTTCTTCGCCGATGAAATGGGCGGCGCGCCCGCTGCCGAAGCAATGGCGGCGCATAAAGGACCAGCGGCGATCCTGATCGGGCCCGAGGGCGGGTTCGACGACGCCGAACGCGAGGCGATCCGCGCGCTTCCCCAGGCGATTGGGATCGGACTAGGTCCACGTATCCTCCGCGCGGAAACCGCGGCGGCGGCGGCGGTGACAATCTGGATGTCTGCTGCGGGAGATTGGTGAAACTCCCTTTCCCCAAACGGGGGAGGGAGACTAGCGCGGCGCCTTTTGCGTAGCTACATGCGCGCCATGACGACGAAGACCGTTACGGACACGAACGCAGCGGTCATCGAAGACCGCCAGCAGCTGATCGATTTTTTCGCAGGGGGAGAGAAGCCGGCCGAGCGCTGGCGGATCGGTACCGAGCATGAGAAATTCGTCTATCGCACTGCCGATCATCGCGCGCCGTCCTGGGACGAACCCGGCGGCATTCGCGACCTGCTCAACGGCCTGACCGAGTTCGGCTGGCGACCGGTCGAGGAGAATGGCAAGATCATCGCGCTGACCGGCGCGGACGGCTCGGTCAGCCTCGAGCCGGCGGGGCAATTCGAACTGTCGGGCGCCCCACTCGAAAATCTGCATGAGACCTGCGCCGAAACCGGCCGGCACTTGCAGCAGGTCAAGACGGTCGGCGACCGGCTGGGGCTGGGTTTCCTGGGCATGGGGATGTGGCCGGACAAAGCGCGGCAGGATCTGCCGATCATGCCCAAGGGCCGCTACGCGATCATGCTGCGCCACATGCCGCGGGTCGGCAGCCTGGGGCTCGACATGATGCTCCGGACCTGCACGATTCAGGTCAATCTGGACTATGCGTCCGAAGCCGACATGGTGAAGAAATTCCGCGTCGGCCTCGCGCTTCAGCCGCTGGCGACCGCATTGTTCGCTAACTCGCCCTTCACTGAGGGCAAGCCCAACGGCATGCTGTCGTATCGCAGCCATATCTGGTCGGACACCGATCCCGCGCGCACCGGCATGCTGCCCTTCGTGTTCGAGGACGGGTTCGGTTACGAGCGCTACGCCGATTACGCGCTCGATGTGCCGATGTACTTCGTCTACCGCGACGGCCAGTATATCGACGCGGCAGGCCTGAGCTTCCGGGACTTCCTCGACGGCAAGCTCGAGGTGCTGCCGGGCGAAAAGCCGACGATCGAGGATTGGTCGGATCATCTCTCGACCGCTTTCCCCGAAGTCCGGCTCAAGACTTTCCTCGAGATGCGCGGCGCCGATGGCGGGCCGTGGGGACGGATCTGCGCGTTACCGGCATTCTGGGTCGGACTGCTCTACGATCAGGGCGCGCTCGACGCGGCATGGGACCTGGTCAGACATTGGGACATGGCCGAGCGCGAAGATCTACGGAATTCGGTGCCGGCGTTGGCGCTCGACGCGCCGTTGCCAGGCGGCGGCAAGCTCCGGGATATCGCCGGGGAAGTGCTCGATATCGCGCATGCCGGACTGACCGCGCGTGCACGGACCGATGCCGGCGGGACCAACGAGACCGGGTTCCTCGATCCGCTGCGTGAGGTGGTGCGGTCGGGCAAAGTGCCGGCGCAGATCCTGCTTGACCGCTACAACGGCGAGTGGAGCGGCGACATCTCGAAAATCTATGATGAGATGAGCTTCTGATGGCCGGACCGCGGTCGGTTGCCGCGGTCATCTGTCTTATCGCGGTGATTACCGGATTAGCGGTCGCGACCCTGGAAAACGGGCGGATGACGATCGCGGTTCGGGCAATCGAACGACGCTCGCGATCGTTCTGGCGCCCGGTCTTCCTGACCTGGCGCGATTATGCTCGGCTCTGTCCGGGCGGTCCCCATCTGCACCGTGCGCTGGCCGCCAGCGTGGTGGCGATGGCAGGGGCGATCGGCCTCATGCTGTGTCTGGCGTGACCACTGCCGACTTGCCGCTGATCCAGCGGAAGAAGCGCGGCACCGGGCCGTTACGCTCCATCCACTGATAATATTCCTCGTAAGCCGGGTCGGCGCGCAGATGGCGCTCCTCGGTCCGCGCGCGCCAGTAATAGATGCCGGCGATGATGCCCATGATCGCCGTCGACCGCACCGCGTCGAGCCAACTGCCGGTGGTGAGCAGCGGCACGGTCGCGATCAGCCAGAACAGGTTCTTGGAGAGATAGGCAGGGTGGCGCGAAAGAGCATAAGGCCCGTTGGTCAGGATGCCGCGGTTGGTCAGGTTGGAGAAGCGGATGCCGAACGTGACCGTCGCCCAGGCGTAGATCGCGGTCAGCAGCACCAGCAGGGTGCCGATGCCGACAAGCAGCACCGGATAACCGGCAAACCAGGTCGACCAGCCGGCTTCGCCATAAGTGCCCGGATGATAATCGAGCGGGCCGTTATCGCCCATCAGCACGAAAGGCGGGTAGCAGATCAGCGCCGCCATCCAGCCCGCGGCATAGGGATTGGCGGTGCGGATGTGCGAATCGAGCGGGCGTAGCGCGAGTAGATAGCCGGCGGTGGCGAACGCGACATCGACCAGGAACATGAACGTGATCAGCCAATTGGCCAACGCCACCGGGCTGGCGAACACCCGGCTGAAATCGCCGCGCACGAAATCGCCGAACCCTGGCGGTACGATCGCCAGCATGAAGGCGGTGAAGAACATCTTCACCCCCCAGCTCTTGAGGTGGTTCCAGATCGCTTCCTTGTCGATCGGTTCCTTGAGCCCCATCATCCACGCGCCGAGCGCCCAACAGCCGTCCTTGGGCTCGATCATGCGGCGATCGAGCCACAGCGTGTAGGGGATCGACAGCACGAACAGTGCCGGCGCCGCCCACATGAAGCACCACATCGAGAATTGGAAATTGCCTTCCCAATAAAAGCGCCCGACCGCGTAGAGGCAGGCGATCCCCGCCCAGGTCAGCCACAGCCCGGCGAGCTTGGTGATCGAGATGTCGAGCGTCTCGCGCCACGGTTTGGGGTTGGCCCAGTCGATCCCGGTCGACGGATTGCGGTGGACCTTGTCGACGAACACCGACCACAGCACCATCGGTAGCCCGGTCGCGGCGACGTTGATCAGCGCGGCATAGGGTCCGTCCATTCCGAACCAGCGCGCGATCGCGATCCAGGTGAATAGCCCGGCCAGCCCGGATATGCCGGTCCCGGTCGACACGGCGGACTTGGGGCGCGGATCGGCCTTGGCGGCCGTGCCCAATGCTGGGTCGTGATACATGCGCGCGGGGATACGCGCGGAATGGTAAGCAAGCCGTGAAGGATGTCCGGGTTGCATGGGCGCGGCGGACTCGCTAGTTCCCCGCTTCGCTCCGGCGACGGGCGGGTATAGCACAATGGTAGTGCAGCAGCCTTCCAAGCTGAATACACGGGTTCGATTCCCGTTACCCGCTCCAACCTCATAGCAGCGACCGAGCGCCCGCTGCTGACGCGGCCTCTGTTCCGACATTCGACCGTGCGTCTTGACGCCTGCCTTTTCACGGCCCGGGGGACAACCGGCAGTTCGCCTAATCGATCGAGATCCGGTGAAATACGAACAGCCAAGGCTACGCTGCATCGTTCATGAATGGGAACGCGACGGGCCGTGCGTTCGCTTGGCTCGATATCGGCGAGGAGGGTTGGATGATCGACCATATCGGCATCGGGGCGAGCGATTTCGACGCATCCAGGCGCTTTTACGACGCGGCGTTGTCGGCGCTGGATTTCGGCATGATCATGGAAGTGTTGTCGGAACAGAGCGGTGGCTATCATGGCATCGGCTACGGCAAGGACGGCAAACCGTTCTTTTGGCTCGGCGATGATGGTCCTCGCGGCACCGGCATGCATATCGCCTTTTCAGCGGCTTCGCGATCGCAGGTCGATGCCTTTTACGCCGCGGCGCTGGGCGCCGGCGGCAAGGACAATGGCGCGCCCGGACTTCGCCCGCATTACCACCCGAATTACTACGCCGCGTTCGTCATCGATCCCGATGGCCTCAACGTCGAGGCGGTGTGTCACACGCCCGGATGATGTCCGGACGATCTGTCGGGCAGTTCGGCCCGACCGTCGCTAGCCTTTCTTCTCCGCCGCGGCCCTGAGTCCATCCAGCGTCGCGGTCGGCGTGATCGCCTGGCTGTCGAGATGGCAATGCAGGATCGCCGGCTTGCCGCTGGCGAGTGCGCGTTCGAACGCGGGGGCGAATTCGGCGGTGGTGGTCACCGTCTCGCCATGGCCGCCATAGGCACGCGCCAATGCGGCGAAGTCGGGATTGGTGAGATCGGTCGCCGAGATGCGTCCGGGAAAGGTCTTTTCCTGGTGCATGCGGATCGTGCCGTAAATGCCGTTGTCGATCAGCACGACGATCAGCGGGATGCCGTGATGGACCGCTGTAGCGAATTCCTGGCCGTTCATCAGGAAGTCGCCGTCGCCGGCGATGGTCAGCGCGATGCTGTCGGGTTTTTGCCGCTTGGCCATCACGCCGGCGGGTAGGCCATAGCCCATCGATCCGCTGGTCGGCGCGAGTTGTGTGCCGAAGTCGCGGAAGCGGTAGTAGCGATGGATCCAGCTCGCGAAATTGCCCGCGCCGTTGCAGATCGTCGCATCGGGCGGCAGCCGGTCGCGCAGCCACGCCATGACGTCGCCATATTGGAAATCGCCCGGCACGGCGGGCGGGGTGTCGGACCAAGCCAGGTAATCGGCGCGTGCCGCCTCGAGATTGGCTGACCAGGTCGGATTGGCCTCGATGCCGTCGAGTGCCGCGAAGAAGGCCGGCGGCGTGGCGTTGATCGCGAGCACCGGCTGATAGACGCGGCCGAGTTCGAGCGGGTCGGGATGGACGTGGACGAGTTGCTGCGCAGAGGCAGGAATGCCGAGCAACGTATAGGATTGCGAGGCGATTTCCGACATCCGCCCGCCGATCAACAGGACGAGGTCAGCGGCCTTGATGCGTTCGATCAGCTTGGGATTGGGCGCGAGACCAAGGTCGCCGATGAAATGGTCGTCGGTCGCGGGGAAGAGCGGCGCGCGACGGAATTGCGCGGCGACGGGCAGGTCGAAGCGATGCGCGAAGGCGACCATCGCGTCGCGCGCTTCCGGCGTCCAGCGCGAGCCGCCGACGATCGCGACGGGGTTGTTTGCGCTCGCGAGCAACTCGCCGAGCCGGTCGATATCGGCAGGGGCAGGGGCGGTCTCGACGGGATCGACGCGCGGCGCATCGGCCACCTCCGCCATATCGTCGAGCATGTCCTCCGGGAGCGCGATCACCACCGGGCCCGGCCGTCCCTGCATGGCGACGCGGAAGGCGCGGGCGATGATCTCCGGGATGCGCGCGGCATCGTCGATCTCGACCACCCATTTCGCCAACGCGCCGAACGCTGCGCGATAATCGAGCTCCTGGAACGCCTCGCGGTCGCGCATGCCGCGCTCGATCTGGCCGACGAACAGGATCAACGGAGTCGAATCCTGCATCGCGATATGCAGGCCGGGCGAGGCGTTGGTCGCGCCCGGCCCACGCGTCACGAAACAGATGCCCGGACGGCCGGTCAGCTTGCCGTACGCCTCGGCCATCATCGCCGCGCCACCCTCGGCGCGACAGGTCAGCAGATCGATCCCGCTGCCGATCAGCGCGTCGAGCACCGACAGATAGCTTTCGCCAGGCACGCAGGTGGCGCGATCGACGCCTTGCGCGATCAACTGGTCGACCAGGATGCGGGCTGCGGTACGCTCACTCATGCGATGTGCACCGCCTTGGTGGTGAGGTGCGCCATGATGCCCTCCGGACCGTCCTCGGAGCCGAAGCCCGATTCCTTCATCCCGCCGAACGGCGCGTCGGGCCAGGTCATCCGAACCTGGTTGATTGCCAACATCCCGGCCTCGACCGTTTCGGCCAGCAGATTCTGGCGCCGACCGCTCTCGGTGAAGCAATAAGCGGCAAGACCGAAGGGCAGGCGGTTGGCCTCGGCGATCGCGTCCTCGACCGTGCCGAACGGACGGATCAAGGCGAGCGGGCCGAATGGCTCGTCGTTCATCGCCTTGGCTTCCAAGGGCACATCGGCGATCACCGTCGGCTGGAAGAAGAAGCCGCCGTCTTTATCCTGGCGCTCGCCGCCGGCGAGCACACGTGCGCCGATCGATCGCGCATCCTCGACCAGCGCGGCGATCGTGTCGGGGCGGCGTGGATTGGCCAGCGGGCCCATCTGGTTGGCGGCGTCGAGGCCGCTGCCGATCTGCATCTTCTTCGTGCGCTCGGCGAACCCCTGGACGAACTTCTCGTAGATGCCGTCCTGAACGTGGAAGCGAGTCGGCGCGACGCAGACTTGGCCGGCATTTCTGAACTTGTGCGTGACGAGGATGTCGAGCGTCTTTTCGAGGTCGCAATCGTCGAACACCAGCACCGGCGCGTGGCCGCCCAATTCCATCGTCATCCGCATCACACTGTCCGACGCCAGCTTCATCAGATGCTTGCCGACCGGCACCGAGCCCGTGAAGCTCAGCTTGCGCGTGACCGGCGAGGCGAGCAGGTGGCGCGAGATCATGTCGGGCACGCCGAACACGATCTGCGCGACATTGCCGGGCAGGCCGGCATCCTGGAAGCAGCGCATGATCTCGACCGCCGAGCCCGGGGTCTCTTCGCTCGGCTTGAGGATAATCGAGCAGCCCGCGGCGATGGCGGGCGCGATCTTGCGGACGACGTTCAGGGCCGGGAAATTCCACGCGCAGAAGGCGGCGACCGGCCCGACCGGGTGGTGCAGCACCATCGAGCGCATGCCCGGGGCGCGCATCAGCACGCGGCCATAGACGCGCACCGCTTCGCCGGCATGGAATTCGAGCATCGCGGCGGCGGCCATGACTTCGCCCTTGGCCTCGGCGACTGGCTTGCCTTCCTCCATCGTCGCGATGCGGGCGATCGCGTCGGCGCGCTCGCGAACCAAGGCAGCGGTCTTGTTGAGCACGGCGGCGCGCTGCTCGGGGACGACCGCGCGCCACGCCTCGAATCCCTTTTGCGCGGCGGCGAGCGCGCGGTCGAGATCGGCGGCGGTGGCCAGCGGCAGATCGGCCTGGCCCGTGCCCGTCGCGGGGTTGAGCACCGAGTGCACGTCGCGGCCGTCCCCGGTCAGCCACTCGCCGTCGATATAGAGGCCGAGCTTGGCGGAATAGGTCATTGGGGGACTCCTGAGGGCGGGGGATTTGCCGCTCATCTAGGGTTCCGATCCGTTCGGGGCAATCGTGACGCTAACGGTCAGGTATAGACGTCAGGCAATCGGTGCCGGATCGCCCTCGACGAGTTCGCGCCACAGCATCACCAGCACCGCCATCGTCGCGGGACCGACGAACAGGCCGAGCAGCCCCAGTGTCTCGACGCCGCCGAGAATGCCGACCAAGGCCCAGAAGAACGGCAGCCGCGTCGCGCTGCCGATCAAGGCGGGACGGACGAAATGGCCGGCGACGAATTCGGCGGCGAAACCGATCACGACGACCGCGATCGCGCCGCCGGGCGATCCCTGACCGAGCAGCAGCAAGGCGGCGATCCCGAACGCGACCGGCGCGCCGAACGGGATCATCGCGGCGATCGCGGTGACCGCGCCGAGCAGGATGGGGTGCGGCACGCCGAGGAAGACATACACTAACGTCATGACCACGCCGAAGCCGAGCCCGACCAGCACCAGCCCGTCGATCGTCCCGCGGACCGAGGCGAGCGCCTGCTGTCCGATCCGCTCGCCTTGCGGCCCAAGCAGTTTGGCGCTGGCGGTGCGGAATTGCGCTGCCAGCGCATCGCGGTCGCGGATCAGGAAGAACAAGGCGATCAGCGTGAAGCCGAACACCACCGCTCGATGAACCAGCCCGAAGCCGAGCAACCGCGCCTGCGCGCCGAGCAGGGTGTGGCTCAGCACCTCGAAATGGTGATTGGCGGCTTCGGGCGGGGCCAGGTTCGTCTGCCACCAGCCGATCGCCTCTGCGCTGAACGGCAGATTGGCGAGCCAGACCGGAGGCGGCACGCCGTGCAGCCGCGCATCGCTTACCCAGGCCGCGACATCGTGTGCCTCTCGCGCGGCCTGCGCGATACCGATCGCGATCGGCGCGAGCACGATCACCGCAAAGCCCAGCGTGAAGGCCGCCGCGACGAGGTTGGGCCGCGGAAACCGGTGCTCGGCGCGCTGGACGAGCGGATCTACCGCGACCGCGATGACCACCGCCCACACCACGGCAGGCAGGAAGGCGTGGATGACCCACAGACCGAGCAGGCCCAGCAGGACGATCAGGGTCAGCCGGATGGCCGATTGGCGCTTGGGCGGTAAGGGCGTGCCGGTCATTCGGCGATGGCCTCCAGGCTGAAGCCGCGCGCAAAGCGGCGTTGCTCGACCCGTCCGGCGTCGAGCATGCTGGCCATTGCAGCCAGCGCGGCGTCAAGATCATGGCGCTGTCCGCACAGGAACATGTCGACCGCGGCATAGCCCCGCTCGGGCCAAGAATGGATCGAGATGTGCGATTCGGCGAGCAAGGCGACCCCAGTCACGCCCTGGCCGGTGCCGAAAGCATGGACCTTGAGGTCGAGCAGGATCGCGTCCGCAGCGACGACCGCCGCGCGCAATGCCGCTTCGATCCGCGCCTCATCGTCGAGATGATCGCAGTCGAACAGGTCGGCTAGAAGGTGGGTTCCGCTGAAGTCCACGGTGCCGTCCTACGTCAGCACCGAGCGATAGGGAATGCCGAGATGCGTCATCGCGTCCTCGGCGGCGCGGATGCCGCGATATTGCGCTTCCTCGAACAGCGACAGGCCGCTCAGGTCCGAATGCGCGAAGAAGAGCGGCGGGCGCGGTGCGGCGGCGGCCTCGCGGCGACCGTCCCAGAAATAGCCGGGGACCGGGCGGATCATCGCATGGCCCCAGCGCCAGACGTCGATCCGGCGGATCGCGCCCTTGAGGTCGGGGTTGGTCAGCAACAGGTCGTCGCGCACGATGTCCTGCCAATAGCCAAGCGGCCGCTCGAGAAGTTCGCGGCGCGCGTCGGCAGGGGCCAGATCCGACAACGGCAGATACCAGCTCAGCACCGTCGCGCGTGGGACGCGGTCGAGCGACTGATGGGTATCGACGACATAGCCGAGCGAGCGGCTGGTCCACGACACATTGTCCCAAGCGACCTCGAACCCTGGCCCAGCCGGCGTGCGGTCGACGGTGACGGCGGCAACCACCCAGGGGGCATAGTCGAACCCGGCGGCGGACGGCGCGTCGCTGGTCAGGCGCGCGCTTACGAAATGCGGCGTGGCGAGCACCACCGCCTCTGCCTCGATCCGAATGCCGCGACCGCTGGCGACGTCGAGCGCATCGACCCGCACGCCTTGGTTCGAGCGAGTAACGCGATGGATGATCCGTCCGCAGTCGAGATGATCCTTGAGGCGCGCCGCCATCCGCCCGACCAGATGGCCGTTGCCTTCGGGCCAGGTCAGCATCGTGTCGGGGTCGGCATTGGCGGCATGCCCGCGGCGGCTGGCGAAATAATGCACCCCGGCCCAGGCCGAGACCTGGTCGGGTTCGGTGCCGTAATCGTCGCGGCACGCGTAGCGGACATGCGCGCGCAATATGGGCGATGTCCACCCTTGCTGGTCGAGCCATTGGGTGAAGCTCAGTTGGTCGAGCGCAAGCAGATCGGGATCGCGCGAACTCAATTCCATCGGGATCGCGAAAGCGGGGCGGCCCTGCGCGTCGCGTCGCCCTTGATAGATCTTCATCGCAGCGAAGAAGGCCTTCAGGTCATGGATGTCGGTCTCGCTCAGCCCCTTTTGCGGCACCAAACCTTCCTGCCATTTGCCGAGATAGAGCAGGCGCTCTTCGGGGTCGGAGACGAGCTGATAGGGATCGTAGACCGGCTTGCCGTCCTGCCAGCCGGTGATGATGCCGAGCTGTTCGAGCAGATGGATGACGCCCTTCGCCTCGGCATTGGGCAGCGGCAGATAATGCGCGCCGAGCGGGTAGGCTGAGACGTTGTTGCGCCCGCTTCGCGCATTGCCGCCGGTGCGGTCCTCGAGTTCGAGCAAGCGGAAATCCTGCACCCCGGCATCCGCCAGCGTCCAGGCCGCGGCGAGCCCCGCGACGCCGCCGCCGACGATCGCGACCTGGGTCCGCACCGTCTCGTTTGGCGCGGGGAACTTGCCGCCGCGCAGCCGGTGCCCGCGGCGGAAATCGGCGCCGCCCAGCGTGCCCGGGATCGTGTCGTCGTGCGGGGCGAGCGCAATCGCGCCCGCACCCAACGCCGCGGCGCCGGCGACCGACCCGGCGATGACAGAGCGGCGCGACCAGGCCATCAGCCCTCGAACACCGACCATTCGGCGTCGAACTCGCGGACCAGCGCCTGGTTGTCGAGCCGGTTCACCGGGGTCGGGCGTCGCGCCATGTCGGGCGGGAAGAAGAAGGCGAGGGTGTCGACCCGTGGCGTCAGGAACCGCAGCCCCGCCGGCAGGGCGCCGGGCGCGCCGATCGGCCCGTTCGAGGCGAGGACGAACCCCCATTCGCCAAAGCTCGGAACATAGACGTGATAGCCGCGCGTGGTCAGCCCGGCCGCCTCCAGCGTGGTCGCGACGGTCCAATAGGCCTTGGGCGCGACCAGCGGCGACGTGCTCTGGACGCTGAGCACCGCGCCGGGATTCAGCGCGCGGGCGAGCTCGCGATAGAAGCTGACGGTGTAGAGCTTGCCGATCGCGAAATTGGTCGGGTCGGGAAAGTCGACCAGCACCGCGTCGAACCGCTGCCGGTTGGCGCGCAGCCAGCTGAAGGCATCGGCGGTGATGACATGGACTTTGGGCGACAGCAAAGACCCGTGGTTGAGCGCGACGAGCATCGAACTCTTGCGGAACAAGGTGGTCATCGCGGGGTCGAGATCGACCAGAGTGACCGACTGTACGCCCGGATATTTGAGGATCTCGCGCACCGCCAGGCCGTCGCCGCCGCCGAGCACCAGCACGTTGCGCGGGTTGAGGACACGGCTCAGCACCGGATGCACCAGGGCTTCGTGATAGCGATATTCGTCGCGCGACGAGAATTGCAGATTGCCGTTGAGGAACAGCCGCAAGTCGTTGGCGCGCTTGGTGATGACGATCCGCTGGTACGGCGTGGCGTCGGCATAGATGATCGGGTCGCCATAGGCGGCGACTTCGGCGGTGCGCTCGATCTTCTCCGATGCGGCGAAGCCGGCGGCGAGCACGATCGTGACCAGGATCGCGACGAGCAATTCGATCGTCATCCGGCGGCGCTGTGGCAGCATCAGGATCACCGCGATCGCTACGCCGACGTTGAACAGGCCGAACAGGAAGCCGGTGCGGATCAGCCCGAGATGCGGGACGAGCAGCAGTGGGAACAGCAAGGAAGCGGCGAGTGCGCCGACATAGTCGAACGTCAGCACTTTCGAGACCAGGTCGCTGAACTCGAGCCGGTCCTTGAGGATGCGCATGAGGAGCGGAATTTCGAGCCCGACCAGAAAGCCGATCGCCAGCACCAGCCCATAAAGCGGCAAGCGGAAATCCTGGACGCGGTCGAACAGCAGGAACAGCATCGCCGCCGAACAGCCGCCGATCGCGGCGATCAGCACTTCTACCCGGACGAAGGTCACCAGCTCGTTCTTGCGGACATAGCGCGAGCACCACGAGCCCATGCCCATCGCGAACAGATAGATGCCGATGATGATCGAGAATTGGGTGACGCTGTCGCCGAGCAGATAGCTCGCCAGCGTGCCGGCGAGCAGTTCGTAGATCAGCCCGCACGTCGCGACGACGAACGCGGAGGCCAGCTGCAAAGCCCCGGCGCGGGAAGGGCGGGCGACGCCGCCCTGTTCCTCCGTCATACGGGCCTAGCCGTCATGCCGGACTTGCTCCGGCATCCAAAGTGCAACAACGGCTGAATTCCCTTGTGGAGGGTTGGACCCCGGAACAAGTCCGGGGTGACGAAGTGCTTCGTTCGACTGGGAAGTTTCAACCCAGCCGTTCACCCATGGATCGCAGCGGCGATGATCATCGCGACGGAAATCGCGATCGAACCGGTGAAGATCGCCAGCGCGACGTTCTTTTCGCGGCAGATCTCGCCCCACATGTCGACCGGACTGATCCTGTCCCACAGCCAGAAGCCGCCGATGAAGATCACCAGGCCAATGGCGGTGTAGACCAGGGTGGTGACGAGAATGGGGATGGAGATCATCGTCCGATCCTTTCGTTATTTGTGGGTGGGGCCGTAGGAGCCGAACATCATCGGGCCGCGCGCGCCGCCAGTGGCAAAGGGCGAATAGCCGTCGCGGGCCGCCATCATCGTTAGCATGACGACGCCCAGACAATAGAGCCCGTAAACCAGAATATGCCGGCTCATCAGTCGTCGTCTCCCCCGCTGTCGTCGTCACTGCCGCCGCTGCCGCTGACCGGGGCCATGCGGCGCTTTTCGAACCCGAATTGCTTGAACAACACGATCAGCGGCCATGCCGCGATCAGCAGGAAAGCGAGCAAGATATTGCCGCCGAACACGCCGCCGCGCTTGACCGTGACCGTCACCGGGATGGTCTGGCCGCTATCTTGTCCAAACACGCTGCCGCCGGCGAAACCGGTCGGCATGGAAAAGCTGCTGCTGCTCGAACCGCCGTTCCAGCGATGCGCGGACAGGGTGACGACCAGATCGTATTTGCCCCCGGGAATGCTCGACAGGCTGACCTCGGGGCGCGGGTCGCCTTCGGTCCAGGACCCATCGCTGTCGCTGCCCGAATAATGTTCGGCCAGGCCGTAGCTGTCGACGCTGTCCTGCGTCTTCTCGTCGGTCAGCGAATAGTCCAGGTCGACCCACGCATTGTCGATAGCGCCGGCATCGGCATCGACGACGACCCGCGATCGCGCGGAAGGCAGATCGAGCCCTCGGATCACCACGGTCTTTTCGGGGCCATCGAGCACCGCGTCGGTCGTGGTCTGGCCGATCACCTGCTCGCGGCCGCCTATGCCCGAGACGACGAACAAGGCGAGCAGGGCGACGACGCCGACCACCAGTGCCTCGCGAAGTTGCCGTTTATAGGGCGACGGTTCGTGGGGCGCGGGATGGCTGTATTCGCGGCGGCGCGCGGGAATGCCGAACGCCTTTTCGGCGACTCCCCAGTCGAACAGGTCGAGCCGGGTCCAGGTGCGCTCGGTCTGATAGACTTCGCACGACAGCATCGTGCCCGGGCGCACGAAATCGGTCTCGTCGACCGTTTCGCCAACCGCGACGCGCCAGTAGAATTCGCCGACGACGAAGGTGACGCGGACCGGATAGGTGCCGCCGAACCGCGAAAAGCTCTGGTGATCGAGCTGCATCGCATTGCCCCAGCCCATCGTCGGCAGGCGATCGAGCATGATACCCAGGCTGAAGCGGCGGCCATCGTCGACCAGGAAGGCATAGCCTTCATAGGGATTGAACAGCAGATATTCGGCCCAGCCGATCTCCTCGTCGGTGCGCTCCATATAGCCGACGATTTCCCACACCCGGCCGTTGAGCGTGCCGCGCGTGCCGAGCGGGATCTCCGGTGTCTTGAGCGCCTCGTTGGCGCGCGCGATGACCTGGAGGTCGGGGCTGGTCGCATCGAGCGTCGAGCCGCAATGTTCGCACAGCACGCTGACCGTCAGGCCCTGCGCGCGGACGTTGACGATGCCGCCGCAATTGGGACAGCTCAGCGCGCGGACGGTCGACGCCGGCGTGACGGGCGCAACCGGCGGCTGCGCGGGTGCCGGCGGCGCGGCGTCGGCGGGGAGTGCGTCGTCGCTCATGCGGCAGACGCCGGCATCGGCCAGCCTTCGAACGATCGCAGCCCGGTCGCGTTGAGCTCGGCAAGCGACATGTAGCGGCCGACATAGGCCTCGACTTCACCGCCCTGATCCTTCTGGATGCTCGCGCACTCGCCATCGGGAGTCATCAGGTCGATGCTGGTGGCGGTGAGCCCGAGCGGCGCGTTGAACGGGAGTTCGCCTTCGCTGGCGATGCAGGTAACCTGCTTGTTGTCGGCGACGGCATAATCGACCCCGCCGATCGTGATCAGCGTGTCGATCGCGATCGGCTGGCCCGATTTGATATGATCGACGACGACCGGCGCAAGCGCGTCGTCGTCGACCTCGCGCAGCATCATATAGCGCCCCATCGATTCGCCGACCCAGCCGGTCGATCCGTCGTCGAACAATGCCAGCCACTCGTTCCACGCGCCGTCGGCATAGCGCCAGCGGACGCGGCCGATCAGCTCGAAACCCTGCGCTCCGTCGCGACCGCGCACGCCCAATTGCAGCGGGCTGACGTCGTCGGGCACCTCGGCGATCTTGCCGATCGCCTGGAGGTTGCCGCCAGTCCGCAGCACCGATGTGCGGCAATAGTCGCACACCTTCACCGGCAGGTCGTTCGACCTGAACCGGATCGGAGCGCCGCAATTGGGGCAGTTGGCGTCGAGCACTGGGTCGCGATCAGATCTTGGCGAGTAGAGCGGTCTTCTTCGCGTCGAACTCCTCTTGCGTGATCGCGCCGGCGACCATCAGTTTGTGCAGCTTCTCGATCTGCTCATAGGGATCGACCTCGGGCTGCGGTGCGGCCGCGGGAATGCTGGTCGCACCGCCACTACCGACGCCGCCGAGCCCCGCCGCCATTTGCTGCCCGATCGCCATGCCCGCCGCCGCACTCGCGCCGATCCCGGCGAGACCCCCCGGATTGGCCGCAGCAGTCTGGATCGAATCGGCGGCCTGGAACTTGGCATATTGGTCGAGATTGCCGAGCACGCGCATCTGGCTGCCCTTGTCGAGATATTCCTGGACATTCTCGGGGAGCGACACGCTCTCGACGAAGAAGGTGCGGCACGACAGGCCCCATTCCTTGAACCCGGCTTCGACCGCGCCTTTCAGCTTTTCCGACATCGCCTGCTGGTTGCCGGCCAGATCGACGAACGCGATCTCGCCGCCGCCCAACGCCGTCGCGATCGCGGTGTTGATCACCGCGCGCAATTGCTGATCGAGATCGGTCACGGTCAGCCGGTCGAGCGAGCCCATCATCTTGACCGCGAAGGTCGCGACATCGTCGATGCGGAACGAATAGCTGCCGAACGCGCGGATACGCAGCGGCCCGAATTCCTTGTCGCGCACCGTGATCGGCTGCGGCGTGCCCCATTTCAGACCGGTCTGCTCGCGCTGGGTGAAGAAATAGATGTCGGCCTTGAACGGGGCCTTGAAACCCTTGTCCCAGTTCATGATCGCCGTCAGCAGCGGCAGGTTCTGCGTGACCAGCGTGTGCTGGCCCGGCTCGAACGCGTCGGCCAACTTGCCCTCATTATAGAACATCGCGACCTGGCCTTCGCGCACGGTCAATTGGCCGCCATTCTGGATCTCGCGATCCTGCATCGGATAGCGGATCGCCAGCACGCCCGGCTCGTCGACCCAGTCGATCACGTCGACCAGTTGCTTCTTCAGGAAATCACCCAGACCCATCACGCATCCTCCAAAGATGCGCCCAATCTATCAGGCTTTGGCAGCTTCGCGAGAGCCGAATTTTTGGCGAACCGGCGGCGCGACATTGCCAGTGCGCAGGTCGATATTCACGATCGTTTTGGCCGCAATCTGCGCAGTGCGAGGAGAAACGGCCGCAGAGGGTAGTAAAGGCCCCGGGCGAAATAGGGCAATTTCACCATGTCGACGTCACTCTGGCTTAGGAGCGCCCTAGCAAGGACTTCGCGCCGGTAACGCCAATCGCGCCGCAATCCGAGCTGCATCATCAACATGCGCACCAGTCGCGGTATCGATGGCGCGTTCGACGCCGCCGCTGGTGCCGCCAGCGCCTCTCGCGATCGATTGACGATTCGGAGGGACGCTGACGAGTGGGCGTCCCCAATCGCGCCGGACAATGGGAGGCCGAATATTTGCTCGACCAATGTGGCGGCGCTGGTGGTCATCGGCCGAACCCCTAGCCGATCCGCGGCCTCGGCAAAGCCGGCGAGGGCCGCTGGCGACCCTGACGCGAAGATGCGCGCAATGTCCTGGAGCCATTTCAGCCGAAACCAGCCGCACAAGGCGCCGTGCCCGCAAAGATACAGGAAATCGTCGGTCGCCGACAATATTGGCAGCGTCGTTCCGGCGACTGCCAGCGTTTCGTGCATGGACCAGAAATGATCGAACGACAGTGGTAATAATTGAGCAACGTCGAACAGACGATCGTGCAATTCCAGTTCGATGCTGCCGTCCCTGCTTCGAAAGCTGACGTCCTTCGGCGCCAGTGATGCGCGCCACGGATCCCCCGGCGTTGTCGCTGTGTGCGTGCGGCGGAACCCGAGATCGGCGATTGCCGCTTCCGCCGGCGTACGCGCAGCGGGATCGATGAAAATATCGATATCCTTGCAGTCGCGCGCGGCGAGATCGTCATACAGGCGCTGCGATAGAGCCGGACCTTTGAGCACCAGATGCCGGATGCCGGCCTTGGAGAGCTCCTGGGACACCGCGACCAAGGCGGACGAGAGCCTCAGCGCGGACAATTGCCGTTCCCGCGCCAGTTCGAGCAGCCTTGTGGCGGTGTCGGCATCGAGTGCGGGATCGCGCGCCAAAATGCGGAGCACCGGTGTGCTGACGCGGTGGCGCATCGCCATCGCGAGGATCGCGTCGCCGCCCGGATGCGGGGGTGGATAGTCGATGAAGTCGCCTTCGCCGGTCGCGGCCGCTCGGCAGGCGGCGGCGACAATCGCGAACGCCGGCGATCGGCGTGCGGTCTCGGCGTCGCGCCGCATCACACGAGCCCGTACAGGTGACGCGCGCGGTTCAGGCCGACAGAAACCAGCTGCTGAGAACCTTGCGGAAGGAGCCGCGGTCGCATCGATTCATCCGCTACTCGACACCGCACCGGCTCTCCTGCCCCTTATCTTTCTGTTGGCGAGGGACTCCGCGCACAGAAACGGCGGGACTATTGCCAGTCCCGCCGTTCAGTTTCCAGTCGCGTGCCGATCAGTGCAGCGGGATCGTCGCGGTGAAGGCGCCGTCCGACGCGACGGCGGAACTGTTGAAATTGCCGTCAAGGCGGTTGTTGCCATAGCTCGACACCACCGATGCGTTCACCGCGTTAACGCCGGTCGCTGTCGCTGCGGTTGCGGCGCCGTTGCCGGTGATGGTGGTGGTGGCGAAGCGAGCGTTTACGCCGTTACCATTCGCGAAAACGCCATAGCTGACGTTGTTCGAAACGGTCGTGTCGGTCACGAGAGCATTGATCGTGCCCGTCCCGGCCGGCGCTTTGAACTGAATGCCGATACCGTCGCCGCTCAATTGGCTGTTGGCCAGCTGCACGTTGATACGGCTGCCCGTCGTGCCCGTAGTGTCGAGGCGAAGACCGACATTGACATTGTTCTGAACGCGGCTGTTACTGATCACGACATTGGCGGTGGCGCCGGTCGCCGGCGCGACCTTGATGGCGCCGGTCGTCGGATCGCCTGTGTTGCCGTTCCCAATAATGTCGACATTGTTCAGATTGAGAAAGGCGGTCTTGCCGGCGCCCGGCGTAAAGCTGACGGCCTGCGTGGCAAATCCCTTGATGGTGGTATTGCGCAGATTGAGCCCGGCACCATTCACGAAGTTGATGGCGTTGGTGCCCGGGACGGTCGTCGGCCCCAAGATATCGAGCCCGCTCACCGTGACGACATCGGTATCGCCAGCATTGATGGTGATTGCTGGCGATGCAGCAACCAGCACACCGGCTTCGACATCGTCGCAAATGAGGCTGATCGCCTTGGTGATCGTCACCGCGCCGAAACCGCCCGGATCGATGCAATTGATCTCGCCGCCGGCGGCGGTCTTCGAGATCGCGCCGGCAAAGGTCTTGCACGGGGCGGTCCGGCTGCACGGATTGACATCGTCGCCGACACCGGAAATCCACGTCCGCGTCGCCTGAGCTGCCGCCGGCGCGGCGTAAAACGTGCTTGCCCCCACAATGGCGACGACCACAAAAGCCGACTTCTTAACTATAGATAACATTGTCTCTCCCCCATTTCGCGCACGCTACGCGACGACATGACGATCGTCTTGATAACGGCAACCGCTCAGTCGAATTCCGACGCCTTAAGTATTGATCCGAGAAGCCCGGCCAATCTTTGTCCAGAACCCCCCATCACATATACTTACCGAAATACTAATAGTGAAAATTCGGTTGATGTGCGAATGGAATCTGTCGTGGTGACCACAGCGGTTATGCCATTGACGTGAAAGAATAACTCCGTGATCCTGCGAGAAAATTCCCATTTTAGGCATGGCTTAAACACGACCACGCCGGCCGACTCGACCTTGCCAAGTCGGCGGACGGCAGCCTAGAATTGTCGCCAAGGTTGCATCGTTAAGGGTTATTTCGGTTGCTGAAGATCGCGCCACATATTGCGTGGAACAATGTCGGTGGCGAACTCGCGCTGTTCGATGGCCGAGATGGCACCTACCATGCGCTCAATGAATCCAGCGCCGCGATCTGGCGAGGCATCGCCGCGGGATTGGACGAGACCGAGATCGTGCGGTCGCTCGCCGAGAATCATAACGCCGAGCCGGCCGAAATCGGCCGGGATGTGCGCGAATTTATCGATCTGGCGCGGACGAAGGGGCTCTTGGAGGGCAGCGATTGAGCGCCATCGCCGGCGCGGTTCTCGCTCACGGCAACACGCTGTCCGACGCTATATTGACGCGTATCGTGGCGGCCTCGCCGCCGCGCGGATTCGATGGCGTCACGCGCTGGCATGACGGGCCTGCCGGCATGATCCGGTTCCATCACGCGACCACCCCGGAGGCGGTGGCCGAACGGCAGCCGCTCCCCGGGGCCTCCGGCGCGGTGATGGCGTTTGACGGAAGACTGGATAACCGCGGCGATCTCCTGGCGCTTCTCGGCGAGCGAGGGCGTGCTCTGGCCGGTGCGCCCGACGTGGATATCGCGCTTGCCTTATGGGAAGCACGCGGCGAGCGCTTCCTGAACGACCTGGTTGGCGATTGGGCGCTGGCGATCTGGCAGCCCGACAGACGCAGGCTGTTCTGCGCGCGCTCGCCGATGGGTTGGCGACCGTTACTATGGAGCTTCGACGGCCGGACTTTCGGTTTCGCGACCGAACCGCGCGCGCTGGTCGTCGGGCTCGACCTCGAACGGCGGCTCGACGAGGGCGCCATCGGCGAGATGTTGTCGGCCCGTTTCGTCACGGGCACGGACACGTTCTGGCAAGGGGTGCAGCGTCTTGGCCAGGGAGCGGCGGTCGAGCTTGAAAAGGGTCGCGTCAGGACCTGGCATTGGCACTCGGGCCCGTTCGAGGATCTCTCGCACCTGTCTGAAGGCGACCTTGTCGAGCGATTCCGCGAGCTTCTCGACCAATCGCTGATTGCGACGATGCGCAGCAACACGACGGTCAGCGCGCACCTTTCGGGTGGCCTCGATTCCTCGACCGTCGTCGCGCGCGCCACCGAATTGCATCGCGCCGGCAGGATCGATCGTCAGGTCCAGCCGGTCACTGCCCGCTTTCCGGGTGAGGCGCAGGACGAGACGCCATGGAGCAAGGCGGTAGAAGAGCATGTCGGTCTGACCGCACGGGTTACCTCCGCCGATCCGTTCGTTCTGGACGAGGCGCGCCGGTGGACCGCGCAAACGCTGCAACTGCCGTTGCGCCCCAACGTCAACGACACCACGACTGCTGCGTTTCGCCTGATGCAGGCGGAGGGTGGCCGCGTCCTGCTGACCGGCGAAGGCGGCGACGATTGGATAGCGGGCAGCCTAGCCCATCTGCCGGATATGCTGCGCAAGGGTGACCTGACTGGCCTGTTTCGCGAGGCGATGACGCAATTTCCCCAATTGTCGCCCGTTTTACGGTTTCGGCGAACCGGCTTTCTTGCTGCTGCGCCATTATTCAGTCGCGCCTATCGCGCCCGTTTTCTCCGCCCCCACCTGACCTATGACGGTGCAGTTCCGGACTGGATACGACCGGAATGGGCCGCGCGGACCGGGCTCGAGGAACGGTGGCGCGCGGATCTGCCCCCGGTCGAACTCAACAGCTTCGCGCAAATGCAGCGGTACAATGTCTTCGCGCATGCGCGCCGCCACCTCGCTCATGATACGATCCTCGCTTTTGCCGAGGCACACGGAGTCGAGATCCGTCATCCGCTACACGACTTGCGACTTGCGACCTTCTTCATGGGGGTGCCGGGAACGATGTTGCTGCGGAACGGTGAAAAGAAGCATCTGTTGCGCGAAGCGATGCGGGGGACGCTGCCTGAGGTGGTTCGTCAACGCCAGGACAAGGCGATCTTCATCACCAGCCTGATCGACGCGATCGCGGAGCGCTTTCGGGAATGCCCGCCACAAAATCTGCTACCGGCCAGACTTGGCTGGGTCGACGGCGACAAGGTGGCGGAGATGTTCGCGCCGGCGCTGGAATGGCGTTCGGCGGGGTCGACGGGCCAATTGTCGCGCGGCAGAATCGGGCCGATCTGGTTCGTGGTGGCGATGGATATGTGGCTCGAACACGCCTTTGGCATGTCGTGACGAGGTGTGGGGCTGACGGGCTCGCTCAACCGGTGGCGGCGCGATGCTCGCGCAAATACCTCAGCACGAACGCTTCGTTGTCGCTACCCGACTGGCGCTGCAAACGGATGGGTGGAATGGGCGAGTTGCTGCCGATACTGTTCAGCACGTGGCGGACGCCGCCCTCATAATCGGCAACCAGATTCTCGTAGCTCAGCCGGATCGGATCAGCCTCGATTGCGTCGAAGAAGTTGCGCCAATGGCCGTGACAATGGTCGGCATAGGCGATGAGCGAGTCGATCCGTCCGAAATCATATTCGGGGACCGCCTTCGCGGGCGGCGTCTCGGTCATCGGCACGATGCGAAACAGACCCGTTTGCGTGGCCGCCAGCCCCGACACGGCCTGGCGGACGCGGTCCTTGCGTTCGAGATGAACGAAGCGGGGACGGGGAAAGATCGGATCGAGCAACGCGGCGATCTCGCGATAGGTGCCGGCATCGACCTCGTCGGGCCGGCGTCCGGCCAAAGCGGCGAACCGGGTTGGCTCTAACTCTGCCGCCAAGGCTTCGACATCGCTCCAGAACAACTTCACCGACAGCACGCCGGTGGGATCGGTGCGCCAGCGATGCACCGCACGAATATAGTCCGTCAGCGTTTGAGCATTCCAGCGCTCGGCGAAGTCGGGCTGAAAGCCCTGATGGAAATATTCGAGCGGGCAACCGAGCCCGCCGGCAAAGTGGAGCGCTTCGCCAAGCAAGGTGCTGCCCGAGCGCGGAACCGAACAGATGAGCAACGTGCGCCGCGGCGGCCCGACGCACTCGGGATAGTCGCGGTCGGCCAGGGTCAGGTCATAGGGGCGTCGTGGCGGAGCGTCGATCGACATGTCAGTGCTGCAACATCCCCTCTAGCTGCTCGACGATCGCGGGAAGCGCGCCATAATCCGGCGGATAGAACAAGCGGAAGCAAGGAGTGACCTGCGCCATCGTGCTGAGCGCGGCAAAGGTCGCGCGCAATTCGGCGCCGGTCGTTTCGGCGGGGTTGAACCGGATCCGCTCGCGGGTAGAACATCCCAGCGCCTCTATCGGCGGAACGGGGACAAGATGTGCTTCCCGAGCATTGGCCGAGCGTTCGAGAAGTACGATGGCGTTCAGCGGCATCGGCGCGGTGTTGGTTTCGTTTCCCGGAACGAAGCGCCGCTTGCCGAGGTAGCCGGGCATCGGCGTCGATTGCCGAGGGGGCAGGGCGAGCGCGGCGAACGAGTCCGCCCACACACAGATTCCGGTAGTGGCCGGCGCGACCCGGGGGGCATCGTGATCCCACAATATCGAGATGTCGTCGCTGAGCACGTCCCAGCCGGCCGCTCCCAACGCCGCCGACGTGGTCGATTTGCCCGCCCCCGATGCGCCGAGCAACAGCAGTGCGTGATCGCCCTTCGCTGCGGCTGCAGCATGCAACGCTACCGCACCATAGCGGATGGCGACGCGTGGCAAGATGCGGCGAACGAGCACGTCGAGCCAAGCCGGATCCCTTCGATCGCGAACGACACAGCTTATCGTGTGTCGCGCTTCGTCAATCAGGAAAGCGCAATCGAGCGACGTGGTCAGCAACCAGCGTTCGCCGACCCTTCCCAAGGAGAGACCATAGCGCCCATTCCAACGGAAAAGAATGGTGTCGGGCGTCGGCAACGGCCCTTCCATAACGTCCAGAGAGAGCGATGCTTTCGCCTCGCCCGATTCCTCGCATTCTTCTCTTAATTGTGCGAGCGGCTCGCTCGATTCCAGCTTTAAACCGCCGTAACGATACCGATAGCGGATGGTATCCTCAGCTATTGCTGCTGAGACCATCGCCCGGATTCAGGGTTGCCGCCTTGGTTGCCAAAACCGCGTCGAACGAAACGACTTCCGGCTTCACCCAATCGCGCTTGATTTGGCTCGTCTCGTGCTCGGTTCCAACTTCGACATGCTTCGTCATTTAACTGCCCCCTGAATTCAGGCCGGATAGCTAACACAGCGATTACGGCAGATCAATTGGCGCGCGGCCGGGCCGTTACCCGCTTATGCAACTTGCTTCTGTGCAATTGCTTGTCGCCGAGCGCTCTTCGTCAGGATCGGCGGGATGATGAATAGTGTTCAATCCGGGCGGCTCGGCGACGAGCCTTGCTCGTCACTGCCGGCCCAGCTGCGAACATCTCTTTGCCCATCCCACAGGCAGCGCGCGCAAGGGCGCAATTGGTGCGAAGATATGTTGGCGGATGCTCGAAACATGAAATGGTGGACAGGGCTGGATTCGAACCAGCGTACGCTTGCACGGGCAGATTTACAGTCTGCTGCCTTTAACCACTCGGCCACCTGTCCCCAGGTCTTCGTCCGCAAAGGGACGGTCGCTTCGAAAAGCGAGGGCGCCCCATGCCCAAGCCGCGCGGCCATGTCAACGCGGCGGCGGCACGTTTTCGACCCGTCTGGAGCCAGGCGTACGATATGTGTGGCACACCCTTGCGCGGGTGGCGCGGCGGCAATAGCGTGGGCGTCATAATATCCCGGGGAGCATAATCGTTCATGCGCAAGATGATCGCCGCCTTTGCCGCGGCCGCCGCCGTCGCCATTCCCGCGTCGCTGCATTCCAATGACCTGTCGATGGTCAACCGGATCATGGATGAGGGCTTCAACCGCTCTCAGGTGATGATCACCGCCGAATATCTCTCCGACCAGATCGGCCCGCGGCTGACCAATTCGCCCAATATGCGCAAGGCCGAGGCGTGGACCTCGTCCAAGTTCAGCGAATGGGGCCTGACCAACGTCCATAAGGAAGGATTCGAGTTCGGCCGCGGCTGGTGGATCGAAAGCTCTTCGGTGCGGATGACCAGCCCGCGCCCGATCCAACTGACCGCGATCCCGATCGCCTGGACGCCCGCCACCAACGGAACGGTATCGGGCGAGGTGTTTGTCGCGCCGATCGCGACGCCGGCCGATTTCGCCAAGTGGAAAGGCAAGCTCAAGGGCAAGATCGTGCTGGTGACCAAGCCCGATGACGGGTCGGAGCCAGGCGACGCGCCGTTCAAGCGCTATTCCGCCGATGATCTCGCCAAGCTCGACCAGTTCGTTCAGCCGAAATACGATCCCGCCGCCGCCGAGCGTGGCATGAAGCGGCTCGACTTCGCCAAGAAGCTCGATGCCTTCCTGCAGGAGGAAGGCGCGGTCGCTTATGCCACCAAGTCGCGGCTCGACGGCAAGCTCGTCCATGGCGAAGGCTATCTGTTCGGCGCCGGCGATACCGTGAAGACCCCGGGCGTCGAAATCGCGGCGGAGGATTATCGCCGCCTCGTCCGCCTCTCGATCGTCGGTGCGGCGCCGACCGTGTCGATCAACAACGACGTCCGCTTCGACGACAGCGACGTCAATGCTTACGACATCATCGCCGACATCCCCGGCAGCGCAAAGGACGGCAGCTATGTGATGGCCGGCGCGCATCTCGATTCCTGGGTGGCGGGCGACGGTGCCGCCGATAACGGCGCGGGCAGCGCGATGATCATGGAAGCCGCGCGCATCCTGTCGACCTTGAAGGTGAAGCCCAAGCGGACGATCCGCTTCGCGCTCTGGGCAGGCGAGGAACAGGGGTTGCTCGGCAGCCTGGCCTATGTCGAGAACCATTTCGCGACCCGCGGCAGCGGCAGTGATCCCAAGCTGACCGGTCTTGCGCGCTATCAGGGTTGGGCCAATCGCTGGCCGATCGCGACCAAGGCCGATTGGTCGAAAATGGCGGCCTATTTCAACATCGACAACGGATCGGGCAAATTGCGCGGCATCTATGCCGAGAACAATCCGGCGGTGGTGCCGATCTTCAAGCAATGGCTGGAGCCGTTCAATTCGATGGGCGCGTCCTCGGTGGTGATCCGCAAGACCGGCGGCACCGACCATGTCTTCATGCAGGCGGTCGGCCTGCCGGGCTTCCAGTTCATCCAGGATCCGCTCGATTATGGCAGCCGCATCCACCACACGTCGATCGATACCTATGATCACTTGAAGGGCGACGACATGCGTCAGGCGGCGGTTGTGCTGGCGGCGTTCCTGTGGAATGCGGCGAACGGCGACGCGCTGCCGCGTCCGCCGCTGCCGACGCAGCCGTCCAAGAGCGATCCGTTCGCTTATCCGGACGCCGATTGAGGAATATTGATGGCGCGTAGAGGTCACCGTCCAAGCCAGGCGCCCGCGTCGCGGCCCCGTTTCTGGGGGCGCCATGCGGTGCTGGCAGCGCTCGCCAATCCCGAGCGGACGGTCAGGAAGATGTGGGCGACGCGCGAGGCGCTGGCCGGGCTCGACATTCCGCCAGTAATCCCGATCACTTATGCCGATGTCGCCGATCTCGGCCGGCTGGTGCCGAACGACGCGCCGCATCAAGGGCTGGTGATCGAGGTCGAGCCGCTAGAGGATATCTGGCTCGGCGACCTGCTCGAGCAAGGGCAGGGGGAGGATGACCGGCGGCCGCTGGTGGTGCTCGACCAGGTCACCGATCCGCACAATGTCGGCGCGATCCTGCGCTCGGCGGCGGCATTCGACGCGCTCGGCATCGTCACCCAGGATCGCCATTCCCCGCCCGAATCGGGCGCGGTGGCGCGGACCGCGTCGGGCGCGCTCGAGATCGTGCCCTGGGTCCGCGTGGTGAATTTGTCGCGCGCGCTGGGAGAGATTGCCGAGGCCGGGTTCTGGCGCGTCGGCCTGGCCGGGGAAGCGACCGAAACGCTGGGCAACGTGATCGGCGCGGCGCGGATCGCTTTGGTGCTGGGGGCCGAGGGCGAAGGCATGCGGCACAACACGATGCAGCATTGCGATCAGCTTGCGCGCCTGCCGATATCGCCTAGGATCGAGAGCCTGAATGTATCCAATGCCGCTGCGATCGCGCTCTATGCGGTGGCCGCGCGCGACTGATGGGGGAATTGTGATGACGGCACGAGTGACGCGTCTCGCGCTGGTGCTGCTCGCGCCCTTGATGCTGCTCGGCTGCCTGCTCGCGCCGGGCAAATTCACCTCGACACTGACGATCAATGCCGACCGCACCTTCACCTATAGCTATCAGGGGGAGGTCTATGCCTTCGACCTCAACGAGGCGATGAAGGACATGCCGTCGGGCGGCGACGACGACACCAAGAAGACCGACGGCGTCTCGCTGCAGAAGATCGGCTTCGACAAGAGCGGCCAGAAGAGCGGCAAGGGCGAGAAGAATAACAAGGACGACGCGAAGGACGATGCCAAGACCCAGGCCGCGGCCGATGCCAAGAACCGCGAAATGGCCGCGACCCTGTCTAAGGAAGCGGGGTTCCGCAAGGTCACCTATGTCGGCAATAACAAGTTCGTGATCGACTATCAGATCAGCGGGAAGCTCGATCACACCTATCTGTTTCCCTACAATCTCGACGCCGGGATCATCATCCCGTTCGTCGCGGTCGAAATCCGCGCCAACGGCACCGCGCGCGTCAAGGCACCGGGCTTCGCCAACGATTCGAAGGATTCGGCGGGCGGCATGGGCGGGTCGGACGCGAGCAAGGCCTCGGCCAAGCTCGACGGCACCTTCATCCTCGACACCGACGCCGAGATCGTCAGCCAGAATAACGAGGATGGGGTGAAGGTCGTGAACGGCCGCAAGACCGTGACGTGGAAAGCGACCCCGCTGTCGAGCACCGCGCCGATGGCGGTGGTGCGGTTTGCCGGGGCTGCGAAGTAGATTTCTACTTCGTCACCCCGGCCTTGTGCCCG
Organism: Sphingomonas mali NBRC 15500; assembly: GCF_001598415.1. Lineage (GTDB taxonomy): Bacteria > Pseudomonadota > Alphaproteobacteria > Sphingomonadales > Sphingomonadaceae > Sphingomonas > Sphingomonas mali. Next base: position 34,951 of record NZ_BCYX01000017.1, read on the forward strand.
TTCGAGCTTTGGCTTGCCCCCCCGGCAAGCCAAGATCGTGTCCGGGGGACACGATCTCGCTCGAACGCCACCGGGAGGCAAGCGTAAAGCTCGAGGCTCCACTTCCTCAGCCAGAGGCACGGTGGATGCCGGGACGAGCCCGGCATGACGGCTTGAAGAAGAGGCCTAATCCTCCTCCGCGATCCGCACCTTCAGGCCATCCAGCGCATTGCTGAACTCGATCTGGCACGACAACCGGCTGTTCTCGTCGCGGTCGGCGGAGGAATCGAGCAGATCGTTCTCGTCCTCGCTCATCGGTTTCAGTTTGGCAGCAAATTCCGGGTCGACATGGACGTGGCACGTGGCGCAGCTGCAGCAGCCGCCGCACAGCGCCAAAACCTCATCGATCCCGGCGTCGCGGATCACTTCCATCACCGACAGGCCAGCCTCGCCCGTGATTTCCTGTTCTTTCCCGTCGCGCGTCACGACGATAAGCTTGGGCATGTCTTTCCTCCGTCCGGTTGCCAGCGGCCATGCCGTGCCCGGGCGCATCGATCAAGGTTTCGTACAAGGTTTCATATGGTCCAGACCGCCAAGTCGTTGAACACCGCGCTCGACGCGCTCGCCGCGATCGAGCCCGCTTTCGCCGTCGCGCTGCAGCGCGCAGGCTATCCCGAGCCGCGCGTGCGCGACCGCGGCTATGCCACCTTGCTGCGGACGATCATGGGGCAGCAGGTGTCGGTGGCGGCCGCGCAATCGATCTGGAACAAGCTCGAGGCGCAAATCGGCGACCTGACCGACCCCGCCACCATCGCCGCGGCGAGCGATGAGCAACTCCGCGCCGCAGGTCTGTCGCGGCAAAAGGCGAGCTATGCGCGCAGCCTGGCCGAGGAAGTGACGAGCGGCCGGCTCGACTTCGCGCAATTGCCCGAGGATGATGAGGAGGCGATCGCGCAGCTGGTCAAGATCAAGGGAATCGGCCGTTGGTCGGCGGAAATTTATCTGCTGTTCGCGGAAGGCCGTCCGGATATCTGGCCGGCGGGCGATTTGGCAGTGCAGATCGAGATCGGCCGCATCCTGGGGCATAAAGAAAGACCGGCGGAGAAGCTGATGCGCAACCTGGCGGAAGCCTGGCGTCCGCACCGCGGAGCTGCCGCGATCCTCGCGTGGCATCATTACAAGGTGGATATGGATGTGATTTAGCGAGAGGTGTCTACTTGCGACCCAATGGTGGTCATTGGATCTCTCTACAGGGCCGCCCGAAAGCGGCCCTTGAGCAGCAGGCAGGGTTAGGAGCGTCGTTCGCCTATGTCGATTCGGTTGCCGTCCGGATCAGCGAAGACAAAGGCTCGTTGCCCATAGTCCTTGTCCGCGAGGCTTTTAATGATTCTCACGCCCTCTACCTCGCAGATGGCATAGAGCGCCGCCACGTCGTTGACGAACATGTGCATGACGTTGACAGTCGAGGCCTTGTGGTCGGGCTTTTGGCTCAAGTGGATTTCGGCACGATCCTTTTTCATCACCATGAAGCCGATCGGATCGCCATTTTCAAAAACCTTCTCGAACCCTAGAACGCGCGAATAGAAGTCTTGCGCGGCTTGGATATCGCGCACGCATATTCCCGGCGCAGCGCGCCCAAAGGTAATCGTCGCCAAAGCGGAGTCCGCCATCGTCTCGTCCTTATCAGGCAGGGGCGGCGGTGCGCGTGCCGGTTACGGAGCGGTGTCCGGGGCCACCCTGCTGCTTCGTGCGCGGAAATCTGTCAACAAAAGGGATGGGCAGCTTTGGCTTGTCGTTCACCCAAACCAGACCGGCAAGAATCCACCCAATAGTAGCCGTCGTCTACCCCGTTCGAGTCCAAATCATTGTCTGGCAGAAGATCGCGATACAGCCCTGGACCTTCAGATTGGCGCCGTCGCGGGCGACCACCGCGCGATAGGTCTTGCCGCTCTTGGGGTCGTAGATCTTGCCCTTCCAGCCGTCGCCCGACGACGACATCCCCGTCAGGATCGGCAGGCCAACCAGTGGGCGGGTCTTGAGTTTGGGATCGGGATTGAGCGAATCGACCCAGGGCCGGCCGGCCGGCGGCCCTTTGATTACCTTGACGACGCGGCCGCAGATCGACCCTCCGCAATCGCCGATCGCGACCACCGCGCCGCCATCGGCGGTCAGCCAGCGGCCGGCGATCGGCGGCGCCGCTAACAGCGGAACGGGGAGCGCGGCAGCGGTAAGGGCGGCGAGGGCGAGAAGGGGCGGGCGAATCATGGGCAACGGCATAGCAGGCCTTTGTGCCACTGGCCGAGCCAACCGTTCATCGCGGCGAATCCATCCCGATCGGACGCTGCGTCCCGCGCGCCGATCGCCTAAGGAGGCGGCGACTCGGCACCCACAGGAGACGATATGAGCGACGGTTGGACGATCGGGATCATCGGCGGATCGGGACTCTATGCGATCGACGGGCTGGAGGATGCCGAGTGGCGCCGGGTCGACACGCCCTGGGGCCAGCCTTCCGACGAATTGCTGTTCGGGCGGATCGGCGCGGTCAACCTCGTCTTCTTGCCGCGCCACGGCCGCGGCCATGCCATCCCGCCGTCCGAACTCAATTTCCGCGCCAATATCGATGCGCTCAAGCGGTCGGGCGTGACCGACATCTTGGCGATCTCGTCGATCGGGTCGCTCGAAGAGGATCTGCCGCCCGGTCATTTTGTCGTGGTCGACCAGTTCATCGACCGCACCGTGCATCGCGCGTCGAGCTTCTTCGGCACCGGAATGGTCGCCCATGTCAGCATGGCCTATCCGGTGTGTGAACGGCTGTCGGGGTTCGCTGCGGCGGCGGTCGAGGCGGCAGGCGGCAAGGTCGCGACCGGCGCCACCTATCTGGCGATGGAGGGGCCGCAATTCTCGACCCGCGCCGAAAGCCTGCTCTATCGCGACTGGGGTGCCGACGTGATCGGCATGACCGCGATGCCCGAAGCCAAGCTCGCGCGCGAGGCGGAACTACCCTACGCGCTGATCGGCATGGTCACCGATTACGATTGCTGGCGCGAGAGCGAGGCGCCGGTCGAGGTCGCCGAAGTGATCGCGCAAATGCACAAGAATGGCGAGGTCGCGCGTCGCACGGTCGAGGCGTTCGTCAAGGCATTGCCCAACGAGCGCACGCCGTCGCCGATCGACACCTGCCTGGACGTCGCGTTGATCACCGACCCGGCCAAGCGCGACCCGGCGTTGCTGGCGAAGCTGGACGCAGTGGCGGGGCGGGCTTTGCGGCGCTAGGACACGCCGTTCGCCCTGAGCTTGTCGAAGGGCGTGCCCAGAACACGTGCTTCGACAGGCTCAGCACGAACGGATAGGTTTGCAAGGACCCGAATGACGCCACCGCCGAACAGCGACGCGATAAGCAATGCCGCGCCTTTCGCGCGGGGCCGGCCGTCGCTTGCCGAAAGCCATGCCAGTATCGCAGTGCCGGCGACCGGCGCGTGGCGGCGATTCTTCGCATTCATCGGGCCAGGCTATCTGGTCGCGGTCGGCTATATGGACCCCGGCAATTGGGCGACCGATCTCGCCGGCGGATCGGCATTCGGCTACACCCTGCTCGCCGTCGTCCTGCTGTCGAGCCTGATGGCGATCCTGCTCCAGACCTTGTCGGCGCGGCTCGGCATCGCGGCGAAGCTCGATCTCGCCCAGGCATGCCGCGCGCGATACGGGCGCAAGACCACGATCGTGCTGTGGCTGTTGTGCGAGGTGGCGATCATCGCTTGCGACCTGGCGGAAGTGCTCGGCACCGCGGTCGCGCTCAAATTGCTGTTCGGCCTTCCGTTGCTGGCGGGCGTGGCGATCACGTCGTTCGACGTATTGTTATTGCTGTCGCTGCAACGGTTCGGCTTTCGCAAGCTGGAAGCGTTCATCGCCACGTTGCTGGTCGTGATCGCGGGATGCTTTGCCTACGAATTGTGGCTGGCGCGGCCCGATTGGGGCGCGGTCGCCGGCGGGCTGGTGCCGCGGCCGGAAATCGTGACCAACCCGGCGATGCTCTATATCGCGATCGGCATCCTGGGCGCGACGGTGATGCCGCACAATCTCTATCTCCATTCGTCGGTCGTGCAGACGCGCAAGGTTGCGGCGGACGACGAGCGCGGCGCGATCCGGCTGGCGACGATCGACACGATCGTCTCGCTCGGCCTCGCATTCTTGATCAACGCAGCGATCCTGATCCTGGCGGCATCGGTGTTCCACACCTCGGGCCGCACCGATGTCGCCGATATCGAGCAGGCGCACAGCCTGTTGTCGCCGATGCTGGGTGCTGGCGCGGCGAGCGTCGTATTCGCGCTGGCGCTGCTCGCCTCGGGGCAGAATTCGACGATCACCGGCACGCTGGCGGGACAGATCGTGATGGAGGGGTTCCTCGACCTCCGGCTTCCGGTCTGGTTGCGCCGCATTGTCACGCGCCTGCTGGCGATCGTGCCCGCGGCGCTGGTGATCGGCATCGCCGGTGAAGGGGCGACGACCAGTCTGCTGGTACTGAGCCAGGTAGTGCTGAGCCTGCAACTGCCGTTCGCGGTGATCCCGCTGGTTTCGTTCACCAGTGACCGGCGGATGATGGGCGAGTTTTCCAGCCCCTGGGCGCTGCGCATCGCGGCCTGGGTGGTGGCGGCGGCGATCGTCGTGCTCAACGTGAAGTTGTTGGTGGGCGTGATTACGGGCTGATCCAACGACAAGGCCCACCCCCGAAGGGGAAGGACGAGCGGATTTCAGGCATCCCACTCCCAATTAAGCGTGACCTTCGTCGCGCCGCGCACGCTCTCGACCATAGCCCTCATCGACCGTTTGCCGCCATCGCGCGCGGAGAACAGGGTCGGGGTCGACAAAGCGGGGACGAGGCCCTCGAGCACTGCCTTGTCCTTGTACCAGGCGATGATCGCGTCGGGCGTGGCACCGGTCGTATAGACCACTGTCCCGCTCTCTCGGCGCAGTTCGCCGGCGGGACCCGAGACGCAGGTCTCGATGCGGGCATCGGCATAGAGCGGGACGAAATCGGGGAGCTTGCCGCAATCGGTCGGAACGTTGCCGGCCCCCGCGACGGCCGAGGTGGCGGAGGGCCCGCGTTCCTCAGCGGATTGATTGTCGTTGCCGGCCTCGCATCCGCCCAGGCTGAGCATGGCGCCGGCGAGAATGATGCGGAGCCTCATCGGGCTCCCCAGCAGGATCGAGCGGCGGTGGCGCGCGCCCGGCGGCTCACTTGGCCATCGACTGCAATTGGCCGAGATCGACCGCGGCGACCGCGGATTTCAGTGTGTCGATACTGGGGGCCGAGCCGCTCGCCTCGACAGCGAAGCGGCTGGCGACGAGCACCGAATAGCTGCCCGACTTCGACTGATTGTCCCATTTCTCGCTGACCATGTTGCCGCCCTGCATCTCGGACTTCTCATAGCCGGTCGTGGTCTGCTTGTTGGACGACGCGTTGATCGCGCCGCCCAGGGTTGCGATGTTGCCGAGCACGCCGGTGTCGGTGACCGAGAGGCTGAAATTCTGGTCACCCGACTGGAATTCGGCGCGTGCGTTACTGCCGCCGATGCCCGCCGCGCCGCCGCCCTGATTCTCGACGCTGGTTCGGTTCCAGCCCGAGATCGACGCCGGTAACAGGTTCTGGAGCGCGCCCGGGTCGACCGCCTTGACCGCGCCATCGCCGCCCTTGATCGACGCCTCCATCGACTTGCTGGCGGCCTCCATCTTGGTCGCTGCATCGGTCAGCTTGCCCGTATCGAGCGTCGTCCCGCCAACCGAGATCGTGCCGCCCCCCCCCGGGCCGAACGCATTCGGGGTCATCGCGAACATCGCGCCGCCGATCGCGATCGCGACTATGCCAGCGACGACCATCGCAACCACACCGACGATGATCGAGACGACGACGAAGCCGACCGCTTTGTCCTGCGGCACCTTCATCAGCATCGGACCGCCGATCCAGAAAAGGTAGATGTTATAAAGCCCGATCAAGCTGCCGATGATGCCGAGTGCCGGCAGGATGCCGAGGACCGCTGCAATCCAACCGGCGGTGGCCGAGAAGGCTGCGACCTTCAATGCTGAAATTGGGTTCTTGGTACCACCGAAGCTGGGGGCGAGCGCGTCAATGATCAAAGCCCACACATAGGTGAGGCCAATCGTCAGGGCCCACGCGAGGATCGCCGTGACGATCGAGCCGATCAGCGGCGGTCGCCACGTCACCCCGAAGAAGTTCATCGGAAAGACTTGGCCCTGGATCAGGTGAGCGACCGGCCCGATCGCCGCGAGCGGCGCCACCCAGCCCATCAGGATTCCCTGGACGGTCATCGGCTCGGCATCGATCGCCGGCCATTCGTCCTTGGGTTTCAACATCAGGCGCTGAACGCGCCCGATCATGCCGCCGCCCCCGACCGGAGGCTGTCCGATATCCTTAGGAAATTCGCTCGCCATGATACTGAAACCCCTTTCTTTTTCGCGCCGAAGCGCGCCGCTACCGTCACCTTCTGCCGCCTTCGGCGGCGCAATTATTGGATCGACCCGACATCGCTTGCCGTAACGGAAGCGTGTCGCCGGAATGGTATCATCGTTTGGTTGCCACGGGGAGGGTGATGTTGCGCCCGCGCAACCGATGACTACATGGCGGGCATGAGCGACAAGATGACGTGGCACGGCACGACAATTCTCTCCGTGCGCAAGAACGGCAAGGTGATCATCATCGGCGATGGCCAGGTGACCGCCGGCCAGACGGTGATGAAACCCAATGCCAAGAAGGTCCGCCGGTTGGGCGACGGCAGCGTGATCGCCGGGTTCGCCGGCGCGACCGCCGACGCCTTCACCCTGTTCGAGCGGCTCGAGGCAAAGCTCGAGCGCGCCAATGGCCAATTGATGCGCGCCGCGGTCGACCTCGCCAAGGACTGGCGGACCGATAAGTATCTGCGCAACCTGGAAGCGATGATGATCGTCGCCGACAAGGACGTGACCCTGATCCTGACCGGCAATGGCGACGTGCTTGAGCCCGAGGCGGGGGTCGCCGCGATCGGATCCGGCGGCAATTACGCGCTCGCCGCAGCGCGCGCTTTGGTCGACTATGAGGAAGATGCCGAGACGATCTGCCGCAAGGCGATGAAGATCGCTGCCGAGGTCTGCGTCTACACCAACGACAGGGTCACGGTGGAGAGCCTCGACAGCGCGACCTGACCTAAGCCGCCCTCCCTGCAAGGGAGGGGTTGGGTGGGGCAGCCACGAGCAACCCACTCTACGAGATATCCCCCACCCCCTGCCCCTCCCCTGAAGGGGAGGGGCTGAAGAAGAAGAATATGAACGACAAACTGACTCCCAAGGCGATCGTCGCCGCACTCGACGCGCATATCATCGGCCAGACGGACGCCAAGAAGGCAGTCGCCGTCGCGCTGCGCAATCGCTGGCGCCGCCAGCGGCTGTCGGCCGATCTGCGCGACGAAGTGACGCCCAAGAACATCCTGATGATAGGCCCGACCGGGTGCGGCAAGACCGAGATTTCGCGCCGCCTGGCCAAGCTGGCCGACGCGCCGTTCGTCAAGGTTGAGGCGACCAAGTTCACCGAAGTCGGCTATGTCGGCCGCGACGTCGAACAGATCGCGCGCGACCTGGTCGAGGAAGCGATCCGGCTCGAGAAGGAGCGCCGCCGTATCGCGGTCAAGGACAAGGCCGAGGAGGCGGCGATGAACCGCTTGCTCGACGCGCTGACCGGGCGCGACAGCTCGACCGCCACGCGCGAGGCGTTTCGCCAGCGCTTCAAGGACGGTCATCTCGACGAGACCGAGATCGAGATCGAGCTGGAGGCCGCGCCCCAGATGCCATTCGAGATTCCGGGTGGCGGCCAGGTCGGGATGATCAACCTGGGCGAGATGATGGGCAAGGCGTTCGGCCAGGGCCAGATGAAGCGCCGCAAGCTGACCGTTCCCTCGGCCTGGGACAAATTGGTCGAGGAAGAAGCCGACAAGCGCCTCGACCAGGAAGATGTCGCGCGGGTCGCGCTGATGGATGCCGAATCCAACGGCATCGTGTTCCTCGACGAGATCGACAAGATCGCGGTCAGCGACGTGCGCGGCGGATCGGTCAGCCGCGAGGGTGTGCAGCGGGACTTGCTGCCGTTGATCGAAGGGACGACGGTCGCGACCAAATACGGGCCGATGAAGACCGACCATATCCTGTTCATCGCGAGCGGGGCGTTCCACGTCGCCAAGCCGTCCGATCTGCTGCCCGAACTTCAGGGCCGCTTGCCGATCCGGGTCGAATTGAAGGGCCTGACCGAGGATGATTTCGTCGCGATCCTCAACGACACCAAGGCGTCGCTGCCCGAGCAATACAAGGCGCTGATCGCGACCGAAGGCGTGACGATCAACTTCACCGACGATGGCCTTCGCGCGGTGGCGAAGATCGCCGCCGAGGTGAATGGCGCGGTCGAGAATATCGGCGCGCGGCGGCTGCAGACGGTGATGGAAAAGCTGCTCGAGGAAATCAGCTTCGATGCCGAGGACCGGTCGGGCAGCACGATGACGATCGATGCCGCCTATGTCGATCAGCAGCTCGCCTCGATCGCCCGCAACACCGATCTCAGCCGCTTCGTGTTGTAACGGGGCTCTCAGCCCCTCCCCTTCAGGGGAGGGGTTGGGGTGGGGCCTCCCCACAGGCGAGCGGCTTGAGGCACTCCCCCACCCCCAAACCCCTCCCCTGAAGGGGAGGGGCTAAGCCAGCTACGGGTCGGGCCAACGAGGCGCTACTTCGCCTTTTCCGGCTTGTCGTAGGGCGTAAACTTGCCCAGCCTGCAGATCGGGCCAGGGATGCGCAGGCCCGGGGTCAGGGCGCGGAAATGATCGTTGCGGCATAGCTGACTGCCGAAAATCTCGACGACCAGTGTGTCCATCGGCTGGAGGCCGGGGCACTCGCCGATCAGGTCGTTGCGCCAGATCCGGCGGCCCGATTCACGATAGATCAGCGTCTTCTTATCGATGATCTGTGGCCCATCGAGGCGCGATTTCTCGACGCAATCGACCGGTGTTCCGGCGACCCGGCCGGCCAGCGCGCTGGCGAGCGTGTCCTCCCGCGGAGCAGCGGGTGCGGCGGCGCCGAGCAGGCCGAGCGCGGCGACGGGGATGAGCACGATACGCATGGCGTTACTTCGCGCGATAGGTGACGAACGAGCCCAACGCGCAGCTGCCCGACGGCATGCGCGATCCCGGCATCACCGTTCGTGCAATATCGCCGCGGCACAACCGCCCGCTCGGCGACTTGGTGACCAGGATGTCGCCGCGTTCGACCGCTTCGCAACCGCCGCCGGTGTCGTTGACGTACTTGAGCTTCTTGCTGACGCTATAGACCAGGGTCCCACCATAGGCCTTGAGCGACGAGGACTGGTAATTGTCCATACAGTCCCTGGTCTCGGTCGGCGTCAGCCCGGCGAGTTCCTTACCCAGCGCGGCCTGGGTCGCCGCCTTGGCGTCGGCGGCGCGGGCGGTCTCGGCAGGCGTCATCGCGCAGGACGATAGCGCGACTGCCGCGACGGACAGCGACGCGAGCGGAAAGATACGGTTACGCATAAGCGGCTCCTTCGCATCCCCTCGGCCCGATCCTATACCGGTTCAGCCGCGGAATACATCCTTAGAGGCTCGCCTTTCGGCAAATTGTTCAATCGATCGTGCGCGCATGAACGGATTGGTGGCGCGTTCCAGCGCGACCGTCGTCGGCACCGTTGCCTGGCCACGCTCACGCATCGCCTCCACCTCGCGCAATCGGCTGGCGATCACGTCATTGTCGGGCTCGGCAACCTGCGCATAACGCGCGTTCGACAGCGTATATTCGTGCGCGCAATAGACCGACGTCTCGGGCGGCAAGTCGGCCAACCGCCGCATATTGGCATACATCTGCGCCGCGGTGCCCTCGAACAAGCGGCCACATCCCATCGCGAACAACGTGTCGCCGGTAAAAGCCACGGCGTCATCGGCGAAATGATAGGTGATGTGGCCGGCGGTATGCGCGGGGGTTTCGAGCACGGTCGCAGCGTGCTTGCCGAGTTGCACGATGTCGCCTTCGATCACCAGCAGGTCGGCAGTGGGGATCTTCGCGGCCTCGGCGGCGGGGGCGATTACCGGCGCGCCGGTCGCCTGTTTGATCGCGGCATTGCCGCCGGTGTGATCGGGATGCCAATGCGTGTTCCAGATCGCGTCGATCGTCCAGCCACGGCGGTCGGCCTCTGCCAGTACCGGGTCGGCCTCGGCGGGATCGACCACCATCGTCTCGCCGCTGTCGGGATCGTGCACCAGCCAGATGTAATTGTCGCTGAGCGCGGCGATGCGGACGATGTCGAGCTTGCTCATATCCTGCTTCCTTCCAGCGCCGCGGCGCCTAGCCTTGCGGTCAGCTCTTCGGCGGGCTCCTCGCCGGCCAGCCGTACGCCTTGCCCCGCCCATAACGGCGAATAGTCGCCACGCCCGTCGGCTTCAGCCTTGGCGCGCAATTGCGCCAGCGCGGCGCTGGCATAAGGGAAAGGCGGCGCAAACTCGCTTACCGGTCCCAGCGCTTCGATCAGCCGATTGCGCAAGCCGCGCGCGAGCCCGCCGGAAAACAGGTTGGTGAAGACGCTATCCTCCGGCCCGGCCTCGGCCAGCCGCTGGCGATGCACCGCGCTGGTCGTCGCTTCGGGGGTGCGGAGATAGGCGGTGCCGACCTGCACCGCCGCCGCGCCCGCCGCTATGGCGCCCCGAGCTGCGCCTTCATCGGCGATCCCACCCGCCGCGATCACCGGCAGGTCCACGTCCTTCAGGATCTGCCGCACCAATGCGAGCACGCCGATCGGGCGGTGGCCGATCAGGAAATGGCCGGCATGGCCGCCCGCTTCGAACCCCTGGGCGACAATCGCGTCGACCTTGGCGTCGGCGAGAAACCGCGCTTCCATCGCATTGGTCGCGTTGCCGAAAATCCTGGCACCGCTCGCCCGGACACGGTCGAGCAGGACGCGCTCCGGCAGGCCGAAATGAAAGCTGACGATTTCTGGCCGCACTGCCTCGATCACCTCGGCCATCGCGGCGTCGAACGGCTTGCGCAACACCGGCGGCTGCACCGGCGGGGCGACGCCCTCCGCCTGGTAAAAGGGGGCGAGCGCCGCGTGCCAGGCGCTCTCGTCCGGCTGCGGCCCGAGTTTGTGGCAGAAGAAATTGAGATTGATCGGCCCCGCTATCGCTGCCCGGATCGCCGCGACCTCGGCCGCGACCTGGTCGGGCGACAGCACCGCGCAGGCGAGCGAGCCGACCGCGCCGGCCTTGAGTGCGGCGATCGCCAACGCGCTGCCGGCGAAATTGGCCATCGGCGCCTGGACGAGCGGCAACCGCGCGCCGGTCAGCGCCAGGAAGCGATCGGTTGCCGCACTCACCGCGTCACCATTCCCCCGTATTCGGCATCGACGCCCAGGGCTCGGCGGGTTCGAGCACGCCGTTCTGGAGCAACTCGATCGAGATGTTGTCGGGGGTGCGGACGAACGCCATATGGCCGTCGCGCGGCGGGCGATTGATCGTCACGCCGCCATCCATCAGCCGCTGGCAGGTCTCGTAGATATTGTCGACGCGATAGGCGAGGTGGCCGAAATTGCGCCCGCCCGAATAGGTTTCGACGCTGCCGTCTTCGGCCGGCCAATTGTAGGTGAGCTCGACCTCGGCGCGCCGGTCGCCGATCCGCGCGTCGTCCTCGGTCGCCAGGAAGATCAGGGTGAACCGCCCCTTCTCATTGTCGAAGCGGCGCACTTCCTTGAGGCCCAGCAGCTCGAAGAACTTCACCGTCGCCTCGGGATCGCTGACCCGAATCATGGTGTGGAGATAATTCATGCGCCTTCTCCCTGCTGGTGGTGCAGGCGGGAGATAGGGGGAGGGGCGCGGCGGCGCCAGTATCGGTTGACCGATTGAGTCTTATCCGGCGCAACGCAAAACAACGCCTCCCCGGCGAAGACCGGGGCCTAGTCGCCACGTAATCTCCACGGCGGGGCGCCATCTCCCCGTCATCGATCCTGGGCCCCGGCCTTCGCCGGGGAGGGGTTCAAACGGATCGACCTTACGGCTTCTTGGCTGGCGCGGGATTCGTCGCAGGCGGCGTAGCTGGCGCCGCCGCCGCGGGCGTATCGAACTGGGCGAGCGCAGCGCGGGCATTGTCCGCGGTCGCGGTGCCGGGCGCGAGCTTGGCCGCTGCCTGCCACGCCGTCCTCGCGCTATCGGCATCGCCCGACAAAGCGGCGATATTGCCAGCCTCGAGCTGGACCGAGGCATCGTCCGACGAGAGTTTCAGCGCCTCGGCGATATCGGTCTGGGCGCGCGGCAGGTCGTTCATCCGCCGCGCCAGCGTCGCCGACAACAGCCAGGCGAGCGGATCCTTGGGCGTCGCTTCCTGCGCGGCATCGATGTCGCCGCGCGCCGAGGCGAGGCGGCCGGCCGCGACCTGGGCGCGGGCGCGGTCGAGCAAAGCCTCGCCGCGGCCGAAATTGTCGAGCGTGCCGGCAGTGATCGCCGTCGTCAACGCAGTCTGCGCCTTGACCGCGTCGCCGGCCGCCAGCCAGGCGTTGCCGGCCTGCGCCCAATAGCGTGCCGCCAGCGGATCGCGGGCGGCATCGGCATCGCGCGCCGCGCTCTCGAACGCGGTCGCCGCATCGCTCCAGCGCGATTCCTGGGCATAAGCCATGCCCTGACATTGGTGCGCTTTGGCGCCGCCGCCGGCGATGCGGAAACGATCGGCCTCCGCCTCGGCGGCCTTGGGATCGCTCGTCGCCAGCGAGATGCAGGCAGCATAACGTTGCTCGTTTGGCGACAAAGGCGACGGGGTCGCCCCGACCTGGAGCATCAGCGGAAGCAGGATCATGATCGCGTCGACAGTCCTTCGATCGTCCGGATCAGCAGCGCGATGTCCTGATCGCGCGACAGCCGGTGGTCGCCGTCCTTGATCAACGTCACCTGCACGTCGGCTGAACGGAGGATCCGCGCCAGATGGAGCGAGCGTTCGTGCGGCACGTCGCGATCGCCTTGGCCGTGGAGGATGCGTACCGGGCAATCCACCGCCAGCATCGATGCTGTCAGCCGCGACGCCTCGCCCGATTGCCAGAAGCGGCTGGTATAGACGGTCGGCTGGTCCGAATATGGCGACGGTCGCTCGAGCTGGCCGTCCTGGAGCAACTTCATCTTCTCGTCCATCGAGAAGCCCCAGTCGGTGAAGTCGGGCGCCGGCGCGATGCCGACCAATGCCGCGACCAGCTCGGGATGGTCGCGCGCGATCATCAGCATGAGCCAGCCGCCCATCGACGATCCGACTAGGATCGCGGGCTCGGCCAGCATGTCGAGCATCGCCAGCACGTCATCGCGCCAGCCGGTCAGCGTTTGATCCGCGAACTCACCCTCGCTCGCGCCGCAGCCGCCATAATCGAAGCGCAGATAGGTGCGGCCAACCGCCTTGGCCCATTCTTCCAGCGCGACCGCCTTCGACCCGCTCATGTCGCTGGCATAACCGGGCAGGAAGACCACCGGCGGTCCCTTGCCGACGGTCAGATGGTAAGCGAGCGCGGGGCGGATGGCGGTATCTGTCATGGGGAGGCTGTAGGGGGAGGGCGGGCAAACAAAAAGCCCCTCCCGTTTACGGGAGGGGCCGTTTTGCTCCCCTCCCGCTCGCGGGAGGGGCTGGGGGAGGGCGTGTCGTGTTGAAGCGATGAACAGGCCCTCCCCTAACCCCTCCCGCAAGGCGGGAGGGGAACACCGAGTCACCCGGCAAACGCCATCAGCGTCTTCTGGAACACCGCCGGCTGGTCGAGCATGATGAAATGCGCGCTGTCGGGCACCTCGACCAACGTCGCGTGCAGCGCATCCTTATAGGCGGCGGTGTAGAGCGGTTCGGCCACTGCTTTCGGCAATGTCACGGAGGTCGGATAGAGCATCGTGATCGGCGTCGCGATCTTGCCCATGTCGCCGCGCAGATCGGTGATCATGTCCTCGTACATCGCCTGAGCGGAGACGCGCACGTCCGTCTTGCTCATCCAGCCCGCGATCTTGGCCTGGGCATCGGGCCGCCGCGCGAACCGCGTCGCCAGCGCCTGGTTCGCTGCGGGATCGAGCTTGCCATAGCTCGCCGCAAACTCGTCGCGCATCACTACCGCCTTCGGCTTGACCGTATCGACCGTCGCGCCGGGGCCGAACAACACACCGTACCAGGGCAAGGAGTCGACGATCATCAGCTTGCCGACATCGCCGGGCTGCGCCTTGGCCAGCATCAGCCCGACCAGCCCGCCCATCGAATGACCGACTACCGCGGCACCCTGCAGCTTGTGCTTCGCCATATAGCCATGGAGATCGCCGACGATCCCGTCGAGCATGCCCGGCTTCAGATTGGCACCGGCATCGTCGCCGGCAAAGCCGTTGACCTGGACCAGGATGACCCGGTGATTCTTCGCCAGTTCGGGCACAACCCCGTCCCACACCGCGCGCGGCGAGGACAGACCGGGGATCAGGATGACTGGCGATCCCTTGCCGGTCTCGGTCACCGAAATGTGGTCCATGCGGACTTCGCCAGTAGCGGGGGCCGGGCTTGCGGCCGCAGCCGGGGCGCAATGGCCGATATTGGGCTGGAGGATGGCGAGCGGCGCGAGCACGGCGACGGCGAAGCGGAGAGTGAAGTGGTTCATGATTCAGGCTTCCTTGCTGGGAGAAACGAAAATGTCTTCGATGGCGAGCTCGAACAGCTCGGCGATCTTGAAGGCGAGGGGGAGTGAAGGGTCGTAGCGGCCGGTCTCGATCGCGTTGACGCTTTGCCGGCTGACCTCGAGCTTGTCGGCGAGGTCGCCCTGGCTCCAGTTACGCTCGGCGCGCAGCACCTTGAGGCGGTTGTTCATCGCCCCCTCCCGATCGTCAGCCGGTTGGCGAAATTGCCGAGGCCAAGCCCGCCGAACCACAGGACGGAGACCCAATAGACCTCGACATGGCTGACCAGTTCGAAGCTTTCGAGAAAGCCCCAGACGGTCGCGATGCTGAGCGAGAAGCCCGACGCCCAGAGCGTCTGGCGGACCATCAGCATCCGGACATATTCGTCCTGTTCCTCGACCAGATAGAGGCCGATCGCGGCGAAGATACCGATGATCGGCAGCGCCGGCAGGATCGCCACGATCCAGGCGAAGACGCCACTCACCAGGTGATGTTTGAACCCATAGACCGCGCCGATCAGGAACGCGGAATAGATCAGGCTGAGGATGATGACCCGTTTGTTGTAGCGCCGGGTGGCGGGACTCATAATCATGTAAAGCCTCCTTTCGAATCAGTAAAGTCAGCTTTACAGTAAAGCGTG
Source organism: Sphingomonas mali NBRC 15500 (assembly GCF_001598415.1). Taxonomy (GTDB): domain Bacteria; phylum Pseudomonadota; class Alphaproteobacteria; order Sphingomonadales; family Sphingomonadaceae; genus Sphingomonas; species Sphingomonas mali. The sequence goes on from NZ_BCYX01000017.1 coordinate 50,266, forward strand.
CTTGTTAGTCAAGGGAGCTTTACATGGCGGGCAGCCGCGACCGCTGGTGGCGGCGTCCCACTTGGCGGCGGCATGACGGTGGAGTGGCTATATCCAAAGTGATATGAAGCCGAGGGGACCGTCTTGGGGGAGATTGGCGTGGAGTCGGTATTGCTGTTCGCATTGGCGATCGGGGCCGTCGCGGGGGCGGCGATCTTTGTTATGCGCGCCATCCAGGAACCGCAGCGCCGCAAGCGCGGCCGTGAACGTGCCGCGCGTCATGCCGCCAATGTGCGGCTGTGGAACAAATTGTTCGCACGTCGCGACCAGCGCTTGCTGATCGACCAACGCGACGCCCGTAACGGATAAAAAAGAGACGCGTGGGTCAGAACGGTTAGGGCGCACTGCAAACGACGAGACTGGAATAGACAGCTGCCGCCAACACCCTGAAAATACTTATGCAATTACGATGGCATGCGAGTATTGGTTCACTTTGGTTCAATCGCCTGGATTGACGGCGATCGAGAATAAGGGCTCTCTCTTCCAACGGACTGACGCGGGGGCGTTTGATTCGCTAAGTTTTTCAGGGGGGAAGCCATGAATATTGTTTCTGTGAGCGCTGTTGCGTGCGCGCTGGTCTTTGCCGCGCCTGCAGGGGCGCAAACCACCGCTACGCCAACCGCTCCAATTGCCGCGCCCGCGAACACTGGGGCGGTCTTGAGGACCGGGACGCCCGTCCCGCTCAAGATGTCGGAAACGATAACGACCAAAGGCAAGGAGTTGCGCGTCGGATATCGGGTTCATCTCGAGGTCTCGGAGGACGTCAAGGTCAATGGGGTGACCGTTATTCCAGCGGGAAGCCCGGCGGTCGGCGAAGTTACCGATGTCCGCAACAAAGGGATGTGGGGGAAGTCGGGACGTATTAATGCACAGCTTCTCTATGCCACGGTCAATGGCCGCCAGATCCGCTTGAGCGGGCAGTTTGACGATAAGGGCGTGACCGGCACGGCAGGCGTCGTTGCCGCCATCGCGTTCGTTCCCATCGCCGGCTTCTTTACCACCGGCACGAGCGCGACCATTCCGCTGGGTGGCGCAGTCAAAGGCTTTGTCGATGAGGATGTGCCCTTGGCGATGGTAGCCGCTACCGGGCCGGCGCCGCTTAACGTCGCAGCGCCCGCAGCCCAGTCCGTAACGCCTGCTGCCCAGGCCGCGACTACTGCCGTGGTTGCGCCCGCCGCGACTGCAAAGCCGGCTACTGCGACCAAGTAAGCGATCGTTAGCGATCAAGATCGGGTCGCGCGGCGGACGTCGTGCGGCCCGTTTTAGTGCCGGTCGCTCTCCCGATGCCCCGCAATCTTCGCCAATATATCGCCCGCGAGCGCGCTCAGCGTATCGTCGCGCGCGCCCATCACCACCACGCGGTCGCCCGGTCGGGCGATCCCCGCGATCATGTCCGCCGCTTCGGCGCGGTCGGCGATGTGGCTGGCGTTGCGGCCGGCCGCCTTCACGTCGTCGACAATGTCGGCGCTGGTCACCTCGCGCGTGACGGTGCCGCCATAATAAGCCGGGTCGGGCAGGATCAGCACGTCGTCCTCCTTCAGCCCGTCGGCGAAGGCCGCGACAAGTTCGCGGCGCATCGTCTTGAGCGGGCCGTAACCGTGCGGCTGGAACAGGACGATCAACCGGCCGGGAAAGGCGTGGAGCGTGGTCAGCGTCGCGGCGATCTTGTCGGGATTGTGCCCGAAATCGTCGAGCACCGCGATGCCGTTGGTCTCGCCGACCAGCTCGAAACGGCGGCGCAGCCCGGTGAAGCCGCCGAGCGCGACCGCGGCATCGTCGAACGAAACTCCCGCCGCGTGGCACGCGGCGATCGCTGCGAGCGCGTTGGCGATATTGTGGCGGCCGGGCACCTGGAGTTCGACCGCGACGGGATCGTGCCCGCGCGCAACGAGCTGGAAATGCGCGCCATAGGGTTCCTCGACGATATCGGTCGCGGTGATCTCGGCATCGGCCTTGAGCGCGAACCCGACCACGCGATTGGCGGGCAGCGTTCCGGCCAGCCGCGCGCCGTCCTCATTATCGAGATTGACGACCGCGATCTCCGATTTGGCGATGAAGTCGCCGAACAATTGGTTGAGCTCGTCGAGGCTCTTATGGTCGAGACTGACATTGTTGAGCACCGCGATGCGCGGCGCGAACAAAGCGATCGATCCGTCGCTTTCGTCGACCTCGCTGACGAAGACGTCGCCGCCGCCGACCAACGCGCTGGCGAAGGCCGCGTTGGGCGTAGCGAAATTCTTCATCACCGCGCCGTTCATCACCGTCGGATCGCGGCGCAGCGCATGGAGGATCCAGCCGATCATGCCGGTCACGGTCGACTTGCCGCTGGTGCCGGCGACGCCGATCGGCATCGTGCTGGCATTGAACAGATCGGCGAGCATTTCCGCGCGGGTGCGGCGCGGGCAATCGAGCCGTTCCGCGGCGATCATGTCGGGGACTGTCGGCTCGATCGCGGCGGAGGCGATGACGATCTGGTCGGGCGAGGTGATGCCGCTGCCGTCCTGCGGGAACAATTCGATCCCCAGGTCGCGCAGATAGTCGAACTTGGCCGGCAGCCGCGCCTGATCGAGGCTGCGGTCCGATCCCGCCACGCTGGCGCCGCGCGCGGCCAGGATCATCGCGAGCGGCATCATGCCCGATCCGCCAATGCCGACGAAGAAACAAGGTTTGCTCATATCCATCGTGCCGGGCTATCCCCGCTTTCACGAGTGACGGCAAGGACGGGACGGCAGGGTACATGAAAATCGCGGTGATGGCGCCCGCCAACCGGGTCGAGGAACATTCGCTCGACGCGTTGCCGGCAATCGCCGCCGACTATGGTGTCGAGCTGGTGATCGACCCGCAATGCTGGGCTTCGGGCGGCGGCCATACCTGGGCAGGGCCGGATCAGCTACGCGCCGACACCTTCCTCAAATACGCCAATGATCCGAGTGTCCATGCGGTGTGGTTCGCGCGCGGCGGCTATGGCTCGAACCGGCTGTTCCCGCTGATCTTCCCGCACCTCGAAGACGCTGCGAAGCGCAAGGCCTATGTCGGCTATTCGGACATGGGGTTCATGCTCGGCGCGCTCTACGCGCACAAGATCGGCAAGCCGATCCATGGCCCGATGCCGGCCGACGTCACGCGCAATGACAATGGCGCATCGGTCCGGCGCACGCTCGGCTGGCTGGTCCATGGCGACAAATCGGGGCTCGAACCCGGCATCATCGGATCGGGGCGCCCGGCGGCGGCGTTCAACCTGTCGATCCTGGACGCGATGATCGGCACGCCCTGGCTGCCCGATCTGACCGATCACGATCTGCTGGTCGAGGAAGTCAGCGAGCATCTCTATCGCGTCGACCGGATGATGTTCCACGTCGCCAACGCGACCCAATTGTCGGGAATCGCCTCGCTGCGCGTCGGCTCGATCACGTTGCCGCCGGCCGATGGCCAGGCCGATTTCGGGCACAATCCCGACCAGATCGCCTGGGACTGGAGCAAGATCATGAAGGTCCCGTACGAAGGCCGTGCGCTGATCGGGCACGACAGCAACAACCATGTCGTGCCGTTCGGCCAGGTCATATCGAGAGGGTAATCATACCCGTATTGGCCATATCCGTCGAACTACGTAGGTTCCCAAAGCCTTTGCTAACCAATTCCGATTAGCGATCGGGCGATCGAGAGGTCCCCGATGCCGCAGACGCTGGAAGAATATCACGCCGAGATCGAACGGATGATGGCCGAGGGCGACGCCCTGGTGATGGCGCGTGACGCCGCGACCGAAGAGCTGGTCAAGCAGCGCATCGCCGACTCCGCCTTGGTCCTCGCCTCCTACCAATTGTTCGTCCACCGAGAAGTGTTCGCGCCGATGCTCGAACATGCCGATGCCGGGACGCGGGCGCGGGTCAACGAACTCAAGGTCGAGTGCATCGCGCTGACCGAGGATCTGCGCTTCAACGTCCGCGAGCTCAAGGCGCAGGCCGACGACGCCCCGCTCGACTGGGACACGATCGCCGCCGGCGTCGCCTGGTTCAACGGTCGCGTGCGCGCGCACATCGCCCAGGTCCGCCAGATGATGGCGCCCGAGTTGAGCGACGCCGAGCATGCCCGGCTGCGCGCGCATCGGAACGACATTGTAGGTACTCTGGCCGCCTAGCGACTACTGGCCTTCCGCAACGGCGATGCGTCCGCAAATCTAGCCGGCGCGCGACCGCGCGAAATCGATGAATGCCCGTAACGGCGACGGCATCTGCCGCCGGCTCGGATAATAGAGATACAGGCCCGGCCAATAGGGGCACCAATCGCCGAGCACGCGCTCGAGCCGGCCGGCAGCCACGAGGTCGACAACCATTTCCTCGAACACGAAGGCCAGCCCGATCCCGTCGAGCGCGGCGCTCAGCATCAATTCGTGCTCGTTGGTGGTGAACGGGCCGTCGACCGCGATCTCGAGTTCTTCTCCCGCGCGTTCGAATTCCCAGTGATAATCGTCGCCGCGCTCGAAACGATAACGGACGCAGGGTAGCCCGATCAGGTCGCGCGGATGCGCCGGTTTCGGCCAGCGCTCGAAATAGGCCGGCGACCCCACCACCGCGAAGCGCCGCCGCCGGCCGATCGGCACCGCGATCATGTCGGCGGCGATGCGCTCCCCGAACCGGACGCCGGCATCATAGCCTTGGGCGACGGTATCGATCAGCGCGGTCTGCGCGATGATCTCGACCTCGACCGACGGATTGGCGGCCAGGAAGTCGGCGAGCAGCGGCATCAGTTCGAGCCGGGCAGACGCGAGCGCGGTATTGAGCCGCAGGGTCCCGATCGGCTTACCGCCCCACGCGCTCAATTCCTCGATCGCATCGTCGATGTCGCGGAAGGCGGGCTCGATACGATCGAACAACTTCTGTCCCACTTCGGTCAACGAGATGCTCCGCGTCGTGCGATTGACCAGGCGAAGGTCGAGCCGTTCCTCCAGCGCGCGCAGATTGTGACTCAGCGCGGAGGGAGTCACGCCCAGCTCGACCGCCGCGCGACGAAAGCTCTTCGCGCGGGCGATGGCGAGGAATCCGTTGAGGTCGCCGGGGACGATACGCTGCATTGATGAATCCTGTTCATCGAGTCGTGGAGCATATCGCCGATTATCTCATCATTCTCCAGCCTCTATCTGATGCTCACCGACGGATCGCCGTCGGGCAAAATGAAGGAGATAGATCATGCGGACTTGGTTCATCACCGGCGCGTCGCGCGGCCTGGGTGTGCTGATCGCCAAGGCGGCGCTCGATGCGGGCGACGCGGTGGTCGCGACCGCGCGCAATCCCGATGCGGTCACCGAAGCCCTGGGCAGCCACGACAATCTGCTGGCGGTCAAGCTCGATGTCACCGACCAGGACCAGGCCAACGATGCGGTTGCCGCCGCGGTCAAGCGGTTCGGCCGGATCGACGTGCTGGTCAACAATGCCGGTTTCGGCGTGGTCGGCGCGGTCGAAGAGGCGAGTGCCGAGGAAATCGCGCGCGTCTATGCGACCAATGTGTTCGGCCTGTTGGGCGTGACGCGCGCGGTGCTGCCGCATATGCGTCGCGAACGCTCGGGGCGGGTATTCAACATTTCGTCGATCGGCGGATATCAGTCGCGCGCCGGCTTTGGCATCTATTGCTCGACCAAGTTCGCGGTCGAGGCGATCAGCGAGGCGATGTACGAGGAACTGGCGCCGCTGGGCATCCACGTCACCGTGGTCGAGCCGGGCGCCTTCCGCACCGACTTCCTCGACGGCAGTTCGCTGATGCCGCACGCCCAGCGCATCGCCGATTACGATCAGACGTCGGGAAGGACCCGCGACTGGTCGACCGACAACAACCATGCACAGCAGGGCGATCCCGAAAAGCTCGCCGCGGCGATGGTCCGGCTGGCGGGCGAGAGCGAGCCGCCGATGCGTATCCAGTTCGGCAGCGACAGCGTGTCGCGGGTCGAGGCCAAGAACGCCTTCGTCGTGGGCGAGCTTGCCAAGTGGCGCGACCTCGCGGTCAGCACCGATTATCCGGCGGACGAACTCGCCGACGCCTGACCGATCAGCTCGCAGTCGATCCTCCCCCCTCAAGCGGGGGAGGATTTGCTGAATATCGATACGCTCGATCTACAGACCCTGCACCGCGCCGCCGACCACGCGGTGATGCTCGACATGGTCGGGCCGTGTGAGCAGGAAGCGATCGTCCTCAGGATAGTAACGCGCGCAGTCGATGTCCTCGCCGGCAAACGCCGCGATCGCGTCGATCGATTCCCACCAGCTGAGCGTGGTGACCTCGCTTTCGCCATTGCCGAGCGTGCGGACCAGCATCTGCGCGCCGAGATTGCCCGGCGTCGCGCGGTAGTCGTCGAGCCCGGTGCCGGCGATATAGGCGACATACTCCGCCTCATCGGCGGTACGGATGCGCGCCGACCAGCGGCGCAGGATGACGGTCTTGTCCATCGGGCGATCTCCTCCGGATCGGTGTCTATCCGAGGGCGGGGCAGTCGGGGAAATCGAACGCGCGGTAGTGGCGATAAGCGCTGGTTATGACGATGTACCGCGAGCGGTCTTCGCGCCGCAGCCTTTTCCTCCGCCATGACGCCGTGCATAGCGCGCGCGACGATCGCGGCAGTGTCGCTCTGCGCGATTTCCGGAGAATGGATCAAGGAAGAAATCATCGACCTCAATGCCCAGATCGTGGCGCTGCGGATGGCCGTCGAAGGCATCTGGCTGTCGCTGCTCAGCAGCGATGCGGATCCCGCCGCTCAGTCGGCGATGCTCCGTCAGGCCAACGTTGCCGCGATCGGCCAGATGGACGCGCCGACGCCGGCCGCGATATCGATGCGCGATGCGGTTGCGGCGCATACCGACAGGTTATGGGGTTCGATCGAATGGCAGCTTCAGCACGAAGCAGGCAAAAAAGCCTGACTGGATTCCTTAACTGCCGCCGCTTATATCCCTCTCCATGAACCGCGCGTTCCCCACGACTACCACCACTACCCCGGGTTTCCGGGGGGTGTTCGGCGCGCGCGACTGACGCTCTCGCCGATTGCCTCGCCCGGGAACGGGTGAGGTCGGCGTCCGCTCTCCCGTTCCAGTCTTTCCCTCGGACGCTGCCCGGTGCATAGGCGCGCCAACTGACAGGAACGACCATGGAAATGCTCTCGATCACGCTCCCCGACGGCTCGGTTCGCGAGGTCGCGCCCGGCACGACCCCAGCCGATATCGCCGCGGCGATCGGCCCCGGTTTGGCCAAGGCGGCGATCGCCGCGCGCGTCGATGGCGAATTGCGCGACATCACGCGCCCGCTCGATCACGACGCCAAGCTCGCGCTGGTGACCAGCCGCGACGAAAAGGATGCGCTCGAACTCGCGCGTCACGACTTCGCGCACGTCCTGGCCGAGGCGGTGCAGAATCTGTTCCCGGGCACGCAGATCACCTTCGGTCCGGCGACCGATGACGGTTTCTATTACGATTTCGCGCCGCCCCCCGAACACGGCCCGTTCACCGAGGAGGAACTGCCCGCGATCGAGGCGGAGATGCGCGCGATCATCGCGCGCGACGAACCGCTGATCCGCGAAGTGTGGAGCCGCGCCGATTTGATCGCGCGCTGGAAGACGCAAGGCGAGACGTTCAAGGCCGAATGGGCCGCCGAACTGCCCGAGGGCGAGGAACTGACGGTCTACAAGGCCGGCAATCGCCCCGATGCGTGGCTCGACATGTGCCGCGGCCCGCATCTGGCCTCGACCGGCAAGCTCGATCCGCAGGCGTTCAAGCTGACGCGCGTGTCGGGCGCCTATTGGCGTGGCGACCAGAATAACGCGATGCTCTCGCGCATCTACGGCACCGGCTGGCTCAACAAGAAGCAGCTCGATGCGCACATGGTGATGCTCGAGGAAGCGGCCAAGCGCGATCACCGCAAGATCGGGCAGGAGATGGACCTGTTCCACCTCCAGGCCGAGGCGCATGGCTCGGTGTTCTGGCACCCCAAGGGCTATATGATCTGGCGCGAGCTCGAATCCTACATGCGCCGCCGGCTCGATGCCGCGGGCTATGAGGAAGTGAAGACGCCGCAGGTGATGGACGCCCGCCAATGGGAGAAGTCCGGCCATTGGGGCAAATATCGCGAGAACATGTTCGTCATCCCCGATGAGGTGCCGAACATCGAGGACGAAGGGCCTCTGGTCTCGGACGATGCGCAGTGGATGGCGCTCAAGCCGATGAATTGCCCGGCGCACATCCTGATCTTCCGCCAGGGGATCAAATCGTATCGCGACCTGCCGATCCGCATGGCCGAATTCGGCTGCTGCCACAGGAACGAGCCGCACGGCGCGCTGCACGGCATCATGCGCGTGCGTCAGTTCACCCAGGACGACGCGCATATCTTCGTGCGCGCCGACCAACTGGTCGACGAGGTGGCGGCGTTCATCGACCTGCTCGATACGGTCTACAAGGACCTCGGCTTCGACAAATATGCGATCAAGCTCGCGCTCCGTCCCGACAAAAGGTTCGGCAGCGAAGAGATGTGGGACTGGTCCGAACAGTCGCTGCGCGACGCGGTGGCGGCGACGGGTCGCAACACCGAGGAGTTCGGCTGGGAAGAATTGCCGGGCGAGGGCGCCTTCTACGCGCCGAAGCTCGAATTCCATCTGACCGACGCGATCGGCCGGACGTGGCAGGTCGGCACGATCCAGACCGACACGGTGCTGCCCGAGCGGCTCGACGCGTCCTATGTCGGCGACGATGGCGAGCGCCATCGCCCGATCATGCTCCACCGCGCGATCCTGGGCAGCTTCGAGCGTTTCATCGGCATCCTGATCGAGCATCATGCCGGACGCTTCCCGCTCTGGCTGGCGCCGACCCAGGTGGTCGTCGCGACGATCGTGTCGGACGCCGACGACTACGCACATCAGGTCGCCGCCGAATTGCGCGCGGCCGGGCTGCGGGTCGAGACCGATCTTCGCAACGAGAAGATCAATTACAAGGTGCGCGAGCACAGCCTGGCCAAGGTCCCGAACCTGCTGGTCGTCGGCAAGCGCGAGGCCGATGAAGGTACCGTGGCGCTGCGCCAGCTGGGCAGCGATCGCCAGCAAGTGCTGACCCTGGCGGCGGTGGTCGAACAATTGCAGCGCGCCGCGATGCCGCCCGACCTCGCTGTGGCGGCGGAGGCCGAGGCTCAGGCGTGATACGAACAGCGGGCGGCGGTGTTTCGCCGCCCGTTTGTCTCAAAAAGCGGCGCTGACCGAAAACAGCGCGGTGGCATCGGCGATCGATGATCCATTCTTGGTCGAGGCGAAATTGGGCAGCAGATAGGCCGATCTCGCCTTGCTTATATCGGTATCGACATAGGACACGCCCAACGTCACCGGGCCGATCACATAGTCGACGCCGAGCGACCAGTCGAAATACTCGCCGGTCGGCGCCACGCTGGTGCCGTTGGGACCGAGCCCAGGATTGCCGTTGGAATGGCCGAGATGCGCCTTGGCGGTCAGCGGGGTCTTGGGAATACCGACACTGGCATCGCCCCAGAGGTAGAGATTGTCCTGCGCCTGGCCGTGGCTTTGCGGCGTGTTGGAGAAATTGCCCAGCGCCTTCTGCTTCGGGGCATAAGCGATGCCCGCGAGCAGGTTGGCCGGTCCGATCGTGGTGCCGAGCTTGACATAGGGCTCGGCGAAATCGGTCGTGTCGGCGCCACCGGGATACATATACCAGGTCAGCCCGACGTCGATCGTCGTGCCGCTGGAGATCGGCTTCTTGATCCCGGCAAACAGGTCGAGTTCCAGATTGGCGCCGCCGAACGTGCCCCAGCCGGAAAGATTCGAGGCCCAGGCACCGGCATAGACGCCGCTTTCATGCGTGACGGTCACGCCGCCTTGCAGCGCCGCCTCCTTGTCGGTCTGCGACACGCCGCGAAAACGATAGTCGGACACCAGGGCGACATTGCCCGACACGGTGACCGGCTTGGGCGGCTCTTCCTGCGCGGCGGCAGGCACGGCGGCCAGCAACGACGACGCCGCCATGGCGGCGAGGCGATAGATCATGGAACATTCCCCTGAGCGATGAGGTGAACGTTCCTCCTGCGGCCGCCCGGCAGGGTCTTCTATGGCGAGACCGAGTCCCGGCGGCGACTCCTGACTATCGTCGCGGGATTGCCGTAATCGTGCGCAATCGTGAGGAAATGTTGCTGCCGGTCCGGGTTGCGCCGACCGTGAACCGCCATTCGCGCGCATAAATGCCGACTTTTGCTGTCCCCGCTTTTAAATCCTTCGGCAAAATTCTATATCAGTTCCCTTACAACCCAAAGGAGCAGTACCTATCCGTCCTCCCACGATGCGCCGACCAAACCAGGCGCCGCCGATGAACGGCCCCCGATTCAACGAATGGATCCAGTCGCCCAAGGTTCGAGTGATCGACCATGAAGGCGAGAATCTGGGTGTTATGTACACGAAAGAGGCGATGGAGCAGGCCCAAGGGCTTGGTCTCGACCTCGTCGAAGTGTCGCCCAACGCCGATCCGCCCGTGGCCAAGTTCCTCGATGTCGGCAAGTTCAAGTACGAGGCGCAGAAGAAGGCCAACCTCGCTCGCAAGAGCCAGAAGACGCAGGAGATCAAGGAGATCAAAATGCGTCCGAACATCGACGATCATGATTATGAGACGAAGATGAAGGCCATCCACAAGTTCATCGGTGAGGGCGACAAGGTCAAGGTGACGCTGCGCTTCCGCGGCCGCGAGTTGAGCCACGGCCAGCTCGGCATGAACCTATTGAAGCGCGTGCAGGAAGACACCGCCGAGGACGCGAAGGTCGAAAGCTATCCGCGCATGGAAGGCCGTCAGATGCTGATGGTGCTTTCCCCGAAGTAAGGCTCGCCGACGCGGAATAGCGGAACGCTATTCCGCGAAAGCTCGGCGAGCCCGGCCGGCGGCGCGAAGCGCCGACCGACGGCGCGGATTTACTCCGCGCCGGCTCCGTTGCCTCAAATACGACCGTCACCCCGGCCTTGTGCCGGGGTCCAACGGGCGGCAAGCGCCAGATAAGAGGCTCCAGCTACTGCCAACCTGCACGTTGGATGCCGGGACGAGCCCGGCATGACGGGTGCGAGGGCGGAGCATCGCTCAGAGCGCCGTCGCAATAGCCTTGTAAACCGCATCCAATTCCGCGTCGGAAATGCAGTAAGGCGGCATCACGTACACCGTATTGCCAAGCGGCCGCAGCAGCACGTCGCGCTCGCGGAAATGCTTCAGCAAGCGCGGCCCGATCGCGGCGAGATACCCGCCGTCGCCAACCGGCACGTCCATCGCCGCGATCGTCCCGATCCGCCGCTTCCCCGTCACGCCCGACAGAGCATCGAGTCGCGTCTGTTGCCGCGCGCCCAGATCGGCGATTCGCTCGAGCACCGGTTCGTCGCGCCAGATCTCCAGATTGGCGACCGCCGCGGCGCAGGCGATCGGGTTGGCGGTGTAGCTCGACGAGTGGAAGAACATCTTGGCGCGATCGTCGGACAGATGCGCATCGAAGATCGATTGCGTCGCCATCGTCACCGCGAGCGGGACCGCGCCGCCGGTCAGCCCCTTCGACAGGCACAATATGTCAGGCACGACATCGGCCTGTTCGCAGGCCAGCAATGTCCCAGTGCGGCCCCAGGCGGTCATCACTTCGTCGGCGATGAACAGCACGTCGTGCCGCGCGCAGATCGCGCGCATTTCGGCCAGTATGTGCGCGGGATAGACCAGCATCCCGCCGGCGCCCAAGATCAGCGGCTCGACGATGAACGCGGCGGGCTGCTCGCGGCACGCCGCCTCCAGCGCGTCGAGCGTCGCCTGTTCGTGACCTTCCGCGGGAAAAGGAATGGTGCCGACATCGAACAGCAATGGCGAATAGGCCTGGTTGAATACCCCGCGCGCCCCGACCGACATCGCGCCGATCGTGTCGCCGTGATAGCTATGCTCCATCACCAGGATGCGGTGCCGAGCCTCGCCGCGATTGGTCCAGAAGCCGAGCGCCATCTTGAGCGCGACCTCGACGCTGGTCGACCCGCTGTCCGAATAGAAGACGTGGGTGAGGGCAGGGGGCATGATCGCGGTCAGCCCGCGCGCCAGCGTCTCGGCGGGCTCGTGCGTCCAGCCGGCGTAGATGATTTGATCGAGTTTTTGCGCCTGGGCGGCGATCGCCGCCATGATGCGTGGATGGCAATGGCCGTGCGTGGTCACCCACCAGGACGAGATGGCATCGATCACCCGCCGGCCATCGGCGGTATGGAGCACCGCACCCTCGGCATGCGTCACCAACGGGATCGGCTCGCCGAGCCCGTGCTGGGTGAAGGGGTGCCAGACCGGCGAATCGCTCATCGGAAATCGGCCAGATCGAAATGGGCGGCGAAGGCAGCGGCGAGCGGGGCAGGTTCGAGCCGGTCGAGCATTGGCAGCCGGCCGAGCCGTTTGACCCCTCCCATCTCCGCGATGGTCATCTCGCTGTCCTCCACCGCATCGCCGACAAAGGCGATTCCGCGGATGTCGACATCGCGCGTGCGCAGCGCCTCGATCGCGGCAAGGCTGTGGCTGATCGTCCCGAGCGATGTCGCAGCCACGAGCACCACGGACAGCTGCCAGCGCGCCATCACGTCCGCGAAGGTGACCTGTCGCGTGAGCGGCACCAGCACGCCGCCGGCGCCTTCGATCACCAATGGCCTGTCGCACTGCGGCGGGACGAGCGTGTCGATGTCGATCGTCACGCCGTCGATCTCCGCCGCGCGATGCGGCGAGCAAGGCGTGGTCAGGCGATAGGCTTCGGGCAGCAGGCGGTCGGCGGCCAGCCCTGACAATCGTCCGACGCGCTCCAGGTCGCTGCCGTCGTCGAGCCCGGCCTGGACCGGCTTCCAATAGCAGCCGTCGAGCGCAGCGGTCAGCGCGGCGGCGAACACCGTCTTGCCGATATCGGTACCGGTGGCGGTGACGACGATCGCGGTCACAATGCCTCTTTCAGCGCCTCGGCAAGCGCATCGATCGTCGCGGCGTCGACGTTGAGCGTGATCGACAGCCGTAGCCGCGCGGTGCCGACGGGGACGGTCGGCGGGCGGATGCCGCGTACGTCGAAACCCTGAGCCTGGAGTCGTGCGGCAATCTCCATCGTCCGCGCATCGTCGCCGACAATCACGGGCATGATCGGCGACCCGCTGGCAAGTGCGCCAAGCGGGACGAGGCGATCGTGCGCGTGACGCACCAAGCCGTCCAGGCGGGCGATCCGTTCCGCCTCCCTCTCGAGCAAAGCGAGGCTGCCGCGCACCGCCGCCGCCATCAATGGGGACGGCGCGGTCGAAAAAATGAAGCCGCGCGCGCGGTTGATCAGGATGTCGCACACCGCGCGCGAAGCGCAGACCAAGGCGCCTTCCGCTCCCAGCGCCTTGCCGCAGGTGCGCAAGGTAATGAGGTTGTCGCGACCTTCCCATTTGGCAGCGAGCCCGCGCCCGCCCGGCCCGAACACACCGGTCGCATGCGCCTCGTCAACGATCAGCACGGCATCCTCGCGGTCGGCGATCGCGACCAGATCGGCGAGCGGGGCGCGGTCGCCGTCCATCGAATAAAGGCTCTCGACGGCGATCCACGGACGGCCGGTGCCGCCTTCGCGCCGCCACTGCGCGATAGCGTCGGCGACGGCATCGGCGTCGTTATGCCTGGCTGATACGCGCGCGGCGCGGCCAAGCCGCATGCCGTCATGCACGCTGGCATGGATCAGCTCGTCATGGACGACGAGGTCGTCGGTGCCGGGCAGCGCGGCGAACAATCCGCCATTGGCGGCGAAGCCGGTGCTGAAATAAAGCGCCGCCTCGCTGCCGAACCAGCGCGCCGCCTCCGCCTCCAGCGCTTCATGCTCCTCATGATTGCCGCGCAACAGGCGCGATCCGCCTGCCCCGATCGGCACGCCACGCGTCAGTGCGTCGGCAACGATCGCCCGCATGTCGGGCGACCCGGCGAGGCCGAGATAGTCGTTGGAGGCGAAATCATGCCCCGCGCGCGCGGCAAGCGCGCGTCGGCGATGGCGGCTTGTCAGCGCATCGAGATCGTCGTGGAGTTTCGCCTGGAAGGTCGCGCCGGGAGGGGCGGGGTCGGATCGGCTCAAGCCGGCGGCTCCCACAATTCTAGCGCGTTGCCTTCCGGATCGTGGATGCGCGCGAAACGGCCTGTTTCGGGCGAATCCCATTCGGGTTTCACGATGACGTCGATCCCGCTGGCGTTCAATTGCTCGAGCAGCCCATCGAGATCGTTGACGCGGAAGTTGAGCATGAACTGATGGTCGGCCGCCCAATAATCGGTATCCGCCTTGAACGGCGCGAACACCATCGGACCGCCCTGTACTTTCCAGGTCCATTCTTCCGGCGGGCCGGTGTCCTCGGCCGCGCAGCCCGCGCCGACGCCGAGATACTCGCGATACCAGGCGTTGAGCGCATCGGGGTCCTTCGCGCGGAAGAATATCCCACCAATTCCGAGTACCGGCATTGCGTCCTCCTCTGTCAGGCCGCCTGCGCGGCCATCTCTCCGATCGCGGCATCGACCAGCCGGCGTTCGAGTGCCTTGACCCGCGCCGGCGCCTCGATCTTGTCGCCGGTCAGGTCGGTCACATAGAACGTGTCGACCGCGCGCTCGCCATAAGTCGCGACATGCGCCGAATGGATCGTCACTTTCGACTGGAACAGCGCCTGGGCGAGTTGGTGAAGCAACGCCGGGCGGTCGCGCGCATTGACTTCGATTACGGTGAATCGGTTCGACGCGTGATTGTCGACGAATGCCGCGGGATTGATGTCGAACGCTTCGGCGCGCGGACGCGGCGGCGGCTTCGCCTTCAGCCGGTCGCTAAGCTTGTTGCGATTGGCCAGCGCGTCCTCGATCGCGCGCCGCAACCGGGTCAGCTGCGCGGAATCGTCGAACGGGCGGCCGAGCGGATCCTGGACCAGGAAATTGTCGATCGCCATGCCGTCGCGCGTCGTGTGGATCCGCGCGTCGATGATATTGCCGCCCGCCACGCTGATCGCGCCGGCGATGCGGTAGAACAGCCCCGGATGGTCGGCAGCGTAGATGGTAACCAATGTCGCGCCGCGATCGCAATCGACCTGGCTGGCGATCGACAGCGGCTGGTCGCCGGCCTCCGCCATCAGCTTCAAATTGGCGATCAGCGCATGATCGGGCTCCGCCACCCAATAGGATTCGGGCAGGCGCTTGACGATCGACGCGAAGGCTTGGTCATCCCAGCCGAGTGCTGCGGCGACCGCTTCCTGCTTGGCGGCGACGCGTTCGCTGCGCCCCTTCTGCTTGTGGCCGAGGCGCAGCACTTCCTCCGCCGCTTCGTAGAGATCGGTGAGAAGCTGGCGTTTCCAGCCGTTCCACACGCCAGGCCCGACCGCGCGGATATCGACCACGGTTAAGGTCAGCAGCAAGCGCAGCCGCTCCGGACTTTGCACCGCCTCGCAGAAATCGAGGATGGTCTTGAAGTCGGACAGGTCCCGCTTGAACGCGGTCGCCGACATCAGCAGATGGTAGCGGACCAGCCAGGCGACCGTCTCGGTCTCGGCCGCGGTCATCCCGAAGCGGGGGCATAGCCGCTGCGCGACCTCGGCGCCCAGCACCGAATGGTCGCCGCCGCGCCCCTTGGCGATATCGTGCAGCAGCACCGCGACATAGAGCACGCGGCGCGACGCGATCTGCTTCATGATCGCATAGCTGAGCGGGTGGTCCTCGGTTAGGTCGCCGCGT
Organism: Sphingomonas mali NBRC 15500; assembly: GCF_001598415.1. Classification (GTDB taxonomy): domain Bacteria; phylum Pseudomonadota; class Alphaproteobacteria; order Sphingomonadales; family Sphingomonadaceae; genus Sphingomonas; species Sphingomonas mali. The sequence goes on from NZ_BCYX01000017.1 coordinate 66,021, forward strand.
TCGATCCGGCTCAACAGTCCGATCGCGTGGATGGTGTGCTCGTCGACTGTATAATGATGGTACATGTCGAACTGCATTTGGGCGACGACGCGGCCGAAATCGGGAACGAACCGGCCGAACACCCCGGCCTCGTTCATCCAACGCAACGTGGTCTCGGGATTGTTCCGGCTGGTCAGCACTTCGAGGAACAACGCGTTGGCTTCGGGGTCGCGGCGGATGTCGTCGACCAGCTTCGCGTCGCGCGCGGCGGCCCGCATCGCCAGTGGATGGATTTCGAGCCCGTGGCGGTCGGCCAGCACGAACATCTCGATCAACCGGCTGGGTTTCTGGGCGAGGAAATCCTCGTTAGGCAAAGCCAGCCGGCCACGGTCGAGCACGAAGCCGTTGAGCTTGCTCGGGCGGCGGCGCAGCACCGGCAGGCCGAAGCGCCGTCCGCGCGCCGCGAATTTGTCGTCGAGATGCGCCAGGAAGACACCCGTCAGGTCGCCGACCGCTTTCGCCTGGAGGAAATAGTAATGCATGAAGCGCTCGACCTTGGACTTGCCCGGCCGGTCGGCGAAGCGCATCCGCTCGGCGATCTCGCGCTGCATGTCGAAGGTCAGGCGGTCTTCAGCGCGCCGCGACAGCGAATGGAGGTGGCAGCGCACTGCCCATAGGAAATTGTCGGCGCGGTGGAACTGGGCATATTCGGCGCGGGTGAACAGCCCGACATCGACCAATTGCGCGGCGTTCTGGACGTTATAGGCATATTTGCCGATCCAGAAGAGCGCGTGGAGGTCGCGCAGCCCGCCTTTGCCTTCCTTGACATTGGGTTCGACCACGTAGCGCGTGTCGCCCATCCGCTTGTGGCGCAGGTCGCGCTCGGCGAGCTTCTCCGTGATGAAGACGCGGGCGGTATCCGACTGGACCTCCGCCTTGAAGCGCCGCGCGGCCTCGTCATACAGGTCCTGGTCGCCCCAGACGTAGCGCGCTTCGAGCAAGGCGGTGCGGATCGTCACGTCGCCCTTCGCCTGGCGCACCATGTCGTCGAGGCTGCGGGTCGATTGGCCGACCTTGAGCCCCAGGTCCCACAAGGCATAAAGCATCGATTCGACGACCTGCTCGTGCCAGGGCGTCTCCTTCCACGGCGTCAGGAAGCCGATATCGACGTCCGAATGCGGAGCCATTTCGCCGCGGCCATAACCGCCGACCGCGATCAGCGTCAGGCGTTCGGCGGCGGTCGGGTTGCTCAGCCGATAAAGCCGCTCGACGGTGAAATCGTAGAGCAGGCGCAGAATCTGGTCGATCAGGAACGCCTGGCTGGCTGCGATCTCCAGCCCGCGCGACGGATGCTCCAACAGCCGGCGCTCGATCTCGGCGCGGCCCGATTGCAGCGCCTGCTTGAGCAAAGCGGTCGCCGCCTGGCGGAGCTTGGTACGGTCGTCGCCCTCCAACGCCTTGAGCGCATCGGCCAATATGCGGCGGTCGATGATCGCGCGGCGGTGGGGCAGGCTGTCGAAGCGTGCGGGCATGACCCGGCGATAGTCGCGAACGCGCGCGGCGTCACGCGTGGTTTAGTGGGCCGGCGCCGATTCAGCGAAACCGCAAACGACCCTAGCGGCCATGCTGCAGTCCCTCGGCGGTCCAGCCGAGATCGAAGCGCTCGCGATTGGCGAAGAACGCGACGATCTCACCGCGCAGGCAATCGGTGACCCATGGCAGCGGCAGGCCGACGGCACGGGCATAATTGCGGGCGAATCCGAGCGCATAGACGGGGGCGGAGAAACCGCCGAAACGCGCCTGCTCGATCGCTTCGAGATGACGCACCGCCATCCGCGTCTCGTGGGCCACTTCGGCCAGCGACAACCCCAATTGCTCACGCGCCGACCGCAATGCCCGTCCTACCGCATCCGCGGATAAGACCGGCATGTTGCGGTCGAGTTCCTCTCCGAACAAATCCATTTGAAGTCCCCCGACTAGATCCGACAATCGCATCATTGTGCCGCCACCGCAACGACGCCCACTGGCCGGTGCCGCTTCGACGCTGACAAAGCGTCCGAATTTGGGGCGCTTAGATGGTTTGCGGCGCGGTAATCTTACTGTAATGGCTTGGCGGGGCGTCTATTTTGGCGCGGGGTGGGAATTATGAACCTTGAGCCGCCGGTAACGCCGGAACGGACGCAGTCGCGGCTGGCGTCGCGCCTGCTGGTGGAAACGCAACTGACCAGCCTGGTCCGGGCGATCGCGATTGTGCGCAAGCTTGCTGGCGGGTCGTTCGTGTTCGATCGCGGCATCTTCTTCCTGGCGATATTGCGCGCGAGCGGCGACGTGCTGGCCGATTGGCCCAACGCGCCGCGCAGCCAGGTCGATAATGGCGGCATCAGCATCAACGCGCTGTCGCAGTCGATGCATCGCCCCTTCGAAACCGTTCGTCGCCACGTCAATGCGCTGATCGATGCCGGATTGTGTGCGCGCACGACGAGCGGCGTAGTAGTCCCGACCTCGTTGCGCGACGATCCGGATGTCGCGGCATTGCTGGTTCACCTGCACGATTCGCTAGTCTGGCTGGCCGACGAATTCCATGCCTTCGACATGCCGCTCCCGCGAGCCGCGGCGGTCGGTCATCCTTATCGCGCCGACATCACGCTGGCGGCGTCGATCGACCTGGCGCTGGGCGCGTTCGACAATGTCGGATTGTTCGTGTCGGACTGGTTGGAACTCGCCATCGTCGGGGCGGTGCTGGTCGCGAGCGTGCGGCGGATCACGCTCGATAGCGAATTGGCGCGTCGCTATTCGGAAACCGCGACCTTCGTGCCGATCGAGCTACGTGATCCGGTGTCGGCGGCGGCGATCGCGCGCGCGCTGACGATCCCCTATTCGACGGTACGGCGCCAGATCCTGGCGACGACCGCGGCCGGCAAGCTGGTCGAGCGCGGACGCGGCGTGCTGCTGTCCGACGATTTGCTGGCCGGACCTGGCGCCGCGATCATGGGGGCGACGGCGACGATGCGGACCGCGGCGCTGTTCGGGCGATTGGTGCCGGGTGGCTTCCCGTTCAACGACCCCAAAAGCGCCTATGTCGCGGGACGGCCGGCGCTGGTCGACTTCAGCTGAGGCAAGTCGCGGATAAGCCGATCCGTAGCAATCCGTGCCAGCTCGGCGGCAAGTGTCAACGCTACCCATTTTTCGGGCAGGTTCACGACGCGCGCATAGGCTCGCGCCGCTGCAATCGTCGCGCTGGGTCCCGGCATGCCAGCGAAATCAGAATCCTCGATCGCATTGACCGTCTGCAGGTCGGTGCCGGCCCGGCGCGCCACCTCATCTAGCGACAACCCCATCCTCAACCGGCCGCGCCATAAGGCTTCGCCGATCTGGCTGGGTGCGAGGATGGCCCTTCCTTCCATCCCAACAGCTTGATGATCTGGTGCCGGACCGCGGTCGTCGCGGTCCATCGAATCCCCTCCTGTCCCCAGGACGATTTCTGCCACAGGTACAGAATGGCCGCAACGGGCCTAATGCCCAAGCGGAAGATTTATTTCGACAATCTGGCGCTAACCGTCGTGCGCGAGCCGCTTCAGGCGATACAGCACGTCCAGCGCCTCGCGCGGGCTGAGCGCGTCGACGTCGAGGCTGTCGAGTTCGGCGCGGACCGCATCGCATTCCTCTTCCTCCGCCTCGATCGCGGCGGCGAACAGCGGCAAGTCGTCGAGTCCGGCGGCCAACCCCCCGGTCTTGGCCCGGCCCGCCTCGAGCTTGGACAGCACTGCCTTGGCGCGCGCGATCGTCGCCGGCGGCAGCCCGGCAAGGCGCGCGACCGCGAGACCGTAGGAACGGTCGGCGGGTCCGTCGGAGACTTCGTGGAGCAGGACCAGGTCGCCTTTCCACTCGCGCGCGCGGACATGGTGGAGGCTCAGCGCATCACAGCGTTCAGCGAGCCGCGTCAGTTCGTGATAATGCGTCGCGAAGAGGCAACGGCAGCGATTGTCCTCATGGATCGCTTCGACCACCGCCCAGGCGATGGCGAGACCGTCATAAGTCGACGTACCGCGCCCGACCTCGTCGAGGATGACGAAGCTGCGCGGCGTGGCCTGGGCCAGGATCGCAGCGGTCTCGACCATCTCGACCATGAAGGTCGATCGACCGCGCGCGAGATTGTCCGACGCGCCGACGCGGCTGAACAATTTGTCGACCAGGCCGAGTTCGGCGCGCGCCGCGGGGACATAGCTGCCCGCTTGGGCGAGGACGGCGATCAGCGCGTTCTGGCGCAGGAAGGTCGATTTGCCGCCCATGTTCGGGCCAGTGACGAGCCACAGGCGCGAGGTCTCGGAAAGCACGCAGTCATTGGCGACGAAACGCTCGCCGCTGCGCTGGACGGCGGCCTCGACCACCGGATGACGGCCGCCCTCGACTTCGAAACAGGCGTGATCGACCAGGGTCGGCCGGGCCCAGCCATCCTCGGCGGCGCGCTCGGCCAGGCCGGCCGCAACGTCGAGCCGCGCAAGCGCGTCGGCTGTCGCGGCGATTGCTTCCCGGCCCCTAAGCGCGGTCTGGGTCAGCTCCTCGAGATGTGCGGCCTCGGCGGCAAGTGCGTGGCTGCCGGCCTGGGTGACTTTCATCGCCAGTTCGTGGAGTTCGGGCGCGTTGAAGCGGACGACGCCGGCCAGGGTCTGGCGATGCGTGAACCCGCTGTCGGGCGCCATTAGCGGGTCGGCGGCCTTGGCCGGCACCTCGACATGATAGCCGAGCACGCCGTTATGACGGATCTTGAGCGCGCTGGTGCCGGTGCGATTGCGATATTCCGCCTCGAGCGCCGCGATCGCGCGACGGCCGCCCGCGCCGATATCGCGCAGATCGTCGAGTGCGGTATCATAGCCCTCGGCGATATAGCCGCCGTCGGATGCGTCGATCGGCGGGGAGGGGACGAGCGAGCGCTTGAGCAGGTCGATCAGCGACCCGTGGCCGCGCAGCCGAGGCACGATGTCCTGGAGCAATGGCGGCGGCGCATCGAGCGTGTCGATCCGCTCACCGAGCAACCAGGCGCCATCGAGGCCGTCGCGCAATTGACCCAAATCGCGTGGGCCGCCGCGGCCGGCGACCAGGCGTCCGAGCGCGCGACCGATATCGGGCAGGCTTCGCAAGGTCGCGCGCAGGTTCTCGCGCAAGGCGCCGTCGTCATGCAGCCGCTGGACGAGGTCGAGCCGCGCCTCGATCGCCGCACGGTCCATCAGCGGCGCGCCGATATCGCCGGCGAGTAGCCGCGCACCGGCGCCGGTCACCGTCCGGTCGACCGCGTCGAGCAGGCTGCCCTTGCGCTGGCCGGTCTGGGTCTGGGTGAGTTCCAGGCTGTCGCGCGTCGCGGCGTCGATCGCCATCGCTTCGCCGGCATTGCCGATCCGGGGCGGACGCAGGAACGGCAGCGAGCCTTTCGCGGTGTGGTCGAGATAGGCGACCAGACCGCCGGCCGCGGCCATGCCGGCGCGGCTCAGCTGCCCGAAGCCGTCGAGCGTGGCGACACCGTAAACGCGCTTCAACCGCGTTTCGGCGGCGGTCGAATCGAACTCGCCGCGCGGACGCAGCACGGTGGCATAGTGTTCGAACGCGCTTCCCTCGCTGGCCAATATTTCGGCCGCATTCAGCCGCGCGAGTTCGGCGGACAGTCCACCGGCATCGGTCTCGACCAATTCGAACCGGCCGGTCGAGACGTCCGCGGCAGCGACCGCGATGCCGCCCGCGGCTTCGCCGATCGCGACGCACCAATTGGCGGTGCGGGAATCGAGCAGGGCTTCCTCGGTCAAGGTGCCGGCGGTCACCACGCGGATGATCGCCCGCGCGACCAACGCCTTGGAGCCGCCGCGCTTCTTGGCCTCGGCCGGCGTCTCGGTCTGGTCGGCGATGGCGACGCGGTGACCGGCCTTGATCAGCCGTTGCAGATAGCCGACCGCGGCATGCGCCGGCACGCCGCACATCGGGATCTTCTCACCGTCATGCTCGCCGCGCGCGGTCAGCGCGATGTCGAGCACGGCGCTGGCGATCTTCGCGTCCTCGAAGAACAATTCGAAGAAATCGCCCATCCGGTAGAACAGCAGGCAATCTCCAGCCTCCGCCTTAAGGGCGAGATACTGGGCCATCATCGGGGTCGGTGCGGCGTCAGCCATTGGCGTCGGTTAGCCCAGCCGATCTGCGGCGCAAATCCCGCTTTTGCCCTTTGCTGTGGGTAAAGTGTGCGGATTTCCGCCCGGCGGGCGGCGCATCCGTGTCGGCAAAAGTGCATCAAGGAGCGGCAAGCCGGTTTCCTTCTCCCCAACGCGCACCTAAAGACGGCGCAACAGAGAGGACCAGGATGGCCGACGAAACTTCCGTGCAGTTTTCCGACCGAGAAGCGCTGCTCTTCCATTCGGAAGGGCGGCCCGGCAAGATCGAGATCATCGCGTCGAAACCGCTGACGACGCAGCGCGACCTGGCGCTGGCTTATTCGCCTGGCGTCGCCATCCCGGTTCAGGCGATCGCCGACGATCCGGCGATGGCCTATGACTATACCGTCAAGGGCAATCTGGTCGCGGTCATCTCGAACGGCACCGCGATCCTGGGCATGGGCAATCTCGGCGCATTGGCGTCCAAGCCGGTGATGGAAGGCAAGGCGGTCCTCTTCAAGCGGTTCGCCGATGTCGACGCGATCGATATCGAGCTCAACACCGAGGACGTGAACCGCATCATCGACGCGGTCGAGCTGATGGAGCCGAGCTTCGGCGGCATCAACCTTGAGGACATCAAGGCGCCCGAATGCTTCATCATCGAGCAGACCCTGCGCGAGCGGATGAACATCCCGGTCTTCCATGACGACCAGCATGGCACCGCGATCATCACCGCGGCCGGACTGATCAACGCCTGCCTGCTGACCGGCCGCCACCTTTCGGACATCAAGGTCGCGGTCAACGGCGCGGGCGCGGCGGCGATCGCGTGCACCGAGCTGATCAAGGCGATGGGCGTGCGGTCCGACAACGTCATCATGTGCGACCGATCGGGCGTGATCTACAAGGGCCGCGAGAAGGTCAATCAGTGGCAGTCGGCGCATGCCGTCGACACCGAGAAGCGGACCTTGCAGGAAGCGATGCACGGCGCTGACGTTTTCCTCGGCCTGTCGGCGGCGGGCGCGGTCACGCCCGACATGGTGCGCGATATGGCCAAGGCGCCGATCATCTTCGCGATGGCCAATCCCGAGCCCGAAATCCGACCCGAGCTGGCCAAGGAAGCGCGTCCCGACGCGATCATCGCCACTGGCCGCTCGGATTATCCCAACCAGGTCAACAACGTGATCGGTTTTCCGTTCATCTTCCGCGGCGCGCTCGACGTGCGCGCGACCGGGATCAACGAGGAAATGAAGATCGCCGCCGCGCATGCGATCGCCGAACTGGCGCGCGAAGCGGTGCCCGAGGAAGTGGCCGTCGCCTATGGCGTGCGTCATACGTTCGGTCCCGAATATATCATTCCCGCACCGTTCGATCCGCGGCTGATGGAGCTGGTGCCCGCCGCGGTCGCCAAGGCGGCGATGGATTCGGGCGTCGCCACCAAGCCGATCCTCGACATGGCGGCGTACCGCCAGCAGTTGCGCGGCCGGCTCAACCCGACCACCGGCGTGCTCGCCCAGGCCTATGAAGGCGCGCGCGCGCAACCCAAGCGCGTGCTGTTCGCGGAAGGCGAGGAGGAAGTCGTGCTGCGCGCCGCGGTGGCGTTCCGCGAGGGCGGTTACGGTACGCCGGTGCTGGTCGGACGCGACGACGTCCACGACCGGCTGCGTGCGCTCGGCGTCAAGGACGTCGAAAGCTACGAGGTCCATAACAGCCGCACCTCGGCCCTGGTGCCGCGGATGGTCGATTTCCTCTATCAGCGGCTCCAGCGCCGCGGCTATCTGCGCCGCGATTGCGAGCGGATGATCAACCAGGACCGCAACATTTTCGGCGCGGTGCTGCTCCAGCTCGGCGAAGCCGATGCGATGATCACCGGCGTCACCCGGACCTATGCCCAGACGATGCGCGAAGTGCGCAAGGTGATCGACATCGAGGCGGGCCGGACCGCGTTCGGCATCCATGTCATGGTCGGCCAGACGCACACCGTGTTCATGGCCGACACGACGATCAACGAGCGCCCGACCGCCGAGGAATTGGCCGACATCGCCGAGCAGACCGCCGCGGTCGCACGCCGCATGGGTCACGAACCGCGCGTCGCGTTCCTGAGCTATTCGACTTTCGGCAACCCCGAGGGGCGCTGGCTCGAGAATCTGCGCGCAGCGGTGGGCGTGCTCGACCGGCGCCAGGTGAGCTTCGAATATGAAGGCGAGATGGCGCCCGACGTCGCGCTCAACCCGCGCCAGCTGGCGAATTATCCGTTCGCCCGACTGTCGGGGCCGGCCAATGTGCTGATCATGCCTGGACTGCAATCGGCCAACATCTCGGCCAAATTGCTCCGCGAACTCGGCGGCGATGCAGTGATCGGACCGATGCTGGTCGGGCTGGAAAAGCCGGTCCAGATCGCGCCGATGACCTCGACCGCGAGCGAGTTGGTCACGCTGGCGGTGCTCGCCGCAGGCGGGGTCGCGCGCTGATGATGGATTGACCCACGGCTCAGCCGCCATACATCTAGTCTATGGCAGGTGGCATGCATGGCTGACGCTCTGGGTGGCTCGTTGCCGCTATATCTCCTGATCGGCATCGTCGTCGTGTTGATGCTGCTCGCCCGGCGGTTTCGGGTGGTCGGGCGATTGTTGTCGATGACGGCGCTGGTCGTCTCGCTCGGGCTGATCGTGATGCTGGTCGGTGAGCGCGGGCGGTTCGATCCGATGTTCGCGCGGGTCGCCAAGATCCTGCACCTGGAGGACGGGCAACAGGTCGTCGGTAAGGAGATGCGCGTGCCGATGGCCGATGATGGCCATTTCTGGGTGACCGTTCGCTTCGGCCATGTCGAACGCAAGATGCTGGTCGACAGCGGCGCGACGGTAACCGCTCTGTCGACCGATACCGTCGAAGCGGCGGGGCTGCGGCTGAGCCCGAGCCCGTTCCCGATGATCATCCAGACTGCCAACGGATCGGTTCGCGCCGATACCGCGACCGTGCCCGAATTGCGCATTGGCAATATCGTCGCGCGCGATCTGCCCGTCGTCAGTTCGCCGGCATTCGGCGACATGGACGTGATCGGGATGAACTTCCTGTCGCGGCTCAAGAGCTGGCGCGTAGAGGGGCGGACGCTGATTTTGACGCCGAACCATCCGCAGAATGCGAATGGTGCCGCTATGACCTCCTAACCCTCTCCCTGTGGGCGCGCCGGGTCGGTCATGCCCCCGGCATGACCTGAATGGCGCGGGGCGCCATTCACCCGGCACGGGTCGAGCCGCGTAGCGGCGAGGGGTGAGGGCAGGCATCGGTTTCTGCCCTCACCCTTCCGCGCCTTCTGCGCTCCGATGGGAGAGGGATTTATGCGTCGATCGACGTGCCCAGCGCCGCGTTGACCAGACCGCCGTCGACCACCAGCGTATCGCCGACGACATAGTCCGAGGCGCGGCTGGCGAGGAAGATCGCGGCGCCCGCCATATCCTCGTCGGTGCCGATACGGCGCATCGGAATGTTCTTGGCGACCTCATCGCCGTGGTCGCGCGCGGCGCGGTTCATCTCGCTGGCGAAGGCGCCAGGGGCCAGGCTGGTGACGATGATCGCGTCCTTGATCAGCCGTGCCGCCATCCGCTTGGTGAGATAGATCAGTGCCGCCTTGGAGGCATGATAGCTGTACGTTTCCCACGGATTGAGCCGCAGGCCGTCGATCGAGGTGATGTTGATCACCTTGCTCGGCTTGTCATAGCTTGCCTGCGCCTTGAGCAGGCCGTGCAGCGCCTGCGTCAGGAAGAAGGGCGATTTGACGTTCAGGTCCATCACCTTGTCCCAGCCGCTTTCCGGGAATTCCTCGAACGGCACGCCCCAGGCGGCGCCGGCATTGTTGACCAGGATGTCGAGATGATCCTCATGCTCGGCCAGCTTGGCGGCGAGCGCCTTGCAGCCGTCGACGGTCGAGACGTCCATCGGAATCGGAATGCAGTTCGGGCCGAGTTCGGCGGCGGTCTCCTCGCAGGCCGGTGCCTTGCGCGACGAGATGTACACCTTGGCTCCCTGCGCGATGTAGCCCGCAGCGATCATCTTGCCGATGCCGCGCGATCCCCCGGTGATCAGCGCGACGCGCCCTTCGAGGCTGAAGAATTTGCTGGTGTCCATTGGTGTCTCCCGTTTCTGAAAACCGTCATCCCAGCGAAAGCTGGGATCTTGTGCCGCAATCGGCACCGCCAGCGCGCCGTCGCCTGAGGCCCCAGCTTTTGCTGGGGCGACGGCTTGTTACGCTCCGTCCGTTCACCCCCCGCGTTTCAGCGTTTCTCGCGCGATGATGAGTTGCTGAATCTGGCTGGTGCCTTCGTAGATGCGGAACAGCCGGACATCGCGATAGAGCCGTTCGATGCCGTAATCGGCGATATAGCCCGCACCGCCATAGATCTGCACCGCGCGGTCGGCGACGCGGCCGACCATCTCGCTGGCGAAATATTTGGCCGCAGCCGATTCCATGACGACGTCCTTGCCCGCATCCTTGGCCGCCGCGGTTTCAAGGACCAATGCCCTGGCGGCGAGCGCGTCGGTCTTCGAATCGGCGATCATTGCCTGGATCAATTGGTGCTCGGCGATCGGCTTGCCGAACTGCTTGCGCTCGCTGGCATAAGCGACGCAATCGGCGATCAGCCGCTCAGCGACGCCGACGCAGACTGCCGAGATGTGCAAGCGCCCGCGATCGAGCACGCGCATCGCGATCTTGAAGCCTTCGCCTTCGGCACCGAGCCGGTTCTCGACCGGGACCACCACGTCATCGAAGATCACGTCGGCAACCTTGGCGCCCTTTTGGCCCATCTTCTTCTCGGGCTCGCCAATCGACACGCCGGCAAGATTGCGCGGGACCAGGAAAGCGGAAACGCCGCGGCCGCCCGGCGCGTCGCCGGTCCGCGCCATCACGGTGAACAGATCCGCCTTGTCGGCATTGGTGATGAAGCGCTTGGTGCCAGACAGGCGATAGGCCTGGCCATCCCACACCGCCTTGGTCTTCACCGCACCCGAATCGGAACCGACATCGGGTTCGGTCAGCGCGAAGCTGGTGATGATCTCGCCGCTCGCGATCCGGGGCAGCCACTCGGCTTTCTGCTCTGGACTGCCCGCCATCACGAGGCCCTGGCTGCCGATGCCGACATTGGTGCCGAAGCTCGAGCGGAACGCCGGTGTCGTGCGGCCGAGCTCGATCGCGACCTTCACCTCTTCGAGCATGGTCAGGCCCAGGCCGCCATATTCCTCGGCGATCGACAAGCCGAACAGGCCCATCGCCTTCATCTCGGCGGTAACATCCTCGGGGATGGCGTCTTGCGCTTCCACATCGGCTTCCAAGGGACGAAGCCGCTCGGTCACGAAGCGGCGGACGGTGTCGATCAGTGCGTCGAAGGTTTCGGCGTCGAGCGCCATGACGTTCCTCTCCCCTTGTCCAACTCGTCATGCCGGGCTTGTCCCGGCATCCAACGTGCAACAACGGCCGGATTCCGTTGTGGACGGTTGGACCCCGGAACAAGGCCGGGGTGACGGTTGGTAGTTTGGCGGAAAGCTCGCTGCAACATCAAACAAACCCGAAATTCGAAAAGCTGGATTGACCGGCCTCAAGCCCCCTCTATGCTGCATGAAAAATACATGCAGGAGAATGGAATGCGGTTTCAGGGCAAGCGCGCCGTGGTCACTGGCGGCGCCTCCGGTATTGGGCGTGCAACGGCGTTGCGACTGGTCGAGGAAGGCGCGGACGTCCTGATCGGCGATGTCGATATTGCGGGCGGACAGGAGCTTGCCGAAACGTCGAACGGCCGCATCCGCTTCCAGAAAACCGACGTGACCCAGGCCGCCGATATCGAAGCGCTGATGGCGGCCGCCGATGCCGCGGGCGGGCTCGATATTCTGTTCAACAATGCGGGCGCAGCGGGCGCGCGGGACAAGATCGACGAGATTTCGCCGGACGATTGGGATCGCACGATGAGCTTGTTGCTGCGATCGGTGGCGATGGGCATCCGCTATGCGGCACCGCTGATGGCGAAGCGTGGCGGCGGGGCGATCGTCAACACGTCGAGCGTCTCGGCATTGGGCAGCGGTTACGCACCGACCGCCTATTCGACCGCCAAGGCAGGCGTGCTGCATCTGACCAAGGTAGCCGCTGCGGACCTCGCCAAGCACAATATCCGCGTCAACGCGGTGGTACCGGGGTTCATCACCACCAACATCTTCACCTCGGCGCTGGGGCTCGAAGGCGCAGTGCGCGATCACGTCAACGGCGTGATTGCCCAGACCGCCGCGCACGCCCAACCGGTGCAGCGGGCCGGACGGCCCGAAGACATCGCCGCAGCGGTTGCTTATCTGGCGAGCGATGACGCCAGCTTCGTCACCGGCACCCATATCCTGGTCGATGGCGGCATGCTGATCGGCACGCGCGCGAGCTGGGACGACAGCGTGCCGGGCCTGTTCTCGTCACTGGAGGCGGCGGCCTCGTGAGCAAACTGGCGACGCCGGCCCCGCGGCGGCTTTCGAACCGGACTACGGCAAGCTACGGCTTCGGATCGGTCGCCTACGGCGTCAAGGATGCCGGATTCGGCACGTTCCTGCTGATCTTTTACAACCAGGTGGTCGGGCTCGACGCCTCGACGGTCGGGTTGATCATCTTCGTCGCGCTCGTCTGCGACGCGTTCGTCGACCCGCTGATCGGCGTGTTGTCGGATCGCACGCGCGGGCGCTGGGGACGGCGTCATCCATGGATGTATTCGGCCGCGCTGCCGATCGCGATCGGATGGCTGTTGTTGTGGAATCCGCCGCATCTGAGCAGCGGGGCAACGCTTGCCTGGCTGTTCGTGACCGCGGTCGTCGTGCGCAGCGCGGTCAGTTGCTACGAAGTGCCGTCACAGGCGCTGACGCCCGAACTGACGTCGGATTATGACGAGCGCACGCGGATTACTTCCTACCGCTATCTGTTCGGCTGGGCAGGCGGTCTGTCGATCCTATTGCTCGCTTACGGCGTGTTCCTGACGCCGTCGGAAGCCTATCCCAACGGGCTGCTCAATCGCGTCGGCTATGGCCATCTGGCGATCGCGAGCGCCGTCATCATGGTCGTTGCGATCCTGGCCTCGGCGCTCGGCACGCATCATGAAATCGCGCGGTTGCCCAAAACGGTCGTACAAAGCCAGACGCTCGGCGGGCATTTCCGCGAGCTATGGGAAACGGTCAAGAATCGCGGGTTCCTGATCCTGATGCTGGCCGGCATCTGCGCCTATACCAATCAAGGCATCAGCTACGCGTTGTCCAACTACACCTATAGCTACGTCTGGCAGTTCCAGTCCTGGACGTTGCAGCTGTTGCCGTTCGCGCTGATGCTGGGTGCGGCGCTGGCCTTCGTCATCGCGCCGGCGGTCGGCAAGCGGATGAGCAAACCCCATGCCGCGATGGGGTTCGTGCTGGCCGCTACGGTGTTCCACACCATGCCCTATTGGCTGCGCTTCGCCGGCGTCTTGCCGCCACCGGGATCGAGCGCGTTGGTGTTTCTGCTGCTGCCGATCTTCGTCACCGCGACGGCACTTAGCGTGTCGTCGTTCATCCTCGGCGCATCGATGATGGCCGACGTCGTCGAGGATTCGGAAGCGCGGACCGGACGCCGGTCGGAAGGCGTCTATTTCGCCGGCTCGTTCTTCGTCCAGAAATGCACCTCGGGCCTGGGCATCATGATCGTCGGCCAGTTGCTCGACCTCGTATCCTTCCCCAAGGGTGCGAAGCCGGGCATGGTGCCGGTGGCGGTGATCGACCATCTGACGCTGGCCTTCATCCTGATCTACGGCTCGCTCGCGATCCTGGCGGCCATTCTGTTCTCCAAATTCCCGTTCGGGCGCACCGAGCATGAAGCGCGCCTCGAGCGGATGATCGCGGCGGCGGAGGCCGAAGGGGCACCGCACGCGCCGTGACACCGGTAGCGATTCGGCGGATTTCGACCACAAAATGTGGGTGCGGCAGGCGTCCATCGGGTCCGCGCAGTACCCCATTTGGGCATTCACCGGCGACGAAACACAGTTCGTCGTGAAAGGTTCCGTTCATCGTGCCGACAGGGTTCCCATGTCGGTTTTGTCCACCTAACCCACCATCAACACTTCAACGGACCTTTTGGGGGGTCGCATGAAATTTGGTGGTTTGGCAGCGCGATTCGCGCTGGTGGCGCTCTGCGCCCTGGCGACGACGGTGCCGGCTCAGGCTCGGTTCTGGCAATGCGCTCCCTATGCGCGCGAGATTTCGGGCATCCAGATTTTCGGCAACGCCAACACCTGGTGGTCGCAGGCCGCCGGCAAATATGAGCGTGGCAATACGCCCAAGGTCGGATCGGTGCTCGCCTTCGCTTCGTTCGGCCGCATGCCGCTCGGCCATGTCGCAATGGTCTCGGGCATCGTCAACGACCACGAGATCCTGCTGACCCACGCCAATTGGTCGCGTCGCGGCGGCGTCGAATATAATGTCCGCGCGATCGACGTCTCGCCCCAAGGCGACTGGAGCGAGGTCAAGGTCTGGTACGGCCCGAACGGCGGCCTCGGCACCACGGTCTATCCGACCAAGGGTTTCATCTACGGCGCCGGGGCGCCCAAGATGGACAATGGCGATGACGAGCAGATCGATACGTCGCGCAGCAGCCAGACGATCGCCACGATCGCGCCGGTCGGTGCCCGCGGAGTGGTCGGCGTCCGCGACTGAGCAGGACCTACCCGTCATTGTAGCGAAAGTGTTGAGTTTACGCCTCCCCGGCGAAGGCCGGGGGCCAGCGGCAATCTACTCGCAGCGGCGGCGCGCCATCTCTACGACAGCGAAGCTGGGCCCCGGCCTTCGCCGGGGAGGCGTCGATCGAATTCGGCCTAGGCAGACCTCGTCGGCCGACGCGCTACGCCTTACCCGGCGTGAAGTTCATCGCCGCACCGTTCATGCAATAGCGCAAGCCAGTCGGCTTGGGGCCATCGTCGAACACATGTCCGAGATGCCCGCCGCAGCGGCGGCAATGGACTTCGGTCCGCGTCATGCCCAGCGAACCGTCGTTGCGCGTCTTCACCGCGTTGGGCAGCGGTGCCCAGAAGCTCGGCCAGCCGGTCCCGCTGTCGAACTTGGTCTTCGACGAATAGAGCGGCAGCGCGCAGCCCTTGCACGAGAAGATGCCCGCGCGATGCTCGTTGTTGAGCGGGCTGGTATAGGGCGTTTCGGTCGCCTCATGCCGCAGCACCTGGTAAGAGAGCCCGGGCAGCCGTTTGCGCCATTCGGCGTCGCTCAACTGGAATTCGAACTTTTCGGGCGGCGAGGCAGGCGCGGCGCGGCAGCCGCCGAACAGCATCGTCGCGGCACCGGTGCCGGCCAAGGTCAGGAAATGGCGGCGGTCGAACGTCATCATACGGGCTCCATCGATCAGACCTATATAGGTACGGACGATGAGCTCCGCAGGTTTCAACCCGCCGCGATTTCTGCGTTCAATATTTGCTGATCTCGACCGGCAGCTTGCGATAGCCATGGACGAAGCAGGCCGCGACGCGTTCGGGTTCGCCCAGCACGTTCACGCGCATGCGGCGCTTGGCCATTTCCTCGAGCAGTACGCTGATCTGAAGCTCGGCCAGACGCGCACCGACGCAGCGATGGATGCCGTGGCCGAACGCCAGATGGCGCCGGGCATTGGGCCGGTCCACGACGATATTGTCGGCATCGTCGCCGAACACGGTCTCGTCGCGATTGGCGGAGATGTACCAGAGGGCGAGCTTGTCGCCTTCCTTGATCATCTGCCCACCCAGCTCATAGTCCTGCGTCGCGGTGCGGCGCATGTGCGCGAGCGGCGTCTGCCAGCGGATGATTTCCTGGACGGCGTTGGGGATCAGTTCGGGGTTCGCCTCCAGCTTCGCGCGCTGGTCGGGGAACAGGTCGAGCCCATAAGCCGCCGCCGACATCGAGTTGCGCGTCGTGTCGTTCCCGCCGACGATCAGCAGGATGAGGTTGCCGAGGAACTCGTACTGATCCATCTCGGCCATCGCGTCCGAATGGATCATCATGCTGATCAGGTCCGGCGTGGGCTCCTTACCCACTTTCTGGTTCCAAAGATTCTGGAAGTAGGCGCCGCATTCGAACATGTGCTGCAGGCGTTCCGCACGCAGTTCGGGCGTCTTCACCAATTCGATATCGCCGGCCCAGTCCGACCAGAAGGTCAGCTTGCGGCGGTCTTCCCACGGGAAGTCGAACAGGATCGCGAGCATCTGGGTGGTGAGCTCGATCGACACCTTGTCGACCCAGTCGAACCGTTCGCCCCAGGGAAGCGTGTCGAGGATTTCGGCGGTGCGACGAACGATGTCGCCCTTCATCCGGACCATCTCGCTCGGCGTGAAGGCGGGCGCGACAGTGCGGCGCTGGCCGGTATGCTTGGGCCGGTCCATCGCGATGAACATCGGCATCTTCACGTCGCTGTCGGGAAGGAAGTCGGCGAGCGTGATGCCACCCACTTCGGACGAGAAGATCTCGGGCAGCGATTCGGCCTCGACGATCGGCTTGTAGGTGGAGATCGACCAATAGGGGCCGAAGTCCGAATGCTCGACCTTGTGGACCGGCGATTCGGCGCGGAGCTTCTTGAACGGCGCCTGCCAGACGTCGTCGCGGTAGAGCTCGGCGCGGCTGACGTCGAGCGGATCGACCGGGCCTTCATATTTGAAGGTCGGACCCTTCGCCATCATCTCGGTCAGTTCGGCCTGAGTCGCCATGCCCACTCTCCTATATATGGGCCGAAACAAACCTATACTTACACAGATGTCAATAGTGAAGCGGCTAGCTGCTCGCGGGCTGCGGTTGCTTGCGTTTGCGCCTCGGGCCCTCGCCCGACTTGAGCACGCCGCGGCGGAACCAGCGCGCGCCGAGCGAGATCACCAGCGACACCCATAGCAATTGCCACAGGATCGCGACGGCGTGGGGCCATAGCGCGGACGAATTGGCGGCATGCGCGGCCATCGCCATCGGCGAGCTGAACGGGAAAATCTCCGCGATCCAGGCGATCGTGCTCCCGGGCCTGCCGGCGGCGGCGGTCGACATACCGACATTGGCCATTTGGACAACGGTCATCGGCAGCGCCATCAACTGAAGCTCGCGCTGGGTGGAGGCCTGCGCGCCGAGGATCAGATAGACCGCGCCGATCAGCAGATACGACATGACGAAATAGGCGAGGAACAGCAACGCGAAGACCGGCTTGCCGACCGCCGGCGCCACACCCGCTAGCGCCGCCGCCATGCCGGTGGGCAGGATGCTGGTGACCTGGCTGGCGACCGTGCCCCAGAAGCCGACGAACAGCAGAGCAACGCCGAACATGCCGATCAACTTGCCGAAGAACACCGATTCGAGCGGCACCGCGGCGGCGAGTACTTCGATCACCTTGTTGCTGCGCTCCTCCGCCATCGTGCCCATCGTCAGGCCGGCGAGGAACAGGGTCAGCAGGAAGATCGCCATGACGGCGAACAAGGCCGCGGCATTATGGCCGCTGGTGGTCACGACGGTGCGGACGATCTTTATCTTGGCCGGCGTGCTCAGCGGCGCGGTCGAGCCGAGCTTCTGCGCGCGCATCGTCTGCTCGGCGAGTCCCGCGAGATAATCCGCTTCGTTGCGCCCGCCGCCGCCATAGACGATCGTCGGGCGTTCGAGCGGACCATAAAGCGCCGCGTCGACATCGCCGTCACGGCCCAACACCCGCGCCCGCGCCTGGGCGGCGGGATCGCCCGACGGTGTCACGACGTCGAGCGGGGGAGGGATGTCGCCATGGCCGAAGACCTGGCGCAACTGTCGGTCGGTCGCGACGATCGCCGCCGCCTGGTCGGGCGCGGCGATCACGACGATCCGCGCGCGGTCGGCCGCACCCTGCGCCATGCTCGACGCGCCGAACCCGCCGGCCGCGCCGAACAGGATCGTGAACATCGGCGACAGCAGGAACAGCAGGAACGTCGGAGTGAACACGGTGGCGATGAAATCGCGCCGGGCAACGGTCATCGCCTGGCGTAGCGCGCGACGGAAATTGCCGGTCATCACAGCGCCTCCGCTTCAGCCTGGGCAAGCGCTTCGGCGCCGACAATGCGCACGAAAGCATCGTGCAGCCCGGGACGCTCGATCGACAGGCCGGCCACGCCAAAACCCGATTGCGTCAGCTTGAGCAGCAATGCCTCCACCCCGTCATCGGCGACCGGGAATACCCAGTCGCGGCCATTATGCTGGGCGTCGGCAGGCAGTATGGCCGCCACTTCCGGTCCGTCGCGTTCGGGTTGATAATGCGCGCGCATCGGCAGCATGCCACGCGCGTCGGCGACGGTCCCCTCGAACCGGCGCTTCCCGCCGGCGATGATCGCCAGGCGGTCGCACAGGCGTTCGGCATGCGCCATCACATGAGTCGAGAACAGGACGGTGGCGCCGCGCGCCTGCTCGGCGCGGATCAATCGCTCGAGCCCTTCCTGGTTGACCGGGTCGAGCCCCGAAAAAGGCTCGTCGAGCACCAGCAGATCGGGCTGGTGGACGACCGATCCGAGCAGCTGGACCAGCTGCGCCATGCCCTTCGACAATTTGCGGATCTTGAAATCGACCGCATAGCCCAGGCCGGCCTGTTCCATCATCTCGATCGCGCGCTTGCGCCCGATTTTCCAGGGCAGGCCGCGCAGGGCGCCCATGAAGGCGATCGCTTCGCGGGCCTTCATCTGCGGATAGAGGCCGCGTTCCTCGGGGAGATAGCCGACCTGGTCGCTCGCCTCGCGCGGGCGGTCGCGGCCGAGCAGGGTGCGCTCGCCTTCGTCGGGCTCGATGATCCCCAGCAACATGCGCAAGGTCGTGGTCTTGCCCGCGCCGTTAGGGCCGAGCACGCCATAGATCGTGCCGGTCGGCACCGCGAGGTCGACGCCGTCGACCACCCGCCGCCCACCGAAATTTTTGACGAGGCCGTGGGCGGTGACGGCCAGAGACTGAGACACGCGACCTCCCTCGATTGGTTCGTCCGTGGTAGCGGGGCGAAGTGACCGAACACAAGCTATTCGAAGACCGCTTGCGCGACGAAGCCTTAAGGCTGGGTTTCGCCGCTATCGGCATGGCGCGCGCCGACGCCGCGCCGCGCTCGGGCGAGCGGCTGCGCCAATGGCTGGCGGAAGGCCGCCATGGCGAGATGATCTGGATGGAGGAGCGCGCGCACCACCGCGCCGCGCCGGCGGCGCTGTGGCCTGAGGTCAGAAGCGTGATCGCGCTCGGCATGAGCTATGCGCCGGGGCGCGATCCGCTGGCACTGGCGGGCGAGGGCGATCGCGGGCGCATCTCGATCTATGCGCAGGGCAGCGACTATCACGATCTCGTCAAGCGGACGCTCAAGGCGCTGGCGCGGTGGATCGTGGCGGAAGCGCCGGGCAGCGACCTCAAGGTGTTCGTCGACACCGCTCCGGTGATGGAAAAGCCGCTGGCCGAGGCGGCGGGATTGGGCTGGCAAGGCAAGCATACCAATCTGGTCAGTCGCGATCACGGCAGCTGGCTGTTCCTGGGCGCGATCTACACCACGCTCGACCTCGCGCCCGATCAGGCGGGGCGCGATCGCTGCGGCTCGTGCGACGCGTGCCAGCGATCATGTCCGACCGATGCGTTTCCCGCACCCTATCGGCTCGATGCGCGGCGGTGCATTTCCTATCTGACGATCGAGCATAAGGGACCAGTGCCGGAGGAATTCCGCGCGGCGCTCGGCAATCGCATCTATGGCTGCGACGATTGCCTGGCAGTCTGCCCGTGGAACAAGTTCGCCTCGGTGGCGGCAGCCAACCGCGCGTTCCTGCCGCGGGCGGAGCTGGCGGCGCCGCGGCTGGCCGATTTGCTCGCGCTCGACGATGCCGGGTTTCGCCAGGTGTTTTCGGGGTCGCCGATCAAGCGGATCGGACGCGATCGCATGGTCCGCAATGCGGCCTATGCCGCGGGGAATAGCGGGGACATTGGACTGGTGCCGGTGCTGGAGGCGTTACGCGACGACGCGTCGGACGTGGTGCGCGACGCTGCGGGCTGGGCGCTGGTGCAGCTAAGTTCCCCTCCCGCTCGCGGGAGGGGCTAGGGGAGGGCATGTATCTCAAGGGCTGAGGTGCGACAGACCCTCCCCCCGCCCCGTTCCAGGTAAACAGTCCCCCGGACTGTTTAGGTTGCGCCGGGGGCGCAACCGACCTGGAACGCGCAAGCGGGAGGGGAGTTTATTTCCCGCCATTCCGCCGCGCCAGCGCCGCGACGCAACTCGCGCGGTCGATTGGGCTGCCGTCGGGCTGGCGAGCATCGAGATAGGTCACTGTCGCTTCCCCGCCGTTCTTGCCCGGATAGAGATAGGTATCGAGCACGCAGAACGTGCCCTGGAATTGCAGCTTGCGCGCCGTGCCTTCGCGGACATCGGCATTGGCGGCGCCGAATAATTGGGTGAGTCCGGCGGCATTCTGCCCCATTACCCGCTCCAGGCCGCTTGTCGGCTGGGTCGGCCTGACGACCACGGTCGGCATTGCGGGGCGTGCCAACGTCGTCTCTCCGCAGCCCGCGACCAGCAGCGCGAGCCCCGCGACGGCCAATATAGCTTTCATCCTCGTCTCCCGTGAAACAGATGCGCCGCCATCGCCGCGCCCAGGATCGGGGCGAACAGGTTGACGACGGGCAATGTCAGCAATCCCGAAACGATCACGCCCAATTCCCACCGCACCCATCGCGTCGAGGCGCGCCATGCCTTCATCTCGGACGGCGCGATATGCCGTGCCGCAACCATCTCGCCCAGATCGACTCCCAACAGCCAGCCATTGGCGGCGAAGAACAGCAGGGGCGTGCCGAATCCGGTCAGCAGGAGCAGGATATAGGCCGGGGCGAGCACCAGATTGACCGCCAGCGCGCGCCCGGCGGACCGTAGCCCCATGTGCAACGACCGCGCGAACGGCACGTCATGCGCGCTCGCCAGCGCGTCGGGATAATGTTTGCGCTCGACCTCGATCACGATCTCGTCGCCGAACAGGCCGATCACCGCGATCGCCACCGCGCGGAACAATACCCAGCCGAACAGGAGCGTCACGACGAACTCGCCGATGACCGCAAGACCGGCGGCGTTCTCGCCCCAACCGAGTTGATCGACGAACAGCCATTGCGTTCCGAACCACAGCCCGGCGCCGAGCAGCAGGAAGACCAGCAGAGTCAGCCCGATCGATTTCAGGAAGACGCGCAGGATCGCGGGATCGGTGAGTTGCCCGAGCGACAGGAGGAAAGCGCGGATCATCGTTGCTTCTGTCTAGCGGCGGCGATACGGCGCGGCCAACCATTTCCCGGAGATATCTGACTTGACCAGCCCCGCTTATGACGTGGTCGCGATCGGCAATGCCATCGTCGACATCCTTTCGCAGTCGACCGACGAGTTCATCGCCGCCGAGGGCATGACCAAAGGATCGATGGCGCTGATCTTCGATCCGGCCGCCGCTGACGACCTCTATTCGCGGATGGGCCCAGGACAGGAAGTGTCGGGCGGGTCTGCCGCGAACACGATTGCGGGCCTCGCGGCGCTGGGGCAGCCGACCGGCTTTATCGGCCAGATCGCCGACGATCAGCTCGGCAAAGTGTTCGCGCACGACATCCAGTCGCTTGGCGTGCATTTCGCGACGCCGCCCGCCACCGGCGGCGATCCCACCGCGCGGTGCCTGATCCTGATCACCCCTGACGGCCAGCGCACGATGAACACGTTCCTGGGCGCCGCGCAGTATCTGCCGGAGAGCGCGGTCGATGCCGAGACGATCGGCGCGGGCGCGATCCTCTATCTCGAAGGCTATCTGTGGAACGCCGAGCAGTCGCGCGACGCGATGAAGCGGGCGATCGCGATGGCGCGCGATGCCGGACGCAAGGTGGCGTTGACGCTGTCCGACACCTTCGTGGTGGAAGGGCATCGCGATGAATTCTTCGAGTTGATCGACGCCGGGCAGATCGACCTGCTGTTCGCCAACGACAACGAAGTCCGCGCAATGATGCAGACCGAAGATATCGCGGCGGCGGTGACGGCACTGGCCTCGCGCGTCCCGACACTCGTCTGCACGCACGGGCCCAAGGGTGCCGAGGCGCATCATGCCGACGAACATGCTCGCGTTCCGGCTGAGCCGATTGAGCATGTGGTCGATACCACTGGTGCGGGCGACCTGTTCGCGGCCGGCTTCCTCGCCGGACAGGCGCAGGGTCGCGATCTCGAGACCAGCCTGCGCATGGGCGCGATCTGCGCCGCCGAATGCATCTCGCACGTCGGCCCGCGCCCGCTGGCGGATCTCAAGAAGCTGGTGGCTGAAAAGTTGGGCTGAGCAAGGAATTCCCTCTCCCGCAAGCGGGAGAGGGAGGGGCCCGCGAAGCGGGAGGGTGAGGGTCTTCTTACTTCTTCCAAGCGGACGAGCCTGAAAGAAGTAAGAAGACCCTCACCCAAACCCTCTCCCGCCGGCGGGAGAGGGCTTAGAAAAGAAAAGGGGCCGGAGTCTGGTGACTCCGGCCCCTTTTTGTTGCCTGGATCAGACCATCACTCGGTGCCGGGCACCGGGGGCTTGAGCCCTTCATAGGCTTCCGGCTCGGGCACGTCGATAACGCCCCGTCCGACATGGCTGCGGCTGCGGCTGTAGAAGAAATAGATCAGCAGCCCGATCAACCCCCAGCCCGGCAGGACCAGGATCGCGGTCAGCGGCAGCGAGACGTACAGTCCGATACAGCCGATGATCGCGAGCGGCGCGATGATCCACACGCCGGGCGTGCGGAACGGCCGCTTGCGGCCCGGATCGGTGCGGCGCAGCACCATCACCGACACCGCCACCATGAAGAAGGCGAACAGGGTACCGGAGTTGGAATAGTCGGCGAGCTTGCCGACCGGCAGGATCGCCGACGCGATCGCCGCGCCGATCCCGGTCACGACGGTGACGACGTGCGGGGTACGGAACTTGGGGTGAACCGAGGCGAGCTTCTCGGGCAGCAGGCCGTCGCGCGCCATGGTGAAGAACACGCGGGTCTGGCCGAACATCATCATCAATA
Organism: Sphingomonas mali NBRC 15500; assembly: GCF_001598415.1. GTDB lineage: Bacteria > Pseudomonadota > Alphaproteobacteria > Sphingomonadales > Sphingomonadaceae > Sphingomonas > Sphingomonas mali. The sequence continues at coordinate 89,153 of NZ_BCYX01000017.1, forward strand.
CGACCGACGGCAGCGCCAGCACAGCGGCGATGCCGACAAGCCGTCCGATCACCGGCCAGTTGATGACCTGGAGAACGTGGACCAGCGCTTCCTTCGAGCAGACCAGCGGTTCCATCGCGCCAGACGCGACGATCCGGGCGCAGCGTCCGGCCATCTCGGCCGATCCCGGTGCGAGGACGCTACCGTCCAGGCCAGCAACGGGCTGCGCGCCGATCGCACCGATCGCGCCCGACGCGACCAGCAGATAGAAGATGGTGCAGATGCCGAGCGAACCGATCAGGCCGATCGGCACGTTGCGTTGCGGGTTCTTGGTTTCCTCGGCCGCGGTCGAGACCGCGTCGAAGCCGACATAGGCGAAGAAGATCGACGCTGCGGCGCCCAGCATACCGGTCGTACCGGTGGGCAGGAACGGCTCGGCCGGCGAGTTGAAATGCGTGCCGTTGAGGACCGGCAAGGTCAGCGCGATGAACGCGGTCAGCGCGGTAATCTTGATCAGCACCAGCACGGCGTTGACGCGCGCGCTCTCGGTCGTGCCGATCACCAGCAGCCAGGTGACGAGACCGACGATGAAGACGGCCGGAACGTTGATCCAGCCGCCGGTGTCCATCGCCGTCTGCAGGTCGACATTGGGCTTCGCGCCGAATGCGACCTGGGCATGCGCCATCAGCGCATCGGCATTCTTGATCGCGTTCGGCAAATGGAAGCCGATGCCGTCGAGCAACCCGGCCAAATGGTTCGACCAGCCGACCGCGACAGCACTCGCGCCGACCGCATATTCGAGGATGAGCGCCCAGCCGACCATCCAGGCGAGCAGCTCGCCCGTGACGGCATAGGTGTAGGTGTATGCCGATCCCGACACCGGGACCATCGAAGCGAGTTCGGAATAGCAGAGTGCGGCGACCGCGCAGACGAAGCCGGCGACGACGAAGCTGAGCAACATGCCCGGGCCCGCCTTTTGCGCGGCCTCGGACGTCAGCACGAAGATACCCGTGCCGATCACGGCGCCGATGCCGAGCATGGTCAGCTGGAACGCACCGAGCGATCGGTGCAGTCCCTTTTTCTCGGCGGTCGCAAGGATCGCATCGAGAGGTTTTACGCGGTCAAAAATCATGAATAGCCAACCCCCAAGGTGGTATTTGGTGCTGGCGGGGGAGCCTAGTCGCAAAACCCCCGCGCGCAATCCCTTAATGGTTACGGCTGAGACGAAGTCAGCGCGACAGCATCGGGCCTAGTGCCCGCCCTCCGAACAGATGGACGTGGAGATGCGCGATCTCCTGATGGCCGTGCAACCCGACATTGGCGAGCAGGCGATAGCCCGGCGCGACGAGATCGAGATCGCGCGCGACCTTGCCGACGGCGCGGACGAAGCCGGCGATCTCCGCGTCCGATGCCTTGGCGCTGAAATCGTCCCACGACACATAGGGCCCGCGCGGGATCACCAGGACATGGGTCGGCGCCTGCGGGTTGATGTCGTGGAAGGCGACCGCCCATTCGTCTTCGTACACGCGCTTCGACGGGATCTCGTTGCGCAGGATCTTCGCGAAGATGTTCTGGTCGTCATAGGGCAGGGTGGCGTCGATCGGCATTTAGGGTCCGCACTCCGTTACCGCGAGGATCGTGATCGCCCGTACAGGCCCGCTGGCTAGGAGCGCAGCGTAGTCGCGTGGAGGAACTACGCGCAAGCAAGCGACGAAGTCCAGCGGGCCTGTACGGGCGACCGCTACGCGGCGGGCCGATTTTGGCGCCGGACGTCGTTGCGCGTCGATCACGATGCCTCCAGCATCGCTCTCTCCTTGCTCCTAGCCCGACACCAAAATCGGCTCCGTCACGACCGCGCGGTAACGGAGTGCGGACCCTCAGCTCCGATTGGCTTTTTCGGTGAGGCCCGACGTGCCTGTCCGGCGCGCCAGTTCGCTGCGCACGTCGTTGAGGCACAGGCCGGAATCGGCGAGCAGGACGAGTAAATGATAGACCAGGTCCGCGGCCTCGCTGGTCAGTTCCTTCTTGTCCTTGCGCATCGCCGCGATCACGGTCTCGACTGCTTCCTCGCCGACCTTTTGCGCGATCTTGGCGCGGCCGCGGACGAACAGTTCGGCGGTGTATGAACTGGAAGCACTCTCGCCCTTGCGGGAGTGGATCAGCGCGTCGAGCGCGTCGAGCGGGTCGTTGTCCATGACATGCGCGCTGCCTGTCCGCGCCGCCGCCGTCAATCCTCTGAAACGGCCTTGCTCGCGTCGGCCTGCTTGGCGAAGCGCTTGCGCAGCGCTCGGCGCGCCAGCCAGACACCCGCAACCGCCATGCCGAACAAGGCGATGTCGGACAGTTCGGGCATCGATCGAGTGTGGATCACCCCGCTATGCGGCGGCACCGAGGCGAGCGCAGGAATTGCGGTCAGCAGCAAGGGCAAGGCGAAGACGTAGCGCATTGAGAGGGCGTGATATCGCGAGCCTCTTAACTTTCCGTCATGCCGGACTTGTTCCGGCATCCAACGCGGAACGGTGGAAGGACTCCTTTGAGGAGTGTTGGACCCCGGAACAAGTCCGGGGTGACGTTAGGAGAGGGGTGTGCGGACGGGGATTCCCGCCGCAGCTAGCGCGCGGTGGGCGTCGGCGATGCTTGCCTCGCCGAAATGGAAGATGCTGGCGGCCAGCACCGCGCTGGCATGGCCGTCGCGGATGCCGGCGACGAGGTCGTCGAGCCCGCCAACGCCGCCCGACGCCACCACCGGGACGCTCACCTGGTCGGCGATGGTGCGGATGAGCTCGAGGTCGTAGCCGCCGCGCGTGCCGTCGCGATCCATGCTGGTGATCAGCAGCTCGCCCGCGCCGAGTTCGGCGAGGCGCAGTGCGTGGGCGACCGCATCGATGCCGGTCGGCTTGCGGCCGCCATGAGTGAAGACTTCCCAACCGTCGGCGGTGCGTCGCGCGTCGACCGAGGCGACGCAGCATTGGCTGCCGAATCGCTCGGCGATATCACTGACCAGTTCCGGGCGCGCCACCGCGGCGGAATTGACCGCGACCTTGTCGGCGCCGGCCAGCAGCAGCGCGCGGGCATCCTCGGCCGAGCGCACGCCACCGCCCACCGTCACCGGCATGAAGCAGACTTCGGCCGTGCGGCGCACGACGTCGAGAATCGTACCGCGCGCTTCATGACTGGCGGTGATGTCGAGGAAGCAGAGCTCGTCGGCACCGGCGGCGTCATAGGCCTGCGCCTGCTCGACCGGATCGCCGGCGTCGCGCAGATCGACGAAATTGACGCCCTTCACCACGCGGCCATTGGCGACGTCGAGACAGGGAATGACGCGGGCGCGAACGGTCATGATCGCCCTCTCTCCATCGGGGAGAGGGTGGACGAGCGTAGCGAGGCCGGGAGAGGGGCAGTCGCGACCGAAATGCTTGAGACACTGCCCCTCTCCCCGGCCCTCTCCCCAAAGGGGAGAGGGAGAAGGACGGTAATCTTCACGCCGCCTCCGCCACGGCAATCGCCGTCGCGAGGTCGAGGCGACCATCATACAGCGCGCGACCAGTGATCACCCCCTCGATCCCGTCACGGGCGTGGAGCGCGAGCATATGGATGTCGGCGATCCCGCTGACCCCGCCCGAGGCGATCACCGGGATGTCGACGGCGCGCGCGAGATCGACCGTGGCCTGGACGTTGCAGCCCTTGAGCAGGCCGTCGCGCCCGACATCGGTGAACAGCAAGGCGGCGACCCCGGCATCCTCGAACCGGCGTGCCATGTCCTCGACCGACACGTCCGACACATCGGCCCAGCCGCGCGTCGCGACCATGCCGTCCTTGGCATCGACCGCGACGACGATGCCGCCCGGAAAGTCGCGCGCGGCCTCACGCACCAGGTCGGGATTGTCGAGCGCGGCAGTGCCGATCACCAGGCGCGACACGCCGACGTCGAACCAGCCCTCGATCGCCGCGCGATCGCGGATCCCGCCGCCCAGTTGGACATGGCCAGGGAAAGCGGCGACCACCGCGCGAACGACATCGCCATTGACCGATTCGCCGGCGAATGCGCCGTCGAGGTCGACCATGTGAAGATGCTGCGACCCGGCCGCGGCGAACGCCATCGCCTGCGCCACGGGATCGTCGCCGTAAATCGTCGCGCGGTCCATGTCGCCCTCGGCCAGGCGCACGACATTGCCGCCCTTGAGGTCGATCGCCGGGAAGATGATGAGGCTCATTTCACGGCCGCCATGTCAGGAACCTCTTCAACAATTCCAGCCCGTAACGCTGGCTCTTTTCGGGGTGGAATTGCACGCCCGCCATATTGTCGCGCGCGATCGCGGCGACGACCGGATCGGCATGGTCGGTGGTAGCGACCACATCGTCCCCCTCGAACGCATAGCTGTGCAGGAAATAGGCCTCGCCCGCCTCGATCAGCGGATGAGGAGATGTCGGGCGGACATCGTTCCAGCCCATATGCGGTACCTTGGCGCTGGGATCGGACGGCGTCAGCAGGCGGACGCGGCCCTCGATCCAGCCGAGTCCCCGATGCTCGCCCATTTCCTCGCCGACCCGCGCCATCAATTGCATGCCCACACAGATGCCGAGAAAGGGCATGCCGTCATGACGCACCCGTTGATCGAGAGCATCGACCATGCCGGGCACGCCCCGCAGCGCCGCCGCGCAGGCGCCGAACGCACCGACACCCGGAAGGACGATGCGGTCGGCGCGGAGCACCAGATCGGGATCGGCGGTGATCGCGACGTCCTGCGCGCCCGCTGCCTTCAGCGCATTGGCGACGGAATGGAGGTTGCCCGCGCCGTAATCGATCAGCGCGAGCGTCACGCGAGCAGGGGTACGACCGCGTCGGCCGCCCAACTCGCGTTGAATTCGATCACCTCGATCGTCGCCGCGCCGCTGGTCACGAAGGGGTCGCTTGCCGCGAGCGCTTCGACCTCGGCCCGGTGCCCGCGGCAGACGATCACGCCCCCGGTGCGCGGGTTGCGGCGCCCCGACAGGAGGAACAGTCCTTCGTCATAGCCGCGCTCGAGCCAGTCGATATGCGATTTCATATGCCGGTCGACCTCGTCGAGCGGGACGACGTAGGTGATCAGGATCAGACAGACCGGCGCGTCGGCGTGCGTTGCGGGCATCACAACGTCCCCTTGGTCGAGGGGATGGCATCGGCCTTGCGCGGATCGATCTCGACCGCTTCGCGCAGCGCGCGGGCCAGGCCCTTGAACGCGGCTTCGGCGATGTGATGATTGTTAGAGCCGTAGAGCGTCTCGATGTGCAGCGTGATCCCGGCGGTCTGCGCGAACGAGTGGAAGAAATGCTCGAACATCTCGGTATCCATCTCACCGAGGCGCTTTTGCGAGAATTCGGTCTTCCACACGAGGAACGGCCGCCCCGAAATGTCGAGCGCGACTCGGGTCAGCGTCTCGTCCATCGGCGACAGCGCGTCGGCATAGCGGCGGATGCCGCGCTTTTCGCCCAATGCCTTGTTGATCGCCTCGCCGATCGCGAGCCCGGTATCCTCGACCGTGTGGTGCTGGTCGATATGGAGGTCGCCGACCGTCTTGACCTGAAGGTCGATCAGCGAGTGGCGCGACAATTGTTCGAGCATATGGTCGAAGAAACCGATGCCGGTCGACACGGCATAGCTGCCGGTCCCGTCGAGGTTGACGGCGACGTCGATCGACGTCTCGCTCGTCTTGCGGTTGATCGTCGCGGTGCGCATCGCGCCCCCATATGGGTGTGTTGCACGTCATGCAATCTTGACCCGACGCTCGCATCGGCTACCCAAGGCATATGAGTGATGGTCTGCCCGATAGCCTGATTCCGTATGATGAGATCGTGCAGGAGGCCCTGCGCGCCGTGGTCGGCCGCGTGCTAGGCTCGGTTGCGGCCGGCGGCGGGCTGCCCGGCGAGCATCATTTCTACATCACGTTCAAGACGCAGGCGCCCGGCGTCAGCATCCCAGAACGCCTGATCGAGCGGTTCCCGGACGAGATGACGATCGTCCTGCAGAATCGCTATTGGGACCTGACCGTCGATGACGAGCGCTTCTCGGTCGGGTTGAGCTTCAACCAAGTGCCGTCGAAGCTCGACATTCCCTATTCGGCGATCACCGGCTTTCACGATCCCGCCGTCAATTTCGAACTGCGCTTCCAGGCGCAGGAAGGCCCCGACGGGCCCGAGCCGCATGACGAGGCTGAGAACGACCATGTCGAGCGCGTCGATGACGGCTCGAACGTCGTAAGCGTCGATTTCAAAAGGAAGAAGTAAGCCGAAGCGAGCCGCGCGGCTCGCGCGGCGGTCACCTTGGTGACGCGAACGGCCGGCCGGCGCGGCGGTAGCCGCGTCCGACGTCACGGAATTCACTTCCGTGACGGCCTGACCGGGCGAGACGAAGACGCCTGCCAAACTACGGTAACGGCTTGGCTCAATCGAGCCTTTCACTCGGCCGCCAGCGCGAGACGCGATCGCTGGTAGGCATCTCGACCGTTTCCCCTGGCGTCGTTTCGACCCCCGCCCACAACCGTGCGATCACGTCGCGGTCGAGCTTATCGCTCTCCTGAAGCAGATGCACGCACAGCGCGGGCCAATCATGCGCTCCCCAATCGGTGGCATTCTCCGCGCGGATGACGGTCTTGCACGCGTCGTCATCGGCCAGAATGATGTCGCGTGGATCGACCAGGCTGTTCGCGGCGGTGTCGTAGAAGACGCGCAGGCGGGGCCGACTCGCGCGGCGGCCATTGGACAATATGATCGCCAAACGCTGCGAGCGCAGGCGGACGACCATGCCGACCGGGAACACCGCGATGCTCTGGTAGAAGGTGAACAACAGATCGCGATCGAACTGGCCGTTCCAGCCATGCATCGCGGTAACCGCCTCGATCGGCGACCACGCGTCCTTGTACGCGCGATCCGACGTCAGCGCGTCATAGACGTCGCAGATCGCGCCCATCCGCGCCGCCAGGCTGATCTCTCCACCCTTCAGCCCGAACGGATAACCGGTGCCGTCGATCTTTTCGTGATGATGGCGGCAGACGTCGATCGCGGTAGCGGGAATGGCCTCCGCCCGACCGAGGATCGCGCAGCCGCGTTCGGGATGGAGCCGTGCGATGGCGAATTCCTCATCGGTCAGCCGGCCGGGCTTGTTGAGGATTTCGGACGGCACGTCCATCTTGCCGATGTCGTGCACCAGTCCCGCCAGGCCGAATTCGCGCACGGTCTCATCGGGCAACCCCAGATGACGGGCGAAATTGACCATCAGCGCGCACACCGCGACCGAATGCAGATAGCTATAGTCGTCCTTGGACTTGAGCCGGACGATGCTGATCAGGGCATAAGCGTTGCGCTGCACCGATCCCGAAATCTCGTCGACGACCGCGGCGACCTGTTCGGAGTCGATCGCCTTGCCCAACCGGGCACCCTCAAAAACGCCGCGGATGATTTCCCTGGTCCGCGCGACGATGTCGGCGGCGCGCTCGCGCTCGGCAGTGATGCCAGTGGGGCCGCTTGCGACTACGGGTTCGGTGATGATGATCGGTTCCGGCTCTTCGATCGGCGCGAGTCCCCGCGTGGTGTCGATGGTCACAAAGGCGATGTCGGCGTCGCGCAGGGCGGCAATATCGCTGTCCGATCGCAGCAGGAACCGCCGGCGCCAGAAGGGATGGCTGAGCCACGAGCCCTCGATGGCGTGGAGGAACATGCCCGGCCGAAGCAAAGAGAGCGGGACGCGACGCAGCATCCTTGAGCATATAATAGACAGCGGTTGACAACTTACTACTTTCGCTGTGTTTTTTAACGAGAGTTATAGTCGGTCGTCGGGCTGCCCTTCGATAGGGTCGAGCCCGAAACGCGCCAGGAACAAGCCGCGCGCCGCGGCGTAGGACGCATATGGCCGAGGAACAGCCGCAGGATCCGCAGCCGATGACCCGTAGCAAAGCGATCGCCTATGCGGTCTCGCTGCCGATGTCGTTGTTCCTGCTCATTTTCCTTCCCGCCGGCGATATCGGTTGGATACCCGGCTGGATTTTCGTTGCGGCGCTGGTCATCGCCTTCGGGGCGTCCGGTCTGGCGATCGCTAAGGTCAACCCGATCATCTTTCGCGCCCGCAGCAGGTTCCAGCCGGGTACCGAGCGCTGGGACCTGCCGCTGGTCGCCGTGATTCTGGCGGCGATGACCGTGACCATCCCGATCGCGAGCTTCGATGCGCGACGGGCGCATTGGTCGCATGTGCCGCTGTGGCTGATCGTGATCGGCTATGTCGCCTTGCTCGGCGGGATCGCGATCACCGCCTGGGCACAAGCGGTCAATCCGTTCTTCGAGCCCGGCGTGCGTATCCAGTCGGAACGGCACCAGCGCGTGGTCGACTCGGGCCCTTATGGATTTGTCCGGCACCCGGGTTACAGCGCGGCGGTGGCGATGTTCTTGGGGATCTCGCTGGCGCTGGCCTCATGGTGGGGATTGGTGCCGGCTGCGATCGCGTCGATCCTGCTTGCCGTCCGCACCGCATGGGAAGATCGGCTGCTCCACGAGAAGCTGCCCGGCTATCGCGAATATGCCGGCCGCGTACGCGCAAGGCTTGTGCCCGGCATCTGGTGACGCCAAGTCGGGCATGTCCGCCCGATGAGGAGCCTGCGCGATGACCGAAACCCGCACCGAAACCGATTCGATCGGCGCGATCGAGGTGCCGGCGGACGCCTATTGGGGCGCGCAGACGCAGCGATCGATCGAGAATTTCCCATTCGGCGAGCGCGAGCGCATGCCGATCGCGATCGTCCACGCGCTGGCGCTGGTGAAGCAGGCCGCGGCGCGGGTGAACCGTAAACACGGTCTGGCGGCGGAAAAGGCCGATACGATCGAGGCGGCGGCGGCGGAAGTGGTCGCGGGCAAGCTCGACGACCAATTCCCGCTGGTCATCTGGCAGACCGGCAGTGGCACGCAATCGAACATGAACGTCAACGAGGTGATCGCCGGCCGCGCCAACGAGCTACTGACCGGCAAGCGTGGCGGCAAGGCGCCGGTGCACCCTAATGACGACGTCAATATGAGCCAGTCGTCGAACGACAGCTTTCCGACCGCCCTCCATGTCGCGGCGGCGCTCGCGGCGACGCGGCGGCTGGTGCCGGCGATCGAGCGGCTGGAGGCGGCCTTGCTCGCCAAGACCCAGGCATGGCAGGATATCGTCAAGATCGGCCGCACGCATCTGCAGGACGCGACGCCGCTCACGCTCGGCGACGAGTTTTCGGGCTATTATGCGCAAGTGCGGCTGGCACGGACGCGGCTGGTGCCGCTGATCGAACATGGCCTGTCCAAGCTCGCGCAGGGCGGCACCGCGGTGGGGACGGGGCTCAATGCGCCGAAGGATTTCGGCCCGGCGATCGCCGCCGAATTGTCCGCGCTGACCGGCTTCGCGTTCGAGACCGCGCCGAACAAGTTCGAGGCGCTGGCGTCGAACGACACGTTGGTCGATTTCTCTGGACGGTTGAACAGCCTCGCGGTGGCGCTGACCAAGATTGCCAACGACATTCGCCTGCTCGGCTCGGGTCCGCGTTCGGGGATAGGCGAACTGGTTCTGCCGGCGAACGAGCCGGGCAGCTCGATCATGCCGGGCAAGGTCAACCCGACCCAGTGCGAGATGCTGACGATGGTCGCGGCGCAAGTGATCGGCAATCACCAGGCAGTGACCGTCGGCGGGATGCAGGGGCATCTCGAACTCAACGTGTTCAAGCCGATGATCGGGGCGGCGGTGCTGCGCTCGATCGACCTGCTGGCGGTCGGGATGGAGAGCTTTGCCGAGCGCTGTGTCGAGGGCCTCGAACCCGACCGGCGGCGAATCGCCGAACTGGTCGATCGCTCGCTGATGCTGGTGACCGCGCTCGCGCCCGAGATCGGGTACGACAATGCGGCGAAGATCGCCAAACATGCGCACCAGGAGGGGATGACGCTGAAGGAAGCGGGGCTCGATCTGGGGCTGGTCGATGAAGCGACGTTCGACCGCGTGGTGCGGGCGGAGGATATGGTAGGGCGGTAGTTTCAATAAGCCCCTCCCCTTCAGGGGAGGGGTAAGGGGTGGGGGATGCCTCGCAGAGAAGGTCGTCTGCCGCACTGCCCCCCCCC
>NZ_BCYX01000018.1 GCF_001598415.1 Sphingomonas mali NBRC 15500
AGTGGAGATACGCACCACCTGCGCCTATTGCGGGGTCGGGTGCGGCATCGTCGCGCGGCGGACCGGCGAGCGCAGCGTGGAGATTGCCGGCGATCCCGATCATCCCGCCAATGCCGGTCGGCTGTGCTCGAAGGGCACGCATCTTGGCGAGACGGTCGGGCTCGAGGGGCGGCTGCTCCATCCGATGATCGGGACCAAGCGCGTCGGCTGGGATCGCGCGCTCGACCTGGTCGCGCGGCGCTTTCGCGACACGATCGCGCGGCACGGGCCGAACAGCGTCGCCTTCTACGTCTCCGGCCAGTTGCTGACCGAGGATTATTACGTCGCCAACAAGCTGATGAAGGGGTTCATCGGCTCAGGGAACATCGACACCAATTCGCGGCTGTGCATGTCGAGCGCAGTCGCCGGCCATGTCCGCGCGTTCGGCGAGGATGTGGTGCCGGCAAGCTATGCCGATCTCGACGCCGCCGACCTGATCGTATTGGTCGGATCGAACACCGCCTGGTGCCATCCGATCGTCTATCAGCGGATCATGGCTGCGCGCGCCGCGCGCGGCGCAAAGCTGGTGGTGATCGATCCGCGCCGCACCGAAACCGCGGCCGAGGCCGATCTGCACCTGGCGATCCGGCCGGGCAGCGACGTCGCGCTGATGAACGGGTTACTCGCCTGGTGCCGCGATGCCGGGCTGATCGATCACGACTATCTCGCTGGGCACGTCAATGTTCCCGGCGATTTCTGGGACAAGCTTGGAGAGGGGAACGATCTGTGGTCGACGGCGCGGACGTGCGACGTCCAACCCGCCGACCTCAGACGTTTCTACGACCTGTTCGCCGCCAATCCGCGCACGGTGACGATGTTCAGCCAGGGCATCAACCAGTCGGTCAGCGGCACCGATCAGGTCAACGCGATCACCAATCTGCACCTCGCGACCGGCCGGATCGGCACGCCCGGCGCGGCGCCGTTCTCGATCACCGGCCAGCCCAATGCGATGGGCGGGCGCGAAGTCGGCGGGCTCGCCACGACCCTGGCGGCGCATATGGACTTCGCGCCCGAAAATGTGGCGCGGGTCGGGCGGTTCTGGGCCGCGCCCAACATGGCGACCAAGCCTGGATTGAAGGCCGTCGACCTGTTCCGCGGCGTCGGCGAGGGGCGGATCAAGGCGATCTGGATCATGGCGACCAACCCCGCCGTCTCGATGCCCGACGCCGGCCAGGTGCGCGAGGCGCTGGCCGCCTGTCCGTTCGTCGTGGTGTCCGACGTGATCGCCGATACCGACACCAGCCGCTTCGCGCACGTCCGCCTGCCGGCGACGGCCTGGGGCGAAAAGGACGGGACGGTGACCAATTCGGAACGCTGCGTCAGCCGTCAGCGGCCGATCTTCGCGCCCCCGGGCGAGGCGCGGCCCGATTGGTGGATCGTCAAGGAAGTCGGCCGTCGCATGGGCTGGAGGTCGGCCTTCGCTTTTGACCGTCCGGTGGACGTGTGGCGGGAGCATGTCCGGCTGAGCGCCTACCAGAATGACGGAGCGCGCCGCTTCCGTCTCGACCGTGCGACGCCGGGCAATAGCGATTATGAGACGATGGAGCCCTTCCGCTGGGGCGACAACGCCTTTGCCGATGGCGTCTATCCGACACCGGACGGGCGAGCGCGGCTGGTCACCGTCACCCAGCGTGCCGGCGAGCGGCCGCTCGAACGCTGGCCGATGACGCTCAATACCGGGCGGTATCGCGATCAATGGCACACGATGACGCGCACCGGGCTCGCCCCCAAGCTGGCGCGCCATCGCGAGGAGCCGTTGGTCGAGGTCCATCCCGACGATGCCGCGCGGTTGGAAATCGCCGACGGCGCGCTCGCCCGGGTGTCGACGCCGCGCGGCGAGAGCCTTTATCGCGTTGCCGTGACGGACGCGCAGCGGCCGGGCGAATTGTTCGTCCCGATCCATTGGACCGATCGCGGAGCGACCGGCGGACGCACAGGGCTGTTGCCGCGCCCGCTGGTCGATCCGCACTCGGGCCAGCCCGGCTTCAAGACGACGCCGGCGGCGATCGCGGCGGTGGCGACCGAGTGGCGCGGCTTCCTGTTGATGCGCGGCGAGCCGGGCGCGATGCCCGATTGTCTGTGGGCGACCCGCGTCGCGGTGCCGCAAGGGACGCTGTGGGAATTGGCCAGCGATGGCGACGCCGCGGCGATCGAACGCCTCCTGCCGCAGGGCGACCGCATCGAAGCTGTCGACCCCGCCAAGGGATCGCGCCGCGTCGCCATTATCCGCGACGAGCGGCTGGCGGCCTTGTTGTTCGTCACGTCGGAGGGCGTGCTGCCGTCGCGCGACTGGCTGATCGCGCAATTGGCGGCGCCCGAGGTCGCACCAACCCTGCTCGCCGGCCGCGCGCCGGGGCCGAGCGTCGATCGCGGCCCGATCGTCTGCGTCTGTTTCGATATCGGAGCGCGCGCGATCACCGACGCGATCCGCGCGGATGGCCTGGCGGACGTTGCCGCCGTCGGCGCGGCGCTGCGCGCAGGCACCAATTGCGGATCGTGCCGTCCGGCGATCGCCGGATTGATCGCCGATCACGCCAATCGGGAGAGTATCAATGTCGGTCGATGACTTTCCATCGGGCAGCGTCTGGCTGGTCGGCGCCGGTCCCGGAGACCCCGATTTGCTGACGCGCAAGGCCGAGGCACTGTTGCGCCGCGCCTCGGTGGTGTTCCACGACGCCCTGGTCGGACCCGGCGTGCTCGACCTCATTCCCGACCATGTCAGGCTGGTATCGGTCGGCAAAAGGTCCGGACGCCATTCGCGCGACCAGGGAGCGATCAACCGCCTGTTGATCGAAGCGGCCAGCGACGGCGAGCGCGTCGTCCGCCTCAAGGGAGGCGACCCGACGCTGTTCGCCCGATCAGCGGAGGAAATGGCTGCCCTCTCCGCCGAGGGCATCGCCGTCCGGATATGCCCCGGCATCACCGCGGCAAGCGCCGCCGCGGCATCGGCGGGGCTATCGCTGTCGTTGCGCGGTCATGCGCGCCGCGTCGAATTCGTTACCGCGCATGCCGCCCCTGGTCACCCGCTCGACCTCGATTGGCGCCGGCTGGCCGATCCGCAAGCGACGATCGCCTTCTACATGGGACGCGGTGCCGCGGCCGACATCAGTCGCAACCTGATCGCGGCCGGGCTTGCCGCGGCGACGCCCGTTATCGTCGCGTGCGATATCAGCCTGCCGGGCGAGACGAGGCTGCAGACCCGGCTCGACCTGCTGCCGTTCGCGGTCGCGACGATCGCCGACGATCGCCCGACGCTGATCATTGTCGGTGAGGCCGTCGCACCGCCCGGAACGGCGATGGCGCAGATCGCTGCGACGAAAGCGGCCGACGCGCAACGTTGAGTTGACCCAGAGCCTTGAGGAACGTCCCGCTCACCGCTTGGTCGTGCGATCCGGGATATAAGGCCGCCCGGCCTTGTCCGCCGCGGCCTTGGCCGGCGTGTCGGGGAACAGGTTGTTCATCTTGGTCGGCAAATTGGGCTGGACGTACCATTGCGGCGGGAAATCGGCCGCGCGGGTGCCGTTCACGTCGCGATTGACCAACCCGCTGCTGGTCTTCTCGGTATAGGGCACGACATGCTGTCCCCGGCTGTTCGCGAGTTGCTCGAACAGAGCATGGCGCAGCACCAGCTTGCGATCGAAATAGGCGGGATCGTCGATGAGGTTGTTCATCTCGTCGGGATCTTTGGAGAGGTCGTACAGTTCCTCTGTATCCCATACCCCCTGATACTGGATGTACTTCAGGCGATCGCGCTCGATGGCAAAGGTGGTCGGCGTTTGCGGGAAGGTCCATTCCCAATAATATTCGTAAACGAAATCGCCGGGCTTCCAGTCGGCCGCTTTCACTTTGCCTTCGGCCAGCGCGAGCCAGCTCTTGCCCTCCATCTGCTTCGGCTCGGCAACGTGGGCGACGTCGAGGAACGTCGGCGCCAGGTCGAGGTTGCGCACCAAAGCGGGGTTGACCGCGCCGCGCGGCAGCAGGCCCGGAGCATAAGCGATCATCGGGACGCGGACCGACGGTTCATAGGCGTTGCGTTTGTCGATCAGGCCATGGTCGCCGATCAGGAAGCCATTGTCCGAATAGAAGACGATCATCGTGTTCTGATCGAGCCGCGCCTTCTTGAGATAGGCCATGATCCGACCCAGGCTCTCATCGACCGGCGACAGCGTGCGGTAGATATCGCGCACCTGCTCGGCCAGTTTGCGATCGCTGTGATAGGGGAAGTCTGCGCCATGCCAGCTGTTGCGCTGGTTGCGCACCCATATCGGCTTGCCGCGATTGTTCTCGGGCGTGTTCGCCATGCTGGCCGGCAGCTTGATCTGGAGATTGCTATATTGCGTCTTGTAGCGATCCGGCGGCACTGGATCCGAATGGACGGCCTTGTGGCTCAAATAGAGGAAGAACGGCTTGCTGGGATCGCGGCCCTTTTCCAGCCAGTCCATGGCATAATCGGTCAGCTCGTCGGTGATATATCCCGTTCGCTTGACGACCTTTCCGTCGACATTCAGCGTCTGGCGCTCGCCCGCCGCGACCTGCGCGGGCGATAGCTGATCGGTCGGGAAATAGGTTCCCTGCCCCTTGAAGCTGACCCATTTGTCGAACCCCGGACGTGGCGCGTCGGTATCGTTGCCCATGTGCCACTTGCCAAAGAAGCCCGTCTGGTACCCGGCCTGCTGCAGATAGGCGGGAAAGAAGATCAGGCCCTTTTCCGACGAATTGTTGTTGTCGATCACGCCGTGATTGCGCGCCGTCTGCCCGGTGAGGATCGTCGCGCGGCTCGGCGAGCACAGGGACGAGGTGACGACGGCATTGGGGAAATAGACCCCGTTCTTGGCCAGATAATCGATATTGGGCGTCTGCAGGCCAGGGGTGAGGAAACCCATCGCATCGAAGCGAAGGTCGTCGACCAGCACGAAGATGATATTTTCGGGTTTCGCCGGCGCGGGCTGTACCGGCTTGGGTTTTCCCGACGGGGATGCCGTTGCGGGGCCTCGGGCGGACAGCGGGGAGAGAGCCAGGGCGCAGGCCCCCAGCGCGACGATGCGCAGGCGAAAGCGGCGGCGGAAGGTCATGGTCTGTCCTTTCTGCGAAGCACGCATCGAAAGCCGATATGGCTGGTGGAGGAGTCGATCGTCTGGGCGTGGCGTGCTGCCGGGCGATAGCGCTGGCAGTAATTGGCGGCACAAAGATGCGATCCGCCCTTCAGCACCTTGCGCCCGATCCGCACGTCCGGCGTGACCGGATCACGGCTGTCGCGCTCGCGGCCGCCACGCGGATTGGCCGGTACGCAACAGGCATTGCCGCGCTTCTTTTTCTCGATCGTCGGGAGCGACCACCAGTCCGCGGTCCACTCCCAGACATTGCCGATCATGTCGAACAGGCCATAGCCGTTGGGCGGGTAGGTGCCGATCGGCGAGGTGCGCTCCCATCCGTCGAGCAACTGGTTGGCAAAGGGAAAGGCGCCCTGCCAGTAATTGGCGAGCATCCTTCCCTCGGGTGCCAGTTCGTCACCCCAGGCGAATTCGGCGCCGTCCAGGCCGCCGCGCGCGGCATATTCCCATTCCGCCTCGCTCGGCAGGCTTTTGCCCGCCCAGGCGGCATAGGCTTGCGCATCGCCGTAAGCGATGTGGACCACGGGGTGATCGGCGAGGTCGTCGATCGCGCTGCCCGGCCCGAGCGGATGGCGCCAGTCCGCGCCGAAGGCGAACCGCCACCATAAGGAATAGTCCTGCAGGTCGACGGGTCCCGCGGTCGGCTCGAACACCAGCGATCCGGGCTGTGCCATCTCGATCGGCATGCCGGGATAATCCGCCGGGTCGGGGGCGATCTCCGCCAGTGTCCGATGACCTGTCGCGGCGACGAATTGCGCAAACTGGCGGTTGGTGACAGGCGCCTCGTCGATCCAGAAGGGATCGACGCGCACCGGGCGCACCGGCGCTTCTTCCGGGTAGAAACGCTCAGATCCCATCAGGAAGACGCCGCCGTCCAGATGGCGCATGCCGGCGGTCGACGCGGTGCCTTCACCTGTCGTGACGGATGCCGGTGTCACCATCGCAACTGCTCCTGACCGCAAAAGGCATCGACCGGGCTGCGTCCGGTGAAGCCCGCCTCGCCGACCAGCCGCCGCACCAGCTCGCGCTGGTTGTCGGCCAGCGAACAATAGGCGTTGATATAGGTCGAGAAATGGGGCGCGTCGTAGAGATAATAGGGCTGGCCGAACGACACCAGCAGCGTCGGAACCTCACGGTTGAACTGGGCCATCGCCTTACGCGACCCGCCATGCAATCTGGTCATGTCGAGGAAGATATGGCCAAGGCTGGGCGTCGCTTCCTGGCCGATCAGGTAGACGAGCAGATCGGTGTCGGCCGGCGTCGGAAAATGATCGCGGTCGTAAAGGCGCAATTCAAAGCCGCGCCGTTCCATCTCTTCGGTGAACGGCGCGAAGCTGCGCTCGGGCGCGCCCGAGACAAAGCTCCAGCCCTGCTCGGCGATCATCGTCACCCGCCGATGGCGCACCGGGTCGAGCGGCAGCAGCGCCTGAATATCCTTGACCAGCGTCAGCCCTTCGCCGGCCGCTCGCCGGGCGGTGGCGAGATCGGCCGGCTGCCGCAGCCGCGCGCGCACCGTATCGAGCGGCGGGAGCCGCTCCTCCGCGGTCGCGCGGTGCAGGCCGAGCTTCGCCTTCAAGGTCAGCATCCGCGTTACCGCTTCGTCGAGCCGGGCCTCGCTCAACCGACCTTCCCGTAATCCCTTGAGCATCAGCGCCATGTCGGATTGCGGGTCGCGGCTGAACAGGAACACGTCGCAGCCATTCTCGATGACCGCCGGAACCGCCTCTTCACGGTCCATCCAGCTGGTGAGCCCGCCCATCGGGGTCGCGTCCGACACGACGAGCCCGCGAAACCCCAGCCGATCGCGCAACAGCGTCTGGTTGAGCAGGCGCGAGACCGATGCCGGGCGGAAAGCCTCGCGCCCCGCGTCCGGGACCAGCGACCGCACGAAAGCCGGCAGCGCGATATGCGCCGACATCACCGTCATCACGCCATCGCCGATCAGCGAACGATAGATGCGCCCATAGCTTTCTTCCCATTCCGCGAGATCGAGCGGATTGACGGTGGTGGTCAGATGCTGATCGCGGTCGTCGATCCCGTCGCCCGGCCAGTGCTTGGCGGTCGCGGCGATGCCATGCGCCTGCAACACCCGGACATAGGCACGCGCCTGGGCGATGATCGTGTCCGTGTCCGCGCCGTAGGACCGCGTCCCCACCACGGCGTTGCGGAAAGCGCGATTGATGTCGACGACGGGCGTGAACGACCAATTATAGCCCAGCGCGCGGCTTTCGCTCGCGACGATCGCGGCGATCTCTTCGGACAGCGACAGATCGTCGCAGGCCGCGATCCCCATCTGGTTGGGGACGGGCGTGACGAAGGGATAGCTGGTCGTGCCGCCTTCGATATCGCCCGACAGGATCAACGGAACCTCTGCGCGGTCCAGCGCATCCCGTGTCGCGCGCCAGGTTGCCGCGAGATCGCCGGCGGGAAAGCGGTGGATGCCGCCCGGAGCGAACGCGGTGAGCGCCGCGGTCTCCTCGGCCGTGTCTTCGCGGCTCGACAAGATGAAAAGCTGCGCGATACGGGCTTCGGCGTTCAGACCGTCGCGGGTGCGTTCCACCCATTGCCGGTCCGCCGGAAGAAGCGCGAGCGGATCCGGCATTGCCGCGCTTTGGTCAGTCACGGATGGCTCGTCCAGGAACTCGGGGGTCATTTGGTGCCCTCGGCCGATTGCGTGGCCTTGAGCCCGTGCATGCCGAGCAGGAGAAAGGCCACTGCGAGCGGTGAGAAGACGGCGCAGGTGATGGCGATGGCTTCCGGCAGGCGCTGCGGATCGTGGAAACCGTAATCGGTGATGAGCGCCACCACCATCGGCCCGAGGACTCCGCCGACGAGGTTGACCAGCAGCATGTAGCCAGCGGAAACGAGCGCGCGCATGCGATTGGGCGTGAGGTCCTGGAGCGCGGCAAGGCCGCCGCCGAGGTTGAAACCCGCGAAGAAGTTCATCGCGCCGATCATCGCCAGGGCCAGTCCCGGTGCCGCGACCAGCGGAAACCCGATCGTGAGCGGCACCAGCGCGACGAATCCGGTCAACGCCACCAACAAATTACCCCGCGAGAAGCCGAGGCGATGCAGCCAGCTGGCGCAGAAGCCGCCGGCCAAGGCGCCGGTCGTCCCGCAGAAGAAGACGATCAATCCGTAGCGCGCCCCGATTTCCGCGATCGTCCAACCGAACTTTCGCCCGAAAAAGGCGGGGATCCACGCGCCCGTGCCGTTGCCGACCAGGATCATCATCGCAAAGCCCAGGCAGATTCCGAAATAGGCCGCCTTGCGCGACAGGACATGGCTGAACAGCGCCGAGAGCGGCACCGAGCCGGAATCCGACGCCAGCCCGTGGCGCGCGGGCTCCCGGATCGCCAGCACCAGCAGCGACAGGAGCAAGCCCGGCACGCCCAGCGCGAGGAAGACGACGTGCCACCCCTTTACCGCGCCGATCACCGGCAGCGTGAACGAGCTTTCCGGCGGGAGCACGCCGGCGACCAGGCCGCCGATGAGCAATGCCAGCGCACCGCCGAGATAAACACCCATCTGATAGACGCCCATCGCCGAGGCGAGCCGTTCGCGCGGAAAATAGTCGGACAGCAGCGAATAAGCGGACGGGCTGAATCCGGCCTCGCCCGCGCCGACGCCGATACGCGCCACGAACAAGGCGCCGAACGATCGCACCAGCCCGCACGCCGCGGTCGCCAGGCTCCACACGAAGATCGATGCCGCGATGATGTTGCGCCGATTGGAGCGATCCGCCAGCCGCGCGACCGGAATGCCGACGCCGACATAGAAGAGCGTGAAGCTCAATCCATAAAGCAGGCTCATCGCCGTATCGGAGGCCTGCAGATCCTGCTTGATCGGCTGCACGAGAAGCGCGAGCGCCTGGCGGTCGACGAACGCCAGCGTGTTCGCCAGCATCAGCACGATCGCGACGAACCAGGCGGTGCGCGCGGGTGGCCAGACGTCCGCGCTGGTCGACTCCTTGCTCATCAATCGGGTTTGACCAGGCCGGGCGGCGTGAAGTCGCGGAAAACCGCCGGAACGCCCTTCTTGAATCCGGCGAAGCGCGTGCGGGCGGCGGCGAAGCGCGCACGCATGTCGGCAAGCACCTCGGGATAGCGATCGGCGACGCTGTAGCTTTCGCTGGAATCGGCGGCGATATCGTAGAGCTGGGGATATTTTGCGTCGGTCGAGATGAGGTGGCCGCGATAATAATCGAACGCCACATATTTCCACCGCTGCGTCCGGATGCCGACGAGATCCTCGTTGTTGAACAACAGCAATGCGTCGTGCGGCGTCCGCGCCGCCGATCCGTCGAGAACCGGCGTGAGGTCGCGGCCGTCGAGCTCGACCTGCGGCAACGATGCGCCGGCGAGCCTGCATAACGTGGGCAGGAAATCGATTCCCATGGCGATGGCATCGGTACGGCGACCCGCGGGAATCAGTCCCGGCGCCCAGGCGATCAGCGGGACGCGATAGCCGCCATCATAGCCGCCGCCGCCCTTGCGCTGGCGCAGACCGCCTGCCGAGCCTTCGAACCAGGGACCGTTGTCCGACGTGAACAGGATCACCGTGTCGCGATCGAGCTTGCTCGCCTTGAGCTTGGCGAGCAGCCGGCCGACAATATCGTCTATCTCCGCGACGACATCGCCATAGGAGCCGACCGCGGCGCGTCCTCGAAAGGCCTTGTTGGGATATTCCGGCAAATGCGGCGCGCTCAACGCCAGTTCGACAAAGAAGGGGCGGGACGCGTTCCGCTCAATGAAGCGCTCGGCTTCGGCGTAGAAGCGTTGCTGCAATTGGGTCAGATCGGGCTTCTCTTCCCGCACCGGCCCGTCGCCGTCGATCGTGTAGAGCGGCAGCGGCGCCATGTCGTGGCTGTATGGAATGCCAAAGAAGTAATCGAAGCCGTGCGCGATCGGAGTCCAATGGTCGCCGGTATGGCCGAGATGCCATTTGCCGAACAGCCCGGAGACATAGCCGGCGGGCTTGAGCGCTTGCGCGATCGTCACCTCGGATTGAGGCAAAACGCGCGTGTCGTTCTGCATGATGACCTGATAGCCAAGGCCGGTGCGGACCGGATAGCGTCCGGTCAGCAACCCGGCACGTGACGGCGTGCACACATTGGCGGGCGAATAATAATCGGTGAAGGTGAGGCCTTGCGCGGCCAACCGGTTGAGGTTGGGGGTGGGGATACGGCGTCCGCCCGTCGGCTCGATATCGCCATAGCCGAGGTCATCGCACAGAATGACGATGAAGTTGGGCGGGCGTTTGGAACCGCGCGCGCCCAGCGGGCCGGATAAGGCCTGGCTGGCTAGCAATGCCGCGGCCGACCCGAGAAGCTGACGACGATCCATCTCTTGGTTCCCTCAAAAAATCCCGCGGATCATACCATCAGAAATGCACCGCGAAGGTCGCCCCCACATAGCGGTCGGCATCCTTGTTGAAGGTCGCGACGATGTCCTTCGAATTCGTCGTCGTGGCGAGCAGCGAGTTGTGCGAGATCGTCGAATAATAATTCTGATCGAACAGGTTCTTGGCGAACAAGGTCAGGCTGAAGCGGCGGTCGCTGGTATAAGCTCCGACGCTGAGGTCGACGATCGTATAGGCCTTCTGGATCAGCAGCGGATCCTGCTCGATGGCGAAGCCTTGCTTGCTCTGATAGCTTACCGCCACCTGGGCGAAGCCGCCAAAGCTGCTTCCGACATCGAAATCGTAGCGCGGCGCCACCGTGAAACGCCATTTGGGCGAGGCAGGCAAGGGCGCGTTGCGCAAATCCTGGCGCGGGCCCGAGACGGTCGTCACGCCGTTCACCGTGGTGCTGGCGCGATAACAGCTGTTGACGGGGAAGTTCCCCGTGAGGGTCGGCGCGGCGGCCTGGAACTGGAGCGGGCAGTTGAGGCCATCGATGCTGACCGTCGAGTCCGTATACGCCAGCGATGCCTGGATATCGAGTTTCGCCAGGGGATGCAGCGTGGCTTCCAGCTCGACGCCCTGGCTGCGCGATTTGCCGGCATTGGTCGAGATGAAGGAAACGACACCAGTGATGGGGTCGCCGCGGTTGGCCTGCACCTGCAGGTTCGTATAATCCGCGCGATAGACGGCGAGCGCGAAGCTGAGCAGCCCGTCTCCGGTCCGGCCCTTGAGGCCGACCTCATAGGCATTGACGTGTTCGGGCTTGAGGTCGGTCTGATGGGCGAAGTCGGTGCCGGCCTCCATATTGTAGCCGATGCCTTTGTACCCCCTGGTATAGGTCGCATAGGTCTGCAGGTTGCGGCTGAATTCATATTGCAGGCCGGCCTTGCCGGTCACCGCGGTGTCACTGTCCCGGAGGGTTCCCGTCGAGACGGCGGCCACGCCCGGCAGCAACGTGTCGCCGGCGTTGGTCACGCCAAGCTGCGTGCCGTAATTGGTGCCCGTTTCATATTGGACGCGCAGCCCGCCGATCAGCTTGAGGCCGCCGACGATCCGGTACTCGGCCTGGCCGAATGCCGCGATATTGTCGGTCTTGAGGTCTGCGAAGCTCGACGAGGATTGATAGGTCGGCGCCGCGCAAGGCTGGCCAATCGTGCCGCTCGAGCAGACCGCGCGGCGGCGCGCGTAAGGCCGTTTCACCTCGCCATGGCTGTAAAAGGCGCCGACCACATAGGTGAAGTCGCGATTGCCGTTGGACGCGATGCGAAGCTCCTGCGAGATCTGGTTCAGATCGACGATGCCCTGGTTGAAATTCCACGACGCGTAAGCGGATGGGCCGACATAGAGCACCGGGTTCGAGTCGATGCGGTCGACCGGCTGGTTCACCAGCAGATGATATTTCTGATAGGCGGTGATCGAGGTGATCGTGGCCGCGCCGAGATCCCAGTCACCCTGCAGCGAGATCGTCGTCTGGCGGCTGTTGGCCTTGTTGAGGGTATCTTCCGATACCAGGCGGTTGGTCGGGGACGCCACTACGGGGGCTTCGAGGCGGGCGATCACGGGGTTGACCACGCTGATCGACGAATAGGTGCAACAGCTCGAATAGGTCTCGCGATAATCGGCGCCGAGCAGGAAGGTCAGATTGGGCGCCGCCTCCCACTCGATCTTGCCGCGCAGGCCCCAACTTTCCTGGCCGTTGACGTGGCGCTTCAGCGTGACGTTGTACGCGGGGCCCTGCACATTGTTGTAAAAGCCGCCGACGCGCACGCGCAGCGTGTCCGAGATCGGGCCCGACAGCGTGCCCTTGACGCGGTATTCATTGTCTTCGGCGATCGTCACGTCGCCCTTCGCTTCGAAAGTGGACGTGGGGCGGGCGGTCACGATGCTGAGCACGCCGGCGCTCGCATTCTTCCCGAAGAGCGTGCCTTGCGGTCCGCGCAGCACTTCGATCCGGTCGACGTCGGCGATGTCCGACAGCGACTGGGCGGCGCGCACCATCGGAACGCCGTCGACGACCACGGCGACCGACGATTCGACCCCCTGGCCGAACAAGGCGGTGCCGACACCGCGGATACGAAAAGTGGTGTTCGCGGGATGGTTGCCCTGCTGGAAGGTGAGCGAAGGGACTGCCCGCGTCAGCGCGGTGGTGTCGTTGATCTGACGGCTGGCCAGCGTTTCCCCGCTGACGGCGGTCACGGCGAGCGGCACGTCCTGCAGTCGCTCGCTCCGCTTCTGGGCAGTGACGATGATGTCGTTCGACGTATCCTGCGCGGACGCCTGGTCGTCGCTCGGCGCCGCCGGACTCGTTGGCGCTGGCGTCGGCGCGGACTGCGCATGCGCGGGAAAGGCGCCGAGGGCCAGGGAAATGGCGAGCGCGCCCGCCGCGCTGGAGAGGCGATAGAAGTTACGAAGATCGGCCATGGTGCGCATCCTCCTTTTTTCCGAAGCCGCACATGCGTGACGGCCCAAATCGGGATGCTCGAACCTTGGTGCCGGCTATCCCCTCGGCTCTGATCTGCGTCAGATGTAGCGCTACATGATCTGGGGTTCGGGGCGAGTCAACAACTTTGTGTAGCGCAACAAGTTGGTTTCTGAGAGGATGCGGATGTGGGCGACAAGGACAAATCGCGGAAATCGAGCAACGCGGTGACGATGCACGCTGTTGCTGCGCGTGCCGGCGTATCGCCGATGTCCGTGTCCAACGTGATCAACGGGCGCACCGTTCGGCCGGCAACGCGCGAAGCGGTGTTACGGGCGATCGAGGAGCTTGATTACAAGCCGAATGTCGCCGCCCGCGCGCTGGCGAGCGCAACGATTACCCGCATCGGCTTATTGTATCACAGTGCCGAGAGCGCGTTCGTCAGTGCCTTGCTGGTGGGGGCGCTCGACGCCGCCACGCGCTTCGGGGCGCAATTGCTGATCCGTCGGTTCGAAGAGGCGCGCTCGCTCGCCGATATCCTGTTCGACATGGTCGCGGGTGGCGCGAACGCGCTCATCTTGCCGGCCCCGCATTGCGAGGCGATCAGCGGTACGGGCCTGGTCGAGCGACTGAAAGTGCCGGTCATCGCGCTCTGCTCCGGCGACGAACTGCCCGACATGGCCTCGGTCCGCGTCGACGACGTCGCCGCCGCGCGCGACATGACCCGCTACCTGATCGGCCTCGGCCATCGCCGCATCGGCTTCGTGCGCGGCGCGCAAAATCACGTCATCAGCCGGACGCGGTTCGAGGGCTATCGTCTCGCTTTGACCGAGCATGGCATTGGCTTCGATCCCGACCTGGTCGTCGATGGGGATCTCACCTTCGATTCGGGCCTGGCGGCAACGGAACAATTGCTGTCATTGCGCGATCCGCCCACCGCGATTTTCGCGAGCAACGACGACATGGCGGCCGCGGTCGTCTCCGTCGCCCATCGTCGCGATATCCGCGTACCCGACCAACTTTCCATCGTGGGCTTCGACGACAGTCCGATTTCGCGCAAGATCTGGCCGGCCCTGACGACCATCCGGCAGCCGATCGTCGACATGACGGCGATTGCCGTCGAATCGCTGATAGCGATGTTCGGCGATCCCCAGGCACGATCGTCTCCAGCCGTTTCCACGATTTATGCCGAACATTCCCTCGTGATCAGAGGGTCCAGCGGTGCCCCGGTGCAGGGGATCGGTTCAGTGCGATAGCAGCAAGGGACAGGGCGAATGCCTGAGCAGTTCGCGCGTCACCCCGCCGAACACCGCCTCGCGCAGCCTGGAATGGCCGTAGCCGCCGGCGACGATCAGTCCCGCGCCATGGCGGCCGGCCTCGGCGATCAAGGTATGCGCGATGCCCAAGGCCAATTGCGGGACGCGCTCGACGCGCGCATGAATGCCATGACGCGACAGATAACGCGCCGCGTCCTCCGCCCAGCCATCGGCTCTGTCGGTCGCGACCTCGACGAGGAATACCCGCTCCATGAGTTTGAGGAGCGGGATCGCGTTCCGGAGCGCGGCGGTCGCGGCGGCCGACCCATCCCACCCGACGACCGCACAACGATCGTCGAATTTCCGCACGTCCTGCGGTACCGCCAGGATCGGCTTGCCTGCTCCCGTGATCACGCCGCCAATGGCGCTGCGCATCGGCGTTATCGGATCCTCGAGCTGCCGGTCGACGATGACCAGGTCGGCGAACTGCGCGGCGCCGCACAAACTGCCCACCAGATCGCCGGTGCGTTCCTGCCAGTCCCACGAAACGTCTTCGTGAACGAGCCGCGCCTCGAGCTTGGTGCGATTGGCTGCTTCCTGCTCGATTTCGCTTTCGACGATCGTGGCGCTGATCGCGCTACCCACCGAGTCGTCGACATAGGGGGGCGGTAGAATCACTACGTCCAGAAGGGTCAGGTGTGCGTCGAGCCGTCGCGCGAGATCCACCGCGAGTTGGATCCGGGCTTCCTGTCCGGGATCGTCATGGGCAAGAACCAACAGGGTCTTCATGGCGTGCCTCCGCTTTGCATGGACCAGGGCTAGCCGGGGTCGCGGGCGGCACGCTATTGGTGGATTTACGGACCCACCGGACGATGCCCGGATACGCTCCGACGATCTTTTGGCCAGGGTGATGGCCGGCGCCATCGGGCTGGGTATTTAAGCGGCGGTGTTGTGCGGGCCGGTGGAGGATTGCTCACCACAAGCTTCGCATAGTGCGTTGAAGATCGACCGGACCATGTCGTCGGCGATACGATAATAGCGAGTCTGGGCGTCCGCCCGGACTGCGACAGCACCGCCTTCGCGCAACACGCCGAGGTGCTGCGATACGGCCGACTGGGCGAGGCCCGTCAAATCCACCAATTCGTTGACCGATGCCTCGCCCGCGGACAGGCGGCACAGCATGATCAGCCGCTCGCGATTGGCGAGCAGGCGCAGGACGGCCGCCATGCGGTCGGCATTCGCGCGCAATTCGTCGATCGGATCGGTGTGTTTCATGCCGCCAAGGTGAGCGGTCGGTCGTCCTCGCGCAAGACGATGTAGATTGCCGGGATGACAAGGACGGTCAGCAGGGTCGACGAGGCGAGCCCGAACAGCAAGGAGATCGCCAGGCCCTGGAAGATCGGATCGGTCAGGATCACCGCGGCGCCGATCATCGCCGCCGCTGCGGTCAACACGATCGGCTTGAAGCGGATCATGCCGGCTTCGAGCAAGGTGTCGCGCAGCGATTTGTCCGCGCGCCGCGCGTGGCGCACGAAATCGACCAGCAGGATCGAGTTGCGCACGATGATCCCGGCGAGGGCAATGAAGCCGATCATCGACGTGGCGGTGAAGGGCGCGCCGAACATCATGTGCCCTGCGACGATGCCGACCAGCGTCAGCGGGATCGGGGTCAGGATCACCAGCGGCAACTTGAAGCTGCGGAATTGCCCGACCACCAGTACGTAAATGCCGAGCAACGCCACCATGAACGCCGCCCCCATGTCGCGGAACGTCACCCAGGTGATTTCCCACTCGCCGTCCCAGAGCAAAGCCGGCCTGGTTTCGTCCTCCGGCTGTCCGTTCAGGCGTATCTCGGGCTTGGCCAGCCCGGCGCGCTTCCAGTCGAAATGCTCGATTGCGTCGTCGACCGCCAGCATGCCGTAGATCGGCGCTTCGTAGCGGCCGGCGAGCTCGGCGGTCACCATGTCGGCGGCCCGGCCGTCGCGCCGAAACAATTGTGTGTCGCCCGTGGTCATCGACGCGGTGACGACCTCGCCGAGCGGCACCGGCACCGGCCCATTCGGTCCTTGCGTGGCAGCGATCGGAGTCGCCGCCAGGGTCGACGACCAATTGCGCTGCGCCTGGTCGAGCGACACCTCAATCGGAAGCGGGTCGCGCTGGTTGCCGCGCGGCGCATAGCCGACGACCTGATCGCCGAGCAGCGCGGCGATGCTGTCGAAGACCTGGCGTTCCGACAGCCCGTAATAATCGAGCTTGGCGCGATCGGGGACCAGGCGGAGTTGCGGGCGGGGCGTGCCGAAGCTGTTGTCGACATCGACGATGTAAGGAATGCCCTTGAACAGCCGTTCGACCGTCGCCGCCGTGGCCCGGCGATTGGCTTCGTCGGGCCCGTATATTTCGGCGAGCAGCGTCGCGAGCACTGGCGGCCCCGGCGGTGTCTCGACCACCTTGATCGAACCGTCGGCGGGAAGGGCGATCGACTTCAGCCGATTGCGCAGATCGACCGCGATTGCATGGCTCGACCGAGACCGGTCGCCCTTGGGCTGGAGCGTCACCATCAGGTCACCCATTTCCGGACGGTTGCGCAGAAAATAGTGCCGCACGAGCCCGTTGAAATTGAACGGCGCCGATGTGCCGACATAGGCTTCCATCGAGGTGACTTCGGGCACGGCGCGGGCGACCGCCGCCGCCTGGTCGATCATGCGCGCGGTGTTCTCCAGGCTCGTGCCCTCGGGCATGTCGACGACGAGTTGGACCTCCGATTTGTTATCGAACGGCAGCAACTTCACGGTGACCGCCTTGAAATAGAACATCGAGCAGGCGACGAGCGTCGCCACGCCGACCGCGATCAGGAACGTGCTGGCCGACCGCCGTGTCGCGATCACGCGGGAGGCAACCCGCGCATAGAGCTTGCCGAGCTTGCCGCCATGGGCATCCTGGTGGCCCTGGCCGCCAAGCGACTTGCGCGCGAAGCGGATCATCAGCCACGGCGCGATGATCACCGCTACGAAGAACGAAAAGATCATCGCCGCGGACGCGTTGACCGGGATCGGTGCCATGTACGGCCCCATCAGCCCGGAGACGAACAGCATCGGCAGCAGCGCGGCGACGACGGTGGTGGTGGCGACGATGGTCGGGTTGCCGACCTCGGCGACCGCGCCGATCGCGGCGTCGACACGGTTGCGATCGTCGTCCATCGCCCAGTGACGGGCGATATTCTCGATCATCACGATCGCGTCGTCGACCAGGATGCCGATCGAGAAGATCAGGGCGAACAGGCTCACCCGGTTGATCGTGAAGCCCATGATCTTGGAGGCGAACATCGTCAGCAGGATCGTCGTCGGGATGACGATCGCGGTCACCCCGGCTTCGCGCCACCCGATCGCGAACCCGATCAACAGAACGATCGACACGGTCGCGAGGCCGAGATGGAACAGCAACTCGTTCGCTTTGTCGTTGGCCGTTTCCCCGTAATTTCGAGTCACGGAGACGGTCACGCTGTCGGGGATCAGGCTGCCGCTCAGCGAGCCGACGCGGCGCACGATGGCGTCCGACACAGTCACGGCATTGGCGCCCGGACGCTTGGCGATCGCCAGACTGACCGCGGGTGCCTTCGACCATGCGCCGCCCTGCCTCGCCCAGCGCCAGGACCGTGCCTGGTCCTGGCCCGGGCTTTCGGTCACCGTCGCGACGTCGCGCAGATAGATCGCCTCGCCGCTGACCGACCGCACGGTCAGCAGGCCGACATCCGCCGCGCTCGTCAGCATACGCCCCGCCACGACGTCGGCCGCTCCGCCACGCTCGCGGACCGATCCCGCGGGGAAGGCGCGGTTCGCCTGGGTCGCGGCCTCGATCACCGCACCCAGCGTGACTCGTCGCGCCGCGAGCCTGGCCGGATCGGGCACGACGCGAATCCGCTGCTGCTGGCCGCCGATAATGAAGGACAGGCCGACATCATCGACCTTGGCCACCTCGGTCTGCAGCCGGCCGGCCAGATCGCGAAGCGACTGGTCGGTCCATCGGCCCGGTGCATTCGCCTTCGGCGTCAGAGTCAGGACGACAATGGGCACGTCATTGATCCCGCGCACCGTGACCTTGGGCGCCGGTATCCCGACCGGAATACGGTCGATATTGGCGTTGAGCCGTTCGTTGATGCGGATTGCGGCATCTTCGGGATTGGAGCCGACCAGGAAGCGTGCGGTCACCAGCACGCCGTTATTCTCGGCCTGGGTGTAGACGTGCTCGACTCCATTGACGCTCTTGACGATCGTCTCGAGCGGCTTGGCCACCAGCTCGACGGCATCACCTGCCGACAGGCCTGGCGCCGCGACCTGGATATCGACCATCGGCACGCTGATCTGGGGTTCTTCCTCCCGAGCGATCGTCATCGTCGCGATCAGCCCGACCAGAATCGCTGTCAGCAGGAAGAGCGGCGTGAGCGGCGAGTTGATCGTCGCCCGCGTGATCCGCCCGGAAATGCCCAGCGCCACCGTCAGCGCCCCGGACCGACCAGCGTATCGCCGGCGCCTGCGCCCGACAGGATCTCGACCCTGCCGCCCTCCGCCGGCCTCGTCTGGACAGGCACGGTCGACTGTTGCCCGTCGGGCGCGACGATCATGACATAGTCGATTCCGAAGCGCGTGATGACGAAGGCCGCCGGGACGAGAATGGCTTGACGCTCTCCGATGCCGACATGCGCGGTGACGCGGCGCCCGATCAGCGAGCCGTCGAGCCCGGGCACCGCGACGTCGACGCGAATCTGACCGGCCTCGATCGCGGGATAAACCTTGCTGACCGTGCCGCTCAGGTCATGCCCTTCCGCCACTCCGGAGACCGTCACCAATGTCCCCGAGTAGACGTGGCCGCCGAGCGACTCCGGCAGGTCGAGCCGAACGACGAGCGGGCCGGATGTGACGGTGGCGATCGACGTGCCGGGAGTAACCGCCGACCCCGCGGGGACGTCGGCCACCAATACCCGGCCACTCGATGGCGCCAGGACAAGGCCCTGACCGGCGACGGCGCCCACGGCCGACTGTTGCGAGCGTGCGGCGCGAACCTGCGCAGAGGCCGTCCCGACCGCGGCCTGCGATTGGTCGAGCCGCGCCTTGGCATAGACGCCGCGCTGATACAGATATTCGACGCGTTGAAGATCGGCCTGAGCCTGCCGCAATTGCGCCTCGGCCGCAGCCGCTTGCGCACCATAAGCGGCGGCCTGGTAGCCGAGCTGGTTGTCGACAACCCGGCCGAGCGGCTGGCCTTTCGTCACCATGTCTCCCTTGCGGACGAGCAGCGTCTCCAGCACGCCGGCGATCCGCGCCCGGGCATCGGCGCGGTCGGTCGTCGTGATTTCCCCGCCGACATCCTTCCAGTCCGTGGTGGCCGTCGGCTGCAGCCGAAGCCGCGGACCGCTCGCCGCCGAGCGCGTTTCGACCGGCGTGGCGCGATCCCCCCCGCCGCAGGCGGCGAGCGATGCCAGCGCCGCAGCGGCGAAGGCCGTTCTAAAAGACAGGGTCGTCACGCGTCAGTCCTCTCAGGATCCGGTCACGAGCGGTAAGTTAGCCGCCTTCCAGGCGCCAATCCCTCCGGAAAGATGCGTATCGACCGCCACGCGTGCTGCGGCGCACTTTCCGAGGGCGGTGGCCGAGCGTCGGCCGCCCGCGCAATTGAGGACCAGGACCTTGCCATCGGCGGACGGTAGCGACGTGGGATCGAAGCCCGACAGCGGCAGGTTCATCGCGCCTGCTATGTGTCCGGCCGCGAATTCGTCGGGCTCGCGCACGTCGACCACCATGGCAGTGTCCGCGTCGAGCATCGCCTTCAGCGCCTGCGGATCGAGTTCGCGAACGCGCACGCGATTGCCGAAATCAACCATTGACCACCTCTTGAATTAGAATTTACTAATATCAGATAATGTGCATATTAGAAAAGTGCAATGTATATAAACGAGGAGGCTGAAGTGCCGGTACCTAAAATCGTTGTCCTGGGAGCGGGGCTGGGCGGCACGATCGCTGCTTACGAACTCCGCGCGAAGCTGAGGGACCGCGCCGAGATCGAGCTGGTCGGCAATTCCGAGGATTATTGGTTCGTGCCGTCGAACCCCTGGGTGGCGGTCGGCTGGCGTGAGCCGGAGGCGATCCGGGTGCATCTGCCGCCGGTGATGAAGCGTCACGGCATCGCTTTTACCGCCGCTGGCGCCACCCGCGTCGTGCCGGGCGAGAATCGGCTCGAGCTCGGCGACGGATCGACGATCGACTATGACTATCTGGTCATCGCCACCGGCCCCGATCTGGCATTCGACGAGATTCCGGGATTCGGGCCGCAAGGAAACACGCTGTCGATCTGCCAGACGCAGCATGCCGCCGAGACGCATCGCCGCTTCGAGGAATTGTGCGCGAACCCGCGGCCGATCGTGGTCGGGGCGGCGCAAGGCGCCTCATGCTACGGGCCCGCGTACGAATTCGCGATGATCCTCGACACCGAGCTCAAGCGCCGCGGCGTGCGCGACCGGGTGCCGATGACCTTCGTCACCCCCGAACCTTATATCGGCCATCTCGGGCTCGACGGTGTGGGGGACACCAAGGGTCTGCTCGAAAGTGAGATGCGCGATCGTCACATCAAGTGGATCACCAATGCCAAGGTGATCGGCGTCGATGCCGAGGTCATGCACGTCGAAGAAGTCGACGAGGATGGGAAGACGAAGCGCGCCCACGACATACCGTTTGGCTTCGCCATGCTGCTGCCCGCCTTTCGCGGCGTCGAGGCGGTGCGCGGCATCGAGGGACTGAGCAACCCGCGCGGGTTCATCCTCATCGACAAGCATCAGCGCAATCCCGCCTTCCCCAACATCTTCGCCTTGGGCGTGTGCATCGCGATTCCGCCGGTCGGGCCGACGCCTCTGCCGGTCGGCGTGCCCAAGACCGGTTTCATGATCGAAAGCATGGTGACCGCGACCGTCGAGAATCTCGGCGAGATTATCGACGGCAAGGAGCCGACCCACGAGGCGAGCTGGAATGCGATCTGCCTCGCCGATTTCGGCGACGGCGGCGTGGCGTTCATCGCCAAGCCGCAGATCCCACCACGCAACACCAATTGGGCGGCCGAGGGAAAGTGGGTGCATCTCGCCAAGGTCGGGTTCGAAAAATACTTCCTGCGCAAAATCCGCCGGGGAGAGAGTGAGCCCTTCTACGAAAAGCTCGCGCTGCATGTGCTCGGGGTCAAGAAACTGCGCTTCGACTGAGGAGGATTGCCATGAATATCGATCGTGCCGTGATGGCCTTTGCCGGGTGCATGGTGCTGCTGGGCGCCGTGCTCAGCCTCACCGTCAACGTCTGGTGGATCGCGCTGGCGATCTTCGCTGGCGCCAACATGGTGCAGGCGAGCTTCACCGGATTCTGCCCTGCGGCGATGATCTTCCGCGCGCTCGGCTTGCGTTCGGGGCAGGCGTTCCGCTGATTACGGCTACCGACCGAGCCGCCGCCGTGCCGAGTGGTGCTGCATACAATCCGCTACGCTGTGGCGACGGCGCGGTTCCAAATTTGAGCGCCTGAGGCGCCCTATATCTGGTCGATCCTGCCGGACGTTCTCGGCGGTGGCGCCACCTACGCATGGCTCCGCGTCGGCGTACGCGAGGTCCGGACAGCGACCGTCGACGAGCGCGACGGACCGGTCGCATCCGGGGCAATACGGATGGAGATCGATCGGCCCGCCCGGCACAGTCCGCCCGACACACTGGCTTCAGGCGGAACAGGCATCATGACGATCCGACATCTCGACGCGCTCAACCACCCGCAATCGATCGCCATCATCGGCGGATCGAGCAAGGCCGGATCGCTCGGCACGCGCGTGCTGGAGAATATCATCGACGGCGGCTTCGCGGGGACGGTGTTCGCGGTAAATCCCGACAAGGTCGAACTGGATGACGTCTGGTGGGTGGAGTCGATCGCCGACCTGCCGCGCAAGCCCGACCTGGCGGTTGTCGTCACGCCTGCCGCGACCATTCCCGCGATCATCGATCAGCTGGGAGCGATCGGTACGAAGGTCGTGGCCGTGATTTCGACGGTCCCGCATGACGCCGCCGCGCGTCAGGCGATGCTCGATGCCGCGCGGCCCCACGACGTCCGCCTGATCGGGCCCAATTGCCTGGGATTGCTGCTGCCGCATGCCGGGCTCAATGCCTCATTCGCGCCGCGCAATGCGGCCGCCGGACGGCTCGCTTTCCTGTCGCAAAGCGGCGCGCTCGTCACTGCGATGCTCGATTGGGCGGCCGACCGGCATGTCGGCTTTTCGGGCGTGGTGTCGTTGGGCGACATGGCCGATGTCGATCTCGGCGACCTGATCGACTTCTACGCCGGCGATCCGCATACCGAGGCGATCCTGCTCTATGTCGAGCAGGTGACCAACCCGGCCAAGTTCATGTCGGCGGCGCGCGCCGCGTCTCGCATCAAACCGGTGATCGCGATCAAGGCCGGGCGCACAGAAGGTGCCGGCAAGGCGGCGTTCTCGCATACCGGGGCGCTGACCGGATCGTACGACGTCTACGCCGCTGCCTTCCGCCGCGCAGGCATCATCCTGGTCGATATCTTGGGCGAATTGTTCGACGCGGCGCAGATCCTGTCGCGCTACCGCCCGCCTTATGGTGACCGGCTGGCGATCATATCGAACGGCGGCGGGGCAGGGGTACTCGCAGCCGATGCCTTGCCTGGTGCCGGCGCGCGCCTCGCGACCCTGTCGGCGGCAACGATCGACGCGCTCGATCCCGACCTGCCGGCAGGATGGTCGCGTGCCAATCCCGTGGATGTCGTCGGCGACGCGCGCGCCGAGCGTTTCTCGGTCGCGACGCGCGCCGTCCTCGCCGATTCGGCGGTCGATGCTGCGCTGGTCATCCATTGCCCGACCGCAGTCGCGACGGGCGAGGAGATCGCCAGGGGCGTGATCGCGGCACGCGCCGACGCAGGGGGGCGCAAGCCGCTGATCGCTTGCTGGATGGGGCCGCGTAACGCGGAAGCGGCGAGGACGCTGTTCGACGCCGCCGGCATTCCCGTCTTCGACAATCTGGACGATGCGGTCCGTGCGTTCGGTTACCTCGCCAAGGCGAGCGCCGCCCGTGAGGCGCTGATGCGCGCGCCTGCGCACCAGCTCGTCCCCGCCAGCGATAGCGCCCGCGCGCGCGCCATCATCGTCGGCGCCCGCAATGCGGGCCGACAGCAACTCTCGGCAACCGAGGCGAAAGCGGTGATCGGCGCCTATGGCATTCCGGTGGTACGAGGAATGCTTGCCCGCGATAGCGATGCCATAGCGCGGGTCTGTGCCGATCTGCCGCCGCCCTATGCGGTGAAGGTGGTCTCGCCGCAATTGCCGCATAAGTCCGATGTCGGTGGTGTCGCGCTCGACGTCGCGACCGTGGAAGACGCGCAGCGCGTTGCGGCAGAGATGGCGGCCAGGTTGGGACACGAGTATCCCAAAGCGTCGATCACCGGGTTCGAGATCGAGTCGATGGTCAATTCTCCCTCGGGCCGCGAATTGCTGATCGGCGTCGCGCGCGATCCGACCTTTGGTCCGGTGATCGCCTTCGGTGCCGGTGGCAAGACAGTCCAGGTGACACGCGACGTCGCCTTCGGACTGCCGCCGCTCGACAATGTGCTGGCGGGCGAAATGATCTCCGGAACGCGCGTGGCGACGCTGCTTGGCGCCTATCGCGACGTACCCGCAGGCGACATCGACGCCGTGGTGCGCGCGCTCAATGCGGTGTCGGCGCTGGTCATCGATATGCCCGAAATCGCCGAGCTCGACATCAATCCGTTGCTCGTCGACGAGCACGGCGCGATCGCGCTCGATGCCCGGATCGGACTGTCGCTTGACGAGGCGCGCTCTCGGCTCGTGATCCGGCCGGCGCCGATGGAATGGACGGCCGATTTGACGACGCGCGGCGGCGTGACGATGCACGTGCGGCCCGTCCTGCCCGACGACGAGGACGCGCTGGCGGATCTCTTCCACCATGTCACGAGCGACGATTTGCGGTTTCGCTTCCTGACCGGTCTGCGCGACGTCGGCCGCGACCGGCTCGTGGCGATGACCCAGATCGATTACTGGCGGACGATGCATTTCCTAGCGTTCGCACCCGACGGCACGGTGATCGCGTCGGCATTGCTGGCGTGCGATCCAGATCGCGAACGCGCCGAACTGGCGGTTTCGGTGCGCAGCGATTTCAAGGATAAGGGCGTTAGCTGGACCCTGGTCGAGCATGTCGTCCGCTACGCCGAGGCCGAGGGTATCGGCGCGATCGAGTCGGTCGAGAGTTGCGAGAACCGGGCCGCACTGGCGCTCGAACGTGAAGCGGGCTTCGTGCCGGTACCGGGCACCGACCTTGGATCGGAAGTAGTATTGCGCCGCACGCTGCGGCAGCCCGCAGCGACGGAGATGGAGCCGGCTGAGTGAGGCGGCGCATCCTGGTGATCGACGGCCATCCCGATCCCGATCGGGCGAGGCTGATCCATGCGCTTGCCGATCGCTATGCGGAGGGCGCACTCTCATGGGAACATGAGGTGCGCCGGATCGATCTCGCGACAACGGAGGTCCCCATCCTACGATCGCGGGAGGAATGGGCCAAGGGCCAGCCCGCGCCGGCGATCGCCGACGCTCAGGCATCGATAGCCTGGGCCGACCATATCGTCTTCTTCTATCCCCTCTGGCTCGGCGACGTGCCGGCGCTGCTCAAGGCCTTCCTCGAGCAGGTCATGCGACCGGGATTCGCGCTGAACGATCAAGCGTCGCTGGGCGGCGGTCTGCTGCGCGGCAAATCGGCCACGGTGGTCGTGACGATGGGGATGCCCGCGGCATTCTACGCCCTGTGGTTCCGCTCGCACAGCGTGAAGAGCCTCGAGCGCAACATCCTGAGGTTCGTCGGCATCAGGCCGGTGCATCACATCCTGTACGGCGCGGTCGAACAGAATGCGGCCAAGCGCGGGCGGTGGCTGGACGACATGTTCATCCTGGGAACGGGCGGGGGCTGACGCTGCCTCGGGCATCCGGCCGCGTCAGGCGCGGAACCAGATCACCGCCGCCGCGAAGATGATCAATACCGCACAACCGGCAAGTGGCAGGGCGGCCTTCGCACCCATCCTGTTGCGCGATGCTATCGCGGTGATGCCCGCCTTCAGCAGCATGTTTGCCGCCACCGGCACCGCCAGCGCGGGACCTGCGAGCATCATCTGATCCGCTGCAGGCAACGAGGAGAAGGCGAGAACAGCCGCGTCGACATCCGCCAGGCCGGTTGCGGTGAACACGACCAGCGGGCCGGAAGATCCCAAAGCGGAAGTGGCCAGCCGCGCACCCAGCGACGCCACCATGGCGATCGTCGCAAAGGCGATGGCGGCGCGCAGTTCGAGCGGGTTGCCGACGGGCTTCCACTCCTTCGTGGAGAGCGCCTTACCATCCCATGCCCACACCGTTATCGTGGCAAGGACGGCCAGGCCTGGCAGGATCGCGGCGGCGGCGTTGGCGAACGCGATCGGAGCGAGAAAGGCGATCAGCACAAGGACGCGCAGGCCCCCGACGATGGAGGCGACGAGCAAGGCGGACGTCAGCATGCCGCCTTCATCATCGTCGCTGTCGCGCATCCGCCGGGCAAGCGCGGCGGTGACGGCGGTTGACGAAACCAGGGCGCCGGCGGCCGCCGTGAGCATCGGACCCTTGCTGCTCGATATATGGTGGCCGGCAAGATAGGCCGCGAACGAGATGCCGCTCACCAAGACCACGACGAACAGCACGCGGTGGGGGTTGATCGCGTCGAACGGCCCCATCCCGCGATCGGGTGCGAGAGGAAACAGGACGAGCGCGACGATGGCGAACTCGGCTGCCGCGCGCATCTCGTCGGCGGACAGGTCGCTGACCAGCTTGTGAAGCCGCTGCCGCGACGACAGGAGGAACATGGCGACCGCCGCACCCGCCAGCGCGGTTACCGGCTCGCCCGAAGCCGCCAGCGCGCCCAGGACCAGGACGAGGAGTCCGGCGATCGCGCCGGTCGCGCTCTGTCCGTCGCTCGCCAAGGTCTGGCGCGAATAGCCGACGATGAGGACGATGCCGCTCAACAGGACGATCGCGACGCCGATCGGGCCGGTGATTAGCGCAGCGGCGCCGCCGACCAGCCCGAGGATGCCGAAGGTCCGAATACCCGCCACGCGGTGACCATCGTCCGCGCTGCGTTCGGTCCAGCCTCGCTCGAGGCCGATCAGCAGGCCGATCGCTCCGGCATAGCCGAGCGACAGCAGAGATTGGCTGGCGTCTGCCATCGCTCTATCGCGACAACAGGACCGGAATCCTCGTTTCGCCGATCAGCCCGGCGGTGACGCCGCCGAACACCAGCTCGCGCAAGCGGCTGTGCGCGAACGCCCCCGCCGCCAACAGGTCGGCGCCGATTTCGAGCGCATGGGTCTGAAGCTGCTCGGCAACGTCGTATCGCTGCTCGAGCCAGACCGATCCAACCTCGAAGCCCAGATGTTCGAGATAGGCGGCGACCGCTCCATGCCCCCGTGCGTCGTCGTCGTGCGTCGGCCGGTCGCCGCAGCTCAGGATATCGACGCGTGCGCCGGGCTCGAGCAGGCTGACCAGGTCGTGGAGCGCGCGGACGGCTTCGGTGGAAGCTTTCCACGCCAGGACGGCGTGTTTGACCGTGGTCAGTGATCGGCCCGGCGGCAGGATGGCGAGCGGCCCACCCGACGCCAGCGCCAGCATCTCGGTGACGCGCCGATACAGATAGGGGATCGCCCAGGTCTCGTGCGAGCCAACCATCGCGAGATCGGCGATCGGTCGCGCCCTCCGCATATCGCCGGCGAGCCAGGCGACGTCGTCGAACAGGCCACGAATGTCGATATCCACCGGCAAGCCGGTAAGAGCGGAGCGCAATTTCGCGACTTGTTCCTCGGAATCGGCCTGCAGCATCTGATCGGGCAGATAGAGCACGCCGAACGGTGCAAGCTCCGGCGCGGCAAGCGGGCCAGGAGTCAGCAGATAGACGAGCAGGCGCGCGCCTATGCGTTCCGCCCGCGCCGCGATCGTACGGATGGTGGCGGCGCCGCTTTCGACGTCGTCCAGTACCGCGAGCATCGTTCCGGTCATCGCATCATCCTCAAGCTGGAAGGGAAATCTCGTCGCGACGCGTCACCTTGAAGCAGAGCTCCTGGCCATCCTGCTCGTGGACCGTCACATATCCGCCGGGAGCGAGCGAGTGCGTTTCGAGATGGAAGAGCGGTTCGTCATCGACCTCGCCCGGCGCGTAGGAGAAGCGCCACGCGCCGGTGTCGTGGATCAGATAGCCATGCCGTTCCGCCTCGTCCGGCCAGGATCGCAGCACGGTCGCCCATTCGGGATGAGCGTGGACAGCCGCGGCGTCGATGGTCCCGTGCTCGTCGAGCGGCGCGCGGAGAAGATAGCAATGCGACGCCGAGCCCTCGGGAAAGTCGTGGCTGCGCGCGAGGTCGAGACGAATGGTGTACCAGGTCATGTCCACTATCCTGCCCGGCGAGGCGCACCGGCACGATGCGTAGATTCCCGGATCAAGCCGCCAGGTCAGCCGCCGGCTGCGCCGATTCGCCCGGATGGTGAAAGGTAGTGCCGAAGGCGGCCACGGGTGGAGCCCGGCGTTTCGTCCGTAACAATACGAATGCCCGGCCGGGCGACCGCCTGACACGATTGCGGACATGCCGAATTGTCCGTCCCTCACGCTTTCGCGTCGCTCGCTTATCGCCGCCGGTGCTGCCTTCGCCATCGGCGCGGCGATCCCGGTCGCCCGGGCTGCGCCAGGATCGGGCCGGTTCGTCGAGCTGCCGCCCATCCCGTCGGCGCACGTCGCCCCGCGCCGTGTCACGGTCTGGCTGCCGGCCGAATATGACCGGGTGAGCTGGGGATTCCCGGTCGTCTATCTTCATGACGGCCAACTCATGGCTGATCCCGACGGCGGCACGTTCCACCCCGGGATCGGCCGCACGCTTGCTGACCTTGTCAGCCGCCAGGCCGCGGAGCCGGCGATCATCGTGGGCATCTGGAGCAGCGGCGACCGCCTTCGCGAGTTCAGTCCCGCGGAATTCATCCCGGGTTTGCCGCAATCGCTCCAGTCGCGGGTGGAATCAGCCTGCGGCGGCCCGGCTTTGTCGGACGCCTATCTCCGCTACCTCGCCGAGGAGCTGAAACCGGCGATCGACCGGCTGCTGCGTACCCGCCCCGGACCGGCCGACACGTCGATCCTTGGCAGTGGGATGGGCGGAATGGCGGCACTTTATGCGGTCGGTCGCCGGCCCGATCTGTTCGGAAACGCTGCCTGGCTCGCCGGGGCGAGCCCGCTCGTCCCTTACGGGGAGATAATTCTGTCCAGTGAGGAAGTGACTGGAGTCGAACAGGCGTTCGAACACGCGTTCGATCGGATCATCCCCAAAGCGGGGCGGCACCGCTTCTATCTCGACTATGGCGATTGCGGCAGCGATCTGTTCGCCTTCCCCTTCCAGGGAGCGGCGGATCCGGTGCTATACCGTCGCGGCTACCGGCGCGGCAGGGACCTGGTGCGCGAAGGCGCGCCACATCCGGATTTTCGTCGCGTCTCCGACGACGAAAAGCTTCGCGCGGCGCTCTCGTTGCTGCTTGGCCCTAGCGGCTGCCCGCCGCGTCCAGGCGAAGACTAATAGAGGCCGCCGAACCGGCCTGCGATCAGGAGACGGCCCGGTCCCATCCGTGATAGCACGGCCGTGAGATCGCTTTCCGCGACGGCGAAACACCCCTCGCTACGCCCCAGTACGCCCGCTCCGCGCGCGATCTCGTCGCTGACGTAACGGGCCGAATGGACGACGATCGCGCGCGCCTCGGCATTATTGTTGGTCTCGTCCAACCCGGCTAGCCGTATCGACCGGCCATGCTTGCCGTTATAATAACCGAGCGTCCGATAGGCACCGTTGGACGTGCAATAGGATCCGGGATCGTTCGAGAAGCGCCGTAGCCAGCCGCTGTGCGAAGGGTCCGATCCCCGACCGTGCGCCACCAGGAAGCTCTCGACCGTGCCGGACGCGACGTTGACCAGATGAAAACGCTTCGCCGACGATGGCGCGGCGAAATCCGCGATCGCGACCAGATCGGTCTGAGCGATACTGCCCGCCCTACGGCGCAGTTCGGCGGTGGCGATGCCGAGCCACCCCTTGCCGGAATCAGCGGCGTGCGCCTGCGGCACGGCGAGGCCAACGGCCGCGCCGGCAGCCGATGCCAGAAATGTTCGACGATCCATACCCACCCATCCTACTCGAGTATGAGTAATTTAGGTCCGTTATGGCCGATTTCCAGTGTCGAGGGCTCTGCCTGTCCTACTTCGGCAACGCCTTGCCCGGTGCGCTTTCGAGCAACGCTCCGCGCGCCGGCGATGTGGCGGCGAGCGAATCCGGAAGGATGAGCACGGTAGCGCCAGGCTCCAGAGTGCCTGAGATCGTCTCTTTCATCCCGGCCGGCAAGGTCACGTCCTGGCTCGTCTCGGAGGTAAGCGGCTTCGCCGGATCCTGGCCCGGCAAGGGCAGCCGCATCCAATGGTCGCCCGAGGCATCGCGCGCTTGCAGCATATAGGCGGCGGGCCGCTCGACCGGCTGGGCAAGGGTGACGGGCGCGGATCCGATCTCCTTGCCGTTGCGCAGGACGATGACCTTGTGGTCAGTCGCGCTGATGACGACGGTGATCGGGCCATCAGGTGAAAGCTCGGGAAACCAGGTCACGCCATCGCCGGCAGGTGGTGGCTCGAGAACCTGCGCCCCCAACATAGGGGCGGGGACAAAGCGCGGCAGCTCGGGACTGTCGGTGATAACCACCACGGTCCCCAGCCGTGTCTCGCCGTAGAGCAATTTGGCAAAAGCATGGGGCAGTCGGATGCAACCGTGCGAGGCAGGATAACCGGGCAGGGTGCCGCCATGGAGGGCGACGCCGTCCCAGGTCAGGCGCTCCATGAAAGGCATCGGTGCACTGTCATAGAGGCTCGAAAAGTGGGTGACCTGCTTTTCGAGGATCGAGAACACGCCGGTTGGCGTGCGGCGCCCGGCACGGCCGGTCGATACGGTCGATATCGCGATCGGCACGCCGTTGCGATAGACGACGAGCCGCTGCGTCGCACGGTTGATGATGATCAGCATCGGTCCGGCGGGGGCGAGTTGCGGCGCCCACAGATACTCGCCCGCCTTCAGCGCGTGGACGGCATCCATGACGGCGCCGCGCTCAAGCGACTGGGCCTGCGCCTGGCTGGAAGACATCGGGGCCAGCGCCATCAGAAAAGCGAATGCGGCTGCAGCACTTATCCCTCCGCGCCTTCGGCGGCTCGGGCTTGATTGCTGCATCGCCCGCATCGGTTCAGGCCGCCAGCTCATCGAACGCCTCGAGGGCGTGCGCGGCGTACATGACCGAGGGCCCGGCGCCCATGTAGATGGCGGTCGCCATCGTCTCGAGGATCTCTTCGCGGTTTGCGCCTTTCTTGGCCGCGCCCTCGGCATGATAGGCAATGCAAGGCGAACAACGCGTCGCGACCGAGATCGCCAGGGCGATCAGTTCCTTGGTCTTGCCATCCAGAGCATCGCCGCCATGCGCCGCCCTGGCCATGTCGGAAAAGCTCTTCATGATGTCGGGCGCGCCATGGCGGAGCGTGCGCACGCCGCCGTTCATGCCTTCGATCAATTCTCGCCAATCCTCGATCACGTTCGTTCTCCGATGAAGGTCGTCAGGACGTCGCCGCCGGCTGACCGGGGAAAGTCGACACGATCGGCCCCGTCGCGTCGCGGCTGCTCTGGCGGTTGCACCATCTTGTCCTCCCGCGTTGAGCGGGATTGGGCTACGATGCGAGCCCCGATGGGCACCATTGGGAATGGTACGTAAGCGGCCCGATAGGCCGCGCCGGTTTCAGGGAATCAGAACGGCCGCGCCCTCCAGACGGCCTTCGCGAAGGGCTGCGAGCGCCTCGTTCGCCTCGTCCAGTTTGAAGCGCGTGACGGTGGTTCGAACGGGGACCTTGGGGGCGATGTCCAGAAAGGCACGCCCATCCTCCCGCGTCAGATTGGCGACGGACAGGATCGACCGCTCGCCCCACAGGTCCGCATAGGGAAAGCTTGGAATATCGCTCATGTGGATCCCCGCGCAGACGACGCGGCTACCTTTCTTGACTGCCTTGAGGGCGAGCGGGACAAGAGCACCGACCGCCGCGAAGATGATCGCCGCATCGAGCGGTTCCGGCGCGGGCTGGTCCGAACCGCCCGCCCAGCGGCACCCGAGCTTCAACGCGAAGTTCTGAGCCTGGCGGTCGCCTGGCCGAGTGAAGGCGTAGACTGAGCGTCCCTGCCAGACGGCGACCTGCGCGATGATATGCGCCGCGGCGCCGAAGCCGTACAGGCCGATCGCTTTGCCGTCGCCCGCCATGACCAAAGACCGATAACCGATCAAACCGGCGCAGAGCAGCGGTGCGGCCTCCGCATCGTCATAGCCTTCGGGTATCGGCAGGCAGAACCGGGCGTCGGCGATGACGTGGCTGGAATAGCCTCCATCCCGCGTGGCGCCCGTGAAGGTCGGATGGTCGCAAAGATTCTCACGGCCGGAGCGGCAATATGGACACGTGCCGCAGGTTCGTCCCAGCCAGGGCACGCCAACGCGGTCGCCGACGGCGATATCGGCAGCATCCGGGCCAAGGGCGATCACGCGGCCGACGATTTCGTGCCCAGGAACGACTGGATAACGCG
Organism: Sphingomonas mali NBRC 15500; assembly: GCF_001598415.1. Classification (GTDB taxonomy): domain Bacteria; phylum Pseudomonadota; class Alphaproteobacteria; order Sphingomonadales; family Sphingomonadaceae; genus Sphingomonas; species Sphingomonas mali. The sequence continues at coordinate 31,964 of NZ_BCYX01000018.1, forward strand.
CGGCGATTTCACCATCGGCCACGTGCAAGTCGGTGCGGCACACACCGCAGGCCGCGACCTCGATCAGAACGTCCGTGCCGGTCGGTTCGGGAATCGGACCTGTGGTCAGCCGGAGCGGTCGACTCGGTGCGTCGATCACCATGGACGTCATGCATGCCATCTCTGCGTCCCGACATTGGATCAGGGCATCCGATCGGCAGCGATGGATGCCTGAGGAGCTGAGACCGCGAAGTACCTTATTAACCGGAAGGACGGTGTTCGTATCTTCCCTTATGATCCAGGGTCAGGACTCATTGATCAGAGCCAGAAGATGACGGTGGTCGCGAGTGCGATCGCGGAGAAGAAGGCCGTCGGGCATCGGTCGTAGCGCGTGGCGACCCGGCGCCAGTCTTTGAGGCGGCCGAACATGATCTCGATGCGGTTTCGCCGTTTGTACCGGCGCTTGTCGTATTTGATCGGCTCGTTGCGCGATTTCGACCTGGAATGCAGGGTTCGATGCCCTTGGCTTGCAGGGCATCTCTGAACGAGTCGGCGTCATAGCCCCCGGTCGGCGAGCAGCCATTGCGCTTTGGACAATTCGTCCAACAATGCCGCTGTACCGATATAATCGCTGATCTGGCATGAAGAAGCTCAAGGGGCGGCCATTCGCATCGGTAACGGCATGGAGCTTTGTGTTCATGCCACCCTTGGTGCGCCCGATCAGCCGTCCGAGATTCCCCTTTTTACCCGCAGGCTCGACGCCGTGCGGTGCGCCTTCATATAGGTCGCATCGATCATCACGATCCTTCGCTCAGCACCCGCCGATCGTCCACCGCGGCTTGCCGCGGCTCTTGGAGCAATGCGCGTATCTCCATGAGGCCGCCGCCAGATTGAAATGAAGCAGTCAATCTGGGCCTAATTCAAGCATTTGGATCTATATTCCTGTCGACAACTCGCGGAGTTTCGGCGCATGAAGTGATGGTTAGGATTCGGATTTCAAAGAGGGATTTGGGGGCATATGCAAGCTGGTAAAAACGCGGCGCGTCCGCGTCTGCGGTCGTTCACGCTTGGAACAAGCGCCCTCGCTCTCGCTATGTCGGCTGCCACGTCCGCCGCGGCGCAGTGCGCGCCAAATCCGACGGTTCCGGGCGGCACCACGCAATGTACCGGCAGCGACACTGCTGGCGTCGTTGTGGCGACGCCCGGTTCGACTGTCGCTGTTGCCGCGGGCGCGACCGTTTCCGCCACGTCGGCGGCAGCCGTGACGATCGATGTCCCCGTCGTTAATTACGGGCCCAATTACGAGACGGTTTCCGTTGCTGGGCTCGTTCGGGGAATCGGGACGCCAGGCATCAGGCTGAACAACGGCACAACGAACGGTGGCTATTATTATGGCCCCACCGCCTCGTTGACCCTGAATGTCGCCGCGGGCGGAGAAGTCAGCGGTACCACCGCGCTCCTTCTTGGCCAGAGCAGCGGCAATACGACCGGGTCGGCGATCGCGACGATCGACAATGCCGGCACGCTGTCCGGCACCAGCGGCATCGCGCTCCAGGCGACCAATCCTGCCCTGGGCGGGTTCGCGTCGATCACTAACCGCAGCGGCGGGACAATCGGCGCGATTTCCGGTCCTGTGGGCGTGCTCAACAATGCAGGCGTCATCGATGGCGGCATCAACAGCGCGATCGATGCGGTGACATCGTATAACCCGTTCATAGGCTGGGGCGCCTGGACCAACACCGGAACGATCACATCTGCGGCGACCAGTGCGACGCTGAACAACGTCGCCGGCACGCTTACCAACAGCGGCACGATATCGAACACCGGCGGCGGCGTTGCCGTGAGAGGCGCCGGTCTCCAGATGTTGACCAACCAAGTCGGTGGCCTGATCGCGGCATCGGGCGGGACCGCCATCGCGGCGACCGGTACCCTGGCGCTCGTCAACGCCGGGACGATCAATGGCGATATCAATATGTCCTCGTCCGCGGGCGCAAGCGGCGCGACGATCGATTCGACCGCCGGGACGGTCAACGGCAACGTGACGCTTGGCGCGGGCAACGATGTTCTGGTCGCGCGTTATGCCGGCACGCCGGCGCTGGTGACCGGCATCACCGGCACGATCAATGGCGGCGGCGGTAACGACAGTGTGAAGATCGTGACCCAGCAGGACACGACGATCAACACCGCCGTGACGATGCCGAGCGGGTTCCAGCAAATCCAGCTCGCCCCGGCTACCGGAACGACGGTAACCCTGGCCGACGGTTTTGCAGCGCCCGGGACGATCGCGCTGGTGGGGTCAGCCCAGTTCGAAGGTGGTTCTGTGGTCAATACGGCCGCTCTGACCTTCTCCGGCCAGGCCTTCACATCGCAGATCTACAATTCGCCTGCTTCGTTCACCAATGCCGGCTCGATTACCACCACCGGCGGCACGATCGGAACGCCCGCCCTGGCGCTCGACGGCGTCACGACTTTCGTCAACACCGGCAGCATCGACGTCGTCGGCACGGGCGTCAGCACTTCCGCCAACGGCACCACGACGAACAGCGGAACGATTACGGCGACCGGTACCGCGCTTACCGCTTTCGACAATATCGTCACCAACAGCGGCACGATCCGGTCAACCGGGGGCATCGGGCTCGCCCTATCGGGCAATGTCGGCTATCCGGCCTCCAATAGCGGGCTGATCGAAGGGGCAACGGTCGGCGTCTATACCAGCATCGATCTGACCAATAGCGGGACGATCCTCGCCACCAATTCCGATGGCACGGCGGTGGTGGTCGATGCCTATGGTTCGCTGATCAACCTCGCCGGCGGGACCGTCGGCAACGGCGGCACCGCGGTGACCGCTTCGATCTTCAATTCCACTGTGGTCAATGCCGGCACGATCAACGGTGATGTGGTGCTGAGGAACGTCTACAGCGGGGCAGGTGAGCGCTACTTCTCGCTACCGGGCGGGGTACTCAACGGCAATCTGTCGCTCGGCGCGGGTGACCTGCTGGTCACCAATATCGTCAATACCGGACCGGGCACCTTCGATGGAATCACCGGCACGGTACGCGCGGACGCCGGCGCGATGCTGCGCTACCAGGTATCGAGCGATGCGTCGGCGACGGTCGGCCCGGTGGGCCCCTTCGGGATTGCCAGCTATCAGCTCAGCGGTAACGCAACGCTCGATCTGATCGCATCGGGCGAAATCACCCAGCAGCTTGCGCTGGCCGGCGCAGGGACGGTGCACCTAAATGCATCGATCAGCACGACATCCACCCCGGCGATCTTCTCGACGTCGTCGATCGTGGCGCGGGGCCAAACCGCCGAGGCGACCCAGCTCGATATCACCAGCACGGGAACGATCACGCTGACGCGCTCCGACAATAGCTACCCGATCGGCGCGGTCTATCTCGGCGGCAACGACAGTTTCACGAACAACGGCACGATCAATATCGTCGATGCGCAGCTTTATTCGCCGACGGCAGCCGTGTTCGGCGGTGCCGCCGTCACCAACAACGGTGCAATCCGGCTCGACGGCGGGATCGGCGTCAACGCGAGCGCCTCACTCATCAATACCGGCACGATCACCCAAGTCGTGGGTGGTACCGCCGCGCAGGGCGTGATCGATGTCGCGGCGCTGGACAATAGCGGCACGATCAGTGTCGATGGCAACGCCGTTGCCAGCTCGCCTTACTTCTATCGGCCGATGCGCATCGTCAACCGCGCAGGGGGCTTGATCGCGACAACCGGATCGCAGTCTGCCGGGATTTTGTCCAACGGCGCCCTGTCTCTCGATAATGCTGGTACGATCTCGGCGGCGCCCGGCTCCATCGCCATCCAGGCTGTAAGCTATGCGACCAACAGCATCCGCAACACCGGCACGATCCGGGGCGACATCCTGCTCGGCTCCGGTGGAAATGTCGTCGAGAATGGCGGCACGATCGATGGTCGATTGACCTTCGGCGCGGGCAACGATCAACTCACTCTGCTGCCCGGATCGACCATCACCGGCATCGTGGACGGAGGAGACGGCGATGATCAGGTGACGTTGGCCGGTGAGGGCAATGGCAGCTTTGCCGGCGCGGTGAATTTCGAGCATCTCGACGTCGCATCGGGCAGCTGGACTTTGACCGGCGCGTCCAGCTTCATCAACGGCACCACCATCGAACGAGGCGCTACTCTTTCCGGGTCTGCCAACTCGTTGACTGACGCTATCGAAGTCGATGGCGCTTTGGTAATCGACCAGCCGGACGATGCGGCGTTCGCCAATCTGCTTAGTGGCACGGGTAACGTCACCAAGCGAGGCGCGGGTTCGCTCAACCTGACCGGGGACAACGGCCGTTTCACTGGCGCTACAATCGTTGCATCCGGCCGGTTGGCGGTGAACGGATCGCTGGCGAACTCGATTGTCACGGTTGCGAGCGGCGCCACTTTGGGCGGCAACGGCGTGGTCGGCGGCGTGGTGGCGCAGAGCGGATCTATCGTGGCTCCGGGCAATTCGATCGGCGATCTGCATGTAGCTGGGAACTATGCCCAAGCGTCGGGCTCGACGTATCAGGTCCAGCTGAGCTCGACGGGCATGGCCGACCGGATCGACGTGACAGGAAGCGCGACCATCGCTTCGGGCGCGATCATGAACATCGAGAAGATCGATGCCGCACCTTATGTGCTGGGTACGCACTACACCGTGCTCGATGCGGCAGGCGGGGTGACCGGCACCTATACGCTGACCGGCGACACACAGCTTTCGCGCTTCCTGGGGCTGGCGCTCTCCTATGGTCCGCAGGGCGTGTATCTCGACGTAGCGAAAACCAAGACATTTGCATCGGCGGGGGTAACGCCGAACCAGGTGGCGATCGGCGGCAGCCTCGACAACCTACCCCTTTCAAACTCGGTCGTGGGCGCGATAGCGCTAATGCCCGATGATGCAACGGCCGATGCTGCGCTCAACCAGCTCTCCGGCGAGATCCATGCGTCCGCCAAAACCGCGATACTCGAAGACAGCCGGTTGGTGCGCGACCTGACGATCGGGCACATGGTGAGCGAACAGGATCGAGGTACGGGCACCGGCATCTGGGGCCAGGGCGTCGGCTCGTGGGCCTCGAACGACAGTAACGGCAATGCCGCGCGGATGACGCGCTCGAACGGCGGGCTGGTGATCGGCGTCGACATCGCGCCGGTCGATGGCCTCCGATTCGGATTGCTCGGGAGCTACACCCACGGCTCGTTGAGCATCCCGGCGCGTGCGTCATCGGCCAAGATCACCAGCTATAGCCTGGGTGCCTATGGCGGTGCGAGCATGGGTCACGTGCAACTGCGGTTCGGCGGCAATTATGCCTGGAATAGCCTGCGTACCACGCGCGGGGTCGCTTTCTCCGGGTTCAGCGATCGCCTGACCGCACGCTACAACGGGTCGACCGCGCAGGCGTTTGGCGACGTCGGGTACACGATCGGCACCACTCGTACGCATATCGAGCCGTTCGCGCAGGCTGCGTGGATCGACGTCGCGACCGATCCCTTTACCGAACAAGGCGGAACTGCCGCGGTCACGGCCAGGAAGCGCTCGCAAGCGATCACGCTCACCACGCTTGGCCTGCGTGGTGCCGTCGGGTTCTCGCTCGGCAGCATCGCCGCCAATGTGCATGCCACCGCCGGGTGGCGCCACGCCAGCGGCGATACTGCGCCAACCGCTTCATTAGCGTTCGCAGGCGGCAACTCATTCCTGATCGCTGGCCTGCCGATCGCCAAGGACAGTGCCACGCTCGACGCCGGGATCGACTTCGATCTCGCGCCCGCGATCCGGCTCAATGTCGCCTATACCGGCCAGATCGGCGCTCATGCCCAGGATAATGGCATCAAAGCCGGTGTTTCTTGGCAGTTCTGACAACGGCTATAGTCGCTCGCGCTTGCTAAAGGACGGTCGGGAATCTTGTACTGATCGGCGCCGTGTTTTCGATCGGCCCAAACTGGTTCGTTGGGCAAAAAAAGATCGTCATGTCCGCTTCTGTTTGGCCGGATAGAAAGGGCATCGCGGGCATGGACGTTCGGTTCGTTGGATGAGGCTGCCAAGACCGGCCGGTCGGGGGGCCGCCCAATTGCGGTCGATCGCCTCGGCCTAGCTACGGCCGGTTTCGGATCGACGACGACCGTGCTGAACGGCTGTTGTTGAGGCGCAAAGCCGACGCTCCGGTTCCGACCGAGAATCGTAACAGCTGAGCGCCAATCAGCGCCATTTCAAGTAAAGAAATAGCTGGTGACGCGGCGGCCCGAATCCGACCTCATCCGCCGCGGTCCGGGCCAATTTATCGGAATTTATTGGACAAAAGGTGCCGCTGTCGGCGGCCGAGCATTAAAAATTATGGCGCACCCGACAGGATTCGAACCTGTGGCCTCTGCCTTCGGAGGGCAGCGCTCTATCCAGCTGAGCTACGGGTGCGAGCCGGGTGCGCCTAGCAAAGCATCGCCGGCCGCGCCAGCGATTCTATTTCGCGCCGGTTTCGCGCCTATTTCGTAATCGTGACCGGCTGGAACTTGCCCAGGCCACAGCGCGGGCCCGGACCGGCGCCGCCCGATTGCAGCACGGTGATGGTGTCGACCGAGCACAATTGGTTGGTCGACACCGAATAAGCGAAGCGTTCCTCGAAGCCGAGGCCGGGGCAGGCATTGGGCAAGGTGTTGCGCAGGATCTTGCGGTTGTTCATCTCGAAATCGATCACGCTGTCGCTGCGCACATGCGTCTCGCGGACCTGGCTGAGGTTGACGCAATCGACCGCCGGACCCGACGGGGTCGCGGGCGGGACTTCCTTGTCCTTCGCGCTGACGGGAGCGGCGATCGCGGCGGCGGCGAGGGCGAACAAGAGCGGGCGCATGGCTTTTCTAACTCCGTATCAGGCGGCGCGCGTCTTGGGCGCCGGCGTCTTGGGCTTGAACGCACAAAGATCGGCAACGACGCATCGCCAGCATTCGGGCGTGCGCGCCTTGCAGACATATCGGCCGTGCAGGATTAACCAGTGATGAGCGTGCAGCCGGAACGGCTGCGGCACGGCTTTCTCCAGCTTGAGCTCGACCGCCAGCGGCGTCTTGCCGCGCGCCAGCCCGGTGCGGTTGCCGACGCGGAAAATGTGGGTGTCGACCGCGAAGGTCTCCGCGCCGAACGCCACGTTCATCACGACATTGGCGGTCTTGCGCCCGACCCCCGGTAGTTTCTCGAGCTCGTCGCGATCGTCGGGGACCTGGCCGTCATGCTCGGCGATCAACTGCTCGGACAAGGCGATGACGTTCTTCGCCTTGGTGTTGAACAGCCCGATCGTCTTGATGTGCTCCTTGAGCTTCTCCTCGCCGAGCGCGACCATCTGTGCGGGCGTGTGGACCTCCTGGAACAGCTTACGCGTCGCCTTGTTGACCCCGACATCGGTCGCCTGTGCCGACAGCACGACCGCGACGAGCAATTGATAGGGATTGCCCGATTCGAGTTCGGTCTCGGGATGCGGATTGTCGGCGGCGAGGCGGCTGAAGAACTCGACCACATCGGCCTTGTTCATGCTAGCCTCACAGCCCCAATACCTCGGTCATCGCGTAGCGGCCGGCAGGCTGGCCGGCGAGCCACAGGGCCGCGCGAACCGCGCCGCGCGCGAACATCTCGCGGCTTTCGGCGCGATGGATCAGTTCGAGCCGCTCGCCGGGTCCGGCGAAGATCACCTGATGGTCGCCCGCGATCGATCCGCCGCGGATCGAGGCAAAGCCGATCGTCCCCTCGCTGCGCGCGCCGGTCAGCCCGGCGCGATCGACGACCTTGAGGTCGGTCAGCGTGGCACCGCGTCCTTCGGCGGCGGCATCCCCGAGCAGCAGCGCGGTACCCGAGGGCGCGTCGATCTTGTGGCGGTGATGCGCCTCGACGATCTCGATATCCCAATCGGGGCCGAGCCGCGCGGCGGCGTCGGCAACCAACCGTGCAAGCAAAGTGATGCCGAGCGAGGTCGTGCTGGTCTGCAGCACCGCGATCCGCGCCGCGGCATTGTCGATCAGGTCGTGATGCGCCTGACCAAGACCAGTGGTCCCGACGACGATCGGCGTCCCCGCCTCGCACGCCGCGGCCAGGTTCGCTTCGAGCGCCGATGGTGCGGTGAAATCGACCAGCACATCGGCACCCTTGGCCAGCGTCAGCGGATCGCCGCCGGCGTCGACGCCCCCCGCCACGGTCGCGCCGAAATCGGCGGCGATCGCGGCAATCGCGCGGCCCATCCGGCCCTCGCTTCCCAGAATTCCTATCGCGGTCATGGCTGTCCCCTTGCACCAATCTCCGGCGGCGCGACAGGGGGTAAGGGCGGTTGAACGCCGGGCAGTGTGGGCGTGGCGCCCAATACCAGCGACCAGGGCTGGGGCAGATAATCGACCGACATATAGAAATAGAAGGCGCAGCTGCCGTCGGGGCGATAGGTCGCACCTTTCAGGATGCCGAGCGCTATAGTGCCGGAAAAGACCGGCGATCCGCTGTCGCCGCCCTTGCACGTCGGCCCCGACACGGTGACCCAGGTCGGCAGGCACGCGCCGCCGCACAGATCGCCTGCCGGCGCGAAATCGGTCAGCTCAACGACCGCGCAGCTATAGCCGGTGCGCTCACCGCGATGGCAGACGAAATCGCCCGCCCGCGTCTGGTCGCGGGTTCGCGATCCGGTCACCGGGCGCTCGATCGTCCTGGCGGTATCGGCGTAGAACAGCCCGGCCAGGGGTCCCGGCACAGTGCCGATCTGGACGTCGTGATAGCCCCAGCCCCATTGACCGACGAAATCGAGTGGCACTTCGCTATGATCGGGCGCGATGAAACTCATCTGATCGAGGCAATGCGCCGCTGTGGCAATGCCGTAGCGTGTGCCGTCCGTGACCGCGAAGCCGCTGGTGCAGAGATAGCGTTTGCCATCGTCGGGGCTGGTCCCTTCCAACCGCGCGCCGCCGAGCGGGGGAGCGGACAGATTGACGTCGACATGGTCGACCACGCGGATGCTCACCGGGACACCGGCGACCGCCTCGACCTTTGCGCGCCATTGTTCGACGCCGCTCTTTGCCTCGCCGCTGGTGATCAGCACGACCAGTTCGCCGGTGCGCGGGTCGAGGCCCATCGCCGGTGGGCGGGTGAACATCGCGCGGATCTGCGCCTGGTGCCAGGTCACTGCCCAGATCACCCGATCGCGCGATGCCCGCGCACCGGTGCGAAAGGCGACGGGGACGGTCATCCCGCCGAGTTGCAGCGTCTCGTCGGGGACGGGGTCGCCGCCGGTCAGATAGACATTGATGCGGAAATCGGGGCGATGCTGGATCGAGATGCCGGCGATGCGGTCGCGATATCTGGCCTCGATTTCGTCGGTGACGGGGACGCTCGCCTCGAGCGCGGTGAGGCGGCGTTCGGCTTCCTCCTGCGGCACGGCGAACAGCTTGGCATATTCGGCGGCGTCGCGGGTCAGGGCTTCCGCAGGGGTCTCGACGGTCTGTGCCGCCGCCACGCGCGGCACGAATGCGAGGGTGAGCAATAGGCAGGTTAGCAGGAAACGCATATAGCCGCCGCTACCACCTCGATTTCGTCATCCCGGGCTTGTCCCGGGATCCACTGTGCCTCAATCCCGAAGCAGGAGCCTCTTGTCCAGCGCTTGCTGCCCGATGGACCCCGGGACAAGCCCGGGGTGACCGTTGAAGTGCGAGGATCACTCGGCCGCCGTCGCCCCCATCGTCACATAATCGAGTTTGCCCGTCCCGAGCACGGGCAGCGCATCGACCACCCGAATGTCGCGTGGAATGGCGAGTTCAGCAATCCCATTGGCCTTGCCCCATGCCTGCAACTCCGCCGCCTTCGCTCCCTTGGCCGTCGTGAACAGGACTAGTTGCTCCCCCTTGCGCGCATCGGTCCGCGTCACGACCGCATGGTCGGCGTCGGGCCAGGTCGCGGCGGCGTAGCCCTCGACTGCAGGCAGGGAGACCATCTCGCCGCCGATCTTGGCGAAACGCTTGGCGCGGCCGCGGATGGTGACGAAACCCATCTCGTCGATCGTCACGATGTCGCCGGTGTCGTGCCAGCCTTCTTCCGGGGGTTGCAGCGCGCCGGGCCGGTCGGCCTTCATGTAGCCGGCCATGATGTTGGGCCCGCGGATCGACAATTTGCCGCCTTCCCAGATGCCCTCGACCGGCTCGACTTTGGCCTCGATCCCCGGCAGCAGGCGGCCGACACTGCCTGCCTTGAAGTGCATTGGCGTGTTGACCGCGATTACCGGCGCCGCCTCGGTCGCGCCATAGCCTTCGAAGATGCGCACGCCGAATTTCTCGGCCCAGGTCTTGCGGGTCTCGTCGCGGACGCGCTCGGCGCCGGCGAAGACGTAGCGGACCGAATAGAAATCGTAATTATGCCCCATCCGCGCATAGCCGGCCAGAAAGGTGTCGGTGCCGAACAGGATCGTCGCATTGGCGTCGTATGCGAGCGCGGGCACGATCCGGTAATGGAGCGGGTTGGGGTAGAGCAGGGTGCGAATCCCGCTCAGGATCGGCAGCAAAGTGCCGCCGGTCAGCCCGAAGCTGTGGAACACCGGCAACGCGTTGAGCACCAGGTCGGACGAGTTGAAGTCGATCCGCGCCGACAGTTGCTGGCAATTGGACAGCAAGTTGCGATGGGTGAGGACGACGCCCTTGGGCAGCCCTTCCGACCCGCTGGTGAACAGGATCACTGCGGCGTCGTCGGGTGAGACCCCGCGGCGGCGATGGAGCCGTCCCGCCCAGCGCGCCGCGACCAAGGCGCGCAGCTTGGCGATCGCGCCGATGCCGGCGCCGATATCCTCGAGATAGACGATCTTGCGCCCGTCGGCTTCGAGGCCCTCGACGATCGGCTCCAGCTTGCCCTGCGCGATAAAGGCGCGCGCGGTGATGACCGTCTTGACCTCCGCCGCAATGCAGGCGGCCTTCAGATTGGTCAGCCCGGCCGTGTAGTTGAGCATCGCCGGTACGCGGCCGATCCGTTGCAGCGCGAAGAAAGTCGCGACCACGCCGGCGACGTTGGGCAGCAACACGCCGACCGCTTCGCCCTGTTTGGTCATCGGGTCGAACGCGCGGCCGAGCGCCATGCTGCCGACGACCAGTTTCTTGTAGGTCATCGGCTCGCGCTTGATGTCCTCGACGATCGGCGACTTGCCGCCATTGACGTCCTTCGCGTCGAGCAATGCCTGGAACAGCGTCGTCTCGGTTTCCGACGTCGCGAAGATCATGCTGCTCATTTCGTCATAGAGACGGCGCCCGGCGATCGCGCGGCGGGCGCGCGCGGTCATCTCGCCTTTGATCTCGAACCGCCGCGGCGGCAGCACGGTCAGCGTGATCTTGGGGAACAGCTTCAACCGAACCTTGCCGCGCAGCTTGGAGAAGGTCGAATATTGCGCGCCGTCGATCCGCACCGGGATGATCGGCGCATCGGCCTTGTCGGCGACCATGCCGGGGCCGTCGAACACTTTCATCAGCGCGCCGGTGACGGTGATCCGTCCCTCTGGGAAGATCACTAGCGTATTGCCGTCCTTGACCGCCTTGACCATCGCCTTGGTCGACATCGGATTGGTCGGATCGACCGGGAAGGCGCGGAACAGCTTGAGCGCGGGCTTGATCCACCAGCTCGCGACTACCGCGCTGTGCACCGCGAACACCGGCTTGCCGGGCAGGAACACCGCAAGCAGCAGACCGTCGAGCCACGACACATGGTTGACCACGACGACCGCGCGCTCGCCGGGCTTGGGCATATTCTCCTTGCCATGGACCTCGACGCGATAGGCGATTTCGAGCAGCGTCCGCATCAGTCGCTTGATCACCGTCTCGGGCAGCAGCCAGCAGCTGATCAGCGCGACGACCAGGGTCGAGAAGCCCATCGTCGCGATCACCGCGGGGATCGACGCGCCATAGGCCGCCATCGCAATCACCACCGCCATCACCAGCACGATGACGAGCGAATTGACGATATTGTTGGCGGCGATGATCCGCGAGCGCTCGGCGACCGGGCTGTTGGTCTGGAGCAAGGCATAAAGCGGCACGATGAACATGCCGCCGGCAAAGGCGAGGCCGGCGAGATCGATCAGGATGCGCCAGCTGCCCGGCGCGGCCACGAAGCGGGCAATATCGGCACCGGGGGCGGTGACGACGAAATGGTGCGTCGCCTGCCACAGGTCGATCATGAACCCGGCCATCAGCAAGGCGGCGAGCGGCACGTAGCGCGCCGACACCCTGCCCTTGAGCAGGCGGTTGACTGCCAGCGAGCCGATCGCGATCGAGATCGAGAAGACCAGCAGGAACAGGGTCACGACCGGCTTGCCCGCGCCGAGCCGGTTGCTGACGAGTGGCGCGAAATCGTTGAGCAACACCGCGCCGATCGCGAAGAACCAGCTGATCCCCAGGATGCACAGCCAGGCATCGCGCGCGTCATGCGCCGACCGCAACACTTGCCAGGTGCTGCGGAACACGTTGCGGTCGACCGGCACTACGCCCGGGGCCGCGGGCGCAGGCGGGATCGCCAGGCTGGCGAGGAACCCGAGCACGGCCATCCCGGTCGCGACCAGGCCCGCTTCCCAGGGCGGGATGAAATTGGGCATCAACTGGCCGGCCAGGATCGCCAGGAACGTGCCGGCCTCGATCATGCCGGTACCGCCCATGATCTCATTGGGGCCGAGATGCTGAGGCAGGATCGAATATTTGACCGGGCCGAAGATAGTCGAATGGCACCCCATCAGGAACAGGACGGTCAGCAGCAGCGGCACCGATTGCAGCGCCAGCCCGGCCAGGCCCATCGCCATGAACAGGATCTCCGCGCCCTTCACGATGCGCATCAATTTCGCCTTGTCCCACCCGTCGGCGATCTGCCCGGCCAGCGCCGAGAACAGGAAATAGGGCAGGATGAAGAGGCCGGTGGCGAGCGCCGCGAGCGACGCCGCGCCATTCTCGTCGCCCTTGTAGAGGGTGAAAGTGACGAGGAAGAGCATCGCATATTTGAGCGCGTTGTCGTTGAACGCGCCGATGAACTGAACGACGAACATCGGACCGAAGCGGCGCTTCGCGAGCAGCGAGAAATCAGGTGCGGACATGTTACCCCCGGGTGTCGGCAGGAACGGTATCGGTCGAGTATGACTCTTCGGTCAACGCGGCGTCGGCCAATGCAGCATCAGGAAGATAGCGGCTGTAGAGCCACCCCACCCCGATCAGGCTGAAGCCGAGCGCAGCGAACGACGCGATGCGCAGCAGCCCGTCAAGGCCCGCGGCGTCGAGCAGGAACACCTTGCCCACCGCCGCCAGCATCAGCACCAGTGAGACGATCCGCCAGTCGCGCGACGCACGACGGATGCCCCATTGCAGGAAGCCGATCGCGATCACGATCGCGGTGAGCGACCGGCCGATGTCTTCGGTCTGGCTCACCCCCGCTTCCGACAGCAAGGAGCCATGGAATGCCTGGCGCAGCAGCGACGCGGCGAGCATCAGGATCAGCGCCATCCGCATCCCGTCGCGCGCGCGGTCCGCCCCCGGCCCGGGAAAGGCATGGCTCGACAGCCACAGCAAGGCGAAGGCGATGCCGTAGGCCGGCACCAGCCACGGTCCGACCAATTGGTCGGTCCATAACGGATTGTGCATCGCGCCCGTGAACCAGGCGAAATGAAGCAAAGCCGTCGTCGCGATTCCTATCGCGATCCGCCGGGCGCCGAGCCGCCACGCGCCGATAGCGGTGGCGGCGAGCAAGGCTTCCCACATGCTTCGCTCGGCCATGCCGGCAGCGACGAAATGCGCCCCGTCGACGATCGCGAAGACATGCTTCCACAACGAGTGGGCGGCGATCAGGCTGAACACGATCGCGACGATCGATCCGATCTCTCGCAGCCGCTCGGGCACGATATCGCGGAGCAACAAAGCGACGAGCACGCAGGCCGGCGCGGCAACGCGGATCAGCGTCATGTCGATTGGTGGGGTCGCCGTGACCAGGAAGGGTATGCCGACGATGGCGCCGCCCGCGCCCGCTGCCCAGATCAGCAGCGGCTGCACGGCCCAACCGATCGACAACAAGGCAGCCGTTGGCGCCACGGTTAACGGTGTGCGCCGGCCCGCGAGTGCCGCGCCGGCAAGAATTACCGCCGGCACCAGCGCTAGCCAGGTTGCGGGCACGACCTGCGCCGCGGCGACATAAATGAGCAGGACGGCTATTGCAGCACTGCCCTGGCGCACGCCCCAGTCGATCGACCAGCGGGCGAAGCTTGCCGCCGCCGCAGCCCCGACTGTCCAGCGCAGCAAGGCGATGCCAATATCGTGATCCTGCACCAGGCCGACCGCACGTCCGATCTCGTCGGCGTCATAGCCAACGAGCAATGCCAATGCAGTCATTCCTGCCACCAATGAGGAGTGGCCGATCCGATCGTCGTCGGCGACGCGACCCAGCAACAATATCGTGACCGCGGCCAGCGCGACGATCGGTCCGATCGCCCACACCGGCGCCAGCAGGCTGGCGCCAAGCGCCGCCAGCACGACCGCACTGATACCCAGGATCGCAAACCGCGCATCGTCGCGCCGGACGGCCGTCCGCCAGCCCCAGCCGGCCGCGGCACCCGTCACGAACGCAGCAACGAGTGCCAGTGGCGCGAAATCGGCGCGCGATTGCTGGAACCAGAAATGGCTCGCGGGGATCAGCACACCGGCAAAGCCGAGCGCCGCCACCTGCGCTGCATCGCTCAACCGGCCATCGGGGCGCCACAGCCGCCACAAGGCAGGCAGGCCATAGATCGCCGACCCACCGGCTAGTACCAGCGCCAGCATCATGCCGTCAGGGCTTGGCCAGACAGCGGTGAGCAGCAGCCCGACCACCAATCCGGCCAGCGGCAATTCGGCCAAGCTGGGCTCGCGTCGCGCCAGCCAGATCATCGCCGCCGACAGCAAGGCGAACAGGCCCCAGTCGAGCGGGGCGAAACCGCCGATCGCAACGATCGCCGCCATTTGCGCGCAGCCGAACAACGCGGCGATCACGCGGACCACGCGCCCGGGGTCACCGACCATCGCAAGCGGAAAGACGATCGCGAGCATCAGGGTCAGCATGCCGGTCGACAGCAATGATGCGATGTCGTGCAATCCGGTCGCGATCAATACCAGGCCCCAGCCGAACCCGCCCGCCACCGCAAGCGCGCCGAGCCACCACCAACCCTGGCGTCGCCCGAGCATCGACAATCCGCCCGCGGTCAACGCGAGCCAACTCGCAAGCAATGGTATGTCGGGGGAGGCCGATCCGACCAACGCCGGCGCGGCGAGACCGCCGACCAGCCCCAATATAGCACTCGGGGCGCCGAAACGGACCGACAGCAATCCAGCGAGCAAGGTGATCGCGGCCAGCCCGGCGAAGGCGGTCATCGGTCCGATCAGCTGATAGAGGTTCGCCGCGACCAGCACGGAGGCATAGAGCGTCGCGATGCCCGCGCCCGAAAGCGCCTGACGGATGCGCGGATCTCTCGCCACGTCGTCGCGGCGCAGCGCGAGCTCGGCGCCAGCGATCAGCCCGCTGCCGAACACCAGGCCCAGGATTACGCGCACCGGCGGCGACAACAGGCCGGCATCGATCGAGTATTTGACGATCAGGAACCCGGCCACCGCGAGCGTGATGCCGCCGGCCCAGATCGGCAGGTAGCGCCCAAAAATATCCTCGAACCCGAACCGCCTCGCGTACCGTTCGGCCGGCGCCGCAGCATGTGCCAGCGGTTCGATGGCCGGTGCAGGGGGAAGGGTTTCCGGTTCGGGCGCGACATAGAGCGTCGCCGGCGCAGCCTCGGCGATCGTTTGGGGAATTGGCTGCACCTCGGCAGGCGGCTGCCGCCCCGGCTCCGGCGCAATCCAGTCGGTCCGCTCGAATCCTGCCTGATCGGGCATGTCGTCTCGCGCGATTCGTTCACGTCGATCGAGCGCCAGCTCGAGTAGGGCGATCCGCTGCGTGAGCGCGTCGTCGCGCTGCCACAAAACCACCGCCACGACGATCAGACCGATCAGCACCAACGCGGTCATTGCCTGAGCCTCCTCCAGGATGGGGCGCTGGATAGCATAAACTGAGCGGTGTTCAATAAAAATATTAGACACTGTTCAATTAAACGCTTAGGCGGGGCCATGGGACGGCGGTCAGATCATACGCGCGACGAACTCGAGCAGCTGATCATCGGTGCGGGGCACACCTTGCTGGCCGAGGTCGGCTATCACCGCTTCTCGGCGCGGGAGGTGGCGAAGCGGATCGGCTATTCGGTTGGCACGATCTACAACGTGTTCGACAGCCTCGACGACCTGATGCTGGCGATCAACGGCCGTACGTTTCTGATCTGGGCGGAAACGATCGCCCGGTCTCTGCAAAATGCGGGTCTTGATCGTATCGCATTGCTGGTCGCGTCCTATTTCGATTTCGCCACCAGCAACCGCAATCTGTGGATGGCGATTTACGATCACCGGTTACCGGCCGGCGTGCCCCTTCCCGATCGTTATGCGCGCCAGCGCGGCGTGCTGACCGATATCCTGAGAGGCGAAATCGCGGCCGTACTGCCCGAAGATCGTCGCGACCTCGCCCCAGCGCTCGCCCGTTCCTTGCTGGCGACGGTCCACGGCCATTGCGTGTTCGCGCTCAACGGCACCTTCGCCCTGCTCGACGAACGCGATCCGCATGGCGCCGCGTTGGCCCGGGTGCGCGAAGCGCTGGCGGCGGCCGGGGCACACATCGCCGTCTGAGGCCGTCCGGTTCGTCCGCCGACCGCCCTGCTAACGACTCGCAACAAAGCGATAGCTGGAACGAACCCGACCTCGATGCGGTTGAAGGAGGAAATCCAGGAGAGACAATATGGCCGACAAACAGGATGCGATCGCGCTGCTCAAAGCCGATCACCGCAAGGTCGAGGAACTGTTCGAACGGTTCGAGAATGCGCGCGGCGAGGGCAGCAAGCAGAAGATCGCGCTCGACATCTGCCTCGAACTGACCGTCCACGCCCAAATCGAGGAAGAGATT
Source organism: Sphingomonas mali NBRC 15500 (assembly GCF_001598415.1). Classification (GTDB taxonomy): domain Bacteria; phylum Pseudomonadota; class Alphaproteobacteria; order Sphingomonadales; family Sphingomonadaceae; genus Sphingomonas; species Sphingomonas mali. The sequence goes on from NZ_BCYX01000018.1 coordinate 48,942, forward strand.
TTTTACCCCGCCTGCGAAGGCAAGATCGAGGAAGATCTGCTCAAGGAAGCCTATGTCGAACATGACGGCGCCAAGGTGCTGATCGCCGAGATCGAGGCGGGCGCGCCGAGCGACGAATTCTACGACGCCAAGGTCAAGGTGCTGTCGGAACAGATCGAGCACCATGTCGAAGAGGAAGAAAAGCGGATGGAAGGCATGTTTAGCCAGGCGCGTCACGCAGGGTTGGATATGGATGCGCTCGGCGATCAGCTGCGTGCGCGCAAGGAAGAGCTGACCGCCCATTACAAAGCGAATGGGCTCACCAAGCCGGAAACCACGACCTTGACCGAGGCCACCGTCTGACGGCCGCGCTCATCCGCCCGCCACGCTCCCGCTCGGTGCGCGCCCATGCTTGATTGCGTGGTGGTGGGCGGCGGCCCGGCGGGGCTGACGGCGGCGATCTATCTGGCACGCTTCCATCTCGACGTGCGCGTGATCGACGCCGGCAATAGTCGCGCGGCGACGATCCCGATGACGCGCAACCATGCCGGGTTTCCCGATGGCATTGCCGGTGCCGACCTGCTCGACCGCATGCGGACGCAAGCCCGACGCTATGGCGCTGCCCTGGTGCAGGCAGAAGTTGCCGGCCTGAGCGAGGCCCCCGACGGCCTGCTAGTTTCGGTTGGCGATGAGGTCATCGCCACGCGAAGTGTCCTGCTCGCTACCGGAGTCGTCAATCGCCGTCCGCCGATGCCTGACGATCTGCATGCAACCGCATTGGCGCGCGGATTGCTGCGCTATTGCCCGATTTGCGACGGATATGAAGTGACCGATCGCCGCGTCGCGGTGCTCGGCACCGGTGCCCACGGGACGCGCGAAGCGGTGTTCCTGCGCGGCTACACCGCGGACGTGACGCTGATCGCACTAGAGGGGCAGCACGTTCTCGCCCCTGCCGAGCGCGCGCTGCTGGCGCAATGCGGGGTGGCAACGGTCGATGGTCCGGCCGCCGCCTTCGCGATCGACGGCGACAAGATCGGCCTGCGCACGCCCGAGCGCGATTGGCGCTTCGACAGCCTCTATCCGGCGCTCGGCTCGGACATCAATTCGGGGGTGGCCATTGGCCTCGGCGCGGCGCGGTCGGACGAAGGGTGCCTGATCGTCGATGCGCATCAACGGACCAATATCGCGCGCCTGTATGCGGCGGGAGACGTGGTCAAGGGCCTCGACCAGATCAGTCACGCGATGGGCGAAGGCGGCGTGGCGGCCACCACGATCCGCAACGACCTGGCGAGCGAGCACGCGTTGCTGCGCCCTGCACTGGTTGAATGAGCGCTTCGGCTCCTGCCCCGTAAGCTCAGCGATGGCTTCTGTTGCCGGCCGCCATCGCCGGTTGCTCCGCGACTCGCCTGAGATCGGATACATGCACGTCCATGCGGCCCGGGCTGTCTGCACAATGCGCCGCGTAATAAAGCCGCCACGGCCTCCGCTGATCGATCGCCGCGCCGAGCACGAAGGGCGAGCAGCCGATGCCAAGCGGGCGCCTCGGCGTCCAACCCGATCGCGCACGATAAGATACGAACAATCGCACATCGGCGGCGTCCGCATCCATGTCGCCGACGCTGAAAACAAGCGCGCGGCCATCCGGCGTGATCGCGGCATCGAGTTCGTCGAGCGGGCCGTTGATCGCACTGCCCAGATTGGCCGGCTTGGCATCAGGCGTGTGAAGATCGACCTCGTACAGATCCTGCTTGCCGCGGCCGCCCCAGCCGTTCGACGAAAAAATCAGGCCGCCCGACCGTGTCGGGGTCGCGGCCCATTCCTCTCCGGGCGTGTTGACCTGCGGACCCAGGTTGCGCGGCGTGCCGAAGCGGCCGTTGACGGCATCGATCGAGACGACATAGAGGTCGCTGCCGCCTAGTCCGCCGGCGCGGTCGGATTGGAAGTAGACCCAACGGCCGTCCGGCGAGAAAGCGGGATCGAATTCGGCTGCATCGGTATCGAAGGACACTCGCGCCGGCGTCGACCATCCTCCGTGAATGCGATGAATTTCCCAGATATCCTGCTGGTCTGCCGCGGCATCGCGCCCGATCGTGCCCCACAGAATACGTCTGCCATCCGGGCTATGGGCAATGCGCACTTCCGCCGCGGCGGTCGATATCACGCCGGGACGAACGAGCGCGTCGCTCGCCGGCGCCAGTGCGAGCGAGAGGGCCAGGATGGAGATCATACGGGCAGTCGTCTCGCTGCCCGGCGCGGCCGATGATGAACATGTGCCATCGTCAATCTATGTAATTGGCGTCGACTATCGGCAAGAGCGGGTCGATCTGACCAATCTTACCGGATTTCCTCAGGCAGGCCGTCGGGCCCTGGCAAAGCAGTATACCGTTGCTCAAACACCCTGCCCGGCGAAGCCGAACTGCGCGACATCTGTCGGGTGTCGGCCCATCGGAAAGGGCAGGGACGCCGATCGCGATAATTTCTTGATGTCCGAGAAATACTAAACGGTCCAAAATGGTTCGGCATTGGGCTAGCGTAGCACCATGGATGATTCGCGCTTCTCTTCGTTGACCCCCCGGGAGATCGAATGTTTGAAGGGTGTCGCGCAACACAAGCGCACCAAGGACATCGCGAGCGACCTAGACCTCTCCCCCAAGACGGTCGATGCGTACATTGCCAATGCGGTGCGAAAGCTCGGCTTCTCCGATCGCGACAGCGCGGTTCGCGCGCTGATGAGCAGCAGCGCGATGATAGGGGGTTTTTCCTCATCGGCAATTTCCGGCGTTGAGAATGAGGGTTCGACGGCGTCTTCCTCGTGGCTCGGACGGCTACCCTTGCCGTTCCCGACACGAGAAAGGCCGACCAATGACCTGAATTATCCCGGGACCATCGTCGCGATCGTGGTCGCGGCGTCGCTGATGGTGGCAGCCATGTCGCTCTACATTCTCGCCATCAGCATTTTTACCGAGCACCCATAAGCGCTCAATCCAGCAGTAGATCTTGATCTGGCCGGGCCGTCAGGCGCCGGCGAGGGGGGAAGCCATGTCCGTCGCATCAATTCGCACCACCAATCTTGAGTCCGTTCCGACAAACAATCTGGCGGTTGCACGCAAGATTTTGCGCGCCTTGCTGCCGGCCGAAACCGGCATCGATAACGCGATCGTCGCACAAACCGACCTGATCAGTTCGATCGTTCGTGGCCGCATGGAAATGGGGGCATCGATCCATCTCGGCCACGATGCCGCGATGCTGGCGGCGGATTCGCTCAATCGTCTGTTCGAGGTGCGCGAGCAGACGATCAAATGCCACCAACGTCTTGCCATCACGCGCGACGCGCTCGGGCTGGATGGGTCCGACATCGGTTGCACCAAGGGGAGCTCTTGACAGCTCGCCGCAAGGTAAGGGCTGGGTAATCTCGTCGGCTGATGTAGAGGAGGCATCCCTATGAAGTCGTTCCTCTTAGTCGGCCTTTTACTCCAGGTCTTCGCGTTACCGACGCTATGTGCGTTTGCATGGTTCCGGGGCGGCGTGACGGAGCGGCGCGTTGCGACTGCTCTGTTCATCGCCGTAGTCGCAACCACGACGACGGATGCTTTCGGGACGCGTTGGCAGGGTCCTAACTGGGCTGTGATTACCGTGGACGTCATCTTGATGGCTGTCCTCGTCGTGATCGCGCGCCAAAGCACAAGGTTCTGGCCGATATGGACAGCAGCATCACAATTGGGGGGATGCCTCGCGCATCTTCCCGCCATACTGAATCCGGAAATTCCCAAGCATCTGTACGGCGCCACCCAGCCTTTTTGGGTATGGCCGCTGATGATGAGTCTTTTGATCGGGGTCCTCTCCGTGCATCGGCTGCGCCGGATGCAGGAGAAATCGGGCGGTCCGCCAGCGTCGATTCCGGTCTAATCGCTTACGCCAAGTTCCTGCTCAAGACGGCGGGGCGACGGACGAAGGTGGCGTCGGAACTCCGCCTGGTCAGCGCTCAATGGAGCATCCTGCTCGACTTGTTCATCTCTGCGTTCGAGCGGCGAACGGTGCCGACCGGCGATGCCTGTCTTGCCAGTTCGGCACCGCATTCGACTGCGTTGCGTCACCTCATCTTCCTGATGGAAGCGGGCTATGTCAGCCGGCTGCCGGACGCGGACGATGCGCGCCGCACGCTGGTCGGACTCACGCCCAAAGGGGTGGAACTCGTCGGCGGTTGCCTGCAGGCTGAATTCGATGCGCTGAAGGCGGCCCTGGGCGTGCGGATCGACTGAACCGCCTCGGAAGGGGCGGACCGGTCACTTAAGACCAGCCGCCCGCCAGCGCGCGGAACACGTCGATCTGGGCATCGGCGATCCGCGCGTCCTGTTCGGCAAGGGTCGCCTCGGTCTCGGCATAGGTGCGCTCGGCATCGAGCCAAGCGAGCGAGTCGACCGCCCCTTCACGCTGTTGTGCGCGGGTGATCGCCGCGGCGCGTGCCGCTTCATCGCGCGCCGCCTTGAGCGCGGTTCGGCGATCCAGCGCGCGCGCATAGGCGTTGAGTGCGGTCTCGGTCTCTTCCAACGCGCGGAGTACGGTGCCGTCGAAGGTCGCGAGCGACGCCTGGGTGTCGGCCTTGGCCGCGGCGATCTTGGCGCGCGCGCCTTCCTGGTTGGGGAAGGCCCAGTTGATCAGCGGCCCGAGCAGCCAGCGCAGCGGCCCGCCGCCGAACACGTCGCCGATATTGGGTCCGGTCGAGCCGATCGACCCGCCCAGGCTGATATGCGGATAGAGATCGGCGGTAGCGACGCCGATCCGTGCGGTGTCGGCGGCAAGCCGGCGATCGGCAGCGAGGACGTCGGGACGGCGCTTGAGCAGCGCAGTGCCGTCGCCGACCGGGATCGGCTGGGTGATTTCGAGCCCGATGACGCGCTCGCCGGCCGCGGCCGGAAGGTCGGCCGGCGGCCGGCCAGTCAAGGTCGCGAGGCGGAACAAGGCGGCCTGGCGGTCGGCCTCCAGCGCGGGAATGTCGGCCGCGCGCTGCTGGCGGAGCGTGGCGATGCGCGAGACGTCGAGCTGCGTCGCAAGCCCGGCGTCGTGCCTCCGCTGGGTGAGCAGCAACGATTTGTCGAGCAGGTCGACGATCTGGTTGGCGACCTTGAGCCGCGCGGCGCCCGACGCGGCGTCGGCGTAAGCGCGGGTGGTGTCGGCGACCACCGCGAGACGGACTGCGTCGGCATCGGCTGCGGCGGCGGCTTCGTCACCGCGTGCCGCCTCGATCCCGCGCTTGACGCGACCGAACAGATCGACCTCGTATGACACCGACAGGCCGGTATCGATCGACCAATCCTCACGCGGTGAGCCTGGCGCGCGCTGACTTTCGGGGAGGCGGCCATAAGTGGCGCCGGCATTGAGCCCGGTCGACGGCAGCCGGTCGCTGCGCGCACCGCGCAGCGACGCGCGGGCGCGTTCGAGATTCGCCACCGCGACGCGGATGTCGGTGTTCGACTTGAGCGCGTCGGCGATCAGTCCATCCAGCACCGGGTCCTGGTAGAGCCGCCACCAATTGGACGCCGCCGGATCATCGCTGAGCGCGGGCGAATTGGCCGAGACGAACTGGCCGGCCGCGGTCGGCGGGGTGATGGGTGCGACATAGTTGGGCCCCACCGCGCAGGCGGCGAGCGCCAGCGCGGAAACCATCGGGGCAATCAGGCGAAGCGAATGCATGGCTTGGTTCCTCATTCGGCCGGTTGCAGCGATCCGGACAGGTCCGGGCCGGCGGCGGGCCGCTTGCCGCGCGCGCGGGCGATGCGGTCGCCCAGCGCGCGGCACACGACGTAGAAAGTGGGGGTGAACAGCAGGCCGAAGGCCGTGACGCCGATCATCCCGAAGAACACCGCGGTGCCCAGAGCCTGACGGAGCTCCGAGCCCGCGCCGCTCGCCACCAGCAGCGGCACGGTGCCCAGGATGAAGGCGAAGCTGGTCATCAGGATCGGCCGCAAGCGGGTCTGCGCCGCCTGGATCGCGGCACGCGCCGGGCTCAGCCCTTCCTGCTCCTCGCCCTGCTTGGCGAACTCGACGATCAGGATCGCGTTCTTCGCCGCCAGGGCGATCAGGACGACGAGGCCGATCTGGGTCAGGACGTTATTGTCCATCCCCCTCAGGTTCACCCCGACCATCGCGGCGAGCAGACACATCGGCACGATCAGGATGATCGACAGCGGCAGCACCAGGCTTTCATATTGCGCTGCCAGCACCAGGAAGACGAACACCACCGCCAGCGCGAAGACCACGCCCGCCGTGCTGCCCGCCGCCTTTTGCTGATAGGCGATACCGGTCCACTCCGTACCGTAATCGGCCGGCAGGTTATCGGCGGCGAGCTTTTCGAAGGTCTTCAGCGACTGGCCCGACGAATAGCCCGGCGCGGTGTCGCCATCGACCTCGACCGCGGGGAACAGGTTGTAGCGCACGACGCGATACGGCCCGGTGCGATCGCTGAAATTGGCGACCGATCCGATCGGCACCATCTCACCCGAATTCGACCGCGTCTTGAGGTTGGCGATATCGGCGACGGTCGCGCGGAACGGGGCATCGGCCTGGGCAGTGACGCGATAAGTGCGCCCGAGCAGGTTGAAGTCGTTCACATAGGCCGAGCCGAGATAGACGTTGAGCGCTTCGAACACCCGCTCGGGCGGTACGCCGATCAGATCGGCCTTGGCCCGGTCGATATCGGCGAAGACGCGCGGCGTGTTGGTGTCGAAGAAGGTATAGACCTGGTTCAAGCCCGGAGTCTGATTGGCCTTCCCGATCAGCCCATAGGACTTGGCGGCAAGGTCGGCATAACCATGCCCGCCACGATCCTCGACCATCAGGCGATAGCCGCCGGCCGAGCCGATTCCCTGGATCAGCGGTGGGGGCACGATCATCAACCGCGCCTCGTTGATGTCGGCGGTCGCCTTGCGCGCCTCACCCATAATGCTGGCAAGCGTGACGCCGAGCTTCTCGCGATCCTCGAACGACTTGAGCGGGATGTAGGCGGCGGCCGAATTCGGCGCGAGCGTCTGCGACGGCCCGTCGAACCCGGCGAGCATCACCGCGCCCTTGACGCCCTTCAGCGGCAGGATGCGGTTGGCGACCTTGCGCATCACCGCGTCGGTACGCTCGACCGAGGCGCCGGGCGGCAGCGAGATAACGGTCAGGAAGTAGCCCTGATCCTGCGCTGGGATGAAGCCGGTCGGTGTCGCCCAGAACAAGGCGGCGGTCGCGGCGATCAGGCCGGCATAGATCGTCATCATCCGCTTCGGGCGTGCGACCAGGCGCGCGGTGAGGCGCGCATAGCCATTGCTCATCCGCTCGAAACCGCGGTTGAAGCGGTCGCCTGCCGCCAGCACCAACTGGTGCACGCGGCCCCCCGTCGCTTCTTCGGCACGCGGGCGCAGCAGCAAAGCGGCGAGCGCGGGCGACAGGGTCAGCGACAGCAGCAGCGAGATGATCGTCGCGGTGGTGATGGTCACCGCGAACTGCTGATAGAAGGCGCCCGACAGGCCGGTCAGGAACAGGGTCGGCACGAACACCGCGCAGAGCACCAGCACGATCGCGACCAGTGCTGCGGACACTTCGTCCATCGACGTGCGTGCCGCCTCCAACGGGCTCAGCCCGTGTTCGAGATTGCGCTCGACATTCTCGACCACGACGATGGCGTCGTCGACGACGATGCCGATCGCCAGGACCAGGCCGAACAGCGACAGATTGTTGAGCGAATAGCCGAGCCCGGCCAACACGGCGAAGGTGCCGATCAGCGAGACCGGGATCGCCACCACCGGGATGATCGCGGCGCGCCATTTCTGCAGGAACACGACGATCACCAGCACGACGAGCACGATCGCTTCGAGCAAGGTGTGCATCACCGCGGTGACCGATTGCTGGATGAAGTCGGTCGGGTTCCAGATGACGCTATAGGCGAGCCCCTTGGGGAATTTCGCCGACATCGCGTCCATTTCCGCCTTCACCTTCTCGGCGGCGGCCAGCGCGTTGGATCCGGGCCGCTGGAAGATGCCGAGAACGACAGTCGGCTTGCCCGACAGATAGGTGTTGGAATTATAGTCGGCGGCGCCGAGCTCGACGCGGGCGACGTCGGAAACGCGGACCTGGCGGCCATCGGGATCCGAGCGGACCACGACATTGGCGAACTGCGCCGGGTCGGTCAGCCGGCCCTGCGTCTCGACGTTGAACTGGAAGGCATTGCCCTGGGCATAAGGCGGCTGGCCGAGCGAGCCGGCGGCAACCTGGACGTTCTGCGCGCGCAAGGCCTGGACGATTTCGCCCGCGGTCAGGTTGAGTGCCGCGGCGCGATTGGGGTCGATCCAGACGCGCATCGCATAGTCGCGGCTGCCGAACAGCCGCACGTCGCCGACGCCGTCGATCCGGCTCAGCCGGTCGCGCACCTGGGTCAGCGCGTAATTGGAGAGATAGCCGCGATCGAGCGAATTGTCGGGCGAGACCAGGTTCACCACCATCAGGAAGTCGGGCGAGGTCTTGCGCGTGACGACGCCTAGACGCTGCACTTCCTCGGGCAGGCGCGGCACCGCGATCGCGACGCGGTTCTGCACCAGCACCTGCGCGGCATCGAGATTGGTGCCGATCTTGAACGTGACGGTGATCGTGACGTTGCCGTCGCCGGTCGATTGCGACGACTGGTACAGCATGTTGTCGACGCCGTTGATCTCCTGCTCGATCGGCGCGGCGACCGTCTCCGCCACCGTCTCGGCTGAGGCGCCGGGATAGGAGGCGCTGACCGTGACGGTCGGCGGTACGATGTCGGGATATTGCGACACCGGCAGGCTGACCCAGGCGATCGCGCCGACAATGGTGATGATCACCGCGATGACCGCGGCGAAGATCGGGCGCGTGATAAAGAAGCGCGACAGGCGCATGATTCCTGTTCCTCGGAAAAAGAGGCGAAAGTTTAGGAGGCCTTGTCCCTCCACCCGTTCGCCCTGAGCTTGTCGAAGGGCGTGTTCCGGGCATGGGCTTCGACAAGCTCAGCCCGAACGGGGGGAGGGCGTTGGCGTTTACTGGGCGAGCGTGGCCTGTCCGGCCGGCGGTGCCGCGAGCGAGGGGGCGGAGGCCGCCGGCGCTACCGGCGCGATCTTGCCGGCGAGCGTCTGCACCTTGGTCCCCGGCTGCGCCATCTGCGTGCCGACGATGACGACGCGGTCGGCATTGGTCAGCCCGCCGCGGATCATGCGGAGACCATCGACCACCGGGCCGAGTTGTACCGGCTTGGCGGCGACGCTGCCGTCCTTGGCGACGACCAGCACCGTCTTGCGCGCCTGATCCGTGACAATCGCGGTGTCGGGCACCATCAGCGCGCGGCTGCGGCCACCGGTTGCCAGGCGCATGTTGCCGAACATGCCGGGGGTCAGGAACAGGTTCGGGTTGTCGAGCACGGCGCGGCCGCGGATCGTCCCCGATTTCATGTCGAGCCCGTTGTCGGTGAAGTCGAGTCTGCCCTTCCAGCGATAGTCGCTCTCGTCCTGCAGCTTGACCTCGATCGGCGAGGCGGTGCCGGCACCGGCGCGCTTGGCCTTGAGGAACAGCGCCTCCGATCCGTCGAAGCTGAAGTAGATCGGGTCGAGCGCGTTGATCGTGGTCAGCAGCGTCGCATTGCCGCCTTCGCCCGCTGCGACGAGGTTGCCGGCGTCGATCTTGCGGTCGGAGATCCGGCCCGAGATCGGTGCGCGAACGACGGTGAACTCCATGTCGAGAGCACGGGCGCGGACCCGCGCCTGAGCAGCGGCGAGCGCGGCAGTGGTCGCCTGGACGCGGGCGCGCAGGCGATCGAGCTCGCTCTTCGACACGCCGTCGACATCGACCAGCCGCGACGCGCGGTCATAGTCGGCGCGGGCAAGCGCGAGGTCGCTATTGGCAGTCGCGACGCCGGCGCGTGCCTCGGCCAAGGCGGCGGCATAAGGACGCGGGTCGATCGTGAAGAGCGGCTGGCCCGCGCGGACGATCTGGCCGTCGGTGAAGTGGATCGCGGTCACCGCGCCCGAGACGCGCGGACGCACCTCGACCGAGCGGCTCGGCTCGAAGCGGCCGACATAATCGTCCCATTCGGTCACGTCGCGTTCGAGCGGGGTGGCGACGGTGACGGTCGGCGGCGGCGGCGCGGCCATTGCGGGGGCCGAGCGATGGACCAGGCCGTAGCCGGCGGCGAGCAAAGCGACGGGGGCGGCGACCCAGGCGGCACGCTGCCACAAGAGACGGCGCCCCGGCGCGGCGCCCTCAAGCGGCTGCGCGGCGGCATCGTCGTTGATCGGGGTGATCATGTTCATCGGCGGAAGCTCCGGGGAAGATTGGTGCGGATCGCGTTGATCCGGAAGAGCAGGGTTTCGTACTGGTCGAGCGTGAAGCCGGCGGCGAGAAAGGCGCGGACTTCGGCCGGCGCGACCGAGAAGCCGCGATACCAGCTCAGCACCGCGATGCGGCGCAACGCCTCGAGCCGTGGATCGGACAATGCCGTCTTGACCGCGCCGCCGAATGCCCAGCGGAACGCGCGGGCAACCGGACCGGGTCGATTGATCGACGACAACCGGTCGCGCTGGGCAAGATCGACGACTTGCCATTCGAGCGCGGAGAAATCGGCCCGTTTCGGGGTGAAGCTGCGGGGCGCCACCGGAGACCGATCGAGCAGCGCGCCGCCGCCGGCGGGGGCGAAATCGAGATAGGCCATGGCGTGTCCTCCTTATTGTTGGGGCCGCCGCAGGGGGCGCGCGGCGGCCCATGCCCGGCGATGGGGGGTAGTCGCCGGGGTGATCCGATGAAGATGTGACAAGTCATGCGCTCCGGCACCGCATCGGGCGCCGGGGGGCGAGGGCTCATCCCTGTAATACGCAAACGCTAGAAGCGGGTGCCCGTTCGGCCGTTCATCCGGTCTCTTCCCTTTGACCCAAAGGACGACCCCTGGGCCATCCATCTTCTATACCGAGCAGTATAGAAACTCGGGCGGAACGGTTCAAGGGCTAATTCTATACCGAACGATATTTTTTGCCGCAATAGCGTAAAGCAGAGCTTTACTCAGCGGCTTGGCCACACCGCAAGCGTGGTATCGACCAGCCGCTGCAAGTCCTCGCGTGAGGCGCCCGCGCCGGCCTGGACTGCCATGCCCTGAAGGATCGCGGTCAGGTATTTGGTGATACCCTCGGCATCCACCGGGGTGTGGAAATCGCCCTCGGCCACCGCGCGTTCCATCCGCTCGATCAGCGCCTGGTGCGCGATCCTGCCGCGCTCGAGCACTTCCTGCCGGATGCAATCCGCTTCGGCGCCGCAAGCGACCGAACTGATCACGCCGAGACATCCCCGCGGGTCGTCACGACTGGTCTGGTTTTCCAGGCTGCCCTGGAGCAAGCGCTGGGCGACGCCGCGCGCGGTCGGTGCTTCGAGTGCCTGGCCCATATAGCACAGCTTCTCACGCTCGTAGAGGTCGAGCGCCTTGCGGAACAAGGCTTCCTTGTTGCCGAACGCGGCATAGAGGCTGGGGCGGGTGATGCCCATCGCATCGGTGAGGTCGGTCATCGACGCGCCCTCATATCCCTTGCTCCAGAACACACGCAGAGCCGCCGTCAACGCTTGGTCGACGTCGAATTCGCGCGGGCGGCCACGGAGGACGGCAGTTTCCATATCGGTCGGTAGATAATTACCCGGTGCGGCTTTGTCCAGACACGCTCCCTACCCAGCTTGGGCGCCCAGCTCGGATGGTTGTCAGCATGTGGCGGTTCCCGGCATAGTCGCGCGATGACGAACAGGGTCGAGGAACTGGCGCCGGACGCCGCCATCGTGCTGGCCGATCGCACGGCGCCGGCGGTCTTCCGCGGGATCGCCGCCGACTGGCCGGCGGTGAAGGCGGCCGACCCCGGCGCCTATCTGGCGCGGTTCGACACAGGCAAACCGATCAATGTGGCGATCGCGCCGCCTGAGGCCGATGGGCGACTGGGGTACAATGCCGACATGTCGGCGCTGACCTTTGTCCGCGACTCGGGAACGCTTGCCTGGCTGTTTGCCCGGCTCGACACTGCCGCGCGCGCCTCGCCGCCGCCGGCGATCGCGGCGCAGGCGGTGATGGTGCCCGAGGCGCTGCCGGGCTTCGAAGCCGAGAACCGAATGCCGCTGGCGCCGGAAGGTGTGGCGCCGCGCATCTGGATCGGCAATTGCGTGCGGGTCGCGACGCATCATGACATGAACAGCAATATCGCCGTGGTGATGGCGGGGCGGCGGCGCTTCACCCTGTTTCCGCCCGATCAGGTTGCCAATCTCTACATCGGTCCGATCGAGTTTACCCCAGCGGGCACGCCGATCGGTCTGTTCGATCCCGACGAACCCGATTTCGACCGCTTCCCACTGGCGCGCGAGGCCATGGCGCATGCCCAGGTCGTCGAACTCGAGCCAGGCGATGCCCTCTTCATTCCGCATATGTGGTGGCACCATGTCCGCTCGCTCGATCCGGTCAGCATCCTGGTCAATTATTGGTGGGACGAGGCGCCCGCGCCGCAGCCGGGGCTCGCGCCGCTCGACACGATGGTCCACGCGATCCTGGCTTTCTCCGGCCTGCCCGAAAACCAGCGCGCGGCGTGGCGGGCGATGTTCGACGAATTCGTGTTCGGCCCGCCGCCCGACCATGTGCCCGAGGAGCGGCGCGGCATTCGCGGGAAGTTGAGCGAGGACAGCAAGGCACGGGTTCGGCGGCAATTGGGGCAGATGATGTCGCGATAGAGCCTTAAACTGGCCAACTAGATTCAACGCCTCCCCGGCGAAGGTCGGGGTCTAGTTTCGCGTACTTGGAGAGGACATCCCGCCCTCGGCGGTGCATCGCGGCTGGGCCCCGGCCTTCGCCGGGGAGGCGTAAACCCAAACAGCCCTCGGATTATTTCGCGACTGTTGCCACCGGCTGCGCCGCGCCACTCGCCTCGCCGCCGATCCACGTTTCGCGCACGGCAAAATCATCGTCGAGCAGGACGAGATCGGCGCGCATGCCGGCGGCGATCGTACCGGTCTGGCCGCTCAGCCCCAGGAACGCCGCGGGTGTCGCCGAGGCCATCGTCACCGCCGCCGCGAGCGAGACGCGGCCGCGCTCGACCATGCCTTTGACGGCGCCCGCCATGGTCAGCGTCGAGCCGGCGAGCACGCCATCCGCGCCATGCAAGGTATCGCCGTCGCGCCAGATCTCGCGGCCCTGGAGCACGAAGCGCGTCTCGTCGCTGCCGACGCTGGGCATGGCGTCGGTCACCAGCATCAGCCGATGCTGCCCCTTGGCGCGGACCGCGACGCGCAATGTGGCGTCGTGGAGATGATGGCCGTCGGCAATGATGCCGGCGTAAGTGGAGTCATCCTCCAACGCGGCGCCGACCATGCCTGGCGCGCGGTTGGCGAGCTGCGACATGGCGTTGAACAAATGCGTGAAGCCGGTCAGCCCCGCATCGATCGCGGCGCGGACGGTCTCGTAGCGCGCGTCCGAATGGCCTGCGCTGACGACGACGCCCTTGGCAGCGAGATGCGCGATCTGCGCGGGCGTCGCGCATTCGGGCGCGAGCGTGACCATCGTCTTGCCGCGCTTGGCCGAGGTCAGCAGGTCGAGATAATCGTCCTCGAGCGGCTTGAGCTTGTCGACCGAATGGATGCCGTGCCGTGCGCTGGACAGGAACGGTCCCTCGATATGGATGCCGAGCACGCCGGGCAGTCCGGCGTCGATCGCGGCATCGACCGCGCGGATGCCGGCGTCGACCACCGAGAGATCGTCGCTGATCAAGGTCGGCAGCAGACCGGTCGTGCCATAATGGCGATGCGTCTCTGCGATGACACGGATCGTCTCGACGCTGGGATCGTCGTTGAACAGCCGCCCGCCGCCGCCATTGACCTGGGTGTCGATGAAGCCGGGGAGCAGCAAGCGGCCGCCGAGATCGACGATCCGCGCATCCTGCGGCGGGGCCGACGAGATCGCGCAAATCTCGCCATCGCCGATCACGACACAGACATCGTCGCGCAGGCCGGAGAGCAGCAGCACGCGGGCATTGGTGAGCGCGGTGCGAGTCATACCGTTTCGGTCACCTTGGCGAGATGCGGGGGGCGGTCGGGATCGCGGCCACGCGCAACGGCGAGCGCGTTGGCGAGGCGGTAGAAGCTCTGGACGAGCAACAACGGCTGGAGCACCGGGTGCGCCTCCAGGCTGGGCAGGCGCAGCCCGGGCGCATCCTTCAACCCGGCGCTCAGTACCAGCGCGCCGCGCTCGGCGAATTCGGGCGCGAGGTCGGCGACGCTGTCGCGCGATTCGTCGTCCTGGCCGAGCAGCAGGACGGGAAAGCCCTTTTCGACAATCGCCATCGGGCCGTGGCGGACCTCGGCGGCGCTGAACGCCTCGGCATGGAAGCCGCACGTCTCCTTGATCTTGAGCGCCATTTCCTGCGCGATGCCGAACGCCGGGCCGCGCGCGACGACATAAAGGTTGGTGGCGTTGCGCAGCGGCTCGAGCGCGGGCGACCAATCGAGCGCCCAGGCTTGCTCCAGCAATCCCGGCAGCCCGTCGAGCGCGGCGAGCAACTCGCCATCCTCCGCCCAATCGGCGATCAGATGGACCAGCGCGGCGACGCTGGTGATGAACGACTTGGTCGCGGCGACGCTCTTTTCGGGGCCCGCGGCAAGCGGCAGGAAAGTGTCCGCAAGTGCCGCGAGCGGCGAGCTTTCGTCGTTGACCAAGGCAACCAGCCGCGCGCCACCCGCTTTGGCCATCTCGGCGGCGGCAATCAGGTCCGGGCTGCGGCCCGATTGCGAGATCGCCAGCATCAGGGTGCCGGCATAATCGGGTGCCGAATCGTAGACCGAGGAAACGGAGGGTGCCGCCGAGCTGGTCAGCAGGCGCAGGTGCGTTTCGACCAGATAGCGCGCGACGGTCGCGGCATTGTCCGAGCTGCCTCGCGCCAGGGTCACAACCGCGCGCGGCGGGTCCTGACGCAGCGCTGCGGCCAAGGCCATGCGCGCGTCGCGCTGGCGCCGCGTCTGGCGCGCGACGGCATCCGCCGCTTCGGCGGCTTCGGCGAACATCAGCGTATTCTGGGGAAGGAGCGGCACGGAAATCTCAGGCTGGTGGGACATTGAGTTCGGCGACGAAGTCATAAGCATCGCCTCGATACCATGATTTGGTGAATTCGACCGTACGGCCATCGTGCGTATAGCCGCGGCGTTCGATTTCGAGACCAGGCGAGTTACGCGGAATCGCCAATAACTCGGCCTGCTCGTCGGTGAACAAGACTGCACGGAAACGCTGCAGCACGCGCACCGGACGGTCATCGCCCAATGCGTCGTAGAGCGATTCGCCCACCGCTTCGAGCCCCGGCAGCGAGCTCGCCGGGACAGTCGCATATTCGAGCGCCATCGACACGCCGTCGGCATAGCGGATGCGGGTGAAGCGATAAACCTGGCTGCCCGGGCTCAGCCCCAGCGCCATCGCCTCCTCGGGCGCGACCGTACCTTCCGTGCGCGCCAGCCATTCGCTGTGCGGCACGCGGCCACGCGACTGCATGTCCTCGGTGAAGGACGAGATCGTCGCGAAATTCTTTTCGACGCGCGCGGCGACGAAGGTGCCCGCGCCCTGGCGCCGGGTCAGCATCCGCGCGTCTACCAGCCCGTCCAGCGCTTTGCGCACGGTGACGCGCGAGACGTTATAGGCCTGGGCAAGATCGCGTTCGGGGGGCAGCGCTTCGTCAGGCGCCAGCACCTGCCGCTCGATCGCGGTGCGGAGCACGCGCTGCAGCTGCTGGTACAGCGGCGCGGTATCTCCTTCCGGCAGTCTTCCTACGCGATCGACGAACATGGCGGACAACCCCCTGACGCGACATTCCTTAAGCCAACATATAATGCCATTTCAATACCAAAGTTGGAAATATTCACACTGGTATTGTTTTTGGTATTGCAATTTAATGACCATTGCGCCTTTATGACCCGCGCAGCAGACCTGATCGGGGCCGAAAATGAGCCCGGACAGGGCAGGCAACGACAGTTGGTCGTACTTTGGTACAGTCCAATCCAGGGGTTTGAAGGGGAAGATCATGGTTACGTTCCAAGCCAAAACGCATCGGGCAATGTTCGCCTGTACCGCAAGCGTATTCGCGCTGACTATGGCGTCGCCTGCTTTTGCGCAGGCCGCTCCAGCAGCGGCGGCGCCTGCCGATGTCGGGGGCGGCGGTCAAGCTACCACCGCCGATCCGCAGGACCAGAGCAACGACATCGTCGTCAGCGGCATCCGCGCCTCGATTCAGGCGTCGCTCGACTCGAAGCGCGCCAATGACGTCGTCTCCGAAGTCGTCACCGCGCAGGATATCGGCAAATTTCCCGACAAGAACGTCGCCGACTCGCTCGGCCGTCTGACCGGCGTCAACGTCGTCACCGGATCGGCGAATGCTGGCGGCTTCGGCGAGAACCAGTCGGTGTCGATCCGCGGTACCGATCCGACGCTCAACCTGACGTTGCTCGATGGCCATTCGGTCGCGACCGGCGATTGGTTCGTGCTCGACCAGACCAGCGGCGGGCGCAGCTTCGACTTCAGCCTGTTGCCGTCGGAAATCGTCGGCAAGCTGGAAGTCTATAAATCGTCCGAAGCCGATCTGCCCGAAGGCGGCATCGGCGGCACGATCAACCTCCACAGCCGGCGCCCGCTCGATCTGCCGGCCAATTCGTTCAGCCTTACCGCCCAGGCCAATTACAACGACCTGGCCGACAAGGTGAAGCCGCAGGTCTCGGGACTCTATAGCTGGAAGAACCAGGCCGGGACGGTCGGCGTCCTGATCGCGGGCTATTATCAGGAGCGCGAGTTCCGCCGCGATGGCCAGGAATTCCTCGGCTACACCACCTACAACAATTTCGCCGGCACCGGTCAGACCGTCACCGCGCCCAATCTGATCGGCGCGGCCTATTTCAGCCAGAAGCGCGTCCGCAAGGGCGGCACCGTCGCGCTGCAATACAAGCCGAACGATCAGTTCGAGGTGACGCTGAACGGCATCTACACGCGGATGGACGCCAACAACGTCAACCGCAACTCGATGGCGTGGATCAGCCGGGTGATCGGCAGCAATTCGACCCCGGGGTCGCCGACCAACGCATTGGGTCCGTACACCGTCACCAACGGGTATCTGACGGCGGCATCGTGGAACCAGCTCGATGCCAGCGGCAACCCGATCCAGGGTCGCGTCCAGGACGACATCTTCCGCGACGCCTATTCGTCGACCTGGGTGATCAACCTAGAGACCGAGTGGAAGCCGACCGATCGCCTGACCTTGTCCGGGGAAGTGGGCTACACCAAGGGTGAGGGTGCCACCAAGGACACCTATGCCTGGGAAACCTATTGGGACACCGGCGTCAATTATGCGCTCGCCGGCAAGGGTGCGACGGTCAATTATCCCGGGCTGCCGACCGATCCCAAGTCGGCCGCGTACCTCAACAATTATTACAGCTGGTCGTGGGGCGGCCGCATCCTGTCGCCCGACAAGGAAACCTATGTCCGCGGCGACGCCGAATATAAGTTCGACGGCGATTTCCTGAAGTCGATCAAGATCGGCGGTCGCTACACCGACCATACGCGTGAAGTGAACTACACCGCTTATTCCTGGGCGGGGAACGGCCTCTATTCGGGTACCAAAGGCGTTGGGCTCGGCACCGTATTCAACGGCGGCACGACGCCGGACGATTTCCTCGACGGCCTGATCGCCTTCCCGCCTTATTCGATCGCCGACAAGGACAAGGTGCTGGCCGAGCTTTCCACCAATGGTGGGCGGCAATTCGCTTTCTATCCTCAGGCGAGCTTCTCGGTGAAGGAGAAGACCGAGGCCGTCTATGCGATGGCCAAGCTGGGCGGCGAGAGCCAGGGCTGGCGTGGAAATATCGGCGTGCGCGCCGTCCATACCGATCTCAACACGCTGCAATATTCGCCCAACGCGCTCGTCGCGAACGCTGTCAGCCCGTTCTGCGGTACCTGTGGGACGGTGACCGTCGACCGCAGCTATTGGGATATCCTGCCCAGCGCCAACCTGACCGTCAACGCGATGCCCAATCTGCTGATCCGCGCGAGCGCGGCGAAGACGATGACACGGCCGGGTTATGCCCAGCTCGCCGGCGCCTTCACCGTCAGCGACCTCGCGCTGACCGGTACTTCTGGGGGCAATCCTTATTTGGATCCGACCCGTGCCTGGCAGTTTAACCTTGCTGCCGAGTGGTATTACGGCAAGCAGTCGCTGTTCTCGGTCAATTTGTTCTACCTCGACATCGACTCGTACATCACGACCACCACCACGACGCAGTTCCTGATCACGCAGCAGCACCCGGCGGGTGCGAACTTCCAGATCACCGGCCCGATCAATGGAAAGGGCGGCACCAACAAGGGTGTCGAGGTCAACTGGCAACAGCCGATCTATGGCGGATTCGGCCTGCTGGCGAACTACACTTATGCCGATGCCAAGGCGGCCGGCGGCGGCGTCATCGACGGCAATTCGAAGCACACGTTCAACGTGACGGCCTATTACGAGAATTCGCTGATCTCGACCCGCTTCGCCTACACCTTCCGCTCGAAATTCCGCTCGGGCATCGATCGCTCGACACCGATGTGGCAGGCCGATTTCGGGACGCTCGACGGCTCGCTGACGCTCAACGTGACCAAATATTTCGCGCTGACCGCCGACGCGCAGAATCTGCTCAACCACAAGCTCTATTACTTCGTCGGCGACCCCTCGATCCCGCGCGCTTATTACAACAATGGCCGCACCTTCTGGGTCGGTGGCAAAGTCCACTTCTAACCTGTCGCGTATCGGCAAGACCGAATAGGATTACCCGATGCGCACCACCCTGTTCGCCGCCGTCATGATCTCGAGCATGCCGGCGGCGGCATGGGCGTCACCCAACCTCCCCCTGCTGCCGATGCCTGCGACGGTGACGTCACAGGCCGGCAGCTTTTCTTTTGTCCGCGCGACGATCGCCGCCGACGATGCCGGCGGTGCGGCCGCCGCGCGACGGCTGGCCGAACTCGTTGCGCGCACCGGCGGGCCGAAGCTTGTATTGGCGAAGGGTGGCGCGATCCGGTTCCGGCGCGATCCGGCGATCAAGGGTGAAGAGGCCTATCGCCTGCGCGTGACGCCGGCTGGCGTCACGGTATCGGCGTCGAGCGACACCGGGTTGTATTATGGCGCGACCACCTTGTGGCAGCTGATCGCCGCGTCGGCCGACGGCCGGATCGGCGCGGTGACGATCGACGACGCGCCCGCTTTCACCTGGCGCGGCGTGATGCTCGATTCCGCGAGGCACTTCCAGCCGCCGGCCTATGTCAAACAGCTGATCGATCGCCTGGCGATGGAGAAGCTCAACGTCTTGCAATGGCATCTGACCGACGATCAGGGATGGCGGATCCAGATCGACAAATATCCGCGCCTGACCGCGGTGGGCGCGTGGCGCCAGCCGGCGGGCGCGGCTGGCGTCGACCCGAAGACGGGGCAAAAAGTGCGCTATGGCGGCTTCTACACCAAGGCGGAGATCCGCGAGATCGTCGCTTACGCCGAGGCGCGCCACGTCACGATCGTGCCCGAGATCGACATGCCGGGGCATGCCACCGCGGCGATCGCCGCCTATCCCGAGCTCGGCTCGACCGCGACCCCGCCCAAGGCGCCGAGTTCCGACTGGGGGGTGATGTACAATCTGTACAACACCGACGACGCGACCTTCACTTTCCTGACCAACGTGCTCGACGAAGTGCTCGAGCTGTTTCCGTCGCGCTACGTCCATGTCGGCGGCGACGAGGCGGTCAAGGACCAGTGGAAAGCCGATCCGCGCATGCAGGCGCGGATCAAGGCGCTGGGGCTGAAGGACGAGGAGCAGCTCCAGGGCTGGTTCATGGCGCGGATCGGCGCCCATCTCCAGAAACACGGCCGGCGGCTGGTCGGCTGGGATGAGATATTGGAAGGGAAGGTGCCGCCCTCGGCGACGGTGATGTCGTGGCATGGCGTCGACGGTGCGATCACCGCGGCCAAGGCCGGGCATGACGCGATCCTGTCGCCGTCGCCCGATTTCTACCTCGATCATATCCAGAGCGATTCCGGCGATGAGCCGCCGGGGCGTGGTGGGGTGATGGACTGGAAGCATATCTATACGTTCGATCCGCTGCCCGCCGTGTTGAGCGCGGACGAACGCCGGCATCTGCTCGGGGTGCAGGTCAATCTGTGGACCGAGCATGTCCGCACGACCGCTTATGCCGACCGCATGCTGTGGCCGCGCGCGGCGGCGCTTGCCGAACTCGGCTGGACGCCCGCGGCGAAGCGCGACTGGAAGGGGTTCGCGGCGCGGTTGCCGGCGGAGTTCGCACGCTATCGGCGGCTGGGGCTGGGGTACAATATGACTCCGCTCGAACCGCTGGCGAGTGTCGATGGCGGCGGCGGCAAAGTGACCGTGAAGCTGCGCCAGCAGGCCGATGTCGGCGTGCTCCGCTATACTACCGACGGCAGCGCGCCGACGGCGGCGTCGCCGGTCTATGACGACGCGCTGACCTTGCCGGAAGGGACCCGGCTGCGCGCGCGTGCCTTTGCCGGCGACGATCCACTCGGCATCGGGCGCGACTGGACGCTGACCGGCGCCCTGTTGCGGACGCGCACCGCGACCGAGATGGACTTGTGCACTGCTGCCGTGTCGCTGCGGCTCGAGGATGACGGCGCGACCGACGGCGTGCGCCGGGTGCATTGGGGCGACATCTTCCATCCTTGCTGGATCTGGAAGCGCGCCCCGCTCGACGGCATCGCGTCGCTCTCGGCCGAAGTCGGCCAAGTGCCGTTCAACTTCTCGATCGGCGCTGATCTCGCCAAAGTAGTGTTCGACAAGCCGCGCACCCCGACTGGCGAGCTCGAGGTCAGGCTCGACGGCTGCGACGGTCCGGTGATCGCGAGCATCCCGCTCGGCGCCGCGACACGCAATTCCGGCGTCAGCACGATCTCGGGGTCGCTGCCGCCGCAACAAGGACGCCACGATCTGTGCATGACTTTTACCCAGACCGCACCCGATCCCCTGTGGATGCTCGACCGGCTGACGCTGGACCCGGCGAAATGAGCCTGACCATCGCGAGCCCGCTGGCGGGCTGGGCGACGCGGTTAGCCGACGTGCCCGATCCGGTGTTCGCCGAGAAGATGCTGGGCGACGGCATCGCGATCGATCCGGTCGAGGGACGGCTGGTCGCCCCGGGCGCGGGCGTGGTGCTGTCGGTGCACCCGGCGGGGCATGCGGTAACGCTGCAACTCGATGCCGGTCCGGTATTGCTGATGCATATCGGGCTGGAGACGGTCGGACTGGGCGGCGAGGGGTTCGCATCCAAAGTGGTCGACGGCCAGCGCGTGGCGGCGGGCGACCTGCTGGTCGAATTCGACCTCGATCGGCTGGCCCGGACGGCGAAGAGCCTGATCACGCCGATCATCGTCACCAACGGAGAGGCGTTCGCGGTCGAGGACCCGGTGAGCGACCGCGCGGTCGCTGCCGGTGAGCGGGTGATGTGCTTCCGGGCGCTGGGCGGTGCGGTTACCACGACCGAGCAGGCCGCGCCGACAGCCAGCCGCACGCTCAACCTGCCGCTCGAGCACGGGTTGCACGCGCGACCGGCGGCGCGGATCGCGCAGCTGGCGGCGAGCCATGCCGGAACAATTGAAATCTTGGCACCGTCGGGGCGTGTGGCCTCCGCACGCAGCGCGGTGGCGATGCTGGCGCTCGCGCTACCGCATGGCGCCGCGATCACGGTGCGTGGCAGCGATAGCAACGGCGTTGCGGCGGTCGCCGATTTACTCGCGACTGGGATGGGCGAGCTAAAGCCGGTCGGCGGTCCTGCCGAACCGGCGCCGAGCGTTCCCGTTGCCGGACTGCCCTCGGTTCTTAAGGGCGTTACCGCGGTGTCGGGAACGGCGATCGGGCCGGCCTTTCGTCCGATCGACCCGGTAGCCGATATTCCCGAGATCGGCTCGGGTATCGAGGCCGAGCGCGCGGCGCTGATGGTAGCGAAGGATAGCGTGCGCACCGAGCTGTCGGCGGACGCCGCGGGCGAGGGCGATCGCGCGGGCATCGCGGCGGCGCATCTCGCCTTGCTCGACGATCCCGAACTGGCGATCGCGGCGGATGCGACGATTGCGGCGGGCAAGAGTGCGGGGTTCGCGTGGCGGCAAGCGGTCGGCTTCTATGTCGACCAGTTGCGCGGCGCGGGCGACGCGCGCTTTGCCGAGCGGATAGACGATTTCAACGATCTCGGGCGCCGCGTCGTACTCGCGATCCATGGCGCGCCCGATCAGGCGCCACCACCGCCCGGCGCAATCCTGATCGCCGACGAGCTCTATCCGTCGCAATTGATGGCGTTGGGCGAGGCCGGGCTTGCCGGGATCGCGACCGCCCGCGGGGGGACGACCTCGCATGTCGCGATCATCGCGGCGGGGATGGGGCTGCCCATGCTGGTGTCGCTCGGCGATGCGCTGGCACAAGTCGAACCCGGTACCGAATTGGTGATCGAGGACGGTGCGCTTCGTATCGCGCCCGATGCGGCGGACGTGGCGGCGGTGCGCGCGCGGATCGAGACGCGGCAGGCGCGGCGACAAGCGGCGCTGGCGCATGCCGACCAGCCTGCGGTCACGACCGACGGCGCGCGGATCGAGATATTCGTCAATCTCGGCTCGGCCGCCGATGCGCGCGCCGCCGTGGCGGAAGGCGCCGAGGGCTGCGGCCTGCTGCGCACCGAATTCCTGTTCCTCGACCGCGGCACGCCTCCCGACGAGGAGGAGCAACGCGCCGCCTATCAGGCAATCGCCGACGCGCTGGGCGACCGGCCGCTGATCGTGCGTACGCTCGATATCGGGGCGGACAAGCCGGCGCCCTATCTGACGATCGCAGCCGAGGAGAATCCGGCGCTGGGTTTGCGTGGCATCCGCCTCCAGCTCGCGTGGCGCGATCTGCTCGATGCGCAGTTGCGTGCGCTGTTGAGGGTCGAGACGCAGGCGCCTCTCAGACTGATGCTGCCGATGGTCGCCGATCGCGCCGAACTGGTCGCGGCGCGAGAGGCGCTGTCGAAGCATGCGGGCGATCTTGGCGTGGCGACTCCCGAACTCGGCATCATGGTCGAGACCCCTGCGGCGGCATTGACCGCCGCGGCACTGGCGGCCGAGGCCAACTTCTTCTCGATCGGCAGCAATGACCTCTCGCAATATGCGCTCGCCCGCGACCGCACCAATCCGGCGGTCGCCGCAGGGCTCGACGGGCTGCACCCTGCTGTGCTGCGGCTGATCGACGAGACCGTGCGCGGTGGCGCGGCGCATGGACGCTGGACCGGAGTGTGCGGCGGGCTCGCCGCCGATCCCGAAGCCGTGCCGTTGCTGATCGGCATGGGCGTGACCGAATTGTCGGTGCCGGGCGCGACGGTTGCCGAGACCAAGGCGTTGGTCCGCACGCTCGATTTGTCGAAATGCCGCGCGGTCGCTGCGCGGGCGCTTACCGCGCCGGATGCCGCTGCGGTGCGCGCGCTCGTCTCTTCTCTGTCGGAGCAAGGCCAATGAAGCTCTCGCTGCAATCGCTCCAGCCGCTCGGCCGCGCGCTGATGCTGCCGATCGCGGTGCTGCCGATCGCGGGGTTGCTGCTCCGTTTGGGTCAGCCCGATCTGCTCGACATCCCGTTCGTCGCGGCGGCGGGCGGGGCGATCTTCGACAATCTCGGCCTGCTGTTCGCACTCGGCATCGGGGTCGGCATCGCCAAGGACAATAATGGCGCGGCGGGGTTGGCCGGTCTGGTCTGTTTCCTGGTCGCGACGCGCGGGGCGATGACCTTGCTTCACGTGCCACCAGAGGCGACTGCTAATCTCGGCGCCAATATGGGCAAGGATATCGCCGCACTTGCCGACGCCGCGTGGCGCGACAAGGCGATCTCCAAGCTGGCGGTGCCAATCGGGATCGCCTCGGGGCTGATCGCGGGAGCGTTCTACAATCGCTATTCGACCATCAGACTGCCCGATTACCTGTCCTTCTTCGGCGGCCGACGCTTCGTCCCAATCCTGGCGGGGTTCGCCGGGCTGGCGCTCGCGGCGTTGGTCGGGTTCGGCTTCGCGCCGATCGACGCTGGGGTGGATGGGCTCAGCTATGGCGTCGTCCAGTCGGGGACGATTGGCCTGTTCGTCTATGGTGTGCTCAACCGACTACTGATCGTCACTGGTCTGCACCATGTGCTCAACAACGTCGCCTGGTTCATCATCGGCGATTTCCACGGCAAGACCGGCGACCTCAATCGCTTCTTCGCCGGCGACCCGAGCGCGGGCGGATTCATGTCGGGATTCTTCCCGGTGATGATGTTCGGCCTGCCGGCGGCGTGCCTGGCGATGTACCGTTCCGCCTTGCCCGAGCGGCGTCAGGCGGTGGGCGGCATGCTGACCTCGATGGCGCTGACCGCCTTCCTGACCGGGGTGACTGAGCCGATCGAGTTCACCTTCATGTTCCTCGCGCCCTTGCTCTACTTCATGCACACGATTCTGACCGGCGTGGCGATGGCGCTGATGCACATTCTGGGCGTGCATCTCGGCTTCGGCTTTTCGGCCGGGTTCTTCGATTATGTGCTCAATTTCTCCAAATCGACGCGACCGTTGCTGCTGCTCCCGGTCGGGCTGGCCTATTTCGCGATCTATTACGGCACCTTCCGCTGGGCGATCGTGAAGTTCGACTTGAAGACGCCGGGTCGCGAGCCCGAGGAGGCGGAGGAGGAAGGGGCGGCCCCGCTACCGGCCGAACGTGGGCTGGCGTTCGTCGAGGCATTGGGCGGGGCGGGCAATCTCGCCAGCATCGATGCGTGCACTACACGGCTCCGGCTGGTGGTCAACGATCAGGGCAAGGTCAGCGAGGCGCGGCTCAAGAAGCTTGGGGCCAGGGGCTTCATCCGGCCGAGCGCGCAGGGACTGCAAGTGGTGCTGGGTCCGATCGCCGATTCGGTGGCGATGGAAATGCGTGCGGCGGCCGGGCCGCTGTCGCCTGCTATGCCTGTGGCCGAGAACCGTCCGACCGTGGCGGCGGCCGATCCGGCGCCGTGGCTCGCCGCCTTGGGCGGACGCGATAACGTTGCCGCGTCCGGCGCCGCATCGAGTCGCTTGTGGGTCGACCTCGCCGATCCGGCGCGCGTCGATGAGGCGGCGCTGCGGCAGCTCGGCGTGCGGATGATCGCGCGGCCGTCGGCCAATGCGCTGCAACTGATTTTGGGCGCCGATGCCGCGTCGGTCGCGGCCGGACTTCAGGCGGCGTAGCCGTTCCGGGCGGTCGTCTCGGCCAGGATGGCGCGGGCGGGCTCGAGTTCGCGCGCATAATGCCGCCAGCGCCCGATCGAACGATCGTTGAGGGGATCCTGGACCTGGGCATAGCTCGGGGTCGGGGCGAAGCGCCGGCTTTCGTGGAAAGCGAGTTGGGCAGGCTCCATCGGCAGACCGATATGCGCCATCAACGCTTCAGTTTCACCCAGCTGCGCGGCGACGAAATTTTCGTAGCGGAGTTGGTGCGGTGCAATCCCCGGCAGTCTGCGCCACTCGGCCATCAGCGTGTCGATCAGCGCATAATGGCGCGCGGCATCCTCGAGCCGATAGCCGCAATTGAAGCCATGGGTGAAATCGTGGCTCATGGCCGAGACCATCACGTCGAGCGGATGGCGCTCGACGGCGATCAATGGCGCGGCGGGGAAAGCGAGCCGTAGCAGTGGCAGATACAGTTCGTTGAGCGGCATCTTGTCGGTAAAGAACGACGTTCCGGTCGCGAGCAGCCCGAACGCTTCGGCCCGAGCGAGATAATGGTCGCGCAGGTCGGTCGCGAGGGTCGATCGGGCGTCGGCCGCCAGCCGGTCGGGATGCGCGGGGAAGGCGCCACCGGTACGCAGGGCAGCAATCTCGGCAATCTCGACGACGAACGGCAATTCGCCGCCGGCGCGGATTTGCGAATGGCTTGTCAGCACTTGTTCGGTCAGCGTCGTGCCTGAACGCGGGAAGCCGATGATGAAGATCGGTTGCGGCACATCATGGCGGATCGGCGCGGGCGGCAGCGTGGCGAAGCGGTCGGGCGCGAAGAATGCGGTCAGGTCGCCGGCCAGGCGCTCGACTTCGGCGCGCGCATAGCGGCGGCCTGACGCCGCGGAAAGCGCGGCCTTGCCGTCGGCGAAGTCGCGCCAAGCCTCAGCGTGGCGGCCCGCGCGGTCGCGCAGACGCCCCCGCTGGAGCAGGGCGGCTCCGGATAGGCTGGGCTCGGCGTCGAGTAACGCCAGCCCGTCGCCCCAATCCTCGGTGCGCGCCAGCAACGCCGCGCGCTGCAAGGTGACGTCGCTGCCCTGCGCCCGCGCCAGCCGCTCGGCGCGGTCGAGCATCGCCGACGCCTCGTCGAACCGCCGGGCCTGTTCGAGCAACTCGGCCAGCCAGGCGAGCGGCGGCAGCGCGTCGGGCATCCCCGCAATTGCGCGGCGCAGCAGCGGTTCGGCATCCGAAAGCGCGCCTTGCCGCTGCAGATTCCGCCCGAGATTGGCGAGCAATTGCGGATGTTCGCCGGCCAGCGCGATCGCGCGGCGCAGATGGGCGGCGCCGGCAACCAGTTCCTCGCGTTCGGACAGGATATTGCCGAGCATCATTTCGGGTTGCGGGTTGCCGGGGTCCGCGGCGATCGCGGCGTGGCAGGCCGCCTCCGCCTCGACGACCCGTCCGCTGTCGAACAGCATCATGGCAAGGTCGTCATGTGGCCAGCGCGGGCGGGAATCGATCGCGATCGCTTCGCGCAACAGGCGTTCGGCACCGCCCGCGTCGCCGCGCGCGCGATGAACCAAAGCGAGGATCTCGATCGCATCGAGCGATGCCCGATCCTGCGACCGCGCTTCGGTCGCCAGCATTTCCGCCTCTACATGGCGCCCGGACTGAAACGCGGCGCGGGCGCGGGCGATCAGATCGCTGGCGGAAGAAAAAGGGGGCATGGCGTCGGATAACGCCATGCCCCGCTCTAAGGAAGCCGATGTAAAAGGGAGGATCGGCTCTGGACTCTAGGATATTCGGGTCGACCGCCGGCAAACGATCTGGAGGCCGGAACCGCCCGCCCTTGCGATGCAAAGGGAAGCTAGGGGCGGGCGGTTCCGGTACGACCGGCATAGCGGCGGGAGGTCGGCGCCGCATATCCCGATCGTAACATAAGGTTGCTGACCAACCTTATGCCGCCAGGCGAGCGAGCCGCCCGTCGGCGCCGAGCAGGGTGACACGGGCCCCGCTCGCGCGCCGCCGCGCCAGCCACTCGCGGAACAGTTCCGCGCAACTGTGGTCGACCGCCGCCAGGCCGCGGACGTCGATCGTCACCGGCTTGTCGCTGGGCGCCCTGTCCAGCGCATCGCTCAATCGCGGCAACTGGACGAAGGTCGCGGTGCCCGACAGGCTGATCGCGGCATGCTCGTCCACTTCGTGATGATCGACCCCGAGCTTCAGGCGCTTCACGTGCGGGATCACCTCGATCAGCGACAAAGCGATGCCGACCAGCACGCCGGTCAACAGATCCTCGGCGACGACGATCACCAGGGTCGCCGCCCAGATCACCGCGGGCAAGACGCCGTGATGGCGGAACAGCTCGCGGACATGACTGACATTGACCAGCTTCCAGCCGGTGACGACCAGCACCGCGCCGAGCGTCGCCATCGGGATTTCGCGCAGCAGCCAGGGCAGCAACGCGACGAAGCCCAGGATCCAGACGCCGTGCAGGATCGCGGACAGCCGCGTGGCCGCACCCGCCTGGACGTTGGCCGAGCTGCGCACGATCACGCCGGTCATCGGCAAGGCGCCGGCGGCGCCACATAACAGGTTGCCGATGCCCTGCGCGCGCAATTCCTTGTTATAGTCGGTGCGCACGCCGTCATGCATCTTGTCGACCGCGGCGGCCGACAACAACGTCTCGGCGCTGGCGATGAAGGCGATGGCGAGCGCCGCGACCAGGACCGACGGGTCGAGCCACTTCGCGAAGATCGACGCATCGGGCATGGCCACGGCGGCGGCGATCGATTCCGGGACGTTGACGCGGGTGACATCGAGGCCGAACAGGAAGGCGACCAACGTACCGGCGACCACGCCGAGCAAAGCGCCCGGCACCAGTCGCAGCGGCGCCGGGCGGAATTTCTCCCAGGCGATCATCACGCCGATCGTCAGCAGCGCGATGACGAGCGCGAGTTCGGTCGCGGTCGCGTTGCTCGGGTCGAGGCCGAGCAGGCGGCCCGGCATCGCGGCGAGATTGTCGAGTCCGCTCGACATCGGCTTGGCGTCGAACAGCACGTGGAACTGGCCGACCACGATCAGCACGCCGATGCCGGCGAGCATGCCGTGGACCACGGCGGGCGAGATCGCACGGAACCAGCCGCCGAGCTTGAAGATGCCGGCGACGACCTGGATCAGGCCGGCCAGGATCAGGATCGGGCCCAGCGCGGTCAGGCCCTGATCACGGATCAATTCGAACACGATGACCGCCAGGCCGGCGGCGGGGCCGCTGACCTGGAGGGGGGAGCCCGCCAGCGCACCGACGACGATGCCGCCGATGATGCCGGTGATCAGGCCCTTTTCGGGGGGCACGCCGGACGCGATCGCGATGCCCATGCAAAGGGGCATCGCGACCAGGAAAACGACGATCGAGGCGGTGAAGTCGCGGGCGAGAAAACCGCCCGCCGGCTTGGCCGTGCTCATTCGGCGGCCTCCGCATATTCCTCGCCCATCGCCAGGCGTTGAGCGGCGGCGAGCGCCACCGGCAACGGGCGATCGTCGCGGATCGGCACGAAGCGGCCGGTCTCGCCGTCAAGGCCGAGCATCACGCCCTGATGGATGTCGACGAACCAGCCGTGCAGCGAGATCTCGCCGCGTGCGATGCCGGCCGCGACCGACGGATGGGTACGCAGATGGGCGAGCTGGACGACGACGTTCTCGAGGCTGGCGGCACGAACCTTCTCGCCCTTCTCGAGCGGGCCGTAGCCGGCGCGCACGACGCATTCGGCGGCATGGCTGTGGCGCAGCCAAGCGGCGACATTGGGCATGCCCTCGAGCATTTCCGGGTTCATCAGCGCTTTCATCGCGCCGCAGTCGGAATGGCCGCAGACGATGATGTCGCGGACGCCGAGCGCGAGCACGGCATATTCGACGGTCGACGACACGCCGCCATTTTGCGTCGCGAACGGCGGCACGATGTTGCCCGCATTGCGGCAGACGAACAGGTCGCCGGGCTCGGCCTGCATGATCAGTTCGGGCACGACGCGGCTGTCGGCGCAGGAGATGATCAACGCCTTGGGGCTCTGCCCGTCCACCGCGAGCTTGGCATAGAGGTCGTTGCTGGGAAAAACGCGTTTTTCGAAATCGAAGACGCGTCCGATCAGATCGTTCACGGCAGATGCTCCTCTTGGCTGGTTGCCGGGAAGAGCTAGGGCCTCGAATTTGCCGCAGTGCAGCGCGGACGTAAGGAAATGTTGCCGGGGAGGCGGTTTCCGTGTTGGTCCGTCGCCGCGATCACTTCATCTTGGAGCTGTCGCTAACCCGTTGAAAAACGATCGACCGGCCATAGCGTTCGAACAGCAGCTTGCCGCCGTCGATGCGCAACGGCGTTTTCGCGAAGGCGACCTTGCCGAGGTCGTTCGGCTCGAACCGGACGTGGACAGTCGATGCCGTTGTGCCGTCGAGACGGAAGGCGTCGCTGCGCAGTTCGTATACGCCCAATGCCAGGCGCAACGACACCGGGCGGTCGCCGGATGCCAGCGAAATCACGTCGCTGTCGTCGGACAATTGGCCCCCGACGAAGCGGCCGTCGGCGAGGCCGATTTCGGCATCGAAATACTGCCTCGTCCAGCCCTTGGGCAAATCGAGCACGAGATGCATCTTCGCGTCGGATGCCGGTCGCTGATCGAGCAGCGTGAATCTCGGCGCCGTGACCGGATCGCTCGTCAGGAGCACGCGGTCGCCATCCACGCTCCACGTGCCGCTCGCGCTCTCATCCAGCGCGCCATAAGACAATCCATAGTCGAACCGCCCGTCAGCCTTGAGCTCCAGGCCGACCGCCATTTCCATCTGGTGGCCGTCATAGATGCCGACCAATTGCGAGGCGCCCGGCTGCGCGGTTTGCCCGGCTACGCCGGAAGAGGGGATCGCGACGGCGAACAGTGACAGACCGGCCAGCGCGGCGATCGCGACGCGAGATGATCGGTGGCGGGTGATGAACCCCATCAGGGGATGGTAGGCGCCTTTGCGGCGATGGTACAGATTCAGGTGGCGTCCGGCCGGTTGTCGCGCCGTAGCCGACGAAGGAGCAGGACTAGCCCCGCCAGGATGAAACAAAGCCACGGCACCGCCAGCCAGTCGATCCAGTCCGGGCCGGTCGGCGCACTGACCTGGCTGTCGGTATAAGCGGCCAGCAGCACCAGCGCGACGGCGTGGGCCAGGACCAGCCACAGGCTATGGGACGTGATTGTCCATGAACGCTTGTCCGCCGGCTTTTTCAGCAATGCCCGCAGCGTCGAGAGGAGCGCGGCAACGATGAATATCCCGCCGCCCGCGACAATGACGAGCCCGAGCAACAGGCCGTCTAACCGGATCGAAATGTCGCTCAATCGCCCTCCCTGGCGCCGGCTCCGCTCAATGATCTGATCGCACGAATATCATCGGTCGGATTCAACCGTCACGTTTTTTGCCGCGCAACGCCTTGAACACCTCCGCCGGCCCGGCCGCGAGGCTGGCGGCGATGATGAACCCCAAGGTAAACGGCGCCAGGATGATCCCGATATACGTGCTCATCAGCACGGATTTCTTGATCGGCGCGGGGTCCATGGCCGATCATATCATTTTCGTCGGCGGCTTGGCAGTCCGCCGGGCGCGCTATGCGGCGATCGCCGCCTCGCGCGGCAGCGTGATCCGCGCGCTGAGCCCACCCGATGGCGCATCGCCGAGCGCAAACTCGCCGCCATGCGCCGCTACCGCTCGCTGGACGATCGCGAGGCCGAGGCCGAACCCCTGCGTATCGCGGCCGCGCGCGGCGTCGAGGCGGACGAACGGTTCGAGCGCGCGGGCGCGGTCCTCGGGGGCGATGCCGGGTCCGTCGTCCTCGACCGCGATCGTCACGCGATCGGGGGTCGCATCGAGCCGAATGTCGACGCGCGCTCCATAGTGAAGCGCATTGTCGACCAGGTTGGTGACCGCACGCTTCAGCGCGACGCGGCGGACGATCAGTTCGCAATGATCGGGGCCGTGATATTTCGCCTTGCCGCCGCGATCGACGACATCGTCGGCAAGGGTCGCGCACATCACCGCAAGATCGGTCGCGCTCGGCGCCTCCCCGTCGGCTTCGTCCTCTCCGGACAAATAGGCGAGCAGCGACGCGACCATCTGGTCCATCTCGACCACGTCATGCTGGATCGCGTTGCGCAGCTCGTCTTCGTCGATCGCGTCGGCGCGCAAATGGAGGCGAGCGAGCGGCGTGCGGAAGTCGTGGCCGACCGCGGCGAGCGCCTGGGTGCGATCGGCGATCAATGTGTGGATGCGCGCCTGCATTGCGTTGAACGCGACGATCACGTCGCGCACTTCGCTCGGGCCGCGCTCGGGCACCGCTTCGACTTCGCCATGGCCGACGCGGTCGGCGGCGCGGGCGAGATCGCGCATCGGGCGCAGCATCTGGCGCACCAGCAATCCGCCGATCAGGATCAGCGCGACCGCCGGAGTCAGCGCGAGCAGGATGCGGCTGACTGCCATGTCGAGCGCGCGCACCGGCTGGCGCGTGCGAAAGGTGACCCAGCTGGCATCGTCGAGCCGGAACGCGCCGGTGATGAAGCCGTCACGGCCCGGGGAAGTCAGGCTGAGGCGGAGATCACGCCCATCGAGATCGGGCTCCCAGTCGAGCACTTGCTCGGTCAATTTGTCGAGCGATGGTGCGACCGCGGGCGATTTGGGCAGGACCGCACGCCACGCGACCGCATAGCGCGAGGTGGTGAGCTCGGACGCCATCGTATTGCGCTCGCCGAGCGGCGCTTCCTCGATCAGCTTGCTGGCGATGACGAGATGTTCGGCGAGCCGGTGCGCTTCGTCCTGACGCACCGAGAATTGGCTGGCGCGCTCGTACAGGAACGTGCTCGCGCCATATTCGACCAGCACCGCGAGCAGCAGGATCGCGAAGACACGGCCGATCAGCCCCAAGGTAAGGTGGGGCAGGCGCGTCAACGCCGCTCGACTGCGACGTTGAGCATATAGCCGACGCCGCGCACGGTGATGATCGGGGCGGGCTTGCCCGCGCTCGACAATTTGCGACGCAACCGGCTGATCAGCACGTCGACGCTGCGGTCCGAACTGTCGCCGAGCCGGGTGCGCGACAGCTCGATCAGCCGTTCGCGCGCGATCACGCGCTGGGCATTGTCGCACAAGGCGACGAGCAGATCGAACTCGGCGCCGGTCAGCTCGACTGCGGCACCGGTCGGCGACAGCAATTCGCGGCGCGGCAGGTTGACCGTCCAACCCTCGAAACTGAGCTCGCCCTTCTCGCGATCGGCGGGGCCGCGCTCGACCGCATGGCGGCGCAGCACCGCGCGGATGCGGGCGACCAGTTCGCGCGTGCCGAACGGCTTGGCGAGATAATCGTCGGCGCCGAGTTCGAGCCCCACGACGCGATCGGTCTCGCTGCCTTTGGCCGAGATGAAGATGATCGGCACGTCGCTGGTGCGGCGAAGCTCGCGGCATAAATCGATCCCGCTGGTCCCGGGCAACATGATGTCGAGCAGGACGAGATCGACCGGCCCCTGTTCGAACGCGCGCCACATTTCGGGCGCGGTCGCAGCGGGCCGGACATTGTAGCCATTCTCCTGCAGTGCCCGGGTCGTGAGCGTGCGGAGCGGCGGGTCGTCCTCGACCAGGACGATATTGGGGGCGGTCATCGGACGGCCTCGATCGGTGTCATGCGGTGGACCTAGTCGCGCAGCGCTCCGCCCTCAAGGTTGCCGCCCCGGGGCGGCAATGTTTTGTTACGGAGCGGCAAGGCGGCGCGACGGGCCGAATGGCAGGAAGCGGGCTCTTCAAAAGGAGTCCAATTGTGAAATCCGTCCTGATCGCCGTGGCCGCCGCGCTCGCCCTGCCGCTGCCCGCCGCCGCGCAATCGCTCCATGAGACGCACGATGTCGTCTGGCATCCCTCCGGCAAGACGCCCGCGGCCACCTACCGCATGCGCGATCGTGCGGCGTGCACCACCAGCGCTGGGCATCACCAGTCGGGCAAGACCGCGATGCCGGCGAAGAAGGCCTGCGTCGTGGACGTGGCGAAGGCGCCGGCTCCCACGACGGCGGACGCCGCGATCGCGCGCTGACCCGCATACTCGCCGTCATCTCCGCATAAGCGGGGCGACGGTTGAGGCGGAGGCTGTCGTTCCCTCAGGGTTGCGCCAATTGCGCCTTGGCGACTTGTTGCAGCTGCACGGCGACCCGAGGGTCGATGCCGAGGTCGTCGGCCGCGCGCTCATTGGCGCCCAGCCGGGTCGGGTCTAGTCCGGTGACGCGACCGAACACGACCAAAGCCTCCAGATAATAGCCGAAGATGCTGGCATGGTAATGGTCGTAGGTCCACAGATCGACCTGGCCGAACGCGACGCCGTTATAGGGGTCCGGGTCGGCGATTCCGCTCGCGATCGCGCGGTTCCAGGCTTCGCCCACCGGCAGGACGCCGCGGAACGCAGGCGACAGCGCCCGCACCCCGTCGGCCGCACGGCGCAGATCCTGCGCCATCGCCGTGATCGGCTTGCCCGACCAGGGGCTGCCCGGCTGATAGACCAGATCCGCGCGGCTCCAGGTCGCCATCAAGTAAATGTCGACGCGCGGATTGTTGCGCGCGAACATCGCGGCGAATTGAGGCGCATAGGTGCGGTAATCGGTCGCATCGCCGGGACGTTCGCGGTCGAGCGTGCTCAGCTCCTGGAGGACGACCACGTCCCATTGCCGATCGACCAGCTGACGGCGCTGGTTCCAGTGGAAGCCGAGCGTCTTGCCGCCGTCGGTCTCCAGCGCCACCGCGTAATTGAGACCCGATTCGGCGGCGAACAATTTGAACAATGCCGGCACGCCGCCATAGCCGTCGCCGTTCAGGTCGGTGATCGTGTTGTTGCGATAGCGCTTGACCGCCGAATGCGCGCCCTGGGTGAAGCTATTGCCGATGAACAGGATCGAGCGCGGTCGGGTGACCGTCGCCGTCGGGCGCGCGACGGTCGGCGCCGGTGGCGGGGGTGCCACCTGCGCCGCCGCCGGAACCGCGGCGGCGGTGGAAAGAGCGAGACCTAGCGCAGAGCAAGTTAGGGCAATCAGTCGCTTCATCGTCAGAACTTCTTCCCGATCTGCATGTACCAATAGCGGCCATAGGGCACGTAGAGCGAGCCGAGATAGCCCGACTCCGTGACCGGCGGCTGCTTGTCGAAGATGTTGCGCGCGCCGATCCGGAAGCTGGTCCCGTCCATCGGGCCTTTCCGGAAGCGGTATTGTGCGTAGAGGTTGAACTGGGTCTGGCCGTCGACGACGAACGGATTGCCTGCACCGTCGAGGAAGTTGGTGTCGTACACCGTGCCGATATAATTGGCATAACCGCCCAGCTGGAACCCGCCCAATGTCCAGGTCAGCGACCCCGACCAGCGCCATTTGGGCTTGCCGTTGACCTGAAGCAGGCTCCTCGCGTCGGTCAGCGGCGTCGCGGGATTGATCGTGCCGGCGGCGCGCGCGTCGAACAGCGCCTGCACCGCGGGTGGCGTCTGGCGGCTATATTTGGTCAGCCGCGCGACGTTGACGTTGAGGTTGAAGCGCCCGAAGCCGGTCCTGACCGTATAGAGCATGGTCAGGTCGTAGCCGCGCACCGTCTGCGGCAGCAGGTTGACGAACTGATCCTTGATCAAGGTGACCGCGCCTGCCGGGGCAAGCCCGGTCCCGGTAAAGACCGGCGTATCGTCGCTGGTCGGCGTGGCGCGGATCACATTGGGATTGCTCGATCCCTGCAGGCGCAACAGGTAATCGAGCACCAGCGCGTTCTGCGCCCCGAACTGGCCGACGATTCCGGTCTGCTTGATCGACCAATAGTCCGCGGTGAAGGTCAGCTTGCCGTATTCGCTCGGGATGAACTTGGGTTCGAGCACGACGCCCGCGGTCCAGTTGGTGCTGTTCTCGGGCTTGAGGTCGGGATTGCCACTGACCGAGATCGAATAGCCGATCGTCCGCGTGCAGCCGGGGAAGTTGTTGGCGGCAAGGCGACCGGCGCGAACATCCGCTTCGCAGCGATAATAATCGGTCGAGGCGGCGCCGTTGGTATTGAGCCGCGAGAAAGCGAGCGCGTTGGTCTGTTCCAGGTTCGGCGCACGGAAGCCCTTCGAATAGGATCCCCGCAGGCGGATGCCGTCGATCAGGTCCCAGGCGGCGGCGATCTTGGGCTTCGCCACCGATCCGAAGTCGCTATAATGTTCGTAGCGGGCGGCGAGCTGGACATCGAGGCGGCGGATCAGCGGCACCTTCATGTCGGGCGAGATGACGGGCACGGCGAGTTCGCCGAACGCCGAGAACACGGTGCGGTCGCCATGGGTGCTGAACGTCGGACTGACCGCGGCGATGTTCGACAGGTTGGTCGCGCCGGTCACCGAATCGGTGAAGGTCACGGTACCGTTGAGGTTGGGGTCGCGATCGTCGCGCTGCGTCTCGCGTCGGCCTTCGATCCCGAGCGCGATGCCGAGCCCACCCGCAGGCAGGTTGATCAGGTTCGGTTTGGACAGTTTGAAGTCGGCCAGGCCCAGCGTGGTCTTGGACCGACGGCGCAGATTGACCTTGAACTGGTCGATCGTCGACTGGCTGGCCGGCGAGCAGTCGCCCAGGCTCGGCGAGGCCGCGCAGCCTCCACTGAACGGATTATAGGCATCGGGCGTC
This sequence comes from Sphingomonas mali NBRC 15500, assembly GCF_001598415.1. Taxonomy (GTDB): domain Bacteria; phylum Pseudomonadota; class Alphaproteobacteria; order Sphingomonadales; family Sphingomonadaceae; genus Sphingomonas; species Sphingomonas mali. Next base: position 84,852 of record NZ_BCYX01000018.1, read on the forward strand.
GACAGGGCCAAATTCTTCTGCAGCTTGGTCATGTCGATCGCGTTCGAATTGTCGGTCGCCTGCGCTTCCGAATAGAGCAGGCCGGTATCGAAATCGAAGCTGCCGATCTTGCCCTTGGCGCCGATCAGGAAACGATCCTGCCAGTTGACCGTGTTGACCACCTGATACCCGGCATCGAGGAAGCGATAGGTGCTCAAGGTCACCGGTAGGCCGGCGGCTGGGACGTTGGTCAGACCGGGAATGCGGTTGGGGTTGGTCTGGCCGTTGGCGAATTTCACCGGGCCGAACGGGTTCCAGTAATTGGACGCCGGAACGGTGATCGAATTGAGGTTGATCGTCGGCGGCTGGATGCGCTGCGTATCGGCGCGGTAATAACCGAGCTCGGTATAGAGGGTAACGCGGTCCGACACGTCGTAATGCGCGGTCAGGAAGCTGTTGTAGCGGTTGAGCGACGGGGTGACGGTGGTCCCCGGCCGCGTGTCGAACCGCTCCGAGCGCAAGGTCGTCGCGGTCGCGCGGCTGCCAGTGCCGAGGCAGGTGTCGGCGCTGAGCACGAACACACAGCCTGGGTTGAGCACCGACTGGGTGTGGAAGGCGCCGGCCGAGGATGTCACCGCCTTGTTGCCCGGGCTCATGCGGATCGTGCCGGGGCCGCCGACCACGGCGAGGTTCGCCCATGGCGACTGGGTGGCGCGGCCGTCCGCGGTCAGATTGCCGGCGAACGCGGGATTATCCGCGAACAGCGAGAGCAGGTTGTCGGTTGCCGTATAGGGTTGATCCGAGGCGAGCTGCGCGGTGTGCCGCGTGTAGTCGAGATAGAGCGATACGTTGCCGCGGCCACCGCCGAAATTCTTGCCGTAGGTGCCCGTCACTTCATAGTCGCGGCGGCTCGTGCCTTCGGGGCCGCCGTAACGGAAATCGAAGCTGCCGCCGTTGAGGTCGGTCTTGGTCACCGTGTTGACCACGCCGGCGACCGCGTCCGAGCCATAGATGGCGGCAGCGCCATCGCGCAGGATCTCGACACGCTCGAGCCCCGCTACGGGCAGCGAATTGGCGTTATAGCCGAGCACCGGCACATTGCCTTCGCCCGCCTGGCTGGTCGGGTGCGAGACAAGGCGGCGGCCGTTGAGCAGGACGAGCGTATAGCCGATACCGAGGTTGCGCAGGTTGATCGAATTGACGTCGCCGCGCGCTGCGTTGCTGGTCTGCGGATTGTTGCCTTCGTTGAACGTGACGTCGCCGGCTTGCGGGATCGAGCGGAACAGATCGTCGCCCGACGCCGCGCCCATCGCGTCGATCTGATCGCTGCCGATCACCGTGACCGGCAAGGCGGCGGTGGTCTTCGCGCCCCGGATCTGCGTGCCGACGACGATGATGTCCTTCTCGGATCCGGACTGGCCGCTCGCCTGGCTGTCATTGCTTTGCGAGTCGGTGAGGCCGGGGACATTGTCCTGCGGCGTGCCCGGAGTCTGGGATTGGTCTTGCGGTGCCGTGGCGGGCGCATCTTGCGCGAACACCGGGCTCGCCGCGGTCAGCGCCGCCAGTGCGGTGCCGGCTGCCAAGGCGCGCAGCCTGATCGATCGGTTCATGTCACTCTCCCCGTTTTTTGTTATGCGATGATCTGCGGCTCGACGGCCGCTTCGAGATTCTCTTCGATGAGTGGGCGTTGGTTGAGCGCGCGGTCGAGCGCGGCGCGGTCGAGCTTGCCCTCCCAGCGCGCGACGACGATCGCGGCGACCGCGTTGCCGATGAAATTGGTGAGGCTGCGGCACTCGCTCATGAAGCGATCGACGCCCAGGATCAGCGCCATGCCGGCGACCGGCACCGACGGCACGATCGACAAGGTGGCGGCGAGCGTGACGAAGCCGGCGCCGGTGACGCCGGCGGCGCCCTTCGAACTCAGCATCGCGACCGCCATCAGCAGCAATTGATCGCCGAGCGACAGATGCACGCCTGTCGCCTGCGCGATGAACAACGCTGCCAAGGTCATGTAGATGTTGGTGCCGTCGAGGTTGAACGAATAGCCGGTCGGCACGACCAGCCCGACCACGCCGCGATCGCAGCCGGCGGCCTCCAGCTTGGCGATCAGGTTGGGAAGCGCTGCCTCGGATGACGAGGTACCGAGCACCAGCAGCAATTCGGCCTTGAGATAGCCGAGCAGCTTGAAGATCGAAAAACCGTGCGCGCGGGCGACCGCGCCGAGCACGACCAGGACGAACAGCAACGACGTCAGATAGAAGGTCGCGACCAAAGCGCCGAGATTGACCAGGCTGCCGACGCCATATTTGCCGATCGTGAAGGCGATCGCGCCGAACGCGCCGATCGGGGCGGCCTTCATCAGGATTCCGGTCAGCTTGAACACGACGAGACCGAGCCGTTCGACCAGCTCGAGCACGGGTTCGGCAGGGCGGCCGACCAGCGACAGTGAAATGCCGAACAGGATCGCGACGAACAGGGTCTGGAGGATCGACCCGTCGGTCAGCGCCGAGACCATGGTGGTCGGGATGATCGCCATCAGGAAGCCGGTGACGCTGGTCTCGTGCGCGTCGTGCGCGTACCCCGCGACCGCCTTGGCATCGAGTGTCGCCGGGTCGACGTTCATCCCCGCGCCCGGCTGAACGACATTGGCGACGATCAGCCCGACGATCAACGCGAGCGTCGAGAAGACCAGGAAATAGCCGAATGCCTTCACGGCGACGCGGCCGACCGAGCCGAGCTCGCGCATCCCGGCGATGCCGCCGACCACGGTCAGGAAGATGACCGGCGCGATGATCATCTTGACCAATTTGATGAACCCGTCGCCGAGCGGCTTGAGCGCTTCGCCACCGGCCGGCCAGAAATGGCCGAGCACCGCGCCCAGCACGATCGCGGCGAGCACCTGCGCATAGAGGTGGCGATAGAAAGGCTTGCGTGCCGGCGCGGCCGGGGCCTCGATGGAGTGAGCGATCATTCTTCCTCTCTGCGCGCGGCGGCAGCCGCCTGGCCCTTGTCACCAGGCCTTGGTCGTGCATTCTTGCAGCTAGGAGTAGGGCAGGCCAGCGGCTTGGCGCGACCGGCTAACAGGCTGAAAAACATGGTAGTTCTGATTTCCGATAGGCGTCTTGCGGCAATGAACTGTGTGGGTTTCCGCACATTCTTGACGCGATAGTGCGGGTTTCCGCCCTTTCGGTCCGTGCGGCCTTGCGCAGGATCTGGCTGATCGGGTTGGTCCTGCTGGCGACCACCGCCCTGCTGGTCTGGGCGGGTGCGCGCTGGTCGCTGGCGCAAGGCGAGGCGGCGGCCGACGCCACAGCGCGCCAGACCGCGCGCACGCACGTCGCTTTGCTGTCGAGCGAGCTCCAGAAATTCCGTCTATTGCCGCTGGTACTGGTCGAATATCCGGATGTGGCGGCGACCCTGGCGGACCGCAGCGACGCAGCGCAGCCGCGGCTCGACCGCACGCTCGAGCAACTTGTCCAGCGCACCGACGCAGCGGCGATCTATGTCGTCGATGCGAGCGGAATGACGCGCGCGGCGAGCAATTGGAACAGCCCGGCCAGCTTTGTCGGCCAGAATTACGGCTTCCGCCCCTATTTCCGTGATGCGATGGCGAAGGGCGCGTCCGAATTCTTCGCGCTGGGAACGGTCAGCGGCCGGCCCGGACTGTATCTGGCCCGGCGGGTCGATCGCGATGGCCGAGCGCTCGGCGTGGTGGTGGTGAAGGTCGAATTCGACGGCGTCGAGACGGCATGGACGCGCAATACCGGCATGAGCTTCGTCGTCGACGCGCACGGCGTCATCCTGGTGACGGACGTGCCCGACTGGCGCTTCCATGCGATCCGGCCGATCGACACGGCGACGATCGCCGACCTGCGACGAACGCTGCAATTCGGCAACGCGCCGCCGGCGCCCGCGCCGATCGCGTTCGATGGCGCCGGCGCGCTGGTCGGCGGCAAGACGCGCTATCGCGTCGCGACCGAACCGGCGCCGCTCGGCGGCGGACGGTTATACCATTTGTCGCCGCTCGACCCGCCGCTGGCGGCGGCGCGCAGCCAGGCGCTGCTGCTCGGGCTGGGGCTGCTGCTGATCTTTGCGGTCGCCGCTGGATTGTTGATCCGCTCGGCAGAGACGCGGCGGATGCAGGCACGTGCGCGCGCTGCTCTGGAAGATGAGGTCAAGCGCCGCACCGCCGAACTGAGCGACGCCAATGCGCGGCTGGTGATCGAGTCCGAAGAGCGGATCGAAGCCGACCGCCGCTATCGCGAATCGCGCGAGGAACTGGCGCAGGCCAACCGGCTCGCTTCCCTGGGTCAGATCACCGCGGGAGTCGCCCACGAAATCAACCAGCCGGTCGCAGCGATCCGTACCTTTGCCGAAAATGGGACGACGCTGATCGATCGCGATGCGCCCGAAAAAGCGCGCGAGAATCTGGCGCGGATCGTCGATCTGACCGCGCGGATCGGCACGATCACCGGCGAATTGCGGGCCTTTGCGCGGCGCCGTGCGGGCGCGGGCGGCACCGCACCTCTCGGCTCGGTGCTCGACGGCACGCTGCTGCTGCTCGGCGAACGCGCACGGGGCGTGGTGCGAGTCGAGATCGATGCGAGGCTCCTCGTTACGCCATTGGTCGGTGATCGCACTCGCCTCGAACAGGTCGTCATCAACCTGGTGCAGAACGCGATCGAGGCAGTCGATGGGCGTCCCGATGGCCGCGTGACGCTGACCGCCGGGCTGGCCGACGGCTCGATCGAACTGACTGTTGCCGACAACGGCCCGGGTCTCGATCCGGCGATCGCGGCGAGTCTGTTCACGCCGTTCGCGTCGGCCAAGCCCGAAGGCCTGGGGCTGGGGCTGGCGATCGCGCGCGACATCGCGCGCGAATTCGGTGGCGACATCACGCACCGTCCTGGTCCCACGGGCGCCACCTTCATCGCGCGATTGAAGACCGCATGACCGGTCCGGTGATCTTCGTCGAGGATGACGACGCATTGCGGCTGGCGACGGGACAAGCGCTCGAGCTCGCCGGGATCGAGGTGCTGCCGTTCGCGCGCGGCGATCACGCCGTTGCCACGATCACGCGTGATTTCCAGGGGGCGATCGTCAGCGATATCCGCATGCCGCACATGGACGGCCTGGCGTTGCTGGCGGCAGTCGGCGCGATAGATCGCGAGATTCCGGTCATCCTGATCACGGGGCATGGCGACATCGCGATGGCGGTCGGGGCGATGCGCGATGGCGCCGCCGATTTCCTGACCAAGCCGTTCGCGACAGATCATCTGGTCGCCGCGGTCCGCCGCTCGCTCGACCATCGCGCGCTGGTGATGGACAATCGCCGGCTGCGCTCGCTCGCCGAGCAGCCCGCCGACGATCCGCTGATCGGCGACAGCCCGGCGATGCAGCGGTTGCGCCATATTGTGCGCCAACTCGCCGAAGCCGATATCGACGTGCTGGTCGAAGGCGAGACCGGGACCGGCAAGGAACTGGTTGCCACGTTGCTGCATCGCTGGGGACGGCGGCGCGCGCGGCCGCTGATGGCGGTCAATTGCGGCGCGCTACCCGAAGGGCTCGCCGAGATCGAGCTGTTCGGCCACGCCTCGGACAGCGTGGCGCATACCCGGCTGTCGCGCGTCGGCCAGATCGCAGCGTCGAGCGGCGGCACGTTGCTGCTCGACGAGATCGACAGCATGCCGATGGCGATGCAGGCACGGCTGCTGCGCGTGCTCGAGGAACGCGAAGTCCATCCGATCGGTGCCGAGCGGCCCGAGTCGGTCGACCTGCGCGTCGTTGCGACCAGCAAGATCGATCTGGCGGAAGCGGTGAAGGCCGGGCAGTTCCGTGCCGACCTGCTCTATCGGTTGAGCACCGCGCGCATTCGCGTGCCTCCCTTGCGCGAACGTGGCGATGACGTGCTGGCGCTGTTCGCCTTGTTCGCCAGCGATGCCGCCGAACAATTCGGCCAGCCCGACTGGCGGATGGATGCGGCGACGCGCGGCCGGCTGCGCCACCATGACTGGCCCGGCAATGTGCGCGAGCTGCGTAATTTCGCGGTCGAGGCGGTGATGGGGGTAGCCGGCGAGAGCCTGGCCGGGCGGGCCGCCATTCGGTCCCTGCCCGAACGCGTCGCCGATTATGAAGCGGGTGAGATACGTGCCGCGCTGGAAGCGAGCCGCGGGCGGATCCCCCCGGTGCTCGCCGCGCTCGGGCTGCCGCGAAAGACGCTGTACGACAAGATGGCGAAATACGGGATCGTGCCTGGCGCCTATCGCCGGGGCGACTGACGCCGGTTCGGTCTGGGTGCGGTGGCGCCGACACATCCCCCCGGAATGCCTGGAGCGCGGCCCTATCCTTTCGGATCGGCCAGCGGTCCCCTGGTTGCAGCGCCACCGAGCGGATGCTTAGCGCAGAATCGCACCTCCGCCGTTGAACGCGGGGACCATCGACTTGAACCAGTGTTTCAGAAACTGCCGTTTACTATCTTCCGCGATCCGATCTCGCAGGACCGGTCAGGCAAATCGCTAAGATCTTTTGCTCTTCAGCGCGACGAATCGCCACGGTGGTGCAAACCAGCGTCGCCGAAGGTCGATCCGATTGAACGGGTGTTCCGCAAGCGAAACGGGATCACATCGGCGCAAGGCCCATCAACTGCCGCCGGTAGACGCTGGGTGAGATCCCGTAGCGGGCGCGGAACGCGCGCGAGAGGTGAGCGGCGTCGCTGAAGCCAAAACGATCGGCCAAGTCCTGGATCGCGTCGTCGCTGCCCGGCCGGGTCAATGCATGATGGACCGCTTCCAGGCGGCGGTTGCGGATATAGGCCCGAACCCCGCCGTCGTCGTCGAACAGGCGATGCAGGCTGGTGCGCGAGAGGTCGAGGTCGCGGCACAAGTGCGTGACGGTCAGATTCCCCGAGCCGAGATGGGCGTCGATCAGCGTGCGCGCAGCCTGGGCCGCAGCGGCGCGGCGTACCGCCTGCGCGCTTTCGGGTTCCGCGGTGCGTTCGGTCAGGACGAGCAGATCGAGGATGGCGCGCGACAATAGCGGCGCGTCCTCCTCGCAATAGGAATCGACCGTCTGCAGCAGGCGCTCGAGATAGGCGATCAATGCGGCACCGGCGGCGGAGCGCACGACGACGCCATGCAAGGCGGCGACGTCGAGCCCGCTGTCGATCGCGAGCCGCCGGGAAACAGCCAGCAATATCGTCCGGCTCGCGCTCGAATCGTGCCGCGAGGTCTGCGACAGGTCGACGAAATGCACACTGCCCGGACCGGTGCGGAACGGACGATCGCCCATTACCCCCGCCGCACGCCCTGCCAGCGTGATCGCGACGTTCAACGTCCCGGGATCGTTTGCCGCGATCAGATCGGCGTCGCGAACCCAGTGTTGCGCGGTGAAATCGGCGCGGTGGACGATGACGTCACCAAGCAGGAGCGACACCGCGCTCGCGGCGAACGGCTCGCGCGGCGTCGTGCGATAGAGCGCGCCGATACTGGGCCAGGGTCTTTCGACCCAGGCGGCATGGCTGGTGGCGCCCGGAGTCGTCGTAAAGTGCCGGAGCCTGAGGCGCGGGGTCGATCGCATCGGGTCAGAACGGCGAAATCAGGAACATCGGGATCAGCTTGGCGGTGATGGTACGCAACTCGTCGTCGCCCTGACCGAGCATATCGCGCAACTGCGGGCCGATCACCGCGTCGCCGAATGCGCAGACCGCGATCAGCAATACCGCGGCGCGGACACGGGCATCGGCATCCTCGTCGACGAACTTGTCGCGGAAGGCGACGACCAGCGACCGGACCGCCTCGCGGATCGGTTCGAGATGGCCGAAATCGCGCGACATCGCGATCCATGCGGCGAGTTGTCCGGCGCCCCCCTGGTCGAAGGCGTCGAACACCCGATTGACCAGCGCGCGCGGCGCCGCGCTGTCGCTGCTCAGTGCCGCGACCGCGTCGTCGAGCGCGGCGGTGAGGTCGCGGATCATCGATCCCATCAGCGCCGATTGCAGCCCCGCCGCCGAGCCGAAATGATGCAGCACATTGGCATGCGACATGCCGATCTCGCGACCGACATTGGCGAGCGTCACCGCGGCTGGCCCGCCGTCGAGCAGCAGCCTGCGCGCCGCTATCAGCCCTTCTTCACGCGCCTCGTCGCCCAGCCGCTTGCGGCGGCGGACTCGCTCCGGTGGGTCTCCGGCCGGTTCGCTCTTGGCCATCTCTCTTCGTCGCTCCGCTGCCGGCCGTTCCAGCCTATATCGACATGCTTGTAGATATATTCGTGGTTTCGTCATCCCCTGCGACACAAAAAGTCCCGAATCCTTATCCGGCGAGCCCCTATTTGCGTAGGCCGAAACCCATGATATTTACATCAATGTAAATTTGATTCGCAATGGAGATCCAGATGGCTCGCCGGACCCAAACGCCGTCCGAACTGGCGATCAACAAGAGGGACTGGAAATTCGGCCGCGGCGAAAGCACGCGGCGCTGGTGGCATGGCGGCGACCCCGGCCGCACCGCGTTCTACAACGCGCTGTCCTCGACCTTTCCGGTCGGCGAGAAGTTCTTCATGACCGCGATCCGCCCCTATCGCGATGATACGGCGGAGCCGCTGCGCAGCCAGATCGACGATTTCATGTACCAGGAATCGACGCATTCGCGCGAACACGTCTTCTTCAACCGCCAGGCGCGCGACGCTGGATACGACATCCAGCCGGGCGAGGATCGTGCCGCCCGGACCATCGCCTGGGCGCGCCGCCGGCCGCCGATCGTGCAGCTTGCCGCGACGTGCGCGCTCGAACATTTCACGGCGGCGATGGCGCATGCCGCGCTGGCGAATCCCGAGCATCTCGGGCCCGCCGACCCGGAGGCGCGCAACATGTGGCGCTGGCATGCCATCGAGGAGATCGAGCACAAGGCGGTAGCCTATGACACGTGGAACCATGCGACGCGCGATATGCCACGCGTCCGGCGCTGGCTGTTGCGCTCGGTCGTGATGGCGACGGCGAGTGCACGGCTGCATTATGTGCTGTTCCGCAACACCGCGGAACTGTTGGCGCAGGACGGCAAAAACGACTGGCGGACCTGGCTTCGCCTGCTCGGCTATCTCTATCGGCGCCCCGGCATGATGCGCGTCGTGCTGGTCAGCATGATCGGCTATTTTCGTCCCGGCTTCCATCCCTGGGAAGTCGATGACCGGGCACTCGTCTCGAGCGCGCTAGCCACGCTGGCGCCCCCGGGCGGGGCCGTGGCGGCGTGATGCGGCGAATGATCCTGCGGGGATTGGGGCTGGGCATCATGCTGGGCGGGCTCACGGTGCCAGCACAAGCGGCCGATATCGCCGGTTTATGGTCGACGGGTAGCCAGGACGGTCGCGTCCAGATCTATCGCTGCGGCGCGGCCTATTGCGGCCGCATCGTCGATGCCGCGCCGCTCCGCGTCAATCCCGACCAGCGCGACGTGCACAATGCCGACGCTGCGCTGCGGACGCGCCGGCTCAAGGGGTTGGTGGTGATCGCCGGATTCACCGGTGGGCCGACCGAATGGAAAGGCGGCCCGGTGTATGACCCGGAAACGGGCGATGGGGCTGCCACCGGCTATCTGAAGCTGCGCGCCGACGGCAAGCTCGAGCTCAAGGGTTGCGTCGCGATCTTCTGCCGCACCAAGGTCTGGACGCGAGCGAGATAGGGGCTGGGCGGCGTTTTTGCTTATTCCCTCTCCCGCGTGCGGGAGAGGGAGGGGCCCACCGCGAAGCGGTGGGAAGGTGAGGGTCTTCTTTCCTCTTTTTTTGGCTTCAACCGCTCGGAA
>NZ_BCYX01000019.1 GCF_001598415.1 Sphingomonas mali NBRC 15500
CCAGCCACGAAGCGCTGTTGCTCCAGTACGAGCAGGCGATGACGCGTCAGGACAGCCTGACCGGCGATTGGTACGATACCAGCGCGCACTTCCTGTGGATCGGCGACCGCACGCGGTTCGACGGATCGGCGCATGTCGAGTTCCTGCGCGGCATCGGCAATCCGATCGGTCTGAAATGCGGGCCGAGCCTTGAGCCCGACGTGCTGTTGCGCTTGCTCGACACGCTCAACCCGGGCCGCGTGCCCGGGCGGATGACGCTGATCACGCGCTATGGTCATGACAAGATCGAGGCTGGCCTGCCCAAATTGGTCCGGGCGGTGAAGCGCGAGGGCCATCCGGTGATCTGGAGCTGCGACCCGATGCACGGCAACGTCATCAAGGCCGCCAACGGCTACAAGACGCGCCCGTTCGAACGCATCCTGGCCGAGGTCCGCGGCTTCTTCGCCGTGCACCGCGCCGAAGGCACCTTTGCCGGCGGCATCCATGCCGAGATGACCGGGCAGAACGTCACCGAATGCACTGGCGGCGCGGTCGACGTGACCGAGCAGAGCCTGGCGGATCGCTATCACACGCATTGCGACCCGCGGCTGAATGCGGGGCAGAGCCTGGAGCTGGCGTTCCTGCTGGCGGAGATGCTCAATGACGAGCTCAGGCAGCGGCGGGCTGAGGCGGCTTAGCCGCTGACGCAGGGCGAAATCTTGGCGCCGAGTGCCTGACGAAGCGATGCTGCGGAAGCTCGGATCAGCTCCCGCAGCACGCGTATCAGGCGAACGCACTGTTGGCGTAGTCGAGCATTACCTGCGCCGCGAGAGCGACCGGAACGAGCGGCGCGGCAAGCGCGAGCACGAAGGAAATGATCGAGCTCTGTGCCCGGCTGAATTGGTCTTTCACGGTAGATCTCCTGGTTAGTAATAAAAGAACGGGTCCAGCACACGGACCTCGGTGATCGGGCCGACGGGCAGTCCGTTGCGTTCGCCCGCCGAGCGGATCGCGTCCGGGTTGGGCGCGTCGTAGAGGCAGAAGGTCTTCTGCTTGTCGGCGGACACGAAGCTCTGAACCCAATTCACCGAGCCGGTGGCATTCTCGTCGACGACGTTGAGACAGGCGGCAGCGCCATCCGTGTTGCAGGGGATATGAAGGCCCGTCGGGAAGCTCCGTTCGACCATGTAACGCGGCATGATGTTTCTCCTTTGCTTGGTTGAGCAAGGACGAGATCGCCGAAAATCCGCCCTGCCGCATCGGCGGACTTCCCTATTTTGCGGACCGGCCATTCCCTATTTTGGGTTACCTATGTTCCGGGGCCGCTTTCACCTATTGTGGCGGCCGCCATGTTGCTCGAGCGCGACTCCATTCTCGACAGCCTCGATCGCCTGGCCGTCGACGCGATTGCGGGGCACGGTCGGGTCGTGTTTGTCGTCGGCGAGGCAGGCATCGGCAAGACGAGCGTGCTGCGCGCCGCGGCCGCGCGGATGGACGGGCGACTTCGCCTGATGTGGGCGGTGTGCGAAGATTGGAGCACGGCGGAAGCACTGACGATCTTGCGCGATCTGCCGGTGATCGACACTGCCGCGCTCGACAATGCCCATGACGGCAGCACGCGGTTCGCGCTGTTCGGGGACACGCTGGCACGGCTCAGCGAAGAGCCCACGGCACTGCTCATCGAAGACCTGCATTGGGCCGACGACGGGAGCATCGATCTGATCCGCTATCTTGGCCGGCGGATCGCCGATCGCCCGCTGCTCATCGTGATTTCCTCGCGCAACGAGGATCAGGGCGCGCGCGGACGGCTGAGCCGCGCCGCCGGCGACTTGCCGGCGGGGGTCCGCCGGCGCGTCGATCTCGCGCGACTGTCGTCCGCCGCGGTCGGCAAGCTCGCCGCGGCAAAAGGCTTGATCGGCTCGGCGATTCACGACGCCACGGACGGCAATCCGCTGCTGGTGACCGAAATCCTCGCCAACAAGGGCAGCCGATCGACCTCGATCGACGATCTCGTGCTCGCCCGTGCGGACCTGCTCGACCCGCCGGCCCGCGCGTTTCTCGATTTCTGCTCGATCGTTCCGCGTCGCGTGTCGCTGGCGCAGATCGAGGCGCAAGGTGCGACGGACCGCGACATCGCGGCCTGCGTCGATGCCGGGCTGTTGCTGGCCGACGGCGAAGGCCTGGCATTCCGTCACGAAATCACCCGGCACGCGGTCGCCGCGGCGCTGTCGCCACTCGCCCGCAAACAGCTCCACGCGCGCGAGCTCGCGCGGCTCGACCAGGCCGGAGCGAGCGCCGCGCGGCGATTGCATCATGCGGTCGGCGCGGGCGAGATGGCGGCAATCCGCGCCCTCGCGCCGGAGGCCGCGCGGACCGCGGCGGCGCTGGGCGCGCATCACGAGGCGGTTGCGGCATGGGATGCTTTATTGTCCCGCGACGAACAACCGCTCGACCCCGCGCACGGCCAAGCATTCGCGCACGAATTGCACGTCACCGGCGACCTCGCCAGCGCGGTCGAGTGGCAGCGGCGCGTATTGGCGATATACGAGGCGGACGGAGACCGGCTGCGGCAGGGCGACGCGCTGCGCTTCCTGTCGCGACTGCACTATCTCAATGGCGATCGCGCGCTTGCCGATCAGACTGGCGAGGCGGCAGTGGCCGCGCTCGAGCCCTATAGCCACACACCCGAGCTGGCGCTGGCTTATGCCAATCTCGCGCAGCTCGCGATGCTCGCTGACGACCCCGACGAGACGTTGCGATGGAGCGAGCGGGCGATCCCGATCGCGCGCGCTCTCGGCCGTGACGACATTCTCGCGACGGTGCTCAACAATTACGGCACCGGCATGCAATATGACGACCTCGAACGAGCAATGGCGTTGCTCGACGAGAGCATCGCGCTGGGCGCGGCGACGGGCAGCCAGGAGCATGTCGCGCGCGCCTTCACCAACAAGAGCTGGCTGTTGCGCCAGGCGCGCCGCCTCGATGCGGCCCTGGCGGTCGCGGCCGAGGGCGTTGCCTATTGCCGCGAGCGCGACCTCGATACGTGGCGCGATTATATGATTGGCGGTCAGGCGCTGACCTTGCTCGATCTCGGCCGTTGGGACGAAGCGCGGGCGACGGCCGAACCCGTCGTGTCGTCGACGACCAATACGTATCTCATGCGCAATCCGGCAGTGCGGGCGATGGCGATGCTGAACATCCGGTGCGGCGACGCCGACCCGAGCGAACTGATCGCCGAGCTGCACGAGCATATGGCGCGCGGGCGCGAGGCGCCGCGATTTTCAAGTCTCGCGTTGATCGTCGCCGAGCACGCCTGGACCTGCGCGCTACCACCGGACGAGCCGCTCGCGCTGCTCGCCGAGGCGGCGGCTCTGATCCATCGCAACGGTAGTCCATGGGATCGCGCGCAGATATGGTATTGGCGCCGCAAGCTCGGTGACGACACCGCGGCACCGCCCAACCTACCCTCGCCTTATGCTCAACTCGGGCAGGGTAAGGTGGCGGCGGCAGCGGCGGCCTTCGCCGATCAGGCGATGCCGTTCGGCCAAGCACAGGCGCTGATCGAGGGCGATGACGCGCAGGCGATGGATGGTCTGGCGATCCTCGACCGGCTGGGCGCCAGTGCGTGGGCGACGCGGGCCCGCAGCGATCTGGCGACGCGAGGGATGCGCAAGGGCGTGCGCGGTCCCCGGGCGTCGACACGTCGCAACAGCTTTGGGCTGACGCGACGCGAGATCGACGTGCTCGGCGCAATCGACAAAGGCTGGACCAACAGGCAGATCGGCGAGCAGTTGTTCGTCTCGGCCAAGACCATCGATCACCACGTCTCGTCGATCCTCGGCAAGCTCGGCGCCCGCACCCGCGGCGAGGCGGCCGCGCTCGCCCGCGAGGCTGGCTTGTTGGACTGAGATGGGGAGCAACTCGGCGGCTCGGGTCAGCATTTGACCGACAAGCGCCATCTCTAATTAGTGAACTGTCACGATACCCCGCGGGTCGCCCCGAAAACACCGTAATGCTCGCGCCACGCGGCGACCTCCTCCTGCAAATGAGCGGGTGCAGGGTCTCCCGAGATGACAAGGCTGGCGACCTCCTGCTCCGGGTGCATCAGCATCTTCTTCGCCCCGTCGCTGAACCAGACGGGGACCAACCCGTCGCACAGGCGGTCGAGGACGATTGCAGCCATGCCGTTTGCGATCGCGTCACTGCCCGGGAGCGCCCGGACGTTGATCGACACGCCCTCCAGGCAATTGCGCGGCTCGCGCTCGAAATTGAGCGATACCAGCAGTCCCGACCGGTCCGGTCGGGCGTCGTCGGGCAAGGCCGCGACCCGGCGCCAGCCGCAGAACCACGACCGGCAGATATCGGGGCGCACGGCATGGATCCCGCAACCATGCGACGCGAGGTGCTCGCAAGGGATTCCCGCAGGCTTCTTGAAGTCGGGTGCATCCATCTTGAGGACGGTGCAGCACATTGTGCAATCCCCGCAGGCGCGATCTGCGAGAACCGGCCCCAGCAACATGGTCTCAAGATCCGCCTCGGTCTGCATCCGCGCCGGGGTGCCTCGCCCCCTGCCGAAATACAAGCACCCCGGCGGACCGGTATCGTGATCAGCCACGAAGGCTTACAGCCCGGTCGCGCCCGTCGCATAACGTTGCACCGTTTCCCCAACCGTGCGGACGATCACGTCCTGGGACATCATCACCACCGGCGGCAGCAACAGGACATAGCGCGCCATGGCAAGGCCGAGGATCTGGCTCGCCACCAGCCCGGCGCGCATCGCCGCAGTTTCGGACGGCCCGACTCGCGCGATCGCAGGAAAGACCTGATCGCGAAACATCGCGCGCAGCCGCTCCGCCGCCTCCTCGTTTGACGCCGCCGAGCGCAACAATACGGGCATTCCGCCGCCGGCTTGTTCGCCTTCCCATTGCTCGAGAAAGTGTCTCACCATCGTCTCGCCGATCGTTGCCGGATCCGCCTGACTGAGGTCGGGTAACTGCAAATCGGGCAACGCGACGTGCGCGAACAACGCCTCCTTGCCGCCGAAATAGCGGATGATCATCGACGGATCGATTCCCGCCCTGGCGCCGATGTCGCGCACCGTCGTGCGATCGAAGCCATTGAGAGAAAACAATTCCTTGGCGGCAGTTTCGATCGCTTCACGCGTGCGGACCGATTTCGGAGTGGAGCGGCGAGCTATGGTCATGTCGGTTTTTTGCCAACGCGTGTTGACAAAATCAAGCGACGAAATTAGTCAACGCTCGTTGGCAAAAATGAGGCCCGATCATGTTACCCGTTCAAACGGACATACTCGTCATCGGCGCCGGTCCCACTGGGCTGGCGCTTGCAACCGCGCTGCAAAGGAATGGTGTCGACCATGTGCTGGTCGATGCGCTGGACGGCGCACAGAACACGTCGCGCGCCGCGGTCGTGCACGCCCACACGCTTGAAATGCTCGACACGATCGGCGTGGTCGGATCGCTCGAGGCGCGCGGAATCGCATTGCCCGACTTTGCCGTGCGCGACCGCGACCAGGTGTTGCTCACGGTCAGCTTCCACCGGTTGCCTGCCGCGTTCCAGCACCTTCTGATGGTGCCGCAATCGACAACCGAGGCGGTATTGCAGGCGCGGTTGAACGAGCTCGGCGGCGCGGTCCATCGAGGAGTCGCGGCGCTCGCCGCAGTGACCGACGCCGGCGGTGCCGCCGTCACCGTCAAGACCGCCACTGGCGAGCAGGTGATCCATGCCCGCTACGTGGTCGGAGCCGACGGCATGCACAGCATCGTCCGCGACGCTGCCGGCATCCCCTTTCATGGCGAGGCCTACGGCGAATCCTTCGTGCTCGCCGATGTCACGATGGACTGGCCGCTCAACGACGAAGTGTCCTTGTTCTTCTCGCCTGCCGGCCTCGTCGTGGTCGCGCCGCTGCCTGACGGATCGTATCGCATCGTTGCGACGCTCGACGATGCACCCGAAAAGCCGGAAATAGCGGACATCCAGAAATTGCTCGACGCGCGAGGTCCGACCCGCACGGCCCGGGTGACCGGGATTGGCTGGGCGTCGCGCTTCCGCGTGCATCACCGGCTGGCCGATACCTATCGCAGCGGACCGTTCCTGTTGATGGGCGACGCGGCGCATGTCCACAGCCCCGCCGGTGGGCAGGGAATGAACACCGGACTGGTCGACGCCATCGTGCTCGCCGACGCGCTCACGCGCGTGGTGCGCGATCATCTGCCCGATACGGCCCTCGACGATTATGCGCGGACCCGCCGGCCCGCTGCCCAGGAAGTGCTCGCGCTGGCGGGCCGGCTGACCAAGATCGCTACCCTGCGATCCGCTTCCGCACGCCGGCTGCGCAATCTGCTGCTGCGCGTGCTCGACCGGCTGCCGGCGATCAAGCGAAGGCTCGCGCTCGGCCTGTCGGGTCTCGCGCGCCGCCGTTTTGCGACACTGCCGCCGTCGGGCGTGCTCGCCCGTCATATTGCGCAATAGGAGGGTCCTCTGGCGACAGCGGCGTCATGATCCGCATGTCACTGGGACGCGTCGGCTCCGCAAATCCTTGGAAGCGATTGCAAAAGTTTTTTCGATCCACTCCTTCTGCATCGCCGTCAGGGAGCGGCGACAACCGATAGTTGCTGCCAATTCTTGCTGGTCCGGACCGGCCACGTCGGTTAGGTTGTCGTCAATAAGGGTGTTGCGATGACGCTGCGCGCGGTGGTCTGGGCTTCCCGACCAACGTCCGCAGGGTCGAAGGGTCGATAAGGGGGTTCCGAACATGCCTGACACCAATCCTGGCGCAGATGTCGACGTCACAAAAGACTGGCAAGCGTCACAGGGCCAGCAATCTGCCGCCAAGCGACTTCGCCTGTTCGCCGCGCTCGCCTGGGTCGTTGCCATCGGCACCGAGATCGCCGGTATCGTCATGCTCAAGCAGCACAAGTTTGACCATGGCAACCTTGCGCTGCTGATCGGCCTTCTGGTGGTGATCGCAGTGTTCGCGATTGCCGGTAGCCTGATGTGGAAAGCGGCCAACAAGCACGATCCGGCCACCAGAGCGGACGCATTCCGGTTCTTCGTCCAGAACCAGCTCGGCGCGATCATTACGGTGATCGCCTTCCTCCCGCTGATTGCCCTGATCTTCCTGGACAAGGACATGGATTCGAAGAACAAGAAGATCGCCGGCGGCATCGGGGTCGTTCTGGCGCTGGTCGCCACCGTGATCGGGGTGGACTTCAAGCCGCCGTCGACCGAGCAATATACCCAGGATATGAACAAGTGCGCGGCCCAGATCAAAGCCGGTGAGCCCACCACGGCCTGTTCGCCCGAGGTCGCCGATCAGGCGAAGGATATCGCCAGGGACTCCGCGACGGTGGCTGACGCGACGAAGACCGCCGCAAACCCCGCCGGCCAGGACCTCGTCTATTGGATCGCTCCGGAGAACGGCGCCAAGAAGTCGTCGACGCCGCACGTCTTCCATCTCTGCCAGGGCGTGAGTCCGCTGCGCGGCAAGACCGTCAACAGCGGCTCGGTGACCGAGGCCTATGCCGAGAACGCCACCCGCATCACCAAGCAGATTCCGATGGAACAGAAGCAATGCGGGGTCAGCACCGCAAAATAGGCGTGAAGCGCGGCGGCCCGGTGCCTTTGCGGTAACCGGGCCGCCGATCGCATCGAGAAGCGGCCGGAGATCAGCCGAGCCGGATCGAGAGCTCCACCTCGTCGCTGAACGGCATCGACATATAACCATTGGCGATGTTGCCGACCCGCTCCAGATAGTCCGGGCAATAATCCGCATTGTCGGCGATCAGGATTGCGCCTGGCCGCAACCGGCTCTCCACCCGGTCCAGAATGTCCGAATAGAGCGCCTTGGCGCCATCCAGCAGCACGAGGTCGATCGTCTCGGGCAGGTCCACCGCCAGCGTCTCCAGCGCATCGCCTTCGCGGAACTCGACCAGGTCGACCAGCCCGCCCTCGGCCAGGTTGGCCTTGGCCGTCGCCAGCTTGCCGGGCTCGAACTCGCTGGTGATTAGCCGGCCGCCGCCATTGTCGCGGAGAGCCGCCGCCAAATGGAGCGTCGACAGGCCGAACGACGTGCCGAACTCGACAATCGAGCGGGCATGGGTCGCGCGGGCCAGCATGTAGAGCAGGCCGCCGACTTCACGCGACACCGGCAGCGCGAAGTCGCTGAGCTGGGCGTAGAAATCGCGATAATCGGTCTTGCTGCGCATCATCCGGCCACGCTCCTCGCTGGTCACGCCGGCAAAGGTCGGGCTTTGTGCCGGCGAATTGGCATCGGCCTCGGCGAACAGGCGTGCGAGAAGAGGCGCCACGGGGGCGCTCGAAAGCGTCGTCATTTGGGTTTTCTCCAGGTGCGAACAGGGCTTGCCTGCCGGAACGGAAAATACGACTAGTTCGTCAGCTTTGACTATTCGCATTGGCAGGACGCCCGCATGACCGCCACTCGCAGCACCGCGATCACCTCGCGGAAACAGCCCCAGCAGGCACGCTCGAACCAGTTGGTCGAGGCAGTGCTGGACGCCGCTGTTCAGGTTTTGATGAAGGAAGGCGCGCAGCGTTTCACCACCGCGCGAGTCGCCGAGCGCGCCGGCGTGAGCGTCGGCTCGCTGTACCAATATTTCCCGAACAAGGCCTCGATCCTGTTCCGCCTGCAGAGCGACGAGTGGCAGCGCACCTCGGCGCTGTTGCGGAGCATCCTCGAGGATAAAGCTACCTTGCCGCAGGCCCGCGTCCGCCGGCTGGTCCATGCCTTCATTCAGTCCGAATGCGAGGAAGCGGCGATCCGTACCGCGCTGAGCGACGCGGCACCGCTCTATCGCGACGCGCCGGAGGCGATCGACGCGAAGAAGGAAAACGCCAAGATTTTCCGCACGTTCTTGCAAGAAGCGTTGCCCGACGTGCCCGACCATAAGCGGATGCTTGCCGGCGACCTGATCAAGATGACGCTTAGCGGCGTGGGCAGCAGCTTTTCTGAGACGCCGCGGACGGAGACGGAGATCGTCCTCTGGTCGGAGGCGCTGGCCGACATGCTATGCGCTTATCTCGAGCGACTGACAACCGAGGCGGCCGTGCCGGTCGGTCCATGACAGCCTCGCCGCAAGACCGATTTCGCTCGACGCCGCGGATTGGCCGCAGCAGCAGCGATGATGCCGTCAGCGTGAGCCGGTGTTCGCGACCGCCTGACCCAGCAAGAGCGGAAAGACGGTTTCGAGCGGCTTGGTGTCGGGCAGGATATAGACATATCCGCCCTGCTTCCGGAACAAGGGTTGCACGCTCTTGCTGTAGAAGACCGAGGGCACGTTGATGCACCCGAACGTGATGCGGTTGTCGTCCGAGGTCGGCGACAGCATGCGCTGGCGGCGGCGTTCCTTTGGATTGTATCCCGTCGGGATCGGGTGGAGCGCGACCGACGTGGCGTAATCGACCCACAGCACCTTTTGCCTGCCCGCGGCCAGTCCGTATTTGGCCAGGAAACGTCCCGCCGGCGTCGTCTTCTCCGCGGGGCCGATCTCGGCCAGATTCTTGCTGCCGATGCCCGGCGTAGCATCGTCGCCGACGGCAACCCCGATCAGCACCGGCGCTTTGCCGAGCAATTGCCCCTTCGCGTCGAACAGGAACAAGGCGGCATTGTTCTTGTCGATGACGATATAGGGCAGCGAGCCGTTGTCGCCCGACGCCGCGATCCAGTCGAAAACGCGCGTCGCCGCCGCCGACTGCGTGACCTCGACCTTGGCCGCATCGCTCGCCCGCGGCGCGGGCTTGGCTGCCGGCGGCCGAGTGCGCTTCGCCGCCGGAGCGGATGCGGGGACAGTGAGCGCAAGACCAGCCAGCGCCAACAGGATATTGATCATCGCTGGCGGCGCTCAACACGAAGCGCGCGCCGCCCCGAAGAATGGGGCGACGCTCGACATTGCGATCTAATCGGAATTCGGCCGATCAGCACGGGGCCGATCGGCATAGGCGTCCGTCCGGCGTCAATTGCGCGGCCGCTTCTTCTGGCTCTCCGCCATCCGCTGCTCGATGCCATCGACCCGGGCATTGAGCTGGTCGAGGCGCTGACCATTGTTCTGCGCCTGGCCGGATGCAGCCTGCGCCTGCGACAATGCCGATTTCGCGGTGCCGTCGGTTTCGTTCAGCTTCGCCTCGAGCGCGTCGACGCGCTGGCTCACCGGAGCGATCTGCTCGCGGACATAGCTCTTGGTGGCGCAGCCACCCAACCCCATCGCACCAAGCAAAATCACGGCCGCGGGGATCATTTTCGTTACAGACGCCGACATCACACACTCTTCCCAATGGTTAACGAGCCCATCGACCCAAGCCGAGCATTGCTGCTCCAACAATCCCGATTCTGTCCGGCTGTGCGTCGGGCGGGATGAGTGGATAATGCTGGGGTGATGTCGCCTCGTCAGGCGACGGCGGGCGCAGTGAAGGCGCTCAAATCGGCGAGACCGAGCCGGCGTTCGATATCGCCGACTTTGTCGATCGCCATGTCGAAGCCGTCGCCGCCGAAGGTGCGCCGCTCGATATCCTCGAACTGGTCGCCGAGCTCGTCATAGCCTTTGGGGCCGACTGCCTTTTTGAACGCGGGGAAGATGATCGTGTCCTCGCGCGCGGCGTGCGGTTCGTACATTCGCGCAAACGCGGTCAGCGTCCGCGCCAGCGGCTGAGCATCGCCAGTGCCGACGCGGCCCGATTTCGTCCGGTCGAGGACATAGGCGGTGATTTCGCGACCGCGCGCGTGCTGCGTGAGCAGAGCGTCGATCAGCCCCGCCGCCTCGCCGCCTGCCTTTCGCACGATCGGGAAGATGTGCTGCTCCTCGAGCATCTGCTCATGATAGCGCTCGCCGAACGATTGGAACAACGTCGTGGCGGCAGCAATGGCCGCGGCGTCGACGGCGCCGGCATTGGCCACCAGCTTCGGCGCGACCTCACGATAGACGATCAGGATTCGGCGGAGCACGCCATGCTCCCGCATCAAGTCCTCGTTTGCGGTAACGGCGTCTTCGTTATCGCCGGCATTCTTGGCGCCATCGGCATCGTGCTTGGCGCAGCCCGCCACCAACAACCCGACGCCCGCAAGCGAGGCTAGTGCCGTGCGTCGATCCTGCTGTGTCATTACGGTCGTCCTCCACCCGAAGTTGCCGTGCAGCCAGCAACGCGCGATCGAACCTTGCAATGCCGACGCCCATGCCACTTCGGCCAAAAGGGGTGCGTCGATCGCCTCGGCTGGCGACGTTTCATAGCCGCGCTGCGGCTGGGCGTCACGTGGTTCGGAGGACCGATAGCGCTCCGTACCTTCGCTGGGATGGCCGATGCGCTTCCTCCGACGGGCCAGCCCACATCGCCACTATCGACATGAAGATAAGGAGAGTAATTTCTTCACCCCTTTATCAGCCGCCCGACAGAAATACCGGAACCGCTACCCCGACCAAAACGTTGCGCACCCGTATAGTAATGATGACGAAGGGAGTGGATTAACATGGGTAAAGGTATTCTGCTGTGGCTGTTGGGCATTCCACTGCCCATCATCATCCTACTCCTCTTGTTCTGGCATTGATCATGGCGACGAATATTCCACCGATGGTCAATCCTGACCTTTATCCATCGGGCGTCGGCAGTGCCTCCAGCGCTTCCGCGGTGTCTTGGTCAGCGATTTTCGCCGGGACCGTCGCGGCGGTGGCGATGACGCTCATCCTTATAGCGATCGGATCGGCGTTTGGTTTCGCGTCGGTCTCGCCATGGCCGGGCGTCGGCGCCGCACCCACCACCTTCACGATCGCGGCAGGCGTCTGGCTTATCGTCACGCAATGGCTGTCTTCTGCCGTCGGCGGCTATCTGGCCGGTCGGTTGCGCGTGCGGTGGCATGGCCTGCATACCGATGAAGTATTCTTTCGCGACACCGCGCATGGCCTGCTGACCTGGGCCACCGCCACGGTGCTGGTGGCGATGGTCGCCGTGGCGGCATCGGCCTTGTCCAACATCACGGCAGCGCCGGTCGACGTGGATATGAGCAAGGAGGCGATTGATGCTGCGCGCAAGGCCGCGATGTCAGTGGCCGGGTTCACCGGGCTGTCGCTGCTGGTCGGGGCGTTTATCGGCGCCGTCGCCGGCGCGATCGGCGGCAGGCTGCGCGACATGCATCCCTGAACAATCGGATGCCGTGCCGGCGGTGACAGATCATCGCCGCCACGGCGTCGAACTTGTTGCGGATGCGGAACTTTCTACGCTTACGACCGTCTGTTCAAGACGGTCCGTTTCCGGGCCAAAAGGATCTTCTATGAAATCTCTCTTGATTGCTGCCAGCATGGCGGCGGCGATACTTGGCTTCGCGGTTCCGGCCGCCGCGCAGGATATGCGCGGCGGCGTGACGCGTACGACGACGACCGAACGGGTTCGCGGCGACGGTCGAGTCGATCGCCATACCGAAACCACCCGCACGACCAGCCGTAGCGTTCGTCACACCGGCTGGGGCGCCCGTCGCTGCCACAATGTGCGGCGGCATCACCGTTGGGTGCGCGTCTGCCATCGACGCTGACCGTAACGGACGGGATGGTTCGTGGCGGGCCATCCCTTTCCCTGCGCGCATCAGCGCAGAGTAACCCGATCGAGCTGCAGCCAGCTGGCCATCTCGTCGAGCGCGACCGTTAGTCTATCTCCACTGTCTGGTGGCGCGTCGGCCTCGAAATGCGCCCGCGCCAACAGCGCACCGCCTTGCCGATCCGCCTTCAGATCGACGCGCGCGACCAGTCGTTCGTCCATCAGGAACGGCAGCACGTAATAGCCATGAACGCGGCTCGCCGCCGGGGTGTAGATCTCGATCCGGTAGCGCAGGCCGAACAATCGCTCGGTGCGATCACGATGCCAGATCAACGGATCGAATGGCGCCAGGAGCGCGCTGGCGGCGATGCGGCGCGGCGATCGCGCGTCGCGATGCAGGAAAGCGGGCTGGCTCCACCCCTCCACGCGAACGGGGCGCAAGACGCCCGCATCGACTAGGTCGGCGATCGCCTCGTCCTTCTCCACCGGCTTGAGCCGGAAATAATCGCGAAGCTCCGCCGCAGTCGCGAGGCCCAGCGCGCGCGCCGCTCGTCCGATCAGTTCACGCCGGGCGTCGCGCTCGTCCGGGGCCGGCAAGGCTAGGACGGCCGCGGGGATGACTCGATCGGTCAGGTCATAGACGCGCTCGAAGCTCCGCCGCCGGGTCGCTGTGGTCAGGTGGCCGGCATAGAACAGCCATTCGAGCGCGCGCTTGGTGTCGCCCCATTCCCACCATCCGGAGCGACCTTTGCCATGGGGGAAGTCGGATGCTGCGAGCGGTCCTTCCGCCGCGATCCGGGCGAGGATGGCCTCGGCCTGTGGGCGCTGCTCGGTCGCGAAGCGGCGTAGCGCACCATAACCCGCCTCCCCTCGGTCCGCGCGCGCCATGCGCCAGCGCATCAGCGGAAACAGTTCGAGCGGAAGCAGCGAGGCTTCATGCGCCCAATATTCGAACAATCGGCGGTCGCGCTTGCCGCCCCAGGCCGCCTTGTCGAGCAACTCGCGATCATAGCAGCCCAGGCGCGAAAAGGCCGGCAGATAATGCGCCCGGGCGAGCACGTTGACGCTGTCGATCTGGTGGAGGTTCAGCCGATCGATCAGGCGCCCGAGCTGGCCGCGACCGACTGAGGAATCGCGGCGCGCGCCGAAGCCCTGAGCAGCGAGAACGATGCGTCGCGCCTGGGCGAGGGAAATGTCGGGCATTTGAATCCGCCTATCGATGCCCGATCCGCTCGATGCCGCGTGGAGAGGGCCGTTTCGGCATTCGGGTCAATGCGCGTCGACCGGCGGGAGATCCGACTCCTCGATATTGAACAGCTCCGACACCTGGTAGCTCGCGGCAAAGACGGCCAGGCCCATGACGACGACCAGCGCGACCGACGCGATGAGGATCTTATGCCGCCTGATCTTCGCCGAATGCGATCGACGCCGCCCCCGTGTTCTGCCGCCCATCGTGATTCTGCTTTCCCCTGGCGATCAGTGTTGAGCCCGGCACCTTCATCGCGACAAGCGGTCCGATGATCAATGGCTTGATCGTGCGTCCTTTCACGAGGCAACCATCGTCGCGCGGGGACCCGATCACCTTGCCCGCCTCTGCACTTTCCCCAGCCGTATATCTACGGAGGGCACCCTGAACCTGGGTGCAATGACGGCGTGCTCATAGAGCGAGGACCGGCAAGGGGAACCAAGGTGATCGATTTCCGTGTCTTTTCGTCCCATCTGCTCCTTGCCGGGCAATCCGTCCTGACCGCGACCGTCTTGGCGGCGGCTATCGTGCTGCCCCGTGTCGGTGACCCCGTCCTCATGCTTCCCGTCACGCGCCAGGCGGCGCGCGATCTCTCCGGTCGGTTGTTCGACGGGAAGACGCTTGTTCTGGGAGCGGGACCGGTCAGTGGGTCGTTGGTCATCAAGCCGACTGGCGACCCGGCGTGGAGGGCATTCATCGCGATGGGTGTCCTCCCGCTTGCTTATCCCGAATCGCTGTGCGGCGAACCGGACGATGGTTGATCCCCATCCGACCATCGAGCTCGACCGGATCCGCGCAAGGGGCGTGCTGATGCTCGCTTCGTGCTCGTGGGGCTGGATCATATTGTTGGGCGCGATCGCGGCGACGCAGCACTACGCCGATGTCTGGCTCGCGCCGGCGCTCGCCGCGATCGTGTCGCTGCCGACGTCGATTGTCGTGCTTAGCGGGCGACGCGATCCGGCCGTGCGGCTGGCATTGGCACTGAGCTACGCGGCCTATCCGGCAATAGCGGTGCTCGTGTTGGGCGGTCATGCGTGGCAGATGGACACGCATTTGTACTTCCTCGTCGCGCTCGCCGCGATCAGCCTCTTGTACGATGTATGGGCGATGCGCGCGGCGGCGGGCGTGATGGCGATCCATCACGTACTCGCCTGGGCGATCATGCCGCGCCTGGCATTCGAGGGCGGCACCGATCTGTTCCGGCTGATGCTTCACATCGGTGCGGTTGTGGTCGAGCTCATGTTCCTGACGATGCTGGTGCGGCGGTCGAAGCTGATGATCGGCGAACTGGCTGCGGCACGGGCGGCCAGCGAGGCGATCGCGGCGGACGCCCAAGCGAATCGTACAGCGGCCGAAGCGGCGCTCGATTCCGCTGCCAAGGCGGAGCAGCGCGCAAATGGCGAGCGCAGCCGCCGCGAGGAAGCCGAGGAAATCTCCCGCCGCCGAGAACGCGAACAGCTGATCGCCATTGCCGATGCGTTCGAAGCGGGGATCACCAACCTCGCGCAATCGCTCGGCGGCGCAGCGGACGCCTTGTCGCGATCGGCGGAAAGCCTGAACGGGTTGGCCCAGGAAACCGACATCCGCGCCGACAGCGTCGCCGACGTCGCGACCCAGGCATCCGACGCGGCACGTGCCGTGGCCGATCATGTCGCCGCGTTATCCGGCGTCATCGCCGATATGGACGACCGTACCGGCCAACAGGCGGACCATGCCCGTCACGCGCGCATTGCATCGGCGACCGGACAGCAAACGGTGCTGTCGCTGATCGACCGTGCGACGCAGGTCGAGCAATTCGCGCGGACGATCGGTGACCTGTCGACCAGCACCAATTTGATCGCGATCAACGCCTCCATCGAGGCTGCTCAGGTCGGCGATGCGGGCAAGGGTTTCGCGATCGTGGCGGGCGAAGTGAAGATGCTGGCGCAGCAGGCGCGCGGCGAAAGCCACAAGATCGAGGAACTGGTCGCGCTAATCCGGGCGGGCGCGGCCGAGGCCGAGGATGCGCTGAAGGAAGCGGGCATCGTCCTGGATGGCGCATCGGGCACCGCCGACGATCTGCGCGACGCGATGCGATCGCAACGCGCCGATGCCGAGGCGGCACGATCGCGATCGACCGATCTGGCGGCAACCGCCGACGCACTGGTCGAGGATACCGACGCGCTGACCGGCTGGGCGGAAGCGACGCGGCGGCTGTCGACCGAAGTGCGCAGCGCGGCGACCTCGCTGAGCGGTGATGTCAGCGCGCTTCTTCAATCCACCCGGGCGTTCGTCGCCCAACTTCGTGCAGCCTGAGGAGCCCTGAGCCGTGGCATTCAACATTCTCGTCATCGACGATTCGCTGACGGTCAGGGCGATCATCGAGGAGTTGCTGGCGACGGAAAAAGACATGCGCGTGGTCGGATCGGCGGCGAGCGTGCCGGCGGCGCGCGATCTGATCGAACAATTTGTGCCGAGCCTCATCACTCTCGACTTGGCGATGCCGGGAATCGATGGATTCGCTTTTCTGGACGAACTCGCAGGCAGGCCGCATGCCCCGGTGCTGGTCGTGTCGTCGCATACCGTAGCGGGGTCACCGAACGAGGCAGAATCGATTGAACGCGGCGCCTTTGCCTGTTTCGACAAAGCGCAACTGCTTCGCCAGGGCGGCCGATTCACCAAATTGGTGCGCCAGGCGCTCGCCAGTGCCACCGCGATATCGCGGACCGATCGCGCCGCCGCCTGACATCAGGATTGGGCGACGGAGGAGGAAGCGCCCTCCGCCGCCCGAACCGACCTTACTTCTTGGCGTCGTCGATCGCGTCAGCCTTGTTCTCGCCGGCCGCGCGGACCGCATCCGCCTTGTTGTTCAGCGCATCCGCCTTGTTGTCCATCGTCGCCTCGACGTTGTCGGCGATGTTGCCACCCTGGTCGCGCATGGCGTCGGCGTTCGCGTCGATCGCGTCGGCGGTGTTGTCGGCGGCGGCCTGGACGTTTTCGGCGGCGTCGGTCTTGTGACCGCAAGCGCCGAGCGGCAACAGCGTGAGAGCCGCGGCGGCGGCGAGTAACTTCTTGATCATGCGCATCCCCTTCTTGGAACGGTTCGTATCGGCCAGGCACACCGTTCCGCAGGAACGATGACCATTACCGATCGGGGTCGAAACACCCATGTCGCTCAGTAGTTTCATGCGATCGTCATTTTTCCGGCACGACTGGCGTCGCGGAAACGCCGTTAAAGGTGTCCAGATCTTCGCCGCATCCGGTCGACCAACATCGACTTGTCGAACACCTTGGCTGTTGGCGCCGAGCTATCGCTCGCCGGCGATTGACAGCAAGCGCATGCTACGCCTGAGTGGCGCGTTTGGGCTGCGGCCCACCGCGGTGTTGTTTGACCTGACCTTTCAATGGGTGAGCAACCGCTGGCGGCCGTTCGGTGTGTCGCTTGGCGGGCGAAGCATCGGTTCGGGATGCGCCCAAGCCCGGCGCCCGCCTCGGCGGCACCAACGAAGAAGCAAGAAATATTGCCCGGCGGCCGCGCCCGCCGGGCATTTTCGAGAATATTGCCTTATAGTCGCGGCGCGCGTTCGACAGTCGACCCCCGCACCATCAGCTCAACGAATCCAGCGCGTACGCCAGGAGCCGCTTCGACCCGGCGGTTTCAGTCTAAATAGCGCGGCGCCCCTGGATCAGGCGAACCACCACCACGACCAGCGCGATCACCAGCAACAGGTGGATGAGGCTGCCGACGTGGAGCACGGTGAAACCGAGCAGCCAGAGCACCAGCAAAATGACGACGATTGTCCAGAGCATTTCTTGTCCTTCCTGTTTTGGCCGGGCGGAAAGGCTCGTACCGACCGTCCTGCCCCGCAGGATGAAAGACGTTCGTTACGGCTTCGGGTTCCATCGAGCCGAGCCGGTCAATCACCGCCGAGGTTCGATCGCGTCCGATGCGGGCCGGACGTGATCGAACCAGCAACCGCGCTTGACCAGCTCATTCAATCGCCTTGACGCAACCGGGCAACGCCCCTAGAGGCGCCGCTTCGCGCCACCGCCGGCCCCTTCGTCTAGCGGTCTAGGACGTCGCCCTCTCACGGCGAAAACACGGGTTCGAGTCCCGTAGGGGTCACCAGTAATTTCAATGACTTAGATGTTAATTGTCCGGACCAAACCGAGAACATCGTCAATACTTCGTTCATGGACTTGCCGGGTAGATCCTGGATGTCGGTGGACGAATTTCTCGATCAATGGGCAGGTCACCGCCATGGCGTGTTGCGCTCACGACGCACGACCAGGGCGCGCGGCATCAGACCAACTAGTCCGCCTGAGGTAGTGGCTTCACGAAACCGGGCGTGTTGCCGAAGCACCGCGAAATCTCGGCGAAACGTCTCGGTGCCCTCATTCGAAGCGGAGGTGCCGCGCAACGTCGGATGGGATTGTCGGCGAGGTTCGCGACCTGAGCGACTGAGCCGAGAGCAGCGTGAATTTCGCGTATCGGTGCGTGGAGCGCCAATTTGTTTCGCGGCATTTCCGCTGCGTCCTACGCTCGGAAGAAAGGCTGGGCGGCATCGCCGCCCAGCCTCAAAAATGGTCTCAGAAATAGTCGTTACATTGTGATTCTGAACGATGGACGATCATTCAGGTCACATAGGCGGCCTCGGCACAAGCCACAGGCCGGCGCGCTCAGTGGTCGATCGTCGCGCGGCGCCGGTGAACGAGAACGACCCGTTCACCGGTGCCGGCGACGTCGCGATGGTCGTGTTGGTCGCCAGAACGGGGGCCATGGCGTCCGCGGCATCATAGCATGCCTTGACCGCGTAATAGTCGGCCCCGGCAACGGTCACCTTGAAGTCGGTGATAGCCGTGGCCGCGCCATCGGGTCGAGCAAAGGTAACCGCGGGCGACCCGGCTGTGTAGGTAAATTCATACCCGACCGGTGGGACGAAATGGCCGCAGGGAACGAAATACCAAGTACCAGTACCCACGCTGTCGATCGTGCTGACCGGTCCGCCACTCGCATACCAATCGTTCAGTCGCTTGGCGGTCAACGTGCCACCGGATCGATCGGTGACAACGAACAGGGAATCAGTCTGATAATGGTAGACAACGCTCCCCTTGTCGTACCCGAGATTAGCTGCCGTGCCGGCGGTGGGACTGCCCGAAAGCGTGATCGTGGCGATGCGACCCGTCTCGGAGAAGCTGACTACCGATGAATTGCCAGCCAGGCCGGCCGCATAGCCGCCAAGTGCCACGCTCAACGGATAATTGCCGTTCCGATAGCTCCCCGAAACGGTTTTCGCGCAAAAGGGAATCGGGGTGTTGATATCCGATATCGCGTGGGGGCCGACATTGACCGTGGCGCGGCCGGCGCCGCTGGTAATGCTATAGGCCCAGCTGTCGCGCAGATGCCCCTCCCAGGGCCCCTGATCCTTGTTCAGGAACACGACGCTATGCGTTGAACGTAGCATGATGGCTTCGCCAATTGTGATCGGCGTTTTCGGTTGACCGTCGGTCATTTCCGACATCCACATTGGCGAGGAGATTTCCGCGTCGATGCGGCAAAGATTTGGATCGCCTTTGATCACCAGGGGCGCACGCATGTAGCCGAATCTTGCCATTGCGCTGATCTCGAGACACACGCCATCCACATTGATGATGTTATTGGGGATGCGCTTCCAGGCCTCGTGATAGAAGCCGAAACTGCCGCCTGCTATCTTGAGTCCGACGCCACTGGGTCCCGGGCTCCACACATCGCCGACACGGTTGCAGACCTCGCCATAACAATTGTCGAGCACGACCGAGCCGCCGGCTGCTGATTGCGGGAAACAGACCATTTGCTGACTGCTGCCGATCTCGCAGTTCCTGAGCGATACCTGCGCGAACCCGCTCTGCTGACCGACGACGCAACTCGATACCGCGCAGAATGCCTGGGTGAGCAGCGCGAGGTCGCCTTTGAACAGTCGCGCCTGGATGTTGCCCCAACTCCACGGGAAGGGCGAATAGCTGCAAAGGATGTTTTCGAGGGCAACATAGTCGCCGTTCGACGACGCGTTGCATCCCTTGACGGCAACATTGCAGCCAAAGCCCACCACCTCGGCATCTCGGATCGTAGCGCGGCTGCTGAGCGGTTTGTTATATTGCGTCGAGCCGCCGGCATAAGCGGGATAGGCCACGTCCGTATAGGCGATCGAGGTAGTGTCCGGGCCAGCATAAAGCCAACGGCAAGTCCCGTCGGTAATGATCGCCGTGCCCGTGCCGGTGGGGCCGCCCGACGCGGCGCTGGTCGACCAGCTCAAATTGCCTGGATTCCAGGCATAGTTGACGTAGAGATTGCCGCCGTTGGTAACGCTCGCGCCGAAAAGATAGACAGTGTTCGGTGCCCAAGCGGTGGCGGCCGGCTTGGCGCCGCAGCGTGGATCGATATGAATACCCGCATTCATTTTGAATCGGCTGAGTGCCAGCGGATTGGCGCCGCTAGGCAGCCAGCTCTCGGGCAGGCAAGGATCGAGCGTTGGAATCGCCGTGCCGTTGCCGAGATAATTGTTCAAGATCCAGTTGTAGAAATTGCCCTTGAGCGAGGTGCGCTCGAAAATGAAACCGCGGCAACCGGTCACCTCGATCGCATTCTCCCAGCCGGTATAGGTGATCGAAAGCCCGCCAAAAGTGCCGCCACCACCATATTTGGTGGCCGGTCCGAGCCAGGGCGCCGAGCGATAATCACCCACGCCGGCTGAACCATAATTGAGGATGATGCCGGACGCCCACAGATGCGTGCCGGGCAGGGGCCGGATCGGGGCGTGCTGGAAATAGAGCTGGTTGTCGGTCAACATCTGGAAGGCATAGTGGTCGTCGGCAACGCCGTTGCCGATCGCCCCCCAGCTATATTGGCTCAGAGCGCCAGACAGTGCCCAGCAATAGGCGCCGCTATTCAACACGTCGAAAATCTTGGTGACGGGGTCCGCGTCGACACCGCCGGAAAAGGTGACGGTGACGCCGGCATCCGGCTTGATCACCGCACCGCGGGCAAAGCGAACGCGGTTGGCGATCGTGAGATTACTCGCGATACGGTAGGTGCCCGCCGGCAACCAGAAGTCCTTGCCCGTGCCCAGGAACGCGTCCCAGGCCGCGATGGCGCCGCGATCGTCGGTCGTGCCATTGCCGGCCAGGGATTTGGGGGAGGTCAGCCCGAGCGGCAGGTCTTCGGCCAGGGGCTCGAACGCCACTTCGGCGTTCGCGGCAAGACTGATAGGCGCGTTGCCTGCCGCCGACGATCCGATCGGGGAGCGCGTGAAGGTCTGGCCTGCCGCATTATAGGTGCCGCGGCCATATTCGTACGCCGATCCCTGCTGGATCGAGTAGGAATAGGTCAGGCCGTCGACGAGGGCGGTGCTGTCGCGGTAACCGGGGATCGCCGTCCCGAGCGTGATCGTTCCGGTTCCGGTTGTGGTTGAGTAGATTCTTGTAAGATCCACGAGATTGGCAACCATGTGTCGCTCCTATAGTTAGCACGTAGACTGAGCGGCAGGCGCGCGACATCGTCCCGGAAACCAAAGGATGTTGGTTCCCGATCTCAAGTAGACATAAGCCGTTAAACGCCGAAATTGGCGATTTGACTTGGTCTAGTAAGTTTGAACCGTCGCGGGCATTGCGTCAGTGTTTCGGGCTGAACGTTTATTCCCAACATGTAAATGGGCTGCTTGAGAAAGTGATGGCCCTGCGGCGGTGAGGGAAGCCGATAAGGGCTGGCTTGAGCAGCGCTGGAGCCGGGAAAGGCAGGGGCCAGGAGCTTGAGCTTGCCGTGATGGCCGGGCTCCGAGCCAGGTGGCAACCCGGGTTGCAGGGGCCATTCGCCAGCAATGACTGGTGCAAACACCATTCGGCAGTTTGATTCAGCCGACAAATTTTTCCCTAAACTATCGTCGGATCGTCCCGACAAAACTCGTGAACGGCGGGGTGTGCCCTGCCTGATCAGAGCTGGGGTAGATCAGATGGTAGCGATTTTCACGGGTCTTGGTGCGGGTGCCGAGCGTGGATCGGGCAACGTTTTGGGTGCGGCGGGGTTGCTTGGCGGGAGCTCGCTGGGTCGGTCGGCGGAGCAGGTGCTCTTGAACGCTGCGACCGGCAATCTGATGATCCAGCAGAAGGACGAGATGCTGGTCGGACTGGGCCCAGATGCGTCGGTCGCGCGGACCTATAACAGCCTGGGTGATCTGTCCGACGAGAATGGCGACAATTGGCGGCAATCGACCGACCGGCGGATCTATGGCCTGACCGGCACGGTCAACGCGGCCGGCAGCACGGTCAAGCGCGTGTCGGCCGATGGTTCTGAGATCACCTATGGCTGGGACACCACCAAAAGTGCGTATGTCGCCAAAGACGGGTCGGGGGCGTATGACACGCTGACCTGGAATGCGGGGACCTCGGCCTGGACCTGGACCGACGGCAGCAGTCAGCTGACCGAGACCTATGGTCAGGCGTCCGGCAGCCAGTATCTGATCACCAGGCAGACCGACACCAGCGGCAACGCGGTCACCTTCAGCTATGTCGCGGGCACCAGCCATCTCGACAAGGTGACGACCGCCGACGGCAGCGGCACGCAATATCTGCAGTACAGTTGGTCGGGCAACAACATCACCCAGATCACCACCGGCTATACCGATCTCGTCACCTCGACCGCCAGGACGCTGACCCGCACGCGTTACACCTATGACGGCTCCAACCGGCTGAGCACCGTCACGGTCGATCTGTCGCCCAACGACAACAGCATCGCCGACGGCAAGGTCTATACGACCAGCTACACCTATGTCGGCGCGACCAAGATGGTCGCGACGATCACCGAGACCGACGGCTCGTCGCTGACGATCGGTTATGACGGCTCGAACCGCGTCCATACCCTGACCCAGGCGGTCGCCGGCAGCACCACGCGTATTACGACGATCGATTATTATACGGGATATTCGACCGTCACCGATGCCACCGGCCAGGTGACGCGGCTCGATTATGACGCGAACGACAACCTGACAAAGATCACCGCGCCCGCAGCCTCGGCTGGTCTCGCTCCACAGGTGACCAGGTTCACCTATGACGCCGGCGGCAATGTCACCAGCGTCGTCGATCCGCTCGGCAACACGACCGGCTATTCGAACTTCACCGCTAATGGTGTTGCCCAGACCATTACCGATCCGCTCGGCAACGTCACCACGCGCACCTATGGCTCGAAGAACGAGCTCCTCACCGAGACGGTGACCGGAGACGATCAGGCGGGTTCCGGCCAGTCGCATACGACGCGATACGTTTACGACACGTATGACCGCCTCGCATTCTCGCTCACCGCCGACGGCAATGTCGTCGAACATCGCTACGTCCAGGCCGGCGAATGGCAGACCCTGACCTATGTCGGACAAGTCTACAATCTGAGCGGTTTGACCTCGAGCCAGGCACCGACGCTTGCCCAGATGACCTCCTGGGTGACGGGGCTGACCGACCCGACCGCGGTCAACCAGCGCCAGATCAGCTATGACGCGCGTGGTAACATCATCAATGTCATCGACTATGGCAAGTCGACTTCGCCAGGGAGTGGTGCCACCGCCAACGGCTACAGCTACACGGATTACGTCTACGACCAGGCCGGTCAGCTCCTGTCGCGCCGGGACTATCAGCATACCGCCGAGACGTTCGTTTATGACGGCCTTGGCCGGGTCGTCGCGTCGGTCGATCTCCAGGGCAGCACGACCAGCGTGCTGTTCGATGACGCCAACGCGAAGACGATCGTCACACTCGCCAACGGCCTTACCCAGACCTCTACCTACAACAAGGCCGGCGATCTCATCGCCTCCACACAGTCGGCAGCCGCCACTGTCGGCACCAATCTGAAGCCGGACCTCACGAACGCGAGCCAGTGGACGAAGGGCAACGTCACGGCGACTGCGGCCGGCACTATCGGCGGGGAGCCCGCGACCCAGTTTACGACCCAGACGACCGGTGCCGGAGCATCGCTTGCAGCGGGTTCGTTTACAGTTGCAGCCGGCGACACGATGACCTGGGAGGTCACGATCAAGGGCGCAGGCACGACCCTCCAGGACTCGCTGGGCTTCTATGGTTCGGCCTCGGGCTGGGGCGATACCACCAATACCACGGCGACCGTCCTCTCGGGACCGGGTTCGTTCACGGGCCAATATTATTCGCTGTGGGCGATCGGCAACCTCTCGACGACCACCGAAACGCGTGTCCGGATTACGCGCACGTTTACGCAAGCCGAAACGGTCAACGCCTATTTCTACGTCAAGACCTCGGGTAGCGGCACGACGGCGGGCGATTCGGTAATCCTGGCCTCGCCCAATATCGTCAAGACC
Source organism: Sphingomonas mali NBRC 15500 (assembly GCF_001598415.1). Taxonomy (GTDB): domain Bacteria; phylum Pseudomonadota; class Alphaproteobacteria; order Sphingomonadales; family Sphingomonadaceae; genus Sphingomonas; species Sphingomonas mali. The sequence goes on from NZ_BCYX01000019.1 coordinate 24,106, forward strand.
GCGGCTGCTACTATCGGCACCAACCTCAAGCCCGATCTGTCCAATGCGAGCCAGTGGGCCAAGAGTAACGTCACGGCAACCTCGGCGGGCACGATCGGAGGTGCGCCGGCCACACAGTTCACAACTGGTACCGGCGGTGGCGCTCTCACGACAGGCACGTTCGCGGTTGCTGCCGGCGACACAATGACGTTCGAAGTCACGCTCAAGGGATCGGGCACAACCCTCCAGGACATGCTGGGATTCTACGGTTCGGCATCGGGGTGGGGCGATACCGCCCATACGACCGCGACGATCGTGTCCGGGCCGGGTTCGTTCACCGGCCAATATCTTTCGCTGTGGACGATCGGCAACCTGTCGACGACCACCGAAACACGCGTCCGGATCACCCGGACCTTCACCCAGCCTGAAACGGTCTACGGCTATTTCTACGTCAAGACTTCGAGTGGCGGCGCGGCGGGCGATTCCGTCATCCTGGCCTCGCCCAATATCGTCAAGACGACGGCGGCCGATCCGCAGGTGACGGTCGCGACATCGACCTATGGCTACGACCAGCTCGGGCGTTTGCGGATCGCAACTGACGCGACCCAGCACAACAGCTACATGATCTACGACAATGCCGGCAGAAAGGTCGGCGATGTCGATCATTACGGCATGCTGACTGAATATAAGTACGACGCCGACAATCGGATCATCGCGACAATTCGCTATGCAACCGCGCTGACGTCGACCCAGCTGACGACCCTCCAGAACCCAACTTCTTCGTTCGATCTGGCGACCAACCGTCCTGCTGACAATGCCGGCGATCTGTGGACATTCAATGTCTACGACAAGGATGGCCAACGGGTCGAGACGATCGACGGCGCGGGTGACGCGACCGCCTATAGTTATGACGCGTCGAGCAAGCTCATCGGCACAACGGCCTATGCCAACAAGCTGACCGCCACGCAGATCGCCAACCTCAAGACGGCTGTGTCGGCCGTCAACCTCAAGCCCGACCTGTCGAACACGAGTCAGTGGGGGCTCTCGGGCCTCACCCGGACCGGGACGGGTCCCTATACGTTCACGGCAACCGGTACGGCCGGAAACTTGTGGGCCGGCAACTTCACCGTGGCGGCAGGCGACACGCTGACCTGGGAGGTCACCGTGAGGGGCGCGGGCTCAATCCCCACGCTCACCGACGCGCTCGGGTTCAACACGGCGAGCGGCTGGGGCGACAGCACCAACGTAACCGCCACGATCCTGTCCGGTCCCGGCTCGATCACCGTGAACACCAACAGCCCCGTCACCCTGACCGGCCTTCAGACCAACGCCGATACGCGAATCCGGATCACACGCACCTTCGCGACCGCGACATCGGCAAGCGCGTACTTCTATCTCAAGGGGGTCAATAGCGCGACCGCCGGCGATGCCGTCTCCCTGTCCGCGCCGTCCATCTCGCTCGCGCCCAGTTCCACCCTGACGCTTCCGACCGCAGATGCCACGCACGACAAGACCGCGCGGATCTTCTACGACAAGACTGGCCGCGTAGTCGGTACGCTAGACGGCGAGGGATTTCTCTCGACGATCACCTATGATGCCGGTGGGTTCAAGATCGCCGAGACGGCCTATGCGAACAAGCCGGCGAACGGGGCGACGGCGTCGTTCGCGACTCTGTCCACCGGGACCAGCGCGGCCGATCGCACGACCCATTACGTTTACGACAATCAGGGTCTGCTGGCCTTCGTCGTCGACGCGCAGAATCACGTCACCGAATATGTCTATCCCGGGCAGAGTCTGGCGGACACCATCGGCAAGACGCGGACAACCATCCAATATGCCGGCACGATCGCAACGCCGAGTGCCTGGACGGTCACCGCTGTCCGGTCGGCGATCAATGCGGTCAGTGGGCTGTCGACCAACGCCGCCAATCGTTCAAGCTGGGCGATCTACGACGCCCATGAGAACCTGGCCTATTCGATCGACGCGACCGGCGCGGTTGTCGGCTATAAATATGACGCCATGGGTCACTTCATCAAGACGACCCGTTATGCAACACTCCGGGCGACCACCACGCTTCCGAACACCAGCGACATGGACAGCTGGGTGACGGCTTATGCGAGCGCCGCCAACGATCGCACCACACGCAGCTATTATGACGCGCGCGGTGATCTCACCTTCACGATCGATGGTGAGGGCTATGTCACGCGGTACGATTATGATGCCGAGGACCGGCAGGTCGGGACAGTGCGCTGGGACAATCCCGTCTCGCTCGCGTCGGTTACTGACGCTACCCTCATCACCGACATCCCGGCGCTCGTCTCGGGCACTTATACGGCGACCGCGACCAGCTACGACATGGATGGGCGCGTTGCGACCACGACTGATGGCGTCGGAGCGGTCACCAGTTACGTCTACAATGCCAATGGCACGCTCAGCACCAAGACCGAAGGTTATGGCACTTCGGATGCGGCCCAGACCTATTACGTCTATGATGCCGCCGGGCGCGTCGTCTCGCGCTACGATGCTTATGGATCGAGCGACGTCACCCAGACCCAGTTCACCTATGACGCCTTCGGTCAGGTCACCTCGGTCACCGATCCGGTCGGCAATAAAAGCTACACCTATTACGATCGCTTAGGCCAGATCGTCGCCACGCTCGATGCCGAGAACAACGCGACCGAGACCAGCTACAACGCTTTTGGCGAGGTTACATCCGTCGTCCGGCGCGGTAATCCGGGAAGCGGATCAGTCAGCGCCTACAACGCGCCGACACCGGACTCGGCGCGCGACGCGGTCACCAAGCTCTATTACGACACCCTGGGTCGCGTGGCGCGCAAGGTCGATGCCGACGGCTATGAGACCGACACCGCTTATACGGTGATGGGCGATGTCGCGTCGGTTTCCCGGTACAGAACCAACCTTTGGCCAGCCGATCTAACGTCTGTGGTTCATACCAATTCGACGATAGCGGGCGCGCCGGCGCCTAACGACACCATTAATGGTGCGCCGGCTTATAATTTGGCGGTTTCGGCGGGCGGCGCGCCTGGGACCATGACCTCGACCGCCACCCCGGTCGCCAACGGGCAATCGGTAACCTTCTCCTTCTGGATCAAGAAGGGCACGGTCGACTTCGCCGCTTTCGGGATCAGGAGCTCGACGACCCCGATCTGGGGGGACAGCAGCGATACCGCAGTCGTCATGAGCGGCGGCGGCACGATCAGCCAGTATAACGGTCTGTGGTCGATCGCTGGCCTCGATGCCAACCAGCCCACATTGGTGGTGGTCACGCGCACTTTCCACGCTGACGCTACCGCATCGGTCTATCTCTACGCGGGAACCAATACCGCGACGGCGGCGGCCGGCGATTCGATCGTGGTGGCCGATCTGCAGGCTTCGGTCGCGACCACCACCAAATTCACCTATGACGCGGATGGCCGGGTCCTGACCATGACCGACGCGCTCAACCAGACCGAGACGTATACGCTCAACGCGTTCGGCGAGCGCCAGACCGCGATCAATGCGATCAACACAGTCACGACCTATAATTATGATCATCGCGGCCTGCTGAAGAGCCAGGTGGTGGATTCCGGGAGCGGCGGTAAGGCGATCACCAGCAGCTTCAGCTATGATGCAATGGGCCATCAAGTCCTAACGACCGATGCCCTCAATAATCCAAGCTCGATCGTCTATGATCGCGATGGACGCGTCATCCAGACGATCGACGCGCTGTCGAACTCGACCTTCTACACTTATGATCGTCGCGGCAATCTGGTCACGGTCAAGGATGCGCTGAACAACATCACCCGCCGCGCGTACGACAAGCTCGACCGGCTGATCTACACCGTCGATCCGCTCGGGAACGTCACCCAGAACAGCTATGACAGCGATGGCCGGATCATCGCGACCCGCGCTTACGCTACCCCGATCTCGCTCACCGGCCTGTCGACCGCGCCCAGCGTCAGTGACATCCAGCCGCTGGTCACCTCAAACAGCAGTGCCGACGAACAGACGCGGTCGGTCTATGACGGCATCGGGCGGCTGCGCTATACGGTCGATCCCGGCAATTTCCTGACCGAATATGATTATGATGCGCGCGGCAATGTCATCCGCCGCATTGCCTATACCACAGCGATCACCCCGGCTGCGACCTACACTCTTTCGGCGATCCAGTCGCAGATCAGCGCGATGAGCAGCGCCGCCAAGGCGGCGGCGCGCATCACCCGCAATGTCTATAGCACGGGCGGGAAACTCACCTACACGATCGACGCGCTCGGCGGCGTCGTCGCTTATACGTATGACGCGTTCGGCAACACGGTGAAGGAGGTGCACCTCCTCGCGGCCTACACCGCGACCGATGACCCGACCGATCAGGCGATGGCGAGCTGGGTCGCGGCGAACGGCAGCACCAGCGATCGCGTCACCCGCGCCATCTACGACCAGAACGGCCAGCTCCGCTTCGCGATCGATGCCGAGCAGTTCGTCACCCAATATACCTATGACGCCATCGGCAATGTGCGGTTCACCACGCGTTACGCCGACCGGTTCGACGGGCATGTCAATGCCGGCGTCGCTTATGCGGCCTTCACCGACGGCACGACTCTCGCCCAGGCATTGACCAATGTCGCCGTCACGCAGAGCGCCGCTGCGGCGGTGACCGAGCGCCAATATGACAGCGCCGGGCGGCTCTACAAGACGATCGACCCGATCGGCATGGTGACGTTGCTCACCCTCGACAAGCTCGGCCGCGCGGTCTCCACCGAAGTGGCGAGCGGCACCCAGGATGCGAGCGTCACCACCCGGACGTTCGACGCGGTCGGCCATGTCATCTCGGTGACGCGTGCGGCAGGCCAGGCGGAAGCGAGCACCACCACGTCACGCTACGATGCGCTCGGCCGGCTGACCGGGACGCTCGACGGCAATGGCAGCCTCCAGCTGGCAGCGCTCGGATCCAACCCGAGCCAGGCGCAGGTCGACAATGTCTATGCCATCTATGGCACGACCTATGGCTATGATGCCGCCGGCAATGTGGTGACGACGACGGTCGCGCTCGACGCCGGCACCAGCGCGGTCACGACCAAGACCTATGATGCGTTCGGCAATGTCGTGAAGCTGGTCGATCCGCGCAACAATGCCGGATATTTCTATTACGACGCGCTCGACCGGCTGGTCTTGCAGATCGACCCCGAAGGCTATGCGACCGCGACCACCTATACCGCGTCGGGCAAGATCGACACGGTCACCCGCTATGCCGCCAAGCCGACCGGCACGCCGACCGTCACGACCCGTCCAACCATCGTCTCCACGACCGGGGTGAACACCGGCGGCGATGCGGTGTCTAGCTTCATCTACGACAAGCTCGACCACGTCACCGACACGACCCAGGTCGTCGATGCCAATGTCGCGGACAATATCCTCGAGCATTTCCACTATAACGTGTTTGGCGACCGCGACACGGCCACCAGCAAGCTCGGCAGCCTCACCACCAACGTCTACGATAAGCGCGGGCTGCTGCTGAGTGAGACCATGCAGGTCGACGCGAGCACGACCATCACCAACACCTATGCCTATGACGCGCGCGGCAACAAGATCCGCGTGGTCGAGGCTGCGGGCCTGCCCGAGCAGCGCACCACCACTTACGATTATTATCTGAACGATCTGGTCAAGACCAAGACCGGCGACGCGGTTCCGGTCCAGAATGCCGACAATCTCGGCACCACCAACAAACCGGTGGTCGAGAGCTATCAATATGACCTTCGCGGCAACCTCATCAAGGTGACCGACGCGAACAATGCGAGCAGTTTCGTCTTCTACGACGACCTCGACCGAAAGAGCGCCGAGATCAGCGCGGTCGGCACGCTGACGACGCGCACGTTCGACGCATCGGGCAATATCAAGTCCCAGCGCGTCTATGCCACCCCCGTTTCCCTGCCAGGAACTCCCGGTGGCACACCGCCCGCAGGCACGGGTACGTATCGCGAGACGCGGCTCAACTATGACCGCAACAACCGCCTGACCTCAACGCTCGTCATCGGCGTGCAATATGGCGAATATGTCGGCGGCAACTACGTCTACGGCACGACCGACATCACGACGTTCACCAGCTACGACGCGGCGGGCAATGCGATCACGCAGACCGATGGCCGCGGCAACGTCACCTACACCTATTACAACAAGCTCGGCCAGAAGACCGCTCAGGTCGATGCCGCCAATTACCTGACGACCTGGGATCTTGACCATAACGGCAACGTCAAGAAAGAGACCCGTTTTGCAACACAGCTGATCGGTACGCCCGGCACCAGCACGGCACCGGCCGCGCCGGCCGCGTCGAACGACGACCGGATCACCACCTTCCTCTATGATCTCGCCGGACGGCGTGTTTCGGAAAGCAGGCTGAACCTCGCTGCCTCCTCGCTCGATGCCAATGGCGTGCTGAGCACGAGCTCGGCCGCCTCGACTATCACCTACACCTACAATGGCCTCGGCCAGGTCTTGCAGAAGACCGAGGCGAACGGAGATTACACCAAGCAGGGCTATGACCTGCTCGGGCGGGTCAAGCACACCGAGCAGAACGCATTCGTCGATTATCGTGGCGTAACAGTCACGCCCTCGACCGACATGACCTATAACGGCCTGAACGAAGTAGTGACCACGACCGTCCATGGTGACGGTACTGCTTCGGCCCCCGATCGCGTCACTACCAATGCCTATGGCAAAGGCGGCCGGCTGACGAGCGTCACCGATTCCACCAACTTCGCCACCAGCTATTTCTACGACAATGCCGGCAACGTCGTGGCGCAGACTTATGGGCGTCTCAAGGCCAACGGCACGACGGAAAGCGACGGCGTCTTCATCACCTATGACGCAGCTGGCCGCGAGACCAGCCGCAAATCAGGCGTGCTGAGCGGCGGCACCTGGACCTATGGCGACACCACCGACGAATATTACGACGCCTTTGGCGAGGTGATCGCGCGCGGCACCAATTCGGGCGGCAATATCGCCAATGCCCAGGAATTTGCCGAATACGACAATGCCGGACATGTGTGGCGCACCAATTTCAACGATGGCGTCACCAAGGCCTATGTCTATGATCGCAGCGGCAACGCCACGATGCTGCTCCAGGGCACCGGCACCGTAAACCTCAAGAACTACACCAGTCTCAGCGCGCTGCTCGCCGACCAAAGCGGCGCCATCACGCAGACCATCAGTGTGTTCGACAAGCGCAACCAGCTCACCGATACCATCCAGCCCGCCAGCAACAACGCAGGCGCCAATCCGATCCATGCCGTGCAGGTCGATACCACCGGATCAGGCGGAACCACGTTCTACAATTCCAGTGCGAACGCCGTGTCTGCCAGTAATGCGGTGGCGACTGGCGCGGCCGGCAGCCTCGTGACGGAAAGTCCCGATGCCCGCGTATCCCCAAGCAAGGCCGACGCAATCACTGCTTTAGCCAGCGTTGAGCACGGATGGGCCGGCTTTCATACCTACGATTATCGGCGGCTCGAAATCGATCTCAATAGCGCGACCTTATACGGAAGTGGTACGGTTCATGTTTCTGTCACGAAGTCGGGCGTGACCACTTATCTTGGTGACTTCTACCAAGGACAATTTTGGATCGCTGACACTAAAGATAGCCCATACAGCGGCGGGTTTGTGTTCCCTGATGGCGATGTAACTTTCAATATCTATCAGGATGTATTCACCGGACAGGTGAATATCGCGCAAATATCGATGAATATCGACGTGCCTCCTATTCCAAACAAGGGGGACGACGGTCCCAACGAATCCGACAGTTATGGCTCCGCGACGCCGCCCCCTTTGCTGCAGTTCCCTCTGGAAAATGCCAGCGCCACTGCGCTGCGTATGTTCGTCAGACCGACGGGATCCACCGGCGCCTACACTGAATTGAACGCGACCCAATTCCAGAACTCAGCCGGCGCCACGATTGCAGGCTGGTTTACTTACGATCTGACGCAACCTCCGTTCAATAACCTGGCGGCCAATAGTAGCTGGGAAATCAAGTACTTCGCGATGGATGCCGGTGGCCACATCTATGATGCGAAGCAGGGAACGTTGTCGGTCGATGCGGCGGGCACTCCGAGCACGCGCTTCGATCCCGCGGCAGTGGGCGGGCCCGGCCAGGCGATGCTGACCAACGGCGGCGGCCACGACCTGCTAGTCCTGTCAGGCTTGCCGGGCAACGCGGTCAGCGGTCGCATCCTCTATCGTGCTGCCGGCAGCTCGAACGGCTGGTCGGTCCGCAATATCGATTCCACTGCGGCGTTCGGACAGCAGGGTTTGAAGTCGGTCGACGTGACCGGGATCAACGGATCAATGGAATATTGGGTCGAGCTGAACGACGCTACCGGCAATCTGCTACAGGTGCCCGACATCGGCGGTATCCTAAGGACGGTTCGGAGCTTTGGCACGTTCACCGTCGGCGGTGAGGCATCCGTCCTGACGCAATCCTATGAAGCCTCGCACGCCGTTCAGTTGAATCCGCCGTCCGGCGTGACAGTCACGAAGCAGCAATTCCGCTACTACCAGAATGGCGCTTGGTCGTCCTGGATCGTCCAGAACAGCGGCGGCAGTTGGACCTATGATGCGGCGGCGCTGGCTGATTTCTACAGCAATCGTAGCTATCAGATTCAGTACGAGACCTATAACGGCTCGACGCTCGTCTCCCAGGCCACCGGCACGCTGAACCTCGGCTATAATGGCCAGAGCGTGAGCGGCTTCACCAATACGGTGGGGTCGCCGGCCAAGGTCGTCTTCACGCCGCAGCAGTCCAGTGCGACTACGCTTAAAATCTATTGGCGCGATGCTGGCACGACCGGTGCGTTCAGCGCCTCGACCATCACCAAGGGCGGCGATGGCGTGTTCGCCTGGGACGTCGATGCCGCGGGCGCGCGGCCGGCGAGCGGCACGCGCACTCTCGAATATTATTACGATGCCTATGCGAGCGACGGCAGCAAGTTGCCGCCGCTCAACGGTGATGACCATGTCCGCGGTATCCTGGCGTTGGGTAGTGACAGCTACACCAACCCCCAGAACCATGAGACCCGCTGGGTGATCGATACCAAGGCGGCATCGCAATATCTCATCCATCGCGCGCAGAACTACAATGCGTTCGGCGAGATATCGTCGGAGGTCGACGGCAAATCGGCGACGACAAGCCTTTACTACAATACGCTCGGCAAGCTCACCAAGAAGGTCAGCCCGCAGGTTCAGGTAACCGATGAGGCCGGCAACACCACCCTGCAAAGTCCGACGGAGACCTATTTCTACGACGTTTCCGGCCGCCTCATGGGCAAGCGCGATGCCAACAGCAATCTCGCTAATGGCCCAATCTCGCGAGAAACCCTGCTGGCCGGAAGCGGGCATGGCGGTGCCGACGCGCGCACGCTCATCCAATACAATCCCGATGGCACGCACAAGACGTTCGGCTACGACATCTTCGGCGATCTGCGGACCTCGACCGACGAACTGAACGCGACCACGAACAACACCTACAACAAGGCCGGTCGGCTCATCGAGGTCGACCACCCCATGCGGGTCGGCGGCAATTCCAACGGCGTCCAGCTGAAGGACTATTACGGCTATGACGGCCTGGGCCAGCGCATCACCCACACCAATTCGCTCTACGGGGCTTCGATTGTCGAGAAGACCGATTACGACAATAAGGGTCGGGTAACCACGACCACGAACTTTGCCGGTCTTACCACGAACTATGCCTATGTCTGGTATGGCGTCCCAGGCGGCCAGATCGTGACGACGGGCCTTGGCAATTTCGGCGGTTGGCAGACCATAACCACCAACGCCGCCGGCCTCACCTCCTATGAGAATGACGGACTGTTCGGGCAAATGGTGTGGCGCCAGGATTTCGGCGGCCACACCTTTGGCTACGGCTACGATCTCGCCGGCCATCTCGTCCAGCAGACCGGCTCGACCGGGCAATCGGTCTCCTACACTTATTACACCAACGGTTATGTCTCGAGCATCACCGACAATGCCCTGAAGATGAAGTCGACCTTCGAATATGACAGCGAAGGCAACCGCACGCTCGAAACCTATAACAGCACAGATGCGGCACCCCGTTTCTATCAGAATGCGGCCGTCAGCTACGATGCGCTTGGCCGTATCACCGAGTTCAAGGACGCCAAGGCCGACATCACCTATAAATATGACGCCAATGGCAATCGCCGGGAGGTGAAGAGCGTCTATACGGACGGCATCAATGGTGCGGTCGTGCCTCCGCAGGACTATTGGTACAAATATGACAGCATGGACCGCTTCACCCTGACCATGGGGACGCTGTCCGGGGGTGTCATCACGACCGGCGCTGTAGGCGTCGCGATCGGCTATGACGCGGCGGGCAATCGCCAGACCGCGACCTATGGTTATGACGGCCATACCGAAGTCTACAGCTACACGACCGACGGCTTCCTCGAGAATACGACGATCGGCGGCGTGCTGCGCGCGAAGCGCACCAACGACGCGTTGGGTCGGGTAACCACCTACAACCAATATACCGCTTCCGCCGGGAATGACCTATCGCGGTCGATGACATACGACCGGGCGAACCGGGTCACCGACGAAACCGATGTGGACTACACCAACGGCAACGTCACGACGACGCTCCACAACGACTACCGGCTCTATGTCGCGGGCTCGGGCTATAGCGGCGCCGATCAGGGCGTGCTGACGCATACGCAGGCGGTCAAGCAAGGCGTCACCACCCAGACCGATTATAGCTATCAATGGTGGGATGACGCCAAGCAGACGCGGATCACGATCGGCGCGACCGATCCATCCAATCCCAACACCGGCCAGTGGGGGAAGGGCTACACGCAGCTGAGCTATGATGTGAACGGCCATCTGGCGCAGGCGATCGACAATGCCGGCAATCGCGTGATGACCTATCAAAACGACGCCTATGGCCAGGTGCTCGTGCGCGAGGAGAAGCTCGGCACCACCCTCGGGCCGCGGCAGCTCTATTATTATTTCGATGGCCACCGTATCGGTGATGTTGGCAATAACGGACCTGCTCCCAGTCTGACCGACTATGCCCAGGCATTGGCGGCCGACCGCAGTGCTGCGCCGAGCAAGAACGGGTTCCGGTACGGCAAGCCAGTCGCTAGTGCCGATTTCGACCAGAACTTCCAGCCGATCAACGGCAGCTATCCCGACCAATCGGGGACGACCTACACCGTCCGCACCGGCGACAGCCTGCAGGCCATCGCCCAGACGGTCTGGGGCGACTCCAGCCTGTGGTATCTGATTGCCGATGCCAACGGCCTGACCGCGAGCACGTCGCTGGTCGCAGGGCAGACCCTGCAGATCCCGAACAAGGTCACCAATTTCCACAACAACGCCAACACCTACCGGGTTTACAATCCCGGCGAGGCGATTGGCGACACGCTGCCGACCTTGCCGCCGGAGCCGGCACCGCCAGCTGCGGCAAAAGGTAACAAGTGCGGCGCGTTTGGGCAGATCTTGCTCGTCGTGATCGCGGTTGCGGTCACGATTGCGACACACGGCGTCGGCGCGGGTTTTGCTTCGAGTCTCGGCTTGTCCGGCACTGCGGCCACGGTTGTCGCTGGTGCCACCACTGCAGTGTTGGGCAGCTTGGCCAGCCAAGTGGTTGGCGTAGCGACCGGCATCCAAAGCAGCTTCAGCTGGAAAGGCGTTGCTCTGGCCGCCATCGGTGGCGCCGTCGGCGGCGCGCTTCAGGGGGTGAACGCGTTCGGTACGACGGCTAGCGGGGCCCTGAAGGGTCTTCAGACTTTCGGCAATGATCTTGTTCGCGGCGCGCTCGGCAGCGCGATCAGCCAGGGCGTCGGCGTCGTGACCGGCTTGCAGAAGAACTTCGACTGGGTCGGCGTCGCGGCAGCAGGGATCGGCGCAGGAGTTGGCGGTGCCGTCGGGCGGTCGGTCGGGTTTGATCCCAAGCTGAAGGGTTTCAACCCCGGCAATGCGCTCAAGGGCGGAATCGCGGGTGCTGCGGACTCCATCGCTGAGGCCGCGACGCGCAGTCTCATCCAGGGCTCGGACTTCGGCGACAACGTATTAGCCTCACTGCCCAGCGTAGTCGGCAACACCATTGGCAGCCTAATCGGGAACGCGATTGGGGGCGGTGGCGATGTCGCCGCGAAACGGCGGGCCAAACCCGAGGACAAGACGCCAGTGGCGGGCAATGGGCCTTCCGTCGTCATCGATACATTGGACGATAAAGCTATTTCGCGGATCGACCCTTCAATCATGGCCACCGTGCAGGTGCTTGATGTTGGGCCTTTGCCTGACGACATCGTTATCACCGCGAGCCGCAAGGCACTAAGCGGCGAGGAGGAAGCCGCTGCCGCTGCCAGACGAGCCGCAGCCGACGCTCGCTCCGACGCGCTCGGTGGGAAATCGCCCGATGGCCTTCCCGCATTGGGGACTTTCACGGGCCTAAACTTTGATCCCAGTATTTCATTCGCTCAGGGTATCAGAAATGTCTATGGGCAAGGGATTGATACTCCCGGTTACTTTAAGGGATACGGGGTTAGACTGGGAGATCAGTTAAAGTCCTTCGCCGATCTAGACCGGGATGCACTCGCTGGCTTGGCGGGAGATCCTATGGCGCAACAAATGGCCATCACGATCTACCGCGGAGCGGCGGAGGGCAGCGAGTACGGGAAGCAGTTTTCGGATCTCGCCGACAAAGTTCAAGCTCTACACGACCGTGAGCAGCAAATTGGTGAACAAGGGGTCAGGGATCTCGGTGTCGGGCTTATGAAAGGCGAGTGGGAGGTCGCCAAGACTGTCACCTTAGTCGGGGGCGTGGCCGATCTCGGCTACCGTGCGTATAATGGCGAAAAGCTGAGTGCGATGGACGCCGTTACGCTGCTCCCAATAATTGGAAAGGGAATGGAGGCTGTTCGTATCGGCGAAGAAGGCTTGCGACTATCTCGCGAAGCGGCAGCGATAGATCGCGCCGCAGACAGTAGCGTCGTAGGGAAGGTTGGTCCCAAGCTTTCGGAGGTATTCAATCTTCGGCCGACTGAACGAGGGCAATGGGTCGAATCTTATCTTGCGAAAACTGAATACGGCGAGACGAACGGTTGGTATAACGTAGGTGCCGAAAAGAACGGCTATTTCCCGCTGGTCGACTTTCAGAACGGACAAAATTTGGTGAGCCTGAAAACGGTTGACACTGCTGGCTCCACATGGATGGCTCGCATGGAGGATCATATCGTTGACCTCGGAACTAACGGTGCAACGGTGAGTGGTAAGCCAGCAAATATGATACTGGATATGCGTGTGCAACCGGGAGGCGCAGCTGCTGCTCGCCCGCTAATTCAATTTGGTCGAGCCAACAATGTTACCGTCGTCGTTAAGGAGTTCAAATGAGTTCGCGCCTTGAGAAAATGACGATCGTCTTGTTTCTCGATGTATCATTCGATGAAAAGGTCATGGTTGGACGACAAAAGTTCGAGCATCCGACGCGCCAGCGCGGCATTAGTAACGACGTGATATTGCAAAAAATCGCGGATACTTGGCCGGGACTGGAGATCGATAGCCGCCTTAAAAAAACGGATGGCAGCAACGTTTCAGTTTCCGAGCTATGTAAGCGTTTAAAGTCAGGCGCAAAATGGGGTGGGCCATTACAGTTTGGCGGTTTGAAACTCCATGTCGCTGAACTGCCAGCTATGATGCAGACTGTCATCACGATCGAAGAAGTGAAGCCTGGGTCCGCTGGACTATGGGACGAATGGGTGCGGCCATTTTTGAATGAGGATAGCTTTGTTCAAGCCTGGATAGCAGACATTGATTACGACTATTGGCAAAATGCATCAGACCCGCTCGAGTATGAGGCTGTCGGCAAAGATTTTGCCAATTTGCCGATGAAGTCGAACGGACTCCCGTTCCCTTTGGAAGCCGAGGTAATCGATACCTCCCGCAATCCGGCACGGGTAGAAATTAAGCAAGGATACATAGAGGCGATCGGATCCAAGATGTGGATAGGGCATCAATTTTGGAGCCATGTCGGAAAAACGCCTAATTCAATCGATCTTACGACTGGAAAAATTACTGTTAGACCTATTGCGCCTAATGTAATCGAAATTCATTCTGATGAAGAATGTTTTAACGGCGGAGAAACATCCCAGGTGCAACAGAAGCTCCGCGAAATTCTCTACGAATAGTTTGATGGGTCTTAACCTGTCCCACTAGCGGAGTGCTCTGTTGCCGCAGAGACTACTGCGCCAGAATTCGTTACCGTGTTTCGAGGCGATAGGGCTGGCACGACCATCATCAAATCGAATGCGGCGAGAGAAGGAGGATACGCTATTCGCAGCGGATCATCGACAGCTTCAACGGCCGCCTGCGGGACGAATGCCTCAATGAGATGCTGTTCACGTCGCTGGCCCATGCCCGCTTCGTGCTCGATGCCTGGCAGCACGATTACAACCACGTCAGGCCGCACTCGAAACTGGGCGGGAAGACCCCCGCCGAGATCGCCGGCCAACGTACCTGGGGGCATGCCCCCAGGCACGCTGCCATCCCCTCAACAAACCATCATGAAGGAGCCGCACTCTACCTCTGAGTGGTAACAATCAGGGGCGCACGTCACCTTGGCCACGATGTGCGCTTGATGCCGCCAGCTTATGTGAAGCCGTACGTGAAGCGCGGCAAGACCGACGCGGCCGACGCAGAGGCGATCTGCGAGGCTGTTACGCGGCCGACGATGCGGTTCGTCGCGGTGAAGAGCGTCGATCAGCAGGCGGTGTTGATGCTCCACAAGACGCGCGATCTGCTGGTCCGGCAGCGAACCGCACTGATTAACGCCTTGCGAGCCCATCTATCGGAGTATGGCATTGTCACCAGCAAAGGACCCGGCGGTGTCACAGCGCTGATGAAGTTGCTGCACGAGGAGCAGGGGAAGCTACCGGCACATGCGCGATCGGCGCTCCACACGAGCGGTGCCCAGCTACGTTCGCTGGCGAGCGACATAGACCGGTTGGAGGCGCAGATCCTGGCCTGGCATCGCGCGGATGACACAAGCCGCCGGCTCGCCACTATCCCCGCCATCGGTCCGATCACCGCGTCGGCTATCGCCGCAGCCGTGCCCGACGCATCGCTGTTCCGCTCGGGTCGTCAGTTCGCGGCCTGGCTGGGTCTTACGCCCCGCGCCCATAGCTCTGGCGGCAAGGAACGGCTTGGCGGCATTAGCAAACAGGGTGACGGGTATCTTCGCAAGCTGCTGGTCGTCGGCGCCGCTGCGGTGATGCGCATGGCGCGCAAGGATGCGAGCCGCCAGCCTTGGGTCGCACAGCTGCTTGAGCGCAAGCCGGTGAAGATCGCGACCGTCGGGCTCGCCAACAAGACAGCGCGTATCGCGTGGGCGGTGATGACGCGCAAGGAGGTCTACGCGGCCACCGCCGCGTGACCGCGGCCCTCGCCGCTCGCTGAAGCGCGCGGCGGCGGGATGGTGTAAGGGCAGCTGAGTGGTGATGACAAACCGGTCAGACCGGGGATCGAACAAACCCAGGGGAGCAGAGCGCTTCGAGCGCGATGACGTGATCAGGGATCCGATCCGCGGACTTCATCAGGGCCAGCAGCCATGTCGTGCTGCATCAACAGGCCGAACACATGGATGCACCCGACCGGTGCTCATCGCTGCACGAAAGCTCTTGCACCGCAGGGGTCGTCCAACCCATCACGTCAACGCGTATGATTTTGATCCAATGTGAATTTATTTCTCAGAAAGGCTTGACCGACTCGCTCAAGATGTGTCCCATATAGGGACATAGGGGTGCGGGGAAATGTCGGGTTTAGTGGATTCTGCCACGGCGGTGATGCGTGCGTCTTCGGCTCGCGTGGATCGGGCCGCGGTGAACGTGGCGAACGTATCGACGCCGGGCTTCAAGCGGCAGTTGCAATCGAGTGATCAGGTCAATGGCGACTTCGCTGCGACGCTCTCGCGGCTGCGCGTCGACATGCAGGCCGGCAAGCTGGTCGAGACCGGACGCCCGCTTGATCTTGCCATTAACGGTAGCGGCTTCTTCCAGCTGAAGGCGGGCGATAAGCTGGTCTATTCGCGGCAGGGAAATTTCTCCCTGGCGAGCGATGGGCGGGTGATCACGCCGCAGGGTTATGCGCTGCAGCAGGCCGGCGGCGGCGATCTGGTGCTCGACACCGGAACGGCCAAGATCGCGGCCGATGGCACCATTCTCGACGGCGACAAGCCGCTCGGTCAGATCGCGGTTTATTCGATCCGCGAAGGGGCGTCCGCGACGCCGCTCGACGGATCGCTGTTCATGCTCGCTGACGACGATGCCGAGGCGATCGCCACGCCGTCGCTGCGCCAGGGCGCGGTCGAGGCGTCGAACGTATCGCTGGGGGACGAGATGATATCGATGATGGGAGCGCTGCGGGGCGCTGAGACCGGGGCGAAACTCGTCCAGGTTTATGACGATCTGATGGGCAAGGCGATCTCCACCTTCGGGCAGGTCGGTCGATGAACGGCGCCTTCTATGTCGGCGCGGTCGGCCTGCAGGCGCAGGAGCGCGCGCTCGCCATCGTCTCCAACAATATCGCCAATATCAACACGCCGGCGTTCAAGCGCTCGGACGTCCGCTTCTCGACGGTGCTAGCGTCGCGCAACGATCCGGACGTGCCCGCGGCCAATGCGGCGGATCTGTTCTCCGCCGCGGGCGTGATGGCCTCGGCCGCGCCCTCGCTTGACGAGCCGGGCGACCTGCAATCGACCGGCAAGGCGAACGATCTCGCGATCAACGGGCGGGGGTTCATCGAATTGATGGGCCCCGGCGGCCAGACCTTGTTGTGGCGCGGCGGCGCGCTCAAGGTCGGCGATGACGGCATGCTGGCGGCAGCGGACAGCGGTCTGCCGCTCAAGGCGGCGATCAGCGTGCCGACCGACGCGACGTCGTTTACCATCGCCGCCGACGGCACGGTGAACGCGGTCACCTCGGCCGACGCGGCGCCGGTCGAGATCGGCAAGATCTCGCTGGTGACCGCCGACGATACGAGTGGCCTGACCGCGCTCGACGGCGGCCTCTATTCGATCGGCGACGAGAGCCGGATGCGCGAGGCGGTCGCCGGCGAAGACGGGGCAGGGACCCTGGTGCAGGGGTCGGTCGAGCGTTCGAACGTCGAGATGACCGGCGAGATGGTCGAGCTGATGCTCGTCCAGCGCGCTTATGCCGCCAATGCGCAGATCGTCCAGGCAGCTGATCAGCTGATGTCGATCGCCAACGGCCTCCGGCGCTGAGATGATGGCATTCGTCCTGGCTGCCGCATTCGTCGGCGGCGACTCCTTGGCGTTGGCCGATCGTGGCGAGATCGTCTTGTCGCGACCGGCGGTGACGCTTGCCGATGTCGCTGGGCGGGGCGGTCTCGGGCGCCTTGGCGCGGTGGAGATTGCGCGGCTGCCGGTCGGCCGCGATCGCCTGTCGCTCTCGCGGCGCGCGATCGCCACCCTGGTGCGCCGCGCGGTGCCCGGGATTGTGGTGGACGGCGGCGACGCCCGCGTCGTGACGTTTCGGTATGTTCGCCGCGCTGAAGCGGGCGCGGGTGTCTGCCAGGTGACCAGCGCCGCGATCGCGGCGGGCACCGCCATCACGCGCGACAAGATTGCGGCCGGGCCGTGCGCGGCCATGACGGCAGCGATCCGCTACGACGCCGCGCGCGGTTATCTCGTCGCGCGGCGCGACCTGCCTGCCGGAAGTCCGCTCGGCCATCTGGTGGTGCCGCCACCCGCGACCGTCGCAAAGGGAGATGCCATGACCTTGGTGTCGCGTGCCGGCCCGGTCACGGTCGAGCGTTCAGTGACCGCGTTGCAGTCGGGCAGCGTCGGCAGACGGGTGTTCGTCCGCGACCGCGGCGGACATGTATTCGCCGCGCCGGTCGCGACGGTGACGCCATGAGGGTTCTGCTCACGCTGCTCGCCGCGATCGCGCTGCCCGCCGGCGCGGCGCACGCCGACGACCTCTACAAGCGCAGCAACTGGTCGGCGATGAGCGCCGATCGCCGCGCCACCGCAGTCGGCGATCTGTTGACTGTCGTGGTTTACGAGAATGCGGAATCGACCAATACGACCAAGACCGATTCCAAGCGCAGCACGCAGGTCGGGGGATCCGTCTCCGGCGGGAAGCTCAGCGAGAGCGGCAGCCTTCAGTTCGGCGGCGGCTATTCGGGCGGCGGCGCGGTCACGCGCAGCGATAAGCTGGTCGCGCAGATCACGGTGACCGTCCGGTCGGTGCTGCCCAATGGCGACCTTATGGTGTCGGGCCAGCAGACGATGAAGCTCAACGGCGAGAACACGCTGATCGGGATCGAGGGACGCATCCGCCCCGAGGACATCGAGGCCGACAACCGCATCCTGTCGAGCCGGATCGCCGACGCGAAGATCATCTATGACGGCAAGGGGTTCGTCGCGCGTAGCGCCAAGCCCGGTCTGGTCGCCCGTGTATTTCGCTTCCTGGGGCTTGGATGATGCGGCATCGGGGGGCATTTCCACTGCTGGCGCTGCTTCTTGCCGGCCTTGCCGTGCCCGCGAGCGCGGGCGCGCGGCCTGCGACGGCCGGCGTTCCGCTGTCGGGCATCGGTCGGTTCCAGGGATGGCGCGACAATGCGCTGATCGGCTACGGCTTGGTGACCGGCCTGGCGGGATCGGGCGATACGCGGCGTAACGGCGTCACCCGCCAGGCCTTGCGCAACGTGCTCAGCCGGCTCGGGACCAGCGTGACGGACGACGAGATCAACAGCCGCAACGTCGCGGTCGTCATCGTCACGTCGACCTTGCCCGCCTCGGCCAATGTCGGCGACCGACTGACCGTCACGGTCTCGTCGATCGGCGACGCCCGCAGCCTGGCCGGCGGAACGCTGCTGATGACGCCGCTGCTCGGGCCTGACCAGCATGTCTATGCCCTGGCGCAAGGGCCGCTGCTGGCCGGCGGCTACGACTTCAAGAGCGATCTCAACCGCGAGCAGCGCAATTATCCGACCACCGCGATGCTGGAGGCCGGCGCGACCGTCGAGACCGCGGTCGACACCCAATTGCTTGCGAGCGACGGCACCGTTGGTTTCGTACTGAGCGAGCCCAGCTTCGAGGGTGCCGAGCGCATCGCCGAGGCGATCAACCTGCAGTTCGGCGCCGGCATTGCCTCGGTCAAGAATGCCGACGAGGTACGGATCGCCTTTCGCGGCGATGCCAGCCAGTTCGCCGGGTTCATGGCGCGGCTGGAGAGCCTGCCGGTCGAGCCGGTCCGCGTGGCCCGCGTGGTGATCAACGAACGCACCGGGACGATCGTCGCGGGTGGCGACGTGCGCATCTCGAGCGTGGTGATCGCCCAGGGCGACCTCAAGGTCACGATCACCGGCGAGCGCACCGCGTCGCAGCCCAATTTCGCCGGCGGGTTCGCGAGCGATCTGAATTCGGTCGGCAGCCTCGTCGTCACCAACACCAAATTGACCGTCGAGGATCGCAAGCGCGACACTGTCGTCAATTTCCCCAACACCACCGTCGCCGATCTCGTCCAGGGCCTGTCGCGGGCCAAGGTCGACACGCGCGGCATCATCAGTGTGCTCCAGGCGATCAAGGCCGCCGGCGCGCTCCACGCCGCTATCCTCGTTCAATAAGGTACCCATTCGTGGATCCTGTCTCAGCTGCGCTCATCACCAAGTCGTTGGACGGCCTCGCGCTCCGCCTCGAGGTGACCGCGACCAACATCGCCAATGCCAATTCCAGGACCTATCGGCCGTCGCGCGTGACGTTCGAGGACAGTCTGAGGGCGGCCGCCGCCAAGGGTCCCGATGCGATCGCCGCGGTCGAGCCGAGGATCGAGGCGTTGCCGCGGGCACCGTTCGGCGACGAGCCGCGGACCGACCTCGAGCTCGATACCGCCGCTTCCACGGCCGGGCGCTATTCGGCGCTGATCGACTTGCTCGGCCGCCAATTCGACATTTCGCGCACCGTCATCCGGGGAGGCCAGTAATGAGTGACGCCATGGCGATCAGTCGCTCGGGGCTCGATGTCGAGTGGCAGCGGCTGCAGGTCATCGCCCAGAACCTCGCCAATTTGAACACGAGCCGCACCGCCTCGGGCGACCCCTATCGCCCGATGCGCGTCATCTCAGGGCCTGACGCGACTTTCGCCGACGCGCTGGCCCGCAAGGGCGCCGTCAGTCAGCCCGGACCCGTTCGCGTGCTCGGGGTCGAGGCGATGCCGGGCGGCGTCCGGCGCGTCTATGATCCGAGCGATCCGTCGGCCGGCGCCGACGGGTTCGTCAATCTGCCCGCCATCGATCAGGCCTCGGAAATGACCTTGATGATCCGCACCTCGCGCTCCTACGAGGCCAATCTGACCGCGCTCGCGATCGAGCGCCAGATGTTCTCGAGCGCACTCAATCTCGGGCGGTCGTCATGAGCGCGATCGCGGCGATCGACAGCGTGCTGGCGGCCCCGCCGGCACTCACTACCCTCGGGCCGGTGGCCGCCGCGCCGCAGCCGGCACCGGCGGCGAGTTTTGGCGACATCCTCTCGGCCGGCATGCAGGGGGTCGAAAGCAAGCTTGCCACCGCCGATGACATGGTGCGCAAGTTCACGCTCGATCCCAATGTGCCGATCCATCAGGTGACCTTCGCGCTCGAGCAGGCGCGGCTGTCGGTCGAACTGGCGATGCAGGTGCGCGGGCGCCTGCTCGACGGATACCGCGAACTCATGAACATGCAGCTCTAGCCGCGGATCGCCGATCATGAGTGATGCGTCCCCCCAGCGGCAATTGCCGGTCCGTCTGATCGCGATCGTATTCGCCGTGGTCTTCGGGCTGCTGGCGCTCGGCTATTTCCTGTTCCTGCGCCCAGGCTACGTGCCGGTGTTCAGCAATCTGCGTCCCGCCGCGGCCTCTGCGGTCGCGGCCCAGCTCGACGCCAAGAACATCGCCTACCGGCTCGGCGATAACGGCGCCAGCATCGCGGTGCCGTCGGACCAGGCCGACCAGGCGCGGCTGCTGATCGCCGGATCCGATATCGCGCTCAAGGGCGGAGTGGGCTTCGAGCTGTTCAACAAGTCCGACATGGGCCTCACCGACTTCGCGCAGCGGATCAATTACCAGCGCGCGCTCCAGGGCGAGCTCGAACGCACGATCATGCTGATCGACGAGGTCGAGACCGCCCGCGTCCATCTGGCGATGCCCGAGCGCTCGCTGTTCCGCAGCGAACGCAGCCCGTCCAAGGCCGCGGTCGAGCTGATCACCAAGGAAGGACGCCAGCTCGACAGCGACCGTGTCGCCGGCATCCAGCGTCTGGTGGCCTTCGCCGTGCCCGATCTGGCGCCCGGCGATGTCGTCATCGTCGATGCCGATGGCCGGGTCCTGAGCCAGTCGAGCGCGCCCGAGGTAACGCTCGCGCCGGACGCCGAGGAGCAGCAGGCGGTCCAGCGCTACTATCGCGCGCGGGTGCGCGCCGCGGTCGAACCGGCCTTGCCAGGGGTGCAGACCGACGTACGCGTCATCGTCCTCGGCAAGGACCAGGTCGATGTTCCAGAGACACCGGCGCCGGCACCCGCCGCGAGCGCGACGCCGGGGGCGATCGCGACCCCGGCCGGCGCCGCGACGCCGGCGACCCTGCCCAATGCGCCGAAGCGCAATTTCCGCCTGCGCATCATCGTCGCGACCGCCATGCCGCTCGACCCTGATCAGAGCCGGTTGGCGCGCAACGAGATCGCCGCCGCGGTGGGGCTCGACGAGGCGGCCGGCGACGAACTCACCTTCCAGGTCGGGCTTGGCCCGACCGGCGAGACCACCCCGGCGGCGCGAACGGCGGTGGCTCCGGCCGCTGCCGTTCCGCCTGTCGGGAGCCCCGCCGGTGCTGCTCGCTTCGGCGGGTTCTGGCTGTACGTGCTGATCGCCGTCGCTCTCCTTCTGCTGGCGGCGCTGGCGCAGGGGGTCCGGTCCGCGATGCGGACGCCGCGCCTGTCGGCCGACGAGCGCGAGGCGATGATCGAGCGCATCCGCGCGACCTTGCGCGATCCGGACGTGGCCAATGCCGGCTGACCCGCTCACCGCGATCGCGCGCGATCTCGCCGCGCTGGCGGGCAGCGATCGCCGGGCGATCCTCGCCGGGCTCGACGCGGACGAGCGCGACCGGCTGCAGACGGCGATGCGGGGCCAGCGGCCGGCGGCACCGCCGCGCCCGGCAGCGCCCGGTAGCCATTCGGAATGGTTCGAAACGTTGATCGCGGCGGCGCGGAACGGCGAGGGCGGCATGACACCGGCCGCGCGCGCGGCCCTGCTCGACGGTCAGGGCGAGGCGAACGCCGCGCCGCGCGTTGCGGGACGGACCTTGCTTCAGGCAGCCGGTGGGCTGCTCGCGGCAGGAAAATCGCGATGACCGGGCTCATCAAGGAGCCTCACGCGCTGGCAAGCGTCGGCGCGCTGCCGGCGGCGCCGCGCCGCGACCGGGACGCGGCCGTCGAGACCGTGGCGCCCGATCCGCGCCTGGCGGAGCTCGAGGCCGAGATCGCGCGGCTCGAGGCGGCGCTCGTTTCGCACAAGCGCGAGGCGGCGCGCGCTATCGAGGCCGCGCGCGCCGAAGGGCGCGACGCCGCCGTCGCCGCCGACGCCAGCCGCACCGCGCAGGTCGAGCGCGGCCTCGCTGACGCGCGCGCGGTCTGGGACAAGCGGCTCGAGGAGCTCGAGCTCCTCGCGGTCACCCTGGCCCGTGCCGCGCTCGGAAAGATGTTCGGTGAAAGCTCCGACCTCGGCGAGCTCGTGACGCGCACGGTCGCGCATCACGTTGCCGGCCTTGCCGCCGATTCGGTGGTTGGCGTGCGGGTCAGCGCGGCCGATTTTCCGGGCGACGCGCTCGATACCCTGAGCACGCGGATCGACGTCGCGCGCACGCGTCTCGCGATCGACCCCGATTTGGATGCCGGGGGGTGCCGGATCGATCTCAAGCTCGGCGCCATCGACGTCGAACCGGCACGACAATGGGCGATCCTCGACGGCGCGCTGGCGGCGATGGAGCGCAGGACATGAAGCCGCATCGTTTCCTCGATCGGCTGGCAGCGGTCGATACCGCGCCGCTCTACGGGCATCTCGACGAACTTGGTGCCGGCTTCGTTCGCGCGACGGGTCCCGCCGCGGCGCTCGGCGAGCTGTGCGACATCGCCGGCCCGGATGGCCGCGAGGCGATCGCCGAGGTCGTGGCGGTGAGCGAGCGCGGTATCACCCTGATCCCGCTCGAACAGCATAGCGGGCTCCGCCTCGGCGCGCGGGTGACCGCCGCGCCCGGCCGCTCCGGCATCGCGCGGGGCGACGGTTTTGCCGGTCGTGCCGTCGATGCGCTCGGCCGCCCGATCGACGGCAAGGGCAGGATCGATCGCACGACGCGCATCGAGGGAGCCGCGATCTCGGCGCTCGACCGGGTCAATCCGGCGGCGGTGCTGGCGACCGGCATCCGCGCGATCGACGGCCTCCTGACCCTGGGCGTCGGCCAGCGGGTCGGCATCTTCGCGGCGAGCGGCGTGGGCAAGACCAGCCTGGTCGAGCAGCTCGCCCGCCAGATCGATTGCGATCGCTGCATCCTGTGCCTGGTCGGCGAGCGCGGGCGGGAAGTCTCCGACCTCTGGTCGCTCGCCGCCACGTCCGCCGCGCCCGATCGCTTCTCCCTGGTCGCGGCCACATCGGACCAAAGCCCGGTGATGCGCGCACGCGCGGTCGAGCAGGCCTTGGCGCTGGCCGAATATTGGCGCGATCGCGGTGAGCATGTCGTGCTCCTGATCGATTCGATCACGCGGCTGGCCATGGCGCTGCGGGAAATCGGCCTCGCTGCCGGCGCCCCGCCCACCGTGCGCGCCTATACGCCCAACGTGTTCGCGGTTCTGCCGCGCATCGTCGAGCGTTGCGGCGCGGTCCGGGGCGGGGGTGCGATCACCGCGATCATGACGGTGCTGAGCGAGACCGACGAGGTCGACGACCCGATCGTCGAGGTGATGAAGTCGCTGCTCGACGGCCATATCGTCTTGTCGCGCAACCTCGCCGAGCAGGGCCATTTTCCGGCGATCGACATCATCCGCAGCGTCAGCCGCCAGGCCTCGCGGCTGATCGATCCCGATCACGCCGCCCAGGCGCGTGAGATCGCCTCTCTGCTCTCGACCTATGATGAGAATCGCGTGATGATCGAAAGCGGGGTCTATCGGGCCCGGTCGAGCGACCGGATCGACCGGGCGATCGCCGCGCGCGAGCCGATCGCCGCCGTCCTGCGCCAGCCCGCCGACGAGCGCTCGGACTTCGCCCAGACCGTGCGTGCGCTCAAGACCTCGTGGCCGTCATGACGCCGCGACGTGCTCTCCATCGCATGCGCGAACTCGAACTGCTCCAGCGTGTCGAACGCGATGTCGCCGCGATCGATGTCGGTGAGGCCCAGGCGCGCGAGACGGCCGCGGTCGAGGCGGCCGAGCGCGACGCCGACCGTGTTCTCGCACTCGCCCGGACCTGGGACGCGGCGATCGGCTCGGATCGTTTCCTCCCCGAGATGGTATCGGCGATCGGGGCCGCGTTGCTCGACGCCGATACGACCGCCGAACGCGCGGCGCTTGTGGCGCGGGACATGGCGTCGGTGCGCGAGGCGCGCACCGATCATTGGCGTCGGCTCGATGCAACGATGCGCGCGACCGGCGACGTCGCACGCGGGCTCGCCCGCGACGCCGCGCGACTCGACGAGGAAGCGGCGCTGGCCGCGGTTGCCGAGCGGGCGACGTTCGATTGGCGGCGGCGATGACCGCGATCACGCCTGGCCCGGCCGCTCCCTTTGCCGGAACCGCGGCACAGCCCTCCGGGGCGTCGCGGTCCGCGTCCGGCGCGTCGTTCGCCGATACGTTGGTGACGTTGGTCGACCGCGCACTGGTCGAGCAATCGGGCCGGCCGTCGGCGCGCTTCGCCGCGGGCACGATGCGCGGCTCGGTCGAGCGGTTCAACGAGCGCGGGTTCTTCGAGGACCGCGCGGCGACCGCCCGGCACGATCCGGCCCTCGCGTCCGAGTCCGACCAGCCTGGCGTGCCGCAGCCGCCGGTGCCGCCGCCTGGCGCGCTGCCCGTGCTCGCCTCCGACCCGTCGCGCGCGCCTGAGCCGCCGTCCGGAACGCAGCCGGGTTCGGGAGCGCCGTCCGGGCTGGCTTCCGACCCGCTGCTGGCCGGACAGCTGGCGATCGGCGGATCGCCGGCTGTCGCACCGCTGTGGCCCGGTGCGGCAGCCGGCGGCGCGCCGGGCCTGGCATCATCGCCACCGCCGGTCCCGCGCCTGAGCGCGGCCGGAGTGCTGGCCGAAGACGCAGCGTCGCCCGGCGGCGCGCCGCGCATCGCGGTTCGCGACCAGACGCTCGCCGCGTCGCGCGTCAAGGTGTCGATCGACCATGGCGAGGCGGGCGTGGCGGTGACGGTCGTCGCCGATGGCGAGCCCGAGGGCGATGCCGGTTCGATGCACGAGGCGGTTGCCCAATTGCTCGCGCGTCACGGTCTCGTGCTCAGCGAATTGCGCGTCAGCCGCAGTCCCGGCGCCGCCGGGCAAGACAGGAAGGATTGAGATGCAGGCGATTTCCCCGACCCAGCCGGTGTCGGCCAACACCAGCAGTAGCGGAACTCAGGGCGCGGCAACGAGCGCGTTCGGATTGAGCTTCGACTCACTGCTCAAGATCATCCTGACCCAGCTGACCTATCAGGATCCCTTGAAGCCGATGGACAATTTCGAGTTCGTCTCGCAACTCGCGCAATTCTCGCAGATCCAGCTCGGCCAGACGACCAACGACAAGCTCGGCACCTTGGTCTCGGCGCAAGGGACCGCCCAGGCGGCGTCGCTGCTCGGCCGCATCGTCGACATCCCGTCGGGCTCGACCGTCATTTCCGGCAAGGTCACCGCGGTCTCCTTCGCCAATGGCGACCCGCAGCTCACCATCACCACTGGCGACCAGCAGACCATTTCCGGTCTGTCGCTCGCCAACGTGTCCCAGATTCGCCAGGGGAACTGACATGTTCGGATCGATCTATATCGGCTTGAGCGGGCTTGCCGCCTATTCGCGCGGGCTGCAGCAGATCAGCAACAACGTCGCCAACCTCAACTCGCAAGGGTTCAAGGGGTCGACCGTCAGTTTCGAGAACATCCTCGGTGCCAACAGCCGATCGAATAACGGTTATGGCGGCGCGACCGGCAATGGCGTCCAGAACGCGCCTGGCCGGCTCAACTTCGCGGCCGGCGAATTGCGCCAGACCGATCGCGACCTCGATCTCGCCATCCAGGGCGGGGGCCTGTTGATGCTGATGCGCGGCAACGACGTGATGTACACGCGAACCGGCAGTTTCGACATCGACAAGAGCGGCTATATCGTGCTGTCAGGCACCGACTGGCGGCTCGCCACGCTCGACGCTTCAGGCCGCCCGCAGACCCTCTCGGTCGACGTCTCGCGGACCAATCCACCCAAGGCGACAACCTCGGTTCCCTTTACTGGCTTCATCGCGACCGACGCGACCACCCCGCCCACGGTGGGCAACATCACCATATTCGACAAGAATGGTGGCAAGCACGTCTGGACGGTGACCGCGACCAAGGACACGTCGGCGACCGCTACGCCCGGCACCTGGAACATTACCGTCAACGACACCAACGGCCCGCTCAAGGACGGAACCGGCGCCAACGCGCAGCCCCAGACCAAACAGCTCAAGTTCATCGGCGCCATCGCCGATCCGAGCGCGAGCAAGCTCGATTTCACCGATCCGGGGTCGGGCACGGTCGTGACCCTCGATTTCTCGGGCGCGCAGAGCTTTGCCGGAGCCTCCTCGACGCTGAGCGCGGGGTCGGTCGACGGCTATGGCGTCGGCACCTTCGCCGCCTTGGCCGTCAACGATTCCGGCCAGCTCGAGGTCAGCTATTCGAACGGGCAAAAGCAGCAGCTCGGCGCGGTCGCCATCGCCGATTTCCGCGACACGTCGGACCTCACGCAGGAATCGAGCGGCATGTTCAGCGCGCGCGAGACCGCGATGCGCGATATCCTGCCGAGCGGCGACGTGCGCGTCGGCAAGGTGCAGTCGCGCCGGCTCGAGGCGTCGAACGTCGACCTGACGCTCGAATTCTCCGACCTCATCCTGGTCCAACGCGGCTTCCAGGCATCGTCGCAGATCATCAGCGCGACCAATGACATGATCCAGCAATTGTTCGGCATCCGCGGGCAGGGCTGATCGGCGGCATTGGCATGACCCATGTTCGATCCTGGCTGCCGCCCGAAGCGGTCCAACGCGCCGTGCGCGAGGTCGCGCTGCGCCCTTGCGTGCGTGAATGGAGCGCGGCGTGGTTCGCCGCGCGATCTGTCGATCTCGCTGGCGATCCCGCGGTCGGCGCCAACCCCGCGGCGGCGCGTGGCACCTGCTGGCAACTGGCTGATGGTGTCGTGCTGTCGCTCGCCGAGGATGCCGACGCGCGGATTGCGGCGATGATGTACGGTGGGCCGGACGATGGGGCATCGCCGACGCCGGCCGATCGCGCCGCGCTCGATGCGGCGGCCGCGGCCTGCGTTGCCGATTTCCGCAGCCGCCTCGCCGCCACCCTGGGGCTGGGTGGCGCGGCCTGGCGCCCGGGGACGGTCGAGTCCGGCAGGGGACCGTGGTGGACGTGGCGCGTGGCGGACGGAGGTCGCGCCGATCTGCTTCAGATCGCGCTCAGCGAAGAGCTGATCGTCCGGCGCGCGCGGGCGGCCTTGCCGCCGTTCGTGACGGGCAAGACCGTAGCGCCGCTCGCCATCGCGCTTGCCGGCCAGCAAGTGACGGTCTCCGCTTTGGTCGGCCGCAGCCGGCTGACGACCACCGAGCTTGCCGGCCTTGCCGTCGGCGATGTCCTGGTGCTCGATCGCGACCTGACCGCCGCGGTCGATGTCGCGATCGGCCACCGCCCCAAGCCGTTGCGCTGCACCGTCGATCGCCAGGATGACCGGCTGCAGCTGACCATCGTTTGACCGTCTCTCCAACGAGTACCCCCTTGTGAACCAGCCCTCTCCCAAGAAAACAGATACCGCGACGCCGTCCGGCCGGACGCTCGCCGCGCGCATGATCGACGACGTCGAGGTCGAGATCGAGGCCTTTGTCGGCGGCACGCGGATGACCGTCGCCGAGCTCGGTGCGCTCAAGCCGCAGTCGGTGGTGACGCTCGACGCGCCGCTCAATCAGGCCGTCGAGCTGCGTCTCAACGGCGTGGTGATCGGCCAGGGTGAACTGGTCGCGGTCGGAGACAAGTTCGGTGTGCGGCTGAGCGAGGTCGCCGAATGATCCTGCTCGCCGATCAGGCGGTCGGCCGCCTGGGCGGCGGCGGGGTGGACGTGCCGGTCGGCCGCATCATCATCGCCTTCCTGATCTGCATCGCGATCGCGGTGCTTGCGATACTCCTGATCCGCCAGCGGATGGGCAAGGGCGACCTGGCCGGGTGGCTGCGCCAGGTCGGCCCGCGCACCGGCGTAATCGAGGTCGTCGAGGTGCGGCGGCTGAACATGCATGCCGATATCGGTGTCGTGCGCCACGACGGACGCGAATTCCTGCTCCTGATCCAGGTCGGATCGAGCCAGGTGCTGCGCGAGCGTGCGCTGGCGGACGGCGGAGAGGCTGCGTGAATAGGTGGTTGCTGGCGCTCGCTGGCGGCGCGCTGTTCGTCGCGATGCCGGCCGCGGCGGCACCCCAGGCCGGGCTCTCGGCCGACGTCGTGCGCACCACGTTGCTGTTGACGATGCTGGCGATCCTGCCGGCCATCCTCATCAGCATGACGAGCTTCGTCCGCATCATCATTACCCTGTCGATGGTCCGGCACGCCTTCGGCATGCCGGAGACGCCGCCCAATCCGGTGCTGATCAGCCTGGCGCTGTTTCTGACCGCATTCTCCATGGGACCGACGCTGGCCACGCTGAACAGCCAGGCGGTCCAGCCGTTCCTCGGCGGCCAGATCGGCGCCGAAGAGGCGATGACCCGCGGAAGCGCTCCGCTCAAGACGTTCATGCTCGCCCAGACGCGCGATTCCGACATCGAGGCGATCTATGCGATCTCGCATACGCCGGTGCCGGCGCGTCCCGACCAGGTCGAGATCCTCAAGCTCGCGCCTGCCTTCATCATGAATGAGCTGCGGGTCTCGTTCACGATCGGGTTCGTCATCCTGCTGCCGTTCCTGCTGATCGACCTCGTCGTGTCGTCGATCCTCCTGTCGCTCGGCATGATGATGGTGCCGCCGGCGACGATATCGCTGCCGATCAAGCTGCTGATGTTCGTGCTGATCGACGGCTGGAGCCTCGTCATTCAGGGCGTCCTGGGCAGTTTCCGATGAAGCCGACGCGCGAGACCGGGCTCGACATCGTGACCGATCCGGTGCGCGCCGAGGCGTCGCTGTGGCGGCGCGCGCGGTTCGAGGACGACAGCCGCTCGCGCGAGACATTGTTCAACCGCTATATCGTGCTCGCGCGCTCGGTCGCGGCGCGCCATTTCGGCTGGCGCCGGCGCGCGGTCGATCGCGGCGATCTCGAGCAATTCGCCTACGAAGGCCTGTTGCAGGCGCTCGACCGCTATGATCCGCTGCTGGGCGTACCGTTCGGCGCCTATGCCCGGCCGCGGATCGCCGGCAATGTCGCCGACGGCATGAAGCGGATGAGCGATCTCGACGCGCAATTGAGCCAGCGCCAGCGGTTGCGGCAGGAACGTATGCGGTCGCTCGGCCCGATCGAGGCCGCGCCGGCCGACCCGCTCGCGGCCCTCGCCGATCTCGCCGTCGATCTCGCCCTCGGGCTGATGCTTGAGGGGACGGGAATGGTCGAGCAGGCGGACGGCGTCGATCGCCGGCCGACGCCCTATGAAGGCCTCGCCTGGCGCCAGACCCAGGCGGCGATCGCCGCCGAACTCGAACGGTTGCCCGCCAATGAAGGCGCGGTGATCCGCCAGCACTATCACACCGGGCTGACGTTCGCGCATATCGCCGATCTGTTGCGGCTGACGCGCGGCCGGGTATCGCAACTCCACAAGAGCGCCATCGAACGGCTTCGGCGGCGGCTCAGGCATCACTAGGGACAGTTCGACATGACGCTTTGCGACGATATCCGCCTCCAGGAGCTGATGACCGCGATCGCCGCCGACAAGGGCGACGAGATCGCGCAGGTTGATCGCGCGCTGGCGGATTTTCCGGACGATCCCAGGCTTCATTTCCTGCGCGGATCGCTGCTCGCCGCGATCGGCCGGCCGATCGAGGCGCTGTCGGCGCTCAAGGCGGCGGTGGCGCTGGCGCCCGATTTCGCGATCGCGCGCTTCCAGCTCGGCTTCTTCCAGTTGACCTCGGGCGAAGCGGGCGACGCGCTGTCGACCTGGGGGCCGCTCGCCCTCCTGCCGGACGGTCATTATCTGCGCACGTTCGTCGCCGGCCTGACCTATCTCATCCGCGACGAATTCGCAGCCGCGGTCGAGCAATTGCGGCTGGGTATCGCGACCAATGAGGAAAATTTGCCGCTCAATCGCGACATGCAGCTGATCATCGATCGCATCAGCGAGCTTACCGCAGGCGATGGCGGGGACGAGACCATGTCGGCGACCAGCCTGCTGCTCGGTCAGTTTTCCGGGCGGTCCAACTAGGTCAGATGACCCAGATCAGCGCAACCGACCAGATCCTGCTGCTGCTGCGCGAGCAATTGCAGCGCAGCGAGCGGGGCCGCGTGCGAGGCGCCGATCGCGAGCAGCGCAGGTCGGCGACCGCGCAACAGAGAATCGAGGCACTGGCCGCGATCCGCGATCTGCCCGAACGCGATTTCCGCCGGGCGCTGGTGCGCGGCCTGCTCGGCGAGCGGCTGGGCGAGGAACTGGTCGCCGAGCCCGCGTTCGAGGCGGTAACTGGCGAGGTCCTGCGGCTGATCGAGGCATCGCCCGAAGCGCAGCAGTTGCTCGACCGCGTCGCGCGCGACTTCCGGGCGACCTGAAGGCTGATCGGTCGCTCGCGCGGGGGCGTTCGCGGTTTCTGCCGGTCATCGACGACGCGGCGCTTCTATCGCCAGGTCATATCGGGCCGCCGGCTGCGGCGTTCAGTGGACCGATCCGCCGCCCGCGCCCATCCGCGCCAGCGCCTGGGCGAGGGTGCGGCCGGTGCCGTCGAGCGGCGAATGGAGCGCGCGCTCGATGATCGCGCGGCTCCTGTCGGCATCGCCGCTCCCCGCGCTCAGCATCGCCTGGGCGAGGGCCGCCGCGTAGCTTTGCCGGTCGAGCCGCGCGGCGATCGTCGCGCGCTCGCGCGCGGCGTCGATATCGCCCGCCAGGATGTCGAGCACGGCGAGCGAGCCATGAGTTTCGGCGAAGGTCGGGTCGAGGGCGAGCGCGTGCTCGAACCGCGCGCGGCTGGTGGCGATGTCGCCATTCACGAAATGGGCCCAGCCGGCGGCGATCCACGAGCCGAGATGGCTACCGAACAATTCCGCGCCGCGGTCGATATCGGCGGGTGCCTTGTCGGTCTGCCCGGTAAGTAGTTCGGACAACCCGCGGCCGACCCAGGCGCGTGGCGCCTTGGGATTGCGGGCCAGCGCCTCGTCGAACAAGGCTTTCGCCTGGCTCGCATCGCTGCCGTCGAGCGCCAGCGTGCCGAGCGTCGTCAGCGCATCGGCATGTCCTGGCGCTTTCGCCGCGCAGGCCGCGGCGAACTCGGGCTCGTCCATGTCGAGCGCCAGCACCGACATCGCCGCGCCGAGCGCCGGGTCCTCGGGATGGAGGTCGAGATAGTGCTTGCCGCGTTGATACGCTTCCTCGAACCCGCCCGCGGCGTGGCGCAACCGGACATCGAGCGCGGCGGCCTGCGGCAGCGCGTCGCAGGTGGCGTCGTCGAGCATGGCGAGCGCGCCCTCGGGATCGCCGGACACCGCGCGCGACCAGGCGAGGTTGAACCGGATCGCCGGATTGTCGATGCCGTCGTCGAGCAGCGCCGCGAACGTCGCGATCGCATCGGCGAATCGTTCGCTATGCATCGCCGCGAGCCCCGCGAGACTGCGTTCGCGCGGGCCTGGCGCGGATCGGGCGGCGGCGCGGTCGAGCAGGCCGAACGCCGCGTCGGCGCGGCCCGCCGCGATCGCCGCCTCGGCGGCGTCGGCCAGCAAGGCCTGATTGTCCGGGTCGTGCTCGAGATAGCCGAGCAGGCGTTGATAGCTCGCCTCGCTCGCGGCTCGACCGGTCTCCTCGCCCATCATTTCATCCTTCCAGCTTGACGACATCGAACGACTTCAGATTGATCCGCATCGGTATCTCGTTGACCGAAACCACCGCGAGGCGCGGAATGCTGCGTCTGGTGAACGCCTTGAGGTGGCGGCGCAACTCGGCGCCGCACAACAGGACGGGCGCCCGCCCGTCGCGGTGCATCGCCTCGGCCAGCGCCGACAGGCGGCGGATCAAGCGATCGGCGAGGCCGGGTTCGATCGGCAGGCCGCCTTGTTGCGCCGCGCCCAGCCCCGAGGCGATCTGGTTTTCGATTCTCGGATCGAGGCTCAGCACGGCAAGATCGGGATGGTCGCCGCGCAACTGGTTGCAGATCGCGTAGCTCAGCCGCTGGCGCAATTGCTCGGTCAGTTCGGCCGGGTCGCGCTGGGTGCGGGCGAGGTCGGCGAGATGCTCGAGGATCAGGTCGAAATTGGCGACCGACACGCCTTCGGCGAGCAGGTTCTGGAGCACGCGCTGGATGTCGGGAACGCCGAGGATAGCCGGGATCAGCTCCTCGATCAGCCCGGGCTGGCGGGTCCTGGCGTCCTCGATCAGCCGCGTCACGACCGGGCGGGTGAGCAGGGTCGCGACCTCGCCCGAGACGACCTCGCTGAACTGGGTCATCAGCACGGTGATCGGATCGATGACGGTGAGCCCGGCGGCGCGCGCGGCCTCCTCGCCGTCGGCGTCGACCCAAACCGCCGGCAGTCCGAAACTGGGGTCGGTGGTCGCGATCCCCTCGATCGCCGGCGCGGCGCCCGCCGCGCCAATCACCAGCGCGCGGTCGGGTCGCGCTTCGCCCAGCGCGAAGCGCGACCCGAACAGCCGGATCTCATATTCGGTGTCGCCGAGCCCCGACCCGTCGAGGATACGGACCGGCGGGAACGCGATGCCGAGCTTCTGTTCCTGCACCTGGCGCAGCCCTTCGACGCGGTCGAGAATGATCGCCTGCTGCGCCTTCCACGCCTCCGCCAGCGCGGCGCCCAACCGGATCTCGATCGAGGCCTGGCCGGCGCTCGCGGCCTGCGACGCCGCCACCTCGTTGGCGATGACGGTGTCCTTGGCGGCGGTGGTGCTGCGGATACGCCGCCAGGCGAGCACCGCCAGGCCGAGGATCACCAGGATCGGCCATTTCGGCATGCCCGGCAACAGCAGCAGCAGCATCAGGACCAGGGTGACGATGAGCGGGATGCGCGGAATCGAGGCAAGCTGGCTGAATACCTCGGTCGACAATTCGCGGTCGGACGCCGATCGTGTGACGATGATGCCGGTGGCGACCGAGATGATCAGCGCGGGCAGCTGCGCGGCGATGCCGTCGCCGATCGTCAGCAAGGTGAAATGCTGCAGCGCCTCGTTCCACTCCATCCCGAGCTGGAGCACACCGACTATCCAGCCGGCGATGATGTCGATCAAGAGGATGATGATCCCGGCGATCGCGTCGCCCTTCACGAACTTGGATGCGCCATCCATCGCGCCGTAGAAGCTCGCCTCTCGCTCGATCCCCTTGCGGCGGCGCCCGGCCTCGACCTGGTCGATCAGGCCCATATTGAGGTCGGCGTCGATGCTCATCTGCGCGCCGGGCATCGAATCGAGGGTGAAGCGCGCGGCCACTTCGGACACGCGCTGCGCACCCGAGGTGACGACGATATATTGGACCACGACGAGGATCGCGAAGACCACCAGCCCGACGACGAAATTGCCCTGGACTGCGAAGGTGCCGATCGAGCCGATCACCTGGCCGGCGCTGGCACCGGTCAGGATCAGTCGGGTCGCCGCCACGTTGAGCGCGAGGCGGTAGAGCGTCGCCACCAGCAGCAGCGAGGGGAAGGTCGAGAATTCGACCGGTTTCGCCACATAGAAGGTGAGCAGCAGGATCGTCAGCGCCAGCCCGAAATTGGCGATGATCGACAGGTCGAGCACGGCAGCCGGGATCGGCGCGAACAGGATGACGAGGATCAGGAAGATCGCGGCAACCAGCAGAAGATCGCGGTTGTTGCGCAGCAGGCGGTCAAGCACGCGCGGTTGCTCCCAGCTTGAAATAGAGTTCGGCGACGGCATGGTAGTGACGCGGGGCGATCTCGCTTCCCATCTCGCTGTCGCGGAACAATGCGCGGGCCAGCCCGCGCGATTCGATGATCGGAATGCCGAGGCGGGCGGCGGCGGCCTTGAGCTGCAAGGCGTGGCGATCCGCGCCCTTGGCCCGGACGACCGGTGCCGCGCCGGCCCCGGCACGATAGGCGAGCGCGACCGCGACGTGGCGCGGATTGACAATCAGCATGTCCGAGCCCGGCAGATTGGCGAGGCCCTGGCTTTGCTGCGCGAACGATTTGTGCAGCTGCTTGCGCTTGCTCTTGAGCCGCGGATCGCCTTCGCGCTCCTTATGCTCGCGCGTCACCTCGCGCCGGCTCATCCGCATCTGCTTAGCGAAGTCGCCGCGGGCGAGAAGCTGGTCGATCACGGCAAGTCCGGCGGCGGCCAGGATGAAGAGCAGCAACAGTTTCATGCCGGCATGATCGAGCGCCTCGGCGAGCTTGGCCGCATCGGTGATGCGCCCGCTGGCACCGGCGAGCGCCGTGCGAATGGCGAGCACGGTGATCGTCGTGTAGATCGCCAGTTTGAGGATGCTCTTGAACGCCTGTTTGAGCATCTGGAACGAGAACAGGCGTTTCAGGCCCTTGGCGGGATTGATCCGCGAGAAATCGGGGGTGAGCGGCGTGGCGCTGAACACCAGTCCGCGCAATTGCACGATCTCGACCAGAAGCGTGACCGAGATCACCGTCGCGCCGAGCAGAACGACAGGCTTGAGCACCGGCCAGAGTGAGCCCGCGGCGAGCGCGATCGATGCATGGGGATCGCCTGCCGCGCTGATCCCGCCGACCAGCGCACGGCGCATCTCGACACCGAGGACCGAGGCCAGCTTGGCACCGGCGACGATGACGAACGCGGCAAGCCCGATCAGACTGGCGACGAAGCCGAGGTCGAGTCCGCGCGCGACCATGCCTTTTTCGCGGGCGCGCTTGAGCTTGAACGGCGTTGCCTGCTCGGTCCGGTTGGTTTCCTGTCCCTCGGCCATGTCAGCGCGCCGCCACCAGTTGAGGCGCTGCCTCGAGCGCTGTCCGGAGCAGGCGAAGGAGGAGGGCGCCCGACAAGGCGATCGACGCCGGCAGCAAGGCCAGCGTCATCAATGCCTTCACCTGGAACCCGAGCAGCATCACGTTCATCTGCGGCAGCGTGCGCGACATGAAGGCGATGGCGAGGTCAGCGAGGAACAAGCCCAGCATGATCGCGCCGCCAAGCCCACAGGCGATGACGAACGCACTCGACAGATAGGTGAGCAGCGGGCCCAGATCGCCGGACAGGGCGCCGGTCCCCAGCGGCACGGCCTGTACCGACGCGGTCCAGATCGCGAGCAGATTGGCGGGGCCGTCGCTGGTGAAGAAGATCGCGGCTGCCGCATAGGCGAAGAGCGTGCCGACTAGCGGCATCTGGCTCTTGGTCGTGGGATCGACCAGCACGGCGAGGCCGAAGCCGGCCTGGATGTCGAGGGCCCGCCCGACCGTGAGCAAGGCGGCGAACGCGAACTGCAGCGAGAGCGAGAGACCGATACCGAGCACGAGTTCGTTGACGGCGGCAATCGCCAGCCCGTGTCCGGCAAAGCCGCTCTGCCAGGTCTGGGCGGGATTGGCGGTGACCAGCCAGGCCGCGAGCGAGATGCTCAGCAGCACACGCACGATCGCCGGCACGCGCAGCAAGGTGAACGGCGCGGTGAACGCGAACGCCGGCACCACGCGCAGGGTCAACAACAGGATAGCGACAGCCTCGTCGCTCAGCGCAGGCATTGGATCAGTGCGCGAGGGTGGGGATCAGCTGGTAGAGCGACGTCGCGAATTGCGTGACGCGGCCAAGCATCCACGGTCCGATCGCGATCAGCATGACCGCCGAGACCAGGATCTTGGGCACGTAGCTCAGCGTGATTTCCTGAACCTGCGTCGTCACCTGGAAGACGCTGATGACCAGCCCGACGAGCAGGGTCGCGATCAGCACCGGCCCGGCCACCATCAGGCTGTTCCACAACATGTCATTGAGCAGGCTGAGCGCCCGATCACCCCCCATAAACAGACTCCCCGCGCGGCAGCCCACCCCCGGACTGTCCCGATTCGGGACGCTAGCACGGCGCTCGGGCGGACGCGAGCAAGCGAATGAAAAAAAGATGTTTTCCCCATCGAATGGCCGCGGACCGGTCGATCCGGGCAAGGTGATCTCGTGCTGGCTGCATCATGCACCGCGGAAAGGTGGAGACGGTCGGCGGGTGACCGCCGGTGTCG
Source organism: Sphingomonas mali NBRC 15500 (assembly GCF_001598415.1). GTDB lineage: Bacteria > Pseudomonadota > Alphaproteobacteria > Sphingomonadales > Sphingomonadaceae > Sphingomonas > Sphingomonas mali. The sequence continues at coordinate 60,648 of NZ_BCYX01000019.1, forward strand.
GGGCGGCAAGCGGAGTCCTATATCCGCCGACGCCGAACGACAAAGCATCGCGGGAGGACCGATCCCGCGCGACTGGAGCGCAATCGCCCGTCCGAAAAACAACGACAAATTTCGGACAGTACTAGGTCCGGGAGTACCGCGTGCCCAGCGCCTCTGGCGAGCCTCGATGGTGCCGGTGGCGTTGCCAGTCGCCGCCCGCTGAGGGTGCGGTCGTCCCTTATTCGTTTCCGAACCTGCCGGCCTGCTCGGTCTAAGTGCGTGATCCGTGCAGGCCCGCAGGTGCTGCCGGCACGAAAATTATTTTCGTACGTCGCCCCGTAGTTGGCGAGGCACCGCGTCAACCCCCTCAGCGCCGGAACAACCGGCCAAGGGAGGATAGAATGACGATCTCGACAAAGGCACTTTGCGCGGTGCTGCTCGCCGCTGCCGCATATCCTGCGGGCATGGCCATCCCGCCGGCCACCGCGCAGGAGGCGCCGGTGGCGTTCGACCTGCCGTCGCGGGACCTAGCGACGACGCTGCGCGCGGTGGCGCGCCAGGCTGGCCGCGAGATCCTGTTTGCCGACGAGGACGTGCGCGGCAGGTGGTCGCCGGCGGTCCGCGGCAGATTCACGGTCGAGCAGGCGGTGCGGATCGCCATAGGCGGCAGCGACCTGATCGTCGAGGAGCAGGCGGGTGCGCTGGTCGTGCGGGTGCGTCCTCAAGAAGCCGGGGATGAGGCCAAGGACATCACGGTGACCGGCACGCGTATCCGCGGTGCCAGCGGGCCCTCGCCGGTCATCGTGATGACGCGCCGGGGGCTGGAGGAGCAGGGCCTCCCCGACATGGCAAGCGTCTCGCGGATCATCCCGCAGAATTTCACCGGCGGGCAGAACCCGGGGGTCGCGGGGGGCGGCGACCAGGGCGGATACAACAACATCAACAACTCGACGACGCTCAACCTTCGCGGGCTGGGCTCGGACGCGACGCTGACGCTCCTCAACGGTCACCGCCTTCCTTATGACGCTGTCAACCAGGGGGTAGACATCTCGACCATCCCGCTGGCCGCGCTCGAACGCATCGAGGTGATCACCGATGGCGCGTCGGCGCTCTACGGCTCGGATGCCGTCGGCGGCGTCGCCAACCTTATCCTGCGCCGCGACTATGACGGTCTCCAGACCAGCGCCCGGGTCGGCGCCTCCACGCAAGGCGGCAACGTCCAGCAGCAATATTCAGGCGTCGGCGGCGCGCGCTGGGCAACCGGCGGCTTCATGGCCGCGCTGGACTACAGCAAGGCGACGCCGATCTATGCCGACGACCGGCCCTATTCGCGCAGCCTCAATCCGACGCAGATGATCGGAACGGGGAGCCGGCAGGTGAGCGGCGTGCTCACCGGCCATCAGGACCTGGCGAGCTGGGTCTCGTTCGAGCTGGACGCCCAGCTCGCCGACCGCCGCTCGCGCAAGGGCAATACCTTTTCGGTGACGGCGCCGGTCACCGTCTTCGGCCAGCTCAGTCTGCCCGTCGTGCGCTCCTATGCGGTCACGCCATTGCTTCGTCTCCGGCCCGGCGGCGGGTGGGAAGCCACGCTCGAGATGACCGACGGGGACAGCGACACCGTCAGCACGGCGCGGCGCTACATCAACGGCAACCTCCAGGTCGGGCGCTCGGCCTATGACAACCACCTCACCAATTTCGAGGCGGGTGCCGAGGGCCCGCTCGCCCGCCTGCCCGGCGGCGAGGTCCGCCTTGCCTTTGGCGGCGGCTATCGTCGCTTCCGGCTCGATTTCAACGTCCGCTCGACCAGCGCGGGCGTGACCCGCGTCACCCGTGACGCGAGCGAGCGCCGCGAGAGCATCTTCGGCTATGGCGAGCTGTCGGTTCCCCTGGTCGGCGCGGCCAATCGAATGCCCTTCATCGAAGCGCTGCGGCTCAGCGCCGCGGTCCGCTACGAAAGCTACAAGGGTATCGACGCGGTCGCGACTCCCAAGCTGGGGCTAGTCTATGCGCCCCACCCGGACATCACGCTCAAGTACAGCTGGGGCCGCTCGTTCAAGATCCCGACCCTCCAGCAGGTCAACCAGCCTCGCGAAGCGATCCTGCTCGACCAAAGCCAGTTCTCGCCTCAGCCGGTCCCGCCGCTTTCGGCGGGATCGACGGTGCTGCTCCTGGCCGGCGGCAATCCCGACCTGCGCGCCGAACGGGCGACGAGCTCGACCCTGTCGGTCGAGGTCAAGCCCCACTTCCTCGCCGGCCTGCGCATCGAGGCGAGCTGGTTCGACATCGACTATCGCGGCCGTATCGCAAGCGGCGTCAGCGACTACACGACGGCCCTGACAAACCCGGTCGCCGCGGACTTCGTGCTCTTCGCTCCTAGCGCGAGCCTGTTGCAGGGCCTGATCGCGGGGGCGCCGCTCGGGCTCGAGAACCAGAGCGGACAGGCCTATGATCCGGCGCAGGTCGCCGCCGTCGTCGACTCGAGCCTGCGCAACACCGCGCGCGAGCACGACCGCGGCGTCGACCTCGCGATCGACTATAGCGCGGCCCTCAGGGGCGGGGGCCGGCTCCAGCTCGCGGCATCGGCGAGCTATCTGGACGCCAGGCGCCAGCCGGTCGCAGGCCAGCCCTATGAGGGACGGGCGGGACTGATCTTCACGCCACCGCATTTCCGGGCGCACGGCTCGGCGAGCTGGCAGGCCGGAAGCGTCCAGCTGTCGGCGGCGCTCAACTATGTCGGCAGCACGCTCGACAACCGTTTCCCCCAGACCGAGACGATCGGCGCCTTCACCACCCTCGACCTGAGCGGGGCGTTCCGGCCGTCCGTCAGGCATGGGCCGCTCGCCAATATCGAGTTCCGCCTCAACGTGCAGAACCTGCTGGGCGAGGAGCCGGATCCGATCCGCAACTCGGCGGCGGCCGCCATCCCGTTCGATTCGACCAACCAGTCGCCGATCGGCCGGTTCGTCAGCTTCTCGGTGACCAAGCAATGGTAAGCGTACGCATGGCGCTCGCCGTCGCCTTGCTCCTGGCGCCGGCGACGGCATGGGCGGCCCCGGCCTGTGCCGACCTGATGCCGTCCGGCGCGGGCTTCCCCGTCCGCGACCTGGTACCCGAGGACCTCGTCCGGCTGCGCGATATCGGCCCGGTCGACAACAACCAGCAATATGAAGGGCTGTTCTCGGTCTCGCCGGACGGAACCCACGCCGCGTTCCAGCTCCGGCGCGGGGACCCGACCACCAACAGCTTCTGCGTCGCGATGCTGGTGGTCGACCTCCGCCCAGGGGGAGCGGCGACGGTGGTCGATCGTGGCGGTGACTTCCTGCGGCTGCGCTATGATTTCCGGGGCAGGGCGAGCTTTCCGAGCGGGTTCACCGATCCGATCACGCCGCGCTGGTCGCCGGACGGCAAATGGATCGTCTATCGCCGGCGGGACGGTGGTGCCGTCCAGCTGTGGCGCGCCCAGACGGATGGCAGCGGCAGCAAGGCGATCACGAACAGCATCGACGATATCGACGACTTTCGCTTCACGGCGGACGGACGCGGCATCGTCTATGCGAGCAAGCCCGAGCTGCGAGGGGCGCTCGCCGCGATCGACCGCGAGGGATTGTCGGGATTCCATTATGACGATCGCTTCGCGCCCTCCGCGAGCGACCGGCCCTTCGCTCCGGCGCCGATCGCCCGGGCCGTCCGGGTCCTCGACCTGGCAAACGGCGCGACGCGGCCGGCGACATCCAGCGAAGCCGCGCTGCTCGACCAGCCGTCGATGCGGGAAGGCAGCTGGACGGTGGCGCGGGCGCCGTCCGGCGCCACCGCATCGGTGCGGGTACCGCCGGACGCCCTCTTTTCCGAGCGCGGACGGCTCACCGTCGCCGAAGGTGGCCGCAGCTTCTCGTGCCCGGCGCCGGAATGCGCGGATGCGAGCTACCCATGGTGGACGCGCGGCAAGGTTCGCTTCCTCCGGCACGAAGGCTGGGCGAACAGCGTTACCGCCATCTACGAATGGACGCCGGGCGCGCGGGACGTGCGACGCCTCTATGCCACCGAGGACCTATTCCTCGGCTGTGTGCCGACCGGCGAGACGCTCATCTGCCTGCGCGAAGGCTCGACCCAGCCGCGCCGGCTCGAGCGCCTCGACCCTGGCAGCGGGCGGCGCGACGTGATCTTCGATCCCAATCCGGAATTCGCGCACCTCCGGCTCGGCAAGGTCGAGCGGCTGCGCTCGCGCAACAGCTTCGGCGCGGAATCGTTCGCCGACCTGGTGCTGCCGGTCGATTACAGGCCGGGCACGCGCTACCCGCTGGTCGTGGTCCAATATGTCTCGCGCGGCTTTCTGCGTGGCGGCACCGGCGACGACTATCCGATCCAGGCATTCGCCAATCGCGGCTATGCGGTGCTGAGTGTCGACCGGCCGCGGGAGATCGGGCTGCGAGGCACCAGCGACTTCGAGAAGGCCAGCCGGATCGATCTCAAGGACTTCGCCGACCGGCGCAGCGTGCTCGAGGCGGTCGAGGCGCCGGTCCGGGTCGCGATCGCGCGCGGCATCGCCGACCCCGCCCGCATCGGCATCACCGGGCTGAGCGACGGATCGTCGACCGCGGGCTTCGCGCTTCTCCACAGCAAGCTGTTCTCGGCCTATGCGATGAGCAGTTGCTGCTGGGACACGAACCTGGCGATGCGGGTCGGCCCGAGCGCGGCCCGGATCTTCTACGCCATGGGCTACCCCAAGACCGTCGACCAGAGTCAGGCCGCGACCGCCTTCTGGAAGGAGATCGCATTCACGCCCAATGCCGGACGCATCCGGGCCCCGATCCTCGTCCAGGTGGCGGACACCGAATATCTGAGCGCGCTCCAGACCTTCACCGTGCTTCGCGAGCTCGGCCGCCCAATCGACATGTACGTCTTTCCCGACGAATATCACGTCAAATGGCAGCCGGCACACCGGCTCGCGGTCTACACGCGATCGATCGACTGGTTCGATTATTGGTTGAGCGGGATCAGGCCGTCCGGCCGCGAGGCGGAGGTCGCGCGCTGGGATGCGCTGCGGCGTGAGGCCGCGGCTCCTGACCCGAGATGACGCGTCGGTGGTCGTCCGGCCCGCGCTTGCACGCCTGCCGTCATGACCACCGTCCGGCCCAGGCCTCCGCGTTGATCAGCTCGAGCAGGCGCACATTCTCCTCGCTGGTCGTCGCGCGATCGGCACGGAGAGTCTCGTCGACCGCGTCCGGATCGAGGATCCGGTGCGCGGCGAGCCGGCCGCCCAGCAGGCGCTCGCGCAGTTCCTGGCGCTTGCGTCGGACGATCTCGCCGCAAAACGGATCGGGCGTGCCCTTGACCTTCCGCTCGACGATCGCCTGGGGAAGCATGCCGGCAAAGGCGGTCCGCGCCATGGCGCGGTCGCGCCCGCCCTCGCGCCACTGCCAGCTCGGTATCGACAGACAGACTTCGATGATTGGCTGGGACAGAAGCGGGTTGACCAGATGCGCGATGCGGCCGCGGTCGGACTCGAGGTTGGGATGGGCGCGCGCGATCCCCGCGATATGGACTGCCTTGCCGGGAAGGACCCATGCCGGTGCCTCGAGCCAGGGGTGGACAAGCGGGAAATCCCGTAGCGACGCGATCAGCTCGGGATGGAGCAGGGCCGGGCTCGGCTTCCAGCGATAGGCGGGCGGTTGCCTGGCGATGCGCGTGGCGGCGCGAACCACGCGCAGCGGCCCCGCGCCGGTCTGGCGGCAGATGTCGCGCAAGGTGGCGAACGCGCCCGCGCCCGGCCCCTCGTGTAGCGCCCGGTCGGCCAGCGCTACCGCCGATTGCGAGAAGCCGAAGACATTGTCGCCGCCATTGCCGCTGAAAAAGGCGTCGGCGCCAACCCGCGCGGCGACCGCCCGGTGCGCCGCCTCATAAGGTTGCGCCTCGGCCCGGCCGATCGGGCGCGGCAAATGCGCGCCCAGCGCGTGCCCGAGGTCGACGGCACCGAGGTCGTAGCGCCATTCGGCGAGCGGCAGGCCGAGCGCCTCGCACAGCAGCGCCGCATAGCTACGCTCGTCGCCTGCGGGATCGTCGGTATGGAGCGTAAGGCAGGTGGCGGCGCGCTTCGAGCGGGCAAGGCAGGCCGCCACGATCGACGAGTCGAGCCCGCCGGACAGGCTGAGCAGCGGACGGCGATAGAGCGACGACCATGCGGAGACGCAGTGCTCGACCGTCCGCCGCAGCCGCTCGGACGTCGCCGCCCGCTCCTCGCTCGCGCACGGCTCGACGAACGCCCAGGGCGACCACCCCGGCGCCGGCCGCTCGGCGTGCCCTTCCAGGATGATAGCGGTGCCGGCGAGCAGCGTGGTGATGCCGGTGAGCGCGGACTCCACCATGGGAAGCCCGCAGGAGTAGAGCATCCGGCCGAGCGCATCCCACGCGATGCCGGCCGGCGTCATGCCCGCTGCGGCGAGCAGATCGAGGTCCGAGGCGAGGGCAGCGATCTCGCCGATGCGGGCGCGGTAACAGGGAAGGGCGCCCGACGGATCGCGCAGAATCTCGACGGCGTCCCCTTTGACCCAGGCGCTCACATAGCCGCCCCAATGCGAGCTGAGGAGTTCCTGGCTGCCCCCGTGTGTGAGCGTGTCGCGTTCCGCTTCCTCGAATCCGGTGATCGCGCGCGGCGCGCCGTGGCGGGGGAACAGCGTGCCGACCACCCCGCCGTCCGCGCCCATGTCGAGGAAACCGCAGGCCGCGTCGACCAGGACGGCCAATGGCGGCGTGGCGCGGGCAAGGCGTAAGCCTTGCGCCTCGGCGATGCGTCCGGCGCGGGCGGCGAAGCCGTCGCCCCCTCCGACCAGGATCAGGTATCGCGGTCTCACGCGACCACCAGGATCGGGGTGTAGAGCCTGACCACCTCGAGATCGCCCGTGACGACGGCGTCTCCCGACTGGACCCAGCAATGCGCGGCGAACGGGCTGAGGCGCACGCCGAAGACCAGCGCGGCGGCCTGGTCGAGCCGGTCGCACAGGCGCCGCGCCGCGATCGCCCTTGGAAGGCACTGGTCGTGCGCCCGCAGAATAGCGGCGCTCGCCGCGAAGGCTCCCGCGACCCGGCGCAGGCGCGCTTCATCCCGGTCATTCGCGGTCATGACGAGACGACGGGCCTCGATCCCGGAGATAATGGTCGAAAGCGGCGATCGCGCCAGTGCGCGGCGAGCGCCGAGCTGGAGGACGACCGCTGCCGCGATGTCACGAACGGTTTGCCTGCGTGGAAGGTCGGTCGCCAGGTCGAGGGTCGGCGCCGCATGGCTGGTCGCCGCGACCGGTTCTCGCGCGTCGGGCTCGGCGACGCCGCAGGCAACGAGCCGCGCCAGGTCGGCGGGGGTGGGCGCTTCTCCCGCGGCCCAGCGCCGGAAGGACAGGTCGAGCGCCTCGGGAAGGCAGAAATAGCGATCGCGCGCCAGATCCAGGAACACGGCCTGGCGGGCACAGAGGCACCAGGCGATGCCGGCGCGATCGATGGGCGGCATGGTGATGTCACCAGGAAACGGTGCGTGCCCCGGAGGGCACGCACCAGGCTGGTCAGTCGTCGCTGAGGCCGAACGGCTTCAGCTGGCCGTTGTCCTGGTCGGGGCCGCCGACGATAAGGCCCTTGGTCTCGACGCTCACGGCGCCGAGCTCGATCGTGTCTTCGTGTTCGCGGTTCATGGCTTTTCTCCAGTTGGGAAATGTCATGGCCATGACCATCCGACTGTAGCGCGCTTCGCGGTTATAAGAATCTTATAATCCGGTTATAATTCGATTGTTTTCGAAGCAGCTTCTCGTGCCGCCGAAGCCGGGCGGGAAAAGCATGTCTTGGAACATGCGCCACCGCCTTTAGCCATCAGGCCTGGACATAGCGGTGGCCACCCGGCCGCACGGGTCTGTGCGACAAGCTGGCGGTTGATATATTGGCCCTGCGCGCGTCGGAAAACGCCGATTTCGCCCAAATTGGCTTTATCTTCAACGTGTTCGCCAGTCCGGCTAGCGCGGGGCCTCCCCCGGCGCGGCGCGGCGTTTGCCGATCGCCGCGGGATCGGGCGCTGCGCCACCCGCCGGCGCCAGCACGATCTCGCCGGGCCGGCTGGTGTCCACGTCCCGGCCGAACAGGGCGCCCAGCCGCCTGGCCAGCAGATCGGTGTCGTCGACCCGGAATCGCCCGGACACGCGCTGGGCGGCGAGCGAGGCATCGGCCAGCCGGATCGGACGCGCGGTCCTCTGGTTCGCGAGCACGATCAGGTCGGCGACGGGCGTTCCCGCGAACTCGCGCGCGGCCGCGGACGGCACCGCCTTCACGCCGATGGACGGAGCGGATATCGCGGCGACGTCCGGCCGCGCGACGAACGAGACTCCCTCGCCGGCGGCTAGCCTGCGGACCGGCGCTGGCGGCGACGCCGGGGCGCGGGGCAGCGCGACATCGACCGTGCCCTGCAGGAGACGCACATCGACCTTGCCCGAGTGCGTCAACGCGACCTCGAAGATCGTGCCCCGGGCGGTCACGCTGCCACCGCCGGCCGAGACGATGAAGGGACGCTGCTCGTGCGCGACCTCGAAACGTGCCTGGCCTCGCGACAATCTCAGGTTGCGCCGGCCGCTCCCGATATCGACGTCCAGAAGGGTCTGGTCGCCGAGGCGCACGGTCGAGCCGTCGGCGAGCCGCACGACGCGTCCCTCGCCGGCGACCGTCGAGAGCCTGCGATGGTCGGTTGTGGCGACAATGGCGTCGCGCGGGGCCATGCCGGGTCCCGCGTGATCCAAGGCCACCCATCCGCCGATGCCAACCGCACAGGCGGCCAGGCTCGCCAGCGCCACCGCCAGTACGCCGTGTCGGCGGGTCGGCGCCGATGGCGGGATCGGTTCGTCCAGCTCCGCGAGCAGCTTTCCCATCGCGAAAATCTCGGACGCGCGGTTGTACGCGCTCCGGTGCGCGGGGTGCTCGGCCAGCCATGCCTCGAATTCGGCGCGGCTGTCCTTGGCATCGGGGCTGCGCATCCGCGCGAACCAGTGCGCGGCCTCACGGGCGAGCGCCTCGCCGCCATCCTCCGCCCGGCCGCCGGCGATGGTCATTGCCTCAGGTCCTTGCCGATCTTCACCAGCGCCTCGCCGACATGCCATTCCACGGTACGGATGCTGATGCCGAGCTGAGTCGCGATATCCTTGTAGCCCAGGCCATCGGTCCGGTGGAGCAGGAACACCTGGCGTGTGCGCGGCGGCAGCGCGTCGACGGCGGTCCGAAAACGCTCGCGCATCTGTGCGAGCTCGATGGCGTCCTCCTGGGTTGCGCGGGTCGCGGGCTCGTTCGCCTCGTCGATCGGCATGTGCGGGGTGCGGTTCGAGACGCGGCGCGACCGGTCGATGAGCAGGTTGCGGACGATCCGGTTGAGGAATGCCTCGGGCTGGCGCAGGCCCTCGCGTGCGCCCGAGCCGAGTAGGCGCGCGAACGCGTCCTGCACCAGGTCGTTCGCGTCCTCGGTCGAGCGCAGGCGCGCATCGAGCCATCGCCGCAGGCGAGGTGCCTGCTCGCGGTAGAGCATGTCGAAGCGTGCCTCACCGGTGCCGCCGTCTCGGGGCGACGGGTCGGCGTCGTCAATCGGCCGCCGCATCGCGTTACCGCGAGCAGCTGGCGCCGCGCGGGGCGCGGACATGGAAAGTCGATCGCACGAGAGCCTGTCTCGTGCCGGGCAATGCCTCGGATATTACCCCCGACCGAAAGGGCCGGAAGCGCTTGATGCCTGGCGGTCAGTCCGCAGCGGGCCGCCGGCCTTGAACCGCGCTGCGCGAACGATTCTGCGTCAGTTCGCGGGCGTTCGCAACACCCCCAATGGCCGGCCCGATCGCTCCCCGGCCAGCCGTGACCGGGCGCCGCGTGTCGGGCGCGCCGCGGCGCCCCGCAACCCGGCGATGCCGGGTGCTCCGCTCACGCTTCGCCCCTGCGGTGCGGGGCCCCCGCTTGTGACGCGCCCGCTGTGCGTCGCCGCCGGTCCCCTTGGCCGGCGGGAAGGAGCGTTTCGATGTCCGATATTGATGCGAGACTGGTTGCCCGCATGGGTGCCGCCGTTGCCGCGCTGCCCGAGCCCGAGCAGGCGGTGTTCGTGCTCCATGCGATCGACGAATATGACTATGCCACGGTCGCCGCGCGGCTAGGCGTGGATCTGGCCGAGGTCGAACGGCTGCTCGCGAGCGCGCTCGTCCTGCTCGCCCGCCACCTCGCGGGGGACGGCGCTGACGAGGGACCGGTCCGAAATGGCGCATGATCGCGCTCCCGGCGGTTGCATCGCCGTCGCGGCGCTCTAGGATTCCGGCGATGCGCACCGATCTCGATCATCTGCCCCCCGCCAAGCAGCGCGAGCTCGAGCGCGTGGTGCAGATCCTGTTCGAGGAGCTCGGCGACGCGACCGCGATCGCGACCTCGGACTGGAAGAAGCAGGCGCGCATTCTCAAGGTCATTCTCTACGGCAGCTATGCCCGGGGCGGCTGGGTCGACGAGCCGCACACGGCCAAGGGATACCAGTCCGACTTCGACCTGCTGATCATCGTCAACCATGAAAAGCTGACCGACCGCGCCGCCTTCTGGTCGACGGCCGAGGATCGGCTCAACCGCGAACTGGCGGTCACCAAGACGCTGCGCACGCCGGTCAACTTCATCGTCCACACGCTGCACGAGGTGAACGACGGGCTGGCGCACGGGCGGTACTTTTTCATGGATGTCGTCCGCGACGGGATCGCGCTGTACGAGAGCGACAGCACCGAACTGCATGAGCCCAAGCCCAAGACGCCACGGCAGGCGCTGGCGATGGCGCAGGAATATTTCGCGGAATGGTTCCCTGCGGCCGCTGGTCGTCTCGACACGGCGAAGTACGTTCTAGGTCAAGGGCGCCTCAAAGAAGCGGCGTTCGACCTCCACCAGACCTCTGAGTTCCTGTACCACTGCGTGCTGCTGGTGTGCACCTTCTACACGCCGCACGTTCACAATCTCGGTTTTCTCCGGACGCAGGCAGAACGGATCGATCCGCGATTGATTGATGCGTGGCCGCGCGACACCCGCGTGGATCGCGGACGCTTCGAGAAGCTGAAAGCCGCGTACGTCAAGGCGCGGTACTCGAAGCACTATCGCATCAGCAATGAGGAACTGGCCTGGCTTCGGGAGCGCGTGGAGGAGCTGGGTCGCACCGTGCAGGTGATCTGCGAGGAGCATATCGCCGCGCTTAAACGGAGTGCGGCTGCCTAGGAAGAATTGATATCGCTGGCGATCTCGCAAACTTGGCAGCTTCGCGCCTCAATTGTGATCTTCCAGCTGCTCTGGCGCCGATCCCGATCACGTAGCCGCAACCACATGACGGTAGAAAGTCGCCCGTCTGTCTACGGGCGCTCAGACGGCGTAAGGGGACGCTTGTTGATGAAGCTCGCAGTGGCAGCTACGCGCCCATAACCCAGGTCATTCCGCGACCGAGCCGGCCACCCCGAAAGCGGATCTTATTTATCGACGAAAGTCGCCGAATGTCGCCAGCATCAGGAATTCCTTGCTGCCTGTCGAGCTTCAACGCTTATGAAATCACTGTCGGCTACTCCAAGCGTCCGCTCGCGCCTTGAGCGTGTCGATCTGCCAACATGATGTTGATGAACGGCCGCCCCAATTTAACCGAACAGTCGTCGGCAAGTTCTTCCCCTACGAACTCGCTTTCAAGCGTCCCGGCCGGTGCGCTCCTGGTCATAGCTGCTCTGGGTGATCGCCAAAGTGCATGGCCGGCTATTGCGTCCCGAGCGCTTCCTTCGCCTGCTGCTGCGCGCGTAGCGCTTCATATAGCGTCTTCCGGGCAACCGCTAACTCCGTATCAGCCTTCACACTATCGAGCTCTGTAACCGCCGGAGGTTGGGTGAGCTTATCGAGCTCCTTTTCTTTCGTGATATTATCGATTTGGGACTGAAGCAATGCAATGTCCGTATTCCCGAGCTTCGTAATTTCTGCCTGTTTTGTAAGGCTATCGATCTGAAACTGGAGCAACGCTATCTGAGTCTCTCGATCGGTTTTGGCGGCTGCCGCTTCCGCAGCAATGGCGTCCAGCTTCTTCTTGCGACTGGCGTCGGCAAAAGCGACACCCTGGCTCGTTGCATCCGCGATGGCGCCGGCAAGGACTTCGCCTCTCGCTTTCAAGTTCTTATATTCGAAGCTGTCTATTCCGCCATTTTCGTTCAGGGCGAGGCTCAGGGAATTGTTCTGAAACGGGCCGTTTATAAACGGCAGGAAGCGCAGTTGCCCGAGTTGCGGTATCATTGAATCAGGCGACTTGAAGAGCAGGTCGGCAGACGCAGCTGTGCAATCGTCCGACTCTTTACTTGCCTTACAGACAAGCAGTCGTCCGGGCTCAGGTGGACGGATGAAGACGCCGGGCTGGGGCTTGGCCGCGTGGATTGCCGCCGGATCATTGACCGCGAGCTTCGCGCCGATTGCTGGCGCTAGCGATTCGATCACCCACTGCGCCTGGACCATTTTCGAAACACAGTCTTCGATCCGCTCGTCGTCGCATTGATTCACCGCGTTGGGCCCGGCAGTGAGCACCTTTCGCGTGACCAGCTTTGTGAACTTCGCCAGATCTGGTCCCTCCAGATCCAACTCTCCGTTGAGGCGCTGTGCATTCACGGGCGCCCTTTCAACCGTCACGAGGGACAAAGCCGCAGTCGCCTTCTCCACTGCCGATTGCTGATCGGCAACTGCTTTGGCTTTCGTCTTTTGGTCGTCCAGCCGGTGTTGGAGGGTGCCCTTGCCTTCAGCGTTTAGTGTGCCGATTGCGAGCTGACTCGTAAGGGCGTTTACCTGCTCCGTTACTTTGTCGAGCGCCGCATTGGCTAGTTTCAGACTGGCAGTCTCCTCCTTGAGCTTGTCCAGCAACTGTTGCGCTCGGGGTGCGCAGACGAGCATCTGAGCCACGCCGCTATTGCCTTGCGCCTGTGCTGCGCCAGGAATACCCATCGCAATCTTTGCCACTGCGAATGCCGACTTAGCGGTGTCGGCAACGATTGCCGCGCTTCGATCTTCGGCGGCAGCGTTCAACGTCTTCAACGTTCCGTTCGCGTAGAATGCAAGCGACACCGAGCTTATTTTTGTGAACCCAGCGAGCTTTTCATAATCTAGGGAGTAACGCTCCCCGCCGATGACCGTAGGGGTCGCTTCCGCCTTGACCAGGAATTTCAGAGCATCGACCTCGATATCGGCTTTGCCCTCTCCCGCCTTCTCCATGCACTGCGCCAGCGTTCTAGTAACTTTGATATCATACTGAAGAACTGGAAGTTTATAAGGGATACCCTTTACTGCGTCGCTGGCGGCAGCCGTACGTTGGTCGGTTCTACTGGATAGAGATGTACAGGCGGAACAGGTCATCGCGCAGGAGAACAGGGTCACCAAGCGAATGATGGTCATAATATTACCCCCAAAATGGACGTATCACTGCTTACAGTTTGGAGTCGATTGGAGTATATCAATTAAAGCGATTTGCACAGAAGGGAATTATTGGTGTATGCTTTAGCTTTAAGACTCGTGGCTGCATCTTCAATAATATGAGCTTAAGGGGGGGTGGCAATGTTCCGGGCACGATTCCTGGTTTTGTCGCTTGTGCTCTTCGCGGGCGCTTCGAGCGGTCAGTCGGCAATCGATGTTGGCCGGGAAATTGTTCATAAATACGGATACGTGTTGTACTCGCAACGGTGGGATGATCCTCCCGTCATTGATGTGTGTTGGGAGAATCTCAACGATTCAAAACCTGAGGATCGTGCGCTGGTCCAGCAAGCGGTCATGACCAGCTGGGGGAATAAGAACTACAGTAAAGTTGTCTTTCAAGGGTGGGGCGGCTGCGAAGGACCGCCTTCTGGTATTCGTGTCTCGGTTCGGGATGAGACGCCGCAGACGCTAAAGTTGGGCAGGAAACTGGACGGGCGACCGCGAGGGCTAACGCTGAACTTTGCAATGGTGCGCTGGAGGCCGATCAGTTGCCCGCGCGGCCGGAACGTTTGTGTAGAGGCAATCGCCATTCACGAGTTTGGCCATGCGCTAGGCTTTAGTCACGAGCAGAACCGCCCTGATCGTCCCGACTGGTGCAAGGAGGCACCGCAAGGCGCGGACGGCGATTTCTTCGCGACAGCCTTTGATGGAAACTCGATTATGAATTACTGCAATAAAAACTGGACCGGACAAGGGGGGCTGAGCAAGCTCGACAAAGAGGCTCTGCGAAAGGTCTATTCGTGAAATGCGTCCTGGCCTCGGCCTGCGCAATCTGCCTTTGGTCAGCCAACGCTCACGCGCAAACGCCGGGTGAGGGGGCGACCGACATCGTCCGCTATTACGGGCCGCGCACGGCCCAGATCCAGATGATTGGCGAGCGCTTCAGCGGCAAAATTGATGTAGTCATTCAAGGGTCGGGATTTCTGGTAGACGATCGCCATATCGTTACGAACGACCATGTCGTGCCAGAAACTGGCGACGATTTTAGGCGTACCACGATCAACGTGCGCTTTGTGCACCGCAAGGACGACCCTGTTGCGGCGCGCGTTGTTGTGCGCGACAAAGTCAATGATCTGGCATTACTTGAACTTGTTACACCCAGAACTCCTTCGCCTTATTGTCCCGTCTCCGCCCTCATGCCGCCGGCCGTTCTTGCGCAAGGCAGTTACCTGTTCGTGATGGGGTATCCGCTTAACCGCGACCTGAGAGTCGCGCCGGGACTGATGGGAAGTCCTGATGATGGCAATCTGCTTCAGACCGACGCGCCGCTCAATCCGGGCAATAGCGGCGGGCCCGTTTTCTCGTCGAAGGGGTATCTTGTGGCGATTGCGGTCGGCGGCGTGACGCAAATGGAGCTGCCTGACGGAACGACTATCCCAGTCGCCGGAATAAACGATCTGATTCCCATGTCTCGATTGCCCGCGTCTCCCGTTGGCCAATGGCTGAAGGCAAATTCCACCTCGGCGTGTTGGCACGAGAGAACGAGTTACCCTAGCGACGACCAATTTGCTTGGATGCCGGACGTCGCGATCGCCACACCCACACCTCCGCCGAACCCAACGGCAGCGATCTCACCCGCGCTTCCCGTCGCGCCGATGGGTCCCACAAATCTCTCGGGTTTGCCTGCGCAGTTGATAACCGAGTATCAGATTTCTCCTGCGACCCTCACCCGGTCCTCCGCGAAGACAAGCGTATTACCAACTCCCAATGTGTCTGGGCCTCCGCCGCCCGCGGCAGTAGATGTCGATCATAGCGTGTCCGAAACCAAGGATGATCACGCGCTGACCTCAAATACCGCGCCCTATGCAAAAGTTTTTGCCGCCGAGCCCGGCTACCTCATCAATGAATGCAGTTACGAACTACTGAGCGCCGCGCACTACGCGGATGTCTCCTGTGAGGTAGCGGCTGATAGGACGTCCGCCGTTTTGCGCTTCAAGCTGACGTCTGGCCCACTTTATGATCAGTGGCGTGGCTGGCTAAGGGCGACCGTCTCACTCAACCAGCAGCGCGCGGCGCTCACGCCCGGAGAACTTCCGCCCATCCGGAAGACAATGCGGCGGGCTATTTCGCAATACCAGACAGATCATGGGATTGGAGTCAAAACGAAATCCTACGAGGTCACATATCAGACGGAGCCGGGCTATCGACTGGTCGAATGCAACTTCGAGGGCACGAGCGTGAATAATGCTAAGGGCGTAGCCTGTACGATTGATTCGAGCCAAACCTCAGCAACGTTTCGGTTTCAACTAAGGTCGGGGCCGATCTTTGATCAGTGGCGCGGCTGGCTGAACGGTAATATCGTTTTGATAATGGCGTCCGCGCCGGCCCAGGAAAATGGTTCGCCGCGCTGAATTCAGCCTCCCCGACACCGATCATGACAATTTGTCAGTGCCGTCGAGCCATATCCGGTTTCCGGCCCGCTCCCTGAGCAGGTTTGGACGCGCCATTCGACCGTCATGTGCAGCAACAGATTGGCGATGAGATCTCCTTCATTCTGCCAAACGCCTCGGCATTGAACCGAACGGGGAACCGCATCCCGACAATGCGCTTCCCCGGTGCTTCAGTTGGTGGCGTTAGATTTTGTAGATCGAACCGGACGCATACGGTGTGCCCTTAACGACAACGTCAACGCCGCTGCGCTTCCAACTGAAATCAAGATGTTCAAGGATCTGACGCACGTAGCGCCCAGTGAGGCGTTTGAAGTCCGGTTCGAAAACCTTTTCCCCAAGGGCATGCGTGAGAAGCTTGCTCAGGCTAACGATGGGCGGTCGAGAGGGAGCGACGATTTGTGAAGCGACGAGGGAAAGCACAGCGGCTTCACTTTTCATCACTTTGCAAAGAGCCTGTCCGATAGGGGACTCTCCCAAGGCCTTATAGTTGCCGTGCTTGAGGTCCAGGTCCGCGAGCGCCGGATGTTCCGTGGTGAGCGCGGTCGTCGAATAGATGGTTTTAGCATTGGGCATTTTGTTCTCCGTCGTGTTGACAGATCGACGGGCCGGGGCCGCCGATTATGGCTGATGGAATGCTCGTCTTGAAGGCGAGCCCGCCCGCCTTATAGGTAGGCAAAACCGTATATAGGGATATTCAATTTCGAGTAAAGTCCCATCTCACCCGAAGCGAACAGCCATAGTTCGCCACGCCGGAACGGAACCGCCGCGCGGTAACATCCTCTTGCTTCGGTGTCGGGGAACCGATCATATTGATATCAGTGCGTTGATGCGGGTGGCGATACGTCAAGCCTGAGTAGAACGCCCAGCATCCCAACGGATCCTCGCGCGTGACGTGCGTACCACCGGGAGGCGATCGGCGCCTCGGATCGCCAAATAACGCACTGGGTCGGCCAGCGGGTTCAGTAGTTCAGCGCGAGCGACGCCCACGGAGGTGGCGAATGCCTTAGCCTGCCTGCTCTACTCAGTCCCTGCTCCGGGGCAATCCTACGGTGGTGCGATCGTCCCAACAATCGAACAAGTTCGGAAAGACCATTCAACCGCTTCGGTGCAAATAGCGTCTCGATCTTTGGAGGAACATGAAGCCATATGGCCGCGAGGGGGGGTAGCGACCGCGTTGGTCGCTGACGATGGTAAGTGAAGGGAGGGGCGGGAGTGGTCACGACGACCATGGCCCAATGGGGTGACTGGCTGTGGAGCGAGTTGTTCGACGACGAGGCAGGCGATGGCCGCCCGGTCACGATCCTGCATGTCGATGATAATCTCTTCGCCCGGAGCGCCGCGCGCGCGGGCTTGATGCTCGAGCCTAGCGCCGCGCGATCGCTTTTCCTCGGCGTATTCCCACCCCGCTTTCGCGTGCAGCGTTGGTTGACCGGCTCGGAGAAGCCCGAGGAAGCGTTGCTACCCTTGCTGATCCTGTGTTGTCTCGCCGCCAGCGAGGCGGCGGACAGCGACGAGAATGACTTCCGCCGCCGCCTGCGCGACCTGATGGGTTGGGATCTGGTCATCACCCATTGCGACGCGCTTCCGAAGCTGTGGCGTCGGCTGGCGAGGATGACGGTGAAGCGGTCCGAGACCACTTTGACCCGCCCGCTCAAGCTCCCCGATCCGAGGTTCCGTACGCAGATCGGCCACGCGATCGAGCTGACATTTCCATCACGCAACGACACGCGTCGCCTGCTCTCCGATCTTGGCTCGGGTGGTTTCGATCTGGAATCACCACGGGCGGTACTCGACTGGCTAGCGCCGTTGGTGGAGCGCGGTGGTTTCTCTGGCACGTTCGAGGAGACCTTCGACTCATTCCGGTCGGCCTGGTTGCAGGCCGAACGTGCCTTGGCCGACCATCGTTTCTGGTCGGGGTGGCGGCTCGTCACAGCCCAGCTCCGCGCCGCCGCGGAGAGTGGGGGCTTCGAGATCCTCGTCGATGAGTGGGGCGCCCACCGGCTCGTCGACCCCGAGAGCGGCGCGCCTCTCGACCTTGAGCAAGCGCTCGCCGATCATGCCCTTTCCTCGCGCCTCGTCGTCGCGGCGACGCGAGGGCACATGATCCCCTTGATCGAGCGCGATTGGGGTCGCCTGCGTTGGGCTGGCGAACGCGCCGGAACACGGCCTCAGGCGGCGCTTGTCCGGGAGCGAGCATTTCGGTCCCGCCTCGGCGCGCGGACGCGCGCGGCGGTCGCGGGCGCCGACGGCTGGGCGCTAATCCATGACCTGGATGGCCTGGACGGTCGCGGCGAAGGCGTGGACCGCGACCGCCTGCTAGATCTGGCGCCCAGTCAATTCTGGCGCGTCGACGGCGCCATCCTGGCGCGGCCGGCGCTCCCCTTCGTCGTTGAGGTGAGCGGCTTGGTCGAAAGCCTCCGTTTGGAGGGCGATCTCGCCGATCGGTTGATGGTCACCGAGGTTGGAAGCGGTCGGTGGCTGCTGACGCCGCGAGAACCGCTTGATGGGGAAGTCGACATCGTCGTCGAACCGCGGCGCATTGGCCCGCCGCTACGCCGGCGTCTTAGGCTTCGGCGCGCGATTCTGGTGCCCGCCTTCCGCGATCCGCCCGAGCGCCTGTTCAACGCCGATCCACCTCCCACTCCGGCGTGGCCGCGCGACGCCAGGCATGAGGAGATCGCCAGCGGCGCTGAACCAGGTGGCGAGGCCGTCGCGCCGGCGCTTCTCGATCTCACCGAGGCGCTCGCGGTCAAGACGGGAACCATGCCGCTGGCCGACGTGTTCGCGATTTGCCGTCAGGTTGTCGGCGACGCCAAGGTGTCGCCCTGGGACGTGATCCGAGCCTTGGGCGACGCGGGGATGCTGTGCTGGCTCGAGGCGCGTGGCGTTCGCGGCCGGTCGGCCCTTCCCCTCGGACCGCGCGGCGCGATCACCCGAGTGGGCGCGGTCTCCCGGCTCACGCTGGAGGGCGTGCTGAGCGAGACCTTTCTCGCCCGCCTCGACGCGGCGAGCGCTCGGCTGGACCTGAAGCGGGAGACTCGCGCGGGCGTGAGCGGCTGGTCACCGCCGACCGAATGTGTGTGGGCGGCGGAGGCGTCCGCGCTGCTGGAACTCGCTCAGGTCCTGGATCTTGAGGTTGGCTATCTACGCGCCAGCCCCGATCCGCTCTCGCGCTGGCGGATTCGCGAACCCTTGGCGCGCGGGCGGGAGGACGGCGAAGGTCGATCGGTGCCGTTAGCGAGCCGTCACGCGCCGTTGCGGCATGTGGCGTTCGATCGCCTTGATATCGGGTCGATGTGGGAGGTCGAGGGACGGGGCGGACCCCGGCATTGGCGCGACCGGGAGGACGCGATCCTCGATGCCTATGCCGAGGTCGACGAGCGACCCTTCACGGTCGCCGAGGGAAGGCTGCGGGCGATCGACGCGCGTCTTCCGATTCACTTCGCGCGCTGGGTCCGCCTCCTCACCGCGACGGCCTCGGGTCCGCTGGAGGACGGTTATGGCTATGCGTGCGACGCCATCGTCGAACGGGCCGCGCGTGCGATCCATCCGGCGATCCTGGCCTCGGCTTCTGGCGAGCGCCGCCACGCGCCTGCCGATAGGTCCCGGCGGTGGCGCACCATGGCGACGATGAACAATGGGGAGCGCGAGGTCCGGCCAAGCTGGCGGGTTGCGCGGGAAGGGATCTAGACGCGGTGGACGTTCAGAAATGCCAGTTGCTCGGCGAGGTCGAGTACGCGCAGCATAATTTCGCGCGCCTCCGGCCGCTTCTCTACTCGCTCGACGGGAGGCGCTGGGACGGCCCGGTGGAACGCGGCTGGTTCCCGACCTCGGGCCTCGTCTTTTCCCTGTCCCCGGAATTACGCTACGCCGCCGCTGGCGGCCTATGGACATTCCAGGTCAAACCCAATGAGCGTCAAGCTGTCGCCGAGGATGGCAAGGACGCGTTCATGACCATCCAGGTCAAACCGGCCACGCGCTTCCTGCACGACATGGAGCCTCGCGATATGGAGGCGCTACGGCGACTGGCGACGATCGAAGGTCTTGAGATCGCCCCGTCCACGGGCGGCCTGTTGCTCCCCGAGATCGACGACCAATGGGTGCTGGTCCCGGAGCTCGAACGCGGCGCGGACGATCGCTATCGCGTGACCGATGATCGTCAGCTCGGCCATATGCGCGTGCTGAGCGGCACGCCGGAGACGATCGCCGGCGTACCCACCCCCGATGGCCGCTGGGCCCTTCCCATTGTGCGCTCCGGCCACGGTTCCGACATCCGCAATTGGCGCCCCCCGGCCACGTTGGTCGAGCAACTCGCCAGCGACCTGCGCAAATGGCTTCCGCACGCGCCGAACAAGGCGCGTGCCGCCGCTGCCGCGAGCGCGCTCAGGGATGTGGCGGCTGTCCTGGACGGGTTATCCGCGCTCCGCTCGGCGGACACCCGCGCCGCGCTCGATCGGGCCAAGGGGTTGATCGAGGAGGCCGAGCGATCCGGAGTGGATCTGGATGCCCTTGTCGAGGCGCTGCTCTCCGCGCCAACGATCGCGGCCGAGATCGCGGCGGAACGCGAACGCGTCCGGGCCGAGTTGGAGGAACAGGCCCTGGCATCGGTCGCCGAGTTGGAGTCCGCTGCGCGCGCGCGGCTCGACAATGAGATGGCGGAGGCGCGGCGAAAGCTCACCGCGGACCAAGCGGCGCTCGCGGCGATCCGGGAGGAAACCGCCGAGGCGGAACGCGCGCTTGAGGAAGCCCGGCGGCGGCATCGCGGCGAGACCGCGGGCTTCACCAAGTCGCTCGAGGGTCTAATCGCGCGCGCGCGCGATGAGCCGGCGGCCTATGCCGCCGAGTGGCTATCCAGGTTCGGATTGTCGCCAGGCGCGAACGTCCCAGCCTCCCAGCCCGTTGATCCCGTTCCTGAGGCCGGCGTCTCGATCTCCGAGGCTGAGCTTGGTCGCGCGCTGATGGAAGTAAACCCCATCCAGGCGCCAGAGCCTTGGTTTATGGTGATGGATAGCGCCATCCGCGCGCGGGAGTTGGTCGTGGCGATCGGTCCCAAGGCGCGGGATATCATCGAGGCATGGATCGCGCGCATGTGCCCGCTCGCGGTGCGGGTCGGGGCCTCGGACCCATCCATACTCAGCCTCGCGGATCTGATCGACGGCGGCGCGCGCGCGGGCGTCGCGCCGCTGGCCGGCGCGATCGGGCGGGCTCGCGCCAATCCCGATCGTTTGGTCCTAGCCGTTCTCGACGATGTCGATGTCTCCGCCGGCGGGTTCTGGCTGGCCGAGGCGGCACGCGCCAATCGCGCGTCGGGCGGCCGGCTGCCGGCCAACCTCTTGCTGGCCGCGCTTGTCGAGGATGACGCGGAGCGTTTCGCGTTGGCGGACGGCCGGGTCGGCGAACTCTTCCCGATGCGGTTCGACGGCGCCGCTCTCGCACCGAAGCAGATAGCCAATCGGGGCGATCTCGAGCTGGCGCTCGATCTTGTCCAGCCTCCGCTCATGGGCCTCGCGGTTAGCGACCGCGTCGAGGCGTTTCGCGGGGCGGCGAGTCGTGTTTTCGGACCCGACGACGTCGAACGGCTGGCGAATGAGTTCATCGCTTGGGCGGGCTGGCTCAAGGCGGGAGGCGCGCGACCGAGCGAGGAGGCGAGCTTAACGACGCCGCTCAGAAACGGCGCCGATACGATGCGTAAGGGGGGTAACAATGCTTGATCCGATCGGCGCGTTCGAGCGCATGCGCGACTATTTCGTCGCCTATTTGGATACCGCTTTCAAAATCAGGCGCGCTGATGTCGCGACCGCGCGCCGGGCGTTGCTCGCCACCGCAGGGCGGATGTGCGCCGAGCCCTATATCGAACCGATCCTGCGCTATCGGTCCGCCGAATCCGGGTTAGAGGCTCTTGTCGATGCGCCGGGACCGCTCGCGGCGTTCTCGCGCGAGGGCCGCGTCGCGTTCGTCGAACTCGCGGCGTCAGGGTTATTCGATGGCGTCGATCAGGCCGAGGGCGCGACGCCGCGCCGCATTCCCGAGTACAAGCCTTACCAGCATCAGTTCGAGATGCTCGCGCGGGGCGTGCGGCCGGGCCGGCCCGGGATCGTCACGTCGGGTACGGGCTCGGGAAAGACCGAATCCTTCCTTCTGCCGATTCTGGCCCGCATCGCCGAGGAAGCGGTGTCCTGGCCGGCTCCGAACGGCGTGCTGGGCTCGGAGGATTGGTGGGAAGGCGATGACGATTTCCGGCTCGCCCGGAGCCTCGAGCATCCGAACCGACCGAAAGCGCTTCGCGCCCTCATCCTCTACCCGATGAACGCGCTCGTCGAGGACCAGCTCACGCGCCTGCGTAAGGCGCTGGATTCGGAAGCCGCGCGCGAGGTCTGCGATCGTCGGTTTCGGGGCAACCGCATCTTTTTCGGCCGTTACAACAGTGCGACGCCGCCCACGGGCTTCGAGACCCATCCGGTCCGCCGGGACAAGGCCACCGAGGATAAGCGGGACCGCGCCGTCGAGAAGGCGCGGGGGTATCTGCGGGGCCTCGCTGATAGCCAGGATATGGCCATGCGCTACGACGCGCAGCTCGCACGAGACCGCGATCTCGACGCGCTTGAGGAGACACGCTTCCTATTCCCCTCGGTGGACGGCGCGGAGCTCAACACGCGTTGGGATATGCAGGCGGCGCCGCCCGACATCCTCGTGACCAACTCGTCGATGCTGAACGCGATGCTGGCGCGTGAGGTCGAGGAGCCGATCTTCGACCAGACGCGGGACTGGCTCGCCTCCGACCCCGACGCCTATTTCCACTTGGTCATCGACGAGCTCCACCTCGTGCGCGGTTCGTCCGGTGGCGAGGTGGCTGGCCTCATCCGCATGCTGATCAACCGTCTCGGGTTGGACCGTCCCGACCTGCGCCACAAGCTCCGGATTCTCGCCTCGAGCGCCTCGCTTCCGGTCGAGGGCGAGGACGCGGCGGCGACCGCGTCACTCACTTATCTGTGGGACTTCTTCGGCGAGCTCGGCACCTTCGCCGAGACTGGATCGCCCGGTGCCCAGAATCCCGATTTCTGGCGCGACTGTGTCGTCCGCGGGGATCCCGTGGTACCATCGAGCCCCGGCATTCTCCTTGATCCTAGGCCCTTCGAGGCGCTGGTGGACGCGGCGGCGGGAGAACAAGGAGGCGCCGTCCTCCAAGTACCTCCCCTGGCACGGATCGACGCGCCGATTACCGATGCGCTAACGGCGCTCACCGGCGCCAGCGCGGCCAGCGCGGCCAGCGCGGCCAGCGCGGTCGAACGCGTCCGCGCGCTCGCCGAGGCCGCTGCGGCGCGGTTGGTCGCCGCCACTACCGACGCCAATGGCGCGCGCGCGCGGTCGGTCTCCGAGCTCGGCGAGGCGTTGTTCGGCGCGCCCAACGCCTTGGCGGTGCGCGGCATCCTGTTGGCGCGAGGACTTGGCGACGCCTTGCGTCAATACGATCGCGACGGCCCGCGCGTCGCGCAGACCACACCCTCCTTCAGGGCGCATATCTTCTTCCGCGCGCTCGAGGGATTGTTCGCCGCGATGGATCGGGATGCCGCGGGCGCGCCGGTGTACGAGGCGCTCTCGATCGAGCGTGGAACGGGCCTCGCGCCACGCGACGATGGCCCCGATGCTCCCGCGAAACGCATTATCGAGGTGCTCTACTGCGAAGCGTGCGGGGAGCTCATGCTCGGTGGCATGCGGTCGGCAAGCATAGCGGGCGCGCCGATCGAGCTTCTCCCGAGCAGTCAGAATCTGGAGGCGCTCCCCTACGCGTCCGCCGGAACGGAGTTCGAGGACCTCGCCTATCGCGATTACGCGATTTTCTGGCCGACGAGCCGGGGGCAGGCGGCTCCCCCCGAGGTCACCGGCCAACGGGATGGCAGCGCGCCGACCTGGGTCGCGGCGCGGTTGGATCCGTTCGGCGCGCGGGTTCTCGCGACTGGCGTGGGCACACCGCGTGAAACGGATTTGCCGGGCCTGCTCTTCCGCCGCTCGGACGCCGACTCCGCCAGGGACGCGCGAGGCCGCGGGCCCGGCGACAAAGGGTCGGCGGCTCCGGCCGCCTGTCCATGTTGCGGAACATCCTATCTGTTCCGCACCAAGGGACGATCGAGTCCCATCCGGAATTTCCGAACCGGTTTCGCCAAGACGTCGCAGTTGCTCGCGACCGAATTGTTCGAATTGCTGCACGCGAGTGGTTTGGACTCACCCAAGGCCATCGTTTTCTCGGACAGTCGTCAGGACGCGGCCCGCGCGGCGATCGATCTCGAGGCGAACCATCATCGCGCGCTGATCCGCGACATGACCGTTCGGTTGCTACGCGAGAGAGTGGATCAAGCCTATCGCGCCGAGGCGCTCGTGGCGCTGCGCGCCGCGCAGGAACAAGCGATCGCCAATCGCGAGTGGAGCGAGGTCGAGCGATTGGAGCGCGAGATCGCCCGCGCCGGCGGGCAAGGGGAGGCGGTAGCCACGCTGCGCTCTATTGGCCAGGATCCGGCGGATCCCAGCTATCGGGGCACGCAAGCCGGTGTTCCCCTGCCCGCCGCCCCGCTCATCGCCGCCATGGCGCGGCTTGGGATTCATCCCAGCGAAGCGACCGTCACCGACGATGACCATTGGTGGACGCTGTTCCACAAGAACGGCGACGCGGTGCATTGGCAGCCCCCATCCGACCCGCGCATGCGCGAGGCGATGATCGACGCCCGCGAGGCGATCGTGGATGGCCAGGAGGCCGCGATCTACGACACGCTCTTCAACAAGACCTACTTCTCCTTCGAGGAGGCCGGCCTCGGCTATCCGACGTTGTTCCTCGAAGGGGAGCGCACCGTGGAACGCGATCGCTTGGACGCCTGGCTACGCGT
This sequence comes from Sphingomonas mali NBRC 15500, assembly GCF_001598415.1. GTDB lineage: Bacteria > Pseudomonadota > Alphaproteobacteria > Sphingomonadales > Sphingomonadaceae > Sphingomonas > Sphingomonas mali. The sequence continues at coordinate 85,393 of NZ_BCYX01000019.1, forward strand.
GTTCGCGGACGCGTACCGGATTCCAGCCTCGCACTGGGTCGACCCCACCGAGGTGTCGCTCTGGAACGACGCCAGCGACGTTCGGGACACGAACCGGGTCGCGCGCTTCGCCCGCGCGATCGATTCGAGTGACCCGGATCGCGTGCTCGACGCGGTGCTCTCGGCGTTCGCCGCGCACGGCCACACCGGCGGCCTTATCAGGTTGTTCGGGCTCGGTGTTCGTCTCTCCCGGGCGGACGATGATTTCTGGCGATGCGGGTCTTGTGATCGCGTCCATCTTCATCGCGGGCTCGAGCGATGCACGCGCTGCTTCACGCCCTTGGACGAGACCCCGAGCGGTAAGATCGCTTCGCTTTGGCGGCACAATTTCCTCGCGCATCGGATCGCGCGCGCGGGCGACAACTCCACCGATCCCTTCAGATTGCGAAGCGAGGAACTGACCGGGCAGACGCGCGACGGCGCCGAGCGGCTCCGGCGCTTCAGGGGCATCCTGGTCGAGGACGGCGCGGACCCCACCGGCGAGCTTCCGCGGTTGGCCAAGGAGATCGATCTGCTGAGCGTCACCACGACGATGGAGGTCGGCATCGACATCGGCCCTCTCCAGGCCGTGTACCAGGCCAATATGCCCCCGCAGCGCTTCAACTATCAGCAGCGTGTCGGCCGCGCGGGTCGTCGTGGTCAAGCCTTCTCGCTCGCGCTCACCGTGTGCCGCAGCCGCAGCCATGATCTTCACTATTTCCGCCATCCGGGGCGGATCACCGGCGACGCGCCGCCACCTCCATTCCTCGCGACGGGCTATGAGGACATCCCGCTCAGGGTGATCCGAAAAGCTTGGCTCCAGGCGGCGTTCCGGCGCCTGAGGATCGAACATGGCGCGCGCTACCCAGGCTATGACCTGCTTCCGCCCGACATCCATGGCGAATTCGTCAGGGTCGACCTCTACAAGGACGAGAACTCGCCGTGGCCCTCGGCGCTGCGCGACACGCTCAGCGCGACCACCGACGTCCGGGACGCGGCGGTCACCGCGGTGATGGTAGGTCAGCGCGACACCCTGCTCGAACAGGTGCGCGCCGCGCTCGACGTCGACGTCCTCATGGACGCGATCGCGATCGTCATCGACCATGAGACCCGATACGATATCGGTGTCGCCCATTCGCTAGCGGAGGGAGGCCTATTGCCGATGTACGGCATGCCGACCCGAGCGCGGCCCCTCTATCTCGGGCTCGAGCATCAAGGAGGAGACGATTGGTGCTGGGATGCGACCGACCGTGACGCCGACCTCGCCATCTACGAGTTCGCGCCCGGCTCGACGTTGGTGCGGGACAAGCGGCTGCACCGCGCGGTCGGCTTCACCTCGACCCTGCCCGAGCCACGCAAGCGCGGGCGTTGGATCCTGCCCAATCAAGCCGCGCGCGATCCGATCTCGGAGGATTGGTGGATCGGCGCGTGCGCCGCGTGCGGCGGTTGGACACGCCGCGAGACCGCCGAGGCGACGGCGTGCGCCGCTTGCGGAAACGCGATCGCGGCCGAGAGCTTTCGTAAATGCGTCACACCGGGGGCCTTCCGGACTGACTTCACGCCCGTCAAGATCGGCGAGGATGATTTGCGCGTGGTTCGCGCCCGCGTCGTCTGCGCCGAGGCGACCCCGGTGGCGACGACTCCCGTGCCCAACGAGAACGTAGCGCTCGCGCTTGAGCGCTCGGCGAACATCATTCGACTCAATCCCGGCGCGACCGGGACCGATCTATTCGATGGTGGCTTCGATTTGAACGAAGGCACCCAGCGCTTCTGGCGCCCCGGCCCTGGAAGCCCGCGGTTCGAGATGGAGAACCAAGCGCTTCTGGATGACGCCGCCGCCGCCTTGCGCGGATCTTGGACCGGCACGGGTCGCTCCGGCCGTATCTGGCTCGCCTCGCGCAAGGTCACCGATAGCCTGTTCCTTTCTCCCGTGGCGATGCGACCGGAGCTGAACATCGCTTCGGTCGCTGGCCCGAACACGGTGACCTCGATCCGAGCATCGGCCTTCACCATGGCCTTCCTGCTGATCGACCGCGCCGCGCTCGAGCTCGACGTCGATCCCAGTGAATTCGAGATTCTGCCGCCGCGCGTAGCGCACGCCGACGGTCGGGAGTGGCCGATCATTCAGATCGCGGACACGTTGGTGAACGGCTCGGGCCTATCGCGGCAGCTATCCCTTCCCACCGACGCACCCTGGGCGGTCGAGTTGCTCGCGTCGATGGTACGGGAAGAGACCGCTTGGCCGCTCGCGGATTTCATGCGGGACGGGCACCGGGCTCGCTGCGATCAGGCCTGTTACGAGTGCCTGCAGCGCTATGGCAATCGCGCCTATCATGGCCTGTTGGATTGGCGGCTGGGCTTGACCTACGCCCGCGCGATGCTCGATCCCGCGCACCGGCTGGGAGGCGATGGCGATTTCTCCGCGCCGGAATTGCGCGATTGGCGAGCGGGCGCGCTGGAGGCGCTCGGTCGGGTCGCGCGCAGCGGCGATATGGAGGTTGTGTCCGATGGGCCCGTGCCGGCACTTCTGGTCCATGGCCCTGCTCAGCCGCTGGTGGTTCAGGTGCACCACCCGATGTGGCGGATCGAGGGGCCCGATGTGCCGCCGCTCATCGACGAGGCCGTGGCGCGCTTTGGACCGGGCGGGCGCTGGATCGACAGCTTCGAACTCGCGCGCCGTCCGTTCGTGGCGATCTCCAATCTGGTCCGGGCCGGCTGAGGTCGAGGCCGGGCGAGGAACGATCTTGCCCGGTCACCGCCGCCGCGCACGGCTTGTCCTGACCCTCGGCATTTCCACGATTTCCCGTGCGAACCGTTCGAGCCTGTCGCGATCGAGCTCGCATTCCCAGATCACGCGCACCGTCCAACCCGCGTCCCGTAGCGCCGCTTCCTTCAGCTCGTCGCGCGCTCGATTGGCCTCGAGCTTGGGCACCCAAAAGTCCAGCCGCGACTTCGGAAGCCGTGCCAATTTGCAATTCGGATCGGGATGGCGGTGCCAGAAACAGCCATGCACGAAGATCGCGACCCGCCGTGAGGGCAGGACGATATCGGGCCGCCCCGGCAAATCCTTCGCGTGTAGCCGGTAGCGTATTCCAGCGGCGTGCAAGGCCCGCCGTACGCGCATCTCGGGCTTGGTATCCCACCCGCGCACCTTGGCCATCTGCGCGCTTCGAGCGGGATCAACCGGCTCAGTCGTCCTCGCCACCCGCCTCGTCATCCTCAGGCCCCGCGATATCGCCAACCGGCGGGATAAGCGGCACGGAAAGGTCGGCATGCTCTTGTCGGAAGGCGGCGAGAACTTCCTCGAGCAGTGACGCGTGATCGGTGCGCGGCGGCGCGTTGTCGAGGGTCTGGTCAACGCGCGCGCGGATTTGCTCGAGCGATAGCGAATCCTCGAGCACTGGGGCCAGCGCCCAGGGCCGACCGGGATGGACGACATCCCAGGGTGAACGCTTATTGGCGCGCGTCTTGGCCGCGTCGCCATGCTTGCTCATGCCCCAACAGGCCTTGGTCTCGGAGTTCCAGAGCGGCCAGAACATACCGATGAGATGCTTCTCGGCGACCAGCTGGGCATTGGTCGCGCAAACCAGCCGACGGCAGGTGAAGTCGGCGAGGCGGATGAGGTGCATTCCCTCGGGAAGATCCATGTACCCCTCGGCGGTCGCGATGGTGCCCGCGTGCTCGATCAGGCGGCCCGTCAGCCGTGGCCCCTGTTCCCGAGGCGTGCTCGCGTCGCTGTCGGAAGGATCCGCCTTGCCGACATAGATGGGCGTCTCGGTGCCCGAGATCCGGCGATAGAGCGGATGATCACCTTCGTAATAGATCGCGTAGACGCCCGAGCCGTAGGCCGGCTCGATCGAGCGCAGCGGCACGCGCGCCTGGGCCAGGAGCGCGAGGGCGACGACGCGGCCGATCGTCTTCGGGTCCGACGGATCGAAGCTGGTGAGCGGCATGCGGATCGGATCGGTGGCGGCGCGCGCCAACTCGATCGCGTCGGCATGCTCGGCGAGCCCCTTACGAATGCGCCGCGAGACCGCTGGAGAAACTCCCGCGTCCGCGATCGCCACGACCTCGGCGAGCGCGCGCGACAGACCTTCAAACGCTAGGGAATCTTCCGATTTCTTCGCCACGCCTCGCCCGATCCAGTCGAGCCAGGTCGCGCGTCACGCGACGGCCTGGCCTACCGGATCGACATCCCCACTTCTAATCATCTCGTCAAGCCAGCGCGCCGCCGCCTCGCTGAGTTGGGCGGGCACGGCATTGCCCAATTGACGCATGCTCTCCGACCAGGAGCGGGGGAAAGCGAAGTCATCCGGCAACCCAACGAGACGCGCGGCTTCCCGAAGCGTGAAATAGCGCACCGATCCATCGTCGAGGACCATCATATTCTCGCCACCCGGCACGCCGTGATCGCCGGCCTTGAGCGCCTTGGACGGCAAGTCGAGCGGGCTACCCGTGTGCCCTTTGTAGACCCGGGCGCCGGGCTGGAAGACATGATTGTCGCGACCCGTGGGATCGCCGAGATCGGCGAGCGTGTCGCGCACGGTCACCCAGGGCAGGCCCTCTGGCTCCCGTTCGCTCGTGCGCAGCCAAGCCACGCGCGCACGGTCGCGCTCCAATACCGGCGCGCGCGGAGCGATGCCGTGACGGTGCCAATAGTCGCCGGTCACGAACTGATCCCAAAGCAGGCGATCGCGCGAATGGGTGGGCGTCATCGGCGAGGGCGCGACACCGAGCGAGGTCGCGAGACCGAAGATCAACACGCGGAAACGGATCTGCGGCGCGCCGAAATCGGCCGCGTTCACCACCTGGGCGATCACCTCATATTTGGCCGGTTTGCTCGAGGCGCGCAGGCGCTCGCGATGCTCATGGAATCCTTCACCGTCGCGGCGCTCATCCTGGGGATGGCGCAGGTGCTGCCTGATCCATTCGAGATAGGGCGAGAAGCGGGGCCCCGCGAGATTTCGGACATTCTCGAACAGGAAACCCCTAGGCCCCGTCTCGCGGATCGCGCGGATCGCTTCGGGCCACATGTCGCGCAGATCCTCATGCCCGGCCTTCTTGCCGCCGATCCCGAACGGCTGGCAAGGCGGCCCACCGGAGATGACCTCGATCTGGCCGCGATGCACGGCCCAGTCGATGTCGCGGACATCGGTGAGCTCCATCGGCCAGCGGGCGATGTGCTCGAGCCCCCGGTCACGATTGTGGCGCACGGTGCCGACCGCGTCGCGATCATATTCAGCCATGAGCGCGTGATCGAAGCCCGCTCGAGCCATGCCAAGCGCCATCCCGCCGCACCCGGCGAACAGTTCAGCCGTGCGCATTTTCGTCGCCCTTCGTTCCAAGCACCGACCCAGCTCCGATCTCGTCCAGGAATTTCTCCACGGCGCGGCGGACCAGCCATGCCTCCTTAACGCCCTCGCGCTCGGCGACGCGTTCCAATTGCGACTTGCGTTGGAAGGTCAGCGTCGTCGTCACGCGCTTCGCGTTTGCTCCGTCACGCCCCATCGATCAAACTCCTATACCGCGGAATGCCGCGGATTGAATCGTTTTACAGCGCGATTCGTCTGGTTGCAACAGGAAGAACAGACTGCGAACGATAGTCAATCCGCCGCGCACTCCCGGGCCAGCTTTCCCACAGATATTTTTTCCGCGCGTCAGGGGCCCCGCCCCGTACCCTCGCCGACCGCGCTGGACATTCATGGACTGTAGTGAATGCTGGGATCAAAAGGGGGAACGAATGGCGACTGGGGGAGAGCTTGCTGATCTGACTGATCCGCGCGCCGTGCGCTTGGCGATGGCGCGGTTCCGGGAACTCGGGCGCGATGCATTCATCGCGGAATACAGCGTTCCGGAGGCGGGCTTCGATCGGTCCAGGGATCATTTCGTGGTCGAGGACGGGGTGGGCTATGACAGCAAGCCCCTGGCCGCCGCCGCATATGGGTTCCAGCACGGTCGCGCCAAAGCCCTTCACTCGGATGACTTCGCCGGTGGGGCTCCCGTCATCGCGCGTATGCATGCGCTCGGCTTCAAGGTTTCGCGCTGGCTATCGCCAAAGTTCGTCGAGGGCGAGATCTACGCGCGGCTTCCTATGCGCGAGCGCTTCGGCATCGCCGATGCCAACTTCGATAATGGCGTGTTTCGCCTCAAGGACACCAATTCGATCTGGCTGTTCGTCACCAGGGACAAGACCAAGGATCGAACGCAATATAAGGATCGGTTGGAGGGGGATATTCTCCAGTGGCAAGGCCAGATCCAGGGCCGCACCGATCGCATGATCATCGATCACGAAGTGAACGGCGATGAGCTAATTGCCTTCTACCGCGAGAGCAAACGCCAATATCCCGAGGCCGGCTTCCGCTATGAAGGGCGGTTTCGCTATGTCGCCCACGCCGGCGGGAAGCCCACGAACTTCACGCTCCAGCGTTGGACGGGCCAGGCGAGCCTTGAGATTCCCGACAAGGAGTTCGACCCCAAGACCATCGAGGATGGGCGCGAGAAGATCCTCCGCGCGGTCACGCGGCGGCAAGGACAGCCTCGCTTTCGGCGCGACCTACTAGCGGCTTATGGCGGCAAGTGCGTGGTGACCGGGTGCGGAATCGAGGCACTGCTCGAGGCCGCGCATATCCGCCCATTTCTCGGGAAGGAGACCAACGTCACGCAAAATGGTCTGCTGCTCCGCGCCGACATCCACACCCTGTTCGACCTCGGTTTCATCTCGGTCGCGGCCGATGGCGGTATCCTCACGTCCGAGAAGCTCATCAACACCGAATACGCGGGCCTTTCCACGACGCGGATGAGATCCCCGCTCGTCGCGGGCGATAGCCCGAGCGCGAAGGCTCTCGCCTGGCACCGGGCCGAGCATGGGTACGACTGATAAAGCGCAATCTTGTCGCATCATATTATTGATCGCCATCGCCGGTGACTGGTCACCATGATGTGGTTGCTCCTCGACAATATGGGTTGTGGCGTCTTCGGGGAGATCGCGACGGCATCGGGTACTATGGCGAGGCTACCGCCAGGAGAGCGGGTACCTCGCCCAACCTGCGGCGGTGATAGGAAGCGAGCCGACGGCGGAGATCTGGTCCTTCCGCCGCTAGGATAGCACTAACAAGGGATCGATATTCCTCATCGAGACATTTAAGCACGACCGCTTCCAGACGACGAAATGGTGCCAGGCGGTCATTGAGCTGCTGGATTGCGCGGACATGCTCCGCGCTGCCAGTCGCGCGGGCAATCTCGATGAACAGGTTTGCAGTTGCCGTGGCTACATCTTTCTCTTCTGCCACGGCCGCGCTGACGACACGTTCGCCGGAACCCGGGCGGATATGACGGGTGGCGGGACGGAGAAGCTGCGCGTTCCAGTCATAGAGATCGCGGAGTGCCGCTTCGGTCAGTTGGGGCACGCGGAACCCATTGTGGTTCGGCGCCTCGACCAGCCGCTCGCCGGTGAGGCGATGCAGTGCGTCGCGAATGGGCGTGATGCTGGCGGCGATCCGCTGTCCGATCAGCGCGGGTTCGATCGGGCTGCCGGGAGGTAGTTCGCCTTCGGCCAGCATGCGCTTCAGCTCGTGATAGACCCGCTCGAAGGTGGCGCCGGGACTCATCGCGTCATTCCCGTTCGCGTTGCCCGTCGACATGCGCCGCGATCAGCGCCTGCTGGTCCGGGCGCAGCGCGTCGACCGCGCCGATCGGGCCGGTGGGCGCGTCGTGGAGCAGGATCGACGGGCATTGGCCCTCGTAGTTGCCGAGGTTGGGGCGGTGCTGGCGGTAGCCGACCAGCGCCGCGAGCTCGGGCGCGAAATGCCGCGCGGTTTCTGGCGGATAGGCGAGCCACTGGTTCTCATAGGGCTTGAGCCAGCCCAGGCAGTAGCTGACGATCGCGCCGCGGCGGGTGGTGAAGCTGCGGTTGCCGCCGGCGCCGTGCAGCGTCGATCCGAGAAAGACGAGCGCGTCGCCGGGATCGAGCTCGATCGCGATCGGTGCGGTGTCGGGGCTCGGCTCGATCGCCTTTGCGCCATGGCTGTCGGGCCAGACCAGCGTCGTCCCGTTCATCTCGCGATACGGCGTGAACGGCCACATCACGTTGACGAGATATTCGATACTGCCGGTGGGGCCGCGCCACATGTCCTGGTCGCGGTGCGGCAATTGCGTCAGCGCTCGCGGGTGGAGCGCGATCGCCTGAGTCAGGTTGAGCTGGATGCAGTCGCACCAGGGCGCGAGGATGTGCTCGGCGATGGCGAGGATTACCGGGTGCATGACCAGCTCGGCGGCACGGGGGCTGCGGGCGAGCAGGCGCCCGAAGCGCTTGGTGCGCTCGCCATAGAAGCCACCCTGGCAGAATGGCGTGACGGCGAAGGCCTGGGCAAGGTCGTGGTCGAGACCCCCGATCGTCTCGGCGGGCAGGGCGCCGCTGAGGACGCAATAGCCATGCTCGAGGAGCTGCCGCGTCGGGTCGGGAACCGTCTCGGCGGATGGGAGCCGGGTCGCCATCATGCCGCCTCCCGTTCGAGCTCGGCCGGCGCGTGGATGCCGTTGGCCGCCAGGAGAACGGGCGTGTCCGGGGTGATCTCGATCCGGAGCGCGCCGAGCGTCATCCCGTCGATGGTGCGCGGACGGCCGAGTGGCTCGGCGCGCCAGCCGAATCGGAGCACCTGGTCGAGCCAGGCCT
>NZ_BCYX01000020.1 GCF_001598415.1 Sphingomonas mali NBRC 15500
ATCGCGGATGTTGTTGGGGTGGAATTCGGCGAAGCTCTCGGCGCAATCGCCGCCCTGGAGCAGGAACGCCTTGCCCTCGACGACGCGCGCGAGATCGGTCGTCAGATTGCGCGCCTCTCCGGCAAAGACCAGCGGCGGATAGCTGGTCAGCTGCTTCGTTGCGGCGGCGAGTGCCGCGGCGTCGGGATAATTGGGCAACTGGCGCGCTTCGTGAGAGGTCCAGCTATCGGGGGCCCATTTGGCGGCCATCATCGTCACTTCACTTTACGGGTAAAACAGGCAAGTCCCATGCGCCGAAACGCCCAATGCCGCAACAAAGGAAAAGTCGATCACGCTGATCGCGCGGCTTTGCGGCCTTCTTCCAATATGAGGAGGACAGAGGTTCGCCGGTCACCGCATGTTAACCACGTTCTCCCAGTTAGGGCCGGACGGTACCTAATGGAGTAGACATTATGGCGTGGCTTAGAGAGGTTCTGGGATCTTTGTTCGAGGTCCGGCCCGATGAACAGAGCCAAGATATCGACCGCATTCGCGAAATGCTCGATTACCTCAAGGACGTGCCTTACGTTCCCGGACCAGCTCACCCGGTTTCGTAAGCGTGTCGCCAGCGCACGTATCCCCTGACGTCTTGCATGTTCCCCGATTGTTCACATATCGGATGCGTGATCGCCGATCTGTTCGATACACCGGCGGTGTCCGGTCTGGGCACCCGACCCGACGTTCTGACGCCCGCCGGGGAGCGCGTGCTGATCGCGGCGATCGATTCCATTGAGCTCACCCCGTTCCGCTTCCAGCAATGGATCGGCAAGCGCCTCACCCACAGTTTCGGCTGGCAATATGACTTCCAGTCGGGCGAGCTCGGGCGCGGCGACCCTATGCCCGACTGGCTGCTGCCGATCCGCGATCGCGCCGCGGTCGCGGCAGGAACGGCGCCCGACGCGCTCGTCCAGGCGCTGCTGTTGCGCTACGATCCTGGCGCCGGGATCGGCTGGCATCGCGACCGCCCGATCTACGATCAGGTCGTCGGCATTTCACTCGGCGCGCCGGCTACGATGCGTTTTCGCCGCAAGCAAGGCGAGCGCTGGCGCCGGGTCAACGTGCCGCTCGAGCCACGCGGGCTCTACCATTTGTCGGGAGAGGTTCGGCACGATTGGGAGCACAGCATCGCGCCGATCGATCAGACCCGCTGGTCGATCACCTTCCGATCATTCTCGGCTCAGGGCTTGAGGATCGCGGCCGCGGCCTGATTGCGTGGGCCCAACAAGAAGGATGCATAGGACGGCCACTTCTGCCATGACACAAAAATGTCATGGAAATGTCATGTAGCGATCGGAGGCTTCTTGCTGGTGCTGCCGTCGGCCGCCGAGGCCGATGACGCCCAGCTGTGGCTCGACGCCAATGCTCGAGGTCCGGTCGCCGGACGGGTGGAACTGGGTGTCGAGACTACCGAACGCTTCGGCCGCGACGGGGAGGGTGGCCTTTACGAGAGCGAGAATATCGCGATGCTCGGGTTTCGCTTCGACCGTGCGACTTTGGCGGCGGGCTATGTCCGCGACATCGTTTATCGTGGCGGTCGCGTGACGATCGAGCAGCGCGTGCGCCAGGATCTCAGCGTAGATCGTCTCGCGACGATCGGTCCCGTCGGTGTCGGCGCGCGGCTGCGGGTCGAAGAGCGCTGGCGCGACGGATCGAGCGGGACGGGCGTGCGGCTCAGGCCGTTCGTGCGGCTGACGCTGCCGGTCACCGGCAAGCTGAAGCTGCTCGCCACTCACGAGAGCTTCGTCAATCTGGCAGGCGGCGCCGGGCAGCGCGGCGGGTACGACCGCGCGCGCAACTTTCTCGGGCTTGGCGTGCCGCTGGCCAAACGCGTCGGCCTCGAGATCGGCTATCTCAACCAATGGACCCGCGGCGCGGGAACCGTCGGCGCGGCGGCGTTCACTCTGGCGTGGCGCTGGTAAGGCAATTTCATCCCAACGGGCTGGGGAGGGAGGTCGCCGCCTATTTCGGCGGCGCAAAGCCGGGGATTTCGAACCTTGGCGCCGCCAGCGACACTTCGGTCGGCAACCCCTGCGTTTCTCCGGTGCGCAGGAAATCGTAGATCGCCTGCTTGGCGGCGGGGTTCTCGCGCAACTGGTAAAAGGTGCCGTCATGCCCGGCGCGGTGCACGAGGATGGCATGGCCATTGGGAAAAAAGGGCAGCAGGCCGAGCGTGTTCTCGACCGGTGTCGACGTGTCCCAGTCGCCGTGCACGAAGACGGTGGGGATCGAAGTCACGAGCGGGCGCCGCACCGCGTCGCCCATGTCGGGCGTCGGCCAGTCGGGCGCCGACACCAGGTTCGCCTCGAAATTCCAGGTGCCCAGCAGGTCCAGCGCGGGGTCGGTGCGCATCTGGTGCTCGCGATCCGCCGTGACGCCCAAGCTGCTGTCCGCGAGCGGGCCGATCAGTTTGACCGGTCCCGCGCGCCGGTCTTCCATCGTTTGGCGCGCCCATGCGTCGTAATGGCCATAATAAAGCGACAGGATGAAAGCCGGCCAATGCTCCGCCTCATCGGTATGCGCCAGCAGGGCGAGCTGCAGATCCTCCGCGCCGAGCACGACCGTCCGCGCCTTGCCGGCACCGTCGCGGATAGTCACCCGGAGCGGCCCTGCGGCGAAGCGCTGGTGCAGGGCGCGCACCGCCGCCATCATCCCGCCATTGGGGAGATAAGGCGCCAGGCCGGGGTCGCGGTCGGCGTCATAGGCGATGCGTTGGAGCGCGGCGAAGACGTGTGACGGCATGTCGAACCCGTTGTTCAGCGGTTCGACCGACGAGAGCACGGCACGGGCGACGATTTCGGGATGGAAACGCATGACGGCGAGCGACCATTGCGAGCCGAAACTGCCGCCGAACAGGCTGATCTTGTCATAACCGAGCGCCCGCCGCAGATCGTCGACATCCGCCGCGAACGCGTCGATCGTGTAGCCGGACAGGTCCTTGTCGGGGTTATGCGCGACCGCCCGCCGGGCGAGTGCCTTCATCGCGCGCGTATCGGCCTGGACCGAGGCCGGCTTGTCGAGCGGGGAGGCGTTGGCCGTTTCGACGAGCATCTCGCCGCGGCTGGTATAGCCGCGCTGCTCGAGCACGACGAGGTCGCCGGCCGCGCCGAAAGTCAGCCACGACCGCAAGCGGCCCTGCGCGCCTTTGGTCTTGTCGGTGAAAGTGCCGAGCACGCTCAGACCAGGGCCGCCGGGAAGCCAGAAAATCGGCGGCGCGCCGGTTGGATGCGGTGCCTTGATCCGCGCGAAACCGATGCCGATGCGGCGGCTCGTCGGCTTGCTCCGATTCTCGGGCACATAGAGCGTGCCGATCTCATAGCGGACCGTCTCGCCGCTCGGGAGCTTCACGTTTCCCTGCTCGATCACGATTCGACCGTTTGTCGCCTGCTGCGCCGAAGCGGGCATCGCCTGAAGGAACGGCGCCAACGCTAACAAGGCGAGCATTCGAATCGATCGCATGACAGTTCCCCGGAGCTGGCTTGCGGTCGATTGCACTCCAATATATATCTTTATGTCAAGATACTTGATATGAAGATTATTCCCTATGGCTGAGCAGGTACCCGCTCTCGCGGACGAAGATATCGTCGACCAGTTGCTTCGTGATTGGGCGCGCGAGCGGCCGGATCTGGACGTATCGGCCATGGCGGTGGTCGGGCGCCTGCTGCATCTGGGCGGGCTGCTTCAGGCGCGGGCCGGCGAGCGGCTGCGGGAGCACGGCATTGGCTATACCGAACTCGACGTGCTGGCCACGCTGCGGCGGTCGGGTGCGCCTTATCGCTTGAGCCCCACGGCGCTGCGGAAATCCGTGTTGCTGACGTCCGGCGCGATGACGGCGTGTCTCAACAGATTGGAACAGCGTGGATTGATCTCCCGGACCCCGGACGAGACCGACCGCCGCTCGCTCGTGGCGATGCTCACCGACCGGGGCGTGCGGTTGATCGACCAGGCGATCGCCTCCCATTTCAGCGCGGCTGAGCAGGCGGTGGACGGACTCGATCGCAACGAACGCGCGGAGCTCGCGCGGTTGCTGCGGAAATTCAGGCTTCAGCTCGAATGATTGTCGGCGAGACCTTTCTCGTTCCTTGAAGATGGAGCGGATCCGTAGACCCGCCCCCGCTTCCAATCCGTTCGGGAACAGCGCCCGCGTATCTTACCCGTTCGCCACCCAATTGCCGTGGAAACCCGGCGGCACGCGGTGCGGGATGCGGATGCTGGCAACCGGCGGCTCCGCGAAGCGCGTCGCGTCGAGGATCACCAGATCGGTCGTCTCCTGCGGCAGGTCGATGACCAGCCCGACCATCCAGCCGTCGCCTTCGGGCGCATCGTCGCCGCACGGCACGAACACGAACTCGCCGGGATAGCGGCCATCGCCGAACTCGTGGACTTCACGCGTCGCGCTTTCCAGATCGTGCTTGTAGAGCCTAGTGGCGCTGATCGCGAATTCACCCTCGGGCAGCGCCATCGTGTAGGCATAGCGATAGGGCTGACCGAAAAAGCGCTCGTCGGGACGGGGAAATTCCTGCGGCGCAGCGTCGATCGTGCGGCGCTCGACCGTCTTCGCCACCGGATCGATCGTCCAGCGCTCCAGCCCCAGCGACTTGCCCGACGGTCCGCCCGTCGCCTCGGCGAACATCGTGTCGTAGACGCACGCGTCCATCACCACCTTGCCGTCGGGCGTGTCGTACGCATTGGCGACGTGGAAGATGTAGGTTTGCGGGCAATCGACCCAGACGATGTCCTCCGCCTGCCCGGCACGCGGCAGCAAGCCGACCCGCGCCTGGTGTTCGGGGTTCCAGCGATAGGGAAAGCTGTGGCCGCCGATCAGCGACTTCATCGAAAAGGTGACCGGCAGGTCGAGGATCAGCGCATAGCGATCGGTGATCGCGCAATCGTGGATCGACGGGCCGTGCTTGACCTTGATGGCCAGCTCACGCGTCACCTTGCCGTTGGGGGACAATACTACGTGACGCACCGTCTCCGGATCCATCGCTTCGTAACAGACGGCATGATGTTCGCCCGTCTTGGGGTCGAGATGCGGGTGCGCGGTGAAGCTGCCCGTCAACGTGTCGTCGAACGGATTATAGGTCTGTTCGTCCAGCGTGTCGGCGAGTTCGACCGGATAGCTTCCCGCCTCGACCAGGGCCCAGGTGCGGCCGGCGATGCCGAGCACGTTGGTATTGACCGTGTCGAACCCGCCATGGCGCGGCCCCGGTGCGTGCTTCATGCCGGTCTCCGCCTCGACCGTCTTCGATCGGATCCAGCGGTTGCGATACCACAGCGCCTTGCCCTCCCGGAGCGCGATGCCGTGCACCATCCCGTCGCCAGTGAACCAGTGATAGCCCTTTGCCTCGGGCTTCGCCGGGTTCGGCCCGATGCGCAGATAGCGGCCGTCGAGTTCTGCCGGGATCGTCCCGGTGACGGTCAGATCCTCCAGCGTGATCTCGCCGTCCATCGGTCGATGGATGCCGGTCAGGAAGGGGTGATCCTGATCGGGCATGCGCTTGCGGTTGAACTCGGCCATTACCTCGATGCCCTTGGTGACGGTTCCGCGGATTGCATTTTCGATCACGCTCGCCATGACTGGTCTCCGACTCGATGTTTATGGTGTAAACATAAAAGCTATGGTAACAGTGTCAACATGTTTTGGGACCTGAATTGGCGAGGCGGGGGGTGAAGGTCAAAGCCTCCTATCATCACGGCGATCTGCGTGCGGCGCTGATCGACCAGGGGCTGCGCCTGCTCGCCGCGCGCGATGCCGAGAATCTGTCGCTGCGCGAAGTCGCGCGCGGCGTCGGAGTCAGTGCGACCGCGGTCTACCGCCATTTCCCCGACAAGGCGGCGTTGATGGCCGCGCTCGCCGCCCAAGGGCTGGATATGCTGAGCCAGGTGCAGCACACCGCCTATGACGCCGCGGGCGGCGGGGTTGCGGGGTTCAATGCGACCGGGGCGGCCTATGTCCGTTTCGCGCTGCTCCACACGGCGTTGTTCCGCTTGATCTTCGCCAACCCGCCGACCGGCAAGGTGGTCGAGCTCGCCGATTCGCCCGACAATGCGATGCGCTTCCTGATGGAGAATGCCGCGAAGCTCGCCCCGCCGGGAATGGAGCCGCGCATCTTCGCGCTGCAATCCTGGTCGGTGGCGCACGGTCTCGCCATGTTGATCATCGACGGCCAGTTGCATGTCGACGACAAGACGATCGACGCGGTGATCGATGCGCATATGGTGGCGTTGAGCGACGAGAGGAAATCCGGATGAAGGCCCAGGCGAACGGCATCGAGATCGAATATGAGACCTTTGGCCAGCCGACTGACCCAGTGGTGCTGCTGATCATGGGGCTGGCGGCGCAGCTGACTCGTTGGCCGCTGCCGTTCGTCGAGCAACTTGCCGCCCGTGGCTATTTTGTGATTCGTTACGACAAACGCGACATCGGCCTGTCGAGCAAGTTCGACGGCGCGCCGGTGCCCGAAATCCCCGCGCTGGTCGGAGCGCTGATGGCCGGACAGAAGCCTGACGTGCCCTATACGCTCAACGACATGGCGGCCGACGCGGTCGGGCTGCTCGACGCACTCGACATAAGCCGCGCGCACATCATGGGCGCGTCAATGGGCGGGATGATCGCACAATTGGTCGCGGCGCAATATCCCGACCGGGTAATGTCGCTGACCTCGATCATGTCGTCGACCGGAAATCCCAATCTGCCGCCATCGAAGCCCGAGGCGATGGCGGTACTGACGACGCGGCCGACCGGCGGCGATCGCGAGGCGATGGTCGCGCATGGGATCAGGGGCGAACAGGTGATCGGCAGCCCGGGCTACCCGGTTGCGGAAGACGCCCTTCGCCAACGGGTCGAACGCGATTTCGATCGCATGTTCTATCCCGCCGGGGTCGGTCGCCAGCTCGCCGCGGTAGTGTCGAACGGCGACCGCCCAGATCACCGAGGTGCCGGGAACGGGTCACAATTTGCCCGAGGCGCTGATACCCACCATTCTAGACGCATTCGGGAAGGTGGCGAGGCGTGCGGACGCGCCCGCTGGCTGAGATCCGGTTCGACAGCAGCGCCGCCGAGGGCGATTAGCGAGGTGGGGAGGAGCGTCGATCGGACCAACGCCAAGTCCGTACGTCCGCGATGCCTTCGTCGATCAACCGGCCGAAGGCGTCGAGGCTTTCCGGGGTTACGACCGTGGTACGGTCCCGGATATCCTGGAGCATCGCCGTCAGCGTGGCGCTCTTCGTCAGGTGCACCGTATCGCGATAGTCGGCGAGATCGGTTAGGCGGCGGTCGGTATCAGTCGCGTGGACGGTGACGTTAGCCAAGTGTGCCGCGGCGATGGTTTTTACAATGCAGCCGTAGAAACCGACCAATTGTCGGTGATGCGCGCCCTTTTCCCAGCTGCTGAACTCGAGATGATTTTTTTGCCAGTTGTAATAGGTCTGGAAGGGGATCGGTGGGAACACGATGTCGATGTGGACGCCGCGCTGGAGCGCGGCACGGCCAACCGGCAGCAAGACCTGCGTAAGATAGGGGTAGGCCGCACAGGCAATCGCGGACGCTTGCGCGTCCATAGCGGGGTCCGGATGTGATACAGCGTCGTTCAGCAGTGCCATATAGTCGGTATGCGTGGTCACCGAGGGCGCATCGACCAAGGCGGTCACTTCACCGCGCCAGCCAGGAATGTCGAACGCGCGGCCCCATAGCCGGTTGAGACTGGCACGCGCCACCGGGCGGGTGAAGTCCGGCATGTCGTACCAATGGGCGCGCAACGACGTCACCGCGCTTCCGCCCAGATAGAAAGTATCGCCATCGCGCCGCATCTCGCTGAAATCGACTGCGACGATCAGTCGTTTGAGACCAGGCGTCTCGACCAGCCGAAGCAGGACGGGTGCCGTGTCGGTGGGCATCGGCGCCATGTACGACAGGTTGACCGCCGACTTCGAACCGAACACCGCGTTCAGCCGTGGTGCGGTGAACGGCATCGTGGTCGATCCGCCGAACATGACCAGGTCATGCGGTTGTCGGGCGACGACGCGGATCAGATTCACGGTCTTGTCGGGTGGATATTCCGCATCGACTAGGATTGGCGAGAGACCCCATGGCCTGAGATCGTAGGGGTCGACGATCATCAACAATGCGCATAGCGCCATACCATAAAGGACCGGCAACATTGCGAGCGACAGAAACAGCCAGCGACCGCGTATTCGACGACGAGACGCGATTTGCGAGCAGCCGTGCGGACCGCCGTATAGCGATCGTCGCACGCTATCGCGGAGCCATCCAAACGTGCCCGGCGTCATTTGACGGGTGACCAACGCCAGGAGCGAGCATTCGCAACGCCCTGGTCCATTGCCTTGCGGTAGGTCGCGAAGGTCGTCGGTGTGACGACGTCATCGCCATTGCGAATGGCCGATAGCGCTCGCCGCAATGCGTCGGGGCGGGTCAGGTGGATTGTGTCCCGAAAGTCGGTGATCTGCGTCAGTCGCGGGTCGGCATCCAGCGCGTGGGCAGTGACATTGGGCAGGCCGTTGGCCGCGACCGCCTCCACGACACATTGATAGAAATCGACCAACTGACGGTAATGCGACCCGGTCCCCCAACTCGGATAATATTGTGAATAGGGGTGTTTTTGCCAGTTGTAATAGGATTGGAACGGTACCGGCGGGAACAGCAGGTCGACATGGATCTTGCGGATCATCGCCGCTCGCCCGACCGGCAGCAATACTCGGTCGATGAAGGGATAAGACGAGCACGTTCTGACGGGCGCCGGTTCGAAGATGGCGGGATCGGGATGGGCGACCGAATCGTCGAGCATCGCCATGATGTCCGGGCGGGTGGTCACCGCGGGAGCGTCGTATAGTTTATCGACCTCCGGGCGCCACTCAGGCACGTCGAAATTGTCCCCTTTCAAGCGATGCAGGCTGGCGCGGACCACGGGAAGCGTGAAGTCCGGCATGTCGAACCATTGATTGGTGAGCGACGCGATCGCTCCGCGGCCAAGGTATTCCATCTTGTCGTCGGCGCGCATCTGGACATAGTCGATGCCGATCATCAACCGCTTCAGGCCGGGCGTATCCACCGCAGCGGTCAGGACCCTGCTCGCATCTGGCGGCATCAGGGCCTCGTACGACAGATTGACCGATGACTTGTAGCCGAATGCGGCGTCGAGTTGCTCCTCGGTGAATGGCATGGCCGTCGAACTGCCGAGCAGGATCAAGTCGTGCGGCGTGTTCACGTACACGCGAACCAGATTGACCTTCTCGATCGTCGGATAGCTTTGACGAGTCAGTCGCGGGGACAATCCCCACGGTCGTAGGTCATAGGGATCGACCAGCATCAGGATGGCGCAAAGGCCGATACCGTACAGCACCGGCAACACGACGACCGGCAGGAATAATCGGTTATTCGCTTGGGCGATGATGAACCTGTGGGCGCCCTGCCGTCGCGGTGCTCCGTAGATCGTCCGCCGGATCGCCGACACCAGCCGGTCGATGATCGCCCGCATC
Organism: Sphingomonas mali NBRC 15500; assembly: GCF_001598415.1. Classification (GTDB taxonomy): domain Bacteria; phylum Pseudomonadota; class Alphaproteobacteria; order Sphingomonadales; family Sphingomonadaceae; genus Sphingomonas; species Sphingomonas mali. Next base: position 9,535 of record NZ_BCYX01000020.1, read on the forward strand.
AGAACACCTGATAGGCGAAGGGTGTCACTGCCGACATCTTGCCGATGACCGCCGCGATCGCCGCGCAGACCAACAATCCCCAGAACAAGGTCGGGCGCCAGCGGAACGCGAAGAGGCGCGGCGTGATCGATACGTTAATGTACGAGCGGATTCCGGGGCGGTAGCGGCCGAGCATTTCATAGGCATTGGGGCCGAACATCACGATCGCATAGGCCAGGCCCAGCTGAGCGAATTTCCAGGTCGAGGGCAGGTCGACGCCGGGCTGGGCGGGATTGCCCAGGCTGCCGAGAAGGTGGCCGAAGTCCGCCAGGGTCGCCGACCGGAACAATGCGAACGTCAGGATCAGCAGCGGAATCGTCAGCGCCATGCCGCCCAGCATCCGGATCGGCTCGGCGATCGTCTTGCGCCGCTTCTTCCACCATTTGGTGCCGCGAACTTCGGTCTCCAGAATGTACCAGAGGCCGTGGATCGTCCCGAACAGCACGTAGGTCAGGCGGGGGCCGTGCCACAGCCCGATGACGATGAAGTTCACGATCAGCGGCAACCATAGCGAGACCGCCTGGGCGCGGGCGCCGCGCCAGCGTTTGCGCGCGGCATAACGCGTGCCGGCGATCGACAGTGGGGAAAACAGGAAACGCGCGATCACGCGGGTCAGCGTGATATGCCAGCGACGGTAGAAATCGACGATCCCGGTCGCGCGCGACGGCGAATCGAAATTGATCGGCAGGGTGATGCCCATCATCCGCGCGACGCCCAGCGCCATGTCCGAATAGCCCGAAAAATCGAAATAGAGCTGGACGTAATAGGCGACCATCGCCTCGATCGCGCGCAGTCCCCCGGTGGCGCCATGGGCAGCGACGTCGGCGAACACCGGGTCGACCCAGTCGCGACCGATGATGTCGGCAAAATAGAACTTCTTGACCAGGCCGATCGCGAGCAACGTCAGCCCGATCGACAGATCGATCGGGCGGATCCGCCCGAACGACGAGCGGGCGAATTGCGGAACGACCTCGACCAGATAAGCGATCGGGCCGATCAGCAGATTGGGGAACATCGACGCGAAGGCGAAGAAGCGGAGCGGGGGGTTGGCCGGCGACAGCGCCTCGCCGGCGCGCGGCTTCTGCAGGTCGGTCGCCACCGCGCCGCGCGCGCTGAACCCGTCGAGCAAGGCGACCGATCGCTGGAAGGTGAGGAACGACAAGGTCGTCGGGATCAGCGCGGCGAGCGACAGCGACGCGGTGCCGATGACCGGAATCCACCCCAGCCAGACCGAATATTTGGCCAGCGCGAGCAGTCCGATGTTGGCGGCGATACCGGTGTACAGCGCGAGCCTGACCGAAGCAGGTCGATCCGACCGCACGATCACCATTAGCAGCGCGTAATTGACCAGCGCACTCGCGACGATCACCACCAGGAAGGCAATGCCCTGAGTAGCGCCGAACAGCAGCGACGCCGCGGTGAGCACGGTAAGCGCGCCGCGACTGCCCCATAGCCGTCCTGCTGCCGCGAACACGATCAGGAAGATCGGCAGGCACATGAACAGCAAGGCTGGGTGGACCAGACTCACAGGGCGGTTTGCTCGCGCGAAAAGGGAAGGTCGGGCGCGGTATAGCCGGTCAAGTCGAGCCGGTAGCGGCGTTCGCCGTCTGCCTCCTCACTGGTCAGCTCGAGACCCAGCGTGTCGAACAAGGTGCGCACCATACCGTTCTTGGCCGTCGGCAGATAGCGCGCGTAGAGCCTTGATTTGCCGGCCTCGCGTGCCCGCTCGACTACGGCCTCGAGCATGGCCTCCTCGACCCGGCGGCCGAGCACGCGGCAACTCATCAGCCAGGTATCGACGTCGAGCGCGTCCGGATCGTCGGCATGGGGGCGGGCGATCACCACGCCGATCATCCCGAAATCGCTGAACTTGTCCTTCAGCCGGACTTGCAGCGTCAGCGTGTCGGCCTCGGCCTCGACCGCGCGCACCCCGGCTTCGGAATAACGCCGCGTCGTCAGGTTGAACTGGTTCGACTTGTTGATCAGCTGCGAAATGCGCGCGCGGCCCTGAGCGTCGAACGGCTGCGCGGTCAGCGTCATGTCGAGCGCGCGGAGGTAATCGCCCAGGTCACGCGACTGTTGCTTGACCTCGGCGCGTTGCGCATTGGCGATGTAGCTGTCGACCCGCGCGCCGTCCTCGATCGAATAGGCAAGCGCCTCGAAATAACCGGCGCTGGTGAGATACAGCGGATAATAGGCGGGATCGGCGGGCAGCTCGGGCACTGCCACCATTGGCAATGCCGCGCGCACCTGGGCTCGTTCGGCGCTGTTGTCGTCGAGGAACACCAGCGCATCGAGCCCGATCTCGAGCGTCGCGGCGATCGCCTCGAGGTTACTCGGCTTGTCCGTCCAATTGGCTTGGAACACCGCGATATCGCTTTCACGCAGGAGCATGTCGGCATGCTCGCGAAACGGCTGGCGCGCGGTCTCGTCGAAATTCTTGGAGCACACCGCCAGGATGATGCCGCGCTCTTTCAGGTCGAGCGCGAGTTGCTGCACCGTCAGGAAGCTCTCGCCCTCCGGGTTGCCTGCGCCGATCAGGATGTTCTCTATCCCATCGTCGCCGATCACGCCGCCCCACAAGGTATTGTCGCAATCGAGCACCAGGCATTTGCGCGCCTTGCCGCGCAATGCGCCGACCATTCGTGCCACCATGTCCGCGAACAGCGGGGCGCAATCTGGCGCTATCGGCAGCTTGTAGAGGTTCCACATCACCGGATCGAACCAGGTCGCCGTACCGACCTGTTCGGCCAGTCCCGCGACATCGGCGATCAGCGCACCCATCTCCAACGCCAGATCGCGCAATCCGCGGTTAAACGCCGCGATCTGTGCGCGCTGGGTCCCGGCCACCGCGCAGTCGATGCTACCGAACAGGCCGCCTGGAGGGGTGGCGATGTTGCTCACGATGATCTGCGCACCCGGCGCCTCGGCGAGCGCGCGCAGCACCATCGCGATGTGATCGAGGGCCGCGTCGACGGTGCCGGCAGGATCAGCGCTGAACCGGTCCAGGGCAAGCCAGCGATGATCGAAATGCACGAAGACGGCGTCGGGCCTGATCGCAAAGACCTCTGCGCCGGGATTGAACGCTGTCTGGATGATCTGGTCGTATTCGGCCACCGCCAGGTCGAGCGCGACGCCGTGCCGGGCACCCGCGGCGGCGAGCGCGTCCTCGATCGTGTCGAACGTCGCCGATGACAGCACCGCCAGCCGGAATGGCGCAAGCGGGGCAAGCGAGATGTCCCCCGCTGTCAGGCCGCGCATCGTCTTGGCGAAGGCGCGAGCCTGGGTCGAATTGAGGCGGTGCAGCGCGAGTTGCGCCAGCGCGGCGCCGTGCCCTTCGGCAAGGGACGGCACAGCTTTCAGCCGCGCCCGGAAATCCTCGGGAGCATTGGGCAACCATGGCATGTGCCAGGGGACGAACATCCGCGAGACTCTAGCTTCCGGTTTTTGTTCTGTGCGTCAGAGTTTGGAACGGACCAGCGCGACCAGCCCGCCGACATTCTTCAGCGAGGTGATCTCCGATGTCTGGAAGCGCACGCCGAATTCCTCCTCGACCGCGATCATGATGCGGACGTGCGCCAGACTGTCCCAGCCGTCGACGCTGTTCGCTTCGGTCGTCGGGGTTAGCGTGAGCTCATCGTCGTCGAGTTGATCGCGCACCACGTTAGTAATCCGAGACAGAATCTCTTCGTCGGTCAACACGCGCACCCCCGTTTAGCTGTTTCTGCCCGCTTGCCCGACACGTCAGTGACCGAGCGCCGAACCAATAGAAACCTCGTCAAAAAACTGTCTGGCCACTGGTTACTGAGCCGGGTCGCTCCGTATCTGGCAAAGGCAGTCGATGCAATGCCGCACAAAATGCCCAGAGGGTGGTTGCGCACCCTATAGGCCTTGCGTCCAACGCAGCAGCAGGCGATGAGACCGGCCGCTGCCTGAGCGATGGAAAGGAACGGCTTTTGAATGCGCAAATCGACTTGCCGACGCGAGATGCCTTACTAGCCTCGCTGCAGCCTTATCCGGCTACGACGCAGATCGTCTCGGTGCTGCTCGACACCTGGCCCGAGCATGAAAAATATGTCCGAGCCCGCTTCCGCACGATCGACCCCGGCCTGGAAGAGCGGATCGACCAATTGTCGGCGCTCGCGCTCAAGGATATCGGCGACCAGTTGACCGAATATTGCGAATGCTATCGCTGGATGTGCGAAGCCTTTGTCGACGAGGAAATCCATTTCGCGCGGCACAAGGAATATCGCCTGTCGGATTTCGATGAAGTCTATCGCGAGGTCTATTCGAACCCGGACATCATGCGCCGCTATGTGCGCGGCATCCTCATTTCGCAGATCATCTGGGAACCGCACGCCAAGGCGTTCGACTATTTCCGCCAGGAATTCCTCGCCAGGGCGCCGGCGGGCGCGAGCTATCTCGAGGTCGGCCCCGGCCACGGCCTGTTCCTCTATTTCGCCTCGCAATCGGCGAACATCGCGCGGCTCGAAGCCTGGGACGTGTCCGATTCGAGCATCGCGGAGACGCGGCACGCGCTCGCCAAGCTGGGTGTATCGCGCGAGATCGAGATCATCGAACAGGACGTGCTGCGGGTGCTGTCGCGCAGCGAAGAATTCGACATGGCGGTGATCAGCGAAGTGCTGGAGCATCTTGAACGCCCAGATAGTGCGTTGCAGTCGTTGCACGCGGCGCTCAAGCCGGGCGGACGGATTTTCATCAACGCTCCGATTAACAGCCCCGCGCCCGATCACATCTATCTGTGGCGTTCGACCGGCGAGTTTGTCGCGTTCGTCGAGGCGCAGGGATTCGAGATCGAACAGGCGGTGTTCCTACCGCTAACCGGCGCGACGTTGGAAAAGGCGCAGCGCCGCGATTTGTCGATCTCGTGTGTGGTGATCGGCCGCAAAATCTGACGCAAAGAGTGAGCGCGGTTGCTGCCTGACGAGGCGCTGCGACATTGGCCGTTTCGAGGTGTTGACCGCAGTTCGCCCGAACCATCGAGGATGGAATGACCAAAAAAAACGCGTTGTGGTTGTTCGTCATAATCCTCTTATTCGGCCGAATAATATTCTTCATGTCCGGTCAGCCGATCGTTCGCGCCGACGCCTTGCTGTATCTGCAGGCAGCTCAGTCGATGCTTCGTACGGGAGAGTTGGCGCATCCGACCTTTCAGGCGAAGACGCTATCTATCCTGGTCGCCCCGGTTATGGCGTTGTTCGGGCCACCGGATTCCTACGGCATCATCTCGGCTGAGGCCGGAGGAAACACGGCGCGTGCCGCTGGATTGTTCCAGTTGATACAACTCTGCGCCGACGCGGCAATGCTGTTGGTTTTGTTTCATGTCTTCCGACGGTCCGCACGGACGTCATCGTTGGTCAGCGCTGGGATGATCGCCTTGTTGTTCCTTCAGCCTGTTACCGCCGGTTGGGTCAATTGGGTATTTCCCGACACGTTGACGATGGCAACGTTCGTCATCGGTCTGTGCTTCTTCACGGCGGCGACGCGAGCGGGCCGTCGATGGCCGCTAGCGTTGGCGGGTCTGGGCGGCTTGCTGATGGGCGTGTCGGGGATGTTGCGCATCGACATGCTGGCGCTGATCGCTGTGTTGATGGTGATCGCGTTCGTCCTGCTATGGATCGGGCGCTTTCCGCGACTGGGTCGACTGGCCCTGGTCACGTGTCTCGGGCTGGCGTCGCCGGTCGCCGCAGTCATGGCAGCCGAAATGCACGCGCATGGCGATCCACGCTATATAATCGTCAACTCGTCCGACAACCCTAGCCTTAGCATGCCACACTATCATCAATGGACGCGGAGCTGGATTTACACGCAAGACGAATTCGCGACATTCGTTCTTGGCGAGGGGCACGATGCCAGCTGGTCCGGCTACGACGTAAAGGCCTTTCCCGCGCGAGCATTTGCAAGCGATGTCGATCGTCAAATCGCGGATATCGCGCTGAAACGTTGGAAGGCCCTCGGTTACGACGCAAACGTCGATGCCGCATTCGCGCAGGTCAGCAACGATCTGGCGCACGCCCGGCCAATGCAGAAATGGGTTTTGGCTCCAGCGATCCGTGTCCTCACCCTTTGGCCCAACCGTGACGGCGGAGCGGCGATCAAGTCCGTGCTGCACACGCGCGACCGCATGCCCGGCGTTGCGATCGTCGTGCTCGGGTGCAAGCTCGTGATCCTACTGATCGCGGGCATCGGCGGCGTTCTTGGACTCCGCTCACTTCGACGATCGCTGTTCGCGCATCGCCGCCTAGTGCTGACGGATTTTCGACTGTTGCTGGTTCTTTGCGGGCTGGCGGTCATCGGGCGGACGTTGGAGCTTGTGGTGCTGAACCTTTTCGTGGGCGGGTCTTCGATGGAGACGCGCTACCTCCTGCCGGTCTGGCCCTGCGTGATCGCGATCGCGCTGTACGGTTATGTCCGGGTCGTCGAAATCATCCGAGACCGGGCATAGGGGCGCCCGTCGGGATCGGGTGGCGCGACCGAAGAAGGCATATTGGCAGCTCAATAGCCCAGTACCAGATCCACCACATTCTCCATCGGCCGATCGTTCACGAACGCGTCGAGGTTGCGCAGGAACAAGGCCGCGGCGCGCGGGAACATCTTGGTCTGGCTGCGGCCCGACAAATGCATCGTGACCACGCAATTGGGCGCCGACCATAAAGGGTGATCGGCGGGCAGCGGCTCGGGGTGCGTTGGATCGAGGAACGCCCCGGCGATCTTCCGCCCGTGGAGCGCGGCTAGCAGGGCCACTTCATCGATCATGTCGCCGCGCGCGATATTGATCAGCCAGGCCGAGGGCTTCATCCGCGCGAGTTCGGCGGCGCCGACCATCGCCTTGGTCTCGTCGGTCGAGGGCGCGGCGAGGATCACCCAGTCGAAATTGCCGAGCCGTTCCTGCCATTGGTCGGACGTGAGCGTGCCGTCGCGGCCCGATCGCGTAACGCCGGTGACCTCGACGCCGAACGCCTCCAGCCGCGTCGCGATCAATTTGCCGATCGCGCCCATGCCGACGATCAACGCGGTGGTTTCGAACAATTCGACCTTGCCGGGAGCGTCCTTCGGCCATTCGTGCCGGTCATGCGCGCGGACCACCTCGTCAAAACGCTTGGCGGCGACCAGCACGCCCATCACGGCATATTCGGCGACCGCGAGCGCATTGATGCCGACGCCGTTGGTCAGCATCGTGCCGCGCTCGCGCATCAAATCGAGCGGAAAGGCGTCGAGTCCGGCATAGATGGTCGATACCCATTTCAGCCGCTTGCCATGGTGGATCGCTTCGGCGGTCAGGCTGGTCGGCTGCATGTCGACCCAGGCAATGTCGGCATCGACGATCATCGCATTGGCTTCGGCCGGCGAGGCGAACCACGCTGTCTCCAGCCCCGGCGGCAGGTGCGGTTCGAGCAGGGGGCGCGCCAGTGCAGGCAGGAGAGCTTTCACGCCTTCAGAACCATGATTGATTGCCCTGGACATAGCGCCGCTGGAACTCGGCATCGTCGATCACGAGATAGATGATGAATTCGACGAACGCGATGATCGCGGTGATCAGGCCGGGCAGGACGAGCAGCCAGCCGATCGTCCCGCACAACAGCATGGTCACCGCCGCGCCGGTCTTGTTGAGGTAGAATTTGTGCGCGCCGAAACAGCCGAGGAAAAAGGCAAGTAGCGCCGCCGCGACCTTGTCCTTGGAGCCTATCCCGGCGACACCCGAGCCTTGCAGCACATAGATATTGCCGGCACGGTCGGTATTGGCCTCGAAATCGACGACTTGCCCGCGCGCGGGCCAATAGCTTTCGCGCCAGTCGGGCCGCGCGAAGGTGTAACGTTGCCCGTCCTCGCCCGAAATCTGCCCCTGGCTGACATTATTGTCCCACCCCAGCACGCGTCCCCGCATCGTCCATCCCCGATTCTGATTGTCCGGAGAGCGAGCTTAGCCGCCTGACGCGGGCTTTCAAGCGAGCGTGGGTCGCCAGTCCCAGCCCAGCGGATCGCCGTCCATCACCTCTACCCCTTGTGCGGCGAGCTCGTCGCGGATCGCGTCGGAGCGCGCGAAGTCCTTGGCCGCGCGCGCCTCGCGCCGCTCGGCGAGCCGCGCGGCGATATCGGCGTCGGTCAAGGTCGCGCTCGCTGGGCGCACGCGCAGGTCCTCGCGCCTGAGCCCGGCAAGGTCGAGCCCCAGCACCGCATCGAAATCGGCGAGCGCGGCGAGGCGATCGGCCGGCGCGATTTTCTTGTCGGCGAGCAATTCGTCGAGCACGACCAAAGCCTTGGGCGTGTTGAGGTCGTCCGACACCGCCTCGTCGAGCCGCTCGCGATAGGCCAGCGCCGACCCGGCCGAGGGCGCGGGCGGGCGGTCGCGAAGCTGGGCGACGGTGATCGCCAGGCGCTTGAGCCTGGTGAGCGCGGCCGAGAGATTCTCCTCGCTGAATTCTAGTTCCGACCGGTAATGCGCCGACAGGCACATCAGGCGATAGGCGAGCGGGTGGACGCCGGCGTCGATCAGCTTTTGCAAGGTGCGGAAATCGCCTGACGACTTGGACATCTTGCCGGCACGCTCGACCAGGAAGTTGTTGTGCATCCACCAGCGCGCGCCGGTGAAGTCTGGCTGCTCCGGGCAGTCGCAGAATGCCTGGTTCTGCGCGATCTCGTTGGGATGGTGGATCTCGCGATGGTCGATCCCGCCGGTATGGATGTCGAACGGCGAGCCGAGATACTTCTCGCTCATCACCGAACATTCGAGGTGCCAGCCCGGCGCGCCGCGGCCCCAGGGCGAATCCCATTCCATCTGACGGTTCTCGCCGGGCGCCGACGCGCGCCAGATGGCGAAGTCCTGCGGGTGGCGCTTGCCCTCGACCGTGTCGATCCGGCCTTCGCGGACGTCGTCCTGCGCGCCCGCCAGCCGGCCGTAATCGGGCACGGTCGAGACGTCGAAATAGAGGCCGCTATCGAGCTGATAGCAATGTTTGGGGGCGATCTTCTCGCCGAACGCGATCATCTCCTGGATGTGATCGGTGGCGACCGACCAACGCGACGGCTCGCGGATGTTGAGGTCCTTGAGGTTCTGCTTGAACGCCGCGGTGTAATGCGCGGCGATATCCCAGATGCTGGTCGCGTTCTTGCGCGCCGCGGCTTCCATCTTGTCGTCGCCGGCATCGGCGTCGCTGGTCAGATGGCCGACATCGGTGATGTTGATGACGTGAGTGAGCGGGTAGCCTTTCCACGTCAGCACGCGGCTGAGCGTATCGGTGAACACATAAGCGCGCAGATTGCCGATATGCGCGTAATTGTAGACCGTCGGGCCGCACGAATAGACGCGCACGTTCGCGGGATCGATCGGCTCGAAACGCTCGAGCGAGCGCGACAGGCTGTTGTAGAGCGTGAGTGGGGCGCCATGCGACATGCGCGCGGCTTAGCGGCGTGGGCTGGGGGCCGCAACGGGGGCTGCTGGTCGGGACGTGTCCGATTTGGGGCGCTCTTTGCCGCACGAGAAAGGCCACAACGGCACGTCTTGGGGTCAACCAATTACTACCCATACCATCCCAGGTGCGTACTCATTCCCGGACGAATTGCTGCAGATATTTCAATGAGCTAGAAAGAGACATAAGACTGGCTAGCCCATTGCCTCTACCTGGGTGACCAAATGGCCGTGATACCGGGTTTCCTCGACTTTGCCGAAACCTGCGATGTAGGCGTCGGGGCGGACATGAATATGATCGGCAGCGGGGCGCATGATTTGCGTGGCGCCACCATGACGCATGGCTTCGTACAGGCGTCGGCCATCCGCCAGTCTTTGATCGGGAATGCGATCGCCCGGCCTTAGTGTGCCCGACGGCGCGCCCTGAGCGAGCTGCCCGCCATGATAGCTTAATCCCAGTTGGTTCGTAAGATCGCCTCGCGATTTCGAAACGGTCGAATGCAGCTCTCTGGTTAGCTTCAACATGGCTGCAGCTACCGGCAAACGCTCGGCTTCGTAGGTATCGAGAATCGCCGGGTCTCCGGTCCGGATAGCCGAGACCAACTTCCACCCAAGATTGTACGCGTCCTGCATCCCGGTATTGAGGCCTTGCGCCCCTGATGGCGGATGAAGGTGCGCGGCGTCGCCGGCGATGAAGACGCGCCCCACCCGATAACGCTCCGCGATGCGCGTCTGGTGGCTGTAGCGGGATTGCCAGACCACGTTGCGCACATTCCTGCCTGACATGCGCGATACGCCGGCCTGAAGCCCATCTCGTGCGATCGATTCGGGGGCCTGCAATTGAAAGAGTTCGCCTCCCGGAAGCGGCGCCAGCGTGTGGAGGCCCCCGCGCCACAGAGGATATGCGTGCCAGAATTCAGGATCGAGATCGTCAATCTCCAAATCCGCGACGATGCTCGTCTTTGCATCGACATTCGAGCCGACCAGTTTCAGGCCGAGCAGTTTTCGGGTCGCGCTACGTCCGCCATCGCAGCCGACCACATAATCGGCGCGTATCGTTTCACCGGTCGTCAGAGTCGCCTTCACATCGTTGGCGGTCTGCGCAAGCGCTACTATCCCGGCACCCAGTTCAACCCTTCCTCCAAGCGTTTGAACCTTTGAACGAAGGATTTCCTCCGTACGCCACTGAGCGAGCATCATCAGGTTCGGATAGGGCCGGTCTTCGGTGGCAGGATCACGCGTACCCAGCGACCACGCCTTGATCGCTATCGGGCCAAAATGAAGCTTTATGAAAGGATACGGCGTGGCGTTCGCCATGACTTCGTCAGCCAGATCGGCAAGATCGAGAAGCTCTATCGAACGCGGCTGGATTCCTTTTCCCCGAGACCCCGAAAAATGCTCTTCGGCAATATCGACGATTCGGACCGCGATGCCGCGGCGAAGCAATTCGATGGCTAGCGTCAGGCCTGTAGCGCCCGCACCGACGATGAGAACCTGCGTCATGTGAAGCTCCATATATATGCATTTTGCATATATCACGCTGCTACCGGACTCCGTCTTGCCTCACAAGAGAAATATGCATAGTGCATATATATGCACTGGTCCGATCGCCTTTATCGCTCTTTGATAGCTGTCGCCGATCTGGTTAATCGTCTCGATATCGATTCACGGCTGCTGTCCGCAGCCGGCGTGAAGCTTGACCGCGCGCTGTTCCCGCTGCTGGCGCGGGTTGCGATGAGCCCCGGTATCAACGTTGCCGAAATGAGCAATTTGGTTGGCCGGGATCATTCGACCGTCAGTCGGCAAGTCGTGAAGCTGGAAAAACTGGGATTGATTGTTCGAACGCCCGACCCGGTCGATAGCCGGGCACGCCGCCTCCATCTCAGCGACCAAGGGTCCGCCATAATGGCCAAAGTCAAAGCAATCCGACGGCAATGGATGGAGGGCCATTTCCAGGATTGGAGCGAGAAAGACCGCGATGATCTGGTCGATCTTCTGCAGGAGATGATCGGAAAGGATTGGCAGACGGGGATTCCTCCAGCACGAACATGACGGCATTGCCCGTCGACATCTAAGGCCGAACGTGGATCTTCTCGATCACCCGTCGCTCCAGCCTTTTGGAGTGCCGGGCTGCCGCTTGCGTGCCTGAGCGAAACCAATTGGGCGACGAAACACCTCTCAGAAACCGAGCGGCCATGAGATGCTCAAACCGTCCGCCATGACGAACCGACGCCGCTGGCTGCCTGGCGTGGCAGCGGCGTTCGTCGAGGCGCTCCTACATCTGATGCGTCGGCGCGGGCGTGCCGTCGGACCAGCTGCAGACTCCCAGCAGGAGCACCGACAAAGGCGGGAGAGTAGCGGTTTCGGCTGCATGATCGGGGGTCGCGAACCAGTAACTCCCTCCGAAAACCGGCGATCCCGGCGCGTTGGCGCCCCAATTGGCGCCATCCTTGAACGGGATGAAGAACATGACGTGCGCCATGTCATGGTCGCCATCATCGGAGAGATAAGAGGATTTCGACATCATGTACGACATCGCGCCCGGCGCCAGCGGCGGGATCTCCTTGGTGCGCAGTGCGGTCTTGATGCGTTCCATGATCTCCGCATCCGTCCGTCCGGCGAGCGTCATGGCGGTGCGGAGTTTGGCGAGTGGCGCTATCGATCTGGCCGCCTGCGGATTCTGGCATTCGGCGGCGCGGATCTTCGGGTTCCAACGTTCGGGCCAATCCGGCGCGCCACTGAAACTGCGGGACACCATACAGACAAAACCGTTGCTACCCGCGATGGCGGTTTCATAGCCGGTGCGGGTCAGGACCAGGATGGTGGCATCCCTGGAAATGGACTCGGGCGCGGCGCTTCTCGCCAGCGCGATTTCCTGGTCGCGGTCCATGAGATAGGCGCCGACCGGGGCCATGCGGGGATAGGGTGCGGCCTGATCCGCTGCGCTGCCGGCGGATACCGCGAACAAGGCCGGCGCGGTGACCATCAGCCTGAGCGCGAGCTTGCCCAGCGATCTCGCCGTCCTTTTCCATGCCGCATTGAAGGAGCCGCTTTCCTTGTCGCCGGCGGTTTTCGGGAACCTCATCACACGCATCGTCCTGCCTCCTCGTTGAAGCCGTCTCCTGGGGAGCGGCATTCGAACGACGAGCGAAGGAGTCGAAAATCGACATCAGCGTCGAAATTTTTTGTCGGCTGCCGAAGCGTGCGCAGGAATTCTCATACTACGGGATGTTGCTAGATCGACAGGCGTGGTCAGCTTTCCGAGTCGCGGATCAGATCGAGTTCGCGGCTGACAATCGATTGCAGCCGTTCGCACAGCGGAAGATAGTCGCGCCCGCGCAGCGCCTCCATCACGATCGATTGGCACAGGCCGCCGCCGAGCGTCACGATAAGATCGGCCAGTCCCGCGCGGGCGGCCTCTCGGTCCGCACCCGGCGCCCATGCCGCCAGCGCCGCCTCCAGCGCGCTCTTCACGCTCGCGCTGATGTCTTCCTGCAGGCGCGCGACGCGGGGATTGCGTGAGGATTCGGCCATGATCTCGGGCATCAGCCGATAGCCTTCGACATCCTCGTCATAGGTTACGAAAGCCAGGATCCACTGGCGGATTGCCGCCATGTCGCCGGCATCGATCGCGCGTTGCAGCGTGGCTTCGTCGAGGAATTGCGAAAGGTCGCGAAAGGCGATGGCCGCGATGATATCCTCCTTGGAGGAGAAATCGCGATAGATCTGGCCGACCTTGATGCCGGAGGCGACGGCGATCTGGGCCACGCCCGTTCCGTGGAATCCATTCTGGATGAACAGCCGGCGCGACGTGTCGAGAATGAGCTGCCGGCGCTCCGCCGCCCGTCCGGCGGGGACGGTGGGCAACAGCCCCCAGCAGTCTAACATCGTCGACATTCTTCAATCCTCAGCTTGACTTGCATCAGTTGTTCGCAGTAGCAGCATTTTTGTGAGTGAACGTTCACTCACATATCATAACCCAACGGAATTCGTATGTCACTTATCCGTAACGCGCTCCCCGCGATTGCTCTCGTGTCGCTTGCCGCCTGCGGGCAGGGGCAGCAGCAGCCGCCCGGCCAGGGCGCGCCGCCGGTCGGATATGTGATCGTGAAGGAGGAGCCGGTGACGCTGACCACCGAGCTCCCCGGCCGCACCACGGCCTACGAAACCTCGGACGTGCGGCCGCAGGTCAACGGAATCATTCTCGCCCGGTTGTTCCAGGAAGGCGACGTGGTCGCCAAGGGCCAGGCGCTCTACCGGATCGATCCCGCGCCATATCAGGCGCAAGTGGCGAATGCGCGGGCGGCGCTGGCCCGGGCGCAGGCGGCGATCGCGTCGAGCGCGGCGCTCGCGCGCCGTTATGGCGAACTCGTCAAGATCAACGCGATTTCGCGCCAGGACTACGAAAATGCGGTGACCAGCGCCGAACAGGCGCGCGCCGACGTCGCCGCGCAACAGGCGGCGCTACATAGCGCCACGATCGATCTCGGCCGCACCACCGTTCGCGCGCCGATCAGCGGGCGGATCGGCCGGTCGGTCTATACCACCGGCGCGCTGGTCACCGCGTCGCAGGCGAACGCGCTGGCCACGATCCAGCGGCTCGATCCCATCTATGTCGACATCCAGCAATCGAGCGCCGACCTGCTCAAGCTCAGGCAGCAGATCCTGTCGGGCCAGGTCGCGAGCGAAGGGCAGGCGCGCGTCAAATTGAAGCTGGAGGACGGGTCGACCTATGGCCCCGAAGGTACGCTGCGCTTTGCCGACGTGACGGTCGATCCCAATACCGGATCGCAGACGATCCGCGCGCAATTCGCCAATCCCAACGGGCTATTGCAGCCGGGCATGTATGCCCGCGCGCAGCTGGCGCAGGGAACGCAGCGCCAGGGCATGCTGGTGCCGCAACGCGGGGTCAGCCGCGACGAGCGTGGCAATGCAACCGTGCTGGTCGTCGGTCAGGGCAATAAGGTCGAGCCGCGCGTGATCCAGACCGAGCGTGTCATCGGCGATGCCTGGCTGGTCACCGGCGGGCTCAAGCCCGGCGACAAGGTGATCGTCGAAGGTGCGATGATGCTGCGCCCCGGCATGCCGGTCACGCCGCAGCCCTGGAATCCCAACGCCAAGCCCGCTGCGCCCCAGCAGCCGGGCCAGGCTCAGGCGAAGTAGTCGTCCATGTCACGTTTCTTCATCGACCGGCCGATCTTCGCCTGGGTGATCGCGATCGTCCTGATGCTGGCCGGCGTCATCGCGATTCGCTCATTGCCGATCGCGCAATTTCCCAGCATCGCGCCGCCTTCCATCTCGATCACCGCGACCTATCCGGGCGCGGACGCGCAGACGCTGGAGAATACGACCACCCAGATCATCGAGCAGCAGATGAAGGGGCTGGACCACCTTCGCTACTTCTCGTCCTCCTCCTCGTCGGCCGGCACCGTCACCATCACGCTGACCTTCGAACAGGGTACCAATCCCGACATCGCGCAGGTCCAGGTCCAGAACAAGCTGCAGGCGGCGACGCCGCTCCTTCCGCAGGAAGTCCAGCAGCAAGGCCTTCAGGTCGCCAAGGCGACCCAGAACTTCCTGATGTTCATCGGCCTCTATTCGGAAAATGGCGCGCATGACGGCAAGGACCTTGCCGATATCGTCGCCTCGAAAGTACAGGATCCGCTCAGCCGGGTTAACGGCGTCGGCGATACGCAGTTGTTCGGGTCGCAATATGCGATGCGTATCTGGGTCGATCCGCTCAAGCTCAACAATTACGCACTGACGATGACCGATGTGATGACCGCGGTCCGCGCGCAGAATGCGCAGATCTCGGCCGGTCAGGTCGGCGGGCTGCCGGCGCCCAAGGAGCAGATGCTCAACGCGACCGTGTCGGTTCAGTCGCGCCTGAACACGCCCCAGCAATTCGCGCAGATCCGGCTGAAGAGCGGCGCCGACGGCTCGGTGGTGCGGCTGGGCGACGTCGCGCGGGTCGAGCTGGGCGCGGAGAATTACGGGTTCGACGCGGAATATAACGGCAAGCCGGCGACCGGGATCGGCATCAAGCTGGCGCCGGGCGCCAATGCGCTCAGCACGGTCGAGGCGGTTAAGGCGAAGGTCGACGAGGTCGCCAAGCAATTCCCGTCCGACGTGAAGGTCATCTATCCCTACGACACCACGCCGTTCGTTCGGCTGTCGGTGGAGCATGTCGTCGAGACGCTGATCGAGGCGGTGGTCCTCGTCTTCCTGGTGATGTTCCTGTTCCTCCAGAACTTCCGTGCCACGCTGATCCCGACGATCGCCGTGCCGGTCGTGCTGCTGGGGACGTTCGGGGTGTTGGCGCTGGCCGGGTTCAGCATCAATACGCTGACCCTGTTCGGCATGGTGCTGGCGATCGGCCTGCTGGTCGACGACGCGATCGTCGTGGTCGAGAATGTCGAGCGCCTGATCACGACCGAGGGGCTAAGTCCCAAGGACGCCGCGCGCAAATCGATGGATGAGATCAGCAGCGCGCTGGTCGGGATCGGCTTGGTCCTGTCGGCGGTGTTCCTGCCGATGGCGTTCTTCGGCGGGTCGACCGGCGTGATCTATCGCCAGTTCTCGCTGACTATCGTGTCGGCGATGGCACTGTCGGTGATGGTCGCCTTGATTCTGACGCCCGCTTTATGCGCCACCATCCTGAAACCGCACGACCCGAACAAGAACAAGGGCAATGGCCCGCTGGCGCGCTTCTTCCGCTGGTTCAACGACAAGTTCGAACGCGGCCAGGTCCGGTATGAAAAAGGCGTGCGGTCGACCGCGCGCAGCTGGAAGCGCTCGATGCTGATCTACGCCTTCGTGCTGGTCGGGATGGGATTGCTGTTCTGGCGCTTGCCGACCGGCTTCCTGCCCGATGAAGACCAGGGCTATGTGATTGCGATCGTCCAGGGGCCGTCGGGTGCGACCACCAGCCGCACCGCCAAGGGGCTCGATCTGGTCCGAGACCATTTCCTGCAGAACGAGAAGGCGAACGTCGAAGGCGTCTTCACCGTCAATGGATTCAGCTTTGCGGGCGCCGGGCAGAATAGCGGCATCGCCTGGATTCCGCTCAAGCCCTGGTCGGAACGCAAGGGCGGGCAGAACAGCGCGGCGGCTATCTCCGGCCGGGCGATGGGCACCTTTTCGCAGTATAAGGACGGGATGATCTTCGCGGTCGTACCGCCCGCGGTCTCCGAACTCGGTAACGCAACCGGCTTCGATCTGCAGTTGGTCGATACCGGCGCGATCGGACACGATCGGCTGATCCAGGCCCGCAACATGATGCTGGGCATGGCGTCTCAGGACAAGCGCCTGGTCGGCGTGCGGCCAAACTCGCTGGAGGACGCACCGCAACTCAAGGTCGATATCGATCAGGACAAGGCGCGCGCGCTCGGGCTCGATCTCGGCGATGTGAATTCCACCATCTCCGCGGCGTGGGGCGGCTCGTATGTCAACGACTTCATCGACCGTGGCCGCGTCAAGCGCGTCTACGTCCAGGCCGACGAACCGTACCGGCTCAAACCCGATGATATCGGCAGTTTCTACGTGCGCTCGAGCAATGGCCAGATGGCGCCTTATACCGCCTTTTCGACGCTGAGCTGGGCGCAGGCGCCGGTGCAGCTGACCCGCTATAACGGTCAGCCGGCGATCGAAATCCAGGGTGCGCCCGCGCCAGGCGTGGCGTCCGGGGCCGCGATGAAGGCGATGGAGGATATCCACGCCAAGCTACCCCCCGGCACCGCGCTCGAATGGACCGGCCTGTCCTATGAGGAACGGCTGTCCGGCGGCCAGGCGCCCGCGCTCTACGCGCTGTCGCTGCTGATCGTGTTCCTGTGCCTCGCCGCGCTCTACGAAAGCTGGTCGGTACCGATATCGGTCCTGCTGGTCGTGCCGCTCGGCGTACTCGGCGCCTTGCTGGCGGCGACGATGACCGGACTCAACAACGACATCTATCTTCAAGTCGGGCTGATCACGACGATCGGCGTGTCGGCGAAGAACGCGATCCTGATCGTCGAATTCGCCGAGGAGAAGATGCGCGATGGGTTGAACGCGTTCGAGGCAGCGATCGAGGCGGCCAAGCTGCGCCTGCGACCGATCCTGATGACCAGTTTCGCCTTCATCTTCGGCGTGTTCCCGCTGGCGATCGCGGCCGGCGCGGGGGCGGGCGGCCAGCACGCCATCGGCCGCGCAGTCGTGGGCGGCATGTTGTCGGCCACCATCCTCGCCATCTTCTTCGTGCCGATGTTCTTCGTCGTGGTGCTGCGCCTGTTCGGCCGGCACGGCGAGCGCGACACGTCGACCGATCGTACCGATGCGGCCGCGCCGCAGGGAGCCTGATCCGTGACCGTTCGTCCTATCCTTGCCCTCTTGCTTGCCGGCAGCATGCTGTCGGCTTGCAACCTCGCCCCCAAATATGTCCGGCCTTCGGGTGCGGTGCCGGCTGCGTTGCCGGAAGGGGGCGTCTATCCGCGTGCCGCCACCGACGCGCCCGATGTGACCGCGATCGGCTGGCGCGACTTCTTTACCGACGATCGCCTGCGCCAGGTGATCCAGCTCGGCCTCGACAATAATCGCGACTTGCGGGTGGCGGCGGCGAACGTGCTCCAGGCGCGTGCCCAATATCGCGTCCAGCGCGCCGACATCTTGCCGAGCATCAACGCCAACGGATCGGCCACCTATACCAACAGCGCCGGCGCGGCCGCGAACACCGGCGGTGCCACCGGCGGCGGTTCGTCGACGGACATCCAGTATTTCCAGGCCAATGTCGGCTTCTCGGCGTTCGAGCTCGACCTGTTCGGGCGGTTGCGCAACCTGTCCAAGGCCGCGCTCGAACAATATTTCGCGACCGAGGAAGCGCAGCGCACGACGCGCATCAGCCTGATCGCGGAGATCGCCACGGCCTGGCTGACGCTCGCCTCCGACCAGGATCAATTGCGGCTGTCGCAGAGCACGCTCAAGACCTTCGAACAGACGCTCGAACTCACGCGCGCGCAATTCCGTATCGGTGTCGCCTCCGAACTCGAATCGCGGCAGGCGGAGACCAATTACCAGGCGGCGCGCAACGACATCGCCACGCTCCAGACCAGGATCGCGCAGGACCAGAACGCGCTCAACCTGCTCGCCGGGACGACCGTCTCGGCCGATCTGTTGCCGGCTGCGCTCGGCGATGGTCGCGTGACTCGCGACGCCTTGCCCGCGAACTTGTCGTCGGAGGTGCTGCTGCGCCGCCCCGACGTGCTCCAGGCCGAGCATCAACTGATCGCCCAGAATGCCAATATCGGCGCGGCGCGGGCTGCCTTCTTCCCGCGCATTTCGCTGACCGCGGCCCTCGGGACGATCAGCAGCGGGCTGACCGGCCTATTCGGGGCGGGAACCGGCACTTACAATGTCGCCCCGTCGGTCGCGCTGCCGCTGTTCGACGCCGGCCGCAACAAGGGCAATCTCGATTACGCCAAGGCGTCGCAACAGGCGGCGGTGGCAACGTACGAAAAGACCATCCAGACTGCCTTTCGCGAAGTCGCCGACGCGCTGGCGCAGCGCGGCACGATCGACGAGCAGGTTTCCGCCCAGACCGCGCGGGCCAATGCCGCGCAAGTGGCGGCCAAATTGTCCGATGCGCGCTATCGCGCGGGCGTCGACAGCTTCCTGGTCGCGCTCGACGCGCAGCGCACCGCTTACGCGGCGGAACAGCAATTGGTCACTACCCGCACGACCCGATCGAGCAACCTGATCGAGTTATATCGGGCACTCGGCGGCGGCCTCCAGTGATCGATTAGATCGCTCGCTTGCCTTTTGACGCAATAAGCATAACCTCCCTCCAAAGATAAGGAGAGAGTGACGATGAAAGACGTCGAGTTTGTTGCTGGCGACAGCAGCGACAAGACCATGCTGATTCTGCAGAGTCTGCTGTGCGTATTGCGTGAAAAGAACCTGCTGACGCGCGCGGATATCGAGAATTTGTGCGACAAGGTGCAGGCAAGTGCTGCCGATCACGCGCAAAATCCGCTGCCATGCTGCGACGCGAGTGCGCTGGCAGCGGCGAACGAGATGGGCAAGATCGGCGATTATATCGGCCGGCGCTACGGCGGGAAGCACCGCCGGAACTGAATCGGCGCATTGACCGTCCAACTTGCGGCTGTGGCGAACGCGCAACAGCCGACTCGCTTGCCTTTTGCCCGACCCGCTGTTAGGAGCCGCCCACTTCACGCCCGGACTTTGTCTGGGGCGGCCATATCCATTTGATCTGGAGTTGACGGATTTTATGCAAATCATCGTGCGCGATAACAATGTCGATCAGGCGCTTCGGGCTCTCAAGAAGAAGCTCCAGCGCGAAGGCGTGTATCGCGAGATGAAGCTGCGCCGCCATTACGAGAAGCCCAGCGAGAAGCGTGCGCGCGAGCGTGCCGCTGCCGTCCGCCGCGCGCGTAAGCTCGAGCGCAAGCGGATGGAACGCGACGGGGCCAAGTAAGGCCTTCACGTCGCTTTCGTGAGGGCTTGCGAGCCGCGGCCCTCCGACCTACCGAGAACAGCGTGTCCCGGCCGCGGTCGTACGCGGCCTTCCCGTCGAGGCTTGCTCCCATGTCCGTGACCGCCGTTCCCCTTCAGCCCGTCAAGCGCAGCTATATCTGGCTGTTGTGGATCGGCATCGCCGTCGCGGTGATCGCCGCGTTCCTGCTCGCGCGACAGGGCGATGACCTGTTCACCAGGTCGCAGCGCGGTTGGGGCGTCAAGACGACATCGTCCGGCCTCAAATACGAAGTGCTCAAGGCGGGCACCGGAGCCTCTCCGACGGACACCGACGTAGCGCTGGTCCAGTATGAAGGCCGGCTGCGCAACGGTA
This sequence comes from Sphingomonas mali NBRC 15500, assembly GCF_001598415.1. Lineage (GTDB taxonomy): Bacteria > Pseudomonadota > Alphaproteobacteria > Sphingomonadales > Sphingomonadaceae > Sphingomonas > Sphingomonas mali. The sequence continues at coordinate 29,838 of NZ_BCYX01000020.1, forward strand.
AGGTCTTCGACAAGTCGCAACAGCCGATGCCGATGCCGGTCAAAGGCGTCGTCCCGGGTTTCAGCGAAGCGCTGAAGCTGATGCACAAGAATGAAAAGATCCGGGTGTGGATTCCCGCGAGCCTCGCTTATGGCGCGCAGGACCAGAAGGATCAGCAGGGCAATGTCGTCCTGCCGGCGAATTCGCCGCTGATGTTCGACATCGAACTCAAGGATTTCCTGCCGCAAGCGGTGGTCGAACAATATCAGCGGCAGATGCAGATGATGAACGGCGGCGGTGCCGGCGGCATGGGCGGTCCCGGTGGGCCCGGCGGTGCGCCTGGCGGTGCCGGTGGTCCGCCCCCGGGCGGCGGCGAGAGCCTCGTCCCTCCTCCAGGACAGTGAACCGACAAAACATGGCTGACACGATTGCTTCCAAGGCGCCCGCAAAGGCGCCGCTCGATCCGCGTGCGAAACGCGTCCTGTGGCTGGGCATCGTGCTCGCCGTGCTGGGCGCCGGCGCCCTGCTGTTCAGCATGTTCATGTGGTGGGGCGGCAGCGCGCGCGACTCGCTGTCGATGACGTTCAATTCCTGGGCGCCGGGCGTGAAGACCACCGCGTCGGGGCTGCAGTACAAGGTGCTGACCCCGGGCAAGGGCAAGAACCCGACGGACACGGATGTCGCGCTGATCAATTACGAAGGAAAGTTGCTCGACGGCACGACCTTCGACAAGTCGCAGCAGCCGACTCCGATGCCGATCAAGGGCGTGGTCCCGGGCTTCAGCGAAGCGCTCAAGCTGATGAGCAAGGGCGCGAAGTTCCGCGTCTGGATCCCCGCCAAGCTCGGCTATGGCGACAAGGGCGCGGGCCCGATTCCGGCCAACGCGACCCTGGTGTTCGATATCGAGCTGATCGACTTCCTGCCGCAGGCGGTGATCGAGCAATATCAGAAGCAGATGATGCAGAGCATGGGCGGCGCTGGCGGCGCGGGTGGACCTCCGGGAGCCGGTGGTCCTCCGGGCGCTGGTGGCACGGTTCCGGGCGGCGAGCCTGCCCCGACGAGCAGCGCCCCGGCACCTGCCGCGCCGACCGGCAAGTAGGCGACAACGTCATGCGCCTGAAGATCGCGGAGGCTTGCCTGATCGGCGCGGCGTCGGTCGCTATCGGCGTCGTGCCGGCGCTCGCGAAGAAGGTACCGGTCGCCAAGCGGTCGACTGTTGCCAAGCGGGCTGCCGCAGCCAAGGCGCCGGCGGTCCCGCTCTCGCCCGAAGACGCTTTCCTCGCCAGGAACCGCAAGCTGCGCGGTGTGATCCAGACGGCGTCGGGCGTGCAATATCGCGTGATCAAGCCTGCGACCGGCGCGCATCCGACCGATACGGATATCGCGCTGGTCAATTACGAGGGCAAGCTGGTCGATGGCACGAGCTTCGACAAATCGGCCCAGCCGACGCCGATGCCGGTTTCGGCGGTGGTGCCGGGCTTCAGCGAAGCGCTGAAGCTGATGGCCAAGGGCGAGACGCTGCGGGTGTGGATCCCGTCGCGGCTGGCTTATGGCGCGGAGGATCAGCGCGACGGGCAGGGCAAGGTCGTCATCCCGGGCAAGTCGACTTTGGTGTTCGACATCGAACTGGTGGACTTCCAGCCGCAATCCTGATGTGCGGATGGCCGGTAGCGCGCGGTACCAGTCCCGGGCGCATCGATATTTGGTTTCCGGGCTGATTGAACGCCGGTCCTCGCTCTAGCCCTCCATTCGTTCGATATTGGCCAGTACGCGCTGCAGCAGGTCGATCAGAATATCATGCTCACCGGGTGACAGCCCCGCAGTCGCCTCGCGATTGCCCTGTTCGAGTATGGCGCGCCCTGCCGGGAGTCGCGCGCGCGCTTCGTCGGTGAGCGAGACCAGACTTGACCGGCGGTCGCGCGGGTCGGGGCGGCGGCGGATGACGCCGTCGCGTTCCATGCGCGTGAGCAATTGGGCCATGGTCGGCTGCTCGACTTTCGCCAAACGCGCCAGCTCGGTCTGCGACAATGCCCCTCCGTCCCTGAGCGCTGTGAGTACCGGCAGTTGCGCGGTGGCGAACCCCAATTCCTTCAACCGAGCGTCGCCGATCCGGGAAAGGCCGCGCGCGATCCGGCTAAAATAGTGGCCTGGCGTCTTCATTGGTTCCCACCCGGAATCGAGCATTGCATAGCATCCTATGTTTATAATATAGGCTCCTATGTAAATGAAGGAGCCAATTATGACAACAATATCGCGGATCGCGATTATCGGTGGCGGACCGGGCGGACTGATGCTCGCGCGCCTGCTTCAGGTGCGCGGCTTCGCGCCGATCGTGTTCGAGCGCGATCACCATGCCGACGACCGGCCGCAGGGCGGGTCACTCGACCTGCACGCGGAGACTGGGCAGCGTGCGATGCGGCTAGCCGGATTCGAGCGCGAGTTCCTTGCCGAGGCTCGGCCCGAGGATCAGGGCGACCGGCTATACGATTCTGCGGGGCGCTTGCTGTTCGACCGCGACGGGCAAGGCGACGATCGACCCGAGATTGATCGCAGCGCGCTCCGGGCTATTTTGCTCACCGCGCTCGCGCCTCAGACGGTGCGCTGGGGCGCGAAGGTGGAGATGGTGCGGCCGTCGGCGGACGGCGGATATGAGGTTGTCTTCAACGGGCGGGCCGAGCGTTTCGACCTTGTGGTCGGCGCGGATGGGGCATGGTCGCGCGTGCGGCCGTTACTGTCGGATGTGGTGCCGATCTACGAGGGCGTCACCCTGATCGAATTGGGTTTCGAAACCGCGCAGCACCCGCAACTCGACGCGCTGGTCGGGAACGGCAAGATGTTCGCGGTGGGCGACGATCGCATCCTGATCGGCCAGCGTAACGGCATGGGGCATATTCGCGGCTATGCCGGGCTGCGCATCGATGAAACGACCGCGCGCACGCTGCAAGAGGCGCCGGCCGACCGAATCCGGGCCGATACGCTTGCGGCCTTTGCGGGTTGGGCCGACACGCTGCTGGAGGTGATCGAGCGCGGCGACCTGCTCGCCGCACGGCCGCTATACGCGCTGCCGGTCGGGCATCACTGGGACAGCCGGCCTGGCCTGACCCTGCTCGGTGACGCCGCCCACCTGATGTCGCCATTCAGTGGCGAGGGCGTCAACCTGGCCCTGGCCGATGCGGTCGACCTGGCCGAGGCATTGGCCTCGGGGGAGGGCTGGGCGGCGATCGCGCGTCATGAGGCAGCGATGATCGAGCGTGCGATCCCTGCCGCCGCGGGTGCGGCGCGGGGGCTGCAGGGGACGATGTCTCGGGACGGACTGGCGAATACGCTCGACCATTATCGCGAACGGGCGAGCGACGAGGTTATCCGATAGCCCCAGCCTCGACCCGCCGGGCTAACGCCGCTGCTACCCTTCGGCCGTCCCGCGTAGTCACACCTGCATATCGCGCACTTGCATTACGAACGATCCGGGCGCATCGGCGGCGGGCAAGGAGGTGGCGATGACTGCCGCTGAGACTGCCTTGCTGCTAGCCCGGCTCCAGTTCGGGTTCACCGTCAGCTTTCACTTCATTTTTCCCAGCTTTTCGATCGGCCTGGCGAGCTACCTGATGGTGCTCGAAGGACTGTGGCTGCGCACGGGAAAGCCGGTCTATCTCGACCTGTTTCGCTTCTGGGTGAAGATCTTCGCCGTCGCGTTCGCCATGGGCGTCGTGTCGGGGATCGTCATGTCCTATCAGTTCGGCACCAACTGGTCGGTCTTCTCGGATAAGGCCGGGCCGGTGATCGGGCCGTTGATGGCCTATGAGGTGCTGACTGCCTTCTTCCTCGAAGCCGGGTTCCTGGGCGTGATGCTGTTCGGGATGAAGCGCGTGGGGAGGAAGCTCCATTTCGCGGCGACCTGCATGGTCGCGCTCGGCACCTTCATCTCCGCCTTCTGGATCCTGAGCGTCAACAGCTGGATGCAGACGCCGACCGGGTTCGCGATGAACGCCCAGGGGCAGTTCGTCGTCGCCGGATCCTGGGCAGCGGTGATCTTCAATCCCAGCTTTCCGTATCGCTTGGTGCATACGGTGATCGCGGCGTATCTGACGACCTCGCTGGTGGTGGGCGCGTGCGGGGCCTGGCATTTGCTGCGAGCCAAGCGAGTGCAGGTCGATGCGACGTCTGATGGCACGCAAGCGTCGCATCAAGCGGCTCGCAAGATGTTTAGTATGGCCATGTGGATGGCCGCGCTCGTCGCGCCGGTGCAGATCCTGGCGGGGGACCAGCAGGGCCTCAACACGCTCGAACACCAGCCGGCCAAGGTGTTGGCGATGGAAGGCGATTTCGATCCGAGCCCGAACGGGGCGCCGCTGGTGCTGTTCGGCTTGCCGTCCAATGTCGACGGCAAGGTCCATTACAAGGTCGAGATTCCTTATGCGGGGTCGCTGATCCTGAAGCACGATCCCCATGCGCCGCTTCAAGGCCTGAAGGACTTCCCGCGCGATCAATGGGCGCCGGTGGCGGTCGTGTTCTGGTCGTTCCGGGTGATGGTCGGACTGGGTCTCGCCATGCTCGGGCTGGGATTGTGGAGTTTGGTCGCGCGCCTCCGGCGCAAGCTGTACGACTGGACATGGCTGCACCGCGCGGCGCTGGTGATGGGACCCTCGGGTTTCGTCGCGGTGATCGCGGGGTGGATCACGACCGAGGTCGGGCGCCAGCCCTGGACGATCTATGGCCTGCTCAGGACCAGCCAATCGGCCTCGCCGCTGGCCACGCCCGCCGTCGCCACGTCGCTGGCGGCGTTCGTCATCGTCTATTTCGCGGTGTTCGGGATCGGCGTCTGGTACATCCTGAAGCTGATGCAGAAGGGGCCCCAAGCGCACGAGCCCGAATTGTCCGACGCGCCGATCCGGACCGCCGGAATCACCCCCGCGGCGCAGACGGGAGGCGAATCATGACCGTCGATCCCACGCTCGCTTACATCTGGGCGTTCGTCATTGCCTTCGCGGTATTCATGTACGTGGTGATGGACGGCTTCGACTTGGGCATCGGCATCCTGTTCCCTGCGTTCGGCGTCGGCGAGGAGCGCGATCAGGCGATGAACGCGATCGCGCCGGTATGGGATGGCAACGAGACCTGGCTGGTGCTGGGCGGCGGCGGGCTGATGGCGGCGTTCCCGCTCGCGTTCGCGATCCTGATGCCGGCAATGTACCCGCCAATCATCGCGATGCTGCTCGGCCTGGTGTTTCGCGGCGTCGCGTTCGAGTTCCGCTGGCGCGATCCGCGGCACCGTGCGTTCTGGGATTTGGCATTTACCGCAGGATCGGTGACCGCGGCGCTGGCGCAAGGGATCGTGCTCGGCGCGCTGCTTCAGGGCGTGCACGTCACGGGCCGCGCTTATGGCGGCGGCTGGCTCGACTGGCTGTCGCCCTTCTCGCTGCTGACGGGCGTCGGGACGGTCGCGGCCTATGCGTTGCTGGGCAGTTGCTGGCTGATCTTCAAGACCGAGGGCGGGACGCAGGCGCATGCCTATCGCCTGGCGCGAATCGCGGGCGTGGCCGCGGCATTGGCGGTGGTGGCGGTCAGCGTCGCGACATTGTTCATCGCCGGCGGCGATTATCAGCATCGCTGGCTGACTTTTCCCAACGTGCTATTCGCGGCTCAGGTACCGCTGCTCGTCGGTATCCTGTCGGCCGCGTTCTGGTGGGCGCTGCTCAGGAAGAAGGAATTGTTGCCCTTCCTGCTGACGCTCGGTCTTTATCTGCTGTGCTTCGCTGGGCTCGGGATCAGCATGTTTCCGTACATCGTGCCCGGCGCTGTCAAGGTGGTCGACGCTGCGTCCCCCGCGAACAGCCAGACCTTCATGCTGATCGGCACCGCGATCATGGTGCCGCTGATCCTGAGCTACACCGCTTGGTCCTATTGGGTGTTCCGCGGCAAGGTTGGCGAATCGGCGGGCTATCATTGATGGCGGACGAAGCCGGTCCATTATGGAAACGTCTCGGCTGGATGGCGGCGATCTGGGCGGCTAGCGTGGTGGCGCTGGCTGTCGTGGCGACGGCGATCCGCAGCGTTCTCCACGCTTGATCGCCGATCGCGCTTGGGCCAGTGAAAGCGACACGATGACGGGGGAAGAGATGTCGCAGGAACGGCTGACGCACGAGGATTTCGCGCCGCATGTGGGCACCGACTTCACGGTGCCGGCGGAGGACGATTCGGTATTGATTCACTTCACGCTGACCGAGGTCAAGGTACTGAGCCATAAACCCGGTTTCGGCGACTTCCGCGATCCGTTCCAGCTGACGTTCAGTGTCGCGACGCAGGACGTCTTTCCGCAGGGGCTCTATCAGCTGACGCATCCGGTGTTGGGCGAGCAGGATATCTTCCTGGTGCCAGCAGCGAAGAGCGACGCTGGAGTCGATTATTGCGCGACATTCAACTGAGGCCGTCGGGCGCCCAGTCCATTTCCAGATAGATATCCTCTTCGCGGATCACGTTGAATCCCATTCGATTGTAGAGCGATCTCGCCGGATTGGTGCGTTCGACGAAGATGTCGACCCCCTTGCCTCGCGCCCGGGCATAGTCCTGAAGAGCGGTGATGATCGCGGTGCCGATGCCATTGGCGCGGCTGCCGGGCATCAGCGCGATGTCGACGATATGGGCGCGGGTGCGCCGCTCGTTGAGATAAAGCCGGCCGACGGGAACGCCATCGCGTTCGAGCACATCGTACCTCGTATCGGCCAGGAAAGAGCGATAATGCTTCCGCTGCGCACTGAACTGTTGGATCAGAAAGGCGCGCTTCTGCTCCTCGGACCACGGCACGAGAGCAAGCTCATCGGCGCGCGTGGACGCGAAGAGCTGCATCAGGAAAGGCAAATCATCATCGGTTTCCGGCCGAAGCGAAAAGCCCTTGGACAGCAAAGCCTCCGGCAGCGAAAATGCCGGAGGCCCAACGGTTTCGGTCATGATGGGTCGATCAGTTACGCGCCGGAAAGACGCCTTGCAGCGCGATGATGAAGGTGACCGCCAGATACGGCTGACTATTGTTGTGCGGCTGCGACCCGCCGGCCAGCGAGATCGACTGGGGGGCCAGCGGAATCTGACTGGTGGGCGCGGCGGCGGCATAGAGCTGATTGGGCGACGAATTGGTGAACAGCGAGTTCGTACTCGGCGTTTCGCCCGGGTTGGAATTCGCGATCACCGCGCCCGAAATCGGGTGAGTGTGCGCCGGCATTTCCGTTGTCAGCAGCGTGACGTTATTCTCACCGCCCGTTTCGCCAAGGTCGCGCGGAGTCAGGCCGGGGCCGTTGCCCGGATGCATCGGCGCACGACCCTGCAGATCCGGCAATTGGAAATTCGTCGTTCCGTTGCCGCCGTAGGTCGTGCCGAGCAACGAGAACAATGCCGTATTCTGCGAGATAGGGAGTAGCTGGCCATTGCACAGAGCCCAGCCAATGGGCGCGAAATTGCCAGCGAACATGCGGATTTCGGCAACGTAAGGATCGGCCATTATTAGTCCTTCCGCGTCAATTCTGGGATGGGTAAATGCCTTGCAGCGAGATGATGAAATTGATGCACAGGTAGGGCATCATGTTATCATGCGGCTGGCTGTTCCCCGTGGCGCCGATGATGCCGGCCAACATCGGCTTCAAGTCGCCGGCGACCGGAGTCTTGCTCGGATCAGTATAAAGTTGGGCCGAATTTCCGCCGATCGCCTGTTTGGGTCGGCATGGCATGGTGTTGGAGGCGGGCGCGTCGTTGGTCGGATCGACGTTGTTCGCGACCGGCCGGTGACCGTGATTTGGCAATTGGCCGATAGTCAACGTCACCTGTTCGGTGCCGGCTGCCTCTCCGATGACGCGCGTCGAAAGTCCGACGCCGGTACCCATATGAAGCGGAATCCGGCCCTGAAGATCAGGAAGATTGAAGGTGGACTGGCCATCGCCGCCATAGGTGGTGCCGATGAGCTGGAACAATGTGTCGTTCTGCGAGATCGGCGTGCTCTGCCCGCTGCAGAACGCAAAACCGAGTGGCGCGAAATTGCCGCCAAACATCCTGATTTCACCAATATAAGGAAACGCCATTGTGAGCCTCTCATTCGCGATCTTGCGCGGTTCCGATCAATTGCGCGAGGGGAAGATACCTTGAAGCGCGATACAGATGTTGAGCACCAGATAAGGTTGCATATTGTTGTGCGGCTGGCCCCCGCCCTGGTTGGGCATGCTGAGCGGGTTGAGGGGGACGTAGGAAGAATTCGGCGCGTTGAACGTCGCGAAATAATCGACCGCCTGCGCATCGATATCGTCCGCGAAGATGCCGCCATTGACCGCCCTCTTAGTCGCGGGCAGCGTGGTCGCAGCGAAGCTATGAGTATGCGACGGCATTTCCGTGCTGATCAGGGTGTGACTTTCTTCACCCGCTACCTGCCCGAGTACAACGGTGGATAGGCCAGAGCCTTGACCCCAATGGATCGGCGCCCGCCCCTGCAGATTAGGCAGCGCGAAAATGTTGACGCCGTTGCCGCCATAGGTCGTGCCTAGGATTGAGAACAGGGCCTGGTTCTGATTGATTGACAACAACTGACCGTTGCACATCGCCCAGCCTTTGGGCGCGAAATTGAACGAGAAGATCCTGATTTCGCCAAGGAATGGTTCTGTCATGTTCCAGCCTCTCGCTTTTTATTCAGTACGCGGAGGGGGCGAGTCGATGCTCCCCCCCCCGGGCGGCATCGATTAAGATCGATAGAGGGTTTTCTAGGGCATTCCTAGCTGACCAAGCAAAAAAAGCATCCGACGGGCAATGTGTCCTTGAAGTCGGTCCAAAATGGCATGTAATTTCTTTGCCGGAATGTCATCCGACTTGACCACCCGGCCCGACTCGGCGCAAGAATGCCAGCTGAACATGGCGTTACCGTCATGCGCATTATTCGGGGGGCTTTTGCGATGTCGTCTGTCGACTCACCTTCTTTCGAGCTGGCGCCCTCGAACGAGCGCAAGCGCTGGGAAACGCCGATAGTGATCGTTGGATCCGCGCAGCGTGAGACCTTGTCGAACTTCAATTCCGGCGGCATCGACGTGGTCTATACAGCGTCGAGCATCGGATCATGATCGTCTAGGGGCGTGTCAACGATTGCTCCGGTCGAGCCATGCGAGGAAGCGCGCCGTTGCGAGCGCCCTCATCGCAAAGGTCAGGCGGATGCGCTCGCTCAGTCGTTCTTCCGACGCTCCATTGCGCACCATCGCAGCGAGCGCTTCGACATCGATGTAGCGCGCGATTGCATCGTCTTCCCGCACATTGTCGAGTGCTGAAAGCATCGCCGGCGCGGCCTGAATGTCCATGGCGAGCAAATCCGGCTGCTCTCGATCATTGCCCGGCATCCGGCGAATCAAGGCGGCTGGCAGAAGATCGGCAAAGGCGGTGCGGGCGAGCCATCGCTCGCGTCCATCCCGGAACAGCAGACGATCGGGCAAGGCGCAGCCCAATTCTACGATGCGCTTGTCGTGAAACGGACGAGTTAGATCCAGGTCTGGGGTCATGGCGATGTAATTGCTGCCGGCGCCATCGGCCGACACTCGACGGCACGACTCCAGCCACCGCGCACGCCAGCGTGGGCCGGGGCGGAAGCCGTCCCGTAGGGCGCGCCCGCTGACCGCGCCGCTGGCAAAGGCCCACGCCGCGAAATCTCGCCGCACGCCGCGTCGTTGCCAAGCCGGTAGAAAGCGGTTGACTGCAACACGCCACGGCCTGCGGATCCGTTGCGGCACCAGCGCACTGATCACATCGCGGCCGATCACGCGCGTCGCAGACCAACCCGTGAACCGCATTCGCGCGCGAAATTCGCGCATGAAACGGCGGATCTCGCCACGGCGCAAAATGGCGCCGAGCATCGCCTGGTCATATTGGTTGACGGTGTAATCACCACCATGACCATCCAGGATCAGCCGGGATCCCGCGACCCGCGCCATCTCACCGATACGGGAACGGACGATGCTGGGCGGCTGGTGACGGAAAGTCCGGTCGAAGCTCGCCTCGAGATCATCATAGCTGGTTTCCTCACCGCGCACGTAAAATCGCAGGTCAAGGCCGGGCAGGCCCCTGAATGCCTCGACGGCAGGGCGAGCATTGCGGCGCGGGTCATCCTCCGGGAGGACCGACGCGATGCAGGTAAGCGTCCATCCCCGGTCGGCGACGATCGGTCCGGCCGCCGCCGCAATGATGCCGCTGTCGAATCCGCCGCTGAACAACAGCGAAGGCGGGTCGATCAACCGGCGCAGCCGACACGCCACGGCTTCCTCGACCGTCGAGCGATAAGTGGCGAGATAATAGGCGTCGTCGCGGCCGGAATGTGCGGGATTGGCATGCGGCTCCCAATAACGCTCGACGGTCGCGCGACCTTCGGACGTCAGGGACAGCGTGGTACCGCCGGGCAATACGTTGATATCGGCGTAGATCAGTTCGCCTTCTACGCGCTCGGTCGACATCAGTAGGCGGCGAGCCAGTTCGTCCTCGTTCACCCGTCGCGGCACGTCATCGGCTGTGAACAGACCGGCGAGTTCGGTGGCGAAGGCGAGAAAGCCGTTGCCCAAATGATAATGGATCACGCGCTGACCCATGTGATCGCGGCCGAGCAGCAAAGTGCCCTTCGCGCGGTCCCAGATCGCGAAAGCGAAATCGCCGAGCAGATGACGGGCACAATCGTCACCCCAGCGGCGCCAGGCAGCGAGCAGTACTTCGCTGTCGGGCAGCATCGCAAGATCGGTGTCGGCAATGCCGAGTGTGACGGCGAGCTCGTCGCGATTGTCCAGCCGTAGGTCTGCGACGAGCACGGCGTCGCGGGCAATGATCGGCTGCGCTTCGCTGATATCCTCGCGATTGACCTGCATCAGGCAATGACCGAGCGCGAGACGGCCGAGCTCGACGGTCTCGATGCCGTCGGCACCGCGATGCTTCATGGCTTGGGTCATGCGGTCGACGCAGCGCGGCGAAACGTCGGCGCCGTCGAATCGCACGATTCCGCAGATCGCGCTCACCCGATCGCCGCCATCATTGCGCGCCCGGTGTCGTCGATGGCGGTTGATTCATGCGCCTTCCTCGATGCGGATCGCATTGTGCTGGCCGAGCGTGGCGAGAAAGGAGTCGACCTCCGCACGACAGGTCGCGGGGTCGACATCATATTCCTCGATCAGGGCGGCGCAGAGCGATTCGACCGTCTGTGGGGTTTCGATCAATTCCCAGATACGCGCGCCGACCGCCGACAGGCCGATATAATTGCCCTTGGCGGCACTCATCATCACAAGTTCGTCGCCGACCTTGGCGGCGAGCCAGTCGCCGTCGCGATGGATCATCATTCCCTCTCCGTCTGAGTAGCCGACCGGCTATAGCCCAGTCGGTCCATCATGATGCCATGATCGCGTTCGATTCGGGCGATTTGATCGTGCGAAAGGTCGTCGCGCCACCCACCGGCGGTTCCGCGGCGGAAAAAGCTATCGACCTTGCGCGGCGCTTCGCGAAAGCCGCTTTCTGCTTCCTGGCGCCGCAATTCATCGATTGAGGCGAAGGCGATCGCGCGGTCGAGCCGCGTTTGGTCGGCTTCGGTTCCGGCAAAGCGAAGCGCGGCGAGCAAGATCGCGGCGGTATCGGCGAGCATGTCTTCATAGCGGATCAGATGGACGGGGATGTCATGCTGATCGAGCCAACTACTGGCAAAGCCGCTCCAGCCGAGCAGGCGCTGACGGAATTGGCGGTCGAGCCGGTCCGACGACGACGCGAAGCAGAAATCGGGGTCTGCCATGCGGCTGATCGCGGTGTCGATCGAACAGTGCATGTGGTGCGCGAAGGACGAAGCGACATCGCGCGGATCGCGGACGAACAGGATCGCGCCGGCAGCGCCCCGCGCGCCCGCCATGATCGGCTCGCCACTATCGGTTAGCGTATAGGCATCGTGCGCCTTGACGAAGCGCACCGGAAAACATGGATCGTCGGGGTCGGCCAAGGTTTCACCCGAAGCGGCATAGGCGTAGATTGCGGGACGCAGCCGGTCGATCTCGTCATTCGTCATCAGCGACGAATCGATCAGCGTTTGCTGATCGAACGGATTGCGGGCGCTGGCGATCGGATCGGTGCTTTCAATCAGATTGATGTCGACCGGACTATCGCTGTTCGACCACAAATTCGCGACCAGGATGCGGAACCAGGTGTTGCCCGACTTTGGATAGGAAGCCAGCCAGATCGTGGGAATCACGGTGCCGCGTCCCCCAGCCCGATATCCGCCCAGTGCGTCCGCAGCATCGCGATCGTCGCCGGCATCTCGTCGAACTCGAATTGCCGCTTCAACCGGAAAATGCCTGAGGTCGCAGCGAGGGCGGCGGCGGCACGGAAATAGATTTCCCGCTGATCCAGCCGATGGACTAGCAACGGACGATAGGCGTTGGCGACGAGCAATCTGGTCGCATCGACGACGTTGGGCTGCTCGATATCGGACTGCTGCTGCCCGCGTATTTCGAGCAGCGCATAGACCGCGCCGATCGGCACTGCCGCATCGCTGGCGGCGACAGGCTCGACATAGAATTTACGCAGCCGATTGCGCATCGGATCTCCGCGCCGCTCGTCGAGGCCGAGTTGGTTGATGCTCTTTTCCCACAGCCGTAGCTGGCGACCGTCGGGCTGGATGCGGGGAATGCCGTCATTGCCGATCTCGATCGCACATTGGTCATCGGCAATGAGCGAATAGTCATGCTCACCAAGCGCAGCGGCCAGTGTGGACTTGCCTGCGCCGGACTGTCCGCAAAACAGCACCGCCTTGCCGCCGACCAGCACTGCGCTGGCATGGAGGACGATATGATTGCGCTGGTGGAGGAGCACGCCGAACACGCTGCCTGACAGGAACACCGCCACATCCTGCAATTCGGCATCATCCTCCGCCTCGAAGGCGATCGAATGTCCTCCCTCCAGCAGAAAACGCGCGACATGCGGGACATGCATCAGGAAACGTCCGTCGGTGCGCTGCCAGGTCGGACCGATCGCGTTCGCGCCATCGAGGGACTTGGGTACGGCCGCGCGGCGGATCGTCACGTCGGGCGCGCTGTCCGGGTCGCCCGGAATCAAGCCGGGAAGCTCGACTTCACTGGCGACTTCTAGCCCCGATACGCGATACGAGTACATCGCATCCCCCCGCGATTGCGGACCGGGCATACGAAGGACCGCGAAGCCGTTCAAGACACTAGCCGTGGGGCGGCCAATGCCGTCAGCTCCCGACGCATGCCGTCGAGATACGCTTCGTTGACGGCGCCGACAGCCGTGCCGTCACTGCGACGTTTGTCCTCGGCGACTTGGCGTCCCACGTCGCTGCCGCGCAACAGTGCGACGCGCTGTTCGAGTGGCGTCGGGATGACTATCGGACATCGGGCGCTTGGCAATCGGAGGTGAGGGGGCATAAAGTTGATACCGGCCGCCCAGGGGCACGCGGCCGAGGGGAGCCTATCCTGACCGACTGGACGCAACAACCGGCCTTGACGCTGCCCGACCGCGCCCGGTTGGCGCTGGCGTTCGACCCGGCGCGGTTGCAGGCCGATCTGGCGGCGGTCGAGGCGATGGCGTGGACCGACCACTTCGTCCGGCAGAATTACGAAGGGCAATGGGCTGTCCTGCCGCTGCGCCATCAGGCTGGCGCGACGCATCCGATCATGCAAGCCGCGTCGCCGCCCGATGCGACCGAATTCGTCGATGCCGCGATCCTCGACCGTACGCCTTACTTCCGCGAGGTCATGGCGGCTTTCGCTTGCCCGTTGAAGGTCGTGCGGCTGATGCGGCTGACACCGGGATCGCGGATCAAGGAGCATGAGGATTACGATCTGGCGGCCGATTGGGGGCAGGCACGGCTGCACATCCCGATCACCACCAATCCCGGCGTGACTTTCCTGCTGAACCGTGTGCCGGTCGCGATGGCGCCCGGCGAGGCCTGGTATCTGCGTCTGTCCGATCCGCATGCGGTGACCAATGACGGCGACGCCGACCGTGTCCATCTGGTGATCGATTGCGTCGCGAACGATTGGCTGATCGAGCAGATCGCGGCGTGACGCGGCATCGGTTCGACCGGCTGCGGCTGATCCAGAAGCAGATCAACGAGCGGCCGCGGCTGCGCGAATGGCTGACGCGGCTGCGCCATGGCGCGCGCGACCTGGATGTCGTGCTGTTCAAGCGGAAGGTCAGGATCAACGCGTTGCGGGAGAACGGTTACTATCGTGCATCGAGGTTGGCGCGCGCCAACAGCCTGTTGCGCGACGAAACGCTGGTGATGCAGCGGGTCAGCATGATGCTCGGCGATGGCGTCACCTTTGTCGATATCGGCGCCAATATCGGCATTTTCTCCTCGGTCATCGCCGACGCGCAGCGGCTGTTCCGCGATTTTCGCGTGATCGCGTTCGAGGCCGATCCGGCGACGTTCGCACGGCTCGCGGTCAACGCCGAACGCTTCGGGTTCGACGCCATCAATGTCGCGCTGGCGGCCGAGGCTGGCGAACTCGACTTCGCGACCGGCGCGGTGTCGGGGATCGCGACGCGCCGCGACCATGCGGGCCGCGCGCATATCGCCGGGCGCGGCTTCACTGTCACCGCGCGACGGCTGGACAGTTTCGATCTGCCGGGCAGACTGGTGATCAAGATCGACGTCGAGCAAATGGAACTGGACGTGCTCGAAGGTGCACGCGGCATGTTCGAGGCGGAGCGGGTCGCGGCCGTCTATCTCGACGAGTTCGACGACAAGGAGGCGGTGCTCGATTTCCTCTCCGGATATGGATTCGAGCTGATGGCGCCCGCGCGCCTCAATCCATTCGCCCCCGGCCGCCGCGCGCTGCTCGCCGTCCGCCGCTGACGCCGATCAGACCCCGTGATATTCCCGGTACCATGACACGAAGTTCGGCACCCCGACCTCGATCGGCGTCGTCGGACTGAACCCCAGATCGCGTTCGATCGCGCTGATATCGGCATAGGTCGCGGGCACGTCGCCGGGCTGCATCGGCTGATAGTCGCGGATCGCCTTCACACCGCAGGCATTTTCGATCAGGTCGATCATCTTGCCGAGCTCTTCGGAGCGGTGGTTGCCGATATTGTAGATGGCATGGGGCGTGCGGCTGCCGCCGGCTTTTTCTTCGCCATCGTCCTTGGGCGCCGAATCGAGGCACGACACCACGCCCGTCACGATATCGTCGATATAGGTGAAGTCGCGGCGCATATCGCCATTGTTGAACACCGGGATCGGACGGCCTTCGAGGATCGCCTTGGTGAAGATCCACATCGCCATGTCGGGGCGGCCCCAGGGGCCATAGACGGTGAAGAAGCGCAGGCCTGTCTGCGGCAGCCGATAGAGGCTGGCATAGGTCTCGCTCATCAGCTCGTCGGCCTTCTTGGTCGCGGCATAGAGCGATAGCGGGTGATCGACGCGATCCTCGACGCGGAAGGGGAGTTGGTCGTTGCCGCCATAGACGGATGAGGACGAGGCGTAGACGAGGTGCTCGACCTTACGGTGTCGAGCGACCTCCATCACATTGAGATGCCCGACCAGGTTCGACTGTACATAGGCGCGGGGGTTGTCGATCGAATAACGGACGCCCGCCTGCGCGCCCAGATGGACGATGCGGTCGAACTCCTTGCCCGCAAGCGCCGCCTCGAGCGCTTCGTGATCGGCGAAATCGACCTGGATGAATTCGAACCGGTTGGTGTTGAGTCCGTGGATCAGCGCAACGCGGTCGCGCTTGAGGTCGACCGAATAATAATCGTTGAGGTTGTCGATGCCGATCACGATGTCGCCGCGGTCGAGCAATCGCCGGATCACCCAACTGCCGATGAATCCGGCCGCGCCGGTGACGAGTACGCGCATCAAATTACTCCTAAAGCGTCCAGCGCGCTGTGCCGGTCATTTCGGGGACGCCGTTCTTGATATCGGCAAACAGACCGCCTGGGGCGACCAATCGAGCCAATCCACCGTCCATTTCGAGGTAAGTCTTGTGCGGAACGGCGAGCACGACGAGGTCGTAGCTGCGACTCAGCGCGTCGCCGTCGAGCGTGATGCCATATTCGTGCGTCGCCTCGGCGGGGTCGGCCATCGGGTCGTGGACGGTGACGTCGTGCCCGTGTGCGCCGAGCGCGGTCACCAGTTCGGCAACCTTGGAATTGCGCAAATCGGGGACATTTTCCTTGAAGGTAAGCCCAAGCACCAGGGCCGAACCCGCCTTGCCGGTGCGTGCGTGGATTTGCTTTGCGATCCAGTCCGCCATGCCGTCGTTGGTGCCGCGCCCCGCCAGGATGACGCGGGGGTCATGGCCGACCTCTTCCGCAAGGTGGCTGAGATAATAGGGGTCGACGCCGATACAGTGGCCGCCGACCAGCCCGGGTTGGAAGGGCAGGAAATTCCACTTGGTCTTCGCCGCCGCCAGCACGTCCCACACCGACAGATCGATCGCTCCGAAAATCCGTGCGATCTCGTTCATGAAGGCGATGTTGATGTCGCGCTGAGCATTCTCGATCGCCTTGGCGGCTTCGGCGGCCTTGATCGACGCGGCGCGGAACACGCCGGCCGAGGTGACCTTGCCGTAGATTGCCTCAAGCCGGTCGGTGGTGGCGTCGTCCTCGCCAGCGATGACCTTGACGATGCGGTCGACGGTATGTTCGCGATCACCGGGATTGATGCGCTCGGGCGAATAGCCGAGCGTGAAGTCGCGGCCGCGCACCAGGCCCGATACCTGCTCGATCTCGGGCCCACAGATATCCTCGGTGACGCCGGGATAGACGGTGCTTTCGTAGATGATCGTGGGACGCTCCGCGGGGTCGATCATCCTGGCGACCATCCGCGTCGCGCCCATTACCGCGCCAAGGTCGGGGCGCTTGTCGGCGTCGATCGGGGTGGGAACGGTGACGATATAGGCGCTCGCCGCAGGGCAGGCCGATGGGTCGGACGTGTAATTGAGGGTCGAAGCGTCGAGCGTGGCTTGGTCGATTTCGCCGGTCCGGTCATGGCCCTGCGTCAGTTCGGCGATGCGGCCGGCGTCGATGTCGACACCCCAGACCTCGAAATGGCGAGCGAGCGCGATGGCTAAAGGCAGGCCGACATAACCCAGGCCGACGACGACAAGCTTCACACGCGCTCCTTCGCAACGCCGGAGCGGATGGGCGCGCTCGGCACCCGCTTCCCCCGGACCACCGGCCCTTAGCGGCGAAGCCGGCAACGGCCAAGCTGGCTTGAATCCCGCGTCTCGGCTAGCGACCGAGGATGATCAAGCCGTTAAGGCCATTGCTTGCTTTTGTCCTGATCGCCGCCGGGCCGTCCGCCGACGACCAGGCGACCTCGGTCGTCCGTGCCCTGCTCCAGCAGGACATTGCGGTGGCGACGATCGGCTATCGGATGGCGACCGCCAATGTCGATCTATGCGTCGAGCATATGGTCGACAGCGGCATGCTGATCGAGACATTGGGTCAATATGGCGCGGCGTTCCGGCCCGCCGCGCGAGAGGTGCTGGGGCTGCGCGATGGCCCGACCGTCGCGCTGGTCGTGGCGGGATCGCCCGCCGAGCGCGCCGGGCTCAAGCCGGGAGACGTGCTGGTCGATGCCGATGGTGCGCCGTTCGCGGTGGCGCCGCCGGCCTCGGTCGATGGACGATTCGCTGGCGTCGAGGCGGCGATGACCGCGCTCGATACGGCGCTGGCCGACGGTAAAGCGCGGCTGACGATCGAGCGCGATGGCCAGCGGCTGACGGTCGACCTGATCGGCATCGCCGCCTGCAAGGCGCGGTTCCAATTGGTGCCGGGCGACTATGCCGACGCGGTCGCGAACGGCACATGGGTGCAATTGTCGACGCGGATGGCGGGGTTCGCAAAGACACCCGACGAACTGGCCGCGATCCTCGCCCACGAACTCGCGCATAACGCCCTGGGGCATCGCAAGGCGGAGGCGAAAGTGCAACGTTTGCATGAGCTTCAAGCCGACCGGCTGATGCCTTATTTGATGGCGCGGGCGGGATTCGATCCCGGTGCGGCGGTCATGCTGTGGCGGCGGTTCCAGGCGCAGCGGCTGGGCGGCTTGTTTCCGAGCGCGACGCATCCGCCATGGTCGGACCGCGTGCGTGCGGTCGAAATCGAACGCGCGCGGATCGCGGATCTAGTATCCCGAGGCGGTGCGATCGCGCCACCAGATGATCTGAACTCGCAATGAGTGTTGCGCCAGATCAATGGACTCGGGCCACTGTCCGGGTGTAACGCACCGTAACAACCGTGCCGCAGCGACTTTAAGGGGAATTGGTCACATGCTGATGAGCCGGGCCAAGGCAGCGACGCGCCCGCGATCGAGCATCTTCGAGTCCTTTCGCGTCGAGGCCTTCGCGGTGCTGGCGCTGGCCGTGCTCGTGCCGAGCATGCTGATCAGCCGCCCGATCCTTCTGGAGAATCCCAACGCGGCGACCCTCGTCGGAGGAGTCGACAATGTCGTTCTTGGCGCCGCGACCGGAGCCGTGCTTGGGCTTTTCCTGCTGCGACGGGTGACTGCGTTCCCCGGATCGCGCGTGTTCAGCTACATCATCCCGACCTATGCGACATCCTATGGGCTGGTGTTCGCGACGTTCTTTTTCCTGCGTCTCGACTATAGCCGCGCTTATCTGGGCACCTCGTTCGCGCTCTCGGCGATGACGTCATACGCCATCCATTTCTACCTGCTGCGCGCGACGACCAAACCCTTTTACATCGTCCCCTTCGGCAAGACCGCGGCACTGACCGACCTTCCCAATGTCGAATGGATTCCGCTGACCGAGCCGGTCATGCCGCCGGGGCGCGAGGCGGTGATCGTCGCTGACCTGCGGTACGACCATGACGATGATTGGGAACGCATGCTCGCCGAGGCCGCGGTCAGCGGCCACCCTGTCTATCACGTCAAGCAGATCCGCGAATCGCTGACCGGACGCGTATCGATCGAGCATCTGTCGGAAAACAGCTTTGGGTCGCTGCTCCCCAATCTCGCTTATCGCAAGATGAAACGCGGTTTCGATCTGCTGCTCACGCTGGTCGTCTTGCCGCTCCTGATCGTGCCGATGCTATTGGTCGCGTTGCTGGTGAAGATCGATTCGCAAGGGCCCGCGCTCTTCAAGCAGGAACGAATGGGTTATCGCGGCCGGCCGTTCATGGTGTGGAAGTTCCGCACGATGCGCGAATGCACGCCCGAGGAAGCGGCGCGCGACGGCTTCATCACCACCGATGACGATCAGCGCGTGACGCGCCTGGGTCGCTTCCTGCGCCGGACGCGGATCGACGAGCTGCCGCAGATGTGGAACATCATCAAAGGTGAGATGAGCTGGATCGGCCCGCGGCCCGAAGCCGTCGCGCTGTCGACCTGGTACGAGCAGGAAATCCCCTTCTATTCGTATCGCCATATCGTGCGGCCGGGGATCAGCGGCTGGGCACAAGTCAACCAGGGGCATGTCGCGGACCTTGCCTCGGTCCATTACAAGCTCAATTACGACTTCTTCTACATCAAGCACTTTTCGGGCTGGCTCGACCTACTGATCCTGCTGAAGACGGTCGGGACGGTGATCAGCGGGTTCGGCGCGAAATAGCCAAGGCGCTCAGGCCGGCCAGAGGCCCCGCGTGTCGTAGATTGCCTTGCCGGCGCGCCGGTCGGCCGGGACGCCACGGAATTCGTGATGGTCGACCAGTACGACAAGCACGCCGCATTCGTCGAGCGCCTGATCGAGCGTCGCCTTGGTCGCGCCCGTGCCGTCGAACGCCAGCGGCAGCGCGTCGACATGCGGCTCCACCACGCGGACGCGGTCGCCATATTTCTTCGCGAGTTCCAGCGCGATTTCGAGCGCGGGGCTTTCGCGCAAATCGTCGATGTTCGCCTTGAACGACAGGCCCAGGCAGGCGACCGCTGCATCGGGATGCGCGTCGGCCAGCGCGGCGATACGCGCGAAGACGTAATGCGCCTTGCCGTCGTTCACCTCGCGCGCGGTGCGGATCAGCCGGGCATTCTCTGGGTCGCTGTCGACGATGAACCAGGGGTCGACCGCGATGCAATGGCCGCCGACGCCGGGGCCTGGCTGGAGGATGTTGACACGGGGGTGGCGGTTGGCCAGCCGGATGACTTCCCAGACGTCGAGATCAAGCGTGTCGCAGACGATCGACAGCTCGTTGGCGAAAGCGATGTTGACGTCGCGGAACGAGTTTTCGACCAGCTTGCACATTTCCGCGGTGCGTGCGGTGGTCGCGATGCAGTCGCCGGCGACGAAGCCCTTATAGAAGGCCACCGCGCGATCGGCACAGACGGGGCTGAGACCGCCGATCGAGCGATCGTTGCTGACCAGTTCCTCGAGGATCTTTCCGGGCAGCACGCGTTCGGGGCAATAAGCGACGCAGACGTCGGTTGGCGTATCGCCGCCATCGGGGAAAGTGAGATCGGGGCGCGCTTCCTTGAGCACGTCGCGGACCGCCTCGGTAGTGCCGACCGGGCAGGTCGATTCGACGATCACCAGACTTCCCTTGCGCACCGCCGGGGCGATCGAACGAGTCGCGGTCAGGACATATTTGATGTCGGGCGCGTGCCCGTCGGTGAACGGTGTCGGCACCGCGATCACGAACACGTCGCTGGGCTCTGGCGCGGGCGCCGCCCGCAACGAGCCGGTCGCAACCATATCGTGCACCAGAGATTCGAGATTGGCTTCCTCGATATGGATACGGCCGGCATTGATCGTCTCGACGACGTGCGGGCTGATGTCGATGCCCAGCACCGATGCGCCGCTGCGGGCGATTACCGCCGCCGTGGGCAAGCCGATATAACCGAGACCC
The DNA here is from genome assembly GCF_001598415.1 of Sphingomonas mali NBRC 15500. Lineage (GTDB taxonomy): Bacteria > Pseudomonadota > Alphaproteobacteria > Sphingomonadales > Sphingomonadaceae > Sphingomonas > Sphingomonas mali. The sequence continues at coordinate 50,616 of NZ_BCYX01000020.1, forward strand.
ACGACGCAGACGCGAAGACTGCTCGGGCTCATATCAGCGAGCCGAATCGAGGATGATGCGGGCGATCCGCTCGCTACTTTTGCCATCCCCGAACGGGTTATGGGCACGGGCCATTGCTTCATAGGCGGCCTTATCGTCCAAAAGACGTGAAGCTTCGGTAACGATGACCTCCTCGTCATTGCCGACCAACTTGGCGGTGCCGGCGGCGACACCTTCCGGCCGCTCGGTTGTCTCGCGCATGACCAGCACCGGCTTGGCGAGGGCGGGGGCTTCCTCCTGGACGCCGCCACTATCGGTCATCACGAAATGGCACAGCGACAGCAGGCGCACGAAATTGGGATAATCGAGCGGGTCGATCATCGCGATATTGTCAATGCCTCCCAGCACCTCGGTCATCGGCGCACGGACATTGGGATTGGGATGGACCGGGAAGATCACCGCGACGTCGGGGCGATCGGCGATTCGGCGGACCGCCTGGGCGACCGATTTTAGTCCGTCGCCGAAATTTTCCCGCCGGTGTGTCGTTACGGCAACTATGCGTTTGCCGGCAAAACGGGCGGCGATCGGCGTGATCGTCGAGGCGAGTGTGGCGTCCGAGTCTACTCGCGCGCGCGTCTCGATCAACGCGTCGATCACGGTGTTGCCGGTGACGTGGACGCGCTCGGCCGGAACATTTTCGGCAAGCAGGGCGTCGCGTGAGGTTTCGGTCGGGGCGAAGTGCAGGTCGGCGATCGCGCCCACGACCTTGCGGTTCACCTCTTCGGGCCAGGGATGATAGATGTTGCCACTGCGCAGCCCGGCCTCGACATGGCCGACCGGAATCTTGCGATAATAAGCGGTGAGCGCGCCAATCATCGCGGTCGCGGTGTCGCCCTGGACGATGACGCGGTCGGGGCGGTCGGCGTCCATCACCTTGCCCAGCTCGGTCAGCAGCCGCGCGCTGAGCGTGTCGAGCGACTGGTTAGGCAGCATCAAGCCTAGATCGTGCTCGGGTGTAATCCGGGCAATCTCAAGGACCTGATCGAGCATCTCTCGGTGCTGGCCGGTGACGCATACCCGCACATCGGCATTGGTGCGGCGAAGCGCATGGACCAATGGAAAGAGCTTGATCGCTTCAGGGCGCGTCCCGAAGACCACGAGGATGCGGGAACGGGCGGCGGAAGGCATGAACGTCCTTTCCTGGATTGGGTGACGCCAGACAAGCCCCATTCGTCATGCTGCGCTCGTGTCGCGGAGACCCGGCGGGTCATCACGAGGATGTGGCGATCCGTTCCGCATAGGTGGGAAACCCTGACCTATCGTCATCAGAATTTAACCGTTGTCGGCGATAGGCGATGCATGGAAGCCACAGTCGGATAAAAACGCTCTGGCAACGCAACAAATCCAGCTGATCGGCGTTTGCGGACTGTTGGCGTTGATGCCGAAATTGGGGCGGGGAACGATCCCGGAACGATCGGCACTATGGTTGACAGTTGGCGCGTTTGTGTGGCAAGCGCGGTGAGAAATTGGAACAGATAACCAAGGGAGTTTGCTAATGGTGCTGTTTAAGTCCGCTGTTGCGGCGCTCGCGTCGGTGGCGCTCGCGGCGACCCCGGCGTTGGCTCAGGCTGCGCCCGCCAAGGGCACGGTCATGGCCAAGGTCAGCACCGTGCGCGCTGGCGCCGATGCCAAGGATGGCAATCATCTGAATGGCAGCGGGACCATCGTTGCGGTTCTCGCGGTCATTGCCATCATCGGCGGCATCGTTGCCGCCACCTCGGGTAGCTCGAAGCCGAAGAGCCCGTGATCGGTTTCTAACCGGATATTGCGGGGCGCGGGGTTTCAGGACTTCGCGCCCTTCTTATTTGTGCTGAACTCCCGGACGGCGGTGCGCCGAGCCGGGTTTTTTATTGCGCCAGGCGGACGCATCGCTTGGTGCATCCGGGGCCCGGCCACGGTAGGCCGATACTGACACACGCCCGGAGCGAGGGCGATTGCCAAGGGAGCGACAGTGGCCGACGGATCCAAAACCGCCATCAGCTGGCACGATTCGATCGCGCCGGCGTTTCGCGACGGATATGTCCGGTCACGCGGATTCCGCGATCGCTTGCGCGCCTGGGGTACGCTGATCGAGCGGTATGCCCGACCGGGCGACCAGGTGATCGATGCGGGGTGCGGGGCGGGCACCTTGTCGTTTGAGGCGGCGAGGATCGCGGCGCATGTCGACGGCATCGACGGCGCTGAACGGATGATCGACCTGGCGCGCGCCGACGCCGACGAGCGGGGGATAACGAATGTCTCGTTCGAGGTGGCGTTGTTCGAAACATTGTCGGATCGCGCGGGGCGATACGATCTAGCGCTGTGTTCAAGCGTGCTCGAATATCTCCCCGATCTCGCGACCGAGATCACTCGACTGGCGGCCTTGCTCCGCCCGGGTGGCCGGCTGATCTTATCGCTGCCCAACGGACGGTCGCACTATCGCCGATTCGAAGCGCTTGCCTGGCGACTGACCCGGCGGCCGCGCTACTATCGCCATGTCCGCCATGTGCCGGCCTCGACCGAGGTGCGCGAGATCCTGCGGAGGCTCGGCCTTAATGTGCTGGAGACGGTCTATTATGCCGACCCGCCGTTGCCGCGGTTCGTCAACCATCTAGTCGGCGGTCCGCGTTACCGCAAGACCATGTTCGCGATGGTTGCGGCGCGCGATTGACGGTCTGATTCGCGTCAAGAGCGAACGGGCAGTCAGCGCAACCGTGCGATGGCAAGGCCGTCGACATAAAGCGCTAGGGTGTCGAACGTCGCGTCGCGTGCGGCTCCCATCAGCGCCAGCTGTTGCTGATCGCATTTGGCTGGCACGTCGAATTCGATTGCGTAATGACCGAGTTGGCCGGGCAGCGGGTTGAGCGGCGCGGTACCAAGCACGCCGGTGGCGCCCTTGGTCATGCAGAGGATCGACCAGCGGAAGACGCCCGCGTCGATCGCATCCTCCGCAAAGACCCGTCCCGCGAATCGATAATGGCCGGCGGGCAGAACCAGTTCCTGGTTGGCGAAGACGGTGTCGCGCTCGCCTGAATAGGAGACATAGAGCGCGCTACCCATGCCCTCCGGACCCGTGGTTCGATCGGCGTAGACGCCGTCGGCAGGGTAGAGGCGCCACCCGAACGGCGGCGACACATCGAGCCCGGCAAAATCTCCTTCGCGCAGCGGACCTTTACCCGCCGATCGTGCGCCGGGCGGCAGCAGCGCGACCCATTGCGCGAAAAGCTGGGTCGGCGACAGCCGATCGGCTACCTTGATGAAATAGGGGTCGAGCTCTTCCTTGCTTGCCGGCGAGCCGATCGCCTTCAGCCGAGTCAACAGCGCCAGGGTTGCATCTGGATGGGGACTGTCGCTGCCGAGCCGCGTGAGAAACGTGCTGCGCCAATATGGCCGCGTGGCGAGCACACGCGCCAACGGATCGATGATCCTGGGGTCGCGGGTCAGCGCGATCAGCGCGGGAAGAATGACCGGCCAATTCTGGTCGTCCTGGCGGAGCAGGATGTCCGCTTCGGTCACGGCCGGCGCGACTTCGTTGGTGCGGAACTGATAATCGAGCAGCCAGGCATGGGTCAGGTAATCGCGCAGCGACAGCCGCGCGGCGATATCGAGCAGCTTGGCCGCGCCTTTCTCGTCGTCGTTCGACGCGGCGATGATGCCAATGTTGCGGAGCGCCACAACCTCATAGGGCGAATGTTCGAGGATCCGCTTGCTGTCGGCGGCGAGCTTCGCCGCCGGCGCACCGAGCTCGACCGTTTTCAGCCGTTCATTGGCATCCACGCTGAGCGCATTGGTGTTGGTAGGATCGATGCGAATCGCGAGATTGGCGGTTTCCGGCGTGGCGAGCAGGAACGCCAGCCCCGATCGCAGCGTGAAGGCTCCGGCGACGAGCGCAAGCGTCAGCGCGACGACGCGAACGGTCATTGTGCCGCGGCGCAGGGATATCATTGCCATTATGCGCCCGCCTCGGGGCTCAGCCCGTCACGCGTTTCATGAAGCCGATCCGCTTGTCGCCATAATCGTAATTATAGCCATAATCGTAGCCGATCTTCTTGGCGTCGAACTTGGTCAGCACCGCGCCGAGGATATTGGCATGGACGTCGGCAAGGCGGCGCAGCGACACGCGCGCGGTACGCGTATGGGTGTTGCGCGCGGCGATCACGAACATCGTCGCTTCCGCATAGCTCGCTATCAACGGCGCGTCGGCAAGGCCGAGCACCGGCGGGCCGTCGACGACGACATGGTCATAGCCCTCTTTGAGCAGCCGCTCGAAAGTCTGCGACAGGTTGGAGCCGGCCAGCAACTCGGCAGGGTTGGGCGGGATCGGCCCCGAACTTATGATCCACAGACGATCGACCGGGCCCTTGCGGATATAGGTGTCGATGTCGGTCGCGCCGGCAAGGATGTTGGTGAGCCCACCGGTATTGGCGAAACCCATCATCTTGTGCACCGACGGGTTGCGCAAATCGGCGTCGATCAGGATCGTCTTCTTGCCAAGTGACGCGAAATTGCGCGCCACCGCCATTGCCGTGGTCGACTTGCCTTCGGACGGCCGCGAGCTCGTCACGAACAGGACGCGCGGCGCACCCTTGCTGGTGGTGAGCCGGAGCGCGGTCTGGAGTGATAGATAGGCTTCGGCCAGTGGCGTCTTGCTGTCCTCGAGCAGATCGATCGAGACGTCCGAATCGGGCACGCGCGGTACGCTGCCCAACAGAGGAACGCCCAGCTTCCGCTCGAGGTCGTGCGGCGCGATGATCGACTCGTCGAGCTGTTCGAGGATGAACGCGACCGCGCCACCGACCAGTGTGCCGAGCAAGAGCCCAAGCAGAAGGTTCATCGAGGTGCGCGGCGTTACCGGGCTGCCCGACGGGAGCGCCGTATCCACTACCGAGACATTATTGGTCCCGACGCCACCGGCGATGCCGATTTCCTTGTAGCGCTGGAGCAGCGCGTCATAGAGCGCGCGGTTGGTGTCGGCGTCGCGCTGCAGCGTGTTGTATTGGACGGTGCGACCGCGCAGATCGATCACATTGTTCTTGAGCTTGTCGACTTGTCCTTGAAGTTCGGACTGGCGCTGCGCCGCCGCCTGATAGGCGGCGCGAAGCGAATCGAGCACCACGCCACCCTGCTTGCCGAGCTGCCGGTCGAGTTCGGTGATCTGCTGGCGAAGCGCGACCATCTGCGGATAGTCCGACCGGAATTGCGCCGACAGACGTTGGTATTCGGCCTGTAACTGCGAACGCTGGCTGCGCAGCGAGACGACAGTGCTGTCCTGCAAACTCTCGGGCGCGTTCAAGCCCTGGCTGCGCGCTGCCTGCTGGTAGTGCGATTCGGCTTGTGCGCGATCGATCTTGGCGGCGTTGAGGGCGTCGTTGAGCGCGCGCAGGTCGGTCGATTCGACCGACGCACCGTTGGATGCATCCTGGTCCTTGCTCGACGTACCGTTCTCGTAATTGATGATTCGCTGCTGGCCGGCATAGGCGACCAGCGCGCGTTCGGACGCCTCGAGCTTCTGGCGCGTGTTTTCGATCTGCTGCTGCAGGAACTGGCGCGCATAAGCGGTCGCCTGGAATCGGCGATTGAGATTGGAGGCGATGAAGTTCTTGGCGATCGAATTGACGATCGTCGCCGACAGTGCCGGATCCGGACTGTCGACGCTGAGCTGGACCAGGCTCGACCCGCGGAGTGGTTCGACCGTCAAATGTCCCATCAACAGCCGCGCGGCGGTCAGTTCGCGACGCTTGCGATCGCCGCCGAGCGCGCCGGCCGGCGGCTTCTTGCCGGTATAACCGTAAAGAAAGGTCGGATTGTCGGCGAGACGCAGCGACGCGACAGTTTGTTCGGCCAGCGCGCGGCTACGCAGCAGCCCATATTGCGTTTGGTAGAATTCTTGGGCGACCGCCGCCTGGCGGGGTTGGGCATCGTCGGTGTTGACCACCCGTGCCGCCTCGCGCGCAATCTCCATCGATCCGGTCGAGCGATACAGTTTTACCGTCGTCGCATTGACGAACACCGCCGCCAGCACGCCCGCGACAATGATCGCCAACACAATCCAGCGCTGCCGAACCAGTATCTGGAGATACTGAGTCAGCGGGCTTTCCGCGTCCTGCTGCTGCAGGAAATGCTCGAGCGCGAGCCGCGCGTCGGGGCCGCGATCCGCCGCGGGGCCGCCGAGATCGAGCGGAAGGGTATTGGTTACCAAGGGAGAGCCTTATCTTGTGATCTGATAGAAGATGCCGAGGGCCGGCGCGACGGAGATGAGATCCTTGAAAAGTTGTCGGCCGGAGTTGTTGCCGATCACGATGATGTCGTTGCCGTAGATTTGCGGATCGGTCGCGCGCGCGCCGCGGATGTCCTTGATGTTGAACCGCGCAACCATCTTTTGACCGTTGACCGTGCGGAACACCACCGCCTCGCTCAGCCGCGCATAATCCGATGGGCCGCCCGAGGCGGCGACCATGCGGAGCAGGGTGGTGCGGCCGACGACAGGATATTGTCCGGGCCGGATTACGCTGCCTTCGACGGTGACCAACGCGCTCACCGCTTCGGTGACGGAAACCGCCACCTGGGGGTTGCGGACGTAGCGCTGATTGAGCGCGGCTGCGATCTTGCTTGCGAGCGAATTGGGCGTCTCACCGATCGCCTTGACCTGGCCGATCAGCGGCATGGTCAAATTGCCTGCGCCATCGACCTGCGTGGCGGTCGTCAGGTCGGGTACACCGAACACGGTGATGTTCAGCTTGTCGAGCGGCCCGATGCGATAATCCGCCTGGTCGCGTGTCATGTCCTCGACCGACGGGACCGGAAGCGAGGTTTCCGGTTTTGCCGCGGCCGCGCTCTCCGGCTTGTAATTGGGACCTGCGCATGCGCTCAGGCCAACCGCGAGCGCGCACACCACGATAAGCTTACGAGTAATGTTCGCCTCCCTGCGCCGCGAGTCCGCGGTCGATTGCCCTGACGGGTACCACATCCTGATTTTGCCCATATACCCCAAAAGCGTCCTCGCCCAAATCGCGGCGCGATCTCGAACGGCTCGCCTCGGCTTCCTCCGGGACGGTCAGGAACGCGGCGAGAAAACCGAATATGCAGGCAATCGTTCCCGTCCGCATCGGATAATCGCCCATGCCGTGCGCCATGATCATCGTCATGAACAGCGCCGCCGTGGCTTGTTGCCGCCGCTGGCGCGAGGAATCGTCGCCGCGATACCAGATGCGGACGACACGGAAAACGAACCAGGCGAGGAACGCCAGGATCAGCAACATGCCGACCAGGCCGCCTTCGATTGCGACCTGCAAATAATCCTGGTGCGCCTGATTCCAATAACCGAAGCTCAGTTCGCTGGCCCGTTCGTAGCTCTTGTACACCGGCTCGAAGCTGCCGAGGCCCGAACCGAATGGAAAGAAGTCGCGCGCGACATGGGCAAACTGCGGCAATATACCGATCCGTTCCTGCGTGCCGGCGTCGATCTGAAAGCGATCCGACAAGACGCGGCCGCTGAGCACCAGTCCCAAGCCGCCGGCGAGCGCCAGCGTCACGACGGCGGAGCCGCCCAGCACATAGCTGCGCTTCAAACCAATCCGCTCTAGCGGAAGCATCGCCAGCCCGCTGAGCAGCCCGACTACGGAAAAAATTGCGCCGGCGCGTGAACTCGTTCCGGCGATGCCGAACAACAGCACGCAGATCGCCAGTCCGCACGCGACCGCTGCTGGCGCGGGGATGCGACCGCTGACCGTCATCGCGTCGGCCAGCCAGGCAAGCGCGATGACGATCGCGCCCGCCAGAAACAGCGCCAGATGGTTGGCGTTGGAAAAGAAGCCGACGCTCGAATCGTCGTTGGTCACTTGATAGAAATAGAACGGGCTGCCGGCCCCCATTGTCAGCTGGAGGAGCCCGAGGGTCGCGCTGGCGAGCGCCAGCAACAGCATCGCCCGCAACACCACGACGCGACCCGCATAATCGAGATGCTTGCCGAGCAGCCAGGCGGCAAGCGGCACGACCAGCGCGAGCAGGAAGTCGAGTGTCCGGCTGGGCGACAGGCTGATCGGCAGCCACGGTCTATCGCCCAAGGCGGTATAGACCTGTTGCGCGAGCCCGCGACCGGGCAGCGCGGTCCAGACCGACCAGGGGAGCGGAATGAGCTGGATCAGCGGCAGCGCGAACAGCACCGCCCAGAAGAACAGCGCGCCGCGCTCCACGCGGAGCGGCGACCGGTTGCGCGGCCAGAACAGATAGACGATCGCCACCAGCGCCGCGAGCCGAGGCAGCATCGTCGTCCCGACCTCGTAGCGCGTCGCTCCACCGAACAGAACAGCGACGCCCATCAGCGCGAGCGCCGCATAAAGCGTCTGCGGCCGGTTGGTGCTGAACGGGTTGGGCAAACTTCCTCCGGTACAGTCGGTCTGTCGTTGCCGCGGTCGTGCCCGCGAAGTCGAGGCCCTAGCGACTGCCGCGCTCGCTGCCAAGCTTGGCGCGCGGCATCCGCGAAGGGGTTGCTTTTGACCGTGCGCGGGTTACCCGGGCTGCGACCCGTCCGTCGGCGGCGTAGAAGAGGGGCCACGAGTTGAGCGGCAAGAAAGCGATCATCACCGGGATCACCGGTCAGGATGGCGCGTATCTGGCGGAGCTCCTGCTCGCCAAGGGATATGAGGTGCACGGCCTGCGTCGCCGCGCTTCGTCGTTCAACACGTCGCGGATCGATCATCTCTACGACGACCCGCATGTCGAGGGCGTGCGGCTGTTCCTGCACTATTCGGACATGACCGACGCGACCAATATCGGCCGCGTCATCGCCGAAATTCAGCCCGACGAAGTCTACAACCTTGCTGCGCAGAGCCATGTCGCGGTGAGCTTCGAGACACCCGAATATACCGCCAATGCCGATGGCGTCGGCGTCGCGCGCGTGCTCGAAGCGATCAGAGTGGCCGGGCTGACCGACAAGACGCGCTTCTACCAGGCATCGACCTCGGAACTATTCGGCAAAGTGCGCGAGGTGCCGCAGACCGAGAGCACGCCTTTCTACCCGCGCAGCCCGTATGCGGTGGCCAAGCTCTACGGCTATTGGATCACGGTCAATTACCGCGAGGCGTACGGCATGCACGCCTCGAACGGTATTCTGTTCAACCATGAGAGTCCGTTGCGCGGCGAGACCTTCGTCACGCGCAAGATCACGCGCGCGGTGGCGGCGATCCGTCACGGGCACCAGGACACGCTCTATCTGGGCAATCTCGACGCGCAACGCGACTGGGGTCACGCCCGCGACTATGTCGAGGGCATGTGGCGGATCCTGCAGCAGCCGGAAGGCGATGATTACGTGCTCGCCACCGGCGAAACCCACAGCGTGCGCAGCTTCGTCGAACGCTCCTTCGCGGTGGCGGGCATCACCATCGCCTGGGAAGGCGAAGGGATCGACGAGATCGGCCGTTGTACCGACAGTGGCCGTATATTGGTGCGGATCGACCCGCGCTATTTCCGCCCGACGGAGGTGGACCTGTTGATTGGCGACGCATCGAAGGCCAAGCGCGTGCTCGGTTGGGGCCCGACCACCTCGCTTGATGCGCTGATCACCGAAATGGTCGAGGCGGACCTGCGTCAGGCCGCGGGGCAGAGCAATCGAGGCAGCGGCTGATGACGGCCGCGCCGCGCGGTCGGCGGATGCTGATGCTGTTGACCGACGCGTGGGGCGGGCATGGCGGCATTGCGCTCTACAATCGCGACGTGATCGAGGCGATGTGCCTCGATCCGACGATCGATCAGGTGGTGGCGCTGCCGCGCGTCGCGAAATTGCCGCTGACCGGCGATTTGCCAGCCAAGCTCGATTTCGACCTGTCCGCGCTGGGCGGGTTCGGCGCCTATGTCCGCGCGGTGATGCGGGCGATGCGGCGCGGGCGCTATGATCTGGTCTATTGCGCACACCTCAATCTGTTGCCGCTGGCGCGTGTGGTCGCGACGTTGCTCGGAAAGCCGCTCGTTCTCGCGATCTTTGGCATCGACGCTTGGGAGCCGAGCACGCGGGCCTTGTCGCGGCGACTGGCACGCTCGGCCGATCACGTCATGTCGATCAGCCAGGTGACGCTCGATCGCTTCCGCTCCTGGGCACCGTACTCCGATACGGCGACGACGTTGATGCCCAACGCGATTCATCTCGACGAGTTCGCGCTGGGACCGAAGAATCCCGATCTCGAGGCCCGCTACGGGCTCCAGGGACGCAAGGTGTTGATGACCTTCGGCCGGTTGGCAGGAAGTGAGCGCTACAAGGGATTCGACGCGGTGCTCGACGCGCTTCCCGCGATCGTCGAACAGCGCCCGGACGTCAGCTACGTCATCGCCGGCGACGGCAGCGACCGCGCGCGGCTGGAGGATAAGGCGCGTGACCTGGGGATGGCGGATCACGTCGTCTTCACCGGAATGGTCCGCGAGGAAGAGAAAGCCGATCATTACCGGCTTGCCGACGTCTATGTCATGCCAAGTCGCGGCGAAGGGTTCGGCTTCGTCCTGCTCGAGGCGATGGCCTGCGGCATCCCGTCGATCGGCAGCACGCGCGACGGCACGCGCGAGGCGATGCGCGAGGGACTGCTCGGGCTGATCGTCGATCCGCTCGATCGGCAGGCAATAGTCGATGCGGTGATCGCCAGCCTGGACAGGCCGCGCGCCATTCCCGACGGCCTCGATTATTTCGCTTTCCCGGCCTTCGCCCAGCGGCTCGCGTCGATGACGGGCGCGCTGATGGCGTCGGCATGACCGTGCGGTCGGCGCTGATCTGGGGCGTTGGGGGCCAGGATGGCGCCTATCTGGCGCAACTGCTGCTCGACAAGAAGTATCGCGTGCACGGGACCAGCCGCGGCGGTACGATTCCCGACAATCTTCGTCGGCTGGATATTGCGGACAGGATCGAGCTACACACGGCCGATCCGTCCGATAGCACCCGAGTGATCGAGGTCGTTGCCGCTGCGGCGCCGGACGAGATCTATTTTCTCGCCGGACAAAGCTCGGTCGGGCGGTCGTTCGCCGAGCCCGCAGCGACCTTCGCGGGCGCGGCGCTGGGCTTGCTCAATGTGCTGGAAGCAGCGCGGCGGGCGGTACCCGATGCCGTGCTGCTGAATGCCGCGTCGGGCGATTGCTTCGGCGAAACTGTCGTGCCCGCGACCGAGCGGTCGCCGTTTCGTCCGCGCAGCCCCTATGCCGTCGCCAAGTGCAGCGCGCATTTGCTGATCGAGGCCAATCGCGTCGCGTACCGGCAGCGTGGATGTTCGGCATTCCTGTTTTCGCACGAATCGCCGCTCAGGCCCGACAGCTTCGTCATCGGCAAGTTGATGGCGGCGATCCGCCGCTTCGCCGCGGGCGACCGCACGCCGCTCGAGCTCGGCGATCTCAGCGTGGTGCGCGACTGGGGCTGGGCACCCGACTATGTTGCCGCGATGTGGGCAATGCTCCAGCGCGAGACGCCCGAGGATCTGATCCTGGCCACCGGCACCAGCATGCGATTGGAGGATTTCGTCGCCGCCGCTTTTGCGGCCATCGGTCTCGACTGGCGCAATCACGTGACGAGCGTGCCCGGCCTGCGCCGGCCCGCCGACATTGCCGAGCAGCACGCCGATCCGTCGCGCGCCGCCGAGTTGATCGGCTGGCGCGCGAGCGTTGCGGGGGAGGATCTGGTGAAGCGGCTGGTCGCCGAGGCCATTGCTTCGCCATCCACGTGAGCATGTCGGCGGTGTAGATGCCGCCCTTGGTCGAGGCCATCTCGACCATCAGCCGGAATTTGATGCTCAGCCGGATCATCTGCCACCGGACGTAGCGGACCGTGCTGACGACGCCGTGTGGGCGGGGGTCTGCGTTCGCGGAAATCGAAGCACTCGAACTCGTATAAGGCGATCTGGCGAAAGGCTGAGTGGGTGCAGGCGATCTCGTGAGTGATGTCCCAATAGCGCGTCTTCGATCCGAATGGTCACCCGGCATTGGGCGTCATTGCGACGAGGTAGTCGCTCGGCTTGAGCACCCGCGCCGCTCGTTCGAGCATGGGCGCCAGCAGCTGCTTGTCGATATGTTCGAGGATATTGAGCGCCATGATGCGATCGACGCTATTGTCGGCCACGCCCTGGAGATCTGTCGCGAGATCGGTGCCGAGGAAGGCCGCGCCCGGCAGGTGTGCGCGCGCCAACCCATTCTCGCCGCCCGACAGATTGATGCCGATAGCACTCACCGCCCCGCGCGACAGCGCGAACAGACAGCCTTCATCCGTGCCGGAGCAGAGATCGACCATTACCTCGCCTGGCTGCGCGCGCCAATCGCCGAGCAGGCGGCTGAGCGTCGCGGTCGCATTGGCCTTCATTTTCTCGATCAAGGCGGTGCACGATGAGGTCGTCTCGGAATATTGGTCGATCACGCATTCCTGCGTGGCCGGCCCGGCGCCGTCGGTTATCCAATTATTCTCCTCATCGCGGCCTCCACCAGGGCAGCCTGTTCGGACCAGGTGAAGAAGCGTTTGGGCATTCGCGGGTCGGGGTCGAAGTGTTCGGTCGCTGCCAGCGCCCTGACTAGTGCGCGACGGTCGGTCGGCGCAGTAAGCGGGGCGTGAAGCCGTTTGGCTTCCGCAATGCTTTCCGGCAACTCGCCGCCATACGCGATCACCGGTCGGCGGCAGGCGAGGAGTTCAAACAACTTATGGTGGAAAGTAAGACCCGTGAACACATATACATTGGCCAACGCGTGCTGGCAAAGTCGCGCCATCTCGTCTGTCGAGACATAGCCAGGAAGCTCCACATCCACGCCGTGATTACTTCTGATCCAGTCGCCTTGTTTACCGACATGCACGACGCTGACCGGTGATAGGGCGCTGGTCGCATTGAATTCGGCAATCGCACGCAATATCGCGTCTACCATGTCGCCCCGATATAGGCTGCCAACCAAGGTTACATAGCGTTGCGGGTGCTTCGGTGCAGCGTGTGGTTCGAAGAAACAGGCATCGACGCCGCTATAGATCACTTCGGCGGTATCGCCGAGCCAGCGCTGAGCGGCGTCGGCGTGGAGCACCGAATTAGCTTGTAATGCAGCATAGCCGCGTAGCCGCCAAGCGAGCGGTAGCCGTGCTGCGCGTGGAATAAAGATCTCGGGATTGTCTTTATTATCGAAAATCCATTGAAAGCGCTGCTCTCTGGCGAGTGTACGGAGTGCGGTTACTGCCTCAAGCGATCCGAACGTGGCCCATCCGACGTTGGGCCTAAAGTCAGCGGCTAACGCGCGACCGCGCGCCACGACGCTGCGCTGGAAGGCTGTGCAGCGGCCGCCGTAGCGCAACAGATTGACGAAGGTTGCGATTTTGTTACCGCCTCTGGTCATGCCGGGGTGGTCGGCCTCGATAATCAATGGCTCGGACCAGTCGTGTGCGGGGACGGACGGGAGCAAGGCAGCGTTCGCGCCGGGTACCGGCGGGCAGATCAGAACACACCGATGCCCCATCCGGGCGAGTTCGGCAGCGAAGCGCCCCGCCCGAACGCCCGAAATGTGCGGCGCCGCGGGATGCGTCCCGTTGATCAGCAGAATGTCCATCTCGGCCGCGTCGTCAGGCGGCGAGGCGCTTGGGCTCGATGCCCTGCGTTGCAGGCTTGAGGAAATGCTGTTTCCACATTTCGTGGATGAACGGCTGCCACAAATTCCAGCCGAGCCCGAGATCGCCGGCGCGGATGCGGTCGAGCACCTTGAGCCACCATTTCTGGTCCCAGATCTCGGACTGGCGGAACGAGCTCGAGGTCAGCGTATCCTGCATCAGCTCGAGGAAGCCGGGCGAGGTGAACCACAGATCTTGCGGCGGGCGGAAACCCTGCTTGTTCCAGCGTGTCGCGATCGCCTCGGGCAGGAATTCGCGCAGGCCCTCCCGGATCGGGCGCTTGGTCTGGACGTTGCCCATGATCAGCTCGGGCGGCAGCGACAGGACGAATTCGGACAGGCGATGATCGCAGAAGGGCAGGCGCACCTCGCGCGAATGCGCCATCGAATTGCGGTCGCCATAGCGCAGCAGAGTGGTCAGAAAACGCTCGAAACTGTCCTCGTAGAGCGCGTCGCGCAGCGGATCGCCGCTGCCCAGATCCTGGCGCGCGGTATGTTCGGACACCGCCTCGCTATAGCCGGGCTTGAGCCCGAAGCGAATGTCGGAGCCGCGGTTGAGCATGTGCGCGAGCGCGTGGCGCAGCCGCTGCGGCACCGCGGACTTCATTCGCATCGCGCGGTCCATTTGCGCGGCCGGGTAGCGCCGCTCGATCTCGGGCAGCTCGCGCGCCAGCCGCGCGGTCTCGCCGCGCGCCTTGAGCGAGCGAATGTAGAAGGCGAAATATTGCTCGTAGCCGCCCATCAGTTCGTCGGCGCCCTGGCCGTCGAGCAGCACGGTGACGTTGTGCTCCTTGGCGAGGCGGAACACGCACCATTGCGCGAACTGGCTCGACGATCCGACCGGCAATTCGTTGTGCCACATGAAGCTGGGCAGATCGGCGATGAAGCGGTCGACCGTCGGCTCGACGATATGGCTGACGACGCCCGAGGCGTTCACCACCATCTCGGCGAAATGCCATTCGTCGGCTGGCGTGCCCGGAAACCGGCCGGTGAAGGTGTGATAGACCGCGTCGGGACCGAGCAGATGCCGGACTGCACCGACGATCGCCGAGGAATCGAGTCCGCCCGACAGGCACGACCCGACCTCGACGTCCGAGCGCATGCGGATGCGCACCGAATCGACGAACAGGTCACGGAATTCCGCCATCGCGTCCTTCGGATCGGCGAAGCTGCGCTGACGCGTCAGGTCGATGTCGAAATAGCGCCAAGTCTTGCGCTCGAGCGTGGCACAATTGACCACCATCGCCTCACCGGGAAGCAATTGCTCGATCGCGGTGAAGACGGTCTGGCGCTGGCGGTCGGCGCTCGATCCGGGCTGGCAGGTTTCGGTGACGACGCGCAATTCGTCGTGGTCGTGCGGGACGCCCGGCAAGGCGAGCAGCGCTTTATATTCCGACCCGAAGGCGAAGAAGCGGTCGCCCATCGTGTAGAGGAACGGTTTTTCGGCATGGCGATCGCGCGCGCATAGCATCATCCGCTGGCCGCGATCGTACAGTGCCAGCGCGAACATGCCGTTGAGCTTCGTCAGCACGCCCACGCCCCAGGCGCGATAACCCTCGATGATGACTTCGCTGTCGCTTGCCGACTGGAAGGTCACGCCGGCGGCGATCAACTCGTTCCTGAGTTCGACATAATTGTAGATTTCGCCGTTGAAGATCAGCACGAACCGGCCATCGGCCGAGTGCATCGGCTGGTCGCCGGCATGGCTGAGGTCGATGATCGACAAGCGGCGATGGCCGAACCAGATATTGGCGTCCGAATCGTGCCAGCTATTGTCGCCGTCGGGACCGCGATGCGCGATTAGGTCGAGCGCGGCGTGCGCGCGCCCGCGGTCGATCGGATCCTTCGACACCAGCCCCAGGATACCGCACATGCTTCGTCTCCTATCGCGCCGGTAGCCCGCCGAGTAGCGAGCGGCCGAGCGGCACCAGGTCGCGCAGATTGGCGCGGATCGCCTCGGCCGGCGCGGCGCCGCCCAGCGATCCGGATAATGACTTGAGGTCGGAGGCGAGATCCAACCCCAGGCCGGCGATCGCCGCTTGGTGACGGCGCAGGATCGTCGCGGCGAAATCGACATAGCCGAGAGCGGCGGTGAGGATGACCAGCTTGGCCGCCTGGGTCGCGTCGGTCACCTGGCGGAAGTCGCGGATCGCGATGAGGTCGCCCTGCGCCAGCACCGGCTTGGAATAAGGCAGGCCGGCCTTGGTCCGATAGGGGTGGCCCGCGAGGCGCTTGGCGCGCCAGCGTTGCACCGCGATCAGGTCGAGGATCAGGAAGCCGCTATCGGTCAACAGCTTGGCGACGTCCCAGCCGAGCGGCTGGCCGGTGCGCTGTTCGAGGAACGATACCTCGACCCGCAGCGCCAAGGTGGTTTCGAGATAGCGCGTCGCGTGTTCGAGGATCGCGCCTTCGGCGCCCTCGACGTCGATCTTGACATAATCGGCGGTCGGCAGCGTGCCCTCGGCGAGCAGGCCGTCGAGCGTGCGCGTATCGACCGCGATCGAGCGGTCGATGCTGTGCTGTTCGGACACACCGAACCACTCGATCATCTCTTCATTGTGCGGGAGCAACGAGGCACTCGCCGGCGACGGCGGGATGTGGAGGGTCGCGGTGCCATCGATTCCGCCCACTGCGGCAGCGATCACGCGCCGGACTTTCCACGGCTTGGGATCGCCGCCTTGTAGCGCCGCGGCCTCGGCCGGCTCCGGCTCGAACCCGATCATCTCGGTCGCCCAGGCAAGCGGCAGCATCGCCGCATCGAGCCCGCCGCGCGCTCCGATATCGACCGCAGCGAACCCCGTGCTCTCACAGAAACGCGCCGCGCTCAACGATCGGAACTGGTCTTGGGCACTCATGACTAGGTCGATTCCTGGTTCTTGCGATCGGCCGCCGCTTGGATCGAGACGGCCACGGTAATGAGGACGGCCGTTATCACCCAAGCGAGTAGCTGGATATAGCCCAGAGCAATCCCTCGCAGCCCGGGAGCAAACCACATCGTCCCTCCGACGATGATCAACGTGTAAGGCACGAACAGCAGGCACTGTGTCCACATCCGTCCGGTGGCGACCAGATATTGCTGGTGGACATTGCAATAGACGGTTGGCACCAGGACGATCAGGAACAGCCCGAAGAGGAACGCCTGGCCGTGAAAGTCGCGGCCGTAGAGTTTGAGGATGAAGCTCGAAAACAGGATCACCAGGACCGAGAAGACCAAAGCGATACCGACATTGAGAATCATGTTGTAGCGTTGCAGCCGCTGAGTCTGGCTATGGTCGTCCTGGCCGATATAACGGCCTAGCATCGGCAGCAGCGCGCTGGCCAGCGACGCCATCACCACCAGGATCGGCGAGCGCCATTGCAGCCCGGTGTTGATCACCGCCAAATCGCGCAGGCCATAGGGGCTGCGGGTGAGATAGTAATTGCCGATCCACATGGCGATGCCCTGCGCGAAAGCGAGCGTCCCGCTTGGCAACGAGAATTGCAGGATGACTGACCCTTGGCGAATCGCTTCGCGGAAATTGCTATGCGCGACGAGCCGGTCGCTAACGGATCGCGCAGGAATCGCGACGGCCAGCCAGCGCAGCGCGGCGCTTCCAGCGAGCACGATCATCACCGGCGTCAGCCCAGGGCTCAGCCGTGCGACGACGATCAGCACCACGACACTGATGATGGCGGTCGAGAGCCGCGCGATCGCCAAGGTACGGAAGCGCTCGTTCGCCTGGAGCAAGGTGTCGTTGAGCCCGGCCTGGATCGAGGCCATCAACAGGATCGCGCCAAGGATCAGCGGCCAAGCGTAGCCGGGGGCGGCAAACAGCCAGGCAGAAAGCGGGTTGGCAAACAGCAAGGCGATCGCCAGCATCAGACCGGTTGTCGCCGCGGTCAGACGGCGGCCCAACAAGACAACGGCGCCCGCTCGTTCGGGCTCGCGAGCCTGGTAGCGGGAGACGAAATAGATGATCGCATAGGGCAATTGCAGGCCGACCAGCGGGGTCAGCAAACTGATCGTCGAGAACAGCAACGCATATCGCCCATAATTCTCGATCCCGATCGCGCGCGCGATCATCACCGTTTGGACCAGCGCGGCGGCGCGCTCGATCAACGACGAGGCAAATAGCCAGCCGGCGCCGCGCAGCCATGCCGCGATCGGGCTGTCGCTCAGCCAGTACGTCGTACTGAGGAGTTTGCGGACGGCGTTCATCGCGGTCGTGCCAGCACGGTATCGATCCCGCGATGGACGCCGGCCACGCTCGCCTTGATGTCGAGTTCGTCGAGAATCTCGAGCGCGCGCGCGCCCATCGCTGAACGGCGAGCGTCGTCGCCGGCCAACTCGTCGATCAGGCCGGCCAAGGCGGAGGTGTCCGCACAGGGAAAAATCAGCGCATTCTCGCCCGGCCGCGCGATGTCGGTCGGGCCGGCAGCGCCGACGCGATCGCTGAGCAGCATCGGCAACCCGATGCACGCGCTCTCCGAGCAGATCAACGGATGCGGGTCGGCTTGCGACGGGTGCACCAGCATATCGGCGGCGGCGTAGAGCACGGGGAGCTTGTCGGCATTGACGAACCCGGCGAAGCACGTGTTGATCCCGGTTTGGGCAGCGCACGGCTTGGTCGGCTCCATCTGCTCGCCATTACCTGCGAGCAGCGCGATGACCTTGCGGCCCATGGTTTGCGCCAGCACCTTGATCAGATCGACCGGCATTTGCGAGTCGAGAGCTTGCCGACGAACAAGGCGACGATTGCATCGTCGGAGATGTCGAAAGTGCGGCGCGCCTCGGCCCACAACGCGGCGCGGTTGGCCTTGGCCGCGCGATAAGTGGTCTCATCGACGGTGGACGGCCAACGGAAGATATGGTCGCGCGGTGCGCCGTAATAGACATAGAAATCGGTGTTGCAGCCGCCGGCCGACAGAAAGGCCGAATAGCAGCGGAAAATCTGGCAGACGACGATCTCCTTGGTCATCCTCGTGGCGGCGGCGCGCTCGCGCGGCAACTCACTGTCCCCGATCGACATCAGCGGCACCTTGTTACGCCGACACCAGCAGATCGCGCGATGGACATTGGCCTGGGCATGACCATAGACGAGAACGACATCGAAACCGAACGCCTTCAGTCGCGCGGCGATTTGGGGCGAGCTTGACTCCCAGACACTCGACTGCCCGTTAACCGGCACCTCACCCAGGAATTCGTGGCGATAGTCCCCGAGCATGTCCATGTTCCAGCTGATTTCGGATTGCATCTCCTTCTCGAAATACGACTTCGCCCCGAGCGGCATGTCGTAAAGGACTTGGAGGTCGATCCCCGGATCGGTCGCTAATGCGTGATAGGGGGGACGAGATGCTGGGTCGGGTGCGTGACAACGATTGCAAGTCGTTCGGGCGCGGGGCGCGTGGGCATGCGGGCTCAGGCCATTTTTGCGCTTGAGTATCACGACGAGGCCGTGGCGGTCGATCAAATCGAAGCGGCCGGTCGCCTGGAGTGCGGCGATCAGATCCTCGTGGCTGCAGTTGCCTGGGCTATCGTACTTCTCCAACGCGATCATTCGCGCGCTTGCGAGCGCCTCTAGACCGTTCTTGAGGATGCGCCACTCGACTCTCTCGATGTCACTGACCGACGCGAAATTACTGAGGTTGTGGCGCTCGATCAACTGGCTCAAAGTGCGGGCTGGCACCCCGATCGTCGGCGGCGATCCGGCATCTGGGGTGACGCGGCCGCTAACAGAGCGTTCGCCCATCGCGAACGACATCGTCTTGTCCGAATCGCAGCGAATCGCCATCTCGATCACCTCGACATTGGCCTGACAATAATTGATCGCGACGTTGCGGCGTAGCGCCTGAGCGAGGCGCGGGCCGGCTTCGACGATGAACTGGCGGCGGGCGGGATCGACGCGGCGGCGGATCGTGCAGCTAATCACACCCAGGCCGCTGCCGAGTTCGATAATGTCGCAATCGGTTGGCACATAGCGGCGGACGATGGGATATTCGCCCGATTCATAGCCTTGGAGCAGCAACGCTGCCTTGATCTTGGGAGTGACGACCCGGCTCGGCTTGTCGACCGTCAACCTGCGATCCGGAATGCGGTCGCCCAGCACACGCGCAGCGATGACCCCGGTCCAGCGATTGGCTAGGAGCGGCCCGACGAAGCGCTTGGCGTGAGTGGCGAGGCCGCTCACGCGCGCTCGCCCTTGGGTGAAGTGTGCATAGCGGTCAAGGCGAGGAACAGCCGCGCTATGTCGGCACGTGCGGTCGAACCGGTGACGAAACGGTCGGCCATCGCTCGCGCGCCAGCGCGCCATTGGGCATAATCGGCCCGGCTCATCGCGGCAAGGCGGTCAATCGCCGCGGCGAGCGCGGCCGGATTGGGAAGCGGGATGTCGAACCCAGCCTTGGCCGCTTCCAAATCCTGCCACGGTGTGCGGTCGCCGATCAGCACCGGCGTGCCGGCGCATAATGCCTCGAAGATCGCGTGCCCGAAATTCTCCGAGCGCGACGGCATGAACATCAGCTCCTTCCTAGCCATCGCTGTGGGCACGGCGTCGTTGGTCAGTTCGCCGTCGCGATGCGCGGTGACGTTGGCGGGGAGAGCGGCGATCAATTGCTCGCAGCGTGCCCAATACGCGGGATCGCTGACCGGACCGTAGATGGAGAAGTCGACCCGCTCCGTCACCAGCGCGAGCGCTTCGAGTGCGACGTCCAGCCCCTTTACCGGCGAGATGCGGCCGAGAAAGGCGAGCCGGAAGAGATTGCCCGGCTTGTAGGGTGGCAGCGGGAAGAGCGGACGGACATTCGTGATCCGCTCGACGCGGTTGCTCGGGAAGAGTTTGCGTGTGTCGGCCTCCTCCTCCTCGCTGGTGACGTGAAAAGTGACCTGTTTGGCAAAGCCTAGCAGCCGGACCAGCGCCATATAAAGGCCCTTGCGCGCGTTCTTGAGGCCAAGCGCGCCCGACGAGAATTCGCCGCGTGGGGAGATCACGACGGGCGTGTGCGGTGCCCTGCCGAAGCGCCGGGCGAGCATCGCCGGGATGGTGAATTCGCGGTCGAAAAAGCCGTTGACGTATAGCAGGTCGTGCGGCGTGTTGTGGAGCAGATCGGCGAGGCCCTCCGCGCCCGTCGGTCCGACGGTCAGATACTGGATCTTCGCCCAGCCAAGGTCGCGCCATTCATTGTTGGCTACCATCGGCTCGGTCGCGCCGAACGGGCGGTCGCGCGCGATGAGGAAGAAGTCGACCTGGTTCGACAGGCTTTCGCACATTGCCTTGACGCTGAGGTTCGGGCCGGCGGATTCGTGTCCGGGCCAGAATGCGCCGATCAGGATGATGACTTTGGGTTTCACCGTCGCCATGCGATTCCCGTTTCGGTGATGCGGTAGCGCTCGGCGAGATAGTGCGGGAATTCCTCGATTGAGTTGGCCGCGATCCACGACCTCGCCTCGTCGATCTTGGCGTCCATCAGCACGAAGAACCAGAAACCGTGGAGGAAATGCCACACGAAGCCGAGCCGCCCGTCGAGAAAGCCGAGCAGCAGAAAATAGCGCCGGATGAAGTAGAGTACCGCGCGGAGATAGAGCGGCGCACCACCATAGAGTTTGCGCAAGCGACGGCGCTTTCTAGCTGAGGAGGAGAGCCGGCCGTCTTCCTCGGCGATAAGCCCGTACTCGCGCGCGATGAAGTCTATCATCTGGCGCGTAGCATAACCGTTATGCTTGTCGGTCCACCAGCCGATGTCCTTGAGGCTTGCATCGACCAAGTCGCCGCCGGTCAGCCGCTCCGCATGACCGCGCGTGATCAGCAGCCGCTCGTCCATCCAGCGCTGTTCCATCCGTCCGGCATCGGGACGCCACAGCCGGGTAAGCCAGGTGCGGTAATAGCCGCCCCAGCGGATGAACTTGCCCTTGAACAGAACCTTCAATTTGACGTCGAGCGCGGTGACGTCGGCGGACAAGGCGGGGAGCTTGGCCCTGATCTCGTCGATCAGCGCGGGCTCGAGATATTCGTCGCAATCGACCCGAATGATCCAGGCGCTATCGATCGGGATCGTGTCGAGCGCCCATTGCAGCTGCGCCGCCTGGTTGGTGAAGGCATGCTGGTAGACTTCGCCGCCCTTTTCACGCGCGATCTCCACCGTACGATCGGTCGAGAAGCTGTCGATCACGATCATCCGCTCGACCAGCGGCGCGATGCGGCCGAGGCAGCGGCCGATATGGACCTCTTCGTTGAACGACAGGATCAAGGCGGTGATGGTGGCGCAGGTCAAATCACGAATCCGCGCCGAGCATCATCGAGCAGCCGGGATTGCGAGCAGGTTGCACGTCCACGCAGAAGCGGGCACGCGATGCTCTGGAGGACAGTCGCCGTTGAACAGCTCGTATCCCGCCGCCAGCAGTGTGGCGCTGGCCTCGGGCCAGGTCGTGCGGTTCACTTCGATGAGAATGATCGGCTTCGCTTCCGCCAGCACGCGGCGAGCTCCGGCTAGGAGCAACAGCTCCGCGCCCTCGATGTCCACTTTCAGGAATCCAGGGGGCGGAAAATCGACCAGCAGGGTGTCGAGCGCTAGCATCGGCACCGTCATTACCTCCCGCGTCTTACCATGTTGCGAACTGACGATGGCACCCTCAATCCCGCTGGTCGATCGCCCGCGCCCTGCGATACGGAGGCGGGCAATCCCGTCCCGGTCGCCGATTGCCGCGCCGACGATTTCGACATCGAGATCTGCATTGGCCGGCAGCGCATTAGTGCGGCGAAGCAGACGAGCGAGGAAGGGATCCGGTTCGACCCCGACGACCTTGGTGCGCGAGAGATGGGCGGTCGGATAGGCGAACACACCGACATTGGCGCCGATGTCCCAAGCGACCATGCCTGGTGTGATGAAGTGTTCGATGATCGCGAGCAGCCCCGGCTCGAACGCCGCCATCCCCGGCTTGAGCCATCGCAATGCGGCATCGGGTGAGACGACCAGAGGACGGTTGCCGTAGCGCGCCGACATATGCCGCGTGAGAGTACGGTTCCGTGATGCCAATTCGATCAGTCGGCGCAGGGTCATATTACAATTCCAGCCATGTCCAGGGTCGCGGCGCTGACCGCGATCAATTCCTCGAGCGGGATCGGCGGCGGGGCGCCGTCACGTGCCGCGGCGTAGAATGCCTTGACCAGCCCGGTTTGGCCTTTGTCCTGAGCCGATGCCGACTTGGTGACGGTCTTGCCGCCGCGTGTGATGTGGAGCTTGCGGAAATCGTCGAGGCGGATGACCAGCCCGCTGGCGAATATCTCGAGATACTCCTTGGGCAGCGCAGCGTCGCCGAGCGAGGAATAGAGGATCGTGCCGGTCGAGCCATCGGCGAAGCGCAGTGCCGCGGAGACGGTGTCGCCGACGCCGTCAGGGCTGAACGACTCGATTGCAACCGGCGGGCCGCCAGCAAGGAAAGTGAGCGCGTCGACGAAATGGCAAGCCTCGCCCGCGATGCGGCCGCCGCCTTCGCTGCCGTGCAGCCAGCTGTCGCCCGGCACATGCCCGGCATTGATCCGGTAATGCATCGCGATCGGCCCGCCGCGATTGGCGAGCGCGGCCTTGGCCTCGACCATCATCGGCGCGAAGCGACGGTTGAAGCCGACCGTCAGGACGCAGGGAGCAGCGATAGCGGCCGCCTGCACCTCGGCGAGCTGCTCGATCGTCAGCGCCAGCGGTTTTTCGACGAAGACGTGCTTGCCCGCCTTGAGCGCCTCGACCGTCAGTCGCGCATGGCTGTCGTGCCGTGTCGCGACGAATACGCAGTCGGTGTCGGCGTCGCCCAGCACTGCCCGCGGGTCGGTAGCGGCGTGGGCGAAACCCTGGCGCTCGGCGGCGTCGTGCGCGGACAGGCCGGTCGAGGTGACGACTGTTGTCAGCCGCTCGTTGCGCGCTTTCTTGAGCGCGGGAAGCAGCACCGATTTGGCGTAATTGCCGAAGCCGATGAAGCCGGTGCCGCGGCCGGTGGCGGCCGAAACCTTCTTGCCTGCGACCGGGATCGAGCGTTCGATCGGGGTGGGGGTGTCGGCATAGGTCAGCAGGATGGCGAGATATGGCTCGTCGCCGTCCATCAATTTGTAGGCAGCCTCGGCTTGCTCGATCGGAAAGCGGTGCGTGACCAGCTTGAGCGGCGTGACGCGGCCCTCGGCGACCAGTTCGAGGAAAGCCCGCATGTTGCGTTGCTCGGTCCAGCGGACATAAGCGAACGGGTAATCATGCCCCTCGAGCTCATAAGCCGGGTCGTGGCGGCCGGGGCCGTAGGACATCGACAGCCTGAGATCGAGCTCGCGCTTGTAATAAGGCTCGCGGTCGATCTCCATGCCGGTCAGCCCGACCATTACGACGCGGCCCTTCATCCGGCTGATCTCGGCGGCCTGGTTGGGCGGGGCGGACGATTTGCTCGACGCGGTAACGATCACCGCATCGGCGCCATAGCCGTCGGTGAAGCCACGCACCGCATCGTCGAGCGCGTCGCTGACCGCGACATCGGCGCCCATCTCGAGCGCGAGCTTGGCACGCGCCGGATTGGGATCGAACCCCAGCACTCGGCAGCCATTGGCCTTGAGCAATTGCACGGTGAGCTGGCCGATCAGGCCGAGGCCCATGACGACGACACGCTCGCCCAACGTCGGATTCGCGACGCGCACGCCCTGCAGCGCGATCGCGCCGATCGTGACGAAGCTCGCCGCCTCGTCGTCGACGCCTGCCGGGATCCGCACCGACAGGTTTTTGGGCACGGCGTTATATTCGGCGTGGTTGGCGACCGCTGCGCCCGCACAGGCGATACGGTCGCCGACGGTATAGCCGCCGGCATCGCTACCCGCCTCGACGACAATACCGGCGAGCGAATAGCCGAGCGGGATCGGCGTATCGAGCTTGGCGAATACTTTCTGCACGGTCGGCAGCAGGCCTTCGTTGCGGACCTTCTGCAGCGTTTTCCGCACGAGGTCGGGACGCGCCATGGCCTTGCCCGCCAGGCTGGATCGGGCGAGGTCGATAATCTGCTTCTCGGTGCCCGCGCTGATTAGCGACACGCGCGTCGCGACCAGGTTGCGACCGCCGCCCGCGCGCGGCACGGGCGCGTCGATCAGGCGGAGCACGCCGCTGCGGTAATTCTGTTCGACTTGTTTCACGCAAACTCCGATTCAGCCGGCATCGCGGCACCGAATTCCAGCGTGGCTTCAAAGCAACCGGGCGCGAGTGTCAAGCAGAGCCGCCGCGTCGCTACCTCGACGCCCATATCGGGCCACCAGACCGCCGGCTCGACATATAGCGGCGCCGAGCCACGGATCGTGATCGACACTTCACCACGATGCAGGATGGCGAGATCGCCATGCAGTTCGGCGCGGCACTCGGGATGAAGCAGCAGGCGTGACGTTGCCGCGTGCCAGGTCTTGCCGTCGATACGGTCATGGATGGTGATGCCGTCGGCGCTCGCCTCGATGCCGCGGGCGACGATCGGCTTGCCCTTCAGCCGACGATAGCCGTCATGATGTCCGCGAAGCAGCATGCCGCCATCGCCGCCGACGAACTGCGCGACGCCGACGCGCGGGCGGCGGCCGCAACGAAATGCGCCGAAGAAGTCTGCGGGCTCGGCGCCATGGATCGCCATGCAATTGTGATGATGCGCGCTGCGCGAGGCCTGGCGGCGATCGCCGGCGACATATTCGTAGACACCTTGATCGACCACCAAGCGCTCGCCACCGATCGACAGCTCGATCGATCCGATATCGCCATGCGCGTGCGCAGGCAGGCTGTCGGGACCGATCCGTCCCATGTCGGCGATCAACGCGAAGCCGGGGGCGTGGAGCCCGAAATAGCCGGCATCGCGAAAGCCGAACGCGCCGTCGCGCTGCGGAATGGCGTGGCCGGTGACCAGTGCGAACGCGGCGAGACAATCATCGGGAGGATAGGCCATGGTCAGCCCGGCATCGTTGAACAGCGCCGGGCCGCTATCGGGATGGGTCAGCATTGCGACGACCGGCGCCATGCGGACCAGCACCGGGTCGAGCGCCTGATCGCCGAGCGCCGCGCGCGTCTCGATCAGGTCGGCGAAGACTTGGGCATGATAGGAGGACGACCGCTCATAATGCATCCCGTCCGGCAGGATCTGGCGCGGGATTTCGCGAGCCAGCAACCGGATAGCCTTGTCGCGCAGCTTCTGGCCGAACGGACCGGTGAAGAACGCGCCGCCCCAGGCGAGCGCCTTGATGTTCTTCATCAGATGGTTGCCGCCGAGATCGAGCTCAAGATTCTTCAGCAGGAAATCGAGTTGTGCGGCCAGGCTGGAGACGATGCGACGGATATCGGGATCGGCGAGATCGACCTCCCAGGCGGTCAGCCGCTGCATCCACACCACGACGCGCAACGACAGCGCGTAACTGTTCCAGCTGTCGCGCCAATAGCCGGGTCGCCAGGGCGGGTTGGCCGCGATCCACTGGCGGATCAGCGCGATGCCCGCATCGCGGTCGAGCTCCTCCAGATACTCCATGTAATGGAGGTTCATGCACCATAATTGATCGGGATCGGCCTGCCAGTCGATCCCGTCGCCCGTGTCGATCGAACGGCCGACAAAGGTGAAGCGCCAGCCGGTGGGGAGGCGCTCGATCATACCGGTGCGTGGCGGGAAGATCGGCTGTGGCGCCATGGCGGCGGGATAAGCGAGTGTTTCGAGCCGCGGGGGCGCCCGCAACGACCAGCGACGCTTCGCCTCGAGCCAGAAGCGCGCGGCGATCTGGCGCGGCGGGATGTGGCGCGCGAAGGCGAGGCTGCGGGCGACCTTCATCGGAGAAGCGCTTCGAATTCGGCGAGATAGGCGTGCGCGAGATTCTCGCGGTCGAACTGCGCGCGGACGAAGGCCTGGGCTGACGCAGCAATCCGGCGACCGAGCGCACGATCGCCCGCCAACTGCTCGATCGCGGCGGCGAGTTCGGCATCGTCCTCGGGGGTGATCGCGATGCCCGCGCCGGCTTCGTCCATCAGCGCCTGGGCCTCGCCCTCGACGCCCAGGATCATCGGCACGCCGAGCGCCATTGCCTCGAACATCTTGGACGGGATGACCGTCTTGAACGTGTCGACGCGCTTCAGCAGCACGAGCGCGGCGTCGCTCGCACCCCACACCGCTGGCATCGCCGCCTTGGGCAATTGGTCGAGCATGACGATGTTGGTCAGGCCCTTGGCGTCGCGCAGCGCCTTGATTGCCTCGCGTTCGGCGCCGCCGCCGACCATCAGGAAGGCGATGTCGTCGCGATGACGCAAATGTTCGGCCGCGGCGATCACCGCTTGCAGCCCATGCGCCATGCCGTGGGTGCCGACATAGGAAGCGACGAACTTGCTGGTCAGGCCGTGCTCGGCGCGAAACGCGTCGGCAGCGGCGGGATCGCTAGCGAAGCGCGACAGGTCGACGCCGTTCTTGATCACCGCGATCGGCCCCTGGGGCCGGCGTGCGCGGATATGCCGGACGAAGCCATCGGTCACCGACACGACGAGATCGGCCTTGCGATAGGCGAACGCCTCCACCTTCTCGATCGCGCGGATCGCGGCGCCGCGCTTCATTGCGCCGACGGTGACGATGCTTTCGGGCCAGAGGTCGCGAATCTCCAGCACCCAGGGTCTCTTACGGCGCTTGAGAAACCAGCCGGCGAGCCCGCAGAAGAATTGCGGGCTGGTCGACATGACCATGTCGGCGCGGGGCAGGCGCCACATCCAGAACAGCAGTGAGAACAGATAGGTGAGGTAATTGGCGATACGCGACAGGAAGCCTTCGTTCGCCGCGAGGTAAGTCCACAGCCGGATCACACGGATGCCGTCGATGGTCTCTTCCTGCCACAACCGGTTGCGGTAGCCCGGATAAAGTTGCCCGGCGGGATGGTTGGGCGCGCAGGTGACGACAGTCACCTCGTGCCCCGCCTCACGCCAGATACGCGCATGTTCCGACAGGCGCGACGCTGGCGCGTTCACCTCGGGTGGGTAATAATGGGAGAGCGCGAGGATCCTCACAGGCCAATTGCCTAGCTGTTCGCGGCCACGAGCGCCACCGTTCAGGCGGGCGGCAGCGAGTCGACCGACTGCGCGTAGCGCGTTTCGACCACATGGGCCCAGCGGCGCGAGGTGCGGCGGTCCTCGTGATGTTCGACATCGCCGCGCAGCCAGTCGCCCACCGGGATGCCGAAGCCGGTCTTGGGGCGGGCGACGACCTCGGCCGGGACCGGAATGGCGGGCGCGTTGGCGAGCAGAACCTTGCCTTCGCCCGGCTTGAGCGACGCAATGCGCGGGGCGATTGCCTCGAGCAGTGCAAAATCGACCAGCGGCACGCGGATTTCGATCGAATGCGCCATGCTCGCCCAATCGGTGTCGCGCAGCAATTGGTTGCGCATGTAATTGCACGTTTCGAGCGCGCTGACCCGGCCATTGTCCGAGCCCGGATCGGGCCGCAGGCTGTCGGCCAACAGCCCGAGCAGGTCGAGTTCGGCCAGGCCCTCGCGCGCCATGGGCGGATCCATCACGCCGTCGAGTTCGAAGGGAAGCAGTACCGCGCGGCGCAACAGATAGGCACCGGCCCAGGTCCCCGCATGGTCGAGCACGCCCAGCGCCTTTGGGTTGCGACGAGCGAGCCGCGGCGCGAAGGCGCGGATCAGCATCCTGGCGGCCTTTGCCGCTCCGGGCACCTTTGTCAGTGGGCCTGCGCGGTGAAACATTCGAGGGACCGATCGGAACGTCGAATAACCCGCCAGCAACTCGTCGCCACCCAGGCCCGACAAGGCTACTTTCAGTCCCATTTCGCGGCAGGCCTTGCTAACGAACCAGGTGTTGATGCCGTCGACGCTCGGCTGGTCCATCGCATCGAAGATCGCACCCAGGTCCTCGGCGAACTCGGCGGCGGCGACGGATCGGACGTGGTGGTCGACGCCGTAACGTCGCGCCATATCGATCGCGCCGGGCATTTCGTCGTCGGCAGTGCCGGCGAACTCGCGATAGGTAAGTGTGCAGGCGCGAATGCGTTGCTGGCCGCAATCGCGCATCAGCCCGATCAGCGCGCCTGAATCGACCCCACCGGACAGAAAGGCGCCGACTTCCACATCGGCGACGAGATGATGGCGCACGCTGTCGCGCAGCGCCGCGCGGATATCGCTATCGCTGACGACCCGCCCGCGCGCGTCGGCCAGCGTCGCCGCAACATTGGTGTAGCGCGCAGGCGTACCCGGTCCGTCCTCCGTGCAGATCAGCCAATGTCCGGCAGGCAGTGCGCGGATCGCGTGATAGGCGCTGAACGGTTCGGGCACCGACCCGGTCAGGTGGAAACCCGCCAGGCCCGCCGGGGAAGGGTCGCGAGAGATAGCGGGATCGACCAGCAGCGCCTTGACTTGCGACGCGAACCGCAACGTTCCACCGCTATCGGCGTAATAAAGCGGCTTAATGCCGAGTGGGTCACGGGCCAGGAACATCGTCCGGGCATGGGCATCCCAGATCGCCAGCGCGAACATCCCGCGCAGCTTCCTCAGCATGCCCGCACCGTACCGGGCGTAAAGATGCAGCACGACCTCGGTGTCGGAGTCACCGGCAAAGGCTGTGCCCTGCTCGATCAACTCGGCGCGGAGAGCGCGGTAATTATAGATCTCGCCATTATAGGCGATCATGTATCGGCCGTCGGGCGTCGGCATCGGTTGCGAGCCGGTTTCGCTGAGATCGATGATCGACAGACGACGATGGCCGAAGCCGATGCGGCCATCGGGCGCGATCCAAAGGCCGACGCCGTCGGGCCCGCGGGGCGCCATCCGGTCGCGCATCGCGATGAGCGTGGCACGGCCGATAGGCGCGCCGTGTGCGGCATGGGCAAAGAAGCCGGCCAAGCCGCACATGGTTCTGGCTTAACGCTGCGCGGACGTTCGACGCATCACGCTGGCCAGCGCCTGCGGAAGGAATCGATTCATCAATTCCAAGGCGATGTGCGCCAGGATGGCAAGCGGGAGGGGCCCCAGGATATCGGACACGAAGGCACCATCGACCCGCACTGCCATTCTCATCCCAAGCAAAACGACGAAGAACAGATGCCAGGCCCTGCGCCGGATGACCTCATATGAATAAATTGACCAAAAACCAAAGACAAAAGCAATAAATACTGCCACACTAACTGCCGCGAACCAGCCGCCATTCCAATAAGCTTCCGCTGCGAGGCCTGCGCTGGCTGAAGAATTGTAGTTACCGTTAGCTGCATATGTCAATTCCCGCGCAACATCAGTGATGATCGGTTTTTCTGGATAAATGATTCGTGGGATCCATACAATCGACCAATATCTATAAGAGTTCCCTGGCAGACCATGGTCATACTGATTCATGACAAATGTTCCGGCATTGACAAAACTAAGTCGCGCCCAGCCCATTTCTACTCCAGTATAGGAATCGTCTTCCTTTTCCCCTCTGAAATAGGAGGCGTACAGACCAGGTATGTCTTTAGCTGGTGGGGAACCACTATAATACTTTCCACCTAAATCTCTCACATATGCAACTGCTGGCGAGAGTAGCATGAAGATTACTACTATGACGCCTCCAAACATTATGATTCGTGACAATTTTGGCTTGTGATAGATGAATCCTATGGAAATCATAACAAGTGGCATGAGCATGCTCGCCTTACTCGTGGCGAGAAACCCAATTCCGCTTTCACCAAAGGATAATAATATTGGCACAATGAGAGCAGCCCATTTTCTGTTTTCAAGCCCCCAATAGACAACCATAAAATATCCGAACCACGATAACATGGCAAGTGTTGATATGGTACTGAAGTATGTCAGGTTTATGATGCCAATGGTTTGAGGAAGTATAATTAGGTAGTTAACTGCCGCTCCAACCAAGAGACAAATTGATCCGAATGCAATCAAACTGAAGTTTGATTTTGAAATTCCGCCATCAAATCGTATCCACGTTGCCTTTCTTTCGATAATAAAAAATATTATCTTAACCGTGGTTAGAAAACATAGATTGAATAACGTAATCAAGAAATTCAGCTTGATAGTTTCGTAGCCATAGAAGCTGTAAAAGCTCTTAATGAGATCCAGGGTCTCGCCATTCGTCCAAATTGGCACCATTGACCCAATGCCGAAATAACTCAGCATGGTGACGCGATACCAAGTTAACGGCGTCCATAATGAAGAGATGTTACGTCTAATTTGCCGTAAAGCAGCCCAAGCCAAGACGACCGAAAGAACGGTCAGGCCGATCGTGTTGATCCAATCTTCGGAAAACGGAAGCCCGTACATGCCCGCCGCAAACCATAAAGCGAGGAGTCCAGAGAGGAGGACTTCGCGATATGTCGGTTCCAAATCGGCTATCACCGACGGCAGTGGTCGCGACGCCTGCGCGTCGGTTGCCCAATACGGGCTAGGCAGCGCACTCATGTTCACGCCGCCCATCGCGGCGCTGGTGATCGCGCCATGCTCGCTATGGGTTCGCGGGCAGAGCAGTCGATCGGGGCAGCGACCAGCCCCGCTGCTTCGAGCGTATCTAGGAAGCGCTGCGGATCGCCGCCGAAATTGTGAAACTCGAGCGGCGCGTGCTCGTTTAGATTTAGCGGGCGGCTCGCAGCGTCCATCATGCAGAATCCAGTTCCTTCGATATTGCCGAGCAAATGGACGCGACCGACGTGGCCTAATTGAAACTCAACGTCGTCGATCATCGGCGCGATTGGCATATGTGCGTTCGCCTTCGAAATCACGACGTTTTTCACCCGGGAGAGTTCGGAAAAAAATTGACACAACTGCGCGATTCTGACGTCGGTTGGTCTCATGGTCACCGAAATAGGTGATAGTCATGCCGCGCGATGGCGTGGTGGTCAATCGCAAGGTGGGGTTGCCGGAAGCGCCCTGGCGAAAGAATTGCCGGTATTCGCATGAAGATGGACGAAGGCGCCAAAAAGGGCGCGCACAGAAAGCCTCCGGCTAAGCTGTAGACCATGAGCTCGCGTCGTCCACTGAAGGCGTGCCAACGCTGTCTCTGCCGGCCGCAGGAACTCGGCTGCGATCATTTTCGTGGCCCGCTCGTGCAGCTCGACATAGGTGAATTTGCTTGTCCGATCGATGGCCACGAAGAGAGCTTGCCTTCAGCGGTCTGAACCTCGGCGATGTCGATTTGGAAATAGCCGATCGGATAGATCTTGAACTTCCGCTTCGGTTCCCTGTCGCCAGTGACCTCGGGCAGGCGGCTGATGCCATGGCGTTGCAGGCAGCGTTCAGCGATGATCGCGTCAGGTTCGGGATCGTGGCCTGCAGCGCGGAGAGGCAATCGTCGAGCGGCAGCAACGTATGCCGACGGACGGCGACGATGATCGCTTCTTCCTCGATCGTCACGATGGTCGACTTCGCGTCCTTTGGGCCGGTCGGAAGATCGCCGACTGCGGTACGGACTTCCACTTGGCGACCGTCTCGGGGTTGATGCTGTAGCGCTTGGCCAGCGCCCTCAGGCTCTCTTGACTATGTTGTATCGCTCGACGGACCGCCTCTGTCGCTGTGGCGCTCCCGTGAAGAACCTGTTCCATAGCGCATCCTTCCACTGCCGACTGAATAATGCACCATCAAATGCTGGGACTAAACACTTAGTGTCGAGGTGCGCAGACGCGGCGTTCTTCACCACTCGGCGTCTCCCGCCGCACTCTACCAGCGGAGCCAATCAATCCTCGGTCGAGTAGTACCGCCGCGATTTCCCCAGCTCTGGTTTCCAGTGAATAAGCTGGCACACATCGTGCGTGACCCGCTTCCGCTATGCACGCGCGTTCAACCTCGTTCGCGAGGTAATAGCCAATTCGTTCGATTAACTGCTCTTCGCCCGTGAAGACATCGATCTCTTGACCGGGTTCGTACAGCGCGCGTACTTCGTCATTGTCGACGTGGAGCATGAATCCGCCGGCTGCGGGAATCTCGAAAGTTCTCGTGGAAGTCAGATCTTGCCATCTATCTCGTCCGACTTCGCCATGATGGACCGCTAGATTGATCCGAGTTTCCTCGATCGCGCGCGCGAAATAATCGCCGGCCAGCGGTGCGCCGAGGACGAACGGCGCGAGGGGCGTTCCTCGGGCTAGCTTGGTCCAGCCATTGCCGACTACGACGAAACGCCGATCGGGAAAGGCGCGCGCAACCGGGGCCAGATGCGCTGCCTTG
Organism: Sphingomonas mali NBRC 15500; assembly: GCF_001598415.1. Classification (GTDB taxonomy): domain Bacteria; phylum Pseudomonadota; class Alphaproteobacteria; order Sphingomonadales; family Sphingomonadaceae; genus Sphingomonas; species Sphingomonas mali. The sequence goes on from NZ_BCYX01000020.1 coordinate 83,375, forward strand.
TGCGGCGAGGCGTTGCCGATGAAGCCGATATCCCAGCGATAGGGAATGGCGCCCGGCGCGTGGCGGCGCGAATGTGCGCTGGGACAATAGCCGTGATGGACGAAGGCATGCCGTGCCGGCCCGACCAGTTTGTCGAGATAAGGTGCGTGATAGCTCTTGGTAGTGACGATGAGATCGGTCGCGGCAAGCACGGCCTCGTCCACGCCGACATGCTCGAACATCACATCGGGATAGAAGACGATCACGCGCGTACCATTCGCGCGCAGGCGAGCTACCGTCGAGTGTGCAATGTTGGTGCCTTTGATAGTCAGCATGAGCTCGACCTTGTTGAGCTCCGCGACGCGCAAGATCTCAGCATTATATTCGGCGATCGAGTTGTGCCACAGCAGGCGTGCCGCTGCGCGCGTCAGGATACTACGACCGCGCACGACGAAATTGAGCAAGTCGACCTCGGCGACGTCCCAACCAAGCGCGCGGAACCCGCCGACCAGCCCGCGTGCTGTCGAGCCGTAAAGGAACTCGCTGGCGATGACCATCCTTATCGGACGGGCCGGATGGAGTGGGGTCATTCGGGAGCCTGCCGCGGCTCGCAATCACACATCTTTGAATCGCCTTGCCGCACTGCCGCTCCTTTGCGAATTCGACGGTTAACTCGGTCGCACCGCTATAGGGGGATAAGCGCGCGGTAAACAGCCGACATGGCTGCTCGGCGACGCTCGCTGGGCAATGCTTGCTTGATCGCAGACGAGCGCGGTGCCTATCTGCAGGGATGGACATCCGGGTTATCTGTTTTGCCGGGCGCTACGCGTCATGATCGCCCGGCGGTTGAAGAATCTGTTCGGCGGCGGCGGCGCTGGAGGCGAGGCGGCTCCGTCCAACGGCGCGCATGTTCCACCGGGCGAGCGGCTCTATGCGATCGGCGACGTTCACGGCCGGCTCGATTTGTTGACGCACTTGCTCGATGCGATCGAGCGCGACGATGCGGCCCGCGCTCCCGCGGAGACGCGGATCATCCTGCTCGGCGACCTGGTCGACCGCGGACCGCAATCGAAGCAAGTGATCGACCAATTGTTGACGCGCGATTGGGGACCGCGGCGGCCGGTGTTTCTGAAGGGCAATCACGAGGAAGTGTTCCTGCTGACGCTCGGGGGCAATCTGGAGGCGGCGCGGTTCTGGACGCGGATCGGCGGTGCCGAGACGATGGCGAGCTACGGCGTTGACCAGGCGCTCATCGAATCGGGCGACACGCTGTCACTGTGCGAGGACTTCGCCAGGCGCGTGCCTGATGCGCACGCTATGTTCCTCAACCGCATGACAGATACTCTGGTGGTCGGCGGCTATTGCTTCGTCCATGCCGGCCTCCGTCCGGGTGTGCCGCTCGATCGCCAGAAGTCCGAGGATCTGCGCTGGATCCGCGACCGCTTTCTCGACTTCGAGGGTAGCCATGGGACGATCGTCGTCCATGGCCATTCGATCAGCCCGGCGGTCGAGGAAAGGCATAACCGCATCGGCATCGATACCGGCGCCTATGCCAGTGGGACGCTGACCGCGATCGGGATCGAGGCGGGGCATCGCTGGTTCCTCGCGACGTGAGCGGCGGCGGTGCCTCCGTCGAATTCCTGCTGCTCGCGGCGTGCTGCCGCTGGCCGACAGACGCGACCGCTATCCGCGCGGCTGACCAGACCGCGATCGACTGGCGCCGTTTCGTGAAGCTGGCGCGGCGCCACCGTGTGCAGGGGTTCGCGCGGATCGGACTGGAGGCGGCGGCGATCGCCGTTCCGCCCGGGCTTGTCGCGGCGCACCGCCGCCAGATCGCGCGCAACCTGTTGCTGCTCGACGAGGCCGCGCGGATCGCCACGATGCTGGCGGATGCCGATATTCCCACAGCGTTCCTCAAAGGCGCGACGCTCGCCGAACTGGCCTATGGCGATCAAGCGGTGAAGCAGACGCTCGACAACGATTTGCTGGTCGACCCCGGCCACGTCGCGGCGACGATCGAACTGCTCGAATCTTCCGGCTATCGCATTACCGATCCGGCCGTGCCGCTCGATCGCAAGCGGCTGTCGGTGCTGATCGACATGGTCAAGGAATGCACCTTGGTGCGGCCAGGCAACAAGGCGATGCTCGACCTCCATTGGCGCACGGCCTCGGTCAAAGGACTGCTTGCTGAGCCCGATCTGACGCGTGACCTGCGGATCGTGACGGTCGGCAACCATCGGTTGCCAACGCTCGGCGACGAGGCGATGATGGTCTATCTCGCGGTCCACGGCGCGCGGCACGGCTGGTCGCGGCTCAAATGGCTGGCCGATTTCAACGCATTGCTGGCGGCAAGGGATGAAGCGGCGGTGGCAGCATTGCGCGCCCGGGCGAAGCGCGACGGCGTGATGCGGGCAATGGACCTTGCCCTATTGCAGGCGAACCGCTTGTTCGGGACGTCCGTGCCCGACGATGTCGGCCGATCGCGTCGCGTCCGCTGGCTCGCCGCTTTATCCGACGCGCTGATGCGTGGCCCCGACGAACTAGCCGAACAGCACATGGTGCCGCGGCGCTACATGGCGGCAGGGCATGTATCGGCGTTATTGCTCAAATCGAGCCCCGCTTATCTCGTGAACGCTGCCTGGAGCAGCTGGGTGTCGACAGCGGACGCCTTGGCGCTACCGCTGCCGCCTGCCGCGCGATCACTCTATCTATTGACCAGTCCGGCCGCCCGGATTGCCCGCGCCACGCGCCGGATCGTCGATCGGGGCTTTTCGCGAACGGCGCGGAGCCCTATGCGCGCCCGCCAGGAGAATTGAATGTCGATCAAGCCGCTGCGCAAGGCCGTGTTCCCCGTCGGGGGGCTCGGTACTCGATTCCTGCCCGCGACCAAGGCGCTCCCCAAGGAGATGCTGCCGATCGTCGATCGCCCGTTGATCCAATATGCGGTCGACGAAGCGCTCGAGGCGGGGATCGAACAGATGATCTTCGTCACCGGCCGCGGCAAGTCGGCGATCGAGGATCATTTCGATATCGCTTACGAGCTCGAATCGACGATGGCTCAACGCGGCAAGTCGATGGAGTTGCTCTACCAGACGCGCCTGAAACCGGGCGCGGTCGCCTATGTGCGCCAGCAGGAGCCGATGGGGCTGGGGCACGCGGTGTGGTGCGCGCGCGACATCGTCGGCGACGAACCGTTCGCGATCTTCCTGGCCGACGAGTTGATGGTCGGCCGGCCTGGCTGCATGAAGCAGATGGTCGACGCTTATAATCGCGTCGGCGGCAATCTGGTTTGCGGATACGAGGTCCCACCGGAAGAGACCGATCGCTACGGCATCATCTCACCGGGGCGGCAAGACGGCGATCTGGTCGAAGTGACCGCATTGGTGGAAAAGCCCAAGCTCGGCACCGCGCCGTCGAACCTGATGATCCCGGGGCGCTACATTCTGCAGCCCGAAGTGATGCGGGTGCTGGAGACGCAAGGAAAGGGCGCGGGCGGCGAAATCCAGCTGACCGATGCGATGGCGCAGATGATCGGCGGCCAGCCTTTCCATGCCTATAAGTTCGGCGGGCGCCGCTTCGATTGCGGCGACAAGGCCGGCTATATCCAGGCCAACATCGCGCTGGCGCTCGATCGTCCGGAAATTGGTCCGGCGGTACGGAAGTTCATCGATACGCTTTAGGCTACGCAGCCCCGGCAACCCGGGTCTTTTGGCAAGCGGATCGTGCGGAAGCGCAGCGACAAGCCGTCGGCAAGCAGCAAGGTGCCGGCGGTGTCCTCGCCGAATGGCACGATCGCGCGGATGACCTCGAGCGCGGCTAGGCTGCCCATCACGCCGGCCATCGCACCAAGCACCCCGACATCGGCGCAGCTGACGCCCTCGCGGTCGGGGTCGTGCCCGACGAAGCAGCGATAACAGGGCTTGTCGCTTTCCCAGCCGCGATAGACGCCGAGCTGGCCCTCGAACTGGCTGACCGCGGCCGAGACGAGCGGGATCTGCAGCGCCAATGCGGCATCGGCGACCGCCAGGCGTGTCGCGAAATTGTCGGTGCCGTCGAGCACGACATCGGCATCGGCCAGGATTTCGCGGACATTGCCCGGGTCGATCCGCACGCGGCGGCGATCGATCGTTACATCGGAATCGAGCCGGGCGAGCGCGGCGGCCGAAGCATCAGTCTTGGCAGCGCCGATATCGGACGTGCCGAACAATGTCTGGCGCTGGAGATTGGAGAGATCGACCGCATCGTCATCGACGATCGTGATCCGCCCGATCCCGGCCCCGACAAGATATTGTAGCGCCGGCGATCCGATTCCGCCGGCGCCGACCACCACGACATGGGCGCGGCGCAAGGCCAGCTGCCCGCTCCCGCCGATTTCCTTCAACACGATATGCCGGGCGAATCGCGAAAGGTCGGTATCGGAAAGGGTCGTCGTCGAGGGGCTCACGGCCCCCATGTAAGGGTCACGCCGACATGGTACCAGCTGTCGGTCGCAGGCGGCGGGCCGGCGATGTTGCCGCGCGTTGCCTTCTGGACGACGCCCGCGGCGAATTGCTCGACGGTCGGGCAGTTGATCGCCTTGGGCACGATCTTCACCGCCTCGCCATTGGCCGACGAGACGAGCACCACCATGTCGACCTTGACGCTGGTCTTGCCGTCGACCGGAGCCGGCGCGGCACACCGGCCCGCTGCAATCTCGTCGTGGACGAACTTGGTCATGATCGCCGCATAATCGGGAGTCGTCGTCAGCCGGAGGTCGGGCAGTTTCGACCAGTCGCTGGGGACAGCCGTCGGGACGGCCGTAGCAACAGCCGCCTGGAAGAGCAGGAAGAGTCCGAACATCATTCGCCGATTATCGACCAGTGGAGCCGAAACCGCCACTACCTCGATCAGTCTCGTCGAGATCGGCCACTTCGTCCAGCGTCGCGCGTTGAACCGGGGCCGGAACGAGTTGGGCAATCCGGTCGCCGTGCGCGATATCGAATGGCTGATCGCCCAGATTGGCAAGGATCACTTTCACTTCGCCGCGATAGTCATGGTCGATCGTGCCGGGGGTGTTGAGGCAGGTGACCCCGTGCTTGAGCGCGAGGCCCGACCGCGGGCGGACTTGAACCTCGTAGCCTTCGGGAATGGCGATCGCGAAGCCGGTCGCGACCGCGTGGCGGGCGCCGGGCGCGAGCGTCAATGATTCGGCCGCGACCACGTCCATCCCGGCGGCGCCGGCGGTGGCATAAGCGGGAAGGGGCAGATCGCCGCCATGGGGCAAGCGCTTGACGGCGATACGAATGGGAGCGGTCATCTGGTCTTGGGCACCTTTGCGACAGCGGCCTCGATCCGGCACGGCCGAATCAAGATCATGGTCGCGTTGTAGGAGCCTCGACCGCGATGGGGGAAGGGGAGTTGCAAGCACCGCCCGGGTCACGCCACAAAGAGCCCATGACCGACCGCTTCGAGATAGACATTGCCGTCACCGCGGAGGAATTGCGGGCCGTTTCGGACTTGTTTCGAGGCTATGCCGCCTCGCTGCCGGTTGACCTCGGCTATCAGGATTTCGCTACCGAGCTGGCGGGTTTGCCGGGCAAATATGCCGAGCCGAAGGGCGCGTTGCTGCTCGCGCGCGACAATACCGGCACGCCGCTCGGCTGCATCGCGCTGCGTCCGCTCGATGAGGATGTTTGCGAGATGAAGCGGCTATTCCTGAAACCGGAGGCGCGCGGCTTGGGGCTGGGCCGTGCGCTGGCCGAGGCGATCATCGTGGCGGCGCGCGATCGCGGGTATCGCGAGCTCAGGCTCGACACCTTGCCGTCGATGACGAGCGCAATCGCGCTGTATGAAGGCCTCGGCTTCGAGCGTATCGATTCCTATTACGCGCCGACCCCAGATGGGACGGTGTTCATGGCGCTGAAGCTCTAACCCAGCGCCGCCGCGATCCGATCCGCGAGCCGCGTGGCGACGTCGCCTTTGGGCAGTCTTTCCCAGCTTTCGACACCGTCGGCCGAGACGATGTGGACGGTGTTGGCATCGCCGCCCATCACGTCACCCGACACGTCGTTAGCGACGATCCAGTCGGCGCCTTTCCTGGCCAGCTTGGCGCGGGCGTGCTCGATCACATGCTCGGTTTCCGCGGCGAAGCCGATGACCAGGCGAGGGCGGCGCGGGTTGCGGGCAAGCGTCGCGAGGATGTCGGGATTTTCGACGAGGTGGAGGGTAGGCGGACCGTTCGCGCCTTTCTTGATCTTCTGCGTCGACGGGTCGACCCGCCAATCCGCCACCGCGGCAACCATCACCGCGGCATCGGCCGGGAGGGCGGCGTTGACCGCGGCATTCATCTCGAGCGCGGTTTCGACATCGACGCGGTCGACATCCGGCGGCGTAGGCAAGGTTACCGGGCCGGCGACCAGGGTTACCCGCGCGCCGAGCGCCGCCAGCGCGCCGGCGATCGCGAACCCCTGCTTCCCTGACGATCGATTGGCGATGTAGCGCACCGGGTCGATCGGCTCGTGCGTCGGGCCGGCGGTGACGACGATGTGGCGGCCGGTCAGCGTCGACATGCCCTCACCCTTCCGGCGCTTCGCGCCTCCTTCCCGCATCAGGTAAACAGCGCCCCGCGCTGTTTAGGTCATGCCGGGGGCATGACCGACCTGATGCGCCCGCATGCGGGAGAGGGAAGGGGCCCGCCGCCGAAGGCGGTGGGAAGGGTGAGGGTCTGTTCACGCGCCCAGTTTCTGCTGAATCGCGGCCAATATCGCCGGCGGTTCGGGCAGACGGCCGGGACCGAATTCGCCGCAGGCCATCGGGCCTTCGTCGGGCTCCATCACGGTGACGCCGTCGCTACGCAAGGTGGCCACGTTGCGCACGGTCGCCGGATGCTGCCACATCCGCACATTCATCGCTGGTGCCGCGAGCACGGGCTTGTCGGTCGCGAGCAGCAAGGTGGTGGCGAGGTCGTCGGCGATGCCGGCCGCCATCTTGGCCATCAGGTCCGCCGTCGCGGGGGCGACGACGATCAGATCGGCCTCGCGGCTGAGCTGAATATGGCCCATCTCGGTCTCGTCCTTGAGGTCCCACAGGGTGGTATAGACCTGTTCCTCGGACAGAGCGGCGAGCGTCATCGGGGTGACGAAATGCTGGCCGCCCGCGGTCAGGACGCATTTGACGCCGATCCCCGCCTTTTTCGCCAGCCGGATCAATTCGGACGCTTTATACGCAGCGATGCCACCACCGACGATCAACAGGATGCGCTTCATGGGGTGAGCCTCGTGACGGTGATCTTGCGGCGCTTGGGGAAGGCGGCGACGATCAGGTCCTTCAACCCGTCAGGCGCGAAGGCCAGGCCGATCAGGATCGCGGGCGCCACCATCAGTCCCCAATAGAAGGTGTCGACGCGCCCGAACAGGCCGATCAGCGCGGCATAAGCGGTGAAGGTCGCCAAAGCGCGGATCCCGGTAAGGTCGCGCCATGCCGCCCAGCCGAACAAGGCGAACCCCATCAGTAATGCCGCCAGCCACATCGGTGCGAGGCGTAGCGCGGTCGACAAGGTCAGCGCCTCGACGAAGAAACCGAAACCGAGCATGCCGGCCCAGCCGGGCGAGGCGGGATCGACCGGCGTCACGACTTGCGCGACAGCATAAGCATGCGCGGCGACCGCGACAGCGAGCAGCCCCAGCCCGCCGGCCCATCCCAGCGCTTCACGCCGATCGCCTTCGAGCCAGGCGAGGACGACCATGATTCCGACATAGAGCGCGCTGGTTTCGCGGATCAGCAGCGCGATCGCGCCGATGCCGGCGGCGGCGACCCAATGGCCAGGACGGCGCACCGCCAGGCTGAGCGCGATCAGCAGCCCGGCCCAGACTTCGTGGAATGCGGCGAGGTCGGCCTGGATGAACGCGCCCATCCCGCCCGCCAGCAGCACCATCGCGATGAACAATGGCGGCGGGCGCGCGAAGGCGGGGCGCAGGCGGTTGAACCAGGCGACCATGACGCCCGCGGCGAGCGCCCAGAGCAGGCCGATCACCGCCCAATGCGGCATCAGCGCCTGGACCATCGCGAGCGTCGGCAGGCGGAAGGTGATGAACGGGCGCAACGGATAATCGCCGCGCCGTAACTCTTGCGCTGCGACATCGTAATAATTGCCGCCATGGCGCACGCCGTCGACAATCGCTTCGTAGAGGACGATGTCGGCCTGGTCGTCGCCGCGCTTGGCCGAATCGCCGCTAACCGGCGCCGGGCTGGGCACGGTAAGCGCGGTCAGCGTCGCGAGCAGCAGCAGGACGAGCCCGGCAAGCGCGAGCCGTGCCTTGCCCTTCGACAGGCCGGCGAAGCGCGAAGGTTCGGCCAGCCAGAGCGTCATCCGTGGAGGAACCACCACGTCGCCGCGACCGAGATTGCGGCGCTCAGCACCGCGACCGCAACATAGCGCCAGCCGCCGCCGAGCCGCACGACCTCGATCTCGCGCAACGGCGGGGCGGGAGGGGCGCCGCCGGGCGAGGGGAAGCGCGCCTCGATATTTCGGATCAGCTCGGGCAGCCGCATCAGCGTGCGCAGATCGGTGATCAGCCGGTCGCCGATCGCTGCCTCGGGGCCCAATTCGGTCCGGATCCACTCGCGGATGAACGGCGCGGCGGTGTCCCACATATTGATCTCGGGATCGAGGCTGGTGGCAACGCCCTCGACCATCACCATCGTCTTCTGCAGCAGCAGCAGATGCGGCTGGGTCTGCATGTCGAAATCACGCGTGATGCGGAACAGTCCATCGAGCATCATGCCGACCGACATGTCCTTGACCGGCAGTCCGCGCATCGGCTCGCCGACCGCGCGCAAGGCGGTGGCGAACTCGGCGACGTTGTGATGCGGGGGCACGTATCCCGCTTCGAAATGGATTTCCGCGACGCGCTGATAATTGCCGGTGATCAGCCCGTAGAGGATTTCCGCCAGCCAGACCCGCGCCCGCCGATCGATCCGTCCCATGATGCCGAAATCGATCGCGGCGATATGCCCTTGGGGAGTCGCGAACAGATTCCCCTGATGCATGTCGGCGTGGAAAAACCCCTCCGAGATCGCCTGGCGCAGAAAGGCGTTGACCAGAATGCCGGCGAGCTTGCTCGGATCGTGCCCGGCGGCGATCAGCGCCTCGCGGTTGGTCAGCTTGATCCCGTCGATCCATTCGAGCGTCAGCACGGTGCCCGTGGTGCGCTGCCAGTCGATCGCCGGGACCTGATAATCGGGCTCGGCGCGCATCGACTCGGCGAGTTCGGACGCCGACGCCGCCTCACGCCGCAAGTCGAGTTCGCGCAAGGTCCAGCGCTTGAACGTCTCGATGACGAGGCGCGGGCGCAACCGGGCGAGTTCGCCGCCAAGGCCCTCGGCCTGCGCGGCGGCCCATTGATAGGTGTCGATCGCGCGTGCGAACTCTTCTTCGACGCCGGGACGAAGCACCTTGACCGCGACGTGGCGCCCATCTGGCGTGACCGCGCGATGGACCTGCGCGATCGAGGCGGCGCCGACCGGAGTCTCGTCGATCGAGGCGAACACCTCATCGACCGGACGGCCCAGCCCACGTTCGATCGCGGCCTTGATCGTGGCATAGGGAAGCGGCGGCAGCGCGTCCTGCAGGCGCATCAGGTCGTGCGCGGCTTCCTCGCCGACCAGATCGGGACGAGTCGCCAGCGTCTGGCCGAGCTTGATCGCGGCGGGGCCGATCGCCTGGAACGCGTCGGCATAGCGCGGCACCGCAGGCACCCGCGCGCCGAACCGCGCGACACGGACCAGCCGGCGGACGCTGGCGGGCGTGTTGGGGTCGCGCTCGATCCCCTTGAGCGCCCCGTGGCGCGCGAGGATGCGGCCCCATTTGAGCAGGCGCCAGAGATGGATGGCTGGAGCGGTCATTATTTAGGCCCCTCTCCTTCAGGGGAGGGGTTTGGGGTGGGGCGGTGCCCCGGGCGATTTGCTTGTGGGTAA
>NZ_BCYX01000021.1 GCF_001598415.1 Sphingomonas mali NBRC 15500
CCCACAAGAGGAGAAGGAATTTACGTCCCAATCCAGCGCCATATCCCCGCCGGCATGCCCGCCAGCGGCAAATGCGCCCAGGTCGCGGCGAGCCACAACGCTATCCCGCCAAGCGCCGGCACGACACCGGCGGGCGTGAACTTGACGCGTCCGCTGAGGATCGCGCCGAGCGGCCAGTAGCTGGTATGCGCTTCCCACGCCCGCCAGGTGTCGGGCTGGAGCTTTTCCTTCTTCCTGTCCTGCAGCGCGGCGCCGACCAAAGCGAGGATGATGATCGTCTTGGCTAGGACAATGTTGGCAGGCGTCGGCGCGACCAGGATATGCGCCACGCCCCAGAGCGCGAAGCTCCACATCATCGGGTGCCGCGTCACGCTGAACACGCCGCGCGGCTCGGGCGGAGCGCTCGAAGCGCGCGGTGGGCCAGGCAAAGCCGGATTGCCGAGCAGCGACCCCACGAACATGATGCTCGCGAAGAACATGATGACGGTCGCGGTGATCCACAGCCCGTCGCCCACCGCCCAGAACGGCGCCTCCGCCGGCACCGCGCGGAATGCCAATGCCAGCCAGCCGAACGTCGCCAGCGCGACCAGCGAATAGACGCCCTGGAAGGGCAATTCGCCGATCGCGCGGACGATCGGGGCACGCAGCGGATGCGACAGCAGGAAATGCGACCCGACGAACGCGGCCGCGGCGGCGATTTCCCAGCATAACGGACTCATGACGACCTCTCCCCGACCGTTTCGGGGAGAGATTACATCACTGCACCCCGTGCATCCACTTCTTGAGCGGCCAGGACAGCAGCAACAACAACACGCCGAGCCCGATCGCCACCAGCGCGATCATCGTGAAGGTGTGCGTATAGGTGTCGAGGCTGACCTTGAGATTGGTGACCTGGCCGCCGACCGTATCGACGCTGGCGAATTGCGCGACGACGCCGGCGACATATTGCGCGACCGAGATCGACAGGAACCACACCCCCATCATCAGCCCGACGACCCGCGCGATCGACAATTTGGTGATCATCGAGAGGCCGACCGGCGAGATGCAGAGCTCGGCGATCGAGTGGATCACATAGAGCCCGGCGAGCCACCACAGACCGACCTTGAAGCTGCTGTCGGCGAAGGTCGAACCCCAGACCAGGAACAGGAACCCGGCGCCGACCCCCATCAGCGCGGCGGCGAACTTGATCGGGATCGACGGCTCCCAGCCGCGCCGCGCAAGCCAGCCCCACAACATGCTCATGAATGGCGCCAGCAGCACGATGGCGATCGGGTTGAAATTCTGCGTCTGGGGCGCCGAGAGCGAAAACCATCCGAACACGCTGCGGTCGGTATTGCGATCGGCGAACAGGGTCAGGCTCGATCCCGCCTGTTCGAACAGGGTCCAGAACACGACGTTGAAGATGATCAGTACCATCGCCGCGACCATCATCTCGCCTTCCTTGCGGCTGCCCTTGATGAATGACCAGATCAGGATGCCGGGGACCGAGACGATGAAGGTGCCGAACAGCAATTTGCCCATCAGCGGGAGCGACGCGAGATAGCCGATGAAGCCCGATCCCGCGGCGGGTTCCTCGGCCTGCATCAAATTGACGAACAGGAAATAGACCACCGGCACGGCGACGATCGCAAGCACGTAGATCAGCATCGCGCGGTCGGGCCCGTCGCGCGTCGGCGGATTGCCATAGGCGTCGAGCCGGCCGCCATGATAGCTGATCATGAAGAACGAGATCACCATCGCCACGCCGGCGAGTCCTAGCCCGAGCGGCCAGCCGAAGCTGTCGGCGAAGATCGCGCAGAGGAACTGGCCAAGGATGGAGCCGGTGTTGATCCCCATGTAGAAGATGGTGAAGCCGGCATCGCGGCGACGGTCGCCTTGCTCGTAAAGCTCGCCGACCATGGTCGAGATATTGGGCTTGAAGAAGCCGTTGCCGACCGAGATCAGCGACAGCGCCATCAGCAGGATCATCGTCAACAGCGGATTGCGCTCGGCGCCTTCGGAAAAGCTGTCCTTGGCGAGGTGGCGGACTTCCTTGCCGTCGGCGGCGAGCAGCGACATGCTGCCATCGTCATTGCCGCGCATGGTCAGCTTCTGGCCGCCATCGACCAGATAGCGGGCTTCCTTGGGATCACTGGTCGGCGTGTCGCGGAAATTGTCGACCACCACCTCGTAGCGCTTGCCGTCGATCACCTGATAGGGCTTGGCCGGCTGGCCGCCGAAGGCGAGCGTGAAATAGCCAACCGCCATCATCAGCGCGCCGAACCGCACCGCGCGTTTCGAGCCGAGATATTGGTCGGCAAGCAGGCCGCCGACCAGCGGCGTGAGGTAGACCAAGGCGGTATAGCCGCCATAAAGACCGGTCGAGGCGCGGTCGCCGAGGATGAAATGCTTGGTGAGATAGAGCGTGAGCAACGCCCGCATGCCGTAATAGCCGAACCGCTCCCACATCTCGGTGCCGAACAGCCAGAATAGCGGCTTGGGATGGCCGAACCACGTTCCCTCCGCCGCTGGATTGGTGTGGGTGATGTCCGGCTCGCGCGGATTGTCCGCGGTCGGGGTGTCCACCATGCATTCGCTCCCTGAATTCTTGCTCCCGCCGTCGAAGAACGCGGCGAGTGGATGAACGGAGAGTAGCGGCAAAGCGAGGCGAGTAAATATACCGAGGGCGGACCACCGACGCCGTTGCCGGTGGCCATGCGTGACCCTAGATGGCGGCCATGTTCAACGACCGTTCCACGCCGCTTTCGCTGCTGTCGACCCGCCGCTCGGGCAAGCCGCGCGACCTGATCGCGCCCGGACCCGACGATGCGCAGCTCGAACAGATCCTGGAGATCGCGGCGCGCACCCCGGACCATGGCAAGCTCGCGCCATGGCGCTTCGTGATCGTGCCCGCCGACAAGCGTGCCCGGCTCGCCGAGGTGATCACCGCCGCCTATCGCGCCGAGCGGCCGCAAGCGGCGCGGCTGGAGATCGAAGCGCTCGAGCAATTCGCGACCCAGGCGCCGACACTGGTCGTGGTGCTGTCGTCGCCCAAGGTCGACAGCCATATCCCGCTTTGGGAACAGCAATTGTCGGCGGGCGCGGCGGGGATGAACCTGCTCCACGCCGCGCATGCTCTGGGATTTGCGGGCGGCTGGCTGACCGGCTGGGCGGCCTATTCGGACGCGGTGCGCGATGCGTTCGGCGCGGAACCCGAACGGGTGGCCGGGTTCATCTTCCTCGGCACGCCGGTCAAGCAACTAGAGGAAAGACCACGCCCCGACCTGCAAAAGATTATTTCAAATTGGCAAGGGTAATTGACTGGACTCTTTTCACCATTGCTGTATTAATGCAGCATGGCACTTAGCAATGACGACAGCCCGGTTTACATCCGGCTGAGGGGCACGATCTCGGCGGCGATCCTGCGCGGTGAATTTCGTGCGGGCGACCAATTGCCGTCGGTGCGCGCGCTCGCGGCCGAACACGGCGCCAACCCGCTGACGGTGGCCAAGGCCTATCAGAGTTTCCAGGACGATGGTTATGTCGAGGTCCGGCGCGGGGTCGGCATGTTCGTCCTGCCGGGCGCGGCGGAAAAGCTCCGCATCGCCGAGCGCGACCGCTTCGTGACCCAGCAATGGCCGCGCATCGCCGATTATATCGAGCTGCTCGGGCTCGACGCCGCCGACCTGATCGAGCGCGAACGCGCCTGAATTTAGGGCCGGATTTCCGGCCCTTGCCATCGATCGCCGCGGCGCACATGCTGGTCCTCTCTCGAGGAGATGGTCATGGTCAGATCGACGCTCGCCTTCTTTACCCTGCCGCTCGTCCTGCTCGCCGGCTGCGCGCCGCCGACCGCTACCGTGACCAATAACGTCACGGTGGAAACGACGACGACCGACACCGACATCATCGCCGCGCCCGCCAACACCGCGACCGCGATGCCCGACAATGCCGTCGCGCCGCCCGCCGGGGCGCCGTCGCTGGCCGCTTATGCCGGCAAGTCGCCCTACGACAAGGTCGCGGGCAAGACGTTCACCGAGACCGATGCGGTCAAGGCGGCGATCGCCGCGTCGGGCGCGAGCGCCGAGGCGCGCAAATGGCTGGCCAATACAAACGGACCAGCGAGCCCGATCGTGCTGCAGAACGGCAAGCTGGTGATGAACGAATGCCAGGAGCACAATTGCGGCGACCATAATTGGACGATCGCGATCGCCCCCGACGGCACCGGACCCGAAATCTGCTATTACGACATGAAGCTGGGGCCCAAGCCGCAATGGTTCGTCGACGGCAAGGCGGTCGACCGTGCTGCGGCCGGGGACGAGGGGTGTATCCAGTCGGAGCATTGAGCGGCGTCGTTCGGGACGAAAGCTGATCGCGCTCCCGCGATAACAAGGCACCTCGGCCTGCGCGCACCGCCATTGCCATGCTAAGTCGTGAATGATGAGCGGGGATAACTGCTAAGCGCCCAATTCCAGCCGTTCTCGCCGATGTTGACCGACCCGATAGCTGTCGTTCGTTCAAGTGCCACGCAAGCTGCAGGAGTTGGGTGCGAAGCCGCCACACGCGGAAAGCGGATTCGACACCCGCAATCGGTCTCGATCAGCAGAGATGCCGGTATGCAACCCAGCATCTCTGCGGGCCTTTCGAACGGCTTACCGCAGCCGGTGTCCCTCGGGGTCCCACACCTCAACCGGGCCCAGGTTCAGCGCCTTCACCTTGGCCTCGATCTTCGACAAGTCGCCAACGACGACCCAGGTCAGCGTGTCAGGATGCAGCAGCTGGGCGATGTCGGTGACGGCGGCGGGGCGCAGGTTGGTATATTTGGCCGGCAGCGTCGTGATCCAATCATAGGGCCGGCCGAACCGGTTCACATATTGGAGATAACCGACCATCGCCTGATTGGTTTCGAACTGACCGGGCAGCGCTAATACCTGGCCTTTGCCGATCAGGTCGATCTCAGCCTGCGTCGCGGGCCTATCCTTCCGGATCGCGCGGAGTTCCTTGTCGATCTCGCTCAGCGCTTCGGCGGTCTTGTCGGTCTGGATGCTGGTCGTGACACCGAACGCTTCCGGCCCGCGGGCTTCGTCGATGTAACTGCTCGCGCCATAGGTCCAGCCCTTGTCCTCGCGCAGGTTCATGTTGAGGCGCGCGGTGAAATTGCCGCCGATCACGTCGTTCATCGCCTCGATGTCGAACTCCCGAGGGTCGCCGCCTTGCGCGATGATCTGGCCGACGCGGATGACCGACTGGATCGCGCCGGGCTTGTCGATCAGGACGATGCGCGGAGCCTTGGTCTCCGCGATCGTGCCGAGCGTCTTGGTGCCCTTCGGCGCGGCAGGCGCCGTCCAGGTGCCGAACGATTTTTCAAGCGCGGCCTTCAGCGTCGCCAGATCGGTGCCGCCCGATGCGTAAATCGTCGCATTGTCCGGTCGGATCCAGTGCGAATAATAGTCGAGCACATCGGCACGAGTGATCGACTTCAGCGCGTCGGCGCGGCCGCCGAGCGGCACCGCATAGGCATGATCAGGCCCGTAAAGCAGGTTGGCGAAGGCGCGGCCGGCAATGTCGTTGGGATCGGCTAGCGACTGCGAGAGTGCGGAGAGCCGCATCGACCGCTGCCGCTCGAGATCGGCCGCACGGAAGCCGGGATTGCGAATCTCGTCCGCCCAAAGGGCGACGCTGTCGACCAGCGCTCGTGGCATTGCGGACAGCGCGAAGCTGGTCGTGTCGACGTCGCCGGTCGCGTAGATGCGTGCGCCGAGCATTGCCTGGCGATCGGCGAATTGCTGGGCGGTCAGCGTCCCGGTGCCTTCGTCCATCGCGCCGAGGGTAAAGCCGTTGATGCCCCGCTTCGCGCCCTGCTCGGACGCGCGGCCGGCGTCGAACACCATGGCTAGTTCAACGGTCGGTGCCTGCGGCCGTTCGGCGAGCACGACGCGAATGCCGTTCGAAAGCCGGGTCTCGCGCACCTCCGGCAGCTTGAGCGCGGGGGAGGGGCCGAGCGGCGGCAGCTTGGTGCGATCGGCGGTATCAGCGACCGCCTTGTTGGCGCCGAACGGCAGGACGGTCAGCGTGTAGGATGGACGCTTCAGCCAGTCACTGGCGGTAGCCTTCACGGCGGCTGCGCTCAGGGCCTGCGTCTTGCGCTGATCGACGGCATAGTTGGCGGGGTTGCCGGTGAACACCTCACCGTCGGCCAGGGCCATGGCCCGCACATAGATCGACTCCATCGCGCGGGCATTGTCGGCATAGGCGCTGGCCTTGACCCGCTCCAGTTCGGCCGGCGTCGGTCCGGTGGCGAGGAAGTCGGCCAGTACCTGGCGCGCGGCCGCCTCGGCGACGGCGCGGTCGACGCCGGGCTTCAGCCGAAGGTCGATCGAGAAGATGCCGGCGACGGCATAGGCCGCATAGCTGGCCGATGCCGAGGTCGCGAGCTGCTTTTCCTGGACGAGAATGCGGTAGAGCCGCGAGCTCTTGCCGCGGCCGAGCATCTGGCCAGCCAGTTCCAGTGCCGGCGCCTCCGGCGTGCCGCGGCCCGGCACTGCCCAGTTGAACGCGATCGCCGTCTGCGGGACGTCGTCAGTCATCACTTCGGACTGGTCGCGGGCGAGCGCGGGGACCCAGGCGGTGGTGCGGCTGATCGGCTGGCCGGTGGGCACGCTGCCGAAATATTTCAGCATCAGCGTCTTGGCCTGATCGACCGTCACGTCTCCCGACAGCGAGACGACCGCGTTGGTGGCGCCGTAATATTGCGCGAACCAGCCCTTCACGTCGTCCAGCGACGCGGCGTTGAGGTCCTCCATCGAGCCGATCGTCGGATGGTGATAGGGGTGGCCGATGGGGAACAGCGCCGCGGCCTCGTGCTGATCCATCAGGGCATAAGGCGTGTTCTCGCGCGTGCGCTTCTCGTTCTGGACGACCTTGCGCTGCTCATCGAGCTTGGCCTGGCTGATCGCCCCGGACAAATATCCCATGCGATCGGATTCCAGCCACAGCGCGCGCTCCAGACCACCGGTCGGCACGATCTCGTAATAATAGGTCTGATCGAGCGACGTCGCGCCGTTCACGCCGGACACGCCGATCTCCTGCAGCGGCGGCATATATTCCTTGTCGTAATGCTGCGACCCGTTGAACATCAGGTGTTCGAACAGATGGGCGAAGCCCGACTTGCCCTGAGGTTCGTTCATGGACCCGACGTGATACCAGACCGCGACCGCGACCTTGGGGGTCGTGTGATCCTCATGCACCACGACGCGCAGGCCGTTGGGCAGCGCGAATTCCGCATAGGGGACTACTTCCTGCGCGCGGGCGGGAACCATTGCCGTGGACGAGGCCAGCGCCGCGGCAAGGGCAATCAACGTGAAGGCTTTCATCGAAGGATTCCTGAAGCATGGTGCCCGGCCATGCGCGCGCACGGCCGGGTGTGGTTGGGGAAGGTTCAGAAGCTGAGGGAGGTGCCGATCTTGAACTTGCGGCCGCCCAGATACGTGGCGCGGGTATAGTATCCGGCCTGAAGCTGTTGGACGTCGGGCGTGCCCACGCCCTTCAGGAGGTCCGATGCCTCAACATAGATGCGGTAGCGCCGGCGCTTGTCGAGATAATATTCCCCACGGAAGTCGAGGGTGTGGACGCCCTTGTCGTAGACGCTCAGCCCACGCGGAATGAAGTTATCGAGCACCGACGACTGAAAGCTGTAAGCGAGTGTCGCGTCGATTCCATATTTGTTATAGGTCAGCGAAACCGTTCCGGAATGCTTGGGCTGCTGGTTGAACGGCAGGTTCGAGAATTGGTAGATGTTGTTCTGCCCGGTCGGGGCATAGGCCCAGCTATATTGCTGCCACCGGCTCGACTTGGTGTAGGTATAGTTGGCGAAGATGCCGAATCCGCTCAGTGCGCCGGGCAGGAAATCGAACCGGCGTTCGATCTGCCCCTCGATCCCCCAGATCTCGGCGATGTGATCGCTGTTGATCGGCGAGCCGCCGTTGATGAAGTAGTTCTCCGGATGGGCGGGATCGAAATAGGGCGCGCCCTGGAAATATGGGCTGTCGGGCAGCGTGATGTTGGCGAGGTTGGCCGGACCGTTGGTCTGGTTAGCCTGGAGCAGGTTCTTGATCCGCTTGTAGAACAAGCCGAGCTTGATGATGCCGATCTTGTCATAATATTCGGCGTTCAGGTCGAAATTGTTCGTGATAGCAGGCTTCAGGTTCGGATTGCCCGAGCTGATCTGCAGCACCGGCTTGACTCCGTCCGGCCCCGGAATCGGGATGTTGATGAAGGTGATCCGGGTCTGGGTCGACAGCTGTCCAATCTGCGGCCGGGCGACCGACATGAAATAGCCGCCACGAAAGATCAGTTTGTCGCTCTGCCGATAGTTGAACAGGACGCGCGGCAGGAAATCGGCGGCCGTCGTCCGTTCGGTCACCAGCTTGCTGAACTTGTTCTGGAACGCCAGGTCGACACCGAAACCGCCACCATCCTCCGGCAGGATCGGGCCGATATAGGTGGGGAAGATCAGGTTGGTCGCGCTGAGATCGGTGCGATTGTAGCGGACACCGCCGATGATCTCGAGCTTGCCGAACTGAAACCGGGTCTGGATGTAGGCGGCGTAATTGTCTTCCTCGGTCGATTGCTTGTCCTGGCCAGCAGCGGGCGCGATTGGCATCAGCGTCAGGTTCGGGTCACGCGCGATGAACTGGTCGATAGTGTCGAGGAAATTGACCAGTGTGCCTTCGCTCATCGCAGTGAAGTTCGCGCCGTTGACGCCGATCCGGCCGAGGTCGGTCGGCGTGAAGGCGAGCCCCAGGTCGGCCACCGATGCGCCGCCGCCAAATTGCGTTCGGACGAGGTTGCTCTTGAAGGTCGTCCGCTCGTACCGTCCGCCGATCTCGATATATTTGAGCGGCCCGAGGTCGATGCTCCACCGCGCGCTCAGATTGGCGGTATAGCGATCGTTACTGCCGGTAGTGGTGTCGATCTGGCCGGTGCCGTCGTCGATCGTATAGAGCGACGGATTGTTGATCAGCGCCCATCCCGTGCTGCTGAGAAGCGGGATCGGGATGCCCGAGCCGCTGCGCTGCCCGAAGGGGGTGACGATGTAACCAAGCTTGGGATCGGTCGCGGCCGGCAAGAAATCGCTCGCTTGCGCGTCGGTGTCCGGCATGCGCAGGTCGAGCACCGTGCTGCGCCCATGATCCTCGCTGCCATGCGCATAACCGAGCAGGTAGGTCAGCCCGATCTTGCCGAAGGTCGATTTGCCATTGAAGCTGTAGGTGTCGGTGACGATCCGCGCATCAGGATCGTAAGAATATTGCTGCTCGCGCTGGAGGCCAGCATTGCCGGGCGTCAGATCGAGGTGCAGAGCGGAGATCGCTTGGCCGCCCGGTATATCGGAATATTCGCTGAGGCCGCCAAAGATGTCGGTCAGCGAATAGCTCGTGCGCGTGACTTGCGAATGCTGGTAGTCGAATTTCAAGTTGGTGCCCGCGCTAACCTGCCATTCGGCCGACAGCGTCGCCGCGAGTGTAGACTGCTTCACATGGTTGAAGCTCGTCTGCAACTGCGTGACATAGGCACCCGTGTCGCCCGGCACGAACGGAAAGGTGCTGCGCGGGTCCAGGGCGTCGTTAGTCTCCAGCGTCGGCTGGCCATCCGGGGCATCGGGCAGGAAAGCGCCGAACTTCGTGACCGTGCCATAGCCGATGTTGCGCACCGAGTTGCGGCGGTACTGGACCGACGCGCTCAGGCCGAAATTGTCTTTGCTGCCGAACCGGCCCGCCACCGTGCCCGATACGAGGAAGTCGCGGCTGAAGTCACTGCCGCTGCCGCCACCCTCGACCTGCAGGTTGGCATAGCGATGCGGGCGGTTGAGCGGCGAGAGCGTCTCGATCTCTACGAGGCCGCCGGTACCGGCGCTGTCCTGGCTGGGGAGAAGGCTCTTGCTGATCGTGATCTTGCTGACCGAGTCTGCGAGCAGGTTGCTGAGATCGGCGGAACGGCCTGTGCCGTTGCCGACGGGCAACTGAAGCCCGTTCAGCTTCACATTGTTCATGTCGGGGTCGAGACCGCGGACGATCACGTTGGTACCGTCGCCGGTCACGCTATCGCGCTGGAACGAAACACCCGGCGCGCGGCGGAGCGCATCCGAAAAGGTGGTGCCAGTGAAGTTGCCGAGGTCGTCGGCCGAAATCACGTCGGAGTTGTTCTCGGCCGCGCGCTGCAGGTTCAGCGCGTTCGCGCGAGCGCTGCGGGTGCCATAGATCACGATGGTGGCGTCGTCCTCTTTGCCTTCGGCAAGGGACAGGTTGAGGTTGACCGATTTGCCGGAACCGACGCGGACGCGCTCATAGAGCGTCTCGAAGCCCAGGAACGAGATTTCCAGCGTGTATTCGCCGGCTGGCAATTCAGCGAAACGGAAATTGCCGTTATTGTCGGCGGTGGTGCTCTGATTGGTCTCCACGATCCGCACCAGCGCACCGGCAAGAGCGCGGCTGCCATCGGCTCGCGCCAGATGCCCGCTGATGCCGGAATTGCCGCGGGCGGCTCGTCCCGGACCGCCCGGAGCGGACACGACGTACGAGCCGCCTTTCGTGACGCTCAGGGTCAAGCCGCTGCCGCGGAGCAGCGCCTCATAGGCGTCGCGTGGCGAGAAGGAGCCGTGCAGCGCCGGCGACGTCTTGCCGCGCACCGCCTGCATATCGAACACGATGTTGGTACCGGTCAACGACGCGACCCGGCTCAACGCGGCATCGAGCGACTGCGCCGGAACGTCGAGCGAAAAACGTGCCTGCGCATAAGCGGCCGGCACGTATCCAGCCACGCTGCAACTCGCGGCAAGCGCCGCCAAGATCAATTTCGATCGCATTGATTCCCCCGAAGGCGCGTGCCCATCGGCGCCTCATTGGGATAGACGATTCCGCATCGCGAAACCGACATGGCCTCGAAATAAAAATGTAATTGGGAAGTGATCAGCGCACTAAATGCAACGTATCGCCCGACTTTTCGACGCGAAGATTGTGCAGCGCAGCAACGGCCTGAGCGAATTCCTGCGGGTCGTTGGTGGCGAACACGCCGGACACGCGAAGCGCCCCTACCTCCGGGTCGTCGATCACCAGCGGCGGTCCGCCGTACCGATTCAAGTCGGCGGCTGCCGCGGCAAGCGGCATGTCGGAGAACATTGCCTGGCCACGCCGCCACGCCGTCGCGACATCGGCGGGCTGCTCATCCAGCTTGGCCGGGGCGTCGCCGGTCGAGGTCAGGCGATCTCCGGGAAGCATCACGGTCGGCGAGGCAGGGCGGCCGGAAACGGCGCGCGTGTCCGTGACCTGGATCTTCCCCTGGATCAGCGTGACGACCACGTCGTCGCCGGTCCGTCGCACGATGAAGCTGGTGCCGACCGCACGCACCAGCTTGGTCCCCGCGTGGACGATAAACGGCCGTGCGGTGTTGTGCGCCACCTCGAACATCGCTTCGCCATAATCCAGATCAACGCGTCGTTCGTCGGGCTGATAGCGAACCCGCACGCTGCTGTCGGTATTGAGGGCAATGCGGCTGCCGTCGGTCAGGGTGGTGACCTTCTGCTCACCAACGGCGGTGGTGTAGGTCGGCGCACGCGAGAGCCACACAGTCACGCCGACCACAAAAACGAGCAGCAGCGACGCGGCAAGGGCGAGCTGGCGCCCACCGAACGCGGGAGGACGGGCGATGCGTGGGCGTGCTGCAACCTTCGGCCGGTCGTCGGCGGTCAGCATCGCGCCCGGAATGATCGACCAGATATCGGTGGCGCGTTCGAATGCTTCCTCGTGCGACGGGTCGCTGCGCAGCCAATCCTGAAACGCCGCGTCAGTCTGCGCGACGCGAGCGTCGCCCTGCAATCTGGCGACCCAGGCGGCGGCTTCGGCGGCAGCACGAGTGGATGCTTCCGTGTTCACCACCCATCCATCCACTGAACCAGTTGCAGTGTCGCGCGCGCTATCTGCTTTTCGACCGCGGCGACGGTCATTCCCTCGTCGGCGGCGATTTCCGCATAGGTCGCGCCTTCTAGCCGTCGGCGAAGCAGGATTCGACGCGTCCGTTCGGGCAGCGCGTCGATACCGACCTTGGCGTGGCGCAACCGTGCACGCTGCTCGATCACATGCGCGGGATCCGGCCGCGTGTCTGCGATCGTCCCCGGATCCTCGACATGAGCGAACGGCGAACGCCCCTCGCGACGATTGCGATCGATCGACAGGTTGACGGCAGTTGTCACCAACAATGCCTCGCGCGATCGTGCCCCGTGCTGGCGTTCGAAATGCTCGATCTTCAGAAATGCTTCCTGCACAAGCTCTTCAGCGTCCTGCTCGGGGACACCCCGCCGGATCAGCACACGCCGCGCTTTCGATAGCATCGCGGTGAGCGCCGACATCGTACCCTCAGCCTCTTAGACGACCGAAGGGCCAAAGCCCGACAAAGCGGGCTGAAAAACACTGCAGCGGCGATTCATGACATCTTTGTGCGTCAAAACTTTCCCGGCTTGCAAGGCTGGATGGCTGGCCAGTGCTCGTTTTGGAAGTCACGCGCTCAAATGACGCTCTTGCGTATTCTCGACAGTTCAACGTTGTCTAGGTCATCGGCTCATTCAAGCGATGCCGATGATGCTGATCGTCGTGCCATCGCGTTTGCCGCCCATCTATCTTCCAGCGGCGACTGCTACATCAATCGCGACGCGAGCCATATGGGCACGATCCATGATCCGACTAGCATGCGCTTGGATATATACAGCGCCGCCTCATCGGCCGGCAGCAGCTTGACTACGTGATAGAGGCTACGCGTACAGCGCTCGGCTCAATCGATCATATCCGCCACTGCCGGGCAGCAATCGGGCCCGCCCCGGAACATGAATGGTCGACCGGTTCGACAGGAGGCGAGTGATTTCCGAATGTCGCAGGGTGGGCGTTTCTAGCTGGAGCGGCCCGCTTGAGAATGTCCGTTCCTCATGCTTGGCACCTAAAGCCGTTGGCCAGCGAGTGGCCCAACTCAAGCCGTTCCGACAGCCGATCATCAACGCCTGTTTCTGCCGGTCGTCCGTAAGCGGCCGCGTCGCAATCCATGACTATCGGAACGGCCGCCACCGACCGCCATACGCCCTCAGAATAGCCCCAGCCGCGCGACCTCTTCGTCGCTCAGGTCGATCCCGAACAACATGCTCAGCCGCAGGCGATAGACGCGCGGGTCGTCGATCACGCCGCTCGTATCCTCGCCCGCCGAGTGACGCCGGTAATCGCGGTCGGTCAGCGCGGCGAAGCCGTGGGGGAGGACGATGCTGACCACGACGAGGTCGGTGAAGCGCGTGTTTGGCGCGGTCGCGGTCCAGTGGTTGGACATGACGAGGTCGATCTGCGGCACCTCGTCGAGCGTAAAGCTGAATTGCTCGACCCAGCCCTCGCCGCTCTCGCGCCCATCGGTGGTCGCGGGATTGCCGTCGCGCGACAGCACCCAGCCGCGCGCATCGTGGATCAGGCGGAACAGCGCGCCGTCGGGGGCCGTCGCTTCCGCTCCTTCGATCAGCGGCATGATCGGCGAATAACTGCCGCCGAACCCGGCATCGGCGAGCCAATGCTGCCCGTCGATCGTCACCAGCAACACCATGTGCGTGCGCCCAGGCGTCACGGTAGCGCCGAACCAGACGCGGGCGAGCAGCGGCCGGACGGTGAAGCCCAATGCCGTCAGCGCGTCGCAGAACAGCCGGTTCTGTTCGAAACAATAGCCGCCGCGCCGCCGCGTCACGAGCTTGGCGAACACCGACTCGCTGTCGATCGCGATGCCGCGGCCGAGCCGGATGTCGAGATTCTCGAACGGGATCGCCAGCCGATGCGCGCGCTGGAGCGTGGCCAGCCCGTCGAGGTCGCAGGCCGGGCGCTCGGCGAGGCGGATGCGCTCGAAATAGGCGTCGAGGTCGAAGCTCATGCCGCGAACAGCTCGGCGGGCAATTGGTAGAGCCCGGCCGCCGGCGCGGTTGCGGCGGCGTGCAGCCCCAAGGCCTCGGGCACGATCTGCTCGACATAGAAAGCGCAGACCGCGCGCTTCATGCGCAGGAAGTCGTCATCGCCATCGGCCGCCGCGCGCCCCTGCCGCTCCATCAGCCAGCCGCACACCGCGACCGACAGCATCGTGAGGAACGGATAGCTTGCGGCGAGGCGATCGTCGGCATCGGCCGTCGCCAGCCGCCGGCCGACCTCGTCACAGGCATCGATCAGCATGCGCAGCGCCGACTCCTCTGCCTCGGCGCGCATGTCGGCGATCAGCGTCGCGAAGGCGGCGCCGTTCGACAGGCCGAGCTTGCGCCCGACCAGGTCGGCGGCCTGGATGCCGTTGGTGCCTTCGTAGATCGGCGTGATGCGGGCATCGCGGAAGAACTGCGCCGCGCCGGTCTCCTCGATATAGCCCATACCGCCATGGACCTGGACGCCGAGGCTCGCGACCTCGTTGCCGAGATCGGTACCGTGCGCCTTCGCCAGCGGCGTCAGGATTTCGAGCCGGTCCTTCGCGGCCTCGTCGCCCATCCCGGCACGGTCGACCTGCGCCGAGGCAAGATAGACGAGCGCGCGCGCGGCCTGGGTTTGCGCCTTCATCCGCATCAGCATGCGGCGGACATCGGGATGCTCGATGATCGCGACCGGAGTCTTGTCGGCCGATCCCGCGCGGGCCGACTGAATGCGCTCGCGCGCATAATCGACCGCTTTCTGCGTTGCGGCTTCCGCCACCTGCACGCCCTGCAGCCCGACATTGAGGCGAGCATTGTTCATCATCGTGAACATCGCGCGCATGCCGCCATTCTCCGGGCCGATCAGCTCGCCGATGCAATCCCCATTGTCGCCGAACGACAGGACGCAGGTGGGGGAGGCGTGCAGCCCCATTTTGTGCTCGATCGAGACGACGCGGACGTCGTTGAACGCGCCCGGCTTGCCGTCGCGGTCGAGCCGATATTTCGGCACCAGGAACAGCGAGATACCGCGCGTACCCTCGGGCGCGCCGGGCGTGCGCGCCAGGACGAGGTGGACGATATTGTCGGCCATGTCGTGATCGCCGAACGAGATGAAGATCTTGGTGCCCGAGATCTTCCACGTGCCGTCGCCGACGGGCTCGGCGCGGCTGCGCAGCGCGCCGACATCCGACCCGGCCTGCGGCTCGGTCAGGTTCATCGTGCCGGTCCATTCGCCGGTCGCGAGGTGCGGGAGGTAGGCTGCCTGCTGTTCGGGGGTGCCGTGATGGAGCAGGGCCTCGATCGCGCCGACGGTCAGGGTCGGGGCGAGCGCGAAGCCCATATTGGCGGCGCCCAACGTCTCGAGCACCGCGCTCGCCAGCACGAAGGGCAGGCCCTGTCCGCCGAAATCGCCGGGCGCGCCGATCGTGCCCCAGCCGCCCTCGACATAGGCTTTATAAGCTTCGGGATAGCCCGCCGGCATCCTGACGCCATCGGGAGTCCATTTGGGGCCGTCGGTATCGCCTGCGCGCGCCAGCGGCGCCCATTCGCCCGCGGCGAACGCGCCGGCGCCTTCGAGTACCGCGTCGAGCAGGTCGGGGGTCGCGTCGGCGAAACGTTCGGTCGCGGCGAGGTCGGCGATCCTCGCGATATGATCGAGCACGAAACGCTGCTCACGAACGGCTGGATTGAAGGGCATTCGGCTTCCTCTCCTGATCCGACGCGCTATAGCCCCGGGCGATGGACGCGCAACTCACCCGCACTTTACCTTATGGAGCCGATTCTGTCGCCGAAGCGGCGGCGCTGATCCGGCAAGGCGCCTGCGTCGCGGTACCGACCGAGACGGTCTATGGCCTGGCCGCGGATGCGACCAATGCCGCCGCGGTCACAGCGGTCTATGCGGCCAAGGGGCGGCCGAGCTTCAACCCGTTGATCGTCCATGTCCCCGATCTCGCCGAGGCGAAACGGATCGCCGCGTTCGACCGCCGCGCCGACGCACTGGCCGAGGCGTTCTGGCCGGGGCCGTTGACCCTGGTGCTGCCGCTCAAGCCATCGGCGCAGATCGCGTCGCTGGTGACGGCGGGGCTCGAGACGATCGCGATCCGCGTGCCGCGCCATCGCGCGATGCGCGCCTTGCTCGAAGCAAGCGGGCGGCCGCTCGCGGCGCCGTCGGCCAATGCCTCGGGGTCGATCAGCCCGACGCGGGCCGAACATGTGCTTGCCAGCCTGGGGGGGCGCATCCCGCTGATCCTCGACGACGGGCCAACCAGTCAGGGAATCGAATCGACCATCGTGCGCGAAGTGTTCGGAATGACGCGCATCCTGCGCCACGGGCCGGTGACGACCGACGAGGTGCGCGCCGCGATCACCCGGCCAGGCGTGAAGCTCGATCGTTTCGACGCCGGAGAGGATGAGGCCCAGCCCGAGCAGATCGAATCCCCCGGCCAGCTGCTCGCGCATTATGCGCCGCGCAAACCCTTGCGGATCGATGCGCCCCGCGCGGCGGAAGACGAATGGATGATCGGGTTCGCCGCGACCGGGGGCGACGACAATCTCTCACCGAGCGGGGATCTGGCCGAGGCGGCGGCCAATCTGTTCGACGCGCTGCACCGCGCCGACGCCTCAGCGCGGCCGAAAATCGCGATCGCCCCCGTCCCCAACGAAGGGATCGGCGTCGCGATCAACGACCGGCTGCGCCGCGCATCGCATCGGGAATGACTGCAAAACAAGCCGTTACGTCTTTACACAGCCGAAACGAGGCCTAGTCTCTCGCCATCGGGCCGTCCCGGCACTCGTTCCGTAAGGCGGCACGACCAAGGAGAGGGGCGTATGACGAACATCCAACGCGGGCTCGCCGAGCTTATCGGCACGTTCTGGCTCGTTTTCGGCGGCTGCGGTGCCGCGGTCCTGGCCTGTAATTTCCCCGCCGCGGGCATCGGCTTTGCCGGGGTCGCCCTGGCGTTCGGCCTGACCGTGCTGACCATGGCCTATACGATCGGGCATATTTCGGGATGCCATCTCAATCCCGCCGTGACGCTCGGCCTGTGGGCAGGCGGGCGCTTTTCGGGCAAGGACATCCCGCTCTATGTCATCGCCCAGGTGCTGGGCGCGGTGATCGCCGCCTATCTGCTCTATTTCATCGCATCGGGGCAGTCGGGCTGGGAGATGGGCGCGTTTGCCGCCAACGGATTCGGTGAGCATTCGCCCGGCAAATATTCGCTGGTCGCCGGCGTGACGATGGAGGTCGTGATGACCTTCATGTTCCTGATCGTGATCATGGGCGCGACCGATAAGCGCGCGCCGGCCGGCTTCGCACCGATCGCGATCGGACTCGCGCTGACGCTGATCCACCTCGTCTCGATCCCGGTGACCAATACCTCGGTCAATCCGGCGCGCTCGACCGGCCAGGCTTTGGTCGTCGGCGGCTGGGCGATCGAGCAGCTCTGGGTATTCTGGGTCGCGCCGCTGATCGGCGGGATCCTGGGCGGCGTCGTCTACAAGGCGCTCGGCGCCGACGCGACGGTCAGGCCGCCGGTCGAAGGCGAGGCGCTGTAACCAATTGCCCTAACCAATCACCGTCACCCCGGCGAAAGAGCATCGGGTTGAGCATGCCCCGCATGCTCAAGGATCGTCCGGGGGACGATCCGACCCGATGCTGGTCTCTGGCAGTATTTCCCCGCCTGAGATCCCAGCTTGCGCTGGGATGACGGTTGATCGTCAGGCCGCCGCCGTCTCGGCCTTGGACCGCGCGGCGAAGCTCTTGCGCAGTTTCTTGAGCTTGGGCGGGATCACCGCTAGGCAGTACGGATTCCGCTGGCCTTCGCCGTCCCAATATTCCTGGTGATAATCCTCAGCCGGATACCAGGTGCCGAGCGGCTCGATCGTCGTCACGATCGGATTGGGCCATTCGGCCTGCGCCCGGACGATCGCCGCCTTGGCTTCTGCCTCCTGCGCCGCATCGTGCGGGAAGATCGCCGAGCGATATTGCGTGCCGACGTCGTTGCCCTGGCGATTGAGCGTAGTCGGGTCGTGCGTCGCGAAGAAGATGTCGAGCAGCTCGGCATAGGAAATCCGCTCGGGATCGAAGCCGACGCGGATCGCCTCGGCATGGCCGGTATCGCCGCCGCACACCTGTTTGTAGGTCGGGTTGGCGACATGGCCGCCGATATAGCCGCTTTCGACGCTCTCGACGCCGATCACATCGTTATACACCGCCTCGGTGCACCAGAAGCAGCCGCCGGCAAGCGTCGCAAATTCGAGGGACATTCGTCTCACTCCCTTTTCAAGTTGGCCTAAAGATAGGTACGGCGCGCGCAGCGGCAAAGGGCTGGACAAGAAGGATGCGCGAATGAGCAAGGGCAAGGTGCTGGTCACGGGCGGCGCGGGCTATATCGGCAGCCACGCGGTGCTGGCCTTGCTCGATGCCGGCTGGGACGTGGTGGTGGTCGACAATCTGGTGACCGGGTTCGACTGGGCGGTCGATCCGCGCGCCACATTGGTCGTCGCCAATATCGAGGATGACGACAAGGTCCGCGCCGCGATGCGCGAGCACGACATCCTGGCCGTCATGCATTTCGCCGGGTCGGTGGTGGTGCCCGAATCGGTCGAGAACCCGCTCAAATATTATCGCAACAACACCGTCGCGAGCCGCGCGCTGATCGAGAGCGCCGTCGTCAGCGGCGTGAAGCATTTCATCTTCAGCTCGACCGCGGCGACCTATGGCACACCCGAGCGCGTGCCGGTGGCCGAGGACGATCCCAAGCTGCCGATCAATCCCTATGGCATGTCAAAGCTGATGACCGAGGCGATGCTGAAGGACGTCGCGGCGGCGCATCCGATCAATTATTGCGCGCTGCGCTATTTCAACGTCGCCGGCGCCGACCCGCAGGGGCGGTCGGGCCAGTCGACCGCGGGCGCGACGCATCTGATCAAGGTCGCGGTCGAGGCGGCGACCGGTAAGCGCGACCATGTCGGCGTGTTCGGCACCGATTTCGCTACCGCCGACGGCACCGGGGTGCGCGATTATATCCATGTCAGCGACCTGGCCGCCGCGCACGTCCACGCGCTCGACCGGCTGATCGCCGAGCCTGGCGATAACCTGACGATGAACGCGGGTTACGGCCATGGCTATTCGGTGTTGCAAGTGCTCGACGCGGTCGACCGCGTGACCAATCACGAGGTCAAGCGCGTGTTCCAGGGCCGACGCGCGGGCGACCCGGCCGAATTGGTGTCGGACAATCGCCGCATCCTGGCGACCTTGCCGTGGCGCCCGCAATATGACGATCTCGACCGCATCGTCCGCGACGCGCTGGCATGGGAGCGCGTGTTGGCCGAGCGGCAAGGGTAAGCGACCAACCCCTCTCCCCTTGGGGGAGTCAGAACCCTAGTCGCAGTTGGGTGAGGGATAAGTGGTCCGCAGGACCACGCGGAGCTTTGCTCCGCATCACCCTCTCCAACCTTCGCTAGGCAGCAAGCTGCCAAGCTGCGGTATCCTCTCCCCTCAAGGGAGAGGAAGCCTCGGGCCGCAGGAAAGGGTGGTGGGCTCGCCGGGATTCGAACCCGGGACCTACAGATTAAAAGTCCGTTGCTCTACCGACTGAGCTACGAGCCCCAAGGTGGCGGCGCTTAGGGGGCGAGGCACGCCGGGTCAACCATTGCGCCGCTTGGCATCGGACGCCGCCGCCGCTAGCCATGCCGAATTGCAGCGATAAGGGGCATCATGGCCAGCGATCCCGATCCGATGCGCCCGTCGGTGCGCCCGGTTCCTTATTATCCCGAACCCTCGTCCTCCGAAGGCTCCGGCGCGGCAACCGCGTCGCTGGTCCTCGGCATCCTGGGGCTGATCTGTTCGATCATTCCGATCATCGGGCTGATCTCGTGGCTGCTCGCCCCCGCCGCGCTCATCACCGGCGGGATCGGATTAAGGAGCCCGACCAGCAAGGGACTGGCGATCGGCGGGCTGGTGACCGGCGGGCTCGCGTTGGTCGTCTGCCTGTTGTGGCTGGTCTTGTTCAGCGCAGCGATCGCCTCGGTGGGAAGCGCGCGCAGCTTCTAGAGCGGAGTGCCTGATTTTTGAATCAGGCACTCCGCTCTAGGTATTTGTTGTCGCGTCGCTTTTTACGGAAAACCGGTACCCACTTTTCCGCGCGACGCTCTAGCGGATACGCGCCGCCAACTGGCGCATCGTCAGCCCGGTCATCGGGTCGCGCCAATCCGGCACGATCGCCGCGACCGGCCGGAGCACGAAGGCACGGCGGCGGAAGTCGGGATGCGGCACGGTCAGCCCGTCGCTCGCCCAGGCGCCGCCGGACCACAGGATGATGTCGAGATCGATCACGCGGTCGGTCCAGCGCTGCCCGCGCCGCCGCCCGAACGCACTCTCGATCGCCTTCAGCCGCGCGAGCAGTTCGGGCGGGCTGTCGTCGCTCTCGATCAGCGCCGCCGTATTGACGAAGCGCCGCCGCGCCGGGCCGAGCGGCGCGGTGGCGACCAGGGGTGACATCATGACGACACCGCCGATCGCCGCCAGCGCCGCGCGCACCTCGTCGGCGGGCGCGCCGTGGCGGCCGCGGCGATTGGAACCCAAAGCGATGACATAGCTGGACGGCATGACGTCGCCCGGCCTACCGCAAGCGCATGGACTTTGCACCCGGCCCGATCCCCGACACCGAACCGCCGCACGATTGCCCGCGCTGTCCGCGGCTGGTGGCGTTTCGCGAGCAATTGCGCGCCGAGCATCCCGATTGGTGGAACGCCCCGGTGCCGGTGTTCGGCGATCCCAATGCCTGGCTGTGCATTGTCGGGCTCGCGCCGGGCAAGAACGGCGCCAATCGCACCGGCCGGCCGTTCACCGGCGATTACGCCGGCGACCTGTTGTTCGCGACGCTGGCCAAGTTCGGCTTCACCCGCGGCACCTATCAATCGCGGCCCGATGACGGGCTGGCGCTCGACGGCGTGATCATCTGCAATTCGGTCAAATGCCTGCCGCCCGAGAACAAGCCGACGCCTGGGGAAATCCATAGCTGCCGCCCGTTCCTGGCCGGCCAGGTCGACGTGCTGCCCAATGCGCGCGTATTCGTCGCGCTTGGCCAGATCGCCCACCAATCGGCGGTCAAGATACTCGGCGGCAAGCTCCCGAAATGCCGCTTCGCGCATCTCGCCGAGCATCGTGTGCCCGACGGCCGGATGCTGATCGATAGCTATCATTGCTCGCGCTACAACCAGAATACCGGCCGCCTGACCGCGGAGATGTTCGAGGCGGTGTTCGCCCGCGCGCTGGAGTTACGTGGCGCGTAGCTGGGCGATCACGCCTTGCGCGCCATGAACACCGATCCGGTTTCGATCAACGATTTCAGGTTCGACAGGATCAGCGGCCATCCGCCCGATACCGCGGCGATCAGCTTGGAGTCGGCGCGTTCGATACTGTGCGTGACGGTCAGCTTGACGCCCTCGCCCACCGGCTCGAGCTCCATCGTGCAGATCGAATAGCCCTCGGCATTGAGTTCGGGCTTCCATTCGTTGAGCCAGCGGATGCCGAGCCGCTCGCCGGGCTCGAACGCGACGATTTCGCCGCGGTCGGCGACACGGCCGTCCGGGAACAGAATCTTCCAGCTGCCGCCCACTTTCCACTCCGCCTCGATCCGGTTGCCGAGCCAATATTGCTCGACGAAATCGGGATCGATCAGCGCGTCCCACAGGCGGTCGGGAGTCGTCTTGACGAAGGTCACGTAAACGAAGCTGCTCTTGTCGGCATCAGTCATGGTTTTCTCCTTCCAGGCTCCGCTTGAGGGCCGACAGCGCGCTCAGGCGTGGTTGATCGAATTTGCTGATCCAGCGTTCGGCGATTTCGTGGATCGGGATCGGGTTGATGAAATGGAGCTTTTCCCGGCCCTTGCGCTTGGAGACGACGAGGTTGGCCGCCTCCAGGATCGCCAGGTGTTTGGCGACCGCCTGACGCGTCATGGTCAGGCCGGCGCACAGATCGCCGAGCGACTGACCGTCGGTCGCGTGCAGGCGATCGAGCAGGCGACGGCGGCTGGGATCGGCCAGCGCCTTGAAGACATCGTCACTCGCATCGGCCTGCATAATAGGTAACCATTTGGTTGCTTGTTGCCATATAGGCAACCTTATGGTTGCATGTCAAGGAGTGTGGGGTTCGGCTGGCGATGCCCGATCCGCCCTGGCGACGGTGGCCTTGTCGGATTGCGCGGTTGAACTTCATCCGCGCCCGTCGGTTGTTTCGGCCATGACCCACGAACCGCCCGTTCCGCCCGACAACCAGTCGCCTTATCCGATCGCCGAGCCGCCGCACGAACACCACGCGCCGCCCGCTCCCGAACCCGAGGAGCCGTCCAGCCCGCCGCGCAAGTTGCTGGTCGGCGGCGCCATCGCGGCCGCGGGGGTCGCCGCGATCGGCGGGCTGGCCGCGTTCCTGCTCCGCCGCGGCAAATCGCGGTCCAAGGCTGCACCGAGGCCCAAGCGGAAGCGCTGAGAGGCCGGCCGCCCTCTTGAGCGTACTTTACGCCGGCGGCGAGATCACCGCGTCGCGGAGCACGTAGCGCGCGTGGTAGAAGTCGCGCAGCCGGACGATCCGGCCGTCAGCCCAATCGATCACGATCAGCCCGGTCGGCGGCCCCGTCGGATCGGCGGGGTCGTGGACGATCGCCGCGGCACGGCCTTCGATCACGCCGACCGACAAGCGCCATGACGTCATTTCGGTATAACGCGTGAAATAGGTTTCGAATGCCGCGCGCCCGCGCGTCATTCGCGCCACCAGTTCGAAGCGCACATCGTCGGCGAGCATCGCGCGGACGGCGTCGAAGTCCCGCGCATTGAAGCGGTCGACATAGGCCTGCAGCCGGATCACGTCGCCGTGATCGGCGGGCGGCAAGGGTGACGGCGCATCGGCCAGGATACGCAGGCGGGCGCGGCCGCGATGCAGCGCCGCCTTGGTCGCCGCCAGGGTCGTGTCGAGAATCCCCGCTGCTTCCTCGTTCGAATAGCCCAACACGTCCTTCAGGATGACCGTCCCGCGCTGCAGTGGCGGCAGCTGCATGAAGACCGCCAGCGCGGCGCCGGCGGCACACCGGCGCGCGGCCTCGTCGCCATCCGAGATCATATCCTCCTCCTGGATCTCTTGTTCGCCGCCCCGGCGGGCACGCGCCCGCAAATGGTCGATCGCGGCATTGTGCGCGATGCGGAACGACCAGGCGGTCGCGTCGCCCTCGGGCGGCGCCCGGTCGAGCGCCGCCATGGCGCGCGCGATCGCATCCTGCACCACGTCCTCGCCGTCGAGCACCGAGCCCACCATCCGCGCGGCATAGCGATGCAGCGCGGGCCGCAGCTCGACCAGCAGCGCCTCGATCCGGGCCCGATCCTTCTCGTCCGTCATGTCCCTCGCCATCCGCCATTCTTCTACCGGGAGAGACGGTGGCGGCGCGGAAAAAGATTCGGCCCCGCGAATCCTTTTTCGCCGAGCCCCCGTCCTTGGCGATAGCGGGCGGCGCTGGGTCGCCCCGTTCGACGGAGACTGACATGAAGCTCTATGCGCTGACCAAATCGCTGAATTCCCGCAAGGTTTTGGCGCTCATCCACCATCTCGACCTGCCGGTGGAGATCGACGCCATGACCGTCGAGCAGGTCCAGTCCGACGCTTATGCCGCGATCAATCCCAATCGCCTGGCGCCGACATTGGTGGACGGCGATGTCGTGCTGTGGGAATCGAACGCGATCGGTCTCTATCTCGCCGAGGGTAGCGCGATGATCCCGACCGGGCACCGCCAGCGCGCCGACATGATGCGCTGGCTGTTGTGGGAAGGCGTCCATTACAACAAGGCGCTCGGCACGATCTTCTTCGAATCGGTCGTGCGTCCGCAGCTGGGATGGGGCGAAACCAAGCAGCCGCTGGTCGACGATGCGCTGGTGCAGGCGGCGCGCCTGCTGCCGGTGCTCGATGCTCACCTCGCGACGCGCGAGTTCATGTTGGGGGATCGGCTGAGCTTCGCCGATTTCGCGATCGCGTCGGCCGAGCCGTATCGCGACGCGATGCCGATCGACTTCGACGCCTATCCCAATCTGCAGCGCTTCTACGACACGATCGCGTTGCTGCCGGCGTGGCAAAAGGCACTGGGCCAGCCGCGGATGGCCGTCGCCGCGTGACGCTGGCCGGGCGCCGTCGTCGTGCGGCGCCCGGCTATCGTTCGCGCGTCAAATGTCCTGCACCAACCGCCCGTACAGCTCGGGCCGGCGGTCGCGGAAGAAGCCGAACGCGGCGCGGTGGCGCTTGACCCGGTCGAGGTCGAGCGTCGCGGTGATCACGCCCTCTTCCTCGCGGTCGAGTTCGGCCAGGATGTCGCCGCGCTCGTCGGTGATGAAGCTGGTGCCGTAAAAGGTCTGGCCATGCTCGGTCCCGACGCGATTGGCGGCGACCACCGGCACGACGTTCGACACCGCATGCCCGACCATGGCGCGCCGCCATAGCCGCGCGGTGTCGAGCCCCTCGTCATGCGGTTCGCTGCCGATCGCGGTCGGGTAGAACAATATCTCCGCACCCATCAGCATCATCGCGCGCGCGGTTTCCGGATACCATTGGTCCCAGCACACCCCGACGCCGAGCTTGGCCGACGGGCCGTCCCACACCTTGAAGCCGGTGTTGCCGGGGCGGAAATAGAATTTCTCTTCATAGCCGGGGCCGTCGGGAATGTGGCTCTTGCGATAGACGCCGGCGACCTTGCCGTCGGGATTGACCATGGCCAGGCTGTTATAATGATGCGGACCATCGGCTTCGAAGAAGCTGGTCGGGATCCACACCTTGAGCTCGGCGGCGAGCGCCTGCATCGCCTGCACCGCGCGATGCTCGGCGGTCGGACGCGCATTGGCGAACAGCCCCTCGTCCTCGACGCGGCAGAAATATTCGCCCTCGAACAATTCGGGCGGCAGGATGACTTGCGCACCCTTGGTCGCCGCTTCGCGGACGAGGCGCGAGACGTTGGCGATATTCGCCTCGATATCATTGGAGAACGCGAGCTGGAGCGCGGCGACACTGATCTGGGTCATGACCTCTGCCATAGCGGGGAAGGGTCGAAAGTGGCAGTCCCCGTCGCAGGTTCAAGAGGAGCGGCGAATGGAACGTATTTTCGAGACGGTTGCGGCCAAGGTCGCGAGCTGGACCGGACGTCCCCCGGCCTTCGTTCTGGCGCTGACGGTGATCATCATCTGGGGCGTGACCGGGCCAGTCTTCCATTATTCCGACACGTGGCAGCTGATCATCAACACCGGCACCACGATCGTCACCTTCCTGATGGTGTTCCTGATCCAGAATGCGCAGAATCGCGACGGATCGGCGATCCAGGCCAAGCTCGACGAGCTGATCCGCGCGCTGCAGGGGCCGCGCGACGAGTTCGTCGGGATCGAGAATCTGACCCAGGACGAGTTGGCGCAGATCAAGAAGAAGCTCGAAGAAGAGTGCTCGGGCGACGCGGGC
Organism: Sphingomonas mali NBRC 15500; assembly: GCF_001598415.1. Taxonomy (GTDB): domain Bacteria; phylum Pseudomonadota; class Alphaproteobacteria; order Sphingomonadales; family Sphingomonadaceae; genus Sphingomonas; species Sphingomonas mali. The sequence goes on from NZ_BCYX01000021.1 coordinate 25,419, forward strand.
AGCAGCCATGCGTCGTTTATGGCGTTCCTGGATCGGTTGTAGGTTCTAACCTCCCTCTCCCCTTGGGGGAGAGGGTTGCGCAGACTTAGGCTCGTCAGAGCCTTAGTCGGAGCTGGGTGAGGGGTAAGCGATTGCGGAGCAATCGCGCGGAGCTACGCTCCGCATCACCCTCACCAACCTTCGCTAGGCAGCACGCTGCCAAGCTCCGGTATCCTCTCCCCTCCAGGGAGAGGAATGAATGCATCACACCACCATCCCCGCCAACAGCTTCGGCAGCGCGCCCGATTCGCCCCGCGCCTCGGCGATGAAGCGATCCTTGAGCATCGGCGCGTGCTGCACGGCCGAAAGCCCGAACCGTCGCACCGCGCTGGCGGTCTTGCCTGGGATGCCGAACAATCGCGTCAACCCGTCGGTCGCCGCCGCGACCATGAACGTGTCGAGGCTGCGCCAGCGTTCGTAGCGCGTCAGCAGCGCGCGATCGCCGACGTCGAGTCCGATCCGCTTGCCGTCGACCAGCACCTCGACCAGCGCCGCGACGTCGCGGAAACCGACATTGACCCCTTGTCCGGCGATCGGATGGATGCCGTGCGCGGCGTCGCCGACAAGCGCCAGCCGCTCGGCGGTGATCGTCGCGGCGTGGTGAAAGCCGAGCGGATGCGCGAAGCGCGGACCGAGCCAGGTGATCTCGCCCAGGAACCCGCCCATCTTGCGCTCGAGCTCGGCCATATAGCCACGGTCGCCCAGTTTCTGCATTCCCGGGCCCTGAGCGCCGCGCACCGACCAGACGATCGCCGAGCGATGTCCACGATCGTCGTCGTTCAAGGGCAGGATCGCGAACGGTCCCTCGGGATAGAATATCTCGTAGGCGACATTATCGTGGCTGTGCTCGTGCCCGATCGAGGTGACCAGTGCGACATGGTCGTAGGTCCAGCGCGCGACGTTGAGCCCTGCCGCCTCGCGAGTCGGCGACGTGCGCCCCTCCGCTCCGATCAGCAACGACGCACGCACCTGACTGCCGTCGCTCAACGTGGCGCGAACGCCCGCCGCGTCGCGCTCGATATGGACGGCGCGCGTCTGCATCCGAAGGTCGACGCCCGGCGCCGCGCTGGCGGCATCGAGCAACGCGGTGCGAAGATCGCGATTCTCGAACATCGTGCCGAGCGCGGTCTCGCCGTCCTGCGGCACGAAATCGAGCGCGCCGGGTTCGAGCCCGTCCGACACGCGGATGCCTTCGATCGGACAGCCCTTGCCGGCCAGCCGGTCGGCCACCCCGATTGCCCGCAGCATGTTCATCGGCGCGCTGGCGATAGCCGAGGCGCGGCCGTCGAACCCCGCCGCGGTGACCACCGCCGGATCGGCGGGATCGACCACGATGCTGGTGATGCCATGCGCGTCGGCCGCGACCGCAAGCGCGCTGCCGACCAGCCCGCCGCCGAGGATGAGGAGATTAGCCTGAGACATGCGGAATGCCCTACGACTTGAGGTTCGGAGCGGCAATGGGGGGTCAGTCGCCTAACGCGCAAATCCCCCCCATCGCAGATGGGGAGGGGGACCATTTGCGCGAGCAAATGGTGGAGGGGAAATGGCCCCTCCTCGCCGCTACGCGGCTGCGGCCCCTCCACCATTGCTGCGCAATGGTCCCCCTCCCCACGCTTCGCGCAGGGAGGATTTGCCGCATCCCGAGCGCCGCGCATCCATGCTGCCTTGACGTCGGACTCCGGTAGCGCGAGAATCCATCGTGAACGCACGGCGTACATTTCGGGGGATTCGACCATGGCCAGCCGCGCGCAGACGCCGCTCTGGCGCGAAACGGTGAAGGCGGGCGCTGCCCGATCGGGCGCGATGATCGTCGCGGTGGCGGTCGCCGCAGTGTCGCTGCTGCTCGTCCTTTCGCTCGCCAGCTATCATTCGGGCGACCCGTCGCTCAGCACTGCGGCGGGCGGCCCGGCGCAGAACCTGGTCGGCTATCCCGGCGCGGTGATCGCCGACCTCGCTTATACGATGCTGGGCTGGCCGGCCTGGGGCATGCTTGCGGTTGGGCCGGTGATCGCCTGGCGGTTGTGGCGCGGCGAGGGTGCCGGCGGCTGGGGACGGATGGCGTTGTCCGCCGCGATCGGTCTGACTCTGGTCGCGACCGCGCAGGGATTCGTGTCGAGCGGGGCCAGCCTCGACTGGCCAGCGGGCAAGAGCGGGCTGGTCGGCATGTTGATCGCCGATGGCCTCAAATGGCTGATCGCGCTGATCGGCAATCCCGTCGCCGTGCTGTGGACCGACCGTGTGGTAGGGGCGCTGGCCGGCCTGTCGGGCGCGGTGATCTGGTTCATGAGCCTGGAAGTCGGAATCCCGCGCGTGCCCGTAATGCCGCGAATCGGCCGCTCGGCGGAGGTGCAGCGGCTGACCGACCAGCGACCGGGCGATCGCGTGATCGACATGGAGGCGGAACAGTCGATTCGCCAGCCGCGCGCCGTTGCCTTGCCCGACAATCGCCCGGCGCCGGTCATCGCCGAACGCAACGCCGCCCCTGCTCCCGCGAAGCCGGTCAAACCCAAACAGGGCAGTTTCGACCTGCGCGACAATTATCCGCTGCCGCCGCTCGACCTACTCAAGGCGGCGCCGCCATCGACCGGCGGGCCGATCGACAAGGCCGCGCTCGAACGCAACGCGCGGCTGCTCGAGACCGTGCTCGACGATTTCCACGTCAAGGGCCAGATCACCGCGGTCCATCCCGGCCCGGTCGTCACGATCTACGAGCTCGAGCCGGCCGCCGGCACCAAGGCGAGCCGCGTGGTCCAGCTCGCCGACGACATCGCGCGCAACATGTCGGCGATCTCGGCGCGCATCGCCCCGATCCCCGGGCGCACCGTGATCGGCATCGAATTGCCCAACGCGCGGCGCGAGACGGTCAATCTGCACGAACTGATGGCGTCGGACGCGTTCGAGGACCAGTCGGCCTCGCTGCCGATCGTGCTGGGCAAGAACACCGCGGGCGATCCCGTCATCGTCGACCTGGCGCCGATGCCGCATCTCCTCGTCGCCGGCACCACCGGATCGGGCAAGTCGGTCGGACTCAACTGCATGATCCTGTCGCTGCTCTACAAGCTCGACCCCAAGCAGTGCCGGATGATCATGATCGATCCGAAGATGCTCGAACTGAGCATGTACGACGATATCCCGCACCTGCTCTCCCCGGTGGTCACCGACCCGTCCAAAGCCGTGCGCGCGCTCAAATGGGCGGTCGAGCAGATGGAGGACCGCTATCGCATGATGGCTTCGGTCAACGTGCGCGGGCTCGCCAGCTTCAACGACAAGGTCCGGGCCGCCAAGGTCAAGGGCCAGCCGCTCGGGCGCAAGGTCCAGATCGGCTACGAAGACGGCAAGCCGGTTTACGAGGAAGAGCAGCTCGAATTCGAGCCGCTGCCGCAGATCGTCGTCATCGTCGACGAGCTCGCCGACCTGATGATGACCGCGGGCAAGGAAGTCGAGTTCCTGATCCAGCGGCTGGCGCAAAAGGCGCGCGCCGCGGGCATCCACCTGATCATGGCGACGCAGCGTCCGTCGGTCGACGTCATCACCGGCGTGATCAAGGCCAATCTGCCAACGCGCATCTCGTTCAATGTCACCAGCAAGATCGATTCGCGCACCATCCTGGGCGAACAGGGCGCCGAACAGCTGCTCGGCAAGGGCGACATGCTCTACATGGCGTATGGCAAGCAGATCAGCCGCGTCCACGGCCCGTTCGTCAGCGACGACGAGGTCCGCGCGGTCGCCGATCACTGGCGCGCGCAGGGCCAGCCCGATTACATCCAGTCGGTCACCGAAGAGAATGAGGACGGCTTCGCGCTCGACGGCGCGCCGCTGGGCGAGGATTCGGCCGAGGACCAGCAATATCGCGGCGCGATCCAGCTGGTGGTCGAGAGCCAGAAGGCATCGACCTCCTGGCTGCAACGTCAGATGCGGATCGGCTACAATTCGGCCGCGCGGCTCATCGAGCGGATGGAGAAGGACGGCATCGTCGGCCGTCCCGACCATGTCGGCAGGCGCGAAGTACTGCGCGATCGCGAGGGCAACCCGCTCTGATATGAAGTCAGCTTCGCTGACCGGCACCGGCGAAGCTGAACCGGACCAAGATTTACGCGTTCAGAGGGGGTTCAAGCCCATGGCGCCACCCTGGTCGCCTGTTTCAGGAGAATATTCGTGACGTCTCGCGCCCTAGCGCTGCTGTTCGTGCCCGCTTTCGTCGCCACCGCTGCCATCGCCGCGCCGGCGGCGACTTCCCCCGACCTTGCCAAGGTCCAGGAACATCTGCGCGCGGTCCAGTCGATGACCGCGGCGTTCAGCCAATATGATCGCAACGGCAAGACGCTGACCGGCACCCTGTCGCTGAAACAACCGGGCAAGATGCGGTTCCAATATCAGAAGGGCGTGCCGATCCTGATCGTCGCCGACGGCAAGTCGTTATGGTTCCTCGACTATCAGGTCGGACAGAAGCAGCGCTGGCCGATCGGCGGATCGCCGCTGGGCGTTCTGCTCGATCCCAGCAAGGACATCAGCCGCTTCGCCAAGGTGATGCCGACGGCCGATCCTTCGGTCATCTCGGTCGACGCCAGCGATCCCAAACATCCCGAATATGGCCGCATCACTTTGGTGTTCGAGCGCAACGCGGCGGGCCCGGCCGGCCTGATCCTGCGCGGCTGGGTGGCGCTCGACGCGCAGAACAATCGCACGACGATTCGACTGTCCGACCCCAAGTTCAACGTGCCGATTTCCGACGGAACGTTCCGCTTCAACGATCCAGTGCGCGGCGGCCCAAGAAAATAACGGACCGTTCATCTGGGCGACAGCTTCGCCCGCTTAATACAGTTCTCGCGGATGTGGGGCGGTTCAGGATTTTCCCCCTGTTGCCTGAAACGGACCACTTCCCGCCTGCGTGACGAACGCTAGGTCGGCCCCTGTTCCATGCCCCCGGAACAGGGGCCTTTCCATGCGCGGAGCGGAAAGCGGCGGGTCGCCGCCGATCTCGCTCAAGCACGGCCGGCGCCGCAACGCGGCGTTCGACGTCCACGACACGGCTTTGCCGCGGCGTACAGGTGACGAACCGTTATGAACTCCCTAAGTGCGCTCCCGTGAAGATCGTCTCCTGGAACATCAACTCGGTGCGGTTCCGCATCGAGATCGTCGAGAAATTCCTGCGCGAGGTCGCGCCCGACATCCTGTGCCTGCAGGAAACCAAGGTGATCGACGCCGATTTTCCCGAAAGCGCGTTCCGTGCGCTCGGCTACGACACGATCTTCCTCCACGGTCAGCGCATGCATCACGGCGTCGCGATCATCAGCCGCGTGCCCCTGGTCGAAGACGACCGATTCGACTGGCAGGCGAATCGCGAAGCGCGCCATGTCGGCGTGCGGTTGCCGAACGGTGTGCGGCTGGAGAATGTCTATGTCCCGGCGGGCGGCGATATCCCCGACCGCGAGGTCAATCCCAAGTTCGGCCAGAAGCTCGATTTCGTCGAGCGGATGACCGCGTGGTCCGCGACGCTCGATTGCCCGACGATCCTGACCGGCGACTTCAACATCGCGCCGCTCGAATCGGACGTGTGGAGCCACAAGCAGCTGATCAAGGTCGTCAGCCACACGCCGATCGAGGTCGACGCGCTCAACCGGTTGAAGAACTCGAACAGCTGGGTCGATCTCGGCCGCCATTTCTATCCGGCGCCGGCGCGCCTCCACACCTGGTGGAGCTATCGCTCGCCGGACTGGACGGTCAACGACCGCGGCCGGCGGCTCGATCATATGTGGGCGACCGCCGACGTCGCCGCCACGGCGCGGTCGCATCATGTGTTCGAGGAATGCCGCAACTGGCTGAAGCCCTCTGACCATGTCCCGATCATGACCGAGTTCGACCTGTGAAGGCGCCGCGATGAGCGCGCGCGACGTCGCTCGCGCGATCGATGCGCTGCGCCGCGGCTGGCCAATCGCCATCCAGGGCGCCGGCGCGCCAATCGGGCTGCTCGCGATCGAGACCGCCGATGCGGGGCGGATGAAGGCGTTCGACCCTGAGGGCGAGTCGCCGATCCTGCTGTCGGCCGGCAGAGCGGCGACACTCAAGCTCGCTAACCAGCTCGAGGCGGCGATCCCCGATTCGCCGGTGCTGGTCGAACGCACCTTCTGGATCGATTTCGACTGCGCGGTCGCGCTCGCCGATCCCCAGCTCGACATGGCGACCCCGATGAAGGGCCCGTTCCGCGCGATCCATGTCGACGATCGTGACGTCATGGCGGCGGCCTTGGCGCTCGCACGCACCGCGGGCGTCCTTCCCGCCTTCTTCGTCGGCCAGGCGCCCGACGAGGTCATCACCATCGCCGATATCGAGGCGTTCGAGGACCCGATCACGCTCGCCATCGCGGCGCGCGCAAAATTGCCGGTCGCCGGTTCGGAGAATTCGGAGATCGTCGCGTTCCGATCGCCCGATTCGCCCGGCGAGCATGTCGCGCTGATCATCGGCCAGCCCGACGGCCGCCCGCCGCTGGTGCGGCTGCATAGCGAATGCCTGACCGGCGACGTGCTCGGCAGTCTCAAATGCGATTGCGGGCCGCAGCTCCACGCCGCGATCCATGCGATGGAGGATACCGGCTGGGGCATCCTGCTCTATCTGCGGCAGGAAGGGCGCGGGATCGGGCTGGTCAACAAATTGCGCGCTTATGCACTGCAGGATCAGGGGTACGACACGGTCGACGCCAATACGCGGCTGGGGTTCGCGGTCGACGCACGCGATTTCCGCGTCGCCGCGCGAATGCTCGATTTGCTCGGTCAGACCAATATCCGGCTGCTGACCAACAATCCCGAAAAGGTCCGCGTGCTCGAGGCGGCGGGAATCACGGTCGCCGAACGCGTGCCGATTGCGCTGCCGCCCAATCCGTTCAACGAGAAGTATCTGGCGACCAAACGCGACCGCACGGGGCATCAGCTGTAACTTGCGCCGTCACCCCGGACTCGTTCCGGGGTCCAAAGGGAGGCGACGGAATAGCTTGAGGCTCTATGGAGTCCGGCTCGGCACGTTGGATGCCGGAACAAGTCCGGCATGACGATGCGGGTTTGAGTCGTGCTGCTCGTCAGATGATTTGGGCGAGGGTCCCAGCTCTCGCCCGGAAGACGTCAGCCCAACAGCCCCGCCACCTCATCGAAGCTCGACGCCACCGCCGCTACCCCGATCGCGCGGAGCCGGTCGGCATGGTCGGGCGCGCAGTGATTGCCCGCGCACAGGCCGATAACGTGCCCACCCGAGGCGACCGCGCCGGTCGCGCCAACCGGCGAATCCTCGATGATCGCGCAGTCGCCGATCGCTACGCCGAGCTTGTCGGCGCCATAAAGGTAAAGGTCCGGCGCCGGCTTGCCGCGCTCGACATGCTCGCGGCCCGAATAGAGATGGTCGCCAAACACGTCGGACAGGCCGATATGCTCGAGATGGCGGCGGATCCAGCGCGTCGAGCTCGACGACACCACCGCCTTGGGCAGGTCCGCGGGCAGCGAGCGGACGAAGGCGACCGCACCGGCGACCTCGCCGACTCCTTCCGCCATCACCCGGGCATCCTCGGCCTCGCGCGCGACGAAGAAATCCTCCGGCAGCGCGCGGCCGATCCACGCTTCGACGCGGTCGAGAAAGTCCTTCCCCGCATAGCCCATGAAATTGGCCATCGATTGTTCGGGCGTGGTCGGATGCCCGATCGAGGTCAAATAGTCGGCAATATGCTTGTTGCCGATGGATTCGCTCTCGATCAGCACGCCGTCGAAATCGAATAGCAACGCCGCAAACCGGACCGGGATCACGTCACCGCCGCTCAAGCGCGCGCTCCGAACAATGCGGAGCCGACACGGACATGCGTGGCGCCAAGCGTCACCGCGGTCGGATAGTCGCTCGACATCCCCATGCTGAGCCCCGCCAGGCCGTTGTCGCGCGCCAGCTTGGCCAGCAGTGCGAAATAGGGCGCCGGCTCGACCTCGAGCGGCGGCACCGCCATCAGCCCGACGATCGGCAGCTCGGCGGCGCGCGCTTCGCGCAACAGACCGGGCAGATCGGCGATTGTGCAGCCGCCTTTTTGCGGCTCCTCGCCGATATTGACCTGGATGAAGCAATCGGGCCGGCGCCCGGTTTCCATCGCCTTGGCCAGGGCAGTAATCAGCGAGGGGCGATCGAGCGAGTGGATTTCGTCGAACAACGCGACCGCGTCAGCCGCCTTGTTCGACTGCAGCTGTCCGACCAGCGCGAGACGGAGGTCGGCATGGCGTTCACGCAAAGCGGGCCATTTACCCTGCGCTTCCTGCACGCGATTCTCGCCGAACGCGCGCTGTCCCGCCGCGATCAGCGGCTCGACCGCCTCGGCCGGGTGCGTCTTGGAGATGGCGATCAGCTCGATCGGATCGCTGCGCCCGGCGAGCTTCGCCGCCCGGGCAATCGCATCGCGGACGCCGGCGAGCCGCGCGGCGGGGTCGTCGGTCGTCATGCCGCGCGCTATAGGCAGGGTCGTGCCGCATCGCCAGTCCCCGATCCCAACTTTGTGGCTGATGACCGACGAGCGGCTCGGCGAGGGGCTATGGGCGGCGCTGCGGCGGCTGCCACGGGGAAGCGGCGTGGTGTTCCGGCATTATGCGACGGCGGCGCGGGAGCGGCGGGCGGTGTTTCGGCGCGTCGCGCGCGTCGCGCGAGCGCGCGGGCTGGTGGTGGTGCGGGCCGGGGAGCGGGCTGGATTCGGCGAGGATGGGGTGCATGGCGCGGCCGGGGGGAGTGGGCTGCGAACAGCGCCGGCGCATGATCGGCGGGAAGCGGTAGCGGCGGTACGGCGCGGGGCGGAGGTGCTGTTCGTGTCGCCGGTGTTCGCGACTCGGTCGCATCCTGGGGCTGAGGTGCTGGGGGGGCGGAAGGCGCGGCGGATTGCTCAAGGCTTGCCGGTGGTGGTGATTGCGCTTGGCGGGATGGATGCGCGGAGGTTTCGGAAGCTCGCCGGGTTCGAGGGGTGGGCGGCGATCGATGCGTGGGGCTCGCGGGGTAGCGGCGCGAAGTGAATTCGCGCCGCCGTCGATCCTCGCTACGCGAGGTCGGCCGAGCCCGTTTCGGGGCGCGATTTAACTGCGTTAAATCCCTGAAACGGGCTTAGAACCTGAACGCGGTTCCGACGTACACCGCCTGGCTGTCGCGCTGCGCGTCGGGCAGCGGGGCGAGGCGATCGCGATCCTGCGACTTGTAGCGGACACCCGCGGTCACATCGAGATTGCGGCTGAGCGAGTAGGACCCACCGACATCGATCGAATCCTTGGGCAGATAGCCCGCCAGGCGCGCATCGCCGATCGTCGTGCGCTCGCTGGTCGCTTTCAGCTTGGTGCTGCGGCGGACCGAGAAGCTGGTGCCGATATCGATCGGCTTGCGGCCGACCGGGCTCGCGGCCAGCTCGATCTTGAGATCGCTCGGCGTCACCACATGCTTGACCGGCGCGTTGCGGCCGAGATCATAAGCGATCGGCGCCAGGCCGACCGAGTCGGTATCGAGCGACGGCGCGCCGCGCAGCGTCACGACACCGGTCTTGACTGCCGGCGGCGGCGTCACGCGGCGTTGCGTGCCACGCGATTCGGCCGGCGTGAATCGGAACGGAGTCGCGTCGAGCCCGTTGCGCGCGATCAGCGCGGCAAGCTTGGGATCGGCCGACGCCGGCGTGAAGAAGGACGCGACAGGGCGCGAAATCAGCCGCTTGGCGGTATCGGGCGCGCCGATCGCGGGCACGGCAAACGCGGCGGTGACAGCCAGTGCCCCCACAACGGTTCCGAAAATTGCCCGCTTCCCAACCACGATTGGTTCCCTGCGACTCCAATAGTCATACGAGCCCTAACACGGTTCGATCCCGACTCGCCACAGGTGATCGCGTTTTTCCGCCAAGTGTTGCATCGCGTCCACAGACTCGTTCTCGCCTCTCGGCGCTTGCGGCGGGCGGCCCTGTGTCTATAGATGCGCGATAATCTCCCCCTTTCGTATCAGGGAACGACCGATGACCCTTCTGCGCCGTGCCGCGTATCTGGCCCTCCCGCTCTCGCTGATGGCGTGCGCACACCACCGGGGAGGTCCCGCCAAGGCCGACATCGCCGCGTCGAAGGTAACGACGATCGGCGTCAACGCCTATCTGTGGCGCGCGACCCTCGACACGCTGAGCTTCATGCCGCTGCTGCAGACCGATTCCAACGGCGGCGTCATCGTCACCGACTGGTACGTCAACCCGCGCTCGCCCGGCGAGCGGATGAAGGTCACGGTGTCGATCCTCGACCAGGATCTGCGCGCCGATGCTGTCCGCGTCGCGGCGCTGCGCGAAGTCAGCACCAACGGCCAGTGGGTTGCGGCCCCGGTCCAGGCGGCGACGGTGCAGAAGCTCGAGGACGTGATCCTTACGCGCGCCCGCGACCTTCGTCGCCAGGCCATCGCACCCAAATAAGCAAGAACCCGGCGGGCGGGTAATGCCCGCCCAGCAGGATAGACCCTAATGTCGCGCTTCAACCCGCTGAAAGCGGATGCCCACTGGCAAAGGATCTGGGACGAGTCCCAGACTTTTGCCGCGCGAGACGATTCGCCCAAGCCCAAAAGCTATGTGCTCGAGATGTTTCCCTACCCCTCGGGGCGGATTCACATGGGCCATGTCCGCAACTACACGATGGGCGACGTGCTCGCGCGCTATCGGCGGATGAAGGGGATGGAAGTGCTCCACCCGATGGGGTGGGACGCGTTCGGCATGCCGGCCGAAAATGCCGCGATGGAAAAGCACGTCCATCCCGGCGGCTGGACCCGCCAGAATATCGCGACGATGAAGGCGCAGCTGAAACGGTTGGGCTTCGCGCTCGACTGGTCGCGCGAGATCGCGACGTGCGAGCCCGATTATTACGGCCAGGAACAGGCGCTGTTCCTCGACATGCTCGCCGCCGGCCTGGTCTATCGTCGCGAATCGGCGGTCAATTGGGATCCGGTCGACATGACCGTGCTGGCCAATGAGCAAGTGATCGACGGCCGCGGCTGGCGGTCGGGCGCGCTGGTCGAGAAGCGCAAGCTCAACCAGTGGTTCCTCAAGATCACCCAATTCGCCGACGAATTGCTCGAGGGACTGAAGGGGCTCGATCACTGGCCCGACAAGGTCCGGGTGATGCAGGAGAATTGGATCGGCAAGAGCCAGGGGCTGCAATTCGCCTGGTCCCTGTCCGACGGCGGCTCGGTCGAGGTATTCTCGACGCGCCCCGACACGATCTTCGGCGCGAGCTTCATCGCGGTCGCCGCCGACCATCCGATCGCGCAGGCCGCCGCTGCTCGCGATCCCGACGCCGTCAAGTTCATCGAGTTGTGCAAGCAGGGCGGGACCACCGCCGCCGAGCTCGAGACGCAGGAGAAGCTCGGCTACGACACCGGCATCACCGCGACGCATCCCTTTGATCCGGCGTGGAAAATCCCGGTCTATATCGCAAATTTCGTGCTGATGGAGTACGGCACCGGCGCGGTGTTCGGCGTGCCCGCGCACGACCAGCGCGATTTCGAATTCGCGACCAAATACCATCTGCCGATCCGTCGCGTCGTGTCGGACGGCGACAAGACCGATCCCGATTTCGTCGATGCCGAGGCCTATTCGGGTCCGGGCACGATCGTGAACTCGCACTTCCTCGATGGCATGGACGTCGAGGACGCCAAGCGCGAGGTGATCATCCGTGCCGAAGCGGGCGGCTGGGGCAAGGGCACTACCGTCTATCGCCTGCGCGACTGGGGAGTCAGCCGCCAGCGTTACTGGGGCACGCCGATCCCGATCGTGCATTGCGACCAATGCGGCGCGGTGCCGGTGCCACGCGACCAGCTGCCGGTGGTGCTGCCCGAGGATGTCGCCTTCGACATTCCCGGCAATCCGCTCGACCGCCATCCGACCTGGAAGCATGTCGATTGCCCGTCCTGCGGCGGCAAGGCCGTGCGCGAGACCGACACGCTCGACACGTTCGCCGATTCGTCGTGGTATTTCATCCGCTTCGCCAGCCAGCCCAAGGACAAGCCGTTCGACCGCGCAATGGCCGAGCAATGGCTGCCGGTCGGGCAATATATCGGCGGGGTCGAGCACGCGATCCTGCACTTGCTCTACGCCCGCTTCTGGACGCGCGCGCTCAAGCATATCGGCATGCTCGACATCGCCGAGCCGTTCGCCGGGCTGTTCACCCAGGGGATGGTCACGCACGAGACCTACAAGTCGGTCGAGGGCAAATGGCTCAGCCCCGACGACGTGCGCGACGGCAAGGAAATCGCCACGGGACAGCCGATCACGGTCGGCCGCACCGAGAAGATGTCCAAGTCGAAGAAGAACACGATCGATCCCGAGCCGATCGTCGATCAATATGGCGCCGACGCGACGCGCTGGTTCATGCTGTCCGATTCGCCGCCCGAGCGCGACCTCGCCTGGTCCGAGGCCGGGATCGAGGGCTCGTGGCGCTTCGTCCAGCGGCTGTGGCGCCTGGTCGACGGCATCGAGGAGGGCGAGGGCAATGACGTCGCGCTCGACCGCAAGCTGGCCCAGACGATCGCCGGCGTCGCCGTCGATATCGAGGCGCTGCAGTTCAACAAGGCAGTCGCCAAGCTCTACGAACTGGTCAACGCGATCGAAAAGGCCAAGCCCTCCGCGTCGCGCAGCAACGCCATCCGGACATTGGTCCGCCTGGTCTCGCCGATGACCCCGCATCTCGCCGAGGAAGCCTGGGCAGCGATGGGGGAATCTGGCCTGGTCGCCAATGCCGATTGGCCGTCCTATGATCCGGCATTGCTGGTCGAGGACGAGGTGACGATCGCGGTGCAGGTCAACGGCAAGCTGCGCGATACGCTCGTGATGCCCAAGGGCAGCGACAAAGCGGTGGTCGAGGCTGCGGCGCGCGCCAATCCCAACGTGCTTCGCATCCTGGACGGCGCCGAACCGAAGAAGGTGATTGTCGTGCCCGATCGTCTGGTCAATCTGGTCGCATGAAGCGACTCGCGCTCCTCCTCGCGCTGGCGACCGCCGGCTGTGGCCTCCATCCGCTCTATGAAGGCGGCGCCTCGGGCCCGGTCGCGTCCAGCCTGGCGCGAGTCGAGGTCGCGCCGATTTCCGGGAAGAACGGCTATCTGCTGTCGACCGCGTTGCGCGATCGCCTGCCGTCACGCAGCGGCGAGCCGGCGCTGTACCGGCTCGAGGTCAAGCTCGACGATTCGATCACCGGCCTGGGCGTGAAGCGCGACGACACCATCACGCGCGAGCGCCGGTCGCTGCGCGCGCGGTATCAATTGGTCAACGCCTCGAGCGGCGAAGTGCTGGTCGATGCGACCGCGGGGTCGGATGCCGGCATCGACGTGGTCAATTCGGAATATGCCACGATCGCGGCCGAAAACACCGCGCTCGAAAATCTGTCGCAGATCGTCGCCGATCAGATCGTCACGCGGATCGCCGTCTATCAGCGCCGCGCCGCCGCTTCGGCGAAGTGAAAGCGTCAGAAAATCAATTAGTTAACTCGCTGGATTCGGCCGCGCCGGCGATCCGGCTATACCTGCTCCACGGCCCCGACGAAGCGGGTGCGGCGGACTATGCCACGCGGCTCGGCCGTGCGCTCGGCGCCGATGCCGAAAAGGTCGCGATGGAAGGGCCAGCGCTGCGCGGCGATCCGGGAAAGCTCGTCGACGAGGCGCGGTCGCTCGCTTTGTTCGGCGGCCGGCGCTGGATCCTGGTCGCCAATGCCGGCGACGAATCGCTCGAAGCGGCGCAATTGCTGCTCGCCGAGCCCCAGGTCGAGCATCCGGTAGTGATGATCGGGCCAGGGCTGCGCACCACCTCGAAGCTCGTCCAGTTCGCGATCGCGCAACCGGCGGCGATGAGCTTCGCCTGTTACATTCCCGACGGCGCCAATGCCGAGCGGATGGTGGTCGGAATCGCGCGCGAATACGGCCTGCGCCCGACTCCTACCGCGATCCGGCGGTTGATGGCGGCATCGGGCGGCGACCGCAGCGTGATCGCGCGCGAAGTGGAGAAGCTCGCGCTCTATCTCGACGCAGCGACCGACCGGCCGCGCGAGCTCGACGACGACGCGCTCGACGCGCTCGGCGCCGATCTCGGCGAATCGCAAATGTCCGACGTGGTCGACGCCGCCCTCGAGGGGCGCGTCCACGATATCGCGCGCGAGCTCGCCCGATTCGCCGATTCGGGCGGCGCGGCGATCCCGTTGCTGCGCCAGATCGTCCGCAAACTGATGACGCTGGCGGCGATGCGCGCCGAGGTCGATGCGGGCAAGCAGCCGTCGGTCGTGGTCAAGGCGCGGCGAGTCCATTTTCGCGAAGAGCCGGGGATGATCCGCCAGGTGCAGAAATGGAAATCGCCCGATATCGCCGCCGCGATCGACCGACTGCGGCGTGCCGAACGCCAGCTGATGGCCCCAGGCGGGGCAGGGGAATTGCTCTCCGACGTCGCCATCACCGAAACGACGCGCGCTGCGGCGCGGATGCGGTAGTTATTTGGACTCGCACAAAGACACGAAGACGCAAAGAAGGTTCGCGCAGAGGCGCAGAGAACGTGGTGATTTTTAAAGAGCCTCGCTTTGCGAGGCTCATGGTTGAATCGTCGCGTTGAATCTCGCCATCGCGCAGAGTGAAAACACCTCTGCGCCCTCCGCGCCTCTGCGCGAACCCAATCAAACCTTCTTCTTTGTGCCTTTGCGTCTTTGTGCGCGAAAATCTTAAAGCGGCTCGCCAGTCAGCCGCTGGCAGACCATGTCGAGTTGATCGAGCGTCGAATAGGTGACCGTCAGCGTCCCGCCCTTGGGGCTGTAGGTGATCTTCACGCCCAGCCCGATGACGTCGGTCAATTGGCGTTCGAGCGCGGCGATATCGGCGTTGCGCCCGTGACTGCCACCCCCGCCGCCGCCATGGCCGCCAGACATCCCGTCGTCCTTCGCCGCCTTGGCCAGCCGCTCGGTCTCGCGCACCGACAGGCCGCGGGCGACCACGTCGGCCGCGAGGCGCTCGACATCGGGCACGCCGATCAGCGCGCGGGCATGCCCCATGTCGATCCTGCCGTCGGTCAGCAGCGACAGGACAGATTCGGGAAGATCAAGCAATCTCAACAAGTTAGCTACATGACTGCGCGACTTGTGGACCAGCTTCGCCAGCGCTTCCTGGGTATGGCCGAATTCGTTGATCAGGCGCTTGTACGCATCGGCCTCTTCGACCGCATTGAGATCGCGCCGCTGAATATTTTCGAGCAGCGCGATTTCGAACGTGTCCGCATCGTCGAGCTCGCGGACGATCACCGGGACTTCGTGCAATCGCGCGCGCTGGGCCGCGCGCCAGCGGCGCTCGCCGGCGACGATCTGGTAGTTGCGGCCATGCGGGCGGACCAGAATCGGCTGGAGCACGCCGCGCGCCGCGATCGACTGCGCCAGTTCCTCCAGCGCGGCTTCGTCGAACACGCGGCGCGGCTGGCCCGGCTGCGGCGTCAGCGCGCCCACCGGGAGCATGCGGATGCCCGCAGGCGTTTCGCCGCCGCCCACCGTCGGTACGGCCTCGGGCGCGATGTCGCCGAGCAAGGCATTGAGCCCGCGGCCGAGGCTGGGGCGAGGTTTGCGGGGTGCTTCGGTCGTCATGCCGCGATCGCCGGGGCCGCAGGGGGCAGGCGCCCGATCAACTCGCGCGCCAGCGCCATATAGGCTTCGGAACCCGAACAGCGATAATCGTAGATCAGGGCGGGCAGCCCATGGCTGGGCGCCTCCGACAAGCGAACGTTGCGCGGGATCACCGTGTCGAACACCACCTTGCCCAGCACCGCCCGGACGTCGGCCGAGACCTGGTCGGTCAGCCGGTTGCGGCGGTCGTACATGGTGAGCGCGACGCCCAGGATCGCTAGGCCGGGATTGAATCGCGAGCGGATGCGTTCGACCGTCGACAGCAACTGGCTCAGCCCTTCGAGCGCGAAGAATTCGCATTGCAACGGCACGAGCAGCGAATCGGCCGCGACCATCGCGTTGATCGTCAGCAAGCCAAGCGAGGGGGGACAGTCGATCAACACGACATCCCAGCGATCGCTGGCCACTTCGAGCGCATGGTCGAGCCGGTGCGTGCGCTCCTCATAGTCGACCAATTCGATTTCGGCGCCCGACAGGTCGACCGTCGCCGGCACGATGTCCAGATGTGGCACCACGGTCGCCATCACCGCCTCAACCACCGAGGCTTCGCCGACCAGGACGTCGTAGCTCGATTTCTTGCGGTCGGCGCGGTGAATGCCGAGCCCGGTCGAGGCATTGCCTTGCGGGTCGAGGTCGATGATGAGGACGCGCTTGTCGGTCGCCGCCAGCGCGGTTCCGAGGTTGATCGCCGTCGTGGTCTTGCCCACGCCGCCCTTCTGGTTGGCCACGGCAATGACGGTCATCGCGCCCGTACTCCGCGCGCGATCACGATGCTCGATTCAGGATCGGTGATGCTCTGTTCCACGTGGAACATTCCATGCCATCTTTGCTTGGCGCGCGCCACCTCTTCGCGCGCCGCTCGTCCCTTGGGTAGCAGCCAAAGTGTCTCATTGCTGGCGCATTGCGCTGCCGACGCGATTATCTGTGCCACCTGCGCGACCGCCCGCGCCGAGATCACCGCGACGCGCTCATGCACGTTTTCGACTTTGCCGGTGATCACCTCGACCTGGGGGAGGGCAAGTGCCGCGGCGGTTTCGCGCAGGAAATCGGCGCGCAACCGGCGCGGCTCGACCAGGATGAAGCGGCGTTGGGGCTGCACCGCAGCCAGCGCGAGGCCGGGAAAGCCGGCGCCGGTGCCAATATCGAGCCAGTCACCGTCGTCAGGCGCCAGCGGTGCGAGTTGTAGTGAATCGACGATGTGCCGCGACCAGATCGTCGCCAGGGTCGAGCGCGCGATCAGATTCTGCTGGTCGCTTTCCACTGTGACGATCGCCGCCAGATGGTCGAGCCGCCCGATCGCCTCGGCATCGAACCGCGCCGTCGCCCAATTTCGCGCCTCCTCCTCGGTCATGCCGCCGCTCGCGTCGCGTGGAGCATGATGGCGGTGAGCGCCGCCGGCGTGATCCCCCGGATACGTCCTGCTGCCGCCAGGGTAGCGGGACGGGCAGCGGTCAGCCGCTCGACCATTTCGTTGGACAGCCCGGGGATCGCCGCGAAATCCATATCCGCCCGCAACGCGATGCGTTCGCCCGCGCGCAGTTCGGACACTTCTGCCTCCTGACGCTCGACATAAGGAGCGTAGCGCGCATCCTCGATTGCTTCCTCGATCACCGGAGTCGGCGCTCCGGAGAGGGCGGGGGAGACGTGCGCCAGCTCGACCCCGGGGAAGCGCAGCCATTCGCCGGCCGACCGTCTCGCGCCGTCCTGCGCGACTTGCGCCCCACGGCCCGCCAGCGCGCTCGCGGTGAGCGGTTCGGCGAGGTGCGCATCGACCGAGGCGCGCTCGGCCTCGCGTGTACGGACGTGGCGCAACCGCTCCTCGCCAAGCAGCCCCGCCGCCTCGGCGACTGCACTCAATCGAGTCTCGGCATTGTCGGCGCGCAGCCGCAACCGGAACTCCGCGCGCGCGGTGAGCATGCGATAGGGCTCGGTAACACCTTGCAGGACCAAATCATCGATCATCACACCGAGATAGGATTGCGCGCGGTCGGGCACGAAATCGGCGATGCCCAGCGCCACGGCCGCGGCATTGGCGCCGGCGACAAGGCCCTGCGCCGCCGCTTCCTCGTATCCCGTCGTGCCATTGATCTGTCCGGCACAGAACAGGCCGGGCAATGCAGCGACCGCAAGCCGGTGATCGAGCGCGCGCGGATCGATATGGTCGTATTCGACCGCATAGCCGAATGCGGTGATCCGGGTCCGCTCGAGCCCCGGAATCGAGGCGATCAACGCCTGCTGCACGTCGGCAGGCAGCGACGTCGAGATGCCGTTGGGATAGACGGTAGCGTCGTCGAGCCCCTCGGGTTCGAGAAAGATCTGGTGCCCATCGCGATCGCCAAAGCGGTGGACCTTGTCCTCGATCGACGGGCAGTAGCGCGGTCCCACGCCTTCGATATCGCCCGAAAAGAGCGGCGAGCGGTCGAGCCCCGCACGGATGATCGCGTGGGTGGCGTCGGTCGTCCGCGTGATGGCGCACCACAATTGGGGGAGGGGGCGGCCTGGCGACAGCGCCGACATGGTCCAACTATCCGCCTCGGACGGCTGCACTTCGGTCCGCGCCCAGTCGATCGTCCGCCCGTCGAGGCGGGGCGGGGTGCCGGTCTTGAGCCGCATCATCGGCAGGCCGAGATCGCGCAATTGCCTGGCCATCACCGTCGCGGCGCGCTCGCCCAGCCGACCGCCCGCGTCGCGCTCGTCGCCGCGAAACATCCGGGCGCCCAGGAAGGTCCCGGTCGCCAGCACCACCGCCGGGGCGGCGAGGCGTGCGCCGTCAGCCATCTCGACGCCGGCGATCCGCCCGCCATCGATCACCAGCGCCGTCGCTTCGTTCGCGACCAGGTGCACGCCTGTGTGTCGCGCGAGCAGTTCGCGCACAGCAGCACCGAACCGGCGCCGATCCGCCTGCACGCGTGGACCACGAACCGCAGCACCCTTGGAGCGATTGAGCAGGCGATAGTGGATCGCGCCGGCATCGGCGGCGCGGGCGATGATGCCGTCGCAGGCGTCGACCTCGCGAACGAGATGGCCCTTGCCGAGCCCGCCGATGCTTGGGTTGCACGACATCGTCCCGATATTGCGCGCGTCGAACGTCACCAACGCGACCGACGCGCCGCGTCGCGAGGCCGCCGCAGCGGCCTCGACACCGGCATGGCCGCCGCCGATCACGATGACATCGAAGCTGTTCATGGCGGCGCGATTAGCAGGGATGTTCCACGTGGAACACTCACTTTCCGATGCAGAACCTCGAGAACAGGGCATCGAGCATCGCTTCGATCCCGACATCGCCGGTGATCCGGGCCAAGGCCATATTGGCTCGCCGCAACGCGTCGGCAACGACGAGCTCGTCGGGCGCGCCTAAGTCGCCGAGCGCCTCAAGAGCTTCCTGGCAGTGGGCTCGCTGGCGCTGGTTGAGCGCCATGTCGGTCGCGCCCGGGATCAGCGCCGACGAGCGGCTGACCAGCAACTCCCACAATTGCTCGACTCCGAACCCTGTTTCCGCCGACACGGCGAGCGCCGCACCGCCCGGCATATTCTCACGCCCAGCCAGATCGGCACGGGCATGGAGCCATAGCATTCGGTCCTCCGGCGGACGCTCGTCACCGAGCCACAACACCAGGTCGGCCCCGGCGATCGCCTGTCCAGCGCGATCGATCCCGATCGCCTCGATCGCATCGCCCGTCGACTCGCGCAGCCCGGCGGTATCGGTCAGCACGAAAGGGATGCCAGCGCGGGATACCGGCACCTCGATCCGGTCGCGCGTCGTGCCGGCGATCGGCGAGACGATCGCCGCCTCGCGCCGCGCCAAGGCGTTAAGCAGAGTCGACTTCCCGCTATTGGGCGGACCCGCCAGCACCACCCGGATGCCGTCGCGCAAGCGGTCGACCGCGGGAACATCGAGCGCCGCCGCGATTGCCGACGCCACCGCTCGCGCTTCGGTGCGGATTCCCTCGAGCAGCACCGAATCGACGTCGGCCTCATCGGCAAAATCGAGCGATGCCTCGAGCCGTGCCGCCAACCCAAGCAACGCCCGGCGCCAGCCTGCGATCTGCCGCGACAGCGTACCGTCGGCCATCGCCAGCGCCGCGCGCCGTTGCAGCTCGGTCTCGGCCGACAGCAGATCGCCGAGTCCCTCGGCTTCGGCGAGATCGATGCGGCCATTGGTCAATGCCCGCCGGGTGAATTCGCCGGGCTCGGCGCGGCGCAATCCGGGCTGCCGGGCCAGCGTCGCCTCAACCGCGGCAATGACGGCGCGCCCGCCATGGACGTGCAACTCGACCAGATCCTCGCCCGTCGCGGTGTTGGGGGCAGGGAAGACCAGCACCAGCGCGCTATCGAGGTGGCCGCCGCTCGCCGGGTCGCGCAACGTCCGCAGCCGTGCTTCACGTGGAACAGGCAAATCTCCGGCCAGCGCCCGCGCGGCCGCGAACGCCTGCGGTCCGCTGATCCGGATGACCGCGATCGCCGCCGGCGGCAGACCGGACGAAGGGGCAAAGATCGTGCTCATGGAAAATACCGGTCGAGCGGCAATTACTCGCTCTTACCGCCCTCGAACATCTTGCGCCAGAATTGCATGCCGGCATCGCCCATCGGCATCCAGCTCTTCATCATCGTCTCGAGCAATTCGGGCTTGACCATATTGCCGTCCATCGCGCCCATCAGCGCCTGAACATATTTGTCGTGGATCGGCGTCAGATCGGGCAGGCCGATCGCGCGGCGCGCCTCTTCGGGCGTGCAATCCACCTCGACATTGATCTTCATCGCCGAAACTCCGCTTGAGCGCGCGCCGGCCGCGCTGCTACCTGTTTGAACCACCTGTATGCGCGCGACGGACCATCAACCGCAACCGCCCCATTCGGAGAGAGCCATGACCGCGACGATCAAGATCGAGACGCTCGAGAAAGATGCCAGCTTCGACGCCTATATCGCCGAACCAGCGGGCGGCAACGCAACGGCAGCGATCATCGTCATTCAGGAGATTTTCGGGGTCAATGCCGGCATCCGCCGCAAGTGCGACCAACTCGCCGAAGCAGGTTATCTGGCGATCGCGCCCGATCTGTTCTGGCGGCTCGAGCCGGGCATCGAACTCGATCCCGATATCCCCGATCAGTTCAAGGCGGCGCTAGACTATATGGGCAAGTTCAACCAGGATCAGGGCATTCGAGATATCGAGGCGGCGATCCACGCGGCCCGCGATCGCGTCGGCGGCGGCAAAGTCGGCGCGGTCGGCTACTGTCTGGGCGGACGACTGGCCTATATGACCGCGGCGCGCACCGATATCGACGCGACGGTCGGCTATTACGCGGTCGGGATCGACGGCCTGCTGCGCGAGAAGCATGCGATTGCGCGGCCGCTGATGCTGCATATCGCCGGTGCCGACGGCTTCGTCGGCCCCGAAGTGCAGAAGGCAATGCACGAGGGGTTGGACGACCATCCCAGAGTCACGCTGCACGACTATCCCGGAGTCGACCATGGGTTTGCGACCGAATTCGGCAACCGCCGAAGGGAGGAGGCCGCGAACCAGGCAGACGAACGGACGATGGCCTTCTTCGCCGAGAACCTAGCCTGATTTCCCTGTTATATCAGGCAATTGTAAGAATTTGACGTCCACGCCCAGCGCCGGCAGCACGCCGACGCGCCGGTCGGTGAGTCCGTCGTAAATCATCGAGCACGCCACCCACAGGATCACCGCCAGCCCGACATAGGCGATCCAGCGGTGGCGATCGATCACGCGCGCGATCAGATTGGCGGCGAGCCCCATGACCGCGACCGAAAAGACCAGGCCGAACACCAGAATGGCGGGGTGGTCGCGCGCGGCACCGGCGACGCCGAGGACGTTGTCCAGACTCATGCTGACATCGGCGAGCGCGACGGCGAGGACCGCGCCGCCAAAAGTCTTGGCGCGCCCTCCCTGTGTTTCGTCATGGGCGGCATGATGGCGCAACTCGCGCCACATCTTCCACGCCACCCACAGCAGCAGCAACCCGCCAGCGGTCAAAATACCAACGAAATTAAGCAGATAGGTAGCGACTAGCGCGAACAGGATACGCAGCACCAACGCGGCCAGCGTCCCGAACAGGATGACCTTGCGCTGCTTGTCATGGGGCAGGCCGGCGGCAAGCGCACCGACCACCACGGCATTGTCCCCCGCCAACGCCAGGTCGATCACCACGACCTCGCCCAGCACGGCAAGCGATTCAGCGGAGAAGAAATCGGCGATGGTCATCGGCGGACTCTACAAGTCCGCCAACGTGACGGATGTTCCCGGGCTGGTCAAAGCCAGCCGAAAAGCCGGCCGAGCCCGATCGACGGATCGACGATCCCTTCGTGAATCATCGATCCGGCGACATAGAGGATCACGACCAGCCCGATATAAGCGATCCAGTGATGGCGCTCGATCAGCCGCGCGATGTAATTGGCGGCGATCGCCATCAACGTGACCGACAGCGCCAGACCGAACAGTAGGACCGTAGGATGGTCGCGCGCCGCACCGGCCACGGCGAGCACGTTGTCGAGGCTCATCGACAGATCGGCGAGCGCGACCTGGAACGCCGCCTTGGCGAAACTCTTGGGCGCGCGGGCTGGCGTCGCGGCATCAGCCGCGACCGCCTGGTTGTGACGCCGCGTGTGCTGCAGCTCGCGGAACAGTTTCCACGCCACCCATAGCAGCAGCACGCCACCGGCAAACAGCAGGCCGACCACGTGGAGGAGCTGCGTCGCGACGAACGCGAAGACGACGAGGCAGGCGAGCGCGACCCCGACGCCGATCGACAGGACGCGCTTGCGGTCCTTCTCCGGCAGCCCGGCGGCGAGCGTGCCGAGCACGACGACGTTATCGCCGGCCAGCATCAGGTCGATCATGATGACCTGGCCAAGCGCCGCGAGGCCCGCGGTGGTGAAGACGTCGGCGATGTCGATGACTGGCATGGGGAGGCGTTAGCAGCGAGGGGAGGGGGTGCAAATGAAAACGGCGCGGGGTGAGCCGCGCCGTTTGTCGGTTCGGGATAGCGGCGCGAAGTGAATTCGCGCCGTCGGCCGGGCCTTGCGACCCGCCGGCCGATCAGGAGCGAGTCCGGGATTAGCTCTCGCTAATCCTGGCCGCTCACTGATTCATACTGTCGAAGAAGTCCTCGTTGGTCTTCGAGTCCTTCATCTTGTCGAGCAGGAATTCCATCGCGTCGGTGGTGCCCATCTGCATGAGGATGCGGCGCAGCACCCACATCTTGGACAGCTTGCTCTTCTCGACCAGCAGTTCTTCCTTGCGGGTGCCGGACTTGCCGACGTCCATCGCCGGGAAGATGCGCTTGTCGGCGACCTTGCGATCGAGGACGATTTCCGAGTTGCCGGTGCCCTTGAACTCTTCGAAGATGACTTCGTCCATGCGACTGCCGGTATCGATCAGCGCGGTGGCGATGATCGACAGCGACCCGCCTTCCTCGATGTTGCGCGCGGCGCCGAAGAAGCGCTTCGGGCGCTGCAGCGCGTTGGCGTCGACACCGCCGGTCAGCACCTTGCCCGACGACGGCACGACCGTGTTGTAGGCGCGGCCGAGGCGGGTGATCGAGTCGAGCAGGATCACGACGTCCTTCTTGTGCTCGACCAGGCGCTTGGCCTTTTCGATCACCATTTCGGCGACCTGGACGTGGCGCTGCGCGGGCTCGTCGAAGGTCGACGACACGACCTCACCCTTCACGCTGCGCTGCATGTCGGTGACTTCCTCGGGGCGCTCGTCGATGAGGAGCACGATCAGGAAGACTTCGGGATGGTTGTCGGTGATCGCCTTGGCGATGTTCTGCAGCATCACCGTCTTGCCGACGCGCGGCGGGGCGACGATCAGCGTACGCTGGCCCTTGCCCTGCGGGCTGACGATGTCGATGACCCGCGCCGACTTGTCCTTGATCGTCGGATCGAGTTGGTCGAGCGTCAGCTTCTGTTCGGGATAGAGCGGCGTGAGGTTGTCGAAATTGACGCGATGGCGGACCGCATCGGGATCGTCGAAATTGACACTGGTGAGCCGCGTCAGGGCGAAATAGCGCTCGCCGTCCTTGGGCGCGCGGATCTCGCCTTCGACCGTGTCGCCGGTGCGCAGGCCGAATTTGCGGACCTGGTTAGGCGAGATGTAGATGTCGTCGGGGCCGGCGAGATAATTCGCCTCGGGGCTGCGCAGGAAGCCGAAACCGTCGGGCAGCACTTCGATCGTGCCCAGGCCCATGATCAGCTCGCCATTTTCGGCCTGTTCCTTGAGGATCGCGAACAGCAGATCCTGCTTGCGCAGAGTCGACGCGCTCTCGACCCCCAGCTCTTCGGCCATCGCGACCAGCTCGGCGGGGGGTTTCTTCTTGAGGTCTTTAAGATGCATTTCGGGTGTATTCCGGGTGACTTGGGGGAGATTTTTCGAGCTTCTGTCGGCGAGGACCGCGACGATGCTGGAGGAAGGAGGAGAGCGAGCGTCCCGAAGGGCACCGCTCGTCTCCACGATCTATGGGCGCGATTCCCTCAAGTCAAGGCGATCAGAAGGGTTTCACCACCACCAGGATGACGATGAGCGCGACAAACAGGGCAGGAAGTTCGTTGACCAGGCGGAGCTGCTTCGACGTCAGCGTCGCTTTGCCGCCGGCGAGCTTCTTCGCATAGGCCGTCATCCAGCCGTGATACCCGCTCATCACGATGACGAGCAGCAACTTGGCGTGGAGCCAGCCCTCATTCCAATGCTGGCCGACCGTGGCGATGGTCAGGCCGAACACCCAGACCAGGATCATCGACGGGGTCATGATGATCTTGCGCAGCTTCGTCTCGCGCTCGACCCACTTCGCTGCCTCGGGCGTGCCGAGCGAATCCTGATGGTGGACCAGATAGCGCGGCAGCATGAACAGCCCTGCCATCCAGAAGATCACGAAGATGACATGCGCAGCCTTGAGCCAAAGATAGATCGAGGCGAGGAAATCCATCAGCGGTTCCTTACGAAATCGAGCAGCTGCTCGACATGCGCGATCGGCGCGTCGGGCAGGATGCCATGGCCAAGATTGAAGATATGCGGGCGATCTTCGAACGCCGCCAGAATGCGCCGGGCGGCTGACGTCATGGCATCGCCACCGGTGATCAATGCCAGCGGATCGAGATTGCCCTGGACCGGCAACCCTTTCGGCAGCACGTCGTTCGCCCAGACGGGATCGATCGTCTCGTCGAGACCGACCGCGCCGACCCCGGTTTCGCGGGCATAAGCGGCCAGCTTCGCGCCCGCGCCCTTGGGGAAGCCGATCACCGGCGTCTCGGGATGGCGCTCGGCCAGCGCCGCGACGATCCGCGCATTGGGGGCGATCACCCAGCGTTCGAATTCGCTCGGCGCCAGGCTGCCTGCCCAGCTGTCGAACAATTGCACCGCCTCGGCGCCCGCGTCGATCTGCTTCGACAGATAGTCGATCGTCACCGCCTCGATCGCATCGATGATTGCCTGGAACGCCTGGGGATCGCGATAGGCCAACCGCCGCGTCTCGCCCTGGTCGCGGCTGCCTTGTCCGGCGACCATGTACGTGGCGACGGTCCACGGGCTGCCGGCAAATCCCAGCATCGTCGTTTGCGGGGATAATTGGGCGACCACGCGGCGCACCGTCTCGTACACCGGTTCGAGCCGCTCAGGCGCCGCCTGAAGCTCGCTAAGCGCATTGTCCACCAGTCTGGGGGCCAGGCGGGGTCCTTCGCCTTCCTCGAACCACAGACGCTGTCCCAGCGCCCAGGGCACCATCAGGATGTCGGAGAACAGGATCGCGCCGTCCATGCCGAAGCGGCGGACTGGCTGCAGAGTGATTTCGCACGCCGCTTCGCTGTCGGTGGCGAGATCGAGGAACCCGCCTTTTTGTGAACGCAGTGCGCGATATTCGGGAAGATAACGTCCAGCCTGGCGCATCAGCCAGATCGGAGGCACGTCCCGGCGCTCGCCGAGCAATGTTGCGAGTAAGGGTTTTTCCGGAATCGGGGCCGTCCCAAGAGTCATATAGATATATAGATAAGAGGGTTGTTGTAGTTGTTGGCGCGTGGATGCCGGGGCTTATGCGTTCGTCCCGTAAATGCCAACAGCTTGACGGTAGCGGACTCACGCAACCGCGCCGATTCCATTCTTTCGTCCCCACAATCCACAGCCTGTGCGGGGAAACGTCCCCTGTCGATGAGGTTGTGGATGACCGATGGCTTTATCCACCGCCGAGCATCGCTTGGCCGGGAGGATGACTTGCGCTAGCGGTTTTCCCGATGTTGCCCACAGGCTTTCCGACGCGCTGAAAAATGCGGCTCCATTTGCACCTCCTGTCCGATTCCACCGGCGAGACGCTGGAGAACATCGCCAAGGCGGCGCTGGCGCAATATGACGATGTCGAGACGATCCGTCATTTCTGGCCGATGGTCCGGAGCGAGGCGCATCTCGAGCGCATCCTTCAGGAGATCGCGCACAATCCCGGGCTGGTGCTGTTCACCCTGGTGTCCGGCGAGATGCGGCGGGCATTGGAGACGCGCTGCCGCGCGCTTGGCCTGCCCGCGGTAGCGCCGCTCGATCCGGTCAACGACGCTTTGTCCAATTTGCTCGGCCAGCAGGCCAAGGCGCGCCCCGGCCGCCAGCACGTGCTCGACGCCGCCTATTTCGCGCGCGTCGACGCGATCCAGTTCACCATCGCGCATGACGACGGCATCGGCTGGGAGAATTGGGAAGAGGCGGACATCGTCCTCGCTGGCGTATCGCGTACGTCGAAGACCCCGACCTCGATCTATCTCGCCAATCGCGGATACAAGACGGCCAATATCCCGATCGTGCCCGAAAGCCCGCCGCCGGCGAAATTGTTCGAGCTCCAGCATCCGATCGTCGTCGGGCTGACGACCAGCGCGGATCGCCTGATCCAGGTGCGGCGCAATCGCTTGTTGTCGCTCAACCAGTCCCCGGAAACCGCTTATGTCGACCAGGAAGCGGTGACTCGCGAAGTCGCCTTCGCCCGGCGGATGTTCGCCGACAATGGCTGGCCGGTGATCGATGTCACGCGGCGTTCGATCGAGGAAACCGCGGCGGCGATCGTCGCCTTGATCAATGACCAGGCGGGCGACGAATGACCTTGATCCTTGCTTCGCAAAGCGCGTCCCGGCGAGCGATGCTCGATGCCGCCGGCGTGACGTACATTGCCGAGCCCGCACGGGTCGACGAGGATGGCGTCAAGGCGGCAATGGCGGGTCAGCCGGCGCGCGACATTGCCGACGCACTGGCCGAACTCAAGGCGTTGAAGGTGTCGCAGACGCATCCCGGCGCGCTGGTGCTCGGCAGCGATTCGATCGTTGCGCTTGCCGACGGCAGGCTGCTCGATAAGCCGCTGACTCGCGACCAGGCCGGCGATCACCTGCGTGCAATGTCCAATGGCGAACATGCTTTGTGGAGCGCGGCGGTGATCGCCGAACAGGGCCGCCCCGTCTGGCGTCACGTCGATCGCGCGCGGCTGCACGTGCGCCCGTTGTCGGAAGCGTTCATCCAGGCCTATCTCGATCTCGAATGGCCGGCGATCGCTGGCTGCGTCGGCTGTTTCCGCATCGAAGGCCCTGGCGTGCAATTGTTCGGCCGGATCGAAGGCAGCCATTTCACCGTGCTCGGCATGCCGCTGCTCCCGGTGCTCGACTATCTGCGCACGCGGGGGGAAATGACGTCATGACCCATTCGACTTCGCTAAGGGCAGGCTATGCCGAGGTGATCGGCGACCCGATCAAGCATTCCAAGTCCCCGTTAATCCACGGCTTCTGGCTCAAGGCGCTTGGGATCGACGGCGAATATCGCGCCACCCATGTCACGCCAGAGGGACTGGCCGATTATTTCGCCGCGCGTACGGCCGATCCCGACTGGCTCGGCTGCAACATTACCATCCCGCACAAGGAAACCGCGCTCGCCTTTGTCGAGGATCGTGGCGGGGTGAAGGAGTCGATCGGCGCGATCAACCTGGCGTTCCGCTCGGAGGGCGCGTTGGTTGGGACCAATACCGACGCCGCCGGATTCTACGCGCCGGTTTCGGGGTTGGATCTCGCCGGCCAGCCGGTGGTGGTGATCGGGGCAGGCGGCGCGGCGCGCGCGATCCTGTTCGCACTGTCACGAGTCGGGGTCGGGCCGGTCACATTGCTCAACCGCAATCCGCTCAAGGGCGCCGCGTTGCTCGCCAGCTTCGGGCTCAAGGGCGATGCGCTCAAGCTTGATGCTCCGCTGCCGCCGGCCGCCTTGCTGGTCAACGCCACCTCGCTCGGTATGGCAGGGCAACCGCCGCTCGATCTCGATCTGTCGCCGTTGCCCGACGATGCGGTGGTCTACGACATCGTTTACGCGCCGCTCGAAACCGGGCTGCTCAAGGCGGCGCGGGCACGCGATCTCGATACGGTCGACGGTCTCGATATGCTGATCGGCCAGGCGGCGCTGGCGTTCGAACTGCTGTTCGGTGCCGAACCGCCGCGCGATCGCGACGACGAGCTCAGGGCGCTGCTGACGTCATGAAGACAATCGGCCTTACCGGATCGATCGGGATGGGCAAATCGGCGGTGGCGCAGATGTTCGCCGATGAGGGAATTGCGGTTTTCGATGCGGACGCCGCGGTGCGCCGGTTGCAGGGGCCTGGCGGTCGATTGCTGCCGGCGATCGAGGCGGCCTTCCCCGGCACCACCGGTCCCGACGGCGTCGATCGCGCCGAACTGGGCACCCGCGTGTTCGGCGACGAGGCGGCGATCAAGCGGCTGGAGGCGATCGTCCATCCCGCGGTCGGCGAGGAACGCGCCGCGTTTCTGGCACGGCATGGCGACGACGACATGGTGGTGTTCGACATTCCCTTGCTGTTCGAGACCGGCGGCGACCGCAATGTCGACGTTGTCGTGGTGGTGTCCGCCGACGCCGCAACCCAGCAAGCGCGCGTCCTGGCGCGTCCCGGCATGACTCGCGAACGACTCGCCGACATTCTCGCCCGCCAGACCCCCGACGCCGAAAAAAGAGCGCGCGCGGATCATGTTATCGCGACGGATTGTCCGATGGATCAAACCCGTGCCGCCGTGCGTAGGGTGATAGCTTGCGTCCGTGCCAACCAAGACCGATAAAAGGACAAATGCGCGAAATCGTCTTCGACACCGAAACCACCGGCCTCTCCTTCAGCGGGGGCGATCGTCTGGTCGAGATCGGCTGTATCGAAATGGTCAATCGCGTCGAGACCGGGCGCAGTTTCCACCTTTATTTCAATCCTGAACGCGCGATGCCGGTCGAGGCGTTCCGCATTCACGGGCTGTCCGACGTCTTTCTCTCGGACAAGCCGCGCTTCCACGAAAAGGTCGACGAGCTGCTCGAGTTTCTCGGCGATTCGCGGCTGGTCGCGCACAATGCCAGTTTCGACTTCGGGTTCTTGAACGGCGAGCTCGGCAAGATCGGCCGCGAGATCATCTCGCTCGACCGTATGATCGACACCGTGGCGATGGCGCGGCAGCGTCACCCCGGCGCCAAACATTCGCTCGATGCGCTCTGCACGCGCTACGGCATCGACCGCAGCCATCGCGTGCTCCACGGCGCTCTGCTCGACGCGCAATTGCTGTCGCAGGTCTATATCGAGCTGACCGGCGGTCGCCAGATCGGGCTGACCCTGGTCAGCGAGGTCGAGGAAAAGATCGAAATCTCCGTGATCGACACCGATCCGCGCGCCGCCCAGCCGCGGCCGATGCGCGTGTTCGAGCCGAGCGCGGAGGAACTGGCGCGCCACGCCGGGTTCGTGGCGACGCTCAAAAACCCTTTATGGGGGGCCGAGGCGTCCGGTTGACGCGCGTTGCGAGGGACAAGGCGAATGCGCCACCGTCGCCAAGAATGGAGAAGAGAAAATGGATATCCGTGTCTCGGGACATCAGGTTGAAACGGGCGAAGCGCTGAAGAGCCATGTCCAGGATCGCCTCCAGGGTATTGCGGACAAATATTTCTCGCGTGCCATCTCTGCTCAGGTGACTTTCGGGAAAGGCCCGCACGACAATCGATTCAAATGCGACGTCGTCGCGCATGTGATGCACGGCCTGGTGCTAAAAGCCAGCAACGACGGCAATGACGCGCATGGCGCGTTCGACGGCTCGGCCGACAAGATCGAGAAGCAATTGCGCCGCTACATGCGCCGGCTGAAGGACCGCAAGGCAGCCGGGACGGTCGTCAATGGCGAGGCCGAACCCGACGCCAATGCCGGCTATACCCTGTTCCAGGAAGCGACCGACGAGGACGAAGCGGGCGATTCGCCGCTGATCATCGCCGAAACCCGGGTCGACGTGCCCGAGGCGTCGGTGTCCGACGCGGTGATGATGCTCGATCTGCGTAATACCCAGGCGCTGATGTTCAAGAATAGCGGGACGGGGTCGTACAACATGGTCTATCGCCGCGGCGACGGCACGATCGGCTGGGTAGAGCCGCAGCGCGCCAGCTAATCACCGGAAGATAGCGATATGATCGACCTGTCGGACCTGGTCCGGCCTGAGGCGGTTGCCGAGGGGCTGGCGGCGGCGAGCAAGAAAGTGCTGTTCCAACAGCTCGGCGCGCTCGCCGCGTCGGCCTATGGCATCGACGCCAAGGCCGCCGCCGAGGGACTCGCCCAGCGCGAGAAGCTCGGCTCGACCGGGTTCGGCGGCGGTATCGCCATCCCGCATACGCGGATCGAAGGCATCGAGGCGATTCACGGCGTGTTCGTCGAGCTGACGCGGCCGATCGATTTCGCCGCAGTCGACGATCTGCCGGTCGACCTGGTGTTCGCGCTGTTTTCGCCGCCCGATGCCGGCGCCGCGCACCTCAAGGCGTTGGCGCGGGTGTCGCGGTTGCTGCGCAACGCCGCGTTCGTCGCCAAATTGCGCGGCGCCGGGTCGAAGGACGCGCTCTATTTCCTGCTGACCCAGGACGAGGCCAGGGATGCCGCCTGAATCGGGTGGGACCGATTCAGGCGCCCAGGCGCATTTCCGCGCCCTTGAGTCGCTCTACGCCGCGGCGCCGATCAACCGATTATTCTCATCGCGACTCGAAATCCCCGAAAGCGGGGTGGCGCGGATCCATTTCGACATCGACGAGCGATATTATCATGCCGGCGGCGCGGCGCACGGCACGAGCTATTTCAAGATGCTCGACGACGCCGCTTTCTATGCCTGCAACAGCCTGGTCTCCGATCGTTTCCTGCTGACCACCGCGTTCAACCTGCTGTTCACCCGACCGTTAAAGGCAGGGCCGGTGATCGCCGAGGGCAAATGGGTCAGCGGCCAGCGCCGCGTCTTCGTCGGCGAGGCACGGCTGATCGACGATCATGGCGAAGAAGTCGCGCGCGGTACCGGCACCTTCATGCGCTCGTCGATCGCGCTGGCCGGCTTGCCCGGCTATCGTTCGGCGTGAGTGCGCGGCTGGCGACCGGCGCGCTGGTCAACGCGCTGGTTCGCCGCGCGAACCAGGCAGGCGGTTTCGCCACCGTCCTGGCCAAGGGCGATACGACCGCCGGCGCCGTGCTGGTAGTGGCGCAGGATCGCGGACAGAATGCTCGGTTGTGGGAACGGGGGATCGGCCCGAGCGGCGATGTCGAGTTGATCGCTGTCGGTCCGGAGGGCGACGCCCAGGCGCTGACCGATTATTGGACGAAACGCCGCCGAAACGACCCCGACCTCTGGGTAGTGGAACTGGATATCCCGCAGGCGGAACGCTTCGCCGCTGAAACCCTGGTCGGCAATTGACTTGCTGCGCCGCACAATTCAAGGGATTATTCACCAATTATCCGCGTTGTACCGCGATGGGGTGCGATCCCTAACGGTTACGCAGTCGGGTGGTGGTCCGGGCGATCCTTTTTCTTGCGATCGCGTCCGCGCCCCAACCGCACTTTAGCAAGCCTAAATGCTGTTTTCCTCTCGCGCCGCGAACCTCGCGGCGACGTTCATTGCACTAACCACGCTCGCCGGTCTCACCGTCTCGAGCAAGGCCCTGGGTGCGGATCGCGACGCTTCGCTGATCCCGGCAATCGCCACCACGGCCACCAGCACTACCGCCATCAACCCGTCAGTCCCCAAGCCGGTTCCATCGATCGATCCGGCTGACAGCGCGACGACCTCCTCCGATGAGGTCCGTTCGGCGGCGCCGGCGCCTGCGCCCGGTCTCCAATTCGCCAGCCTGGCCGCCGCGGTTGCGAGCCAGGATTTTACCGACGACGCCG
This sequence comes from Sphingomonas mali NBRC 15500, assembly GCF_001598415.1. GTDB lineage: Bacteria > Pseudomonadota > Alphaproteobacteria > Sphingomonadales > Sphingomonadaceae > Sphingomonas > Sphingomonas mali. Next base: position 57,298 of record NZ_BCYX01000021.1, read on the forward strand.
ATTCGGAACTGTCGTGCCTTGCCGGCGCGGTCTATTTCGAATCCAAGGGCGAGCCGCTGTCGGGCCAGCTCGCGGTCGCCAACGTGATCCTCAACCGCACCAATTCGGGCCGCTTTCCGCGCACGATCTGCGGTGTGGTCAAGCAGCCTGGGCAATTCTCGTTCATCCGCGGCGGCTCGATCCCGGCGATCCGCTCGGCCGCGCAATATCGGACCGCGATGGCCATCGCGCAGATCGCGATGGACAAGGAATGGGACAATCCGACACCCGGCGCGCTCTATTTCCATGCCCGCCGCGTCTCGCCGGGTTGGGCCCGGCCGCGCGTCGCGACCATCGGCAACCACATCTTCTTTCGCTGATTTGATGCGCTAGCGCGCATGCGCGGCACCAGCCCGCTCCCCCACCCGGCCGCCCATATGATACTTCCGTTGGGCGGCCGGGTGGGGAGCGGGCCGGTGCTGCTCGTTCGGCGTGAGCCGGACCAAAAACGCGTCTTCCCGATGTTGCCATAATGTTCTAAAGCGGGGAGATGCTCGATGCGTCTCCCCGCTGTCCTCCGACAGGAACCGAGGCGCTGTGCGCGGCTGATGTCGCGCGCGGCGTCATTCGCATGCTCGCGCGCCACGATCTCGCGGCGATGACCGAAGTCCCGCTCGATGGCGGCCGCCGCGCCGACATCATGGCGATCGATTCGCGCGGGCAGATCGTCATCGTCGAGATCAAGGTGTCGCGGGCCGATCTGCTCGGCGACGGCAAATGGTTCGACTATCTCGACCATTGCGACCGCTTCTTCTGGGCAGTGCCCGACGGCTTCGACCACGGGCCGCTCCACGGCGAGGCGTTCCTGCCCGAGCGGTCGGGCGTGATCATCGCCGACCGCTACGATGCCGCGATCCTGCGCGAAGCGGCAACGCATCCACTGAGCACGCCGGGGCGTAAGAAGTGCACCCTCGCCTTTGCACGGCGCGCGGCGCGGCGGGCTAGCGGGCTGGCCGATCCCGAACTGGGGTTCCTGCTGCAGGCCGAGTGATTTTTGAGTCACGCAAAGGCGCGAAGGCGCAAAGTTTTTTCGCGCAGAGGCGCAGAGAGCGCAGAGTTTTAGAGAGCCTCGCTTTGCGAGGCTCGCCGTCCAATCATCGCAAATGAGTCCACCGGCAGCGCAGAGCTGAAACGCCTCTGCGCCGTCCGCGCCTCTGCGCGATATCAGTCCACTCTTCTTTGCGCCTTCGCGCCTTTGCGTGAATCAAAAATCAGTGCCGGAAGTGGCGCATTCCGGTGAACATCATCGCCAGCCCAGCTTCGTCGGCTGCGGCGATGACCTCGTCGTCGCGGATCGATCCGCCCGGCTGGATCACCGCAGTAGCGCCCGCTTCGACCGCCGCCAGCAACCCGTCGGCGAACGGGAAGAACGCATCCGACGCCACTGCCGACCCGATCGTCCGCGGCGTCGCCCAGCCTGCCTTGTCGGCGGCATCCTTGGCCTTCCATGCGGCGATGCGCGCGGACTCCAGCCGGTTCATCTGGCCCGCGCCGACACCGGCGGTGGCACCGTCCTTGGCGTAGACGATCGCGTTCGACTTGACGTGCTTGGCGACGGTCCAGGCGAACAGGCAATCGGCCAGTTCCTGCGGGCTCGGCTGGCGCTTCGTGACGGTTTTCAGATCGTCGGCGGTGATGCGGCCATTGTCGCGGCCCTGGATCAGCCAGCCACCGGTGATCGACTTGGCGTCGAACCCGCCGCGTGCCGGATCGGGCAATTCGCCGGTCAGCAGCAGGCGCAGATTCTTCTTCGCCGCGAACAAAGCGAGCGCTTCCTCATCGGCATCGGGTGCGACCACCACTTCGGTGAAGATCCCGGTGATCTGCCGCGCCGTGGCGGCGTCGAGCGGGCGGTTGACCGCGATGATTCCGCCGAACGCCGACACGGTGTCGCACGCAAAGGCCTCGGCATAGGCCGTTTCCAGGTTCGCGGCGGTGGCGACGCCGCATGGATTGGCGTGCTTGACGATGACGCAGGTCGGCTCGGCGTCGCGGAACTCGGCGACCAGCTGCAGCGCGGCGTCGGCGTCGTTGAAATTGTTGTAGCTGAGCTCCTTGCCCTGGACCTGGCGCGCCTGGCCGATGCCGCGCGCCGAGGGGCCGGCATGGCGGTAAAAGGCGGCCTGCTGATGCGGATTCTCGCCATAGCGCAGCACGGTCGGCTGGTTGAGCACGAGCGGCAGCGTCTCGGGGAACATCTGGCCCTGGTCGGCGAAACCGAACCAGCTCGCGATCATCGAATCATAGGTCGCGGTCGCGGCGAATGCCTTGGCGGCGAGCTTCTTGCGCTCGTCGAGCGTGGTCTCGCCCTTTTCCAGCAGCGCATAATCGGCGGGATCGGTGACGATCGCGACGAACGCATGGTTCTTCGCCGCCGAGCGCACCATCGATGGGCCGCCGATATCGATATTCTCGATGATCTCGTCGCGGCCGGCGCCTTTCGCCACGGTCTGCGCGAAGGGATAGAGGTTGACCACGACCAGATCGATCGCGCCGATCGCATGCTCGTCCATCGCTTTCGCGTGCTCGGGGTCGTCTCGCACCGCGAGCAGGCCGCCATGGACCATCGGGTGGAGCGTCTTGACCCGCCCGTCCATCATCTCGGGGAAACCGGTCAGGTCGGACACGTCGCGGACGGTCAGCCCGGCGTCGCGTAAAGCCTTGGCGGTCCCGCCCGTGGAGACCAGTTCGACTCCTTTCGCCGCGAGCCCCGTCGCGAGCTCGACGATTCCGGTCTTGTCCGAAACGGACAGCAGCGCCCGCCGGATGGGGACGATGTCGGTGGCCATGGCGAATTCCTGTGCTGGGCTGGGAAGCAGACGCCGCCCCCATTGCCGATCAGGTCGCGCGCTTCAAGGCCCAGCTGATATTCTCGCCGCCCGCCGCCGCTTCACCGCCGACCACGAGTTGCTGGGTGGAGACCGGCCGTCCATCGGGGTCGATCCACAAACTCTCCTCGATCGTCAGCGTGCCGCCGCGACAGCGGAACTGCCACAGCCGCCCCGAGGGCAAGCGCAACAATGCCGCCATGCCGTCAGCGGTCGGCGCCGCTTCGACCCCTGCCCCCAGGTGGAAGCGGATCGCGAACGGGATCGTGCCGACCTTGCGCTTGCGCCCGGCCGGCAACAGCATGTCGTCTCCCCGCAATTCTCGGCCGTCGCCCGCCAGCAGCAATTGGCGGCGGTGGAGGAAGCCGAACCGCCGGGCATAACCGTCATGGCTCGCCTCCAGCCGGCTGGCGCCATTGCTTTCCTGCCGCGCCAGCTCGACCTCGGCGACGCCCTTGCCCAGCGTGCCATCGGCATGGATCGCGGTCGAATTGCTGTCGCCGACCACCAGGGTCGAATGCGCCGCGGTGGTGCGCAGCCCTTCGGAAAGCGTCGCCGGAATCTGCGCGATCGCCGCGCGCGCACCACCGCAATTGACGATCAGCCGCTCGGCGCCGTCGGACATTTCGAACGCCAGGGTCGACGCACAGCCGCCCTCGGCCAGCCGCGATACCGGCGGCGGGGCGGCATCGACGATCACCACCGCCTCGCCCTGCGCCAGCCGCTGATAGCCCCAGTCGCGCGCCTGGCGCAGCGGACGCGCGCGCACGCCGGTCGCCGCGATGATCTCGTCGATCCGCTCGCCGCGGATCGGGCCGCCGCCTTGCCAGCTCGACAGGCCATGATCGCCGTGACACACGCCTTGCAACGCGGGGACCATCCGGCCGAGCGCGGCGGACAAGGTTGCCGGTGGCGCCAGTCGCCGTGCGGTATAGGCCTCGCGCAGCGCGGTCAGCAGCATGATGATGTCGACCTGGGCCAGCGGCGCGCGCGCGATCACGCCGCCATCCTCGTACACCGCGCCTTCGATCGCCTTTTCCAGCCCATCCTCGCCGATCTGGCGGCGCGGATCGCCGCCCGGAATCAGCAGCCCGGCGCAAATCACGCCGCACCATGCCGCGATCCGTGCGACCCCGGCGGGCGCCTTGTCGGCGCTGCGATCGAGGTGCCGCGCGCCGCGTGCCAGCGTGTTGAGTACCTTGCTGCGATAGACCAGATCGGACGACGACAGGATCAGCGGCGCATGCGCGGTCCAGTGGAGAATGCGGCGTCCCCACAATTCCGGTGTCCAGGCGGGTTCGCTGACCTTGTCGGCATGGACTTCCAGCCACAGTCGCATGATCGTCTCGGCGATCGGCACGCCGACCGGTCGCGTCGCCACCGTCGATAGATCGCGCAGCCAGGCGAAGCTGTGGAGGTGATGCGCCAACGGCTTCGACCAATCCGGCTTGGCGAAATCGAGATCGGCGATCGCCACGCTGTCGCCGCGCAGCGCGATGCGTCCGTCGAGCAGCGCATTGCCGCGGCGCGCATCGCCGACGAATGGATCCTCGGGCACCGCGACCAGCTTGAGCGGATGGCGGCCGCGCAGCCGAAGGGCATGAAGCGGGGTGCGCCAGGCAAGCTTGCGAAAACGTTCGGCAACCCGATCGGCCAGCGACAGGCCAGCGCTGCTCCCGATGCGGATCAGCCGCTTTCCTTCGTCGATCCCGTCTGGCGCGCGCTCCTCGCTCACCCGCCCCTCAACGCCGCGATATTGGCGGCATAGGCGCTTGGCCCGCCGCGGAAAGTGGCAGTGCCCGCGACCAGCGCATCGGCACCCGCCGCGATCACCTGGGGCGCGGTCTCGCGATCGATCCCGCCATCGACTTCCAGGTCGACATCGAGCCCCTGCTTGTCGATCATCTTGCGGATCGCTTCGATCTTGCGCAGCGCCGAAGGAATGAAGCTCTGTCCGCCAAAGCCCGGATTGACGCTCATCACCAGCACCAGATCGACTTCCTCGAGCAGATAATCGAGCGCCTTGGCCGGGGTCTGCGGGGTCAGTACGACGCCGGCGCGCTTGCCCAGGCTGCGGATGTGGCGAAGGCTGCGATGGGTGTGCGGCCCCGCCTCGACATGGATCGAGATCGTGTCGGCGCCCGCTTCGGCGAACTGGTCGAGATAGGGATCGACCGGCGCGATCATCAGATGGACGTCGAGCGGCTTGGCGGTGTGCGGGCGGATCGCCTTCACCACTTGCGGCCCGATCGTGATGTTGGGGACGAAATGTCCATCCATTACATCGACATGGATCCAGTCGGCGCCGGCGGCATCGATCGCGCGGACTTCCTCGCCCAGTTTCGCGAAATCGGCGCTGAGGATCGACGGGGCAATGCGGACGGGATGGGACATGCCCTGCTCTAACCAGCCCTCGCGAATCGGGCAATGAAGAAGCCGTCGCAACCGCCCTGTTCTTCCAGCGCGCCTGGCAGAATGCGTACCCAGCCGCGCGGATCGGGGGCGATACCGGCGGGCAGTTCGTCGATCCGGACCGGATCGATGGCGAAATCGCGATTGGCGGCAAGGAACGTCTCGACTTGCTCCTCGCCTTCCTCGCGCTCGAGCGAGCAGGTTGCGTAGACGAGCTTGCCGCCCTTTTTCACCCAACCTGCCGCCTGGACGAGCAACTGGCGCTGCAAATGCGCCGCTTCCTCGATGATCGCGGGGTGGACACGGTGGAGCACGTCGGGATGGCGGCGGAAGATGCCGGTCGCGCTGCACGGCGCGTCGAGCAGCACCGCATCGACCGGCGCCGGCGGCGACCAGAAAGCGACGTCGGCGGCGACGATCTCCGCCTTCAGATGCGTACGCGCCAGATTGTCGCGAAGTCGTGCCAGACGACTTTCCGAGGCGTCAATCGCGGTGACGTTCCACCCGGCAGCGGCGAGTTGCATCGTCTTGCCGCCGGGCGCGGCGCAGGCGTCGATCGCGGTTCCCGGTCCCTTCCCCAGCAGGCGCGCGGGGATCGCCGCGGACAGATCCTGCACCCACCAATCGCCCTCGGCAAAGCCCGGCAGATCGGGAATCGCGGTGCCGCGCGGCAGGCGGCGCTGGCTGGGCATCAGTTCGAGGCCCTCGGGCCCCTCCTCCCCGCTTAGGGTCAGATCGACCGGCGGCGGTTCGGCGATCGCGCGTCGTGCCGCCTGCACCACGTCGTCTCCCCACGCCGCCTGCCAGCGCGCGGTGACCGCATCGGGCAAGCTCGGCGGTTCGGGCAAGGTCGCCTTGCGCCGGTCGAGCGTGCCGAACACGCCATGGACCAATTTGCGCGGACCGCCATCGACCAGCGGCAGCACGGTCGAGATCGCCGCATGTCCCGGCGTGCCGAGTCGCAACGCCTGGGCGAGCGCAATGCGCAGCGCGAACCGCGCCTTGGCGTCATGCGGCAATGGCCGTTGCGTCGCCGAATCGATCAACGCGTCGAGGTCGGGTAGATGCCGCAGCACTTCCGCCGCGATCGCACGGGCAAGCGCGCGGTCGTTATCCGCCTTCAGGCTGGAGAGCACGCGCGGCGCCGCCTGATCGATCGTCTCGCCGCGGCGAAGCACGGCGTCGAGCAGGCGAAGCGCGGCCTGGCGGGCGGGGACTCCGGGGGGAAGCGGGGAATTAGACAAGCAGGAAATATCCGATCGTGAAGAGCGCGGCGATCCCGACAAGCCAGATGATCAGGCCCACGGCGATTGCGGCGATTTGATTGACCGGCCGATGCGGCCTGATCATTTTCAGCACGAGCGCGCCCGTACCCCACAGCACTGTGTCGACAATCGCATCGACAAACAATTCTGCTATTAAACTGCCCAAAAGGCCCTCCGGCACGATCGGCTATTGCGCCGACCGCTTGCTGCTCCAATGTGGCCCGTCGACGACCAGCGTTCAATCAATGGACCCATCATGCCCCGCCCCCCGCACGTCAAGCCGCCCGCCTACCTTACGCCGAGCCCACCGGTGCCTGAGCCAGAAAAGGTAGAGCCGTCCGAAAAGGATCCGCTCGACAAGGATCCGACGCGCTATGGCGACTGGACGCTGAAGGGCATCGCGGTCGATTTTTAGGATCGCATGCGCTCATGCGACGAGGACGAGCTTACCCCTCCTCCACCCATGCGGTCAGCAAGGTATGCGCGATCGCGTAATGCGGGGGCGACAGGAACGGCGCGGACGGATCGCCGGCCAGCGATTTCCGCACGTCTTCGCGGCTGACCCACATCGCGTCCTGCAGCTCGTGCGGATCGATCGTGATGACGTCGTCCTCCGCCTCGCCGATGCAGGCCATCATCAATGATGAGGGGAACGGCCAGGGCTGGCTGGCGATATAGCGGACGTTGCGGACGCGGACGCCGGCTTCCTCGAAGATTTCGCGCGCGACCGCTTCCTCGATCGATTCGCCCGGCTCCATGAACCCGGCCAGCGCCGAATAGCGCCCCGCCGGCCATTGCGGTCCGCGCCCGACCAAGGCGCGGCCCGCATGTTCGGCGATCATGATCACCACCGGGTCGGTGCGCGGGAAATGCTCGGCGCCACAATTCGGGCAAAGCCGCCCCCAGCCGCCGCGGAACATCGTCGTCTGCGTCCCGCAATTGGCGCAGAATTGATGCCGGCTATGCCAGTCGAGCACGCTGCGCGCCGCGGCATAGGTTTCCGCTTCTTCCGGCCGCATCAGGTCGAGTGCGCGGAACAGACTGGGCGAGCGTCCGGCCGGCGCGCGCATGCCCGGAACATAAGCGGCGAAATGCGGCTTGCCGTCGATCAGGCCGAGCAGGATCAATTCGGCATCGTCGGGCGCGTCGGCCAGGCTGGTCCAGCCGAGCGTGCCGTCCTCCGCCACCTCGGGCTCGAAATTGTCGAGCTTGAGCAGCCTGGCGCGCCAGTCGCCCATCGCCGCCGCCAGTTTGTCGGCGTCGTGACGCAGCGGGTCGGCCCGGTCGAGCGGGCTGCCGGTGAAGCCGGGGCGAATCACTTGGTCTTGAAACGCTGCATGTCGCTGATCAGCGACTTTACCGTCTCGTCGCGGATCGGCCATTTGTCGGCGGGGAAGTAATTGACCATGATCGTGCCGCGGATTTTCTTGACCGGGTTGACCCAGGCCGCGGTGCCCGCCGCCCCGCCCCAGCCATAAGTGCCAACCCCCATCGAATTCGCTTTGTCCTCCAGCACCACCGATCCGCCGGCGCCGAAGCCCATCTTCGGTCCCGAGGTTCCGCCGGTCGCGCCGCCCACGCCGCCGAACTCGACTCCAGCGGGCAACAGATTCGACATGGCAAGCTTGGCGGTCTCGGGCTTCATGATGCGGACGCCGTCGAGTTCGCCATAATTCTGCAGCATGTGCAGGAACGTGTCGTAATCGCGCGCCGACATGACCAGCCCGGCACCGCCATAAGGAAAGCTGGGCGACGACAGATAGGCCGAGGTCGCCGCCGGATCGAGCGCGAAGAGCTTGTCGCCGGGCAGGAACGCGTAATTGGTCGACAACCGCCCGACCTCGCTCGCCGGCACGGACCAATAGCTCGACTTCATCTTGAGCGGGTCGAAAATGCGTTGCTGGACGAATGCCTCGAACCGCATCCCGCTGGCTTTCTCGATCACCGCGCCCATCAGGTCGAGCCCGATCGAATAGCTCCACTTGGTGCCCGGATCGGCGATCAGCGGCACCGTCGCGACCCGGTTGGCGAATTCCTGCAGCGATGCGGGACGCGTCTTGCGCGCATCGACCTCCATCGCCGCATTGACCTGGCCGGGGGTGAGACCCTTGTCCATATAAAGCTGGAGCAACGGGCCCTTGGTGATGATGTTATAGCCCAGGCCCGCAGTATGCGTCAGCAGGTTGCGGATCGTGATCGGGCGGACGGCCGGGCGGCTGTCGACCGTATTCTCGTTGAGCTGGACGCGCATCGTCTTGAACGCGGGCAGGAAGTCGCTGACCGGTTCGTCGAGCTTCATCTTGCCTTCTTCGATCAGGATCATCGCCGCTATCGCGGTGATCGGCTTGGTCATCGAATAGACCCGCCACAGGCTGTCCGGACCGGCCGGCGCGGCATTGGCGTCGTCCGCGATCTTGCCCGCCGAAACGAACATCGTTGGGGAGTTACCCGCGCCGAATGCGCCGACGATCCCCGGCATCTTGTTGGTGGCAATGTACGAAGCATACAGTGCCTGGGTTGCCGGCAGCGCACTGGTGACGGCGGGCGCGGCTGCCGGTGCGGCCAGCGGCACGCTCGCGGTCTGGGCGATGCCCGCGCCGGTCAGCAGCGCGATCGTCGCGGTGGCGGTGAGGAAAGGGGTCAGGCGAATCATCAAGGCTCTCCCGTCGCGCTCGCCGCCTTGGCGAAGACGGTCGGCAGACCCGCTTCCCCCAGCGACTCGATCGGCCACCAGATGGCGCCGTCGGGCGCTGCATGGCGATCGATCGCCGCGGTCGCAAGCACGAGTTGCAATCTGAAATGGGTGAAGACGTGCTCGACCGTCGCGGGGAGCAGGCGCCAATCGGCGCGCGCGGGCGCATCGGCCAGACCGGGCGGCTCGGCGCTCCACGGCCCGGTCGGCAGCGCGCGCATGCCGCCGAGCAATCCCTTGGGCGGTCGGCGCACCAGCAGCACGTCGCCGCCATTGCGTGCCCAGAAGATCGTGCCGTGTCGCGTCGGCTTGGCCGCTTTGGCCGGCTTGACCGGATAGACCTCCTGATCGCCGGCGGCATATGCCGCGCATCCGTCGCGCAGCGGACATAACAGGCATTTGGGCGCGCGCGGGGAGCAGATCGTGGCGCCCAGGTCCATCATCGCCTGGGCGAAATCGCCGGCGCGGACGGCTGGGGTGAGCGTCGCTGCGGCGGGGCGGATCGCGGCCTTGTCTGCCAGCCGGAACAATCGCGCGACGACGCGCTCGACATTGGCGTCGACCACCGTCGCGGGCTCGTCGAACGCGATCGCGGCGATCGCGGCGGCGGTATAATCGCCGATCCCGGGCAGTGCCCGCAACTCGGTCTCCGAGCGCGGAAATTCGCCGCCATGCTCGGCGACCACGGCGCGCGCGCAGGCGACCAGGTTGCGCGCCCGGGCATAATAGCCGAGCCCCGCCCAGGCCGCCATGACGTCAGCTTCGTCCGCCCGGGCCAGGCTGGCGAAATCGGGCCAGCGCGCGACCCAGGCGGCGAAGCGCGGCCCGACCGTCGCGACCGTCGTCTGTTGCAGCATCACTTCGGACAGCCAGACCCGATAGGGATCGGCACGTTCGCCCGGTCCGGCACGCCACGGCAGGGTGCGGCGATGCGCGTCGTACCAGCGCAGCAACGCCGGCGCCACGAAACCGGACAGAGATGGTGCGGAAGGAAGCTTGGCGGCCACCCCGCGGCTATGGCATGGATGGCCGAATGAGCAAGCGCGCCACTCCGAAAGGCCCCGCCAAACCCGCACTCGCCAAGGATTCTGGGCGTCCCCGGGGCGGACCGGCGCGCGCGGTCGGTGACTTGCTGCCCCAGGTCGGCGGCGCGGCGTTCCGCCGGTTCGGCTTCGTTCAGTCGGGAATCGTCACGCGTTGGGCGGAAATCGTCGGCCCCAAATATGCCGGCGTCTCATCGCCCGAATCGATCCGCTTCCCGCCGGGCAAGAAAGCCGAGGGGGTGCTCACCGTCACGGTAAAGGGCGCGCATGCGGCGATGATGCAGCATATCGCGCCCGAAATCGTCGAGCGGGTCAATCGCTTCTTCGGCTATGCGGCGGTTGCACGGCTCAACCTCAAGCAAGGCAGGATCGCCGAGCGCCCGTCGCGTGCCGCGCCGCCCAGCCTGCGGCCTGCGCCGATCCCGCCCGCCGAGCTCGGCCCCGGTCTGCGCGCGATCGCCGATCCGGAATTGCAGGCCGTGCTCGCCGCACTCGCCGCCGGCGTTGCGGGTAATCGCGGCATCCCTGTCCTTGGGCCCGTCAAAGTGCCCGTCATCGGAAAGACCGAGAAATGATCCGTTCGTTGATGGTACTGGCGCTGATTGCCGGGCTCCCGCTGGCTGCCGGCGCCGCGACCAAGGCACCGGCGAAGAAGGCGGTGGCGGCCAAGCGCGCGCCGGCCAAGGTCAATTGGATCACTGTCGTCGCCGCGACGCCCGAAGGCGGGATGCGGATGGGCAACCCCAATGCCAAGGTGAAGCTGATCGAATATGGTTCGCGCACTTGCCCGCATTGTGCGCTGTTCGACAAGGAAGGGCTTCCCGTGCTCAAGGCCGGGCCGATCGCCGCGGGCAAGCTCAGCTACGAATTCCGCGACTATCCGGTCCATGGCGCGTTCGACTTGGGGCCGATCCTGCTCGGCCATTGCGTCTCGCCGGCGCAATTCTTTCCGTTGCTCGATGCGATGTTCGCCAACCAGCAGGCGCTGACCGCCAAGGCGCAGGCAGCCGAAACCAAGGTCCAGGCGATGACCAACCCCACGCCCAATCAGATCGCGACCAGTTTCGCGACCGATCTCGGCTATGTCGATTTCGTCAAGCGCCGCGGCATGGCGCCGGCGCGAGCGCAGGCGTGTCTCGCCGCGCGCGCCGGTGTCGACCGCATCGTCGCGGTTACCAACGCCGCCGAGAAGCAATATTCGATCAGCGGCACCCCGACCTTCGTGATCAATGGCACCAAGGCCGATAACGTCTATGACTGGGCGGCATTGCAGCCGCTGCTTGCCGCCGCCGGCGTCTGAATTTTCCCAAGGGAGTAGTACATGAAGATCTTGCCCCTTTTCGCCGCTCTGCCGCTGCTGGCGCTCGCCGCTTGTGGCGGGACGGGCAGCGACGCCAACAGCTCGACGCCCGCGGCGCCGGTCGCCGCCAAGCCGGCGCCCGCCGGGACGTCCTGGGTCGACACGGTCAGCAAGACCCCTGAAGGCGGCATGCGGATGGGCAATCCCGACGCGCCGATCAAGATCGTCGAATATGGATCGCGCGCCTGCCCCTATTGCGGCAAGTTCGATCAGGAAGGATTCCCGGCGCTCAAGGCGAAGTACATTTCCGCCGGCAAGGTCAGCTACGAATTCCGCGAATATCCGGTCCATGGTCCGCTCGACCTCGGTCCGATCCTGCTCGGCCAATGTTCGGGCGACACCGCGACCTTCTTCCCGATCCTCGATCAGATGTTCGCCAACCAGCAGACCCTGCTGACCAACGAGCAGGCGGTGTCGGCCAAGGTCCAGGCGGCGCAGGGCGCGACCCCCAATCAGGTGGCGACGATGTATGCCGAGGGGCTGGGCTATCTCGACTTCATGAAACAGCGCGGCCTGCCCGAGGACAAGGCGCGCGCCTGCCTCAACGACAAGGCGGCGATCGACAAGATCGTCGAACGCACCAAGTTCGCCAACGACAAGTTCCAGATCAGCGGCACCCCCACCTTCATCATCAATGGCGAGAAGCTCAACGATGTCGGCGACTGGGCGACGCTCGAACCCGTGCTCAAGGCACGGGGCGCCTGATCGCTGACAATGCCGGGGGGCCATTGATCGGATGCAGATAAAGCGGCTGAGGCTGTCGGGGTTCAAGAGCTTCGTCGACGCGGCCGATCTCCGCATCGAACCGGGGCTGACCGGCGTGGTCGGCCCCAATGGCTGCGGCAAGTCCAACCTGCTCGAGGCGCTGCGCTGGACGATGGGCGAGAACAGCCCAAAGTCGATGCGCGGCGCCGGCATGGACGACGTCATCTTCGCCGGCACCGACAAGCGCACCGCGCGCGATTTCGCCGAAGTCTCGATCCTGGCCGAGATCGACGGCAGCGAGACCGAAGTGGTGCGGCGGATCGAGCGCGGCGCGGGATCTGCCTATCGCATCGACGGGCGTGACGTCCGCGCCAAGGACGTCGCCTTGCTGTTCGCTGATGCCGCGACCGGCGCGCATTCGCCGGCGTTGGTCAGCCAGGGGCGGATCAGCGCGGTAATCTCTGCCCGGCCGACCGAGCGTCGCGCGATGCTCGAAGAGGCGGCAGGGATCGCCGGCCTCCATGTCCGCCGCAAGGATGCCGAGCAGAAACTGCGCGCGACCGAAGCCAATCTACTGCGGCTCGACGAGATCATGGCCGACCAGGAAGCGCGCGCCTCGGCGTTGCGGCGCCAGGCGCGCCAGGCCGAACGCTATCGCTTGCTGTCAGACCAGATCCGCGTTGCCGAAGGGCGGATGATCTTCGCGCGCTGGCGCGACGCAGCATCAGCGGCCGATGCCGCCAAGGCCGAAGCCGCGCAATGCGAGGAGAAGGTAGCGGCAGCGGCCGAGGCACAACGTGCTGCCACCGCGCACCAGCATGCTGCGACCGAAGCGCTGGGCGATGCCCGTGCGGCGGCGACCGCGGCGCGCGAGGCGGCGAGCGAAGCCGCGCATGCGCTCGCCGCCTCGCGCGCCGAACACAGTGCCGCCGAACGGCGAATCACCGAACTGGCCGGGCAACGCGGCCGGATCGCGGAGGACCGCGATCGCGAAGGCGCGCTGGCCGTCGACGCCGCCGAGGCGCTGGCGCGGCTCGATGCAGAGACAAAGATGCTGGCGAAGCGCGCCGACGAAGCGGCGGCGCGGTTGCCCGCGCTCGATGCGACGCTCGCCGAGGCCGAGCGCGCGGCGCGCGACGCCGATGTCGCGCTGGCGCAGGCGATGAGCCGCCAGGCCGCCGAACTCGCCGATGCCCGCGTCGCCGAAGCGGCAGCAATAGCCGCCAAGGCGCGGCACGACCGCGCGCTGCGCGACCAGGCGATGCAGGCGGCCGAATTGAAGGCATTGGGCGACACCGCGCCGCTGCGCGACGAGCGCGATCGCGCGATCAAGACACGTGCCGACGCGCTCGATTCGGCGGAGACCGCGCGCGGCGCCCGCGCCCGTGCCGACGCCGACGAACGTACCGCGCAGGAAGCGCGCGACGCCGCCGAACAGGCGCGAGCGGCCGCGCGCGCCGAACTCGCCACGATCGAAAGCGAAGTGCTCGCGCTCGAAAAGGCGACGCGGCCGTCGGGACGCGACAAGCTGCTCGATCATGTCCGCGCCGAACCCGGCTATGAACGCGCGCTGGCGGCGGCGTTGGGCGATGACCTCGAAACCGGGCTCGACGCCAATGCCGACCGCTATTGGGCCGGGGCCGAGCCGCAGCCGGGCGACCCGTCGGCTCAGGGCCTGACCCGCCTCGCCGACCATGTCGAGGCGCCGGCAGCCCTCGCGCGACGATTGGCGCAAGTGCTGGTGGCCGAACAGGATGAAGGCCGTGCGCTCGCGGTCGGGCAGCGGCTGGTGACGCTCGGCGGTACGCTCCGGCGCTGGGACGGCTATGTCGCCAAGTCGGGCGGCGCCGCTGCGGCCGAACGGCTCGAGCGGATCAACCGTCTCGCCGCGCTCAACAAGGCGCGCCCCAAGGCGCAAGGCGCGGTCGAGAAAGCCAATGGCCAGCTCGATGAGGCCGAACGCCGCATCGCGTCCGCCCGTGCCGATGCGCAAGCCGCGCGGGCCTCGCTCGAGCGTGCCGAGAATGCCGCGCGCGAGGCGAGTCGCGCCGAGGATCGCGCCACCGCGCAGCTCGAACGGATCGAAGCGCAGCGCGCCGATCTCGAGACGCGGGCGCGCCGGGTGGCGGCCGAAGCCGGCGAGGCGGAAGCCGAATTGGCGCGTGCAGAAGCGGCACGCGCCGCCTTGCCCGATGGCGCCGACACCCGCGCCGCGGTGGCGCGGCTCCAGGCCGAAGCCGAGGCACGTCGGGCCAACGCCTCCAACGCACGTACCGACCGCGCTCAACTCGATCGCGCGATCGCCGCCGATCGCGAGCGGCTCGCGGCGGCCGAAGCCGAGCAAAAGGGCTGGAAATCACGCGCCGGCGAAGCAGCCAAGCGCATCGCCGACATGGACAAGCGCGAGGCGCAACTCGCCGCTGAGGCCGAGGCGGCGGAAGCGCGCCCGGCGCAACTTGCCGCGCAGATCGCGGATCAGGAGGCGCGCCATGCCGAGCTGCGCGCCGCCGCCGAGACCGCGGCGGTCGACGAGCGCGAGGCCGAAGCGCGCGTCCGCACGACCGAGGAGGCGGGCCGCATCGCCGCCGAGGCGCTGTCACTGGCGCGAGAAGCGCGTGCCGGGGCGGCCGCGCGCGCGGAGAATCAGGATTTGCGCCGCGTCGAGATGGCGCGGCTGTCGGGCGAGCGTTTCGCCTGCCCCCCGCCCTTGCTCGGCGAGCGCGTCGGCTTCGATCTCGATCAGGTCGGCGATCCGCAGGACGAATCGGTCCAGCACGACAAATTGCTGATCGATCGCGAACGGCTCGGGCCAGTCAATCTGGTCGCGGAAACCGAACTCGCCGAACTCGATGCGCAGCGGACCGACGCAGCCGTCGAGCGCGACGAACTCGGCCAGGCGGTCGCGCAGTTGCGCGGCTCGATCGGGACGCTCAATCGGGAGGGGCGGCAGCGCCTGCTCGCCGCGTTCGAGGCGGTCAACGGCCATTTCCAGCGGCTGTTCACGACCCTGTTCAACGGCGGCGCGGCGCGGCTCGAACTGGTCGATTCGGACGATCCGCTCGAAGCCGGGCTCGAGATCATGGCGCAGCCGCCGGGCAAGAAATTGCAATCGCTCACCTTGCTGTCGGGCGGCGAGCAGGCGCTGACCGCGGTCGCGCTGATCTTCGGCCTGTTCCTGACCAACCCCGCGCCGATCTGCGTGCTCGACGAAGTCGACGCGCCGCTCGACGACGCCAATATCGAACGCTTCTGCGACCTGCTCGACCGCATGACCCAGGAAACCGCGACGCGCTATCTGATCGTCACGCACAATGCGGTGACGATGAGCCGCATGCACCGCCTGTTCGGCGTGACCATGGTCGAACGGGGCGTCAGCCGGCTGGTGTCGGTCGACCTGGGCGGCGCGGAGAGTTTGCTGGCGGCGGAATAGTCAAAGCCCCTCCCCTTTAGGGGAGGGGTCGGGGGTGCGGCGGTGCGGCAAGCGACATCGCCTGCGGATAGGCCCCACCCCAACCCCTCCCCTGAAGGGGAGGGGCTAAATAGCCGGGCTCTCCACCACCTCCGGCAACAGCAACTTCCCGAACACCAGCTTGATCGCCACGAACACCGCCGCCGCGCCCAGAATCGCGCCGACATGGATTCCCCAGAATTGCCCCGCCGGCATGATCTCCAGCCAGCCGCCGACCACGCCGACCAGATAATTGGCCAGCGCCAGGAACAGGTAATAGATGCCGACGACGGTCCCAGAGATCGCCCGCGGCGCGGCCCGCGAATAGAGCGCGAGGCTGACCGGAAAGACGTTGGCGAAGCCCAGATTGTTGAGCGTGTTGACCGCGAGCGCGACCCATAGAGCCGGCTTGACCCCGGTCGCTTCGTGGCGGCTGGCGACGATCATCACCAGCAGGAAGGCGGAAGACGAGATCAGGCAGCCGATGATCAATTTGCTCATCTCGTCGGGCTCGCGCCAATGCCGCGCATACCAGCGCCAGAACGCCACTGCCCCGGCCAGCGTCACGAACCCGGTAAAGGCGTCGAACGAGACCAGGAACGAGGTCGGCATGCGATGCCCGAACAGCATGAATTCGTAGGATCGGTCGGCCCAGACCAGATAGGCGTTGAACATCTGCTGGTTGCCGATCGCGCTGACCGCCAGCACCGGAACCATGAACAGCAGCAGGATCAGCACGACGATATCGCGCCGCGTCATCGCCGCCCGTGGTGCGGCCGATGCGCGCGCCGCGCGCCGCTCGGTCAGCGGATCGGGCGGCAGATGCCGGCGACCCGCCAGATAGATGACCAGACCGATCACCATCCCGACCCCGGCCGCGCCGAATCCCCAATGCCAGCCGACTTCCTCGCCCAGCGCCCCGCACACCAATGGCGCGAAGAACGCACCGAAGCTGATGCCGATATAATAGATCTGGAACGCATCGGTCGCGCGGCCGTCGCCCGGCGCGTAGAGCGCGCCGACCTGGCTCGCGAGATTGCCCTTGAGGCAACCGACGCCGAGCACCAGCAACAGCAAGGCGAGCAGGAACGACACGTCGAATGCCATCAGGAAATGGCCCGCCGCCATCAACAGCGCGCCGATCGTCACCGTTGTGGTCTTGCCCAGCCAGCGATCGGCCAGCAGCCCGCCCAGGATCGGGGTGACATAGACCAGCATCGTGTAGGTGCCGAAGATGTGCGAGGCGAGCGCCTGGGTGTTGGGCGGCGCGCCATAGATGCCCGCCAGCACAGTGCTGAACCAGCCGAACCCGACGATATGCTCGACATGCGGCGCCAGCAGCAGCGCCTTGACCATGTACAGCACCAGCAGGGTCTGCATGCCGTAATAGGAAAAGCGCTCGAACGCTTCGGTGAAGGCGATGACCGGCAGGCCGACCGGATGTCCAAGGAACTCGCGACGATGCGGCAGGTCGACGGGCCGCGACCCGGCATCCGGTTCTTCGATCGTCATTCCTGCTACCTCAATATGGGTTCGCGATGTACCGTAGCGCCCAAGATGCTCAGGGAGAAGGATGGGGATGCGACTGCCCGTACGCCTCGCTCTTGCCGCTGTCGCGGCGCTCTTCCTGTCGAGTTGCTGGTGGGTCGGCGCGCCTTTCTACAAAGGCAATCCGGCCGATGCCGGACCGGTCCGACCCGGCGTCTACAAGGTCGACCTTCTGGGGGACGGCAAGCCGGCACATCTTGATCGGATCATATGGCAGCCCGATGGGACGATCCTCTTCACGCCGCTCCGGCCCCGGAAGGACGAGCAACCCTCGCGCCTCGTCATGGTACGCTTCGCGGTGACTGGGCGCGACCTGTGGATCGTCCAGGACATGCCGGAGGAAGGCCAGACCGAAGTGACCTATGGCCTGGCCGAGCTGCACGGCGAGGTGCTGTGGGTGTCACCGCTCATCGATTGCGATTCGACCGCAGAGATCGTGCGCGCGGCGGGAGGCGAGGTCGAAGAGGAAGCCGTGACCAATACCGAGGATTCCGACGCGCCGCTCACGACAAATTCGATCCAGGCGGTTCCGGCGGCCCCAGCGAAGCCGGTCGGCGGAGCGACCTGCCGTTTCAAGGATCAAGCCTCGCTTGAGCGCGCGCTACGTGCTTATATCGCGACCAATCCGCCGCTTCCGGAGCGGATCCGCTTCAAGAGGATCGGTGATTGACCGCTTCGACTGCCGACACCGCCTTTCTCGGTCATCCGCGCGGGGTCGCCTATCTCGCCTTCACCGAATGCTGGGAGCGGTTCAGCTATTACGGCATGACCTCGCTGCTGACGCTCTACATGGTCCAGCAATTGTTCCTGCCGGGTCATGCCGAGCATGTGCTGGGGCTGGCGGCGTTGCGGCAGGTGTTCAGCTGGCACGGCGCGCTCAGCGATGTCGCTTTCGCGTCGCTGATCTATGGCTGGTATGGCGGGCTGGTCTATTTCACCCCGATCCTGGGCGGCTGGATCGCCGATCGCTGGCTGGGGGCGAAGTCCACCGTCATCATCGGCGCCTTGCTGATGTGCGCCGGGCATCTCGCGATGGCGTTCGATGCCTCGTTCCTGCTCGCGTTGTTGTTGCTGATCCTCGGCTCGGGCTGCCTCAAGGGCAATATCTCGGCGCAGGTCGGCGAGCTCTATCCGGCCGAGGCGGAATCGCGGCGGACGCAGGGCTACACGATCTTTTCCGCGGGCATCAATGTCGGTGCCATCCTGGGGCCTTTGGCCTGCGGCGCGCTCGCCGCGGGTTATGGCTGGCATGCCGGGTTCGGCGCGGCGGCGGGGCTGATGCTGCTCGCTTTGGTCATCTACCTCGCCGGCCAGCGCCATCTTACCGGTCGCAGCCCGCGCGTCGACCGCGTCGCGCTGCCGCCGATGACCCCGGCCGAGCGCAAGCGGATGTGGTTGCTGATCCTGGTCGCCGCGATGACCCTGTTTCCCAACGTCGCCTATCCGATGATCTGGAGCATCGGCGTGCTGTGGGTCGACCAGCATGTCAGCCTGTGGACGCCATGGGGCAGTGTCCCGCCGTCCTGGTTCAACTCTATCGACCCGTTCGCCTCGGTCGTCGCGGTGCCGCCTTTGGTCGCTTTGTGGGCGTGGCAGGCGAAGCGCGGACGCGAACCGTCGGACGTCACCAAAATCGGGATCGGCGCGCTGCTGACCGGCGTCTCGGCGTTCGTGCTGGTCGCCGGCGCCTTGCTGACCGGCCCCGACGGCAAGACCGCCGTCTGGTGGGCGCTCGCCGGGTTCTTCGGCATGGGCGTCGCGTTCCTCTATTATTGGCCGGTCCTGCTCGCGCTGATCAGTCAGGCCGCGCCCAAACAGGTCACCGCGACCCTGATGGGCGGGGTGTTCCTGTCCTTCTTCCTGGGCAGCGTGATCATGGGCTGGGTCGGCAGCTTCTACGACACGATGAGCCCCGCCGCCTTCTGGGCGCTCGACGGGACGATCGGTCTGATCGGCGGGCTGTTGATGCTGGCCATCGCGCGACCCATCGCGCGAGCGCTGGAACCCGTGCCGGAGGGGGACGTCGAGGCCCACTGAGCACGCGCGAATTCGCTTGGTACAATACCGGAACAGGCGTACCATTCGCGTCATGCGCGGGTTTATCCCCTTGCTGGTCTTGGCCCTTGGCGCGGCGGGTGCCCCGTCGTCGGCCGATAGCGGCGTTCCCCAGGATCCGCCCGTGCTTCCCACGACCGGTGTGACCACCCCGGCGACGGCGTCCGAACTGCTCGGCTTCACCAATGCCGACCAGCGCATGACCGTTCCCGTGTCGATCGGCCCAAGCGGCCCCTATTCCTTCATCATCGATACCGGGTCGGAGCGCACGGTGGTGTCGCGCGAACTGGCCGACATCCTCAAGCTCGCCACCGGACGCCGCGTCCGCGTGACGACGATGGCGGGGCAAAGCGAGCTCGGCACCTACCAGCTGTCCGATCTTCGCGTGAACATGATCGCGCCCGACTTGATCGAGGCGCCCGCGGTCGAGGCGACCAATCTCGGCGCACCCGGCATGCTGGGCATCGACGCGCTCAAGGGTCACGCCGTGTCGATCGATTTCGACAAGAATGTGATGGAAGTTCGCGCGTCGAAGAAACGCGGCTTGGGCGGCAGCCCCGACGACATCGTGATCCGCGCCAAGAACCTCTATGGCCAATTGATCGTCACCGATGCCCGGTATCGCGGCAAGCGCATCTCGGTCGTGATCGACACCGGGTCGCCGGTGACCGTTGGCAACCTCGCCCTGCTCAAGCGCGTGAAGACCGAAAAGTCGCTCGGCACGGTCGCGCTGCAAGCGGTGACCGGCCAATATCTCCAGGCCGATTATCGCGTGATCGACTCACTCGAAATTGCCGGAGTCGGCTTCCACCAGCTGCCGATCGCCTTCGCCGATGCGGTGCCGTTCAAACGGTTCGGGTTGAGCGATACGCCGGCGTTGATGCTCGGGATGGATTCGCTGCGGCTGTTCCGCCGCGTCCAGATCGATTTCGCCAATCGCGAAATCCGCCTGACCTTGCCGCGCAACGTGATGGCGACCTCGGCGCGGATGCGTCCCTGACCTCGGGCGGTTGCGTGCCGCGTAGTTTCGCGCTCTAGTCTCCCCAGTCATCGCAACAATCGGGGGTCGGCATGCGCGCTTTGGGATGGATCATCGCGGCGGGTCTCGTCGCGCAACCAATGGTCTCGGCGGCAGCCGCGCCCGCGGCTGAGCTCCGCCCCGACCAGCAGGCGTTCTTCGGTCTCTACAAGGAGCTGGTCGAGACCAATACGGTGGTCGACATCGGCAGCTGCACTCAGGCGACCGCGCAGATCGCGGCGCGGATGAAGGCGGCGGGCTATACCGACAGCGAGCTGATTCCGTTTTCGGTACCCGATCATCCCAAGGACGGCGGCCTCGTCGCGGTGCTCAAGGGCAGCGATCCCAAGGCCAAGCCGATGCTGTTGCTGGCGCATATCGACGTCGTCGCCGCCAAGCGCGAGGATTGGGTCCGCGACCCATTCAAACTGATCGAGGAGAACGGCTTTTATTACGGCCGCGGTACAGTCGACGACAAGGCGATGGCGTCGATTTGGGCCGATTCGATGATCCGGTTCAAACAGAGCGGCTACAAGCCGAAGCGCACGATCAAGATGGCGCTGACCTGCGGCGAGGAGACCACCTATGCCTTCAACGGCGCCGAATGGCTGGCCAAGAACAAGCCCGATTTGATCGCCGCGGAATTCGCGCTCAACGAAGGCGGCGGCGGACGCTACAATGCCAAGGGCGAGCGCGAGTTGCTGGCGATCCAGGTCGGCGAGAAAGCGGCGCAGAACTTCACCTTCACCACCACCAATCCCGGCGGGCACAGTTCGCAGCCGGTGCCCGACAATGCGATCTACCAGCTCGCCGATGCGCTCCAGGCAGTGCGCGCCTATGAATTCCCGGTGAAGTTCACCGATACGACGCGTGCCTTCTTCACCGCGGTCGCGGGCGCGCCGCAGACGCCGGCGCCGATGGCCGCGGCGGTCAAGCGCCTGCTCGCCGACCCCAAGGATGACGAGGCGGACAAGATCGTCTCGCTCGACAAGGCGATGCATTCGACCTTGCGGACGACCTGCGTCGCGACCTTGCTCAACGCGGGCCATGCCGAAAACGCGCTGCCGCAAAAGGCGACTGCCAACGTCAATTGCCGCATCTTCCCGGGCGAAAGCGTCGACGGCACGCTCGCCAAATTGAAGGAACTGGCCGGGCCGAAAGTGACGGTGACCGCCAACCAGCCGGTCCGCCCGATCGGCATTCCGCCGACGCTCGATCCCAAGATCATCGGGCCGATGAAGACGCTCGCCGACAAATATTTTCCCGGCGTGCCGATGCTGCCCAGCATGTCGACCGGCGCCACCGACGGCATCTTCCTCGAAGCGATCGGCATCCCGACCTATGGCGCGCCCGGCGTGTTCATCGAATCCGACTTCAGCGGCATCCACGGGCTGAACGAACGCATCCGTGTCGAGTCGCTCTATGTCGGCCGCGATTACCTCTACGACCTGGTGAAGGCATATGCGGGATAGCCACACTCCCTCTCCCCTTGTGGGAGAGGGAAGGGGCCCGCTCGCGAAGCGAGTGGGAAGGGTGAGGGGGAGTCACGAGCGACGTCGCCT
>NZ_BCYX01000022.1 GCF_001598415.1 Sphingomonas mali NBRC 15500
TTCGCGCCTTTGCGCCTTTGCGTGAACAATATCATGCGAACAGCCCGTGAATGTACCAGCCAGGCTCGGTGACTTCGCCGTACAGGCCGTGGCGGAAGATCCAGAAGCGGCGGCCGCGGCGGTCTTCGACACGGTAATAATCGCGGGTCGGCGCCTGGCGGCTGCCCCACCAAGGGGTGGCGATCCGTTCGGGGCCTTCGACCCGGGCAACGTCGTGCAGGACACGACGCCAGCGGAATTGGCGCGGCGGGCCGTCGGGGACTTCGCTGGCGATCGAGTCGATCAATTGCGGCGGGTCGAACAAGTGGATCGGGCGCAACGGCGGCTCGCCGGTTTCGAGCTCGGGCCAGTCGCCCGGCGGAACGGGATCGGTGGCGGGCAGCATCAGTTCGGCCTGTTCGGGCAGATGGCGATCGCGCGGCACGAACCGCCGCACGCGTCCGCGTCCGACCCGGGTCGACAGCCGATCGATCAATTGCGCCAGCTCGGCTTCGCCGACCGCGCCGCCTTCGAGCCGCAACTGCGCCGCGTCGAGCCGCTCGGCGACCGGTACGTCGAGCCGGATCAGGTCGAACCCGAACCCGGGATCGATCGGATCGGCCAATGTCTCGATCCGTTCGCGGAACAGTCGCAACACCGCGGCCACGTCGCGGGTCGGCCGGCCGGTCTCGACCGCCATTCGCTGCACCAGCCCGTCGGTGCGGAAGAAGCGCGCCTCGAACCGGCGTCCGCCCTCATGGGTCTGATCGAGCCGGGCGGCGGCCTGGGCGATCAACTCGCCCAGCACGGTCAACGCGAATTCGGTGCGTGCGACGGGCTCGGCAAAACGCCGCTCGACGAACAACGGTGGCGCCACGATGCGCGGGGTCAGCGGGCTATCCGACTCGCCGATGATCCGACGGATCTGGGTCGCGGCATCGTTGCCGAACCGCGCGGCGATCGCCGACAAGGGACGCGCTACGACGTCGCCAACGGTCTTGAGCCCGGCGCGCTTCAACGCGGTCGTCGCTTCCTCTTCGAGCCCGAGCGCCACGACG
Organism: Sphingomonas mali NBRC 15500; assembly: GCF_001598415.1. GTDB lineage: Bacteria > Pseudomonadota > Alphaproteobacteria > Sphingomonadales > Sphingomonadaceae > Sphingomonas > Sphingomonas mali. The sequence goes on from NZ_BCYX01000022.1 coordinate 1,038, forward strand.
GGCAAGCGTCTGACCGCTTCATCCTCGTTGGCGCCGACGCTGCGCCATCGCGCCAGCGCCCGCGCGGCATCGGGATTGGCGGCAAAGGCATGTTGTGCGGTAACGCCCAACCGGTCGAGTCTTGCCAGCACATCGGTTGCGAGCGCCGTTTCGTTACCTAGCAAATGGGCGCAGCCGGTGATGTCGAGCACCAGCCCGTCGGGCGCATCGAGCATCACCCAGGGCGTATAGCGCGCGCAGCCGTCAGCCAGCCGTTCGAGCCACAGATGGTCATCGTGCGGGACGTGGTCGAATGCTTCGAGCTCGGGCAGGCGCGCGCGGGCATCGGCCAGGGTCATGCCGCGCTCGATCCCCAGCCGCGCGGCTTCCTGATCGATTGCATGCACGCGCAGCGCGCTTTTGACCTTCTCGGTCAGCGCATAAGGCGCACCGGCACGGCCCGCGAACACATGCGGTCGCGTGATGCGAATGCGCTCAGCCGGCAGCCAGGGGAAGAACAGCGCCAGATAGCGCCTGCCCGTCGAGGGGCTGGAAAGCACGTCGTTCACGATTCCACTCCACGCGCCACCGACGTCCGGCGGGGCCGGCCCGGCGGCGCAACAATTCGAGATCGAAGGCAGGCGGCCCCGGCGCATCGGCGGCGAGCGCGATCGAGGGGGCAGAGGAGACCCGCCAACGTGTATCGGCGACGCTGGGGCTTTCGCGCGCCTCGCCGCGAAGCAGCAGCACGGTCACGCCCGATGCTTCCGCCGCCAGCATCAGCCGGCGCGTCGCGGTCAGATCGAGCGGCTTGGGCTCGCCCCAGCTCTCGACCACCAGCGCGCCGAGCCCGGCACACCGCGCGGCGTCGTTCGCGGCCTTGAGCAATGCCGCATCGTCGCCGAGCAGTCCGAGGATGAGATCACCGCCATGGAGGCCGATTTCGCCCAGTCCGCTGGCGTAAAGCTTGCCCGCCCGCCGTTCCGCCGCTTCGGTCCTGAGCCACAATAACGGCTTTCCGGCATCGATGCGCAGCGCCAGCATCGCGGCGAAGCCCGACAGGCTGCCGGCATCCTCGCTGTCGCCCGCCATCACTTCGTGCAAGCGGCCGCGCGCGAGCCCGCCGCCCAGCCAGGCATCGATTGCGGCATGGCCGGTGGCGAACCGCGCCGGGCCGCTCGAGACGCGCGTGCCTTCGATGCGTGCGACGCGGCGGCGCAATCGACTCAGCGAGGCAGGCGACTCGAGCATAAGATGTTCATGATATGTTCTTCAGGCGAAATTGCAATCGAATCCGCCGAGCACGCACAAACGAAAGCGGCGGCGAACCCCGGTCCGCCGCCATCTTCCCCCTGCAACCGCCTCGCGTCAGGTCGCGTTGACGGTCTGGCCTTTGCAGACGTTGACGTTGTCGAACTGCTGCGTGACCTCATCCGAGAACTGGATCTTGATGTCGTACAGGCAGACATCGCCCGTTCCGAGCGTGAAGTTGGACGAGCTCTTCGGCTTGATCGCATATTTCATGTCGACCTCATGCCAGGGGTCCTTCGACTCCCCCGCCCGGGCCGTCCAGACGCGCTGCACCGACACATCGGCATTGCCGTTATAAACAGTGAAATTGCGGCCCGTGTCCGCAATCGCCGGTGCCGCCACGATGCCAGCGATGAGCACGGCAACCGCCGTGCCAGCCTTGATTGCCTGTATCATCCCCGTAACCCCCAAACGTAGGTTGAACGAACCGGATGAATCCGGTGAGACCTACTTAATATAATTGGGACTATTTTGCACGCATTAAGTCAGCACCCTGATAAGGTTGGTTGCGGATCAAGCAATTATCGTATCCTCGTCTCGAAAATATAGCCAAGTTTCACATAATGTCGTGCGCAATACGATATGTATTGCAGTGTCTCTTTTGTACAATTTATAATATTTCGATCTCAGGACGCTTTTTTCTGCAATCTAAAACGATGAAGAAGGGGTTCGGTATAGCCGTTGGGCTGAACGGTTCCCTCGAACACCAGCGCGCGCGCCGCCTGGAAAGCCGCGCCCGCAGGATTGGCGACCAACGAACGATATGCAGGGTCGCCTGAGTTCTGCGTGTCGACCTTGGTCGCCATGCGCCCGAACGCCGCCTCGACCTCCTCCGGCGTGCAGACGCCGTGGAGGAGCCAATTGGCGAGCGCCTGGCTTGAGATGCGCAAGGTCGCGCGATCTTCCATCAATCCGATATCGTGGATGTCGGGCACTTTGGAACAGCCGACGCCCTGGTCGATCCAGCGCACGACATAGCCCAGAATGCCCTGGGCATTGTTATCGAGCTCGGCGCGCACCTCGTCCGGCGTCCAGTTGCGGCCGAGCGCGAGCGGTACCGACAGCAAGTCGTTCAGGCTCGCGATCGGCTCCGCCGCGCGCTCCTTCTGACGCGCGAACACATCGACCTGATGGTAGTGCGTCGCGTGCAAGGTCGCTGCAGTGGGTGAGGGGACCCAGGCGGTCGTCGCGCCGGTCATCGGATGGGCGATCTTCTGCTCGAGCATGTCGGCCATGCGGTCGGGCGCCGCCCACATCCCCTTGCCGATCTGCGCCTTGCCGCTGAGCCCGCAGGCGAGCCCGATCTGGACGTTGCGATCTTCATAGGCCTTGATCCAGGCGGAGGTCTTCATCTCGCCCTTGGGCACCATCGGCCCGGCCTGCATGCTGGTATGGATCTCGTCGCCGGTGCGATCGAGGAAACCGGTATTGATGAACGCGATGCGATCCTTCACCGCATGGATGCAGGCCGCGAGGTTTGCCGAGGTGCGGCGTTCTTCATCCATCACCCCGACCTTGATCGTGTTGCGCGCAAGTCCGAGCAGATCCTCGACCGCGTTGAACAGCCGGTTGGTGAAGGCGGCTTCGTCCGGCCCGTGCATCTTGGGTTTGACGATATAGATCGACCCGGCCGGACTGTTCCGGAAGCGGCCCAGGCCGTTCACGTCATGCAGCCCGATCAGGCTGGTCATGATCGCGTCGAGAATGCCTTCGGGCGCTTCGCCGCCATCGGGCAGGATCACTGCCGGGGTGGTCATCAGATGGCCGACATTGCGCACGAACAACAGGCTGCGTCCGCGCAGCACCAGCTCGCCGCCATCGGGCGCGGTGTAGCGGCGGTCGTCGTTGAGGCGGCGGGTCAGCGTCCGGCCGCCTTTCTCGAACGTATCCTCCAGGTCGCCGCGCATCAGCCCGAGCCAGTTGGCATAGGCCGCGACCTTGTCCTCGGCATCGACCGCCGCGACCGAATCCTCGAGGTCGACGATCGTCGTGACCGCGCTTTCCAGGATGACGTCTGCGATCCCGGCGGGATCGGTCTTGCCGATCGCATGCTCGCGATCGATCACCACTTCGATGTGCAGACCGTTGTGCCGAAATAGATAATTCTCGCCGGCGCGCCCGACGAGGAGCGTTGGGTCAGCCAGGACGGGATCGCCGGCCAGCGCGGCCCAGTTCCCGTTCGCCAGAGGCACTGCCTTGTCCAGGAACGCCTTTGCCCAGGCGATCACCTGGCTCCCACGCTCGGGATCGTAGCCGCCGGGCTTGGCCGTGCCCGGGATCGCGTCGGTGCCGTAGAGCGCGTCGTACAGGCTGCCCCAACGCGCATTGGCGGCGTTGAGTACGAAGCGCGCGTTGAGCACCGGCACGACCAGTTGCGGGCCCGCCATGGTCGCGACTTCGGCATCTACGTTCGGCGTCGTCACCGCAAACGGCGCGGGCTCGTCGACCAGATAGCCAATCGATTTCAGGAACGGCTGGTATTCGGCCTGGTCGATCGGCTCGCCCGCGCGCTGGGCCAGCCAGCCATCGATCTCCGCCTGGATCAGGTCACGCTTTGCCAGCAGCGCCGCATTGTCCGGAGCGAATCCCGCGAAAATCGCCGCGACGCCCGTCCAGAAGGCGTCGGCATCGATCCCCGTGTCCGGCAATGCGCGCGTCTCGACGAACTCGACGAGTTCACTCGCGATTTTCAGGCCGTTGCGATCGATCATGGTGCCTCCGGGCATGTGCTGCTCACAATGATGAGGGGGAGGAACCGTGCCAATACACGGACAGAACATACCGTCCACACGAAAATGCGCTTGCCGCAAGCGTAAACCAGTGGCTAACTGCAACGGAAAAATAGGAGAGCGAGGATGGCAGAGGCATATATCGTCTCAGCGGGCCGTACGGCCGGCGGACGGCGCGGCGGCAAGTTGAAGGACTGGCACCCGGCGGATCTCGCCGGCAAGGTGCTCGACGCGGTGGTCGAGCGTGCCGGGATCGACGGCGCTGCGGTCGAGGACGTCATCATGGGCTGCGTCATCCAGGCCGGCGAGCAATCGGGGCATATCGGCCGCAGCGCGGTGATGGCCTCGTCGCTTCCCGACAGCGTTCCCGCCGTCTCGATCGATCGCCAATGCGGTTCCTCGCAACAGGCGATTCAGTTCGCGGCGCAGGCGGTGATGTCGGGTACGCAGGACATCGTCCTTGCCGCCGGCGTCGAAAGCATGACCCGCGTGCCGATGGGCCTGGCCAGTTCCGCGCCTGCACAGCTCGGCATCGGCATCGGACCCTGGTCGCAGAAAATCAAGGACCGCTACGGCGTTCAGGGGTTCAGCCAGTTCGTCGGCGCCGGGATGATGGCGCAGAAATACGGCTTCAGCCGCGAACAGCTCGACGCTTTCTCGCTCGAAAGCCACAGACGTGCTGCCGCCGCCACGCAAGCGGGCGCGTTCGATGCCGAGATCGTGCCGATCGAGGTGGTCGACGAGGAGGGCAACACCGTCCTTCACGTGCATGACGAAGGCATTCGCTACGACGCGACTCCGGAATCGATGGCGAGCGTCAAGTTGCTCCAGGAAGGCGGCGTGCTGACCGCGGCGTCCGCCAGCCAGATCTGCGACGGCGCGTCGGGCGTGCTGATCGTCAGTGAACGCGCGCTCAAGGACCACGGCCTGACCCCGCTGGCGCGGATCCACAATCTGACGGTCACCGCCGGCGACCCGGTGATCATGCTGGAAGAGCCGCTGCCCGCGACGCAGCGGGCGCTGGCGCGTGCAGGCATGAAGATCGAGGATATCGATCTGTACGAAGTCAACGAGGCGTTTGCGCCAGTCCCGCTCGCCTGGCTCCAAGTGATCGGCGGCGACCACAGCCGGCTCAACGTCAATGGCGGTGCGATCGCGCTCGGCCATCCGCTGGGCGCGTCGGGCACCAAGCTGATGACGACGCTGCTCCACGCGTTGAAGGCGCGCGACAAGAAATGGGGCTTGCAGACGATGTGCGAAGGCGGCGGCATCGCCAACGTCACGATCGTCGAGCGGCTCTGAACAAGGCAAACAATCACCGTCATCCCAGCGAAAGCTGGGATCTCATGCGGCTTGTGCGTCGCGCTTCGGCTTGAGACCCCAGCTTTCGCCGGGGTGACGCTTAGAGGAGAGAAGAATGAAACTCGATAATTCGGTAGCCGCAGTCGTCACCGGCGGAGCCTCGGGCCTTGGCGCCGCGACGGCGCGCGCGCTGGCGGTCAAGGGCGTCAAAGTCGCGATCTTCGATCTCCAGGCCGAAAAGGGCGAAGCCCTCGCCAAGGAGATTGGCGGCGTGTTCTGCGAGGTCAATGTGACCAGCGACGAGAGCGTCGATGCCGGCTTCGCCAAGGCACGCGCGGCGCATGGCCAGGAACGCGTGCTGGTCTGCTGCGCGGGCACCGGCAATGCGGTCAAGACGGCCAGCCGATCGAAGGAAGACGGGTCGATCAAGCACTTCCCCCTGGAAGCGTTCAACTGGCTCATCCAGATCAACCTGGTCGGGACCTTCCGCTGCGTTGCCAAGTCGGCCGCGGGCATGCTGACGCTCGAGCCCGGCGTCGACGGCGAGCGCGGCGCGATGGTGATGACCGCGTCGGTCGCGGCCGAGGATGGCCAGATCGGCCAGGCGGCCTATTCGGCGTCGAAGGGCGGGGTGGTCGGCATGACGCTCCCGATCGCGCGCGACCTGATGAACGAGGGCATCCGGATCAACACGATCCTGCCCGGCATTTTCGAGACGCCTTTGATGCAGGGCGCCCCGCAGAATGTGAAGGACGCGCTCGCCGCCTCGGTGCCGTTCCCCAAGCGGCTCGGCAATCCGCCCGAATATGCGCAGCTGGCGCTGACGATGATCGAGAACGGCTATTTCAACGGTGAGGACGTCCGCCTCGACGGCGCCATCCGCATGGCGCCGCGGTGATCCGCAACAAGAGCCCCTCCCCTTCAGGGGAGGGGTAAGGGGTGGGGGATGCCTCGTAGAGCGCATCGTCCGTCGCTGCCCCACCCCAACCCCAGGGGCTAGAAGAAGCAGGAGAATCCATGCCCGGCCCACTCGCAGGCATTTGCATCATCGAACTCGCCGGGATCGGTCCGGGTCCGTTTTGCGGCATGATGCTTGCCGATCACGGCGCGGACGTCATTCGCATCGATCGGCCGGGCACCCAACCCAACCCGCGCGACCCGCTGCTCCGTTCGCGCACCACGATGCAGCTCGACCTCAAGTCGGCCGAGGACATCGCGAAGCTGCGCGACCTGGTGAAGACGGCCGACGGCCTGATCGAGGGATTCCGGCCCGGGGTTACGGAGCGCCTCGGCATCGGGCCGGACGTCCTGCTCGCCGACAATCCGAAGCTGGTCTATGGCCGCATGACCGGCTGGGGCCAGACCGGACCCTATGCCGCCGCCGCGGGCCATGACATCAATTATATCGCCCTGTCAGGCGCACTCGGCGCGATCGGTCGCGCCGGCGAGAAGCCGACGCCGCCGATCAATCTGGTCGGCGATTTCGGCGGGGGTGCGATGATGCTCGCGTTCGGCATGGTCAGCGCGTTGCTCGGGGTGAAGAATGGCGCGCCGGGGCAGGTGGTCGACTGCGCGATGACCGACGGATCGGCACTGCTCATGGCGATGATGTGGGGTTTTCGCGCGCAAGGAATGTGGAGCGATACGCGCGGCACCAACATGCTCGACACCGGCGCGCCCTTCTATGACACCTATGAGACCTCGGACGGCGGTTTCGTTGCGATCGGATCGATCGAGCCGCAATTCTATGCGTTGCTTCGTGAGACCCTGGATATTGCGGACGACGTGCTGTTCGACGCCCAATACGATCGCGCCCAATGGCCTGCACAAAAGGCGCGGCTGACCGACATTTTCAAATCCAGGACGCGCGACGAATGGTGCGCGCTGATGGAAGCGACCGACATCTGCTTCGCGCCGGTACTCGGCTTTGGCGAAGCGGTCACGCATCCGCACAATCGCGAACGCGGCACCTTCATCGAGGTGGGCGGCGTGCTCCAACCCGCACCCGCGCCGCGCTATTCGGCGACACCCTGCGATCCGCCGCGCCAACCCTGAACACCGGGAGAGGGACGATGCCGCATTTCGGCGATTATCAGAACGAGATCTACGGCGCCGGCTTGCGCGGCGTGCTGCCCAAAGTGCCGGTAGATTATGCGACGCTCGTCCAGCGCGCGACCGCGGGGATGCCGCCACACGTGCTGAACTATGTCCAAGGCGGCTGTGGCGACGAATGGACCCAGGACCAGAACGCCGGCGCATTCCATCATTGGGGCATGGTGCCGCGGATGATGGTCGGCACGACCAGCCGCGATCTGTCGACCGAGATTTTCGGCCACACCTATCATAGCCCGCTGTTCATGAGCCCGATCGGCGTGACCGGCATTTGCGGCCAGGACCAGCATGGCGATATCGCCGCCGCCAAGGCATCGGCGATGACCGGCGTGCCGATGACGGTCTCGACGCTGGGCAACGACACGCTGGAAGAAGTGGCGACACATCTCGGCGACACGCCGGGCTTCTTTCAGCTCTACACGCCGCGCGACAGGGACTTGGCGGAGAGCCTGATCCGTCGCGCCGAAGCAGCGGGCTATCGTGCGCTGGTGGTCACGCTCGACACTTGGGTGACCGGCTGGCGCCCACGCGACCTCAACGCCGGCAACTTTCCGCAGCTGCGCGGCCACGTGCTGACCAACTATTTCGCCGATCCGGTCTTTCGTAAGCTGCTCGGCAAGGACCCGGCTCAGGCGCTGCCCGAAGCGGTCATGCTGTGGGGCTCGCTGTTCGCGCGGCCGCTGACTTGGGACGACATGGCCTGGTTCAAGTCCGTCACCAAGATGCCGATCGTGCTCAAGGGCATCTGTCATCCCGAGGATGCGCGCAAAGCCGTCGATATGGGCGCCGATGCGATCTTCTGTTCGAACCATGGCGGCCGCCAGGCCAATGGAGGGATCGCTGCGATCGACATGCTGCCTGGCGTGGTCGAGGCAGCCGGCCACGTTCCAGTCTGGTTCGATTCCGGCATCCGCTCGGGCAGCGACGTGATCAAGGCGCTCGCGATGGGCGCGCGCGCGGTCGGGGTAGGGCGCCCGTTCGTCTATGGCCTGGCGCTCGACGGCGCCGAAGGCGCGGCACATGTCCTCAAATGCATCCTGGCCGAGGCAGATCTGATGATGGCGGTCAACGGCATGCCGACGCTTGACCATGTCCGCGCGGCTGGGGCGACGCGGCTGTAGAGCGCGGTTCAGTCAGCGCTCCACCCCAACCGGCCCGCCAGGTCCGCCGCGGCGGGTTCCCAGTCGATCCCGCACTGGCCGAGCCAGGCGTCGTCGAAATAGGTCGACGCGTAGCGATTGCCGTCGTCGCACAGAATAGTGACGATCGATCCCTCGACGCCAGCCGCCGTCATCTCCTCGGCCAAGGTTGCGCATGCCCACAAATTGGTGCCGGTCGACCCCCCGCACCGTCGACCCAGCCGCTCGCTGAGCAACCGCGCCGCGGCGATGCTGCGCGCGTCGGACACGACTTCCATCCGGTCGATCACTTCGGGAACGAACGAGGGCTCGACATGCGCGCGGCCGATCCCCTCGATGCGGCTGGCGCAGCGGTCGAGCTTGGCGACGCTGCGGTCGGCCCAATGGCGGTGGAACACCGATCCTTCGGGGTCGGCAACGCAGATCCGGGTCGCGAGGCGGCGATAGCGGCCATAGCGGCCGATCGTCGCCGAGGTGCCGCCGGTGCCCGCGCCGCACACGATCCAGTGCGGGATCGGATGCTGTTCGAGCGCCATCTGGGCGAAGATCGATTCGGCGATATTGTTGTTGCCGCGCCAGTCGGTCGCGCGTTCGGCGAAGGTGAACTGGTCCATGAACACGCCGCCGAGCTCGTCGGCGAGCCGCGCGGCCTCGCCCGCGGCTTCTACCGCCTGTTCGACGAAATGCGGCCGGCCACCATAGAATTCGATCTCGGCAATCTTCTCCGCCGAGGTGGCGCGCGGCACCACCGCGATGAAGGGCAGCCCCAGCATGCGCGCGAAATAGGCCTCCGACACCGCGGTCGATCCGCTCGACGCCTCGACGATCGTCGTATCCGGCCCGACTCGGCCGTTGCAGAGCGCGTAGAGGAATAGCGATCGTGCCAGGCGATGCTTAAGGCTCCCGGTCGGGTGGCTCGATTCGTCCTTCAGATAGAGCTGGACGCCGGGAAACCGCGGCAGCGGGATCGGGATGAGGTGCGTGTCGGCCGAGCGATTATAGTCGGCCTCGATCAGCCGGACCGCTTCGTCGGCCCAGGCGCGGTCATGGGGAGCGTGATTGGACGTCATGCCCGCGCGATCGACGCATGGCGCGCCCGCGTCAACCGTTGGCGAGACGATCATACCCGCCTCACCACTTCGCTCGTGGCAATCACTTCCCAAACGCCGTCGCCCAGCGGCCGCACCGGTTCGCCGCTGGCGAGCGCCCATCGCCGCGCGCCCGGATAGCTGCGCTCGCCGTTATCGGTCTGGCGGCGTTCGACATGCTGATACTCGATCACGACCAGCGGCGACCCGTCGTCACCGATGCAGCGTGTGCGTGAAATCTCCCGTTCCATTATCGGCACGCGTCGGAAGCGGGCTAGGACTTCGGACCGAGCATCTTGTCGATCGTCGCAGCAATCGTCGGGTGATATCCCTGGCGCGCGGTCGCATAGACTTTGCGCGCGATCGGCAAGCCCCAATCGCCCTGCGCCTTGAGCGCGGCATAGACTGGGAGGATCAGCAAGCCGCGCCCAACGCTCGGCAGATATTGCGCGATCGAGGGGACCGCCGGCTCGTAACGATTGCTGATCGCCAGCACGAGCCAGGCCGAGCGGATATAGGCGTTGCTCGATGCCGAGAGCCCCAGCGAGCGATCGAGCTCCGCGAGCCGCTGCGCCGATTGCTGTCGCGGCAGGCCGTTGAGGAATCGCAGCCATTCCTGTGTGGACCAATGCGACGTGTCGATCGAGCCGATCGGCGCGCCGCCCGCGACCGACGCCAGGGTCTGATCGATCCTGGCGAGCGTCGCGGAGCGGACATGGACCGCATTGTCCGGCAGTCCGGTTCCATAGGCCCATTGGTCGAGCTGCAACTTCGCCTCGAGCGTTTGATCGCCCTTGATCAGATTGGCGCGCAGGTCGGCGAGGAAACCCGCGGTGGTCTGCGGCTGGAAAGCGTGGCGATCGAAATAGGACCGCAGATACGTATCCCAACGCGCTCGGCCGACGGTATATTCGATCGTCCGCAGGAAGGTCGATCCCTTGGTGTAATCGAGCTCGCCATAGACGCCTTCGGGGTCGCCGTGCAGTCGCGTCGCCTTGGCATCGGGCGCCGCTTTCAGGTCGCGCTGAAGGTCGTCCCACGACAGGTCCGCCAGCGTCGCCGCGCGCTCCTTGCCATACAGCGCTTCGTCGATCCGGTTCTCGAAATAAGTCGTGAACCCCTCGTTGAGCCACGAATCCGACCAGGTGGCGTTGGTGACGAGATTGCCCGACCAGCTATGCGCCAGCTCATGCGCGATGACGTCGACATTCGACTTGTCGCCGGTGATGATCGTCGGCGTCGCGAAGGTGAGCGTCGGGTTCTCCATCCCGCCGAACGGGAAGGACGGCGGCAGCACCAGCACGTCGTACCGGCCCCAGCGATATTTGCCGTAGAGGCTCTCGGCGGTGGTCACCATCTTGCCGGCATCGGACAATTCGGCCGCGTCCTTGGCCAGCACTCTCGGTTCGCTGTAAATCCCGGTGCGCGCGTCGATTGCCTGGAAACGAAGATCGCCGACCGCTAGCGCGATCAGATAGGGCGGGACATTGTGGTCCATGCGGAACCGATAGCTGTGCCAGCCGCGCGCGGCGGGAATGCCGCCAGGTGTCAGCCGCTCGGCGCTCATCGTCGCGACAAGATCGGAGGGAACCGTGATCCTGGCCGACCAGCTCTGGCGGATACCCGGGCTGTCCTGGGTCGGAATCCAGCTGCGATTGTTGATGCTTTCGCCCTGGCTGAACAGATAGGGCTTCTTCTTGCCGGCAGTCAGCGCGGGCGCCAGCCAGCCGAGCGCGCGCGCCTTGGGATCGGACCGATAGGTGATGACGATCCGTCGCGCGGCGCCGATATCGATCGTCAGCGGCGCGCCCTTGTACTCGTCGCTGGCGCCGACCGTCCATTTGAGCGGACGCCCGCGCGCGTCGGTGATGCGCGAGATGACGAGGTCCTTGTCGTCGAGGATAATCTCGTGCGCGCCGGGCCGGGCGAGGATGTCGAGCGTCGCGGTGCCGCGCATGACATGCGCCGCGAAATCCGCGGTCAGGTCGAGATCGACATGGGTGACGCGGGCGATTTCCGGTCGGGCGTAGCTGAGCACGTCCTTCGCATCCGGGCTGGTCAGGATCGGTGACGGCGCATCGAGGGCGGCAGTCGCGACGGGCGCGATCGACGCCGAGGCGATCAATAGGGCGGAAGTGACGAAAGGAGGGCGCATCGCGGACTTTCCGGCATGGTGGATCAGCCCTTTGCTCTCCACCAATCGGCCTGTCGTTACAAGGCGAGCGGCGGCGTCACTCCTTTAGCCAAATGTGAGCAACAGCCGTTCGCATGCCGATTGCGGAAGCCGGGCGGACAAGGCGCGCGCGCGGGACAGGTGGCCTGCTCGGCGGACGGCATCGGGGAGGGTCGAAGCGACGTCGCGTTCGCGCGCGATCTCGCAACGCAAACGGCGCTCGTAATCGAACAGAAAAGGTGCGTCGCCGCGATCGAAGCCGGTCATGCCGAGCACAACGCGCCGATCGCGGATCGGATGCATGTCGAACGCCAATGGCCGAGGAATGGCGCGCCCGGCAGGACTCGAACCTGCAACTCCAAGCTTAGAAGGCTCGTGCTCTATCCAGTTGAACTACGGGCGCCCGATTCCCGCCTAGGGCGTTTGCGCGCGCCCGGCAACGCCCTCCGACGCGGATTGCAGGCGGATGGAACCTTGATCATAACGCCACCATGACCCAGGGGGAATCGACCGCGCCGCGCGCCGTGACGGCCAATACCGTCCACCATTTCCGCTATTACGATTTCGTCATGGCGGCGTTCGTCGCGATCCTGTTGCTCTCCAATGTACTGGGCGCGGGCAAGGTCGCGCAGGTCTGGCTGCCGGGGGTCGGCTATTGGCCGTTCGGCGCCGGAATCCTGTTCTTCCCGATCTCCTATGTGATCGGCGACGTGCTGACCGAGGTCTATGGCTATGCGCGCGCGCGTCGGGTGATCTGGGCGGGGTTCGGCGCGGTGCTGTTCATGGCGTTCATGAGCTGGGTGGTCGTCGCGCTGCCCCCGGCGCCCGATTGGACCAACCAGGCAGCGTACGAAACGATCTTCGGGCAGGTGCCGCGTATCGTGCTGGCAAGCTGCGCGGCGTTCTGGGCGGGCGAGTTCGTCAATTCGTTCGTGCTCGCCAAGATGAAGATCATGACGCGCGGCAAGCATCTGTGGACGCGCACGATCGGCTCGACGATCGCCGGGGAAGGGGTCGACAGCCTGATCTTCTATCCGCTCGCTTTCCTCGGGGCCACGGGCTGGACGACGAACCTCGTCATCACGGTGCTGTTCACGCAATGGTTCCTGAAAGTCGCGTGGGAAGTGCTGCTGACCCCGGTCACCTACATCGTCGTCGGCGGGCTCAAACGTGCCGAGGGCGTCGACGTGTTCGACGAGGGCACCGACTTCTCGCCGTTCAAGGCGAAAGTCTGACCGTCAGGCCGAGACGAGCTCCATCAGCCCTTCGAACAGCCGGCGGCCGTCGTCACCGCCATGCGCGGCTTCGATCTTGCGTTCGGGGTGCGGCATCAGGCCGAGCACGTTGCCCGCGGCGTTGAGCACGCCGGCGATGTGGCGTGCCGATCCGTTGACGTTGCCGGTATAGCGGAACGCGACGCGGCCTTCGCCTTCCAGCCGGTCGAGCGTCTCGGCGTCGGCGGTGTAATTGCCGTCATGATGCGCCACCGGAATCAGGATCGTCTCTCCCGCGGCATAGCGGCTGGTGAACACCGATTGCGCGTTGTCGACTGACAGTTCGACGTCGCGGCAGACGAAATTGAGGCCGGCATTGCGCATCAGCGCGCCGGGCAGCAGCCCCGCTTCGGTCAGCACCTGAAAGCCGTTGCACACGCCGAGCACCGGTACGCCGCGCTCGGCGGCGTCGATCACCGCGCGCATCACCGGCGACCGTGCCGCCATCGCGCCCGACCGCAGATAGTCGCCGTACGAAAATCCGCCCGGCAACGCGACCAGATCGGTGCCAGCGGGGAGTTCGGTCTCGCCATGCCACACCATGTTGGGCTTCCGCCCCATGATCGACTCGATCGCCACCGCAAGGTCGCGGTCGCAATTGGAGCCTGGGAAAACGACGACCGCGGCGGTCACCGCTCGATCCTGTAATTTTCGATCACCGTATTGGCGATGAGCTTGCGGCACATCCCGTCGAGGTCCTCGTCGGTCACCGAGTCGGCGACGTCGAGCTCGATCACCTTGCCGGCGCGGATGTCATTGATGCCGCCAAAGCCCAAGCCTTCGAGTGACTTGTGGATCGCCTTGCCTTGCGGGTCGAGCACCCCAGGCTTGAGGGTGACGACGATGCGAACCTTCATGGAGCGGCGCTTTCCTGGCTGAAACGGAGTCGGCGCCCCTATGGCCGCGCCAGCGGTTCGCCGCAAGTTTTACACTTCGTTTACCCGCGAAGCGCAGCGTTTCGTCCAGCGGGCGACTCGCTGAGGGGTCGCGCTCGCCTGATTAGGGGGTTCGGACATGGCCGGACTGGCAATGGTGATGTTCATCGCGCTGTTCACCTTCGGTGGACAGTATTTCGGTTGGACCGACTCTGGGGGGTGGATTCAGCTGTCGCTGGTGTCGTCGTTCATCTTCGGAATCATCTGCGGATTCCGGGTCAAGGACTGACGCTTCCTTGTTTCAGCCAAGCTGAAACGATCGCGACGCCGACCAGCGACGCCGCAAATCGCGCTTATTTGCCCCGGTTCTGGCGATGCGTTTCGAGGTCGAGGACCGCGCCGTCGGCGCCTTCGGGCAACAGCCCCAGCCGGCGGGCGACTTCTTGATAGGCCTCGACTTCGCCGCCCAGATCGCGGCGGAACCGGTCCTTGTCGAGCTTCTCGTTGGTGGCCATGTCCCACAGCCGGCAACCATCGGGGCTGATCTCGTCCGCCAGGATGATGCGGCTGTAATCATTGTCCCAGATTCGCCCGAATTCCATTTTGAAGTCGACCAGCCGAATGCCGATCCCGGCAAACAGGCCACACAGGAAATCGTTGGTCCGGATCGCCAGGTCGGCGATGTCGTGCATCTCCTCCTGGCTGGCCCAGCCGAACGCCGCGATATGCTCATCGGTGATCATCGGATCGCCGAGCGCGTCGTCCTTGTAATAATATTCGATAATGGTGCGCGGCAGCTGGACGCCTTCCTCGATCCCCAGCCGCTTCGACAGCGACCCGGCGGCGACATTGCGCATCACCACCTCGATCGGCACGATCTCCACCTGGCGGATCAGTTGCTCGCGCATGTTGAGGCGGCGGATGAAGTGCGTCGGCACCCCGATCATCCCGAGCAACGTGAAGATGTGCTCGGAAATCCGGTTGTTGAGCACGCCCTTACCGCTGATCGTGCCCTTTTTCTGCGCGTTGAACGCGGTCGCGTCGTCCTTGAAATACTGGATCAGCGTGCCCGGTTCGGGACCCTCGTAGAGGATCTTGGCTTTGCCTTCGTAAATCTGGCGGCGGCGTGCCATATTCGGCGCTTACCTTTGTAAAATGAGCGCCCCGGCAACGCGGATAGCGCGCCGGGGCGGGAAGCAACGGCCTATACCGGAACGACTGCGCCGGTGCAATCACGCGAGGGGCGGGGCATCGTCGGATGGTAGCGACTCGATGTCCGTGGCGGGCGCTCGCGCCCAACGCCGCCTCGCCGCGCGGGCGGCGAGGAAGATGCCAATTCCCACTACAGCCCATGGCGCGAGGAAGATCGCCAAGCGCAGGATCGCGTAAAGTGCCGAGGTGAAGAATCCCCAGGATTGGCCGACCGTCTCGCCCAACGGGCCTTGATCGGGCGCGCCGGCGACTGCGGCGGCATAGTCGATCTCGACATCGGACATCGCTACGCGGCCCTGCAATTGGATCAGCCAAGCCTTGGCCTGATCGAGTTCCTCTTGCGCGGCTGCCACGCTGCGCTCGGCCTCGACCAATTCGCTCACCTTTCCGGTGCGCGACTGAAGGATTTGGGTCAGCCGTTGGACCAGCAATTCGCGCTGGCGGATCCGCGCGCTGGTGTCGGAAATCTCTTTCGATACGTCCTCGGCACTGATCGATTGATCCACGGCTCGACCGCCGGCCTTGGCGACCGAATCGACCAGGGTCGCACTGAACCGCCGCGCGACGTCGCTGGCGACGCGTAGCTTTAACGAGGCGGCGCTGCCATTCCCGCTGCTGCTTTCGGATGAGACGAGTTGGCATCGCGCCAGCCCCAGTTTGTCGCAAGCCGCGATATGCATTTGCTGTGTCGACGCGACCCGATCGGCGGGGAGCCGAAAGCTGTACTTATAGTCATAGGCGATCTGGGGGAGCGTGACTGTCAGCGGCGTGGCTGTTGTTTCGTCACCCTTGCCTTCATTTGCCGTATCGCCCGGCGGGGCAGCTGGGGCGACGTCATAGGCATTGAGCTTTTCGGCCGCTTTACGGCTCGACACCTGACTGCATCCGGTAAGGATGAAGCACAGGATAGTGGACGACATCAGAACGATCCGCACGATGCTCTCTCCCGATGACTTGATACACAATCTCATTGATATGATATTGCGTCAAGGCGTGTCGGAAAGGCGACTAATCGGATCGCGTGCTACTTCCGGGATTGCCGATGGCGGGACTGGCGATCACTCCTGATGGACGCCTGCCGGCGTAGGCAATCCATCAGAGCGCTTAATTGATCGAGTGAAGTTCGGACATCATTTGGCGAGGGCGAGTTCGACCCCAGTCTCGCCGTTCTTTCTCGCATCGATGGCGGCGATCAGCGCACTGCGCTGGCGACGGGCACTGGTCGCGGCGACCGACCGGCAACGGTCGTTCGAGAGGATACCGGTGCGTGGCGCGGCATCGGCCGCGGCGCATACCTGATCGATCGCCACGCGCAGGCGACGGTCGAGCGTTTTGCGGCCGATCGCGGTCGAGAGGTCGAGGTCGGCGGTCGTGACGCGGGCGGTCGGAGGGACCGGCTTGTCGCCGGCAAAAGCGGGAGCCGCGGCGAGCAGCAAGGCGGTCATCATCAAGGGCTTGAACATCTTCTTTCTCCTGTCGTCGCCGGGGGGTGGCGACGACGCCGATATGCCGCGCGCCGCGCCCCGGCTCCAATCGAACGTTGAGAACAAGCCATAAATCTGCTTTATGCCTGCAATGGTCGCCATTCCTCCCCTCGGCGCGGTGCGCGTGTTCGAAGCCGCTGCGCGGCTCGGCAATTTCACGCGTGCCGCCGAAGAACTGGGCACGACCCAGGCGGCGGTGAGCTATCAGATCAAGGTGATCGAGGAGCGGGTCGGCGCGCCCTTGTTCGCGCGCAAGGGGCGCGGGGTCGAACTGACCGAACTCGGCCAATTGATCGCGCCGCAAGTGACCAGCGCGTTCGAGAAGCTCGACGAGGCATTCCGTGCCGCGCGCAGCGATAATGAGACGATGCTGACGGTCAGCGCGCCGTCGACCTTTGCGACCAACTGGCTGTCGTCACGCATCGGCGAATTCCAACTCGCGCGGCCCGATCTGGCGGTGCGGCTCCGCGTGTCGGACGCGCTGACCGAGTTCGATCGCGGCGAGATCGATGTTGCGATCCGCGGGGCGCCGACGCCATGGCCGGGGCTGGAAGCGGACTTCCTGATGCGGATGCCGTTCACGCCGCTGGCGAGCCCGGGGTTCCTTGCCGGTCATCCGCCGGTCAAAACCGTCGACGACTTGCTGGCGCTGCCGCGGCTGTCGCCGGGGGACGGCTGGTGGCGATTATGGCTGGAAAGCGTTTTGGGGGATCAACCCGGCGACTCGCCGCCCAGCGTCCAACTCGAATCGCAAGTATTGCAGGGTCAGGCAGCGATCGCCGGGCACGGCGTTGCGGTGCTCAGCCCGCCCATGTGGCAGCGCGCGATCGATGCCGGCCAATTGGTCCAACCAATCAAGCGTATCGCTTATTGGCGCAACAGCTTCTGGCTGGTCTATCCCACGCATCGCAAGCGACAGCGCAAGGTCGCGGCGTTTCGCACCTGGCTACTCGCCGAAGTGGCGGCCTCGCTCCACGACGATCCGTTCGGCGCGTTGGTCCCGCCGTCGGTCTAACGACCGGTCGCGGTAAAGGCAGCGGCGATCAGCTGCTTGGTCACCGTCCAAGCGGCGGTGCCGGGCGTTACCAACTCGACATGCCCAGTATCCGGCACCGTGTGCAGGATGGCCTCATCGCCCGCTTTGGCGGCATAATCCGTCGCCAGTCGATACGGTACGATGCGATCCTCGCGGCCATTGACCAGATCGTGGCGCACGCCGATCGGCAGCAAGTACGGTATCGAGGTGTCGGCATAAACATCGCGCCCGTTACTGTCCGGCGCGCCGACCAGATCACGGATGACGTCGATGCCGCAGCCATTGTCGGGGCTGGCCGCGACCGCCTCGAGGTCTGGCAGCGCGCCGCAGGCGACGACATGAGCGATCGCGAGCGGGGTTGCGCACCACAGCGGGCTGTCGGACGGCAGCCGACGCCGCCCCGCCAGCCACAGCGCCAGATGCCCACCCGCCGAATGGCCGATGGCGACGATGCGGCGCAGGTCGAGCCCGTATTTGGGGGCATAGCCGCGCAAGGCGTCGGCCGCCGCGGCGGTGTCGCGAAAGGTGCCGGGATAGCCGCCGCCCGGGCGGTCGACGCCGCGATAATCGACGTTCCACACGGCAAAGCCGTCCCGGCGCAGATCTTCGGCCGTCCAATTCATCAGCGTGCGATCGGCGATGCTCGTCGTCCAGCATCCGCCATGGACCATCAGCACGGTGGGGAAGGGGCCGGTGCCGTCTGGCAACCACAAATCGACGCGCTGCCAGGGGTCGTCGCCATAGGCGATCGCCGCCTGCGGCTCGGGGCGCGGGCGCGCGGTCAGGTCTGCCCAGGTTAGCGGCACGAAATCGTCGCTCATGTGAAGGGAAAAGACCGGCGGCGCGCCGAAGGCAAGAAGGAAGCGGATCCTGCCGTCCGATCGACGCCGCCGGAGAAGCGTAGGTCCTGAATGGGCCGGGCGCGCATGGGGGCACGCGTCCCGGCCCTGGGGCTGCCGCGGTTCACCGCAGCCCGGAGATGCGAACCTTGCGCCAAACGCGGTGCCACGGCGCATCGAACTGCGCCCGGTTGAGCGCCTCGAAACTGTCGCTGACTTTTGCAGCGAGATCGCTGCCCAGCTTATCGACGTCCGCCGTCAAGCGGTGTTTGTTCGCGGCCCAGTCGCCGCTCAGGAAATCATCGCGCATGGCTCAATCCTCCTCATAAAATCCGGCGTTGGCGATGAGGTGGATATGCTCGTATCGGCGTCGGTTCGCCAACAAATCGTTGGACATGATCGACAAGCCATGCTTATCAAGTCTGCATGCGCCGCCTGCCGCCCCTTGCCGCTGTTCGCGTGTTCGAAGCTGCCGCCCGGCATGAGAATTTCACTGCCGCCGCGAACGAACTCGGCATGACCCAGGCGGCGGTCAGCTATCAGGTCAAGTTGCTCGAGGAGCGGCTCGGCGCGCCGCTGTTCCGCCGCGAGAAGCGCCGCGTGGTGCTGACCGATGCGGGCCGCAAGGCTGCTCCCCAGATCACCCGCGCGTTCGATGCGATGGACGCCGCGTTCGGTGCGATCCGCGCGGACGATGCGGCGGTGCTGACCGTGTCGACCTCGAATACGTTCGCCAATACCTGGCTCGCCTGGCGGCTCGGCAGTTTCCAGATGAACCATCCGGAGATGGCAGTGCGCCTGCTGACCAGCGACGCGCTGGCGGACTTCGTCAGCGACGATGTCGATATCGCGATCCGTGCCGGTCTGGGCGGATGGGAAGGGTTGCACGAGGAATTGCTCGTGCGGATCGACTTCACGCCGATGTGCTCGCCCGGATTCCTGAAGCGCCACGGACCGTTCAAGGCCGAAGACATGCTGCGCATCCCGCAGATCAGCCCGCACGATCCGTGGTGGCCGTTCTGGCTGCGTGAAGCCGGGGTCGAAGTACCCGACGGCCCGCCGCGGGTCGGGGTCCGCCTCGACAGCCAGGCGCATGAAGGACATGCCGCGATGGCGGGGCAGGGAATGGCGATGCTGACGCCCTTCTTCTGGCGCAACGATCTGGCCGAAGGACGGTTGGTGCGGCCGTTCGAGCAAGTCTCGACGCGCGGCTATGCTTATTGGCTATGCTATCCCGAAGCGCGGCGCGGCGTTGCCAAGATCCGTCGTTTCCGGGAATGGCTGCTTGCCGAACTCGCCCGCGATCTGCCCAGCCCGGTCTGATCGCGCCATCGGCGGGCATGTCGCATTCCACCAATACGCTTGAGACGGGCGAGCCTATTTCTCCTGGGGTCGAGAGCCGCTCTCCGCTCCCGGAGTGCGCTCTCGCTTTGGCAGGGAGGATGGCATGGCCGATCTCATGAAACCTGCGCTGGCGGCGGCGGTATCGATGCTGGGCTTGTCGCTGGGCGTAACCGACGCGGCGGCGCAGAAGCAGCCCGGCGTACCGACGGGCGACACGCAAGGCGTTCTGATCGGGCTGGACAAGCCGGACAGCACCCAGATCAAGAGCACCCAGATCAAGGCGCCGACCAGCAATCAGTGGAAATCGCCCGAGAGCAGCCAGATCAAGGGCGAAGGGCCGGTCAGCAACCAGTTGAAAGCGCCCTCGAGCAATCAATGGAAAGCGCCGTCGAGTAATCAGATCAAATGGTAGGCCTAAATCTCCCCTCCCGCTTGCGGGAGGGGCTGGGGGAGGGCCTGTTTCTTCCGTCGACCCGCTAGACACCCCCTCCGCTAACCCCTCCCACAAGTGGGAGGGGAAGGATTGCGATCCGCTGAAGTCTCCCTTGCGTCAATTCCTCGGCGCACCAATCAGCGCGGTGCGCGCCGCGCGCGCCGCCATGCGGCGATCCAGAAGTGCACCGGACGTGCCGACCGATCCCTCGCGCATGATCCGTTGCGCGACGTGTTCCAGTTCGTCCGGCCGCGGTGCGCGATCCTGGGCGATGCAGGCGGCAAGCACCGGGTAAAGCGGCGGATAGTGCGCAATCATCAGCCGTGCAGCGGTTCGTCGACGCCAGGGCGTTTCCGTTCGATCCACGCCGCGCGCCAGGCGCGGCCCTCGATCCAGAAGGGGATGGCCGCCAGCAACGCGAATACCAACGTCATGCGCAGGAACTCGCTGCGCGGCAGCATGTTGGCCGCCCATAATATCACCGGCAGGATGACGATTGGGGGTCCCCAGGCGGGATGGCGGATCAGTCGAAACGCGCTCCACAGCAACCAGCACAGCAGGATCGCGGCGGCGATGCTGCCGACGACCAAGCCTATCGATTCGACGATCACCAGCAAGATTTGCATCCGACCATCCTCCTGATCGGAAATATATATCGTAGTGCGATATAAATCAAGGATGAGCGTCAAGCGATCGTATCGAGCAATTGTTTCAGCATCGGGCGCATCCGGACGATTTCGTCGCGGTGCACGGCCGATAAGCGTTCGAGAATCTCGCGCGCCTTTGGAGTCAGCTCCAGCAACGCCTGGCGGCCGTCCTGCGGCGACGGCCGGCGCGCGATCAGCCCCAGCGTTTCCAACCGGACGATCAGCCCCGATGCGCTGTGCGGCTTCACGAACAGGCGTTCGGCGACATAGCCGATGCTGACCGGCCTGGACGCCGCGCCGCGAATGGTAAGCAGCACCTGATGCTGTTGCGGCGTCAGGCCGAAATCGGCTGCCCGCTCTTCGCTGAACGCCTGGAACTGGCGCAGGGTGCGGCGAAAATCGGCCAGCGCGGCATATTCGGCGTCGCTCAGCTCATGTCCGCTCGGCATCATTCGTCATCCTCGGTTGAACTATATCGCGCCGCGATATAGTTGCGCGGCGTCTCCCTACAAAACAGGACGCCATGTCACTCCATTCCACGTCCGCCGACAAGGCGCGTCCGCTAGGCGATCACAGCGCCGATTTGCGCATGATCATGCTGACCGCCGCTGCGATCCCGGTCGGGATCGGCGCGGCGCTCGGCGCGTGGCTGTTGATTCGTCTGATCGCGATTGCGACCAACCTGTTCTGGTTCGGCCGATTGTCGGCAAGCCCGACGGATATCACCAGCGCGCATCTCGGCCTGCTGACGGTGGCGATCCCGGCGATCGGTGGGTTGCTGATCGGGCTGATGGCACGGTTCGGGTCGGAGAAGATTAAGGGACACGGCATCCCCGAAGCGATCGAGGCGATCCTTTATGGCGAGAGCCGGCTGTCGCTGAAGGTCGCGTTGCTCAAACCATTGTCCTCGGCGATCTCGATCGGCAGCGGCGGTCCGTTCGGCGCCGAGGGGCCGATCATCATGACCGGCGGCGCGATCGGGTCGTTGTTCGCGCAGCGTTTCCGGCTGAGCGCGGCCGAACGCAAGACGCTCCTGGTGGCGGGCGCCGCTGCCGGCATGACCGGCATTTTCGGCACGCCCTTGGCGGCGATCCTGCTGGCGATCGAGGTGTTGTTGTTCGAGTGGAAACCGCGCAGCTTCGTGCCGGTGGTGACTGCGGTGCTCGTGTCGTTCGCCTGCCGTCCGATGCTGCTCGGTTCGGGCGCGCTCTTCCCGTTTCCGGCGGTGGCGCTCGACTGGTGGCAGGCGGCGTCGGGGTCGCTCGCCACCGGGATATTGGCTGGGCTCGAAGCGGCGCTGCTGTCGGTGGCGCTATACAAGGTCGAGGATCTCTTTCACCGCCTGCCGGTTCACTGGTTCTGGTGGCCCGCGCTTGGCGGGATCGTCGTTGGGTTGGGTGGGCTGATCGACGCGCATGTGCTCGGCGCCGGCTATTCGAACATCCAGGCGTTGCTTGACGGATCGATGACGTTGCGCGTCGTGCTTGCCTTGCTGGTGGTCAAGGCAGTGGTCTGGCTGATCGCTTTGGGATCGGGAACGTCGGGCGGTGTGCTCGCGCCGTTGCTGATCCTGGGCGGCGCGCTCGGGGTCGCGCTCGGCCAATTCCTGCCCGGGCCGGCCGGCTTCTGGGCAATGGCAGGGATGGCCGGGATCATGAGCGGCGCGATGCGCGCGCCGCTGACCGGCGCTTTCTTCGCGGTCGAGGTGACGGGGCATTTCACCGATCTGCCCGCGATGACTGCGGCCTCGGTGGGCGCCTATGCGGTCAGCGTGTTGATCATGCGCCGCTCGATCCTGACCGAGAAGATCGCGCGCCGCGGGCGCCACATCCTCCAGGAATATACCGTCGATCCGCTCGATTTCCTCCAGGCCGATCAAATGATGACGCGCGATCCCGAGACCTTGCCCGGCGACATGCCGATCCGCGACGTCGTCGCCTTCTTCGCCGATCATGCGACGCATCGGTCCTATCCGGTGGTAGGGAAGGGCGATCGCCTACTCGGCCTCGTATCGCGGTCCGATGCGCTGCGCTGGCAAGTCGAAGGGGGCCAGTTGGACATACCGCTTGCCGACATCCTCTCCGACGCCTCGCAGCCGATGGCCTATCGCCATTCGCCGATCGGGGAGGTCGCCGATCTCATGGTCGAAACCGGGATCGGCCGCGTGCCGATCGTCGATCCCGCCAGCGGCAAGGTGGTCGGCATCCTGTCGCGCCACGATCTGCTGAAGGCGCGCGGTGAGCGCCGCCGCGCCGAATTCGAGCGCGAACGCGGCGCGGCCACCGGCTGACAGCGGGCCGGACCCATCCACACCTTCTTCGTTCCCGATATTTCCTCCGGGGCAAATAGGCTCTAACCGCTCTTGAATGGCAGCCGAGACGACCGACCTTCCCGACAATCCTTCCGTGGGCGTGTTCGATGCGCCGTTCGATAGCGCGCTCAGCGAACGCTACCTCGTCTACGCGCTGTCGACGATCACCGCGCGCTCGCTGCCCGATGTCCGCGACGGGCTGAAGCCGGTGCACCGCCGGCTGCTCTGGGCGATGCGGACGCTCAAGATGGATCCCAACAGCGCCTACAAGAAGTCGGCGCGCGTGGTCGGCGACGTCATCGGCAAATACCATCCGCATGGCGACGCTTCCGTCTATGACGCGATGGTTCGCCTCGCGCAGGATTTTTCGCTGCGTTACCCGCTCGTCGACGGGCAAGGCAATTTCGGCAATATCGACGGCGATAATGCCGCGGCCTACCGCTATACCGAAGCCCGCCTGACCCAGGTCGCGACCGATCTGATGGACGGGCTCGACGAGGACGCCGTCGGCTATCGACCCACTTATAATGGCGAGGATCAGGAACCCGAGCTGATGCCGGGCGCGTTCCCCAATCTGCTCGCCAATGGCGCGGCCGGAATCGCGGTGGGCATGGCGACCAGTATCCCGCCGCACAATGCCGCCGAACTGCTCGATGCGTCGATCGCGTTGATCGACAATCCGGACGCCAATGTGCTCGACTATGTGAAGGGCCCCGATTTGCCGACGGGCGGCGCCATCGTCGACAGCCCCGCGGCGATAGCGGAGGCCTATGCCACCGGTCGCGGCTCGTTCCGGACGCGCGCGACGATCGAGCGGGTCAACGAGAAGGGCGGTGGCTGGCACCTCGTCGTGACCGAAATCCCTTATGGCGTGTCCAAGGGCAAATTGATCGAAGGCATTGCCGATCTGGTCAACGACAAGCGCTTGCCGATCCTGGCCGATGTCCGCGATGAATCCGCTGAGGATTTGCGAATCGTCCTCGAACCGCGCAGCCGCACGGTCGATTCGGACACGCTGACCGAAAGCCTGTATCGGCTGTCCGACCTCGAAACGCGCATCCCGCTCAACCTCAACGTCCTCGACGCGACGCGCACGCCGCGCGTGATGAGCCTCAAGGAAGCGCTGCAATCCTGGATCGATCACCAGTTCATCGTGCTGCGCCGCCGCTCGCAGCATCGGCTCGACAAGATCGCCGACCGGCTCGAACTGCTCGACGGCTATATCATTGCCTATCTCAACCTCGATCGCGTGATCGAGATCATCCGCACCGAGGACGAGCCGAAGCCGGTGATGATCGCCGAGTTCGAACTGACCGACCGTCAGGCAGAAGCGATCCTCAACATGCGGCTGCGCAGCCTGCGCAAGCTCGAGGAAATGGAGCTGCGCAAGGAGCGGGAGGGACTTGAGAAGGAAAAGGCGGAACTCGACTTGCTGCTCTCGTCCGACGCGCGGCAGCGCACGCGGTTGAAGCGCGACCTCGGCAAGGTCCGCGACCGTTATGGCCCGGAGACTGTACTCGGCCGTCGACGCACCAAGATCGAGGAAGCGGCACCGGCGCGCGAAATCCCGCTCGAGGCGATGATCGAGCGCGAGCCGATCACGGTGATCCTGTCGCAGCGCGGCTGGATCCGCGCGATGAAAGGGCATGTCGAGCTGGCCTCGGCCGATGCGATGAAGTTCAAGGAAGGCGACGGCCCGCGCTTCGCCTTCCACGCCCAGACGACCGACAAATTGCTGCTCGCCGCCGAAACGGGGCGTTTCTACACGCTCGCCGCCGACAGGCTGCCCGGCGGACGCGGCTTCGGCGAGCCGGTTCGGCTGATGATCGACCTCGATGGAGAGGCCGGGATCGCCGCGCTGTTGCGCGCGAGCGAGGCGGAGAAGCTGCTGGTCGCGGCGTCCGACGGCCGCGGCTTCGTCCTCAAGGCGGCCGACGCGATTGCCGAGACACGCAAAGGCAAAGCGGTGGTGACGCCGCGTGCCGGCGCCAAGCTCAAGATCGTCCGGCCGATCGCCGGCGAGGACGATTACGTCGCCGCGATCGGCGATAACCGCAAGATGCTGGTCTTTCCGTTGTCGGAAGTCGCCGAGCTGGCCAAGGGGCAGGGCGTGCAGTTGCAGCGCTATCGCGACGGCGGCCTGTCGGACGCAGTTACCTTCAAGTTCGCCGAGGGGCTGAGCTGGGCGATGGGCGGCGAAAGCAAGCGGACACGAACCGAGACCGACCTGCAGCCGTGGCGCACCGCGCGCGGCGCCGCGGGGCGGATGCCGCCGACCGGATTTCCGCGCGACAACAAGTTCTAAGTACACCTCTCTTGCACGCGGGAGAGGGCTAGAATGTCGTTCCGGCTGGCCTCCAGCCAGCCACTCCCAAGTAGCTGAAAGCCGGGCAAGCTTCAGTGCGCTTTAACCAATCCCGCCTAAGCGGGTGGCGATGGCGCTCGGACTGTCTCGCGCGAAGGCCGCTAAAGCCGTGCCCGCTGAACCAGCGGCGGTCGTGCTGCGCCCTGACGAGATCGCCGGAATTGCGGCGTCGATCGAATTGATCCCCGTGCCGTTGGCGTTGGTCGGACGTCCCGACGATGCTGTCGTCCTGGCCGCCGCCAACCGGGCCTTTCGCACCGCCGGGCTGGGCAATACCGCGGGTGAAGCGCCGCTGATCATTGCATTGGGCGAACGGATCGCGGCGTTCCTGGCGGGCGAGGACGTGAACCAGGACTTCACCTGGGAATTCGGCGACGCGGTCGACTGCCGTCATTTCCGCGTCACCCTGGCGCGGCGCTCGTCAGCCTCGTCTTATTGCTTCGCCACGCTGGTCGACCATACCGGCGAATTGCGGACCGCACGCAATTTGCGCCGCGAGATGATCACCGACAGCCTGACCGGCCTGCCCAATCGCAGCGGCTTCAGCGAATCGCTCGAGGAACGGATCGTCGAGGGCGGCGGCGCGCGCTACGCGGTATTGATCATCGATCTCGACCGGTTCAGCCGGGTCAATGCCTGTCTGGGGTCGATGGCGGGTGACGAATTGCTCATCACGCTGGCGCGGCGCCTCAAGGGCGCGCTGCGCGCATCGGACATGCTGGCGCGCACGGGCGGCGACGAATTCGGTATCCTGCTGGCGCTCGAAGAGAGCGAAACTGAAGCCGAACAGGTCGTCCGTCGTATCCAGGAGACGCTGGCGACGCCGTTCCGCATGTCGGATTTCGAGATTCGCGTGTCGTGCTCGATCGGCATCGCGTTCGGGTCGGACGCGGTGGAGGATTCGGAAGACCTGATCCGCCACGCGCATTTCGCGGTCAAACGCTCGAAAACGTCGGGCCAGGCCGAATATTACCAGACCCAGGCGCTCGACATCGCGCGCGAGCAATTCGGCATCGAGACCGAACTGCGCCGCGCGATCGAGAATGGCGCGATGCGGCTGACCTATCATCCGATTTGCGACCTTGCGACCGGACGGGTCGTCGCGTTCGAATCGCTCGCACGCTGGACCGACGAGCATGGCCACGAACATTCGCCCGCGGACTTCATCCCGGTTGCCGAGGAATCGGGACTGATCGTCCCGCTCGGCCGTTGGGCGATCGAAGAAGCGGCACGCACGCTCCGGTCGTGGGACATTCGCGCGGGCGACGAATGCGGCGTGCGCGTCGCGGTCAATCTGTCGGCGATCCAGTTGCAGCGCGACGATATCGCTCCAGTGGTCGAGCAGGCGCTGCTGCGCAACCAGCTGGCCGGCAATCGCTTCACGCTCGAACTCACCGAAAGCGCGCTGATTTCAGATCCGGAGCGCGTCGCCGAGACCATGCATCAGCTCAAGAGCCTGGGCACGACCCTGGCGATGGACGATTTCGGGACTGGCTATTCGAACCTGGCCTATCTCCAGAAACTGCCGATCGACGTGCTCAAGATGGACCGCAGTTTCGTGACCGGAATGCTCGCCGACCGCGACAAGGTCGCGATCGTCCGCGCGATTCTCAGCCTGGCCCAGGCGCTCGGCAAGGAAACCACCGCGGAAGGGATCGAGACCAACGAACTGGCGCAGACGCTGGCGGCATTGGGCTGCACCTACGGCCAGGGATTCGTCTATGCCAAGCCGCTCGAAGCCGACGAGGCTTACGACTATCTGGTTGCGTCGAGGGCCTGAGCGACTTCTTCGTCGGTAATCGCCGCGACGCGCGCCGCATCGGGGAATTGCTCGCCGATCCAGCGATCCTCGATCGCTCGCAACGTCTTGGCAACGTCTGGCCCGGCCTTCAGCCCCTTCGCAACGAGCTGTCCGCCCGACATCGGCAGCCTCGGTCGGGGCCAATCGCGGATCGCGGCGGCGTCGCCACCCGACAGTAACAGCCGGTCGACAGCGAGCTCAGTACCCAGCCGATAGGCCAGCGCGTGCGGATCGGCATCGGCCGGCAGAGTCGCGCTTTCCAGCCGCTGGCGCTGCTTGTTGGACAGCTTCAGCCGGGCCCCGACGCTCGCCGCGACGGCGGGATCGGTGGGCAGCAACGCGGCCAGCCGGCGGATCGGATCGGGAGCGATCCCGGCATCGGCCTCGTGCTTCGCCAAATCGGCGAGATGCGAGACGTCGGCGATTTCGGGCAAGACGGGGACGAACACCCCGCGCTCGATCATCAGCGCGACGACCTCGATCGCGCGCGGTGCCACCAGCAGGCGCAGCAATTCGTTGGCGATGCGTTCCCGCGACAGCGCCATCAGGTCGTTGGCGCGCTCGGTACAGGCATGCAGCCCCTCCGGATCCGCGATATCGCCGAACCGCGCGAGGAAGCGGAAGAAGCGCAGGATGCGCAGATGATCCTCGGCAATGCGGCGATAGGGATCGCCGATGAAGCGGACGTGCCGCGCTTCGAGGTCGTCGATGCCGCCGAAATAATCGTGGATCTCGCCGGTTTCGGGATCGGCGTAGAGCGCATTGATCGTGAAATCGCGCCGTGCTGCGTCCTCGCGCCAATCGTCGGTAAACGCGACCGTCGCACGCCGGCCGTCGGTGGTGACGTCGCGCCGCAAGGTGGTCACTTCGTACACCTCGTCGCTCGACACCGCGGTGATCGTGCCATGGTCGATTCCGGTCGGAACCGCCTTGATGCCCGCGGCTTCGAGCAGGTCGATCACGGTGCGCGGGTCATGCGGCGTGGCGAGGTCGATATCCGCGGTCTCGATTCCCAACAGCGTGTCGCGCACCGCACCACCGACGATCCGCGCATTGCCGACGCCCAGCGCGGCAACCAATCGGGCGAGGCCGGGACGATCGCGCCACTCCGCTGGCGGAAGCAGTGTCATGCCGCCCATCGCAGCCGCCGCGACAGATTGACCAGCATCGCCGCCGTCGCTCCCCAGATACGGCGTTCGCCCCAGCGGATTTCGTAGAAATAGCGTGTGCGGCCTTGCCATTCGGCGCTGGCGCGAAGCTGATTGGCGGGATCGAGCACGAACGCGAGCGGGACCTCGAACACGTCGGCGACTTCGGCCTCGTTGGGATAATATTCGAGATCGGGGGGGATCACGCCGACCACAGGAATCACCTCGAACCCGGTGACCGTGACGTAACGGTCCGCCTCGCCGATCAAGGTGACGGCGGCACGGGGCAGGGCAATTTCCTCCTCCGCCTCGCGCAGTGCCGCGTCGGCCGCATCGAGGTCGCTAGGGTCGATTCGGCCACCGGGGAAGGCGACCTGCCCGGCGTGACGGCGCAGACTTTCGGTGCGCTGGGTCAGGATCAACCCGGGCTTGGGTCGGTCGGTCACCGCGACCAGCACTGCGGCGGGCGTGCGTTCGCCATCGATTGCAACGCCGGGATGATCGCCGGGGAGCAATTCGGGCTCATGGACATGGTCGAGCGCGACACGCAGCCGCTCGGCGAGCGTCATCATGCGTCCGGCTCCAGCGCGAAGAAGGCGCCATTGCTCCACACGCCCGGCGGATCGTCGTCGCCCGACAGCGCCCGCTCGGCGATATCGTAATAGACCGGGCGCGCGACCAAGGCCTCCAGCCCGCCGCGGACGTGAAGATAGGGGCGCGGCCCGTCCTCGCCTTGCTCGAATCGCAACGCATGGTCGGCGTCGGCAGCAACCAGCTCGCCGGTGTTGAGGCGAAAGGCGAGCGCGGCGTCGCGGCCTTCGCCCTCGGCCTTCATCTCGACGGCGAGGAAGGGCGCATCCTCAACCTCGATGTCGAGCTTTTCGACCGGCGTGACCAGCACGTAGCTGCCATCGGGCTCGCGCCGCAGGATGGTGGCGAACAGCCGGACCATTTCCTGCCGGCCGATCGGCGAGCCCATATGGAACCAGGTGCCATCGCGTGCGATTCGCATGTCGCTGTCGCCGCAATGAGTGGGATTCCATTGCTCGACCGGGGGCAGGCGCTTCTCGGCCACAAGCCGCGCCACGTCGGCGAGCGACAGGCTGGCGAGATCGGGTAGCGGCTCCATCGGCATCATCCCAGACCGCTAGGGCAGCGAACCCTTGGCGGCAACTGACTAGACAAAGCTAGGCGGTGACAATGACGCACGGCCCCAACTCCCCCGCGATCGCCGGAACCTTCGTCCCGCGCGCCAGCAACCGGCGCGGCTCGACCGGGCCAGGCAGGCGCCAGCCGGCAGTGGCGTCGGCGGAAAATCCCCAGAATCGGCCATAATATTCGGGGTCGCCGATCAGCATCATCGCGCCGTCGAGATCGAGTTCGATCGCGGCGTCGAGTGCCTGGTGGACCAGTTCCTTGCCTAGCCCGCCGCGTTGGCGCGATGGTTCGACCGCGACCGGCCCGACCAGGACGAGTGGGTGAACGCTGCCGTCGTCGCCATGGAGCGCGATCGGCCAGCATTGGATCGTGCCGATGAGAACGCCGTCCTCGATCGCCGCGAAGCTGAGATCGGGGATCGAATCCATGCCATCGCGCAGGCGATAGGCAGTGCGGCCGTGACGGTCTCGGCCGAACGCGCGGTCCAGCAACGCCTCGACGGCGGCGGGATCGATGGCGTTGATCGGCACGAAATCGGTCACTTGGCGGAATCTCCTCCAATGCACGGGCACCACGCCCGGGGGCGGGCGCTTTATCGGCATCCCGGCTGAATACAAGGCGAATGCGCATGCCGCGGTACTGCAAGGGGTTGATCGCCGGCCTCGGGAAGGGCAGGGGCGCGCTCCTTAGATGGGATCAAGCAACTTGGAAGACCGCCTGCAACTCGAAGTGCACGACATTGAGGTAATGGTGCTGACCGGCATCTATTCCGAGGAAACGCACCTTCCCCAGCCGTTGCGCATCTCGATCACGGTCGATCTCGACTTGCCGGGCCGATTCGGCCCCGAATCGCCGCTTTCCATGTCGAAGAATTATCTCGATTTGAAACACGCTGCGACCAGATCGCTGCCGGAGGGCGTGCATTTCACGCTGATCGAGGGCGTCGCCGATCACATCTGCGAAACATTGTTCCTGCAGGACAAGCGTGTCGCCCGCGTTGAGGTCAAGATCGTCAAGCTGGCGATCGCCGAAGCCGGCGAATCGATCGGGATTACCCTGGTCCGCCACCGCCGCTAGGAGCGATTTCAAGTCGGTTGGAACAATCGGCGGCTCGGAAATCGCGGCAGAAAACGAACGCAGAACGAATCCGTCAGGACGGATTCGCTCCGGCGCGGCAGGGACCGAGCCCCTGCTTGACCAGCGCATAGTCCTGCTGGACCGACGCGGCGTCGGCGGGGTCGAGTCCGGTCAACGTGTCGGCTGGTATTTCGACCGGTAGGCCGCAGGCCAGGCGGTACCACAGGAACGTGTTGCGTTGCGGTGGCGGCAAGGCATCCTCCACCACTTCGCTGAGCGATACAGTCCACACCGGCGCCTGATTCTGCTTGCGCTGGATGCCGAGCGAGATCGGGTGTCCGGTGGTCCTGAGGAAGATCTGGGTCTCTCCTTCACCGGGAAGAGTGCCCGCCGCGTGGAAGGCGTTGGAGATGCCGACGATCGCCGGCGGCGCCTTTGGCGACACCAGGTCGGCAGCCAGCCTGCGCGCCGTGGCGTCGGTCTGCGGCGACCATTGCAACTGCGCGCCCGGGGTCACCAATTGGAGCTGGTCGGCGCTGTTGGCGACCGCACGCGCAAAGATAATCACGCGCATTTTCTTCAACTTGGGTGCTCGGCCGGCGGCGTCCAGGGGGGCGTCGTAGAGATAGCCAATCTGCGGCGGCAACGCCCCCGGCGCACGGATCAGCGCATTGATCGTAACCGTCAAATAATAGCGTACATGCCCAGGCGCGAGCCCGGTCGCCTCCGCCGGCTTGATCTTCGCCGCATCGGTGATAGTGGCGTCCACGACCACCGGCGCCTTCGTCGCCAGATCAGCCATATCGGCATAACGATAAACAGGCGGGGGCGGTGGCAATTTGGTTGCTGACACCGGTATCATCGGGGTGCTGGCCGCAATGAACAGGACGGAGAGGAATCGAGCCATGGGAACGCGTGACATATCGAATGAGTTAGGCGATCAGAACGTTCCTTTACAGAAATAATTCTGCCATGCTGCGATTGTACGTTTGTTGCGCCCGACAAAGCGTTTGCGTCGTCGCAGGCCTGACGATAGAGACTCGCGCTCTGCCCGATCTGGCGCTAGCCGAAGGGTTCGTTGCCGAACGATTAACGTCTGGCGACATTCGCGGGTCGGACACGAAGGAGTTGAGTTTCTGAATGTCATACGCTGATCGTGATACAACCGGCAGCCGTATCGTAGCGATTATCATTGTTTCGCTGATCGTTGCGGGATTCGGTTATGCTTTCGTGACCGGCTTGGCGGTGGATTTCGCCAAGAAGGCCGCTGAAAAACTGAACGCGTTCGACGTGGCGCCACCGCCACCGCCGCCGCCGCCAGACAAGCCGCCGCCCCCGCCGCCAGACCAGCCGAATCTGCCGCCGCCGCCGACCCAGGTCGTGATCCCGCCGATCACGCCGCCGGTCCCGTCGCCGGTCAATATCGCGACGACCAACGTGCCGCAGCCACCGCCCCCGGTGACGCCGCCGGCGCCTGTCGTGCCGCCGCAGCCGCCTGCGCCGCCTGCGCCCAAACCCGTCGCCGTCAAGGGCGGGCCGAGGGGCAATCCCGGCAACTGGTTTACCGACGACGATTATCCTGCCGACGCCAAGCGCGCCGGTGCCTCGGGCCGTGTCTCGGTGCTGCTCAGCATCGATACGTCGGGTAAGGTTGCCGGCTGCCGCGTCACTGCATCGAGCGGCAACTCGTCGCTCGACGATGCGACCTGCCGGTTGGCGCAGCGTCGTGGCCGCTTCACCGTGCAGAAGGATACGGAAGGTAACGCGCAGCCTTACAGCTATACGTTGCCCGGCATCCGCTGGACGCTGAAGGACGAATGATTTTTTCACGCCGGCGCCCGGAAACCCGGGCGCCGGCCGGGTTGTATCTTGAGACGATATTTTTAGAGGAAGCATCCGAATGAGCATCTCCATCCTTAACGCTGGTGCGGCCGGTGCCGCCCAGGAACAGTTCGGCTTCTGGAACGCGCTGCACGAGGGCGGCGCCATCTCCTATGCCACCGCGGGCATTCTGCTGATCATGCTGTTCTTCACGCTCTACATTTTCTTCACCAAGGTGTTCGAGCAGCAGAAGATCATCAACCAGGGCCGCCGCGTGCGCGCCACGTTCTGGAACTCGAACTCGCTGCGCGAAGGCGCCGCCAAGCTCGAGAAGAACTCGGCCTACAAGCAGCTGGTCGATGACGGCCTCGCCGCGCAGGAGCAGCATGCAAGGCTGACCGATCCGGTCGAGGCGCATGACTGGCTGCACGGCTCGCTGCAGCGCTCGGAAGACACGATCAACTCGGCGCTCGGTGGCGGTCTCGCTTTCCTCGCGACGGTCGGCGCGACGGCGCCGTTCATCGGTCTGTTCGGTACCGTGGTCGGCATCTACAAGGCGCTGCTCGGCATCGCCGCCGCTGGTCAGGCCTCGATCGACAAGGTCGCCGGCCCGGTCGGCGAAGCGCTGATCATGACCGCCTTCGGCCTGGTCGTCGCGGTTCCCGCGGTGCTCGGCTACAACTTCCTTCAGCGCCGTAACAAGGCGATCCAGGAAGCGCTCAGCGCGTTCGCGAACGACGTTCTCGGCTACCTCGCGTCGAACGGCGCGGTGAAGCCCAGCGCCACGGTTCGCAAGCCGGCCGCCGCGACGACGCCGGCCAAGCCGGTGACGACGACCGCCGGTCAGGCGGGTGGCGTTACCACCAAGCCGTAAGCGCGTGATGGCGGAACGGGCGCGGTGCCCTGTTCCGCCAGACGTCCGGGTCATGGCCCGGACGCACGAAGTAAGGATAGGAATGCTTAATGGCTATTAGCACCGGAGGTTCCTCCGAAACGCCGATGTCGGACATCAACACGACGCCGCTCGTCGACGTCATGCTGGTGCTTCTGATCATCTTCATCATCACCGTTCCGGTCGTGGTGCAGAATGTGAAGCTGAAGCTGCCGGAGGTTCGTTTCGACCCGACGCAGACCAAGCCGGAAAACGTGTCGCTCTCGATCGTCAAGGACGACGCCGGCCAGTGCGCTGTCTATTGGGGCATGACCCGGATGGGGCACAAGGAACTGCTCGACAAGGCGACCGCCAAGATGAAAGCGGATATCGAGCGGCTGAAGGCGGCTGGCCCGATCGACCCGGACAAGATCCCCGAAGTGCATATCCGCGGCGACGTCGACGTCCCGTACAAGTGCATCGGCGCGGCGATCTACACGATGCAGTCCTCGGGCTTCATCAAGGTCGGCTTCATCTCGCAGCCGCCGCCCAAAGACGGATCCGCAGCGTCCTAACCGTCGCGCTAGCTCAGGAGTTTTGAATCATGGCAATGAGTGGCGGCAAGGATGATGGCTCGCCGATGATGGATATGAACATGACGCCGTTGATCGACGTCCTGCTCGTGCTCCTCATCATGTTTATCATCACCATCCCGGTCCAGACGCACGCGGTGAAGGTCGACCTTCCGGTCAACCAGGCGAACAATCCGCCACCGGTCGACGCGCAGAAGAACAAGATCATCATCGACGCGAACGACAATGTGACGTGGAACGGTACGCCGGTAACGAGCGACGAACAGCTCGACCAATATCTGCAGGCAACGCTGCAGATTCAGCCCGAACCGGAGCTGCACTTCCAGCCGCTCCCGGACGCGCGCTACGAGAAGGTCGACAAGGTCCTGGCGATCATCAAGCGCTCGGGGATCAGCAAGCTCGGTTTCATCGGCAACGAGCAATACGCGAACGAATTCTGACGCCCTCGGGTATGGGTTTCGTCGAAAGGGGCGGCCGCGCAAGCGGTCGCCCTTTTTGTTGGCTGGTCAGCTGTAGGTGCCGTTCGAGTTAGGATTAGAACCCGATAATCCGATCAGGCCCTAGCGCCGCGCGGCGTGGAGATAGTCGATCAATTCGCGGTTGATCGCGACACTCGCCAGCTCCGCGCCAATGCCGACATACCCTTCGCGCCGCAACCGTTGGCGCACGTCGTTCACGGAGCGGCAGTCGCCTGATTGCGCCAATTGGATGCGCGTTCGATCGTCGTTAGTGGTTCGGACATGGACTCGCTTAGGCGCGAATTCATCCTCATCCCACCAACATTCTGCGAGCGAATCGATTCTTCTCGCAATCGTTCTCGCTTTTTTCGTTTTTGCCGGTCTTGGTCCTGCTCGGCCGGCGAGCAAGGGCGCTCACAGACGCGGCAAGGTCACCCCGCGCTGTCCCATATATTTGCCCGCGCGGTCGGCGTAGCTTGTCTCGCACGGCTCGTTGCCCTGCAGGAACAGGAACTGGCACGCCCCTTCATTGGCGTAGATCTTGGCCGGCAGCGGCGTGGTGTTCGAGAATTCGAGCGTCACATGGCCCTCCCATTCGGGCTCCAGCGGGGTGACGTTCACGATGATGCCGCAGCGCGCATAGGTCGACTTGCCCAGGCAGATCACCAGCACGTCGCGCGGCACGCGGAAATATTCGACCGTGCGCGCCAGCGCGAAGCTGTTGGGCGGGATGATGCAGCAATCGGTCTTGCGGTCGACGAAGCTGTTCGCAGCGAAATCCTTGGGATCGACCGTCGCCGAATCGACGTTGGTGAAGATCTTGAACTCGTCGGCGACGCGCGCGTCATAGCCATAAGAAGACAGGCCGTAGCTGATGCAGCCCTCGCGCCGCTGTGCCTCGACGAATGGCTCGATCATGCCGTGCTGCGTTGCCTGCTCGCGAATCCAACGGTCGGAAAGGATCGCCATTATCTACTCCCTGTTCGCCCGCAGCTTTCGCGGCAATAAAGCGATCGGGCAAGAGGCGCGGTGTCAGGCGCCGGTGAAATCCACGGAGGCGACGGAATGCGGATCGATCCCTCGCGCGCGATCGGCGCCTATGCGGCGGTGATGACATTGGCAGCGGCATGGTTAGCGCTGGCCGGGGTCGCGCCGGCGGTGACGAAATTCGACACGATCGACGTCCAGCGGATCAATGTACGCGAACCCGACGGAACGTTGCGGCTGGCGATCGCCAACCATGCGCTGATCCCCGGCATCGTCATCGGCGGCAGGGAATTTCCCCACCCTAACCGGCCCGAGGCGGGAATGATCTTCTACAACGATCAGGGTGACGAGAATGGCGGGCTGGTGTTCGATGGCGGGATCAAGAACGGCAAGCCGACCAATGGCGGCAGCTTCACCTTTGATCGCTGGCATCAGGACCAGACTCTGCAACTGGTCAGCACCGAGGACGGCCACGATCGCCGCGCGGGGCTGGTGGTCAACGATCGTCCCGACGCGCCGATGGATATCGCGGCGGGGCTGCGGATGCGGGGCATGAAGCCAGGTCCCGAGCGTGACGCACTGATCGCGCGCGCCGGATTGACCAGCGCAAGACGAGCATGGCTGGGCCGTAGCGAGGACGGCAGCGTTGCCTTGATACTCAGCGACCCGGCGGGGCGGCCGCGGCTGACGCTCGGCGTCGGCAATGACGGCGTTCCAAGTGTCGAGCTGCGCGACGCGGCCGGCAGGTGACACGGACGGTGCGGTAACTCGAGCCTTGAACGCGCGGAAGGTCAGACGATCCCGAGATTCGCGGGCCCGAAAGCGTGGGGAAGGAGGTCGGACAAGGCATATTCGGCGATCGGGCCGCCCGTCAGCCCGGAGCACCACACCTTGAGGTCACGTTTCCCAGCCTGCGCCGCCTCGTTGAGGATCTGGCGGCAACGGCCGCATGGCAGAATTGGATCGACACCTTCCTTGCCCGTCATCCCGCCGACCACGCCCACTGCGACGACATCGCGCATCCGCCCGTCGGCGCTCGCCTTGGCCACTGCCACCGTCTCGGCGCAGAGCGACAAGCCGTAGCTTGAATTCTCGACATTGGCACCGGTGACGATGCTGCCGTCCGCCATTAGCAGCGCCGCGCCGACCGAGAAATGCGAATAGGGCGCCCAGGCATTGGCCGCCGCGCCACGCGCCGCCTCGATCAACAATTGGGCTGTGTCCACATCGTTCATTTCGTCACCACGTCCCAATTGACCGGCCCCTCGACCCCATCGACACGCCGCATGTCGCTTGCCCGCCACATCCGCCACGGCCGCGCCGCGTAATCGGGCGGGAAGAAGTTCTGTGCGCTCCAGATGGGGCGGTCGAGCGCTGACGTCACGTCATAATTCGCTTCGAACCGCTTCGATACGAGCAACAATACGGGGCGCTCGGTATGCGCCTCGACCATGATGATGAAGCGTTTGAGTTCTTCCAGCACGACATCGCGCGATGGCCGGTCGTTGCACCCGTCGATGAAATCAATCGCCACTGCCGGCGGCAATGCGTCGTCGGTCTTGGGTACAGTGGTGTTGAAATTGTTCGCCTGGTCGGCGGCGAGCCGGCACGGCGACCAGGCGTGGATCGCGCCGCGGCGCATTCCGGCGTCCGCGATGCCGCGCCAATTGTCCTCGAACCGCGTGTCACGGTCGCCGCCCTGGGTCGCGCGGGCATAGCCGAAATCGGCGCCGGCCGCCTTGACCGCATTCCAGTCGACCGCGCCATTGGCGTCCGACACGTCGACGCCCTGGAACTGATAATCGCTCGCCGATGGCCGCCAGTCGCGCGCGACCAGGTAAAGCGCGCCCGCCAGCGCGAGCATCGCGACCCCCAGGCCGACCGGTAATGCGAACCGCGGCATCACGCGCGGATGTGCAGCACGCAGATCAGCGTGAACAGTCGCCGCGCGGTGTTGAAATCGACTTCTATCTTGCCCCCCAGCCGCTCCTTCAGGAGCTCGGCGGCATCATTGTGGATGCCGCGCCGGGCCATGTCCACCGTCTCGATCTGCTGCGGCGTGGCGTTGCGGATGGCTTCGTAATAGCTGTCGCAGATCGCGAAATAATCCTTGATCGGGCGCCTGAGCGTGCCGAGCGAGAGGATTAACGTTTCGAGCGGCGAGCCGTCCTCGCGTGACAGCGCGAGCACGAGCCGGCCCTCCTCGACCCCGAGATGGAGGAGGTAGGGGCCGGCATAGCCGTCGGGATAGTCGCGCAACGGGCGGAAACTATTGTCCTCGAGCAGATCGAAGATCGCGATGCGGCGTTCCTGTTCGACGTCCGCACTGCGCCACACGATCGTGCGGTCGTCGAGTGCGATGTCCTTGATGCGATGATCCGCCACAGACCGCGCTTATCCCCATCCAATGCGATTATCCACAGCGCTGCTGGCTTTGTGGCGGCGAGGGAGTGGCGTAGAAGGGCGCCATGGCGACAGCGATTCATTCCTTGCCGGGGGCGGAGACGCCCTCGCTCCCGCAGAACGTCGAAGCGGAGGCCGCGTTGCTCGGCGCGATGATGATCGACAACCGTATCGCCGAAGAGATCGACAAGCTCACCCCCGATCACTTCTTCGAGCCGCTCCACGGGCGGATTTTCGGCGCGATCAAGAAAATGGTCGATGCCCAGATGCCGGCGACGCCGGTCAGCTTGCGCCCGATGTTCGAAGCCGATCCGGCGATGAAGGAACTGGGCGGGCCGGGTTATCTGGCGCGGCTGACCGGATCGGGCGCGGGGCTGATCGGCGCGCGGCAATTCGCGCAGCAGATCTATGACCTGGCGCTGCTCAGGACACTGGTCGGGGTCGGCCGCGAGCTGGTCGACAAGGCGATGGACACGTCGCAAGAGGTTAATCCGCGCGCGCAGATCGAGGCGGCCGAGGAGGAATTGTTCAAGGTTGCCGGTGACGGCGGCAGCGAAGCGTCGGTCAAGACGTTCGCCCAGGCCTCGACCTTGGCGGTCGCGATGGCGGACCGCGCGCTCAATTCGGGCGGCGGCGTGTCGGGGGTGACCACCGGGCTTAGTTCGATCAATGCCAAGATGGGCGGCTTTCACCGGTCCGACCTGATCATCCTCGCCGGGCGACCGGGTATGGGCAAGACCTCGCTCGCCACCAATATCGCGTTCAACGCGGCCCAGCGCTACATGCAGGACGAGCAGGACGGGATCGACCCCAAGCAGCGAATCGGCGCCAAGGTCGCGTTTTTCAGCCTCGAAATGTCGGCCGATCAGTTGGCCACGCGTGTGTTGGCCGAGCAATCGCGCATCTCGAGCCAGGAACTGCGGATGGGCAAGATCAGCCAGGCCGACATGGATCGGCTCGTAGTGACCGCTGGCGAATTGCAGAACCTGCCATTCGTGATCGACGACACAGCGGGTCTCACGATCGGCCAGCTTCATACCCGCATGCGGCGGCTGCAGCGGCGGCATGGCGAGAACGGGATCGGCATGGTGGTGGTCGATTACCTGCAATTGCTGTCGGGCAGCGGTTCGCGGGCGAGCGACAATCGCGTGCAGGAGATTTCGGAGATCAGCCGCGGGTTGAAGACGCTGGCCAAGGATCTCAACGTGCCGGTGCTGGCGCTGTCCCAGCTCAGCCGTCAGGTCGAAAGCCGCGAGGACAAGCGCCCGCAATTGAGCGATCTGCGCGAATCGGGATCGATCGAGCAGGACGCAGACGTCGTGCTGTTCGTCTATCGCGAGGATTATTATGTCGCGGCCAAAGAGCCCAAGAAACCAGTCGACGGCGACGACGCCAAGGTGTTCGAGGACTATACGAGGTGGGGTCAGGAAATGGAGCGTGTCCATGGACTGGCCGAGCTGATCGTCGCGAAGCAGCGCCACGGATCGACCGGTAAGGTCATCCTGCGGTTTGAACCGCAATATACGTTGTTCAGCGATTATGCTGGCGATTATTCGAGCCCGGATTACGAATAATCCGTCATCCCGGCGAAGGCCGGGATCGCGGGCCGTATCGCACATTCGCCAGCGGCCCCGGCCTGCGCCGGGGCGACGATCTTCAGAAAACCGGCTCCTCGCCTGGCTTTTCCGGCACATGGATTCCGCATTCGGTCTTTTCCCACCCGCGCCAGCGGCCCGCGCGGGGATCCTCACCCGGCAGCACTTTCGACGTGCACGGCTGGCAGCCGATCGAGGGGTAGCCCTCGGCCTCGAGCGGGTGGCGGGGCAGATCGTGTTCGGCGAAATAGGCCTCGAGGTCGGCCTTCACCCAGTCGCCCAGCGGATTGACCTTGAGCCGGCCATCCTCGATCTCGAACCGCGCGATGTTCTGGCGGGTTTGCGACTGGAATGCCTTGCGGCCTGAAATCCAGCTGTCGAGCCCGGCCTTGGCGCGCTTCAGCGGCTCGACCTTGCGGATCTCGCAGCAGCCGTCGGGGTCGTAGGACCAGCGCAATTCCTGCGCGTCCTTGGCGGCCAGCACGACCGGATCGGGCTTGACCGTACGGCTGTCGGAAAGTCCGAAGGTCGCCATCAGAAGATCGCGATAGTCGAGCGTTTCCGGGAACATCTTGAGCGTGTCGACGAACACCACCGGTGTCGCCGGATTGGCCCGCGCGATGAGGTGGAGCAGCACCGCGCTCTCGGTGCCGAACGACGACACCACCGCCGTGTTACCGAGGATCCCTTCGGCAAACAGCGCCTTCAGCATATCGAGCGTGTCGACCCCGGCGAAGCGCGCATTGAGCGCATCCGCATCGGCCTGGGTAAAGGCCGGGGAGGTGTCGATCACATCGATCTTGCGCAGTGCTTCACCCATGCCGCAGCTTCCATACCGGCACCGCGCCGTCGGCGGCGGTCTGGTAGCGATATTGATAGCGGTTGAGGCTCGCCTCCAGCACCGCCGGATCGATCGGCGCATTGGGGGCAAAGCCGTCGAAGCCGCAGCGGCGCATATGGTCGATCTGGTCGACCAGCACGTCGCCGGTGGCGCGAAGCTCGCCTTTATAGCCCGCCTCACGCAGGATCTGCGCCGACGAATAGCCGCGGCCGTCGCGGAAGCGCGGAAAGTCGATCTCGATCAGCGAGATATGGTCGAGGTGCGGGAGCAGGGCGCGCGCGTCCTCGCCGGCCTCTAGCCGCACCGCCGAGGAATTCGACTGGTCGAGGAACGCATCGAGCGTGACCGCGGGCTCTTCGGCCGGATCGTCGTCGCGGAAGCGCAGCGGATCACCCATAAATCGCCTCCTTGAACGGATCGAAGCCGACGCGGCGATAGGTGTCGAGGAATCGTTCGCCCTCGTCGCGCAGCTCGAGATATTTGTCGGTGACGCGCTCGACCGCGTCGACGATGCCGTCCTCGTTGAAGCCGGGGCCGGTGATCTTGCCGAGGCTGGCATCTTCCGCGCCCGAGCCGCCGAGCAGCAGCTGGTAATTCTCGGTGCCTTTCTTATCGACACCGAGGATGCCGATATGGCCGGCATGGTGATGCCCGCAGGCGTTGATGCAGCCCGAAATCTTGAGTTTCAACTCGCCCAACTCGCGCTGGCGGCCGAGATCGGCGAAGCGCGTCGCGATCTTTTGCGCGACCGGAATCGACCGCGCATTGGCCAGGCTGCAATAATCGAGCCCCGGGCAGGCGATGATGTCGCTGATCAGGTCGAGATTGGCGGTCGCCAGCCCAGCCGCGTCGAGCGTCTGCCATAGCGCGTAGAGATCGGCCTTGCGCACGTGCGGCAGGACGATGTTCTGCGCATGCGTCACGCGGAGTTCGTCGAAACTGTAGCGCTCGGCGAGGTCGGCCATCAGCTCGATCTGCTCGGCGGTGGCGTCGCCGGGGATGCCACCGACCGGCTTCAGGCTGATATTGACGATGGCATAGCCTGGCGCCTTGTGCGCCTTGACGTTCTGGTCGAGCCAAACCGCGAAATCGGGATCGCTGCGGTCGAGTTCTTCGCTCAGCCCCGTCTCGAACGGCGGCGGCGCGAAATAAGCGGCGATGCGGTCGAATTCCTCGCGCGGAACGTTGGTGCCGTTCTGCAGGATATGCTGCCACTCGGCCTCGACCTGGCGCGTGAATTCCTCCTGGCCGAGGTCGTGGACCAGGATCTTGATCCGCTGTTTGTGGATATTGTCGCGGCGCCCGTTGCGGTTCCACACGCGTAGCGCCGCCTCGATATAGCTGAACAGGTCGTCGGCGGGCAGGAACTCGCGGATCAACGGCGCGACGAACGGCGTGCGGCCCATGCCGCCGCCGATATAGACTTCGAAGCCGAGCTCGCCGGCCGGGTTCTTGACCAGCTTGAGCCCGATATCATGCAGCCGGATCGCGGCGCGATCCTCGCCGGCCGCGGTCACCGCGATCTTGAACTTGCGGGGCAAATAGCTGAATTCGGGGTGGAAGGTGGTCGCCTGGCGGATCAACTCTGCCCAGGGACGGGGGTCGCACACTTCGTCCGCCGCGGCGCCGGCATATTGATCAGACGACAGGTTGCGGATGCTTTCGCCCGACGTCTGGATCGCGTGCATCTCGACCGTCGCGAGATCGGCGAGGATGTCGGGGGCCTGTTCGAGCTTGATCCAATTGTACTGGACGTTCTGGCGCGTGGTGAAGTGGCCGTATCCGCGGTCGTACTTGCGCGCGATATGCCCCAGCATCCGCATCTGGCGGCTGTCGAGCGTGCCATAGGGAATGGCGACGCGCAGCATGTACGCGTGCAGCTGAAGGTAGAGCCCGTTCTTGAGCCGCAACGGCTTGAACTGGTCATCGGTCAGCTGCCCGGCGAGCCGGCGGCGCGCCTGGTCGCGGAATTCCTCGACACGGGCGTCGACGATCGACTGATCGTATTTGTCGTAGCGGTACATCAGTAGGTGGCCCTGATTTGATTCACGCGGAGGCGCGGAGGCGCGGAGATTTTGCTCGCACGAAGACGCGAAGGCGCGAAGGAGGATGGATCGAATGCGCGCGCGTGCGCGCCATCATTGCATGTCCCGGAGCGATGAAGGGCTGCTGAAGCAGCCGGGCGAAACATCTCCGCGTCCTCCGCGCCTCCGCGCGAAAAAACTCTTCGTGTCTTCGTGTCTTCGTGCGCGAAAATCATATTACCCAGCTCCCCGCATTCGGATCACTCGGCTTGAGCGTCAACTCGGGCCGCACGGTCGGCCCGAGCGCGCGAATGCGGTCCTTGATGTGCGCGGGGCGCGGGCCCTCGGGAGTCTCGGTCGCGTCGAGGATATAGCCGCCGTTGACGCGGCAAGCGCCGTCTTCGGCGTGCAGGATCGCCTCACCCTTATCCCCGACGTCCACGGCGTCCTCGACATGGCGCGACCAGCCACTGCCGGTCCACCAGATCACGTCGCCCGTCGGAAGGTCGTTACCGGTCAAGATCTTCACGCCGCAGCCTCCGCCATCTTCGCCCAGCGCGCGAGCTTATCCTCGGCGTCTGACAGTTCGACGACTTCGCCGACAACGATGATCGCCGGGCTCTGCACCTTCTCGCGCTCGACCATCGGGCCAAGATCGGCGAGCAACGTCTTGATCGCGCGATGCCCGGCGAGCGTGCCGCGCTCCAGCACCGCCACCGGCATGTCGGGCGCGACGCCGTCGGCCATCAACTTGTCGGCGATATCGGGGCAGGTCGCGACGCCCATATAGATGACGAGCGTGCGGCCCTTGCCGGCCAGCCCCGACCAGTTCTGATCGGCCAGGCCTTTGCATTGGCCGGCAACGAAGCTGACCGCCGACGAATGATCGCGATGGGTGAGGGGGAGCATCGCCTCCGCCGCGCAACCAAGCGCGGCCGACACGCCGGGAATCACCTCGACCGGCAGGCCCGCGGCGCGCACCGCCTCCACCTCTTCGCCGCCGCGGCCGAAGATGAACGGGTCGCCACCTTTCAGCCGCACGACGATCGAGCCGGCTTTCACATGCGCGACGATCAGCGCGTTGATCGCGTCTTGCGACAGAGTGTGCTTGCTGCGCTGCTTGGCGACCGAGATGCGGTGCGCATCGGCCGGCGCGATGTCGAGCACGGCCGGGTCGATCAACCCGTCATGCACGACGACGTCGGCGCTTTTCAGCGCGTCGACCGCGC
This sequence comes from Sphingomonas mali NBRC 15500, assembly GCF_001598415.1. Classification (GTDB taxonomy): domain Bacteria; phylum Pseudomonadota; class Alphaproteobacteria; order Sphingomonadales; family Sphingomonadaceae; genus Sphingomonas; species Sphingomonas mali. The sequence goes on from NZ_BCYX01000022.1 coordinate 44,697, forward strand.
GAACGGTGAGCAGGCCGGGATCGCCGGGGCCGGCACCGACCAGGATAACGCGGCCACGCGCGTGCGGATCGAGAAGTGTCGCCATGATGCGGCGCAGATGGGCCGTGGACGCGGCACGGGCAACCGACGCTTGCTACTGGCTGGAATAGCGAAACTTTGTGGGCGTCAGTCCTTTGCCGCGGTCTTCGCGTTCGCGAGCTCCTGCGCCCGGCGCATCAGGCGCATCGCTTCGTCGATCAACTCGCCGGCGAATACCGGATCGCTTTTGCCCACCGCGATGGTCAGGCAATTGCCGGCTTCGGTCTTCAGGCGGAGCGCCCGGGCGGGAATGGACGGGTCGTTGGCAGGCTTCACATCCCGGCTAATTCACGAATCGCGGAGGGGTTCCACATCTCGTCGCAAGTCGATTCAGCTCGTCCCGACCCGTTCAAGGATGAAGGCGAGGCGTTCGGCGAGGCTGACCTTCGGCAGCAGGATTACGTCATACCCGAGCACCGGATAGGCGGCCGCGAGCCGGTCATACTCGGCGACCGCCGAGTCGAAATCGTGCCGCCGCTCGGCATCGGAGACGAACAGTTCGGGCCAGGGCGGGGCGAGGAAGACGGGGCTGGCATAGCGATAGCGCGCGGCAAGATCGGCCAGCACGGCTTCGCCCGTCAGGTGCTCGAACGCGATGGCGGCGTCGATCAGGCCGCGATCGAAGAAGATGGGGCCGGGCAGGGCGTCTGACGCGTCATAATCCTGCTTGGCGAGTGCCATGATCCGGCGCGCGAAGGCGATGCCATCGATCCACGGCAAGGCATCGCCGCCCGACGCCAGTTCCTCGCGCACAACACGGCGGCCCGGCTCCTCGATCGTCGCGAAGCCGCGCCGGGTGAGTTCGGCGAGCAAGCTGGATTTACCACCGCCTGAACAACCAGAAATGACGAAGAAGCGCGGCATCTATTCAAACTCCTCGCTTGGCGGATGACGCGCCCCGGAGCTCCGAATGCTCCGTGCATTCGAATTGGGCATGATTTCTCTGTTTATCAGATAGTTTTCATTGCCAAGTTGGCGAATCCGCGACAGCCTTCGCCGTGATCCACATGTGATAGTAGCTGGATGGCGGATAGATGACGGAACAAGGCCCAATTATCATTTGCCTGGCTGGGGTCGGACTGTTTGCCGGCATTGTAATTCGGGGTTTGGTGACCGGGCGGATGCCGGCGCGCTTCGACAGTTTCAAAAAAACGGAACAGCCGATCGCATTTTGGTCGACATGCTTTCTCTGGGGAATCTGTTGTATGCTATTCCTAATTTTTCTGATCGCATTGCTATAGTGCTACGTTGTAACAGAACAATTGGGTTGGCCAAAGAAATATGGAGTCGCACGGCGGTGCGGAGATCGTCGGTGAAGCGGGAGAACTTCGAATGAGCGTAGTGAAAATATTTGTAATAGTTTCTGTCGTAGTATTTTGGATCGGTGTAATCCTATGGGTGTCACGGAATTTCAAGAGAAGATGAAATATAGAGAATTGCGGAGTTGCAGTGGAACGTGCAATAATCACTGAATTGCAGCACCTGCCTCAGAGCTCGGCCCGCTCACCCCTCCCGTAACCCCACTGCGATAGCCGCGCGCGCCTGGTCCGCCTCGTTCGACACCACCGGATACGCGCAATAATCCGCCGCATAATAAGCGCTCGGCCGGTGGTTGCCGCTCCACCCCACACCCCCGAACGGCGCCGCCGAGCTCGCGCCGTTGGTCGGGCGGTTCCAGTTGACGATGCCGGCGCGGGCATTGGCCCAGAAGCGGTTGTAGAGGTCGGGATTCTGGCTGATCAGGCTGGCCGACAGGCCGTAGCGGGTGTTGTTCGCCTCCGCGATCGCCTGATCGAAATCGGTCGTGCGGATCACCTGGACGATCGGGCCGAACAATTCGATGTCGGGGCGGTCGGCCATATCGGTCGCGTCTAGAATGCCGGGGGTCAGGAACGGCTTGTCGTCGAACGGGCGCTCCATGTGGCGCAAGGGTCGGCCGCCGCGCATCATCAGCTCGAGGAAACTTTCGGTCAGCAGATCGGCGACCTCATTGTCGATCACCGGGCCCATGAACGGCTGCGGGTCGGTGTGCGGATCGCCGACGATCAGCCGGCCGGTGAGTTTGAGCAGCTCGGCCATCAGTGGCTCGTACAGCGCTTCGTCGACGATCAGCCGGCGGGCGGCGGTGCAGCGCTGCCCCGCGGTGGTGAAGGCGGACTGGATGATCACGATCGCCGCGGCGTAGAGGTCGGGCGTGTCCCACACGATGATCGGGTTGTTGCCGCCCATTTCGAGCGCGAGGATCTTTTCGGGACGGTCGGCGAACTGGCGGTTGAGCGCGATGCCGGTGCGCGCCGATCCGGTGAACAACAGGCCATCGATGCCGTCATGCCCGGCCAGCGCCTTGCCCTCAGCCGGGCCGCCGATCAGCAATCGCGCGCAGCCCTGCGGCACGCCCGCCTCGTGCAGGCAGTCGACCATGAACGCGCCCGTCGCCGGGGTCTTTTCGGACGGCTTGAACACTACCGCATTGCCCGCGATCAGCGCGGGCACGATGTGGCCGTTGGGCAGGTGGGCGGGGAAATTATAGGGTCCCAGCACCGCGAGCACGCCATGCGGCTTGTGGCGCAGCGCCATGCGGCTGCCCATCGGGGAATCGAGCTGGCGCTGGCCGGTGCGTTCGGCGAAGGCGCTGGCGGAGATGTCGACCTTGGCGATCACCGAATCGACCTCGGTCTTGGCTTCCCATAGCGGCTTGCCGGTCTCGCGCGCGATCAGGTCGGTGAAGGCATCGGTGCGCGCGCGGACGACATTGGCGTAGCGGCGCAGCGTCTCGATACGGAAAGTGACCGGCTTGGCGGCCCATTCGGCCCAGCTCTCGCGCGCGGCCGCGACTTCGCCGTCGGCATCGCCGATCGCGTGGCGCCACAGCAAGGCGCCGGTCGCCGGTTCGTAAGAAAGAAGTTCATCCGACATCGATCACGGTCCCTAGCCGTTCGCCGCGGCCGCCGCCAGCGGCTCGCCTGCGAGCGCCTGACCCATTTCGCGTATCGCCGCGACCTTGGCGTAGAGCGGTGCCCAGTCGTCGCGTTCGTCGACTGCCGACCAGATCGTCTCGACCTCGTCGATCAGCATCGAGCAGGGCTCGCCCGACCAGTAAGCATGGCTGCGGTCGGACCGGGGTGCGTAGGCGGCGAGCGCGCCGCGGACCTCGTCCCATGCCTCGCCATAGCTGTCGGGCAATTGGCCGCCAAAGGCGTCGAAGAAGAAGCGGTCGATCCCGGTCGCAGTGCCGCGCAATACCGGCTCGATCGTCTGGACCAGCGCGCGATCACCGTCGGGGTCGCGCGGGGTGAGACCGAGCCGCCACAGAATCGCATCGCTGACCGCGCGCTGATAGCGGTCGCCGAACGTATCGAGCACCGCGATCAGCGGCTCGGCCTCGCAAATCGGGCGGAGCGCCACCGCAAGCTGCATTGCGTCCCAATGGATCGCCTCGGGCTGGCGGCCGAACGCGTAGAGCCCGGCATGGTCGAAATAAGCGGCGGTGAAGCCCGGATCCCAAGTCGGGGTGAAGCGCCACGGACCGTAATCGAAGCTTTCGCCGGTGACGTTGATATTGTCGGAATTGAGCACGCCATGGACGAACCCCGCGGCCATGTATCTGCCGGCGAGCGTCGCGGTGCGGCCAACCACCAGGTCGAGCAGGCGCGCCGGCGCATCGTCGCCGGGCTTTTCGCCGTATAGCCGGAGCAGCGCATAGCCGGTCAGCACGCGCAGTGCCTCTTCGTCGCGGAAATAGGCCAGGCGCTGGAACGTGCCGATGCGGACATGGCTGTGGCTGAGCCGCACCAGCACCGCCGACCGCGTCGGGGAGGGCTCGTCGTTGCGCTTGAGCGCTTCGCCGGTCTCGATCAGCGAAAAGGTGCGCGAGGTCGGCACGCCGAGCGCCTCGAGCATCTCGGTCGCCAGGATTTCGCGAATCCCGCCCTTCAGCGTCAGCCGTCCGTCGCCGAACCGGCTATACGGCGTCTGACCCGACCCCTTGGTGCCCAGGTCCATCAATCGGCCATCGGCGGCGAGCAATTGCGCGAACAGGAAGCCGCGGCCATCGCCGATATCCGGATTGTAGTTGCGGAACTGGTGGCCGTGATAGCGCAGCGCCAGCGGCTCGGGCAGCGAGCCCGACAAGGGCGCGAACCGGCCGAAATGCGCGATCCACTCCTCGTCCGACAGGACCAGCTGCTGTCCATCCGTTCGCCCTGAGCTTGTCGAAGGGCGTGTCCCGAGCTCACGTGCTTCGACAGGCTCAGCACGAACGGAGGAGGGGAAAATACCGACCTCTGCCGCCGCCCTGTCGTTGCGATACCGGAGGATCGTTTGCGGAAAATCGGCCGCGGTGACGCGATCGTAAAACGCATCCCCGAGATCGAGGATTGCTGTTTCGGGGCGATAAGCTTGCGGTCGCGCGGTCATGCGGCAATATGGGTGGACCGGCCGCGGGGACGCAACCATTGTCAGCTTACGAAAATCGCTACTGGTGGTCCAACGACGAAGTGCGGCTGCATTGCCGGGACTATCCGGGGCGTAGCGGCGACGGTGACGGGCGTCCCCCGATCGTCTGCATCCCCGGCCTGACGCGCAATGCGCGCGATTTCGAGGACGTTGCCGAGCGCCTGTCGCCCGACTGGCGAGTGATCATCGTCAACCTTCGGGGACGCGGCGAGAGTGGCTATGCCAAGGACCCGATGTCCTATGTCCCGCTGACTTATGTCCAGGACGTCGAGGCGCTGCTCGCCGAACTGGCGATCGATCGCTATGTCGCGTTCGGCACCTCGCTGGGCGGGATCGTCACCATGTTGCTGGCGGGCACCGGGCGCGAGAAACTGGCCGGCGTGCTGCTCAACGACGTCGGGCCGGAGATCGAGCCGGCCGGGCTGGGGCGGATACGCTCCTATGTTGGCCGCGCCAATACCTGGCCGACCTGGATGCACGCCGCGCGTGGCGTGCAGGAGGCCAATGGCGACGTCTATCCGCATTATGGCGTCGAGGAATGGCTGGCGATGGCCAAACGGCTGTATCGCCTGAACAGCTCGGGACGGATCGTGCTCGATTACGACATGAAGATAGCCGAGCCGTTCCGTGTCCCGGGAAACGAGGCCGGCCCCGATATGTGGCGGGCACTCGACGCGCTCAAAGAGGTGCCGACGCTGATCCTGCGCGGCGCCCGCTCGGACGTCCTGTCGGCGGCGACCGCCGAGAAGATGGCGAAGCGGCTCGACCGCGCCGAGCTGGTGACGGTGCCCGATGTCGGGCACACGCCGACGCTGACCGAGCCTGAGGCGCTGGCGGCGATCGAGCGCCTGCTCGACCGGGTGGCGAAGGAACCCGCCACGGCGTGACGCGTCTTTCCCGCTCAACAGGGAGAGCGATCGTGTCCGACACCACCGACAGCCTGATCGAGCGGCTCGGCGCCGTTTCCGACGCCCACACCGACAAGCCGAGCCTGAAGGGCAAGCGCGCGATCGTTACCGGCGGCACCACCGGAATCGGTCGCGCGATCGCCGTGCTGCTGGCGAGCGAGGGGGCAACCGTCGATATCTGCGGCCGTAACGAGCAACATCTCAACGATGCGCTGGACGCGATCGGGCAGGTCGGCACGGCCCAGGGCAGTGCGATCGACCTGGCGGATCACGACAATGTCGAACGTTATTTCGCCGACGCGACCGCGCGGCTGGGCGGGCTCGACATCGCCGTGATCAATGCCGCGATCCCGGCCGGCGGCTTGAGCGAGATGAGCGGGCGCGAATTGCGCTATGCGATTGCGACCGATTTCACCGCTTATCTGATGAGCGCGCACGAAGCGGTCGAGGCGATGGGGAAGGGCGGCGATATCGTGCTGATCGGGTCGATGTCGGCGCACATATTGGGGCCGAGTTCGACCGTATATGCTGGAATGAAGGCCGGTATTGCCGCGTTCGCCGAGGCTTTACGCAAGGAACTCGGCAATCGCGACATCAAGGTCTGCCTGATCGAGCCAGGTTTTACCCAGGCTGACTTCCATTATCCCGACATCGACGCCGAAAAGCAGAAGCAGATGGTCAAAGAAGAGAAGATGTTACGGTCTGAGGATATCGCGGTCGCGGTCCATTACGCGCTCACCCAGCCGCGCCGTGCGGTCCTACAGCAGATCACCGTCGCCCCACTGCGCAAGGATGACGAATGAGCTATCCGTTCGACGAGCTTGTTTTCAGCCCGCTCGACGTCGACCTGTCCAAAGGGCCCTTGGCCGGGCGCATCGATGCCGAAACCTATTGCCTGGGCGCATTCAATCCCGGGATGACGCGGCTGCCCAACGGCAATCTGCTGATGATGGTGCGGATCGCCGAGGCGCTCAAGACGCCGATCGTCGACCAGAAGATCCATTCGATCCGCTGGGTGCCGAGCGACGGCGCGGCCGCCGATGCCGGCAGATACTGCCTCGATCCCTGGCCATTGGAGATGGTCGATACCGCCGACCCGCGCAAATTCATGATGCGCGGCGGCGGGTGGAAAGTCATGGCGCTGACTAGCCTGTCGTGGTTGCTGCCGGTCGAGCTCGATGCCGAGGGGCGGTCGGTGGTCGACGTCCATTATCGTGACGCGATAGCACCGCGCGCGTCATACCAATGCTACGGTGTCGAGGACGCCCGGATCAGCCGGATCGGCAATCGCTGGCTGATGACCACCTGTTCGGTCAGCCCGGAGCGGCATTCGACCACGCTCTATTCGTCGAACGACGCGCGCGACTGGCTGCTCGAAGGGATCGTGCTCGATCACCAGAACAAGGACATGCTGATCTTCGAGGACCAGATCGGCGCCAATTACTGGGCGCAGACGCGGCCGCTGGGAGACCTGTATTTCGCTTATCCACCGGGCAGCGAATGGCGCGCCGGTCCGTCGATCAACCTCGCCACCTCACCTGACGCGCTCCATTGGAAGCCGCACGACAAGCCCGGCATCCGGCCACATGCGGCCACGCTGGCCACCGCGCGGATGGGCGGGGGGACGCCGCCAGTGTTGACCGATCGCGGCTGGCTCTCCTTGTGGCATGGGGTCGAGCCCTATGGCGTGGTCGGCATCTATCGCACCTATTGGTCGCTGCTCGACGCGCGCGATCCGTCGACCACCGTTGCGACTAGCGACACGCCGCTCCTCCAACCGGCACCGCATCTGACCGAGCCGATCAAGGACCTGATGTATATCGACAACGTCGTCTTCACGACCGGCATCGCCGACGCCGGCGACCATTATGTCGTCGCGAGCGGCGAGGCGGATCTGACGTGCCGCGTCACGCATGTGCCGAAGAGTGTGTTTGGCCTCTAATTCCTGTCGTCACCCCGGACTTGTTCCGGGGTCCGCCGTGCGGCTAGAGCCCGAAACGAAGTGTTTCACAGCACGGTGGATGCCGGAACAAGTCCGGCATGACGGAATAGAGGCCAGTTTTGCCCGCACCCTTGAACATCCTGCACATGCATTCCTCGTTCAACCTGGGCGGCAAGGAAGCGCGCTCGGTTCAGTTGATCAACGCGTTCGGTGACCGCGCGCGGCACACGATCGTGTCAGGGATGCCCGACCAATATTCTGCGCGCGATGCGATCGCGCCGGGGATCGGCTACGAGATCGCGCAAAACCCGCCGCCGCTGACGGGGCGTCCGTCGGTCGGCCGGTACGAGGCGATCGCCAAATATATGCGCCGCTTCGACCTGGTGCTGAGCTATAATTGGGGCGCGATCGACGCGGTGATGGCGAAGCGCGTGTTCCCCAAGAACATGCCGCCGATCGTTCACCACGAGGATGGCTTCAACGCCGATGAAGCGATGAAGCTCAAGCCGCAGCGCGCGGTCTATCGCCGGATGGCGTTTCCCGCCGCTTATGCGGTGGTAGTGCCCTCAATGACGCTCGAATGGGTCGCGACCAATGTCTGGAAACAGTCGGCGCCGCGGCTGCGCCGGATTCCCAACGGGATCGACACCGCGCTCTACGCGAAGAAGCCCGATCCCAAGGCGATTCCGGGGCTGGTCCGCAAACCGGGCGAAGTGATCGTCGGCGCGCTGGCCGGGCTGCGCGAGGTCAAGAATCTGCCGGCGCTGGTGCGCGCGACAGCCGGCTGTTCGGCGCGGGTGCGGCTGGTGATCGTCGGCGAGGGGCCCGAGCGGGCGAAGATCGAGATGGCGGCGCGTGCGCTCGAAATGCAGGATAAGGTGCTGTTGCCCGGATTCCTGCCCGATCCGCACAAATATGTCGGGCTGTTCGACATCATGGCGCTGTCGTCATTGAGCGAGCAATTCCCGATCTCCGTGGTCGAGGGGATGGCGGCGGGATTGCCGATCGCCTCGGTCCCGGCGGGGGACATTCCGCACATGGTGAGCGAGGAAAACCGGCCCTACATCACGCCGCATTCGGGCGAGGTCGACCTGCGCGACGCGATCCAGGCGCTGGCGGCCGACGCCAAGCTGCGCGCGGCGATCGGCAAGGCCAACCGCGCCAAGGCGATCGCGGAGTATGACGACAAGGCGATGATCGCTGCCTATGCGCACCTATACGAGCAGGCCTTGGGCAGACCAGGCGTCCTGTCCTGAAGAGTATTTTGCTCGCCTATAGGCAGCGAAACGCTATAGGCTGCGTTATTCGATCACAGGAGAGTTACGTGTTCAAGGGCTTGACGCCTATCGTCTATAACGGCCGCGAAGTGTGGCCGCTGGTGGAGGGCGGCAAGGGCGTTGCCGCGACCAATCATGCCAGCGCCGGCGCGTGGGCCGCCGCGGGCGGCATCGGCACGGTGTCCGCGGTCAACGCCGACAGCTACGACCCCGAAGGCAAGATCATTCCGCAGGTGTACAAGGCGCTGACTCGCCGCGAGCGCCATGAGGAACTGGTCGAATACGCGATCGAAGGCGCGGTCCAGCAGGTCAAGCGCGCGTTCGACATCGCCGGCGGCAAGGGCGCGATCAATATCAACGTGTTGTGGGAAATGGGCGGCGCGCAGCGGGTGCTGCATGGCGTGCTCGAGCGTACGCGCGGCCTTGTCGCGGGCGTCACCTGCGGCGCGGGCATGCCCTACAAGCTCAGCGAGATCGCCGCGTCGTACAACGTCAATTATCTGCCGATCGTCAGCTCCGGCCGCGCCTTCCGCGCGCTGTGGAAGCGTGCTTATTCGAAGGCGGCGGAATGGCTCGCCGCGGTGGTGTATGAGGACCCCTGGTTGGCGGGCGGGCATAACGGTCTGTCGAATGCCGAAAACCCGCTCGAGCCGCAGGATCCCTATCCGCGCGTCAAGGAATTGCGCGAGACGATGCGCGAGGGCGGTATTTCGGACGATGTGCCGATCGTGATGGCGGGCGGGGTGTGGTTCCTGCGCGACTGGAACGACTGGATCGACAATCCCGAACTCGGGAAGATCGCGTTTCAGTTCGGGACGCGGCCGCTGCTGACGCAGGAAAGCCCGATCCCCGAAGCCTGGAAGGCCAGGCTGACGCAGATCGAAGAAGGTGCCGTATTGCTGCACCGTTTCTCGCCGACCGGCTTTTATTCGTCGGCGGTACGCAATCCGTTCCTGCGCGCGCTCGAAGCACGGTCCGAGCGCCAGATCGCCTTTTCCACGCAGGAAGCCGGCGACCACACGTTCCAGCTCGATGTCGGGGTGAAGGGCAAGAACTTCTGGGTGACCAGGAACGACCTGCTCCGCGCGCGCGAATGGTTCGGCCATGGCTTCACCGAAGCGCTCAAGACTCCCGACAACACATTGGTGTTCGTGTCGCCGACCGAGAAAGCGGAAATCCGCAAGGATCAGGCCGACTGCATGGGGTGCCTGTCGCAATGCCTGTTCTCGAGCTGGGCCGACAGCGAGACCAACTCGACCGGGCGACTGGCCGACCCGCGCAGCTTCTGCATTCAGAAGACCCTGCAGGACATCGCGCATGGCGGCGACGTCGACCAGAATCTGATGTTCGCCGGGCATGGCGCGTATAATTTCAAGAAGGATCCGTTCTATTCGAACGGCTTCGTGCCCACGGTTAAGCAATTGGTCGATCGCATCCTGACCGGCGATTGATTGCAAAGACGGATTGGCGGGCAGGCCAAGCGGAGCTTGGTTGCGCTGCAGCACGAACGCGTTAGCTTGACGGGATGAAGCGCGCACTCGTCCTCCGTCACGTCGACCACGAAGGCATTGCCGGCTATCGCGAGCCCCTCGAGGCCGCGGGCTATGCGATCGAGCGCGTCGCGGCACACCATTCGGGATGTGCGGCGCTCGATACGCTGTCGCCCGATCTGCTGGTGGTCATGGGCGGACCGATGGGCGTCTATGATACCGATCGATTTCCCTGGTTGAGCGATGAAATCGCGGTGCTGCGCCGTCGGCTGGCGGCCGATCGTCCCACGCTGGGCGTATGCCTGGGCAGCCAGCTGATTGCCGCCGCGCTGGGCGCTGAGGTTCGCAAAGGGCCGGTGCGCGAGATTGGTTTTGCCCCGGTGACACTGACCGAGGCGGGGAAAGCAGGGCCGCTGAGGCATCTCGATGGGGTCGACCTGCTACACTGGCACGGCGACACATTCGACGTACCCGGGGCGACGGAATTGCTCGCGACAACCGCACCTTACGCGCAAGCCTTCGCACGCGGCTGCAATCTGCTGGCGCTGCAATTCCATGCCGAGATGGGTGAAGATGAGCGTTTCGAGCATTGGCTCGCCAATGACGGCGCCGATATCGCCGAGGTAGGAGAAACGCCCGATGCGTTACGCGATGCCCATGACCGACTGGGTCCAACCGCCGTCTCGGCGGGGCGTGCGATGATCGGCGAATGGCTGGCCGGGCTGGTCAGCTGATCGGGTTCGGCAGCTGGGCCGCCAAGGACAAGCTCAGATCCACCCCTCCAGCACCTGATCGGGCGGCCGGTGGCCGTCTGCCCAATGCTGGATGTTGCGGATGACGCGCTCGCCGGTGGCGGCGCGCGCTTCGAAGGTCGCCGACCCCATATGCGGCAGCAGCACGACATTGGGCAGCGCCAGCAGGCGCGGATCGATCTTGGGCTCGTGCGCGAAGACGTCGAGCCCGGCGCCGGCGATCTTGCCGCGCTCGAGCGCGTCGATCAGTGCGGCTTCGTCGATCGCCGACCCGCGCGACGTGTTGACGATATAGGCCTCGGGCTTGAGCAGCGACAGGCGGCGAGCGTCGAACATTTGCTCGGTCTGGTCGGTATGCGGCGTGTGGATCGAGATGAAATCGGATCCGGCCAGCATCTCGTCGAGATCGGCATGCCAGGTCGCCGCAAGTTCCTGTTCGACGCTTTCGGGCAGGCGATGGCGGTTATGGTAATGGACGGCGAGGCCAAAGCCGCGCGCGCGGACAGCGACCGCCTGGCCGATCCGGCCCATGCCGACGATGCCCAAGGTCTTGCCGCCGATGCGGTGGCCAAGCATCGCGCCCGGGCTCCACCCGCTCCATTGGCCCGACCGCGCGAGCTTCTCGCCTTCGGCCAGGCGGCGCGGCACCGACAGGATCAGCGCCATCGTCATGTCCGCGGTGTCGTCGGTCAGCACGCCTGGCGTGTTGGTGACCAGGATGCCGCGCGCGCGGGCCGCCTTCAGATCGATATGATCGACGCCGTTGCCGAAATTGGCGATCAGCTTGAGGCGTTCGCCCGCCGCCTCGATCAAGTCGGCGTCGATCGTGTCTGTGACGGTCGGGACCAGCACATCTGCATCTTGAACCGCGGCGACGAGTTCGTCGCGGGTCATCGCGAGATCCTGGCGATTGAGGCGCGCATCGAACAATTGCGCCATGCGGTCCATCACCGCATCGCTCAGTTCGCGCGTCACGATCACCCGAGGTTTGCGCTTTGACCCGGCCATGCAATCGGCTTGGCGGCTTCGCGGGTTTTGGTCAATCCGGTTGATGCACTGCGGTGCCTGCGCAATAGGTGCGAATCGGTTGTGGCGTAAAAGGGGGATGGCCATGCGTATTGGCTGGGCGTTGTCGGGGATCGCGGCGGCTGCGATTGCGGTGCCGGCGATTGCCGCGCTGGTGGAAAAGAAGCCGCCTTATTTCGCGTCGATCAACGCCAAGGCGGCGTTCATGCGCACCGGCCCGAGCCGGATCTATCCGGTCAGCTGGAAATATCAGCGCCAGGGGCTGCCGGTGAAGGTGATCGAGAATTACAAGGAAAAGGGTGGCGGCGCCTTTTGGCGCAAGATCGAGGATCCAGGCGGGACGCAGGGCTGGATGCAGGCGAACCTGCTCAGCGACCAGCGCACTGCGATGGTCATGGGCGATATCGCCGAATTGCGCGACTCGCCGCGCTTCGCGGGGAAGGTCAATTGGCGGGCCGAGCCCGGCGTGATCGGCCGCGTGAGCAAGTGCGGCGACGGCTGGTGCTATCTCGACGTGACGGGGCGTGGCGGCTTTGTCGAAGTGAGCCATCTATGGGGCGTCGATCCGACCGAAACGATCGAGTGATGCGGATCGAGGTGGACGACGTCTCGCGGCCGGAGGTGGTTGCGCTGGTCGAATATCATTTGCGATCGATGCACGAGATTTCGCCGCCCGACAGTGTGTTCGCGCTCGACCTATCGGGGCTGAAGCATCCGAGCGTGACGTTCTGGACTGCGTGGGACGGTGACGATCTGCTCGGCATGGGCGGGTTGAAGCAACTCGACACCGAGAATGGCGAGATCAAATCGATGCGCACCGCACCGACCGCGTTGCGACGCGGCGTCGCGCGCGCGATGCTCGACCATATCCTGAGCGAGGCGCGGGCGAGGGGCTATCGGCGTCTCAGCCTGGAAACCGGCAGTAACGCGCCGTTCGCTCCGGCCTGGGCATTGTACGAGCGTGCGGGGTTCGTGCCCTGCTCGCCGTTTGGATCCTATATCGATATCAATTTCAGCCGGTATTTCAGCATCGACCTCTGATCCGGAGCGCTCGACGATCGCTCTCGAACACGCCCGAGGCAGCGTCCCGCGGGACGCCGGGCGCGTCGGCGTTCATCGTGTCTGGTTCCATTCGTCTCAAATCGGGGAACTTTTTCAAAGAGGCAGATTTTACGCCTGGAATTGGACGGCGCGGGCAGCGTTTTGCCGGGCGCCGACATCGTCGTTCCGATGGTCCGTTCTCGCAGACGGTCGTCGCGGCTTCATTATCGCTGCAGCCCTCAGGTTCCGTAACGTCAAAATGAGAAAAACATCTCCTATTGAAATGAATTTCAGAAACGGATAGCGCCGCCGCCTCAACAGCGTAAATGCGTAAGGGAGGATGTCATGTCTGGAGTTTTCGATCGCTTTGTGACGGCGTGCGTCACGGCTGAGCAGCGCGGAACGACGGGTAGCGGCCGCCTCCGACTCGGGTTCAAGGCTGCGTTGCTGGTCGGTTCCGCAATCCTCCCGGCAACAGGGGCGATGGCGCAGGAAACGCCCGGCGCCACCCAGTCGGCACCTCCATCGACCGATCAGGCGACGCCCTCCAACACCGAGGCGCAATCGGACGGCCAGACGCTCAATGACATCGTCGTCGTCGGCAACACGTCGGGCAAGCGAACCCTGTTCAACTCCTCGTCGGACGTCACGCTGGCCAATGCCGCCGACATCCAGCGCAAGGCGCCGCGTTCGACCGCCGAAGCGCTCGAACTCGTGCCGGGGATCTTCGTCGAGGGCACCGCGGGTGCGGTCTCCAACAATTACTCGGTGCGTGGTCTGCGCGGCGGCGCCCAGACCTTCATCCAGCTCGAAGAAGACGGCATGCCGATCATCTATGGCGGTGGCGGCGCCGACGAATATTTCCAGAACGACATCACGATCGATCGGCTCGAAGCGGTCGAAGGCGGGACGTCGGGCGTGCTGGCGGTCAACGGCGCTGCGGCGACGATCAATTTCATCTCGCTCAAGCCCAGCTACGACCGCGCCACCGCGATGGCGCGGTTCACCGGCACCAGCTATGGCGAGTTGCGCACCGACGGGTATTTCTCGGCGCCGCTCGCGGACAATGTGGCTTTCTCGGTCGGCGGCTATGTGACGTCGAACCCCGGATTCCGCCGCTCCGATTTCGATTACACGACCTACCATTTCAAAGCGATGCTGGAGACCAAGTTCGCCGGCGGCGGTTTCCTGCGCTTCACCTTCAAGAAGGGCGATCAGCACGACGCTTATTATGCCGACATGCCGTTCACCTCGAACGGCGGTAAGATCGGTGACGTCCCCGGGCTCAATGGGCTGCGCGACAACATCGCGGGCCGCGCGTTCGGCCAGATCCTGGTGCCGGATTCCTGCGCGACCGGCACGTGCCTCCGGCCGTTCAGCCTGAGCGATGGTATCCACACCCAGACCACGCAATATCGCATCGATCTCGAAAAGCCGATCACCGACAAGATCAGCGTCTTCGCCCGCGCGCGCTATCTGAAGTCGTCGTTCGACTTCAATGGCATCTTCCCCGGATCGAACGGCCAGCCGCCGGCGTCGGCGGTCACGTATCTGACCCCTGGCGCGTCGCCGATTTCGAGCTTGCTCGCGCTTGGGACGGCTGCCTACGGCACGACCAATTTCGGCATCCGCAACGTGGTGACGGGGCAGGTGATACCCGTCAGCGACACGGCGACGCTCAATGCCCTGAACGGCAATGGCCTGCTTCAGCAGACGGTGCTCAACCACCAACGGCTCGACAGCAAGGATTTCGGCAGCGATTTCGGCGTGACGTTCGACTTCGGCGGCGGCGCGATCGACAATTCGCTGACGGTCGGCGGCATGTATTACAACGTCACCAAATATAACGATCAGTCCGCCACCGCGTCGCTGATCAACGACGTGACTAATGGCTCGAACATCTACGACGTAGTCGCGCTCAACGCCTCGAATGGCGTGATCGGCCAGCTGACCAACAATGGCATGGTCAGCTACGGTGACTGGGGTCAGGGCATCTTCAAGGACAAGCTCGAATCGATTTCGGCCTATTTCAACGACGAGTTGAAGATCGGCGACAATCTGCACATCGACTTCGGTGCGCGTTATGAACACGTCAAGGACCGGGTCGATATCGGCAATCAGGCGGCGGTCAATCCTCCGGTACCGGCGGGCACGCCGGGTCTCATTCCGACGCTCGGAGCATCGTTCGACGGCACGTATACGCGCCAGGAAGGCAGCTACGATCACCTCGCCGCGACGGCGGGCATCAACTACACGCTGACCCGCAATTTCTCGGTCTACGCGCGCTATGCCCGCGGCTTCCAGACCAGCGCCGGCGACAATGGCGGGGTGCACCTGCCGGCCAATCTGACGTTGTACGAGGCCGGGGTGCGGTTCCAGTCGCGGATGCTGGTTGGGTCGCTGGTCGCGTTCAAGACGGAGTTCCGCAACCAGGGCTATACCTTCCTGGATCCGAGCGATCCGACCAAGGTCACCAACGCGACCGCCGACGACAACATCAAGGGCATCCAGCTCGATTTCGATCTGAAACCGGTCGATTTCTTCAAACTGTCGTTGTCGGGCGTGTATCAGGATCCCCAGCTGCAGAATCTGCGGTTCAACGGCACTGCGCAGCCGCAATATGAAGGCAACACGCCCGAACGGACGCCGAAAGAATTGCTGACGGTCACGCCGCAATTCATCCTGCCGGGCGGGCTCGGCGAGATTTACGGCCGGTACAAATATATCGGCAAGATCTTCGCCGATGCCGGCAACGGCGTCGCGCTGCCCGCTTACGGCGTGTTCAGCGTCGGCGGCTCGATCAACCTGTCGTCCAAGATCAACCTCAACGTCAG
The DNA here is from genome assembly GCF_001598415.1 of Sphingomonas mali NBRC 15500. GTDB lineage: Bacteria > Pseudomonadota > Alphaproteobacteria > Sphingomonadales > Sphingomonadaceae > Sphingomonas > Sphingomonas mali. The sequence continues at coordinate 60,500 of NZ_BCYX01000022.1, forward strand.
CGTCGACAATTTGACCAATGCGCGCGGCTATACCGAAGGCAATCCGCGCCAGGGCCAGACCCAGTCGATCGTCAACGGCTATTTCTATGGCCGCGGCATCGTCGGGCGCAACGTTCTCGCCAGCATCACGGCGAAGTTCTGATAGGTAAAGGGGGCGCGCCGGCCCGGGGCGTTCCCGGGCTGGCGTGATCTTGCACGAAGGACAAGTGATGCGGCTTCGATCGATACTGCTGCTGGCGCTGGCTTGTGGCACCGCGCTCGGCGCCCGTACTACGCCCAGCACCGATCCGGCTTTCGTTCAGAAGGAAGGGCTGAACCTCAACAGCTTCGTGCGCAAAGGGCCCGTCGCCGCGCATATCGTGCTGCGATCGGGAAGCGATCCGCGTCTGATCGTTGCCTTTCCGGCCGGGAATAGCGGTGTCGGCCTGTGGTTCGACCACGTCCAGGGCGCGCCGCAATGGACGATGCCGTCGCCGGCCACGCCGGTGACGGTCATGGACGCCAAGGGACGATCGCTCCACGGCGTTTCCTTCATGGCCGCGATCGCCACGCCGCGTCTGACCCCGAAGCAGGCGGTGTTGTCGAGCGTGCGCGTACTGCGCGATTATCAAGCGCTCGGCACCGCGCCCGCGGAACTGCTCACCTCGGTTACAGTGCGCGGCGATACCCTGACCTGGGCCCGCGATCGGCTCGACGGCGCACCCGGCTACCGCCTGAGCGTTCGGATTGTCCGCGGCCGATGGGACGGACACAGAATCGTGGCGGGTGCCGACGGTCGCGTTATGCTCGCGATCACCGCCGTGTCTGGGGAGACGCCGCTGACTCCTGTGCCGATCGCCGGACTGCTGACCCCGCAGGCCAATGCTGACCCCGGTGCGCGGCGAGCGCTCGAATTCTTGAGCTATCGCGAGAAGTTCCTCGCCGGGTCGTGGCGCTTCAACACCTATTTCGGACGCGACACCCTGATGTCGGTGCGGTTGCTGATGCCCGTGTTGCAACCGGCCGCGGTCGAGACGGGATTGAGCTCGGTGCTCGAACGCTTGTCCGACAAGGGGCAGGTCGCGCATGAGGAGGATATCGGCGAGTTCGCGATCCTCGATCATATGAAAGCGGATGGAAGCAAGTCCGACGCGCCGACCTATAATTACAACATGATCGACGGCGACTTCATGCTCGCGCCGGTGGCGCGCGCCTGGCTGGTCGACGATCCGCGCGGGCGCGCCCGGGCCGCAGCCTTTCTGGCGCAGCGGCATGGCAAGGAACGCGCGGGCGACGCGCTGATGCGCAATCTGCGCCACGTCCTGCGTCGCGCGCGACCCTTTGCGGACGACCCGACGCCGACCAATCTGATATCGCTGAATCCGGGCATGGATGCCGGCCAATGGCGCGACAGCAATGACGGGCTGGGAGGCGGCCGCTTCCCCTACGACGTCAACGCGATTTTCGTTCCGGCAGCGCTCGACGCGGCGGCGGCGATGGACCGCGCCGGCCTGCTCGCGCCTTATATGACGCCCGACGACCGCGCGACCTTTGCCAGGCTGTCGAGCGTCGAAGCGGTCTGGCGATCGCGCGCGCCGGGTCTGTTCGCGATATCGATTCCCGCCGACCGCGCGCGCGCAGCGATCTCGGCCTATGCCGCGAAAGTCGGCGTGCCCGCGGCCGCAGCGACGGCGGCGATCGGCCAGGAAGGATTGCGCTTCAACGCGATCGCGCTCGACGCACAGGGCGCGCCCGTGCCGATCGAGAATTCGGACGAGGGTTTCGCCTTGCTGTTCGACCATCCCGACGATGCGGCGCTAACGACCGCCGCGACCGTGATCGGCGATCCGTTCCCGGCGGGGCTGATGACGGGCGCAGGCATGCTGGTGGCCAATCCTGCCTTCGCGCCCGATCCGCTCGCCGCCAAATTCGGTCCCAATGCCTATCACGGCACCGTGATCTGGTCATGGCACCAGGCGCTCGCGGCGGCGGGGCTCGAACGACAATTGGCGCGGAGCGACATATCCCCCGCGGTCCGGACAAAGCTCAAGATGACGCAGCAATGTCTGTGGCGTGCCATCGCCGCGACCCGCCAGGTCCAGAGTTCCGAACTATGGTCGTGGCGTTATGACGGCGGCCGCTACGAGGTCGCCGCGTTCGGCGCGAGCGGGCGCGACGTCGACGAATCCAACGCGGCGCAATTGTGGAGCACGGTCTATCTCGCGCTCAAACGCCCCGCGCCGGACGGCCGCATCGCCTGTCCAGCCAATTGATGCTGGGCTAGGGAAGCGACATGGCTGAGACCGGCATCCGCAACATCGTCATCCTGGGCGGCGGCACCGCCGGCTGGATGACCGCGGCGGCGCTGAGCCGCGCGCTGCAGGGATCGGGTCGCACCATCACCCTGATCGAATCGGACGAGATCGGGACGATCGGCGTGGGCGAGGCGACGATCCCGACGATCCACTGGTTCAACCAGATCGTCGGGCTCGACGAGGCCGAGTTCATCCGCGAGACCAAGGCGACCTATAAACTCGGCGTCCAGTTCAACGGGTGGAACGGCGAAGGAAGCGTTTATCTCCATCCGTTCGGCACCTTTGGCCCGCCCGGCGACGGAGTGATGTTTCTCCACCGCCTGATCCGGGCCCGACTGGGCGGGACGGCGGCGGCGACCGAGGATTTCTCGCTGACCGCGCAAGCCGCACGCGCCGGCCGGTTCGCCAAGCCGGTCGGCGATCCCCGATCGCTGCGGTCGACCTTGGGCTATGCCTATCATTTCGATGCCGGGCTTTATGCGCGCTATCTGCGTCGCCATGCCGAGGCGCGCGGCGTCACGCGCATCGAGGGCAAGGTCGCGCGGGTCGACCAGAATCCTGACAATGGCTGCATCACTCGCCTTGTCACCGAACGCGGCGACCAAGTGGCCGGCGATCTCTTCATCGATTGTTCGGGCCTGCGCGGGCTGCTGATTGAGCAGACCTTGGGCGCCGGGTTCGAGGATTGGACCAACTGGCTGCCCTGCGATCGCGCCTGGGCGGCGCCTAGCCCGGCCGAGACCCGGGTCATTCCCTATACGCGCGCAACCGCGGCGGAAGCGGGCTGGCGCTGGCGCATCCCGCTCCAGCATCGCACCGGCAACGGCTATGTCTATTCGAGCCGGTTCCAGGACGACGATGCCGCGCGCCAGTCGCTGCTCGACGCACTGGGCGAGGAGCCGATCGCCGAGCCGCGCCCGATCCGTTTCCTGCCCGGCAAGCGCAAACGCTCCTGGGTCAAGAACGTCGTCGCGATCGGGCTGTCGAGCGGCTTCCTCGAGCCGCTGGAGTCGACCAGCATCCATTTGATCCAGAGTGGCATCGCGAAGCTGCTGGCGCTGTTTCCGCGCCATGGCGACGATCCGCTGGTCGCCGAACAATTCGACCGCGTGTTCGGGCAGGAAATGCTCGACGTCCGCGACTTCCTGGTGCTGCACTACAAGATGACGGCGGGCCGCGACGAGCCGCTATGGCGCTATTGCCGCGACATGCCGATCCCCGACACGCTCGCTTACCGTATCGACCAGTTCCGCGCGTCGGGGCGCCTGGTCTTATCGACCGACGAACTGTTTCGCGACGCCAGCTGGTTCGCGGTGATGGACGGGCAGGGGATCCGACCGGCCGACTATAATCCGATGATCGAAACGATGAGCGAAGCCGACAATCGGCGCCACGTCGAAGCGGTGCGCGCCGCGATCGCCCAGGCGCTGGCGCAATTGCCGCCGCTGCCGCTCCCGTCGGATATGGGTAAGGCCTGACGCGGTCCTGCGCGGCGGCCTTTACGACCGCCGCGTGGTTGATCAGTCGATGAGTTCGACCGCCACCGCCGTCGCCTCGCCACCGCCGATGCACAAAGACGCCATGCCGCGCTTGAGACCGCGCGTCTGAAGCGCCGACACCAAAGTGGTCAGGATGCGCGCGCCGCTAGCCCCGATCGGGTGGCCGAGTGCGCAGGCGCCGCCGTTGACGTTGATCTTGTCGTGCGGGATGCCGAGGTCGTGCATCGCGATCATCGCGACCACCGCGAACGCCTCGTTGACTTCGAACAGGTCGACATCGGCGACGGTCCAGCCGGCCTTGTCGAGCGCCTTCTGCATCGCCGCGACGGGGGCGGTGGTGAACTTGGCGGGGGCGTGGGCGTGCGCGGCTTGCGCCACGATCCGCGCGACTGGCTTCTTGCCGAGCTTGTCGGCGACCGAGGCGCGAGTCAGCACCAGAGCGGCGGCACCGTCGGAGATCGACGAGGCATTGGCCGCGGTGATCGTGCCGTCCTTGGCGAAAGCCGGCTTGAGCGTCGGGATTTTCGACGCGTCGCCCTTGGCCGGCTGCTCGTCGAGCGAGACCGTATCGGTGCCCTTGCGGCCGACAACCTCGACCGCGACGATCTCGCGCTCGAACGCGCCCGACTTCTGTGCGGCCTGCGCGCGCTCCAGGCTGGCGATGGCGTAATCGTCCTGCGCGGCGCGGGTGAACTGATATTCCTGCGCGGTTTCCTCGGCGAAGGCGCCCATCAACTTGCCTGGCTCATACGCATCCTCGAGGCCGTCCAGATACATGTGATCCTTGAGCACGTCGTGCCCGATCCGCGCGCCGCCACGATGACGCATCGACAGGTACGGCGCATTGGTCATGCTCTCCATGCCGCCGACGACGATGAGGTCGACCGAGCCGGCGGCGAGCGCCTCGCTGCCCATGATCGTCGCCTGCATGCCCGATCCGCACATCTTGTTGACCGTGGTCGCCTCGACATGGTCGCCGAGACCCGCGTTGATCGCCGCTTGCCGCGCCGGCGCCTGGCCGAGGCCGGCGGGGAGCACGCAGCCCATATAGATACGCTCGATCTGCTTGGGATCGACGCCGGCGCGTTCGACCGCGCCCTTGACCGCGGTCGCGCCCAATTGCGTCGCGCTGGCGCCGGTCAGCGTGCCCTGAAAGCTGCCCATCGGGGTGCGGGCATAAGACAGGATGACGATCGGGTCGGCGGTCATGAAGAAGCTCCGGCAATAATGATGGTGGCGATCTAGTGGCGGGTGGCGGCGAATTCAAATTGCGCGGATTGTTTTGCGGCAATTCGGCGATGCCGTTCGTTCGCTAGACGATGATGATGGAAACACTGACCACCGTGCTCAAATGGACCGCTTCGGGCAGCGGGATCATCGCTGCGTTGATGGTGTCGCTCGATTCGGGTCGCCGCGTGACCGGCTGGGGGTTCGTGATCTTCGTCGGATCGGCAATCTGCTGGATCGCCGGTGCGGTGCTGGCGCGCGACGGCGCGCTGGGCACGCAGAATGGCGTGCTGCTAGGGATCAACGCGTTCGGCGTGTATCGCTATCTGATCCGCAAGAAAGCGCCCGGCTGATCCCCGCTTACCCTTAACGTCAACGCATGATAGCAAGCACGGCGATGAGGTTAGTACCGCTCGCTCTGTTGCTGATTACCGCGCCCGCGGCTGGGCAGGACGCGCCGTCGAAGGGGCCACCGCCCGCGCCGCAGGTCATTGACCCGCTCGTTTCCTCGGTCGACGGCCTGGCGATCAGCGCGCTGCCGCCCCAGCGATTGCCCGCCAAGGGCTGCGCGGCATTCCTGTGGACGCGGACGCCAAGCATGGCGCTGGTTGCGATGGCGACCACCGATCCCGCGTCGTTGCGGCTGACGATCGACGGCAAGGCGGTGGACCTTCCGATCAGCGCGCAGAACGGGATCGGCGGTCTCGGCTACTCGCAGATTACCGAATATAAAGGCAGCGGCGCGACGGCGACCCTGCAGGCCACCGTGAAGACCGACGCCAGCGCACCGAAAAGCGGATCGATTGCCGACGCGACCTTGCGGATCGACCGCACCGGCCAAGCCAGCGTCATCATACCGGTCGCCGGGGCGATCGGCTGCGCGTGAAGTATCGGAGAGGAACAACGTGATGACGATGCACGACATCCTGGCGGCGCAACGCGCCGCGTTTATGGCCGAACTGCCGGTGAGCCTCAGCGTGCGCAAGGACCGCTTGAAGCGCGCCGCGGCGATGATCGCCGACCATGCCGATCGCTTCTGCGACGCATTGAGCGAGGATTTCGGGCATCGCAGCCGCGAGCAATCAATGCTGACCGATATCGCCGCCTCGGTCGCGCCGCTCAAAAACGCGTTGAAGCATGTCGACCGCTGGTCGCGCCCCGAACGCCGGCCGGTCACCGCGCCGCTCGGCTTGCTCGGCGCCAAGGGATGGATCGAGTTCCAGCCCAAGGGCGTGGTCGGCGTGATCTCGCCGTGGAATTTTCCGGTGAACCTGATCATGGCGCCGCTGGCCGGCGTGTTCGCAGCGGGCAACCGCGCGATGGTCAAGACCAGCGAGTTCACGCCGCGCGTCGCTGCGTTGTTCGAGGAAGTCTGTCCGAACTATTTCGCCGCCGACGAACTCGCCTTCGTGTCGGGTGGGCCAGAGGTCGGCAAGGAGTTTTCGGGCCTGGCGTTCGATCACCTGATCTTCACCGGCGCGACCGGCATCGGCCGGCACATATTGCATGCCGCGGCGGACAATCTGACGCCGGTGACGCTCGAACTCGGCGGCAAGTCGCCGGTGATCTTCGGGCGATCGGCCGACGTGAAGCGTGGCACCGAACGCGTGGCGATCGGCAAGATGCTCAATGCTGGCCAGATCTGCCTGGCGCCCGACTACATGCTGGTGCCGTCCGACCAGGAGCAAGCGGTGGTCGATGGCCTGAAGCAGTCGGTATCGGCGATGTATCCGACCTTGCTCGCCAATCCCGATTACACCTCGATCATCAACGATCGCCATCACCAGCGCCTGCAGGACTGGCTGGAGGACGCGCGCGCCAAGGGCGCGACGATCGAGACGGTCAACCCGGCGAACGAGGATTTCGCGGCGTCGAACAGCCGCAAGATGCCGCTCCACATTATCCGCGACGCGACCGACGACATGACGGTGATGCAGGAGGAGATTTTCGGACCGATCCTGCCGGTCCGCCGATACGACGATATCGACGGCGCGATTGCCGAGGTGAACCGCCGCGACCGTCCGCTCGGACTCTATTATTTCGGCAGCGACGACAAGGAACGGCGGCGCGTGCTCGATCGCACGATCTCGGGGGGCGTGACCCTGGACGACGTGATCTTCCACATCTCGAACGAGGAATTGCCGTTCGGCGGCATCGGCCCGTCGGGGATGGGCGCCTATCACGGCCAGGACGGGTTCCGGACGTTCAGTCACGCCAAGACGGTGTACCGGCAGTCGCGCTTCGATATCGCCAGGCTCGCCGGCCTCAAGCCGCCATATGGCAAGGCGACGATGGCTTCGGCCAAGCGGCAGATGAAATAAGCCGGCAGATCGGGTGGGGTAAAAACAGGGGCCGCCAAAAGGCGGCCCCAAGTGATGCTGCTGTTTGCCAAAGCAGTGCGACTAACATGATCGGAAACGTAACGATTCGCAATGCGCTGACGCGTTTGCGCATACCCATTCCGAGCTTAGGGCATAGCTTATGTCGCTCTGAAGGGCGGTATACTTCGGGGGGAGGGGTGTCGGTAAATCAACAGCGAAAGAAGTAATCCGGAGATGGTAAAGAACTAATGTCGATTAATATAACCAAAGTTATACATGAATAACATCTTATATCTTCGGTTTCGAATTAGGCCATATTTTTACCATAAAGTCGTAAACGTCCTATTTACTATGGAGTCTACTACCTACAAACTCCACACAACTCCCGATCGAACTGCGAGTCGCCGATGGGAGATGATCAATTCGTGGAAAAATTTAGGAGTGTCCCCATGATTTCGACCTTTCGAGCCTCTGCGAGTGCGATCGTCGCGCTCGCAGTCTCCGTCGCCCCGATTCCGGCATTCGCCGCAGTCACCCTTGTCGATCCGACGCCAGCGGCCGATCCCGGGCAGGTTGTTCTTCCCGGAATGCAGACGACATGTGACGCCGCGGCATTGGCCCATGATAGCGCTGAAGGCGGAGACACCTGGTCCGGCCAAGTGGTCCTCGGCCCAGTGACGCTGGTCGCTGGACCCGTCGAAACCGGCACCCATTCGATTGCCGACGCGATTCCCGGCACCCTGGTCGGCGCCGGCACCTTTACGCCCGCGCATGTCGAAATTCTCGGCGATCCCTATCGCAACGGCGGCAGCGTCAACATGTTCGGGATCAAGCAGGCGGTTGGCGGCCATTACAGCGCCAGCACCTATGATTTCATGGGAACGTTCAAGACGACCTACGCCCATGCCTTCAGCTGCGACATCCTCAAGGCGGTCTATCATCCCGCCGTGGACATCTTCCATCCGGCGGTCGGCATTTACGTGATAGCCGGCGACTTCGGCGAATCAGAGGATGCCGTCAGGGGCAATTGCGCCGCTTTCACCAAGCAGGGCGAAGATCCGCTGAACCTCCCGACCTGGTGGGGTGACCCTTTCCATGGCGGCGCCGAAGGTAATCCGCACTGCAAGTTCGTCGGCACCCCCGCTTACACCGAGCACCATGACGCCTATTACGACCCGCCGCAGTTGCAGGGCAATGAAGCGCAGACTGCCATCAACGTCGACCAGACCAATGCGCTCCGCGCGCATGAGGATGCTGGCGAAGGCTTCGACACCAGTGCCACGCTGATCATCGGTCAGGTCGTGGTCTGCATCTCGCCGAGCAAGACCGGGACGAAGCTGCCCGGCGCCTGGACCAAGCAGAACGGCTATACCGGCGATAAGTGCACCACCGTCTGGTACAATGGTGGCGCGACTGTCGGGGTTCCGAACCTCAATGACGGCAGCCACAATTGGGTCACGGTTCCGGTGATCTGATTTGCCAGCTTACTGACTTAAAAAGCCTCGCCAGCTGACACTGGCGAGGCTTTTTTAATTCCAGCGGTGGGTACAACATCGTGTGGAAAGTGAGCGCCGGCTTTTCGCAAGAACGATTGATAGAGCGACATAGGCGATTCAGTTATCGTGCATGCCGCTCCCGCTACACCTCGGCTCAAAATACCTTGCGAAGTCCGATCGTGATTGCGCGCCCGAGCGGGTTCAGGAGATAGGGCTGATACCGTATCGGTGTCAGTCCGTTGCCATCACGAACCCGCTGCTTCGAATCCAAGAGATTGGTCACCGACAACGACAAACGCGCCCCTTTTAGAACGCCGCTGTCTGGTACCAATGTGCCGAGATCTGCGAAAAGCCGCATATCGATATTGGTCTGGGCTGAAAAATAAATGTCGCTTGGCGATGGCGTTTCGGCGGATCTGATCAGCGTCGCGCTGCGCCAGGTACCGTAAAGCTGCATTCCCACACCCCGACCGGCGAGGTTGGCCGAAACTCGAACGGTGTGCCGAGCCAGGCCCCCGCCATATCCAGTCGCGCCCCCGGCCAGCAAATCGACCTCGGGCAGGCCAAGCTGGGCCCGACGCACGCTGCGAATGATCCAGTTGTGCTCGATACTCAAATTGAAGCGCGCCCGACCGTCGAACGAAAAAGCTCCGTCGGAATCGCTTCCCGAGCCGGCCGCGCGTTTCCGGCTGGGCTTTCCAAGCGAGCCATGAAAGTCGATCCGCGAGTGCAATTGGTCGCTATTGTCATAGGCAAAGGCGACCGGCCGGCTGTCGACGAGCGTCAGAACGCCGTTGGCGTCGCGAACGAAGCGATCGGGAAATGCCGCCTGGACCTGCGCGTTGACAGGGGGGAGTGTCGACTGAAGATTTGTGGTTCGCCGGCTGGAATATTCGGTGGACAGGATGAGGTTCGCGTCGCTGAAGGGCAGATAGGTGGCGCCGATTGACCAAATCCTTCGCCTGGCAACGGGCAAATTGGGGTTGCCGCCGGTAATGTAGCGGACCTGGACCGTCTGCCCGGTGACAAAGTCGAAAATCCGATAATTTTCGTAGACGATTTGCGGGTCGCTGAGCGTCTGGGCCGATGGTGCTTGCCGTTGCATGTCGAACGAACCGCGCAAATTCAGCGACCTGGCCGGTTGCCACGCCAGGCCGGCGCCGAAATCCTCGACGGTCCCGATCCGGTTGAGCCGGCGGATCGCGCCATTGAGGTCGAGTTCCAAATTGCCGATCGGCGACTTGTCGCCGAGGAGAGGAACCTGAAGGTTGCCGGAAAGGGCCGCTTCGTTTTGCGTGAACCTCGTCACGTTCGGGACCGACAGGAATTCCCACCTCCCATTGAGCCGGTCGCTCCGCACCATCGCCGTCACCGCGGCGCGCATCGCGCCTGCCGGCAGGTTCAACACCCGTCCCGAAAGCGTCGCCCGCAACGACGCATTGTCGCTGTGTGAGCGCGAAAAATTGTTCCGCGGCACCGTCAGGTCGGTGGGCAAAGCGCTGAACGGATTGACCGTGCCGGCACTGACCGCGGCCTGAAGCAGGGCTGGATCGAACGCCGCCTGGCTATCGGTCCTGGCGGCAAGGTGTTGCCAGTTTCCAGCAACGCGCAAATTCCAGCCGCCCACCGGCGTCGTGAAATCGCCCCCAAGCTCGAGATTGGCGTTGTGACCCTGCTGGCGGAGCGCATCGCCAACGTAGCGAGCAATCCTGACATCGCGTGTGAACGGCGAAAATGGCGTACCGGCGGGCAGCAATAGCGACACGCCGGCAAGACCCGACTGCGAGTCCGTGCTCACCCATTCCGAGCGCGCGTTGAGCGAGAGCGCGGTCTTTCCCCATTGTCGCGCCATATTGCCGTTCACCGAGAAGGTGCGCTTGCCGGCAGCAAGCGTGCGAAAATCGCGAACATCGGTAAAGTTGGGTCGGTTGGCATTGGCTGCCAACGCACCCAGTGTCGGCGCCGTGCCACCGGCCGGCACCGGTACTATAGCCACCATTTGTCCCGCCAGCGCACTCAACGCCGGATCGATCTCCGTTCCCAGGATCGTGGACGCGAAAATATTGCCGCGAATATCATAGGGCGCCATCAACGGGTCGCTGACAATGTTGCGGTCGCTTTCAAACAGCGGATCGACGCGTTCGCTGCGGAAAACCAGGCTGTCGCGGTTGCCGTCCTTCAGCCGCAATAAGTTGATTTCGGCTTTGTAGCTTCGCCCGGCGCCCGCCGTTGCAAAAGTCCCCTCCGCATTTCCGGTGATCTGTCGGTGGTTATTCTTGAGCACCACATTGATCACTCGCCGGGTTGGGCGTTCGCCCAGCCGACCAGCCACCCGCTGCGGCAACACCTGGATCTTGCGAATTGCCTCAGTCGGAAGGTCGTTTACCGTGTTCAGTCCGGTGGTTTCCCGGCCATTGATGAGGATCACGGGGCCTTCGCCGGACGAATCGGCCGCGCCGCCTACCTGATCGAGCAGATCGCCGACCGTGTTGGCGCCGTAGGCGGCAATATCCTGTTCGTTGAGCTCGTTTTCCGGCGGAATACCCGGCAATATGCCCTGCCTGGATGCGTAAATAATGATGTCATCCGCTGTTTGCGGTGACTGATCCTGTGGACCATCCGTTTTGTCTCCCGTTGCCGGCGAGCCAGCCGCGAACAGGAAAGGTGGCGGTCCATCGCTTGCCTGTGCATCAACTGATATGGGCAACGCGATGCATAGCAGGCTGCTAGTGTATAAGAGTTTCGATGTCCGCCCCATGAAGGCTGGCGTAACATCGTGCACCTGAAAATAACAGACTAACGTTTACTAAAGAAATCCAAATTCGGGGCTTTATAACTATGGATATATGCTGACGATATTTGGCTCTATTAAGAGTTATTGCCTTGTTATAGCGCGGCGATGGCGGCCGGTGCACGATCGGCGTCGGTCAAAGCCTGTTGCTCCATTTCCACCTTGCGGATCGCCGCGGCGAGCTGCGCCTGGCCGAACGGCTTGGCGAGCTTGATGACGTTGTGAATCGCGGCCTCGGGAAGTTCGCCATAGCCGGACGCCAGGATGATCCGCAGGTCGGGGACGATCTCGCGCGTTTTCTTGATCAATTGCGTACCGACCATGCCCGGCATGGCTTGGTCGGTGATCAGCAGGTCGAATGCAAACGCGTCTTTGAACAAGGCCAATGCCTCCGCCCCGGAACTGGCTTCGGTCACGACACATCCCATGTCCTCGAGCAAGGCGGCGGTGTTCATCAGGACGAGACTGTCATCGTCAACGACCAGGACGCGAAGGTCGCGCGGCTGGTCGATCTTCTCGGGCGGGGGTGTCGGTGCGCTGGCGGCACCTCGGCGTATGTCGGTGACCGGCAGCCACAGCTCGGCCGTGGTGCCATGTCCGACCATGCTACGCAGTACGAGCTCGCCCTTCATTTGCTCGGCGAGACCATGGATCATCGACAGACCGAGCCCCGTTCCCTTGCCGACGCCCTTGGTCGTGAAGAAAGGCTCGGTCGCGCGCGCCAACGTGGCGGCGTCCATGCCGGTGCCGGTATCGATCACCGCGAGTTTCACATACCGGCCTGGGGCGAGCCCCTCGATCGCCCGATCCTCGACCGTCGCCTCGCTGGCGGTGATCGAAATGGCCCCGCCGTCCGGCATCGCGTCGCGAGCATTCACCGCGAGATTGAGCAAGGCCATTTCGAGCTGGTTGGCGTCCGCGAGCACCCAGGGGAGCGATAGCGGGAATTGCAGTCCGATCGGGTGCGACGGACCGAGCGTGCGCTGAAGCAGGTCGTTCATGCCGCGGACCAGTTCCGGCACATCGACGGGTTCCGGGTTGAGCTCCTGGCGCCGCGCAAAGGCAAGCATCCGCTGCGTCAGCGCGGCGCCACGTTCGGCGCCTTGCCGGGCATTGTCGATCAGCCTCTGCGTGGACGCGTCGCGCGAAACGCGTCGTTCGAGGAGCGTCAGGCTGCTGAGGATGGCCATCAGCAAATTGTTGAAATCATGCGCCACACCGCCGGTCAGTTGACCGATCGCTTCCATCTTCTGCGACTGGAACAGCGCCTCCCGCGCGAGGTCGAGCTTGCGCTGCGCATCCTCTCGTTCGCTTACGTCTCGCGTGACCTTCGCGAAACCAATAAGCTTTCCCTTGTCGTCGCGGATGGGGTCGAGCACCACGCTGGCGCGAAACCGGGTGCCGTTCTTGCGAACCCGCCAACCCTCCGCGGCGAAGCGGCCATGCTCGCGCGCGATCGACATCGCCCGTTCGGGCTCGCCGGCCAGACGGTCCTCCTCGGTATAGAAGCGCGAGAAATGGGAGCCGATGATCTCGGCCGGCGTATAGCCCTTGATGCGTTCGGCGCCCGAATTCCAACTGGCGACATGACCCTCGGGATCGAGGCGATAGATCGCATAGTCGGTCACGCTCTGGACGAGCAGCCGGAACTGCTCCTCGCTCTGGCGCAAGGACTCCGCGGCGGCGCGGCGTTCGGTGAGGTCCCGGGTGATCTTGGCGAAACCGATCAGCGTGCCGTCCTTCGCCCAGATCGGGTCGATGACGACGTGCGCCCAGAACCGCTCGCCATCCTTGCGGATCCGCCAGCCTTCCTGTTCGAACTTGCCTTCGGTGCGGGCTATGGTCAGCGCACGCTCCGGCAACCCGTCGCTGCGATCTTCAGGCGAATAGAAGCGCGAGAAATGCTGACCGATGATCTCTTCGGCGGCGTAGCCCTTGAAACGCTGCGCGCCTGCATTCCAGTTGGTTACGATTCCGTCGGGATCGAGCATGTAGATCGCATAGTCGGTGATCGCGTCGACCAGCAGGCGGTATCGATCGTTTTCCGACTTCGCATCGGCGTGACGTAGTTCGCGATCCACCCGGTCCCCTTCGTCGTGTCGTGCAGCTGACACGTTAATCAACTTCAACCGCGCGGTACGCCAAAGGTTCCGGGTCCGCTCATCGCGAAAGCCGCTTCAATCCATGCATTTGGACCGGCCGCGCTCAAGCCAGCGACGCTCTGCGCCTGCCGGTGCGAGGGCGAGGGCGGCGCCATAGGCCCGGCATGCGGCGTCGGCCAGTCCGAGCCGCAACAACAGATCGGCGCGCAAGGCGTGATAGGGAAGGTAATCAGCCAGGCCGGCATGGCTGAGCGCATCGACCTCCTCGAAGGCGATCGCCGGTCCGCGCACTTCAGCCAACGCCACCGCACGGTTGAGGCGCGTAACGGGATCGTCGCGACACGCGAGCAACGCGTCGTAAAGAGTCAGGATCGCGGGCCAGGGGGGCGGAGCGGCGAGCGACCCCCGCGCGCACCATTCGGCATGGATCAGTGCCTGGATACCGCGAGTTCCCAGCGCGCGGTTCAGCACCCTGGCAAGATAGCGGCGAGCTTCAGCGATCAGCGGCGCGTCCCACAGCATCGGATCCTGTTCGGCGAGGGGTACCATCATCCCGTCGGCATCGACTCGTGCCGGCCGGCGCGCCTCGGCGAAGCGGACGGTTGCGGCGAGTGCCTGCACCTCGGATTCGGTCGGGAGCATCGCCGCGAGCGTCGCGGTGATGCCCAGCATCTCGTTGGCATAACCGGCATGGCGGCCGGTGCCGGCGCCGTCGGCATGGGCGTGGGCATAAGCGACTTCCAGTGTCGACAGCACGGCATCGAGCCGCTCGCCCCAATGATCGGGGCCGGGTACCTCGAACGGCACGCCGGCATCGGCGATCTTACGCTTGGCACGGGTCAGCCGCTGGAGCAGCGTGGGTTCGGCGATGAGGAAGGCACGCGCGATCTCCTGTGCCGAAAGACCGCACACCAGCCTGAGGGTGAGCGCCGCCCGCGCGTCGGGATGGATAGCCGGGTGGCAGCAGACGAAGATCAGCCGCAACCGTTCGTCGGGGATCAACGGCGTGGCGGTCATCAAATCCTCTACGGTCGGTTCGGGCTCCGGCGCGGGCAGGGTGGTCGCATGGCGTACCGCATTGCGCCGCAAGCTATCGAGCGCGACCCGGGTCGCGACGCGATAGAGCCAGCCCGCCGGATTGGCCGGCAAGGCGTCGGCCCAGGCGGAAACCGCCCGCGCGCACGCCTCCGCCAGCGCTTCCTCGGCAAGGTCGAGGTCGCGGAAGCGGGCGGCGAGCGCGGCGGTGATTCGCCCGCCATCCGCCCGCAGCACCGCTTCGATCATCATTTGCCCGGCGGGTGGAGCAACGGACGGATTTCGATCGAGCCGTCGAAACGTACCGGCACCCGGCGCGCGATCGCGATTGCGTCGTCCAAATTGTCCGCCTCGATCACGTAATAGCCGCCGAGTTGTTCGCGGGTTTCGGCGAAGGGGCCGTCATGGATCGTCTGTTTGCCGTTAACGGTGCGTACCGTCGTCG
This sequence comes from Sphingomonas mali NBRC 15500, assembly GCF_001598415.1. GTDB lineage: Bacteria > Pseudomonadota > Alphaproteobacteria > Sphingomonadales > Sphingomonadaceae > Sphingomonas > Sphingomonas mali. The sequence goes on from NZ_BCYX01000022.1 coordinate 75,710, forward strand.
CCGCGGAGGTCATCGCGAGCCCGGCACCGGTCTTGTACTGGTCGCCCAGGTCGCTGACGAGGTCCCAGTGCTTGGCAACGATCGCCTGCATCTCTGGCGTATCGCTCTTGTCGCCATAGACGCTCTCGTCCTCGTAGATCAGGATCATGTAATGCATCGGATATCTCCCGCGATCGCCGGAATGCGATCGTACCGCGGAGACGCGCCAGGGGGAGCGGATTCGACAGGCGACGGAAAATTTTTCGATTGCCGCCGCTATCCCTCCAGGCCGTATTTCTTCGCGCGATCGGCAACCTTGGGATCGATGGCGATCGCGGTGGCGCGATCGGTCTTGGCCTGAGCGTCCTGGCCCGATTTCGCTTCGACCAGCTCGCGGCGTTCGGTGGACGGGTAATAATCTCGAGCCTGAGCTCCACGCCAAGGATATCCGTCATTTCTGCCCGCCCGCCATACCGACCACTTCCGCCGACTGTTCGTCAGCCGGCGGTCGGATCAATACCGAACAAAAAACCCGGCGACCGGATAGGCCGCCGGGTAGGGTCGCGCCTTTGATGACAAGGGGCGCGTAAGCGTCGAGCGTCAGGCCGCGACAGGCATCTGTACCGGCGGCAGGCGGTTACCGAGATTGCCCAGCGTGCCGATCACCGCGCGGCGCATCGGGTGCCAGAAGGCCGAGAGCGTCAGCAGCGCCGATCCGATCACGAAGGCAGTGAAGGCCATCGACAGCTCGACCGCACCTGCCTGCCGGAACAGCATCGACAGGGCGTAGAGAACATAGGCCAGGCTCGATACCAGCAGTGCGCGGCGATCGATTGCCAGCGCGATGAAGGCAAACACAAGGTACAGCGCCATCACGATCAGCGCCTGGGCAATCCCGATCTCGCCCTGGAACACGCCGAGCATGTGGAACACCGAATGAGCGATCATCGGCGCGGCGGCGAGATGCAACCAGAAGGCGACGTCGCTGCGCCGCGTCGTGCGGGTCAGGTCCGATCCGTCCCACCACATCGCAAGCGCGAAGGTACCGATGCCGCCGATCAACACCAACGGGAAGATGCCATCCTCATTGACATGCGTCACCGCGACATAAAGCGCGACCAGGGCAGCGACCCCGCTTGCTGCGCCCACGGCAACGGTGATCGGCACCATGAACCGCTTCCAGTGCAGCCAGGTCGCACCCCCGGTCACCAACGCGATACCGGTCGCGATGAGCGCGTTCGTCTGGTCGCTCCAATCGGGATTGAGGTCGGCCAACGTGCCGATCATCGTCGCCGCTACGCCGCCGGCGAAGGCGAGCAGCAGAATGATGCTGGGAAGTGCCATGCGCCGGACGCGGGTGAAATATTCGGCCAACGCCCAGGCCGCGACCGCGACCCCAAACCCGCCCAAGCCTGTCTTTACCCAGCCGCCGAGCCACCCGATCGATGTCAACAACAGCGCGATGGCAATGCCGACGAAAATGTCGTTGAACCCCGTCAGCAGCCGGAAGCTTTCCTCGTCGACCGCGGGCGACACGCGCATCGCGGCGATATGCTGGCGGAAAGCGTCGGCAGCCGACTGCGGGATCACACCCGCCGCCACCGCGCCCTCCAGATCGCTTTCACTATACATGGCACTCCTCCTCTGCGGAGATCATGTACCATAAGTGACATAGTGTAGCAACACACTAAGGTGGTAGGACGGCTCAGCGCTGTTCGGCGGCTTGATAAGCGGCCAGCACCGCGTCGTAATTGCCGAGCACGCGCTCCTCGAGGTCGGTGTCGCAATATTCGACCACTTCGGCGATCTTGCCGTCGCGGAAGTGGAAGATGAAGCAATAATGGTTGTCGTACCGCGCGCCGGATTTGAGCATCACGTCGCCGCGCACTTCGGCGACCACGGTCTCGCCCTCGGCCACCAGGTTGATCGCGCGGGCGGTGTAATCGGTTGAGAACAGTCCGAAGAGAGGACGCAGCAAGTCGCGATGGATCGCATCGCGTCCCTCGAACCGTCGCGACCAGCTGCAATGTCCGGGAAAGCGCCAGACATAGTCCGCATGAACCGATGCCGCGAACACATCGCGGTCGCCGTGCGCCAGCGCGGCATAGATGCGTTCGATCACCTGCTTGTTCCGCTCGGCGCTCATGACTTTCTCCTGATCCCAGAACAGCATGCCGTCGGGTTGACTATCAGAGAAATGAATAGTTCTGATATCGCGCATGTCTGAACTGGATATCGGTCGCTACGACCTAAACTTGCTGCGTGCCCTGTTGGCGATGATCGAAAGCGGCAGCGTTACTCGAGCTGCGCAGATCGTATCCGTTTCGCAGCCCGCGATGAGCCGTATCCTCGCTCGCCTGCGCGAGGATTTCGGCGATCCTCTGTTGGTACGCAGCGGGGCGGGGATGAAGCGTACGCCGCGCGCGGAAGCGCTGGCCGATCCCGTCCGCGCCCTGCTCAAGCAGGCAGCTGCCTTGTACGAGGGCGAGGCGTTCGACCCGGCAGCGGCGCAGCGCGTTTTCCGGGCGGCGATCCCCGACGTCGTTGCTGCGACCTTGCTGGCACCCTTGATCGAGGCGATGGCGCGCGAGGCGCCAGGCTGCCGGATCGACCTCATTCCCTGGCCGCGGCCGAACGATCCGGTGATCGCCACGCTCGATTTCGCGATCAGTACCGATACCGTCTTGTTCGCCGGGCTGCGCATGGCGCCATTGTTCGACGACCATGATCTGCTCGCGGTCCATGTCGGGCAGCCGGCAACCTGGCGGCAGGTGCTCGAAATGCTCGATGCGCCGCATGTCGCGGTGATCGGTGCGGGCGCGACGAGCGATCCGGTCGACGATTGGCTGGCGGGTCAGGGTCTGCATCGCCGCATCGCCGCGGTCGTGCCGCATTATCTGCAGGCGCTGATGGCGGTCGCGCGAACCGATCTCGTCGCCATCCTGCCGTCGCGGCTGATCGCCGCTTACGGACCGAAGCTCGACGTGCGCGCGGTCGAACTGCCGATCGAACAGAGCATCGACCGGCATTTCCTGTTCCATCCGGTCGAGCGCGACGCCGACGCGGCATCGATATGGTTACGCGACCTGATCCAGCGGACGGTGGGGGACTGATCAAAGAAATCCTCCCCGGAACGGGGAGGGGGACCATCGCGCAGCGATGGTGGAGGGGGCCCGCGACGAACGAGCAACAAGCCAGGAGGTCAGCGGTGGAGGGGCCCC
>NZ_BCYX01000023.1:0-7500 GCF_001598415.1 Sphingomonas mali NBRC 15500
TAAATCTATTCCTCGAAAAATTGCGGTTCAGGCGGCCAGTGCGGCCTTGAGATCGTCGACCAGATCGGTGCGTTCCCACGGGAAGAAGTCGCCATCGGGGTCACGGCCGAAATGGCCGTATGCCGCAGTGCGCGCATAGATCGGCTTGTTCAGGCCGAGATGCGTACGGATACCGCGCGGGGTCATGCCGCCGAGCTTCTCGATGCCCTGGATAGCCGCCTCGATCTTGTCGTCGCCGACCACGCCGGTGCCGTGCGTGTCGACATAGAGCGACAGCGGTTCGGAGACGCCGATCGCATAGGCCAGCTGGATCGTGCAGCGCTTGGCGAGGCCGGCCGCGACGATGTTCTTGGCGAGGTAGCGCGTGATATATGCCGCCGAGCGGTCGACCTTGGTCGGGTCCTTGCCCGAGAAGGCGCCGCCGCCGTGCGGAGCCGCACCGCCATAGGTGTCGACGATGATCTTGCGCCCGGTCAGGCCGGCGTCGCCATCGGGGCCGCCGATCTCGAAACTGCCGGTCGGGTTGATATGATAGGCCGTTTCGTCGCTGAGCAATTCCGCAGGGAGCAGGTCGGCGACGACCGTCTTCACATAGGCATGCAGTTCGTCCTGCTTGTCGCCTTCGTCATAGCCTTTGGCATGCTGGGTCGAGACGACGATCGCGGTTGCCGCGACCGGCTTGCCGTCCTCGAAGCGAAGCGTGACCTGGCTCTTGGCATCGGGCTCGAGGAACGGCGCCGCGCCGGCATGGCGATCGGCGGCCATGCGATGGAGGATGCGGTGCGAATAATATAGCGTGGCCGGCATCAGATCGGGCGTTTCGTCGCAAGCGAAGCCGAACATCATCCCCTGGTCGCCGGCGCCTTCGTCCTTGTTGCCGCAGGCATCCACGCCTTGCGCGATATGCGCCGATTGCGGGTGAAGGTTGTTCTCGAAGCGCAAAGTCTTCCAGTGGAAACCGTCCTGCTCATAACCAATCTTGCGGACGGTATCGCGGACGGTTTGCTCGACCTCTTCCTGGACGCCCGGTGCCCAATTGCCGGCTTCGTCCATGATCCCCTTGCCGCGAATCTCGCCGGCAAGGACGACCAATTGCGTTGTGGTGAGCGTCTCGCACCCGATTCGCGCCTCGGGATCCTTGGCGAGGAACAGATCGACGATCGCGTCGCTGATCTGGTCGGAAACCTTGTCGGGATGGCCTTCGGAGACCGATTCGGAGGTAAAGAGATAGGTGTCGCGGGCCATCAGGCTCTCCCTTTTACAAATATTTCGGATGGTTCACGCCGCAGTCGGATTGCGGCTGATCACGTAGCTCTCGTCGTTGAACCAGAGCTCGCCGTTCTTGCGCAGCACCTTGCGGGTGGCTTCGAGATAGAGGGGCTTGCTCATCGCTTCGCCGAGGCGCTCGTCATCGATTTGCGCGACATAGGTCGCGGCATTCCAGGCGGCCAGCAAAGTCGAGGTGCCGATCGAGGCGCTTTCGCTGTCGATCTCGTCGGGCAGCGTGTGCATCTCGTAGCGGAACAGGGCCTCCGAGCTGGGCAGCGCATCGAAGCGGAAATTGCCGGCGTCTGCGCCCATTGCCTGCTTGGTCGCTTCGAGCAGCGCGTGACGCGAGGTAGTGAACGGATCTTCGCCCGGCCAGACGATCTGGACGATCTCAAGCCCGGGATCGTTGCCAGCGGAGTGGATGCCGAGCAGTCGGCCGTTGGGACGCAATGCGCGGGCGAGCGGGGCGAGTACACGCTTGGCCTTGAAGTCGGTCGCGGCGCTCAGGCGGAACGGCTGGCTGGCGATGACCAGATCGTAGTCGGCGACCGGCTGGTCCTTTTGCGGGATCACGTCGGCGAGCATGAACGCGCAATCCTCGCGATAGAGGATCAGCGTCGTCGGCGTCTCGGGAATCAGGCTGCCGGTTTTCTCGGAGACCCTGGTCTTCCAATTCCGTGCCAAAAACGGCTGCAGTTCAAGGATCTGGCGCTCGAACTCGGCGGTGGTGTTGCCCTTGAGCGCCACGGCCTTCCACGTCATCCCGGCACGCGCCTCGGGCTTGGTCGGCATCAGATTTGGCGCTTCGGCATAGGAAATGTTGGTCAGCGCCAGCACCGTCTCCGGGTGTTCGAAGAAGCGATCGGGCATCTTGTCGAGCGTCAGGCGGACGTCCTCGAGGCTGATTTCCTTGCCGGCGATGAGGAAGGGAAAGCGCGGATAGGCTTCGTGCATCGAGCGCATCACCCGCGCCAGCACCGTGCCGTCGCCCATGCCGGCGTCGAAGAAGCGCACCGCGGGCGGCGCTGGCTTCAGTTTCTTGAGCTCGCGGGCAACGCGCTCGGCGACGACCCACTTCTCGGAGCAGGTGTTGACGAACATCAGATATTTCTGGCGGTTGTCGTAGAACCTGAAATTCTGTTCGGACGACTGTGTCTCGGGTTCGGTCGCCACGACAGCAACCGCATTACGTTCCGCACTGATCGCCGCCATCAAGGGATCCTCTTCCATTTCCTCTGGCATCCCTGGCGATCTGCCGGGCGCGCTATTGAAGAGGTAATGTTCCCGGCGGTTGCGTGGATAAACCACAATCGGTCCCACGGCCTGGCATGGGCAGCTTCCCACTTTTTCGTAGACGAAAAACCTGGCGCGTCGTTGGCCGGCGGATCGGAGAGACTGCCACCAGGCGGTGACCGGAGCGACGCGGGATCAGCCTCGATGGATCAAGGGCCTGTCAGCTGAGGTCGAACGCCGAGGTCACATTCGAGCCAGGCAGTTCGGACCACACCCCGCTGACAATATCATGATGATCCCGACGGCCGTTGCGCGGGGCGTCTGACAAGTTTGCCTGCCGAAGACGGTGGGGCGACATGGAGGCGCCGCTCTCATGAGGCTGCCCGACATCGCCGCATAGTCCTGCTTCAACGCATCATATATGCCGCCTTCGGGCATGAGTGTGAAGGTGGGCGGTACCGCACTCGCTAGGTCGAATGCCGGCCGATTGAAGAACATGGGCGCGTGCGCGACGCAGGCGGCCCCCCACGCCAGATATATGCGATTGTCGCTTGTCCCACTTATGCCTGCATGAGTTCGTGCGGGTCGTAATAGTGCCGCGAGATTCGGTCGCCGCTGCCCATGAGCACGCCCTTCAGCTCGTACTAGCGACCCGTGGCCCCTCCGCGATCCCACCCCAAAAATCGTTCCCAAGCTCGGACTCGAACCCTCGCCAAGCGACACTTCGTGACCTGATTCGATCCGATTTGAGACTGACTTTTCCAACGCACGCGGCGGGCTGCGCGCTCGCGCAGATAGACCACGACCGGGACAGACGCTCATGTCGACCGCGACCGCGACCGCGATCGGGCAGCGGCACCGCGTTCGCTTCGTTCCAGCCGGACGGCAACCTCGTGCTGCGCCGCTCAGATGCCGTGGAAGTATGGTCTAGCGGAACCAGTACCTTCCTGTGCGCTAACCTCCAGATTCAGAATGACGGCCATCGCCGAAATGCCCTCCATTTTTCCCGCCACATTGTGGTGGGAAGAGGTAGGATTGAGTAAAATCCGATGGGACGGTGAAATCCAAAAGTTCTGAGGGACTTTAGGAGGTACGGGTGTTCTGGGGAGCCCAGAGGAGGGCGCAAGTGGCGGAGCGGGAGGGATTCGAACCCTCGATACGCTTTTGACGTATACTCACTTTCCAGGCGAGCGCCTTCGACCACTCGGCCACCGCTCCGCATTGCCGGGAAGCGTCGCCCCTAGAGATACCTGCGCGTCCACGCAAGCGCTTGCCGGATCGGCCGGGGCTGTGGCAGCTTCCGGTCCATGCCGATCCTGCTCTCGCTCGCTCTCATGCTCGCCGGCCAGCCCGCCGCCGCTCCCCAAAAGAAGCCCGCGGCCAAACCGCCGCTGTCGCCGACCGAGATCGCCAACAAGGCGCCGGCCGCTTCGTGGCGGACGATCGCGGACGACGACATCCTGATCTTCACGCTCGCCAACGGTCGCAAGGTGATCGTCCAGCTCGCGCCCGCTTTCGCGCCCCGGCACGTCGCGCGGATGCGCATTCTCGCGAATAAGAAATGGTGGGACGACACCAGCGTCTATCGCATCCAGGACAATTACGTCGCGCAATGGGGCGACGTCACCGAGAAGAAGAAACTGCCCGAGGGCATCGCCGATAGCGGGCCCAGCGAATATACGCGGGCAGGGGGCCTGCCGGTGGTGCGCATGACCCGGCCCGACAGCTTCGCGTCGATCGCAGGCTTCACCGCCGATGGCTGGCCGGTCGCGTCCGACGGCAAGCGCAGCTGGCTGACGCATTGCTATGCGATGGTCGGCGTCGGCCGCGATCTCGCGCCATCGGTCGGCAGCAGCGCCGAGCTCTACGCGGTGATCGGCCATGCGCCGCGCGCGCTCGACCGCAACATCGCTTTGGTCGGGCGCGTGATCGAGGGGATCGATGCTTTGTCCTCGCTCGAACGCGGCACCGGCAAGCTCGGCTTCTATGGCGACGGTCAGAAGCCGACCCCGATCGTCAGCGCACGGCTGGCGAGCGCCTTACCAGCGGGCGAGCGCCCGCATTTCGAATATCTCGCGCCTGCGAGCCCCGATTTCGCGCGTTACCTTCACGCCCGCGAAAACCGAGAACCGCCGTTCTTCACCGTGCCCGCCGGCGGGGCCGATATCTGCAACGTACCGGTTCCGGTTCGCCGCAAGACCTGACGAGCGCGCTCAGCTGCCAACCCAATCGGCGACTTCGCCGGCGACCTGATTGGCGGCCTGGTTGAGCGCGGGGCCGACCGAATTGGCGTCGATCTGGGCTACCGGCACGCGGGCCTCGAACTTCTTCTTCTCGACCTTGCCCGCATCGCTCCTGATCAGCGAACCTTCGAACGACACGACCGCTTCGTGCGTGCTGCCGTCGATCCCGAAATTGCGCAGCTCGCCCGACAGGCGCGCGCCCGGGTCGCTGAACGACTGTGCCGGGGTCAGCACGACGCGGCCGGTCTTGGCGGCGATCGTGTCCGACATCAGCCGCGCGAACAGCCGTTGCGGCGCTTCGACCCAGGCGACATCGGTCACATAGGCGAGCTGGTCGCCAGTCTGCACCGGCACGCGCGCGACCGCCAGCGATTGCGGCACCACCGGGACCTGGATCGTCACGGTCTTGGCGCTCGCCGAATTCTGCGTCGATCCGACCGGCAACGCCGCTGTCGAATTGATCGTCAGCAGCACTTTGGGCGGCTTGCCACCAAAGCTGAGGCAGCCCGCCAGCGGCAGAGCCGGCAATAGGGCCAGGAGCAGGGGAAGAAGGCGTTTCGTCATCTCACTTGCCCTTGTAATCGGGGAGCTTCGGGCTGCCGACGATCGATCCGGCACCGCCGCGATCGACCTTGTCGGCGACCGACGACAGTGACTGCGACATCTGGCGCAGGTCGTGGATCAGCTGTCCAAGCTCGGGAATGGTCTGTTTGGAGAAGCTCTGCAGGCCTGGTCGTGCGTCGCCGATCGCGGCATCCAGCGTGTCCATCGACTTCTGCGCGGATGCGACCGCCTTGTTCAGATTGCCCAGGGTCGGCTTGACGTCATTGGCGAGCAGTCCGTTGGTCGTCGCTGCCAGTTCGCCGATCTGCTGCGACGCTATGCCTGCCTTTTGAATCGCGATGCGGGTCTCGGCCAGGGTCGCGGCGATTTCCGGCCCGCGATCGGACAGCGCCTTGCTGAGCCTGTTGGTGTTGTCGAGGATACCGGCGATCGACGCCTGGTTACGGTCGCTGAGCAAGGCGGTCAGCCGCTCGGTCAGCGTCGTCAGCCGCTCGAGCAATTGCGGCGCGTTGGACAGGAGCGCACCGAGGCCGCCGGGCTTGGCCGGGATCAGCGGCACGCCCAACGGGCAGGCGCTGTTCGAGCAGTCGATCAGCGGGCGGCCGGCCTGCGCACCGTCAAGCTGGACGGTCGACGGACCGGTGAAGCTGCCCTGGATTGCCGCGGTGGTGCCGAGCAGGATCGGCGTCTTGTCGTCGACCGACACGCGCACCCGGACGAATTCGGGGGACTTGGCGTCGAGCTTGATGTCCTTGACCTGGCCGATCGGCACGCCCGAGAAATTGACCGCCGACCCCTTGGCCAGCCCGTCGACCGATTGCTTGAACAGGATATCGTATTCGCGCTTGCCCTCGGCGCCGAAGCGCGAGATCCACACCATGAACAAGGCGAGCACGGCGAGCAGGATCAACACGACCCCGCCGACCAGCACATGATTGGAACGCGTTTCCATCAGTCAGCCCCTGCCTTGCCCGTGCCCGCTTCTTGCGTCGCGACCGCCGCGCGGCCGCGGGGCCCCTTGAAATATTCCTCGATCCACGGATGATCCAACGCGATCAGTTCGTCGATGGTGCCGACCGCGATCACTTTCTTGTCGGCGAGCACCGCGACACGGTCGCAGATCGCATAAAGCGAGTCGAGATCGTGCGTGATCAGGAACACGGTCAGCCCCATCGTCCGCTGCAGCGACAAGGTCAGCTCGTCGAACGCCGCGGCACCGATCGGATCGAGGCCCGCGGTGGGCTCGTCGAGGAACAGCAATTCCGGATCGAGCGCCAGCGCGCGGGCGAGGCCGGCACGCTTGCGCATACCGCCCGACAGCTCGGCCGGATATTTGGGCCCGGCATCGGCGGGGAGGCCGGTCATCACCACTTTATACGACGCAATCTCGTCTAGCAGCGCGGGATTCAGACCCGGATAGAATTCCTTGATCGGCACTTCGACATTCTCGGCGACGGTCAGCGTCGAGAACAGCGCGCCGCCCTGGAACAGCACGCCCCAGCGCTTGCGAATCTCGACCGCCTCATTTTCCTCGAGATCGATCGTCGGCTCGCCGAACACCGTGATCTCGCCCTCATCGGGCACCTGCAAGCCGATGATCGACCGCATCAGCACCGATTTGCCGGTGCCCGATCCGCCGACCACGCCCATTATCTCGCCGCGCCGGACGTCGAGATCGAGCCCTTCATGCACGACCTGCTCGCCAAAACTGTTTTTCAACCCGCGGACGCGGATGACGATGTCGTCGTCCGCCATCAAATCCATCCGACCGACGAAAAGAATACCGCGAAGAAGGCATCGAGCACGATCACCAGGAAGATGCCCTGGACGACCGCCGCGGTGGTACGCAGCCCGACCTGTTCGGCATCGGCTTCGACCAACATGCCCTGGAAGCACCCGGCGATGGCGATGATCGCGCCGAATACCGGCGCCTTGATCAACCCGACATAGACGTCGCTCATCGGCACGACCTCGCGAATGCGCTGGATGTAGGTGACCGGAGGGATGTCGAGCGTGATCCAGCACAACAGGCCGCCGCCCATGATCGCGATCAAAGCGGAATAGAAACCGAGCAACGGCATCATGAACACCGCCGCGAGGACGCGCGGTACGACCAGGGCCTCCATTGGCGACACGCCGATCGTGCGCATCGCGTCGATTTCCTCGGTCAGCTTCATCGTTCCGATCTGCG
>NZ_BCYX01000023.1:15000-67480 GCF_001598415.1 Sphingomonas mali NBRC 15500
TGTCGGCCGCTCCTCCCCCCTCCTATGGGGCGGTCGGCGCTTGGCGCGGGATGGAGCAGCCCGGTAGCTCGTCAGGCTCATAACCTGAAGGTCGCTGGTTCAAATCCAGCTCCCGCAACCAAATTCAAAAAGCCCGCTTGTCGCAAGACCGGCGGGCTTTTTGCTGTTTCCGGGATTTGTGAACTGCCGCGATAGCGAGATTGCGGCAAACCCCTGTCGCCCAATGCGGGCCTAGAGACTTACCCAACTTCGCGCCGTCCGCGCGCGCTCCTTGCGGCCGACGCGAATTTCCCGTTTGCGTTCCTGGAGATCGATCGCTTCGCCTAAAGGGCGGTCCGGACCTTTTACCCAACCCCCCGCTCTGTAGACGTCATGTCGCGCAGAACTCTCGACGAGATCGAGGGCAAGATCGCCGCCTTCCAAGGCCACGACCAATGCTTGGTCGTTCTTGTGGCGGTTGCGCCGGTTTTCCAACGCCTTCCTCAGGGGGATAGATTTGCGCGCACCCTTTTGTCCGCTGGCGAAATAGGATTGCCGGCAATCCCTCTTCAGGCTCAGCGCCTTCTTCTCCTGTGGAGTACGGTTTCGCTTCAGGGTCATGCGCTGAGAATGCCGGATAATCGGGATATCCGCAATTGGACCTCTAACGGCTTGCCGTGCGACGAGTATACTGTCCGGAACTTGCGCCAGCCCGGCGGACGTTCCACCGTCGGCGCCGATCTCTTACACCGGATGCGCCGCAATCTCTTCGCCGATCGACGGCTTCATCGCCGCCCGCTTTCGGATCCATTCCCGGACCGGCTCCTCGTAGAACAGGAACAGCGCGATCGATCCAGCGATCAGGATCGGATATTGCAACGCGACCATCGCCTTGGACGATTTGAGCAGCGCCAGCACCGCGAAATGCACCGGTTGATGCATCAGGTACAAGGCATAGCTCGCGGCACCGAGCAGGACCAACCAACGTACGCTCAGGGCGCGGGCGAAGCGGGAATGCTGGTCGCCGGCGATCGCCATGATCAACAGCGCTGACATGGCGGTCGCGAACGCGGCGATGCGTGGCGAGGTGGCGACAGCCAGGCCTACAACCAACAGCAAGGCGATCGGCCAGGAGGGTATCCGCGCCCTGTGCCCCCGAAGATGCAATTCGGCGACGACTATGCCGATCAGGAATTCGGGCAAGCGGAGCAACGGCACCGGCGTCCACTTCATCCAGGCGAACAGTGCGAACTGATTGTCGATCAGCGCCGAACTGCCGGTGATCGCGGCGAACGCGAGCAAGGCGGCGATCAACGCCAATAAAGATCCGCTTCCCAATTTCTCGGCCAGACGCGAGATGATCGGAAAGCAGAGATAGAAGAAGAATTCGACCGAGAGCGTCCAGGTCGGCATGTTCCAGTCGTTCCAGCCGAGCGCGCCATTGGGGATCCACCAATGCAGCAGCAGGAATTGCGGCACATCCGCCCAGCCCTTGAGCGTCGCGAACGGGAGCATCGCCAGCACGGCGAGCAGATACACCGGATAGAGCCGGGCGAAGCGTGCGATCCCGAACCTCTTGAGCTGGTTCGATGTCGCGATCCTGCCGCGATAGGTCAGATGCAGGATGAATCCCGACAGCACGAAGAAGAAGGTCACGCCGAGATAGCCGTTCAACAACAATGTCTTGAGCGGCGTGGCGATGTGCGGGCTGGCGGCGGCGAACGCCGCGCCCGAATGATAAAGGACTACGGCGAAGGCGGCGAAGAAGCGGATGCTGGTAAGCGGTTTGATCAGGTCGACGTGGCCGGTAGCGTTCGACACTTTGCCCCCTCTGGAAATCCGACGAGGCATCGCGCGCGGCGCGGTCGATGGCAAGCGATATGCTGCCGTTCGCCCAGGCGGCGCCTTACGCGGCGCGGCCTTTCCGGACGGCCGTTCGCGCGCCGCCGATCAGCCGCGAGCCGACCAGTTCCTCCATGCTCGAATAGCCCATGCCGAGATGGTCGGGCCGCACCGCCATCGCCGCCATCAGCCCGATCGTGCCGGCCTTGAGCGCGGTGCGCACCACGCGGCCCCAGCGCAGCGCCGATTCCCAGCGGATCATTCTCAGGCTGTCCGCATCAACCTCCCGCGTGGCAATGAAATGCGCCTGCAGCGCGCCGATCGTGTGGCCCAGTCGCTCGAGCACACTCCGGTCGGGCACAGGCACGGCGCGCATCAAATGCTCGATGACCAACTTGGCTCCTGCCTCGGCGTCGTCGAACCCCTCGGCGGCATAGCTTTCCGCGAGCACCCGCATCGCATTGCTGCTCATCGTCTTGGCATAAAGCTGCGACGCGCCGCCGCCATGTTTGCGGTAGAGCAGCAGCGGATCGTCGATCCGCGCGATCCCTCCCTGACGCGCCAAGCGGTGATAGAGGTCGAAATCCTCGGCGTAGAGATAATCGGGCCGGGTGAACTCGCCATCGGGCGAAACGCGGTCGCGGCGCAGCATGACGGTCGACCAGACCAACGGATTTTCGATCCAAAGCAGCCATTCGACCAGCCGCGGCGTCGTCACCGGCGACTTGATGCTCGACGTGACCGCGCCGTTCTCGAGGATCGCCGCGCTCGCCGCGACCAGGGCGATGTCGGGATGTGCGTCGAGAAAGGCGACCTGTCGTTCGAATCGGCCGGGCAGGCAGATATCGTCCTGGTCGAGCCCGGCAACATAGCGCCCGCGCGCCTCGGCGAAGGCGCGGTTGCGGCTGCGCACCGGGCCGGCATTCTGCTCGGCCGCGATCACGCGAAGCCGTGGATCGGAGCAGCCGCGCAACAGGTCGAGCGTCCCGTCGGTCGAGCAGTCGTCAACCACGATCACCTCGAAATCGGTGAAGCTCTGTGCCCATAGGCTGTCGAGCGTCTCCCCGATCAGCGTCGCTCCGTTATAGGCGGCCATCACCACGCTGACCGTCGGATTGGCGCGCGGGCCGCTCATGCCACGGCCCTTTGCCGCTCACCCAGCACCTGATCGACGATCATCTGGCCGACATCGTTCTGCCATTGCCACAGGCCATTGGCCTGACCGCGGAAGCTCGCCTCGCCACCCATCCGGCCCCAGGGCACGAACCCTGCCGCGAGCCCGATGCCGAACGCGCCGGGGATCGGCTGGTCATGGGCGTCGAGGATGCGGCAATAGCGGTCGACCATCGGCCGTCCGGCATGCGCGGCGAGCGCGACCGGCGTCCCGTCGGCTTCGAGCAAGGACAAGGCGCGCGGGCGATAGCCCAATGCGGCGATTACCAAATCGGCATTCTCGACGATCGTCCGCGCCTCAACATCGTCGTCCGCGATCCGATGGACCGCGACGCGGGGATCCGGCGCGCGGCCGTCGACCTGCAGCATGCGCAGCACGAGCTCGCGGGCCTCCAGGCGAAAACCGCCGAGGCGATAGACGAAGCCAGATACCGGACAGATGTCATCAGGCCCGAAATCGGTGAAATTGTCCGCCCGCGCGGCGGCTTCGCTATGGTAGAACGGCCGCAGCGGCCGGCGATGGAGCAGAGTGATGCCGCCCGCGCCGAACGCGATCCCGGGACGGCTGCGCAACAGCAATGCGACGCTGGCGAGCGCGCTGGTCGAGCCGCCGATAACCGCCACTTTCGGATTGCGTTTGCTGCCCAGCAAATCGGCCGCGCGATCAAGCCCGCCCAGAGCGAGCAATTCATCGGACTGGATCAGCCGACCATCGGCAAGGCGGTGCAAAGGGGCGCCCGCTACCTCGCACGCCACCAGTGCGTCGAGGGGTTGGTGCCCGCCGGTCGCGATCACGATATTGTGCGATCGCCGCTCGCTCTCGCTGCCGTCGGCCAGCCGCCGCAGCCGCGTCGTCCAGCCGCCCTGCGGCGAGCGCCGCGCTTCGATCACGTCATGCCCGGTCGCGACGGTCCCGCCATTGGCCGCGACGATCGCGCCGAGCCGGTCGCCGGTCACCCGCAGCAACGGACCGGCATCGCTCAACGGTACCCCAAGCGCATCCGCGAACCTGGCGACCTGCTGCGCCGCGGGATGGTCGATCAGCGCGGCGATCTCCGGGTGCGGATTGTTCCTGACCGCCGACAGAAAGGTCTCCGCGGTCGAATCCGACGAAATCGCATAGTGCCCGAGCCGCCCGCCGCCGAGCGCATCGTCGCGTTCGACGACGGTCAGGCCCGCCCGAGCGAGTGCAACGAGGCGATCCTGTTTGGATGCCGCGGTGAGCAGTGCGGTCCCGGCAGGGCCGCCGCCCACGATCAGCATCGCGTCGGCGTCACGCGCGCTCGCGGGTGTGCCCTGCGCGCGGATCGCTGCATTGGCGCGCGCCGCGATGTGGCGCGCATCGGCCACGGTCATGCGATCGGAGATGGGGAGCGAGACGATGCGATCGGCGACGCGATCGGCGACCGGCGTCGAACCGACGACGGCATGATCGCGAATCCACGATTGCTGCCCGAGATGCGGGCTGAAATAGGAGCCGCAGCCGATACCGTCCGCCGCCAGCGCGGCGACGAAGCGGTCGCGATCGATCCGGTCGGGGAGCAGCGCGGGCATGAATTGGAGAGCGCGGCGCGCGCCCTCGACCGCCTGCAAGGCCATGCCGTCGAGCGTTTCGCGATAGCCCGCTTCGACGTCTGCGCGGCGTGCGGCCACCTCGTCCAATTGGGCAAGTTTCAGCCGTGCCATTGCCGCGACCAATTCGGACATCTTGGCATTCATTCCCGGCATGGCCGCCGAGCGGCTGCCGGCGAAACCGAAATTGGCCATCGCCCGCAGTTCGTCGATCAGGGTGGGGTCGCCGCAATGGATCAACCCGCCCTCGGCGACCGCGAACGTCTTGGTCGCATGAAGCGAATAGACCACCGGGAACGGTGCGCCCGCGCCGAATCCCTGGCCGTCGGCATCGATCGTGCCGAGCGAGGCGGCCGCATCCACGACCACGCCGACCTGATGCCGCCGCATCAACCAGGCGTAGCGGTCGAGATCGATCGCATTGCCGAATGTCGCATAGGGCACCACGACCGCGATCTGTCCGGCATGTTTCTGGAGCAGGCGCTCCTCCGCTGCAGGACACATTGACCAGTCGTCGGGGTCGATATCGGCGAGCAACGGAGTCAGTCCGCACCATTCGGCAGCCTGGGCGGTCGCAGCGAAGGTGAAGGCGGGCATCAAAGCGAGCTTGCCCGCGCCGCGCTCGCGCCCCGCCGCCTGGCGGATTGCGAGCATCAGCCCCAGGGTCGCGTTGGCCACGCCGAGACACGCGCCCTGGCCGCCGAATAGGCGATCGGTCGCTTCCGCCTCGAATGCGCGAAGTTCCGGCCCGTTGTTCGAATAAATGCCCGATTGCTCGACGCGCATCAGCACGTCGAGATGCTCGCTGAGGCGCGGCGGACAGGGGTCGACCAACGGATAGCGGAGTTGAACCATCGCCGCCGGCTTAGCGGTGGGGACCTAAAAACAGGTTACGCTTGGCGGTGGAGCGTTGCGTGGCTAACCTTCTCAAGCGAACACTAAGGAGACGCTGGCATGGCGGTCGAATTCCTCCTCAACGGCAAGCAGATGTCGTTCGACGGCGATCCCGACACGCCGTTGCTCTGGGTGATCCGCGACCATGCCGGGCTGACCGGCACCAAATATGGCTGCGGCATTGCGCAATGCGGCGCCTGCACCGTCCATCTCGACGGCAAGAACCGGCGGTCCTGCGTCACGCCGATCGATACCGTGGCGGGCAAAACCGTGACGACGATCGAAGGCGTTTCGGGTCCCATCGCCGAGGCAGTGCAAAAGGCCTGGGTCGCGATCGACGTGCCGCAATGCGGATTCTGCCAATCGGGCCAGGTGATGAGCGCTATCGGCCTGCTCGCGCAAAAGCCCAGGCCGACCGACGCCGATATTGACGCCGGCATGGCGGGCAATATCTGCCGCTGCGCGACCTATGTCCGTATCCGCCAAGCGATCAAGGACGCGGCCGCCGGCGCGAAGGTTTCGGCATGACCGCGATCGAAACCGACCGCCGCAAATTCCTTGCCGGGTCCGGTCTGGTGCTCGGGCTGATGCTACCGATGCGCGGGGCCAGAGCGATGGCGCCCGCCGGGCCTAGCTTCGCTCCCAACGCCTTCGTGCGAGTGCTGCCCGACAACACGGTGAGCGTGGTGATCAAGCATGTCGAGTTCGGCCAGGGGCCGGCGACCGGGCTGACGACGATCGTCGCCGACGAGATGGACGCCGACTGGGCGCAGATGCGGATCGAGTTCGCGCCGGCCAACGACCCGCTCTACAAGAATCTCGCCTTCGGCACGATGGGCACCGGCGGCTCGACCGCGATGGCCAACAGCTGGATGCAGATGCGCAATGCCGGCGCCGCCGCGCGGGCGATGCTGGTCGCGGCCGCCGCCAAGACCTGGAACGTGCCGGCCGGTGAGATCAAGGTCGCCAAGGGCGTTGTCAGCCACGGCGCGAAGAAAGCGAGCTTCGGCGATCTCGCCGCTGCCGCCGCGACGATGCCGGTGCCCGACAAGCCCGTGCTCAAGACGCCCGAGCAATGGACGCTGATCGGCACTGACGTTCCCAAGATCGACAGCCTGATCAAGTCGACCGGCGCGGCGCAATTCACGATGGACATCAAGCGCCCGAACATGGTCGTTTCGGTGATCCAGCACCCGCCTGCGTTCGGCGGCAAGGTTAAGGCGGTCGACGACAAGACCGCGCTGGCGGTGCCCGGTGTGGTCGCGGTCAAGACGATCCCGCAAGGCGTGGTCGTCTATGCCAAGGACACTTATGCAGCGATGAAGGGCCGTAATGCGCTCAACGTCGACTGGGATCTGAGCCAGGCCGAGACGCGTTCGACCGAGGCGATACTGCGCGACTATATGGCGCAGGCCGCCAATCCCGGGACGCAATGCGAAGCCAATGGCGACACCGCCAAGGCGCTTGCGGGCGCCGCGAAGACGATCGAGGCGACGTACATCTTCCCGTACCTGGCACACGCGCCGATGGAGCCGATGGACGCGGTGATCGAGCCCAAAGCGGGCGGCGCCGATTTCTGGTGCGGCAGCCAGTTTCAGGTCGGCGACACGCGCGCGGTGGCCGGCGTGCTCGGCGTGCCGTTCGAGGGCATGACGCTCCACGAACAATATGCCGGCGGCAGCTTCGGACGGCGTGCGACTCCCGACATGGGCCATGCGGTCGAATCCGCTCAGGCGGTCAAGGCGCTTGGGGGCACGCAGGCGGTCAAGCATATGTGGACGCGCGAGAACGACATCACCGGCGGTCGCTATCGCCCGCTGATGGTCCACGAGGTGCGCGGCGGGATCGATGCCAAGGGCGCGATCGTCGCGCTCGACACGATCACCACTGGCCAGTCGTTCATGATCGGCACGCCGTTCTTCGACGCCAAGGAAGCGTTCGACGATTCCATGGTCGAAGGGCTGACCAAGTCGGCATACGGTTTCCCCAATCTCCGCGTTGGCGTGAACGTGATGAAGAACGGGGTGCCGACCCTGTGGTGGCGTTCGGTCGGCAACACGCACACGGCTTATGTGATGGAAACCTTCCTCGACCGGCTGATCGAGCTGGGGAGGCAGGACCCGATCCAGGCGCGCCTCGCGCTGATGAAGGAAGAGCGCGCCAAGACCGTGCTCAAGCGCGTCGCCGAACTCGCCGGCGGGCTGACCGCCAAATCAGGTCGGGCGCGCGGCGTCGCCTTCCACAAAAGCTTCGGATCGTACGTCGCCCAGATCGCCGAAGTCTCGGCCGGCGCGGACGGCCTGCCCAAGGTCCACAAGATCTGGGCGGCGATCGATTGCGGCGTGCCGATCAATCCCAACGTCATGCGGGCGCAGGTCGAAGGCGGAATCGGCTACGGCCTGGGCCACGCGCTCTATGCCGAAATCACGCTGGGCGAGGGCGGAATGGTGCAGCAGTCGAACTTCGATACCTATCGATCCCTGCGGATTGGCGAGATGCCCGATGTCGAAGTGGCGATCATTAAGTCGACCGCGGACCCGACCGGGATCGGCGAGCCTGGTCTTCCGCCCGCCGCGCCCGCGGTCGCCAATGCCTGGCGCCGGCTGACTGGCAAGGTGGTCGAACGCCTGCCTTTCGCGCATCCTTCCAATCTCGCCACCTTGGGAGGCAAGGCATGATCCGGCATATGATCTCGCTCCCTCGGTTCGGCGTTATCGCGCTGATCGCCTCGGTGATCATCCTGCCGCTGTCGATCGCGCGTGGCGGCGAAGCATCGGGGCTGAAGCCCGCCAGCGCGTTCGCCGGCATTGCCGATCGCAACGCGCGCTCGGCCGCGATCTTTACCGAGATGGGCAAGGTGCTGATGTCGCCGCGCTGCCTCAATTGCCATCCGCGCACCGACAGCCCTACCCAGGGCGACGCGATGCTGCTCCATTCGCCGCCGGTGACGCGCGGGCCCGATGGGTTCGGCGCCGCGGGGATGGAATGCGCGACCTGCCACGGCCCGCGCAACGCCGCGTTCGGCAATGGCGGCGGGTCGGTGCCGGGCAACCCCAAATGGCATTTGGCGCCGCGCAGCATGGCCTGGCAGGGGCTGACGCTCGGCCAGATCTGCACCGTGATCAAGGATCGGACCAAGAATGGCGGGCTCAGCCTGGAACAGTTGATCGACCATAATGGCAAGGATGAGCTGGTCGGCTGGGGCTGGAATCCAGGGGCAGGGCGTGTCCCCGCGCCAGGGACGCAGGCGGAGTTCGGGGAATTGACCAAAGCTTGGGTCGAAACGGGCGCCGCTTGCCCCAAATAACAACGTCATGCCGGCCTTGTGCCGGCATCCACCGGGCAACAACACCTCAGCTCGGTTGTGGAAGAGTGGACCCCGGCACAAGGCCGGGGTGACGGCGGCTCATGCTGCACCTCAACCCGCAGCAAAATGGCCGCTTGACCTGACCGGCAACCAGACTCAGGATGCCGCCATGACAAGCACGGACCCGGCCGCGTTCTTTCGCGAGATGCTGGGCGAATGGGAGAAGATGGCCAACAAGGTCGGGGGCGACTTCGCCCGATCCGACGAATTCACCCGTGCGATGCACGGTGCCACCGCCGCGACGATGAGCACGCAGGAAGCGATCAGCGCGATGATGACCCGCGCGCTCGCCGCCGCCAACATGCCGAGCCGTACCGAGATCGAGGATCTGTCGGGGCGGCTGGGGCGGATCGAGGACCAGCTTGCTCGGATCGAGGCCGCGCTGGGTGGCAAGCCCGAACGTCCTGCTCGGCCCAAGCCCAGTCGGACACGGAAGCCGCCGGAGAAGAAGGGCTGAGCACGCTGCCCGCCCGTATTCCTGCGAACGCAGGTATCCAGGGTTACGGGCGAACCGCTTGCGGCTCTCGGCGTCCGATGGCGCACGAGCGCGACTGAGTGGCTACCGCCGCCTTCGACGTCCTGGACGGCGCCGCGCGCGAGTTCGAACGCGCGATGCAGCGCAATCTCAAAGGCCTCGAATATTTCCAGACGGGTGGCCCGACGCTCGGCGCGACGCCCAAGGACGTGCTGATCGAGCGCGGCACGATGCGGCTCTATCATTATCACCCGCGCGCCGACGACGTGTACCGGGTGCCGCTGCTGCTCGTCATGGCGACGACCAATCGCGGCTATATCTTCGACATGGTGCCGGGGCAGAGCCTGGTCGAATATCTGCTCGACGCCGGGTTCGACGTCTTCATGCTCGACTGGGACGCGCCGCGCGCCGATGAGCGCAACCTCAGCCTCGAAAGCTATGTGCTCGATTTCCTCCCCGCCGCGGTCGCGCGGGTGAAGGAGGAGAGCGGCGAGGACGATGTCACCGTCGTCGCTTATTGTTTCGGCGGCGTGCTGTCGCTGCTGTGGGCAGCACTCCATCCCGACGATGGTCTGGCCAACCTCGTCACCTTCACCACGCCGGTCGATTTCTCCAGGATGGAAATGTTCCAGAGCTGGGCCGATCGCCGCTTCTTCGACGTCGATCGACTGGTCGACACGTTCGGCAATTGCCCCGGCGATTATCTCTACACCGCGTTCGACATGCTGCGCCCGGGCCAGCGCGCCGCGGGCAATATCCGGCTCTACGACAATCTGTGGAACGACGATTTCGTGAAGGCCTATCGCATGTTCGATCGCTGGTCGGCCGACATCCTGCCGCTGGCGGGCGAGTATTTCCGCCAGACCACCAAGAAGCTGATGTGGGGTAACGAGTTGATCGAGGGCACGCTCGAGGTCGGCGGGCGCCGCGTCGATCTCGGCAACATCAATGTGCCGTTCCTCCATGTCGCCGCCGAGCACGACCATATCGTCCCGACCGCCGCGTCGGCGCCGTTGGTCGGAATGGTCGGATCGAAGGACAAGAACGAGATCGTGCTCAAGGGCGGGCATGTCAGCCTGGTCGCCGGCGGCAATGCGATCAAGCGGCTATGGCCCAATCTGGTGGAGTGGCTGGGAGTACGATCGATATGAGCCATGCCATCCGCCGCTTCCGGCCCCAGGATGCCGAGGCGATGATCGCCTTTGCGCGGGGCCTGCCCGAACACGATCTGCTGTTCCTCAGTCGCGACGTGCGCGAACCGCGCGTCGTCGCCGCCTGGCTCAAGGCGATCGAGGAAGGCGAGATCGACAGCCTGATCGCCGAGGACGGCGGGCAGATCGTGGCGACCGCCGCTCTGGTCCGCGATCCGCTGAGCTGGAGCGCGCATGTCGGCGAAGTGCGCCTGCTGGTCGCGCCCGGGCGGCGCGGCGCGGGGCTGGGCAGCGACCTGCTCCAGGGCGTGTTCATGATCGCCAAGGAGCGTGGGCTCAGCAAGCTGGTCGCCCGGATGACGGTCGATCAGACAGGGTCGATCGCGCTGTTCGAAGGCGTGGGATTCCGCGCCGAAGCGATGCTCAAGGATCAGGTCCGCGGGACCGATGGCCGCAGCCACGATGTCGCGATCCTGAGTTACGACGCTGCAAGGGTGGCGGCGCTCCATGCCGCGACGGGGATCGAATGAGGGGGCGGCGCGTAGGTGCCGGATGAAAAACAACATGTCACACACCGAAACCCAGACCAAGGCGCCCTCGGCGCTGCTTGCGCTAACCGAATTGCCCCGCGCGCTCGTCGAGCTCGGCGCGCTGCCCTGGGCCGCCCCGCTGCTCGCGACCGCCCCGCGTGGCGATGGCCATCCGGTGCTGGTGCTGCCGGGATTCGTCACCAGCGATCGCTCGACCACCATCCTTCGCGGCTTCCTCAATGGGCAGGGCTATGACGCGCATGCCTGGGAACTCGGCCGCAACCTCGGACCCAAGGCGATCGGGCATCAGGGCGAGAAGCTGATCGCGCGCATCCTCGAAGTGCATCAGGCGACTGGCAAGAAGGTCAGCCTGGTCGGCTGGAGCCTGGGCGGCGTGATGGCGCGCCTCGTCGCCAAGCGCATTCCGCACGCGGTGCGCCAGGTCATCACCCTGGGCTCGCCCTTTTCGGGCAGCCCCAAGGCATCGAATGTCTGGCGCGCTTATGAAGTGCTGACCGGTCAGAAGGTCGACGACGATCATACCCGGGGGCAATTGAGCGAGGTTTCCGCCCCGCCGCCGGTCCCGTCGACCGCGATCTATTCGCGCGCCGATGGCGTGGTGGCGTGGCAGAATTGCTGCGAGGAAGTCGGGCCCACCAGCGACAATATCGAAGTCTATGGCAGCCATTGCGGCCTGGGGATCAACGCCAGCGTGCTCTACGCGGTGGCGGATCGCCTGGCCCAGGCGGAGGATGACTGGCATCCGTTCGAGCGCACGGGGTTACGGGCGCTGGTCTATCCGTCGGCCGGGCACGCGTAACAGCAAGGCGAGGAGAAAAGCCCCTCCCCTTCAGGGGAGGGGTTGGGGTGGGGGAGTAACTCGTCCCGGCCAGCGCCCAGGCAATGAATTCGCCGTATCGAGAAGCTGCCAAGCGACGCCGTCGATGTTCGAAACAACATCGGCATTTCCGAACCGAATGATTGTAAATCCCAGAGCCTTCAGCCGTGAATCGCGAGAAGCATCGCTCCGATCGTCATGGGTGTCACCGTCGACTTCGATGCACAGGCCAATCGACGGGCAGAAGAAATCGACAATCGCTTGAGCTTCGAACACGACGTGCTGTCGGCGAAACTTGAAGCCGCTGAGTTGCCCGTTGGACAGGGATCGCCACAGCCGCTTTTCGGGCTCGGTCGGGTTGCAGCGCATTTCGTGAGCGCGCTTTAGAAGTTCAGCTTCGGTGGCCATCGGGTCCCCCACCCCAACCCCTCCCCTGAAGGGGAGGGGCTTCTTACATCGCCGCCCTATTTCTTCTCTTGCCCCACTGCGTCCCTTCCGAACCGCATGATCAGTTCCCCGATCTCGCGCGCATGCGCCAAGGCCCGGGCGCCCTGTTGCTTGAGATACTCGCCCTGAATCTTCGCCACTTCCGCCGGGTTCTTCGCGCTCGCCGCCGCGCGCATCGCGGCGAAGGCCTGGTGCGTGTTCTCCTCGGCGTGCTCGATCATCTTCATGCTGATCGCCGAGCCCTGCTTGGCGATCTTTTCGCCTGACGCCTTCAGTTTCTCGCCCGATTTCTTGAGGTTGTCGCGCGCGCCCTCGACCCGGTCGGCGGCGGCCTTGGCGCTTCCCGCGACCTTGTCGGTGGCGTCCTTGGCGGCGTTCGCCGCGCGGTCGGTTGCCTTCTTGGTCGCCGCGGCGGCCTTGTCCGTCGCTTCCTTGGCGCGTTTTGCGCTTTTGTCGATCGCGTCCTTGACCTTCTTCGCCATCATTTCACTCCCTTGGCACGAGGTGTCCGCCTGGCGGCGGGTTTGGCAGTCGTCTTGGGCTTGGCCGCGCGCGGTTTCGCCGCGGCGTGGGGTTTGGGTGCGGGCTGTTCTCATTGGCGGGCTTGGCGGTCGGTTGCGTGGCCGCCGCTTTCAGCGCCTCGAACGAGTCCCGCAGCGCCTGGGCGTAATTATCCGGATCTGGCAGCATGTCGCGATCGGCGGTGAACGATATCGCGATCGTGTCGCCGTACGAATAGACCGGGTTGATCAGCCCCATAGAGTCGAACACCGGCGCGGTGCCGTACATCGCCAGCATCTTGGCGCCGCAGAAATAGAGCGGCACGCGCGGACCGGGAATGTTGGTGACGACGCAATTGAACGCCGGCGCGTGCATGTTCGCCGCGCCGACCCGCGTGTAGAGCCGCGCCCCGAGCCCGGCGAGGCCCGAGGGGATCAGCTTGGAATAATCGGCCAAGGCCCGCGCGCCGACCGCATTGGTCATCGCCTTTGAATTGACCGCCTCGCCATGGACGAAGCGCAGCCGTTCGAGCGGATCGGCGATCTGGGTGCCCAAGCCCACCACCATAGCCGAGACGAGATTACCCAGCGCCGCCTTCTCGCCTTCCTGCCGCACCGAGATCGGCGCCATCGCGGTCAGCGTCTCCTTGGGCAATTCTCCCTTGTCGAGCAGGTAGCTGCGCAGCGCCCCGCCGACCACGGTCAGGATGACGTCGTTGACCGTGGCGCCGGGCACGACGTCCTTGACCGCGCGCACCTCGGCCAGCTTGAACGGCACCGCGTCCCACACGCGATGTGCGCTTACCTTGCCGTTGAACCGCGTCTTCGGCGCGCTCCGCGTATTCTTGAGGCTGACGTCGCCTTTGCCCGCCTGGACCGCCAGCTTGGCCATGCCCGGAAGCGAGCGGCCGATCGTCTCGGCGATGCGCATCGGCTGGAGCAGGTTGTTGAAATAGCTGCGGGTCAGCAGGTCGGCGACCCGCGGCATGTTCTCGGGTTGCCAGGTATCGGGCTTGTCGGATTCCGCCATTGACGGATCAAGATCATGCACGGCGGCCGACATTTCGACGCCCGACATGCCGTCGATTGCGGCGTGATGAACCTTGGAGACCAGCGCGAAGCAGCCGGGCGGCAGACCCGGGATGTTGTCGAGCCCCTCGACCACGGTGAATTCCCACAAGGGTTTCGATAGATCGAGCGGCCTCGCATGGAGCCGTGCGACCTGGATGCAGAGCTGGCGCCAGTCGCCGGGCTTGGGCAGCGCGATGTGGCGGACATGGAATTCGAGGTCGAACTCGGGATCCTCGATCCAATAGGGATGGTCGACGTCGAACGGCACGCGGACCAGCCGCTGGCGGAAACTGCGCGCGCCCTGCAGCCGGCTGGCAATGAAGCGGAGGATGTCCTTGAACCGTACGAACCCGCCGGGCGCGGTCGACGGATCGTAGATGCCGACGGATCCGATATGCATCGGCGTGTGCGGAGTCTCGAGATAGACGAACGACGCATCCTGCGCGCTCAATTGCTGCATCAGGCTCTCTCCTCCTGCGCCGGCGCGGGCCGGTCGGGGAGGGAGCGTATCATGAGGAGGAGCGGGGGGCGAATCGGCAAATTCCCTCTCCCTCTGGGAGAGGGAGGGAGGCGCGAAGCGCCGGAAGGGTGAGGGCAGAAGTGAGGTTGCTGCCCTCACCCTTCCCACTCGGCTACGCCGAGCGGGCCCCTTCCCTCTCCCAAGGGGAGAGGGAGTTTACGCCGCGACCTGCTCCAATTTCTCGCTCGCCTCCAGCCAGACCGCCTCAGCCGCCTCGATCTTCGCCTCGACCTCGGCACGCCGCTTCATCAGATCGGTCATCGTCAGCTTGGCGAGATCCGGCGCGGCGCTGGAAGGATCGAACATCGCGCGATCGATCACGCTGCGTTGCTCGGTCAGCCTCGCCAGCTCGGCCTCGGCCGCCTTGGCCGCCTTGCGCAGCTCCTGGCTCTGCTCGCGCGCCTCCGCGGCGGCACGTCGGGCGTCCTTGCGGCTGATCTTGGCCTCGGACGATCCTTCGCTCCCGGCGTCCTTGGCCAGCACGAAGGCGATATAATCGTCCAGGCTGCCGTCGAAATCCGACGCGGTGCCGTTGTCGACCAGCACCAGCCGGTCGGCGCTCATCTCGAGCATGTGGCGGTCGTGGCTGACGATCACCACCGCACCCGAATAGGCGTTGAGCGCCTGAACCAAAGCCTCGCGCGCATCGACGTCCAAGTGGTTGGTCGGTTCGTCGAGGATCAGCAGATGCGGCGCCTCGCGCGTGATCAGCGCCAGCGCCAGTCGCGCGCGCTCGCCGCCGGACAATTTGCCGACCATCGTCGTCGCCTTATCGCCCGAAAAGCCGAACCGGCCGAGCTGCCCGCGCACGGCGCCCGGCGTCGCACCCTTCATGACTCGCGTCATGTGCTGGAGCGGGGTGTCGCCGCTATCGAGTTCCTCGACCTGATACTGGGTGAAATACCCGACCTTCATCTTGCCGGTCGCGGTCATCGCGCCTTCCATCGGCGCGAGTTGCGCGGCGAGCAGGCGCGCGAGCGTGGTCTTGCCGTTGCCGTTGCGGCCGAGCAAGGCGATGCGGTCGTCGGGATCGAGCCGCAGGTTGAGCTTCTTGAGCACCGGCGTCTCGCCATAACCGACCGCCGCCATGTCGAGCGTGATCAGCGGCGGGCGCAATTCGCCGGGATTGGGGAAGTCGAAGCTGAGCGAGGGATCATCGACGATCTCGGCGATCGGCTGCATCCGCGCGAGCGCCTTGGCGCGGCTCTGCGCCTGCTTGGCGGTCGACGCGCGGGCGGAATTGCGCGCGATATAGTCCTGCAGCTTCTCGCGCTCGGCCTGCTGCTTGGCGCGCGCCGAGGCGGCCTGCGCCTGCCGCTCGGCCCGCTGGCGCTCGAACGCGTCATAGCCGCCCGGATAGAGCCAGGTCTTGCCGCGCTCGAGATGGAGGATGTGATCGACGACGTTGTTGAGGAAATCGCGCTCGTGGCTGACCAGCACGATCGTCGCCGGATAGGATTTGAGGAAATCCTCGAGCCACAGCACCGCTTCGAGATCGAGGTGGTTCGACGGCTCGTCGAGCAGCAGCAGATCGGGCTGCGAGAACAGCAGACTGGCGAGCGCGACGCGCATCCGCCAGCCGCCCGAGAAGCTGTCGAGCGGGCGATGCTGCGCTTCTTCGTCGAACCCGAGGCCGACCAGGATGCGCGCGGCCCGCGACGGCGCGGTATGCGCGTCGATCGCGTTCAGCCGCTCATGGATCTCGCCCAACCGGTCGGGGTCGTGGCTCGTTTCCGCCTCGTGCATCAGCGCGGCGCGCTCGATGTCGGCGGCGAGCACGGTTTCGAACGGGGTCGACTGCCCCGAAGGGGCGTCCTGCGCGATATAACCGAGCCGGCTGCCGCGCGGCATGTCGACCGACCCGGTATCGGGCTCGAGCATCCCGGCGATCACGCGCACGAGCGTCGTCTTGCCCGCGCCATTGCGGCCGATCAGGCCGACGCGGCTGCGCGGCGGCAGCTTGGCAGTCGCGCCGTCGATGATGGTCCGCCCGCCGAGGCGGACCGTGATGTCGGTCAGATTGAGCATGATCTGGGGGCCTGTAGTGGAGTATCGATGGAGAGGAAAGCGTGTGTCTCCTCATCCCGTCACCCCCGCGAAAGCGGGGGCCCATCTCCGGCGCCACCGCCAAGCGTGACGGGCGGGAGTTGGGTCCCCGCTTTCGCGGGGATGACGATTGGGGAGAGCGCAATCTTTAGCCACTGGTGGTGCGCCTGATACGGGGGCTAAGGGCACGGAATGACCGATCTCGCGATTCTCTACGAGCATCCCCTATGGTTCGCCCCACTGTTCGCGGCACTCGACCGTCGCGGTGTTTCCTACACGTCGTTCGGCCCCGACGGCCATTGGAACCCGGCCGACGCAGCGATTCCCGCGCCGGTGGTGCTCAACCGCATCGCAATGTCGAGCTTCCTGCGCGCCGACGAACACCCGATCTTCCACACCATGGCGCTGCTCGATCATTGGCGGCGCTCGGGCGCGCGCGTGGTCAATGGTGCCGACGTGATGGCGATCGACGCGTCCAAGGCGCGCCAGCTCGCGCTGATCGCCAGCCTGGGCTTGGGGATTCCCGAAACGCGTGTCGTCCACCGCGCTGCCGATATCGAGGCGGCCGCGGCCACCTTGGCGTTCCCGCTGGTGGTGAAGGCCAATATCGGTGGGTCGGGCGCCGGCATCATGCGCTTCGACAATATGGCCGAACTGCGCTGGGCAGTGGCCGAGAAGGAATTGCCGGGAAGCGTCGACGGCGTGCTGCTGGTCCAGGATTACGTCCCGGCGCGCGGCGGCACGATCACGCGGATCGAGACGCTGAACCGCAACTACCTATACGCGATCGAGATCGCCGGCGGCGGCGCGTTCGACCTCTGCCCGGCGGATGCCTGCGTCGCGGATTCGAACATCAGCATGAAGGCGGTCGAGCCGGAGCCCAAGCTGATCGCCGCGGTCGAAAAGATCGCCGACGCGATGAACCTCGACGTCGGTGGGATCGAGGTGATGATCGACGACCGCGACGGCACGCCGCGCTTCTACGACATCAACGCTTTGTCCAATTTCGTCGCCCAGCCGCTGAACGTGCTCGGCTGGGACCCACACGAAAAGCTGATCGACTGGCTCGACACCCTCATCGCGGAGGCCAAATCCTGATGCGCTACGGTTACTGGATGCCCGTGTTCGGCGGCTGGCTCAGGAATGTGCCCGACGAAGGGATGCAAGCGAGCTGGGACTATGTGAAGCGGCTGACGCAACGCTCCGAGCAATGGGGCTATGACCTGTCGCTGATTGCCGAGCTCAACCTCAACGACATCAAGGGCGTCGAACAGCCCGCGCTCGATGCCTGGTCGACCGCGGCGGCGCTGGCGGCGGTGACCGACAGGATCGAGCTGATGGTCGCGGTTCGCCCAAACTTTCACCACCCGGCGCTGTTCGCGAAAGCGGCGGCGAATATCGACCGTATCTCGAACGGCCGCCTCGCGCTCAACGTCGTCTCGTCCTGGTGGGCGGACGAGGCGCGGCAATATGGCCTGCAATTCGACCAGCATGACGACCGCTACGCGCGGACCGAGGAATGGCTGAAAGTGGTCGATGGCCTCTGGACCGAGGAGCGCTTCAGCTTCGACGGCCAATTCTACAAGACCGAGGACGCGATCTGTTCGCCCAAGCCGGCCAAGCGGCCGACCGTCTATGCCGGCGGCGAGAGCGAAAAGGCCAAGACGATGATCGCGGCGCAATGCGACGCGTACGTCATGCATGGCGATCCGGCCGAGGCGATCGCGCCCAAGATCGCCGACATGGCGGCGCGGCGCGAGGCGGCGGGTGGCGCGCCGATGCACTACGGCATGGCCGCCTATGCCATCGTCCGCGACAGCGAGGCCGAGGCCAAGCGCGAGCTCGACCGCATCACCACGGTCAGCGACCTGCCTGCGGGCTATGCCAATTTCGACCAATGGCTGTCGGGCACCCAGCTCGAACGCGAGCTCAAGATCCAGGAATATTCGGTGTCCAACCGCGGCCTGCGCCCCAATCTGGTCGGTACGCCCGAACAGCTCAAGGAACGGATCGCGGAGTATGAGGCCGCGGGTCTCGACCTGCTATTGCTTCAGATGAGCCCGCAGGCAGAGGAAATGGAGCGCTTCGCGGTGCAGGTGATGGGCACCGCCTGACGTGCATCGCCGAACCGCCGCTGTGTTTGGAGTTCGATCCATTTGATCTGAATCCCTCCCCGGCGAAGGCCGGGGCCCAGGTTCGACGAGGTGGAGATGGTGCCCGACTGCCGTGGGTGTATCGCGACTGGGCCCCGGCCTTCGCCGGGGAGGTGCAGGTTCAACTCCGCTCGCTCAGACCCTATTGCGCCGCGCGCCGTCTGATCGCGGTCGGCGGGCGGCGATAGACCTGTTGGAACGCGGCGTTGAACGATCGCACGCTGCCGAACCCAGAGGCGAGTGCGATCTCGGTCATGCCGAGGTCGGTGCCGTCGATCAGCCGTTTGGCGCGCTGAATCCTCGCCGTGCGCGCCGCCGCGAGCGGCGTCGTGTCGAGATAGCGCCGGAACAGCCGCGACAAATGGCGTCCGCCGATGCCCAGCCGCTCGGCCAGTGCCTCGACGCCGGCCTGATCGAGCGCCCCCTGTTCGATCAGCCGGAGCGCGCGATCGACCGTGGCGCGCGCGCCGCGCCAGGCCGGCGAATGCTGCGCGGTTTCCGGTCGGCAGCGCAGGCATGGCCGGAAACCGGAGGCCTCCGCCGCGGCGGCGCTGGGGAAATATCGGACGTTGCCTGACTTGGGTTGGCGCACCGGACAGACCGGCCGGCAATAGATCCGGGTCGAGGTGACGGCGATGAAGATCGTGCCGTCGAATGCGGGATCGCGCGCATATCGCACGCGCTCGCAGAAATCGAAATCGAGTTCGGCTGGCAGATCGGCGGCCTGTGTCATCACCATTCAACTATAAATGGTCGCGCGGCCCCTGTCGCCCAATCCCGTTGACCGCGTCCGAATCCTGCCAGCCGGATTGCGGCGATGGGGATATCCGACGGCGATCTAACGATCGGAGAGAATGTCATGGCCTCGATTCACCACCAGACCTTCATCGCGGCGGATCCCGATGCGGTGTGGAGCGCCGCCCGCGACGTCGGCCGGCTGCACGACCGCCTAGTCCCGGGTTTCGTCACCGCCACCGAGATGCTGGCGGGCGAGGGCGCTCCCGTCCGCCGGGTCACCTTCGTCAACGGGCAGGTCTTCGACGAGACGATCGTCTCGATCGACGATGCCAGGCGTCGCCTCGTCTGGACGATCAAGGCGTTCGAGCATCACAACGGTGTCCTGACCGTCGCTGCTGCGACCGATGGAACGCATGTCACCTGGACCGCCGACCTCCTGCCCGACGCGCTGGCTGAACAAGTGTCGCCGGCGATGGCGCACGGATTGGCGATGATGAAGGCGCATTTCGAGGGAAGTCGCTGAGCGGTGAGATGCCAACCGACGCTCGATTCGCGGCCGGGTCGGCCCTGTGATATGATCGCTGTTACTCCACGCAAGATGGAGCGTCGGGCGCATCACGCATGGGGAGACATGCCATGGCCGCGGCTATCGACGACGCGAAGTTTCACGCCTTTGTCGGGAAGATGCTGGGCGATCTGGGCGGCGCGATGAGCGTGCCCACGGTCCGCCTGGGCCTTCGCCTGGGGTTGTTCGACGCTCTTGCCGACGCTCCGGCGACCGCAGCCGACCTGGCGCGCCGCGCGGGCGGGCTGCACGAGCGTTACGTCCGCGAATGGGCATTGGCGCAGGCCGCCAACGGCTATGTCGATTACGATCCGGCCAGCGAGCAATTCAGCCTGTCACCCGAACAGGCGATGGTGTTCCACCACCGCGACAGCCCGGTCTATCTCGCCGGCGCGTTCGAGCTGGTCGCCGCGATGATCGAGGCGGAACCCAAGGTCGAGGAATGCTTTCGCCACGGCAAGGGCGTGCGCTGGGGCGACCATGCCGGGTGCCTGTTCTGCGCGACGGGCGCCTTTTTCCGTCCGGGCTATGTCAACAACATCGTGCAGGCATGGCTTCCGGCGCTCGACGGAGTGGAAGCGAAGCTGCACGCCGGCGCACGGGTCGCCGATGTCGGGTGCGGTGTCGGGTTTTCGACGCTGTTGATGGCTGAGGCCTATCCCGAGAGCAGCTTCGTCGGATACGATTTCCACGAGCCGTCGATCGACGAGGCGCGGCGCCACGCCAGCGAACACGGGCTGGGTGATCGCGTGCGGTTCGAAGTGGCGACCGCGAAGCACATCGCCGAGCAGGGCTTCGACCTGATCACGATGTACGATTGCCTGCACGACATGGGCGACCCGCGGGGCTGTGCCCAGCATATGCGCGAAATTCTCACGCCGGGCGGCAGCTGGATGATCGTCGAGCCGATCGCCGGTGACGCGCCCGCGCAGAATATGAACCCCGTCGGCCGGCTCTATTACAATGCCTCGACGATGATCTGCGTGCCGACCTCGCTCGATCAGGAAGTCGGTGAGGGGCTGGGCGCGCAGGCCGGCGAGGCGAAGCTGACCGAGGTGATCAGGCAAGGCGGGTTCGAGTCGGTGCGACGCGCCGCCGAGGGGCCGTTCAACATGGTGCTCGAGGCGCGGTAAGGTTGGAGGCTCGGTCGGACTGCCGGTCCGCGATCAGCCGCCCGCCATCGCCTCGGCGGCGCTTTCCGGATTTCGCGTGCCGCGAGGCGCGATGGCGATCAGGAAGGCGATGGCTGTCCCGATGCAGAGCTGGAAGGGAAAGGCGAGGTGGCACAATGCCGCCGGCAGCCCGATCGTGGCCGCGATTCCCGGCTGGAGCAGCAGGACGGTGACGAAACCGGCAATCAGCGACGCGATCACCGATGCGCTGTTCCCGCGCGGTGTCAGCACCGCGGCGAAATAGACGCCGAGCAGCCCGGCATAAGCGAACACCATCACCTGCAGCGCGAATTCGAGCAGGCCGAGCTTGGCATAATGCTGCCAATAGAAAGACAGCACCGCCACGCCGAGCATCGCCACGCCGATCACGCCCATCCCGGCGCGACCCGCCTGTACGTAATGATATTCCTCGGCTGCGCTTCGCCGCTCGCGCCAGGGGCGGTAGAAATCCTGGATCAGCACCGACGACATGGCGTTGAGCGCGGAATTGGTCGTGGCGACGGCGGCCGCGACGATCCCTGCCGTGACCAGCCCGCGTAGCCCCGACGGCAATTGCGTCAGGATATAGTGCATGAAGATGCTGATCTTCTCGCCGTCGAAGGCTTGGCCGGCGATCGCAGTGGCGCCGCCCATTAGCTCGGCGCGATCGTAGAAGACGTGAAGCAGCAGCCCGATGGTGATGAAGATCGCCACCACCGGCACCGTCGCGAATACCGACCAATAGAGGCTGCGCGCGCCGGTCTTCGCATCGCGGCAGGCCAGCAGCCGCTGCGTCGTGTCCTGATCGAGGCCCGACGAGGCAACGTAGAGAAGCGCGATTCCGGTGACGATCGCCAGCAGCGAGAAGGGCTTGGACAGGTCGGACGAAAAGTCGAACAGGCGGAGCTTGTCGACGTTCCCCGGCGCGCGCGCCAGGCCCTGGATGATCTCCGCATTGGTCGCCGGAATCGACAGGCGCAGGAACACCAGCACCGCGATCGCCGAGCCCAGGAAGATCACGAACTGGAACAGATCGATCCACAATACCGAGCGCAATCCGCCGACGAAGGTCGACAGAAAGCTGGCGACGACTAGCACGGTCGCCGCGATCACGATGCCCTGTGCGCTGACCGTCGAGGTCATCACCATCGCGACGGCGATCGCCGCGAGATAGAGACGCGCACCATTGGCCAGCACGCGCCCGACCAGGAACATCGCACCCGTACAGCGCGTCGCCAGCATGCCGTAGCGCAGGGTCAGCAGCTCATAGACGGTGGTGACCCGCGCGGCATAGAAACGCGGGATCAGCACCCGCGCCACGAAGATCGCGCCGATCAGGCCGCCGAGATTGGTGCCGAGATAGGTGAAGTCGCCATGATAGCCGAAATCGGGCCCGCCCAGGAACGTCGCAGCGGACTGGGTCGCCGACAGGACGGAGATCGCGGCGAGCCAGGCCGGCACAGTGCCGCCGGCGAGAAAATACTCCTTCGCGGTGCCGGTATGCCGTGGCGTGAACCACCAGCCGCCGACCACCAGCAGCGCCAGGTAGAAGAGGATCACGACCCAATCGAGCAGGCCGAATGGCAGCGACGCGGCCATCTCAGTAGAGCAAATAGCGCGCGCGGCGCGTCTTGAAACGGTTGAGGTCGGCCTGCCAGCTCGCGGCGATCGTGCGCGGATCCTTGCCGGACTTGATCTGGTCGAACACTGCGCGATTGCGTAGCAGGCGATCGACGCGGTCGATCTCGAACGCCGTGCCGTACAGCCTCCACAAGGCAGCGACGATCTCCACGCCCAGCGCCGGCGCGTCGACGCCAGTGCGATCTTGGAGAAGGATTTCGACTCCTTCGACGCGCTGCCCGGCGAACGGATAGAGTTTGTCGGTCGCCGCCACATAACTCACCGGCAGGAAGCTCACGCCCGCAATCGCGCGTGCGTTGAGATAGCCGGCAAGCTCGGTGCCCTTGATCCATGGCGCGCCGAAGCGGAGGAACGGAGCGTCGCCCGGTCCCTTGATATTGACGTTGGTCCCTTCGAGCAGCGCGGTGCCGGCATAAGCGGTCGCCTGGCTCACGCTGCGCAGATTGGGAGAGGGGTTGATCCACAAGAGCCCGGTGTCGTCATACCAGTCGCCGCGCTTCCACCCGGTCATGCGGATGACGGTCAGCCGCGTGCCGATCCGCTCTTCGCCGTTGAACATCCGCGCCAGCTCGCCGAGCGTCATGCCCGGACGCATCGGCTCGGGAAAGGGCGTGGTGTAATCCTCGATTCCGGGTGTCGAGACCGGCCCCTGCACCGCAATCCCGTTGATCGGGTTGGGCCGATCGAGCACGATCAACTCGATGTTGTTGGCGGCCGCCGCCTGGAGGAAATATTTGGTCAGCGTCTGGAACGTCCAGTAACGCACGCCGACATCCTGGAGGTCGATCACCACCGCATCGAGCCCGGCAAGCTGCTGCGCGTTGGGATGCCGCTCCGCATCGGTCTTGCCGTACAGGCTGACGATCGGCAGCCCGCTCGTTTTGTCGATCCTGTCGTCGATATTGGTGTCGTCGGTTGCGGCATCGATGCCGTGTTCGCCGCTGAACAGCCGCACGACCTCGAGCCCCGGCACCGTGGCGCGCGCGCCGTCGCGCAGCACGTCGATCGTCCGGCGACCCTGGCCATCCCGGCTCACCGGGTTGGCGAGCACACCGAGCCGCAAATGCCCGCCATGGCGTGCGGCGATTTCACGCAAAGGCGCGAACCGCTGGTCCTCGAGCACATCGATCCCGGTGCGGACGCGCGCGGCGGCGGGCGTCGCCGCGACCAGCGCGATCAGCAGGAGGACGACTCCGCGGATCATTTCTTCGGGGCGGCCCCGTCCAGCACCGACAGCACCGCTGTATGGATCGCCGGCCGCGCCTGACCGATCAACGCATTGTTGCGGGTCGGATTGACCCGGTTGGTCAGCAGGATGATGAACGCGTCGCGATCGGGGTCGATATAGATCGACGTGCCGGTGAAGCCGGTATGGATGATGGCATGCGGCGAGGCGAGCGGGCCGGCAAAGCCACCGGGCGTCGGCATGTCCCAACCCAAGGCGCGCGAGCTGCCGGGCGGCAGGTTCTGCGGGGTTTCGAACAAGGCGATCGTGCTCGCCTTGATCAGCCGCCTGCCGCGATAGCTGCCGTGGTTGAGATAGAGTTGCGCGAGCGCCGACAGGTCGCGGGCGGTCGAGAACAGCCCGGCATGCCCGGCCACCCCGCCCATCATGTAGGAATTCTCGTCATGGACCACGCCCCGCACCAGCATATGGCGGAACGTGTCGTCCTGCTCGGTCGGTGCGATGCGCGGGAGGAGCGTGCGCGACGGGCGGAAGCCGGTGTCCTTCATGCCGAGCGGCCCGAAGACTTCGCGCGCGAGAAAGCGATCGAGCGGCTGACCGGACAGGCGCCGCACGATCTCCCCGAGCAGGATGATGTTGGTGTCGCGATAGGCGTACACGGTCCCCGGCGGCGTGAGTGTGGGCGTGGCGTAGATCAGGCGCAGGAGATCCTGCCGATCCTTGGCGTTCCGCCACAGCCCGTCCGCCGACTGCAGGCCCGAACTATGGCTGAGCAGGTTGCGCACGGTGATGCGGTCGTGCCCGGGCGTGCCGCCGAATTCGGGGAGATACCGCACCACCGGTGCGTCGAGGTCGAGCTTATGACGGTCGTAGAGGATCTCGGCCGCCGTGGTCGTGCCGGTCACCTTGGTGAGCGAGGCGAGATCGAAGATCGCGTCGACCGGCATCGGCGGCGCATTGGCCGACGAGTCGATCCGCCCGAACGCCTTGAGCGCCAACAGCCGGCCATGCTGTCCCACCGCGAGCACTGCGCCGGGAAAAGCCTTTTTCGCGACCCATGCGTCGACCTCGGCGAAGGCAGGCGCGAAGCGCGTGTCCTGCGCGGCGGTCGCGACGACGAGCTGCCGCCCGACGCGCGTCGATGGGGCGGTTGCGAGGCT
The DNA here is from genome assembly GCF_001598415.1 of Sphingomonas mali NBRC 15500. Taxonomy (GTDB): domain Bacteria; phylum Pseudomonadota; class Alphaproteobacteria; order Sphingomonadales; family Sphingomonadaceae; genus Sphingomonas; species Sphingomonas mali. The sequence goes on from NZ_BCYX01000023.1 coordinate 40,000, forward strand.
GGATTGACCCTGCACCGCAAGCAGTCCCGCCGCCACGACCAGCCATGCGCGAAGCGTCGCGCTGCGGTTCCAGCCTCTCATTCGTTCACTGTCCCACGTGCCAGCAGAAGCGCGCCCGACACCGGATCGCCGAGCGGCTCGACCAGGCGCTCGGCGGTGCGGACGCGGAGCCAGGGACGCAGCCGCGCCGACAATCCGCCGACCAGCGCCAGACGGGGTGCGCCGCGCGCGAAGATCGTCGCGATGAAGCGTTCGACATGGAGCACCGCGTCCTCGACGATCGACAGCGCGATTTCGTCGCCCGCTTCGGCATAATTCATCACCAGCGGGGCGAAGGCCGCATAGTCGGCTGGCGCCGCCTGATCCATCCAGGCGATCGCGCGCAAAGTGTCGTGCCTGAATTTTCCGGCGATTTCCTTGGACAGCGGGGTCCGCTTGGTGCGCCCGTCCATCGCGCGGAGCGCGTGGCGCACGGCGCTCAATCCGAGCGCGGCCCCACTGCCTTCGTCCGAGATCGGAAAGCCATAGCCGCCCACGGTGAACCGCTCGCCCTTGACCTGGGCGAAGCCGATCGACCCGGTGCCGAGCACCAGGATCGCGCCGTCTGCGCCGTTATGCGCGCCGAGATTGGCGATCGCGGCGTCGCTGTCGAGCGAGATGCTGGCGAACGGGAAATCGAGCGCGGCGAGCGCCTTCGACATGCCGGGACGGCGAATGCCGGCAATGCCCATGCCGGCGGCGACCTCGTTCCAGCGCCGTTCGGGGATGCCCGCGGCCTCGAGCGCCTCGCCGGTGACGCTGAGCAGCCGGTCGTAGAGCGGATAGAGTCCCATGCGCGTGTTCGCCGGACCACCTTCGGCACTGCCGAGCACTTGGCCAGCGGCATCGGTCACGCGGACGCGGCAATGGCTGCCGCCGGCATCGACGCCGAGGAAGATCTCAGCCACGCGGCCGCTTCCCGAAAAGGGTAGGAACCTCGCTACTTGCCGCTCGAACTGGACGTGTCCTTGGCATGTGCATGGCATTGCGGAAGGGCAAGGCGGTGTCGAGCCTCAATCTGGCGGGAGTGTCGCCTCGGTTATAGGTGCTGTCACGCTGGTTATAGTGGCTACGCTTTGCGCGCCCGGCCAGTCCCGGTAGTCAGGGCCGCTATTCCCATCTTCTATTTGCCGTTGAGGGCCCGATGCCGACCGAAACCGTTGATCCCCGCTTCGCCGATGTCGATCGCTGGCCGACCCTATCGGTGGTGGAAACGATGCTCGAGGGACAACTCGCCGCGATCGCCGCGCTCAAGGGCCAGACCGGCGCGATCGCGGCCGCGGCCGAAGCGGCTGCTGCCCGCATGCACAAAGGCGGGCGGCTGGTCTATGCCGGCGCCGGGACCTCGGGGCGACTTGCGGTGCAGGACGGTGTCGAACTCACCCCGACCTACAATTGGCCGTCGGACCGGCTCGTTTTCCTCGTCGCCGGCGGCACCGGCGCGTTGATGCGCAGCGTCGAGGGCGCCGAAGACAATGTCGAGGTGGCGCGAGACGAAGTCGCGGCGGCGGAGGTCGGCCCCGACGACGTGCTGATCGCGGTCGCGGCGAGTGGCCGCACGCCTTATGCCGTCGCGGCGCTCGAGGCGGCACGGGCACGCGGCGCCTTGACCATCGCCATCGCCAACAATCCCGGCACGCCGCTGCTGGCCGCCGCCGATCACCCGATCGTCGCCGATACAGGCGCCGAGATCGTCGCGGGATCCACCCGGATGAAGGCGGGCACCGCGCAAAAGGCCGCGCTCAACATGCTGTCGACCGCGATCATGCTGCGCTGCGGGCTCGTCCATCGCGGGCTGATGGTGAACATGCGGATTTCGAACGAAAAGCTCTTCCACCGCGCGCGGCGAATGGTGGCGACTCTGGCCGGTATCGACGAAGCCCGGGCCGCGGACGCCCTCGATCTCGCGGACAAGGATCTCAGGCGGGCAGTGCTGATCGCTCGCGGCCTCAGCCCGCGGGATGCCGCCGACCGCCTTGCAAGCGCTGGCGGTGATCTGGGCAGCGTGCTCGCAAGCTTGGGGCAATCCGAGGCCGAGTGACGTCCGCCACATATATAGTTGAATGCGATCAAGCTGAATCGTCACCCCGGCCTTGTGCCGGGGTCCAACTCTTCACAACGGACTCCAGCCGTTGTTGCACGTTGGATGCCGGAACAAGTCCGGCATGACGGCTAAAGCGTTAGGTTAGTCGCCCTTCGACTCCAGCCCCAGCAACAAGGTCGGGATGAGTTCCGACACGGTCGGATGCACCGGCACCGCCCAGCGCAACGTGTCGAACGGCTCGTCCGCCGACATAGCGTCGACGATGCCATGGATCGCCTCGTCGCCGCCGGTGCCCAGGATTGCCGCCCCCAGGATGCGGCGCGTCGCGCGGTCGGCGATGACCTTCATCATGCCTTTGGTCTCGCCCTTTTCGACCGCGCGGCCGACGCGCGTCATCGGGCGTGTCGAAACCAGCACGTCATTGCCTTTGGCGCGGGCTTCGGTCTCGGTCATGCCGGCGCGGCCGAGCGGCGGGTCGATGTACAGCGCATAGCCGGGAACGCGCTGGCTGAGCTTGCGGTCGCCGCCGTCGAGCAGGTTGGCTGCGACGATCTCGAAATCGTTATAGGCAGTGTGAGTGAAGGCGCCGCGCCCGTTGCAGTCGCCCAGCGCCCAGATGCCCGGGACATTGGTCGCGAGCCGGTCGTCGACGGTAATATAGCCGCGCTGGTCGACCGCGACGCCAGCCGCCTCGAGCCCGAGGTCGTCGGTATTCGGCCGCCGCCCGACGGCGAGCAGCACATGGCTGCCGACGACGTCGGGCTCGCCGCTGGCGCAATCGACCGATACCGCGACGCCGTCCGGATGCGGGCGAAACCCGATGCAATTGGCCCCGGTCCGAACGGCGATGCCCTCATCCTCCAGGATCGCCTGGATCGCGGCGGATATCTCCGGATCCTCGCGCGGCACCACGCGGTCGGCGCGCTCGACGACGGTGACGGTCGCGCCGAACCGGGCGTGCATCTGCGCGAATTCGAGGCCGATATAGCTGCCCCCGACCACGACCAGATGGCGGGGAATCGCGTCGAGTGCGACCATGTCGGTATTGTCGAGATAGGGAACCTCGCCGACGCCGGGCATGTCGGGCACGGACGCGCGCCCGCCGACATTGAGGAAGATGCGCGGTGCGCTGATCTCCACCCCGTCGACCGCGATGCTGGTCGGGCCGGTGAATCGGGCATGGCCGCGCAGCAGCGTCAGTTGCTTCATGCCGGCCAGCCAAGTCTCGTTGTTGGTGCGGGCGTTGATCGTCACCTGATGCGCGCGCGCCGCCACTGCCGCCATGTCGATGCCGACATCGCCTATGATGATCCCCAGGTCGCGGCGGCGCGCGAGATGCGCGGCATAGGCGCTCGCCACCAGCGTCTTGGTCGGCATGCAGCCGGTGTTGACGCAAGTGCCGCCGATCAGCTTGCGCTCGATCAGCGCGACCCGCATCCCGGCATCGGTCAGCCGTCCGGCTAATGGCGGTCCCGCCTGGCCGGCGCCGACGATGATGGCATCGTAGCTGGTCATCGCCACACCCTAAACGCGGGGGACGGCGTCGCACAGCTACACCAAAGCATCGGCCGACTCCTTCTTGTCTTGATCGATCGCCATCGCCATCGTGAACGCTAACCGCCATGGCCGGAACACGCCATTGCGGATTCGTCCAACCATGCCGAGGAGCAGCAGATGGCCACGACTTGCGATCATCTCGACACGATCGAAACGGTGACCCCGGCGACCCTGGGCTGCGCGGAATGCCTCAAGAACGGCAGCTGGTGGGTGCATTTGCGGCTGTGCCGGACCTGCGGCCATGTCGGCTGTTGCGACGATTCGCCGTTCCGGCACGCGACCGCGCATTTCCACGCCACGGGACATCCGATCATCGAGGGCTATGATCCGCCGGAGGGTTGGGGCTGGTGCTATGTCGACGAGGTGATGGTGGATTTCGGCGGCGCCACCACGCAACAGCGCGGCCCGATCCCGCGCTTCATCGATGACGAGGGCCGGCTGATATCGTCGGCGATCCGCGGGTTGAAGCCGCAGATCGAGGAATGAAGGCTGTGCCGATGACCAACGGGGGCGAGTGATGGAAACGATCGGCCGCGACTTGCGCGAAATGCAGCGGACGCCGCTCGCGCCATCGCATGTGTCGGCGCTCCGCGCGGCGGGGCAAATAGTGGACTATCCGGCGGGCACGATATTGTGCCGCCCGGGCGAGCCGATCGATCGCTTCGTCTATGTCGAGGCGGGCGAGATCGAGGTAGTCAACGCCTTCACCGGCGAGCGCCTGGTCCCTTCCACGCTCGGCCCCACCCAGTTCATGAGCGAGATCGCGCTGCTCAGCGGCGGCAATTGGTCGATGCCGATGCGCGCGGTCGTCGATACCAGGGTGATCGAGGTGCCGCGTGCCGACATGCTGCGCCTGATGTCGCAGATCCCGGAAATGTCGGACATCGTCATCACCGTCCTGTCGGCCCGCCGCCGCCGCCAGCTCGAGGCGCGCGACGCATCCTTGGTGCTGATCGGCGAGGATGCCAGCCGCGAGGTCCGGCGCGTGGCGGAATTCGTCAGCCGCAATCGCTTGCCCTTCACCTCATGGCCGCTGGGATCGCCCGAAGCCGCGGACGTCGCACAAAGCAGCGGGATTTCGGCGGACCAGCCGGCGGTGATCTTCGGCCGCGATACCGTGGTGACCGATCCCACGCCCGGCAAGGTCGCGCGACTGCTCGGCGTCAATCATGATTTCGCCGACGATCAGGAATTCGACGTGCTGATCGTCGGCGGCGGTCCTGCCGGCGTCGCCGCCGGTGTCTATGCCGGGGCCGAGGGGCTCAATGCGCTGGTGATCGAGGATACCGCGATCGGCGGCCAGGCCGGGACGTCGAGCCGGATCGAGAATTACATGGGATTCCCGACCGGCATTTCGGGCGCCGACCTTGTTTGGCGCGGTGAGATCCAGGCGATGAAGTTCGGCACGAAGTTCGCGATGCCGCGCCGCGTCGCGAAACTCGAAACGCTCGAGGGCGGCCGGTTCTGCGCCACGTTCGACAATGGCCGCCGCGTCAGCGCGGGTGCCGTGGTCGTCGCCACCGGCGTGCAATATCGCCGCCTGCCGATCGACCGGCTCGCCGAGTTCGAAGGCGCCGGCGTCTATTATGCCGCGACCGAGATGGAGGCGCGCTATTGCCGCGAAGCCGAGACTTTCGTCATCGGCGGCGGCAATTCCGCCGGCCAGGCCGCGATGTTCCTGTGCCGCACGGCAGCGCATGTCCGGCTGCTGGTGCGCGGCTCGTCGCTCGCCGCCTCGATGTCGAGCTATCTCTCCAGCCGGCTCGAGGCGGACCCGGCGATCACCATCGAATATGGCGTCGAAGTCGCCGGCCTGCATGGCGACGAGAAGCTCGAGGCGGTGACGATCCGCAACGCCCAGGACGGGACGCACCGCCAGGCACCGGCCTGCGCCTTGTTCGTGATGGTCGGCGCCGCGCCGAATACCGGCTGGCTGTCCGGCCTGGTCGATCTCGACGATAAGGGATTCGTGCTGACCGGCGACGCGGTCGGCGGAGCGTCGCCTTATGCCACCTCGCGCCCCGGCATCTTCGCGGTGGGCGATGTCCGCGCCGGGTCGGTCAAGCGGGTCGCGTCATCGGTCGGCGAGGGGTCGGTGGTGATTTCCAAGGTCTGGGAGTTCCTGAATCGCTAGCGGCTAGGCCGCCGCGCTATGTTCATCGCGAGCGGTATTCCAAACTTCTCGCGCGGCATCCGCATTCATCGCCGCAATGGCCAGTCCGACGATCAAATCGGGCCAGGCAGAACGCCACAGGAATGCGGTCGCCAACCCCGCCGCTATCATTGCGATGTTAGCCAGCGCGTCGTTGCGAGCGGACAGGAACGCAGCTTGCGTCAGGCTTCCGCCATGATGGCGGTGCTTTGCCAGCAGGAACGCGCAAAGCAGGTTGATCGCCAGCGCGCCGGTCGCCGTAGCCGAAAGCCCGAACGGCGACGGCGCGACCGGCGCGGTGAACTTTTCCCATGCTGTCCACACTGTCGCGATGCCGGGCACCAGCAGGATTGCCGCAAGCGCCATTCCGAGGCGGGCACGGTTCTTCGCTGTCCAGCCCAGGGCGGCAAAGATCAGGATGTTGACTGACGCGTCTTCGAGAAAATCGACGCTATCGGCGAACAGCGACACCGAACCGATATGCAAGGCGACCGCGAATTCGACGCCGAAAAAGGCAAGATTGAGCGTCGCGACCCAAAGAACGGCGCGCCGCAAAACATGGTTCGGATGGTCGTTTCTCATCGCCAGGCGGTAGCAACGCCGGCAAGCGATAGAAAGCAACTGGGGTCGGCGTCGTCGCTATCCGGAGATACTCGATAGCCGTGATGGGCGGTCCCGGAAGTGTATCGGAAACCGCGATTATCCGGAACATTACGCATCGTTGCGCGCGCGCGGATCCTGCATGTGGATTGCGGAGGTGTGTTCCATGCCGCGCACTATCGATGGCGAACGCAAACGGACTAACGTTTCCAGGCCGCGGCCCAACCCCTGCGGATCCGACCATCGTTTTTGGGACGCCGGCGCTCGATTTCGGCTTCCTCGTCAGAAGCCTCTCGCCGGTTCGCCTGTGGCGCCAATGGTAGGGAGTCAGCAGAAATCCGTCGACACCGGCTCCAGCGAGCGCTGGCTCTACTTCGCTACTGCCGTATGTTTCATAGCGATGATCGCCACGTTCGGTATGTTGATCTGGCAGATCGCAAGAGCGTTCAAATAACGTCCGACAGGCGCGGCGGGTATGGCGTGCGCGCGCAAGCGGTGACTGCGTTTCGATCGTCTCGCGGATCGCCGGTTCGGGCAATCACGATTGCTCCCCACCCGCCGGAGCAGTTGCCGAGCCGTCCAACGGCATCCCCAATCACGCCGCGGCGGTGGATTGCGTGCCCGCCAGACCGGTGCGCGCCAGGAGTTGCCGAAGCTCGTCTTCGTCGAGCGTCTCGCGATCAACCAACAATTGGGCGCCAGCTTCCAGCGTACCGCGACGCTCCTCCAGGACGTGCGTGGCCTTCTCGAACGCGGCCTGCAGGATCGACCGGACCTCCTTGTCGATCAGCGCCGCTGTCGCTTCGCTATGCTCGCGCGTCTGCGCGACATTGGGCTCGTTCAGCCGGTCGAGATAGGGTCGGCTCTGGTCATCATAGACGACGTGCCCGATCTTGTCGGACATGCCGTAGCGCAGCACCATGGCGCGCGCCGTATCGGTTGCCTTGGCCAGATCGTCGGCTGCACCGGTCGAGAGATCTCCGCCGCAAACCAGCTCGGCGGCGCGTCCGCCGAGCAATACCGCCATGCGATCGGCCAGTTCGCCGCGACTGAGGATGAAGCGGTCCTCCGTGGGCCGCTGCATCGTGTAGCCAAGCGAGCCGATACCGTGCGGGATGATCGACACTTTATGGACGGGGTCCGCCCCCGGCAGGCTCAGCGCCACCAGGGCATGGCCCATCTCGTGGCGCGCAATGGTCAGGCGCTCCTTGGGGTTCATCAACCTGCCGTGCTGCTCGAGGCCGGCGACGATGCGCTCGACACCTGCGGTGAAGTCCTCCATCGCCACCGCTTCGGCATCGCGCCGGGTGGCGTGGAGTGCCGCCTCGTTGACCAGATTGGCCAGGTCCGCCCCGGTGAACCCCGGCGTCAGCCCGGCGACCTTGTCCGGATCGACGTCGCTCGCGATCTTTGCCGTGCGCAGATGCACTTTCAATATCTGCGCGCGGCCGGTCCGGTCGGGGCGATCCACCAGGACATGCCGGTCGAAGCGTCCCGCCCGCAGCAGGGCCGGATCGAGGATTTCGGGCCGATTGGTCGCGGCGAGGATGACGACGCCGCTGCGGGTATCGAATCCGTCCATTTCCGCCAGGAGCTGATCGAGCGTCTGCTCCTTCTCGTCATGGCCGCCCAGCACCGACAGCCCCCGGGCAGAGCCCAGAGCATCCAGTTCGTCGATGAAGATGATGCAGGGCGCATGGTTGTGCGCCTGTTCGAAAAGATCGCGGACGCGCGCGGCACCCACGCCGACGAACATCTCGACGAATTCGGCTCCCGAGATCGAGAAGAAGGGCACACCCGCTTCACCCGCGACCGCTTTGGCGAGCAGCGTCTTGCCCGTGCCGGGCGGTCCCACGAGCAAGACGCCCTTCGGCATATGGGCGCCAAGTCGACCGTAGCTGACCGGATCCCTCAGGAAGGCGACCACTTCGCGAAGCTCGGCCTTGGCTTCATCGACGCCGGCGACGTCGTCGAAGGTAACCCCGGTATCGGATTCGACGTAGAGTTTCACCCTGCTCTTGCCGATGGCCAGAAGCCCGCCCGCCCCCTGCCGCGCCGCGCCGCGCAGCATGAACCACCAGATGCCGACCCAGAAGACGATCGGCACCACCCAGGACAATAGCGTCGCCAGCCAGCCGCCGCCGGGACTGGCGCTGAAGCGAACGTGGTAGCGGTCGAGCTCTGCCGCCAACCCGGGCTCGACGCGTGTGGTCGCGAACGACCGATGACCCTCGGCATCCGGCGCGGTGTATTTGCCCTGGATGGACGTGTCCGACAAAACGACTTCGGCGACGCGGCCACCGCGCAGGTCTTGCAGGAACTCGCTATAGGGGATCGTCTTGCTGGCTTGGCCGGTCCACAGCAACTGAGACAGGATGAGGCCGAAAAAAGCGGCGATCATCCAATACCAGAGGCGGGGCTGTCTGTTTGCCGGGGGCTCTTGCCCTGGCTTCATTGCCGAACGATTGACGGCGCCGTCCGACGCCTGTTCCAATCCGAAAAGGCGAGACAACAGGTTTCCCCGCGGCGGCTGCGATCGTTCGGGCCCACTCATGGGCCGGTTCTACGAAATGTGGCACCACTCTCCCCATACGTGTTGTCCCGCAGGAATCCTGTGGAGGCCCGGCGCCATTCCCTGCCGAAACAGGTCGGGAACACTACGTATTGGACACATGGTCGCTGTCGTTCACCTGAAGCCGATGCCCTACGGCCCGAAGCCGAATATCCGTGGATACTGCCCGGTCCAAACGCCTGGCGTATCGGCCTTGCCGAGACCAAAGGGGGAAAAGGAGGCGATATGCTGGTACCTCATGGAGCCTATGTTCTCGCGCTTGATGGCGGCCATATGCGGCTCTTTCGCAATCAGGGAAGCAATCACGCGATCCGGCTGGAAACGGTCAAGGAGCGCAAGCTGCACAATCCGCGAACCCATGTGATCGACGATGACCAACCCGGTCGGTCGTTCCAGAGCGTCGGTGGCGCGCGCAGCGCCTATCCGGCAGCCGATACGCATCAGCGTCGCGAGGATGAATTCTGTGAAGCCGCGCTCGGCGAAACCCTGGCGGAAACGGGGGATGCGCCGGCGCTGATCCTGATCGCTCCGCCACGCGTGATGGGGGTAGTGCGCAAGCAGATGGAACGCGAGCGACGGCTTCCGCCGACGCAGGAAATCGTCAAGGATCTGACGAAGGTCGAGCCGAAGGCGCTGGAGGAGTGGTTGCGCGCGCATCATTGAGCGGCCCGGGTAAAGCCCGCTGTCCCCTATCGGCGGCGCCTCAGCGGTCCGGGCGGCCGGCCACCAGCCCTGCGTCCGAATAGACGTTGTTGGCATTCCACAGCATCCAGCCATTGGCACCGAACTCGCGCGCCGCGCGGATCTGTTCGGTCACCTCGTCAGCGTCGAACGCGCGAGTTGCAAGTGCGTCATCGCAAGCCGGTCACCGCGTCAGCGCCATAAAGAGCTACATGAGCGAGCGTCAGAATCTGGCGCCGATGGTCATCGCGCCGCCCGCCATCTTGCGGGAAGACTTCCTTCGCGACGCGCGCCGCCATTTCCACAACGTCCGCGGCGGAGGGCGCACGCGCCTCGCCGATGCACGAGATGAGGGCGGGCGGGAACAGCGGCAATGTGGGCTCCAGATCGGCGTGGTGACGGCGCTCCTGCAACAAGTGCTGCCGGCAGTCCGGGCCTTTCACCAACGGCGCGGCGCAGTCCAATCCGTAGAGTCCCGTATAAATCCATCCTCCGGCGTTTTCCGGCTGCCGGAGACAAGTCTTTAGTCGCGCGACCAAGCAAGCGGAGGTCGAGCGGACGAAGACTACGGGAATCTGCGAATAGGGCGGCAGCAGATGACCTATCACAACAGCGACGACCGGCCATGGGAGGCCCAGGATGGACGACGCTTTGGATATGACACCGCAAGGTCAACCTATCGACTTGCCTCGGCGCAACGAAATCCATGATCTACGCAATCTGTTCGGGATCGTTTTATCCGCCAAGCATCTGTTGGAGCGTGATCCCGGACAGGCCGCGCGTGCGGCTTGCCTGGAAGCGCTGGAAGCGGCGGCATTGCGGGGCGACCAGCTCACGACCGATCTATTGGCTACAGGCGGACGTGACCGGGAGCTGCAGGCGACGGATCCCGGAGACCGGCTCGCGGGCCTGGCGACCGTGACGGGCGCGTTGGCAGCGCCGCGGATCGAGTTCGATCTGGAGATCGGCTACCCTAATGCACTCGCGCGCATCGACGCGGCTGAATTCGATGCCTCGATCATCGAATTGATTGCCAATGCCCGCGCGGCGAACGCGCGCACGGTCCTGATACGCTCTCGCAAGGTCGCGTCGCGTCTCTGGATATTGGTCTGCGACGATGGCAACGGCATGACTCCGCAGGAACTCGACCTGGCCCGACAAGGTATCGACCCGGGTTTCGCGCCCGGGACCGGTATGGCTCGTGTCCACCGCTTCGTGTGCGCATCGCACGGACACATGCGCGTTCGAAGTCGCCCATTGAGCGGAACCTCTGTCGCGATCATCCTGCCGACATTGCTCAAAGTCGCCGGCTACGAACCGCGACATCAGTTTCGGCGCACGCACCCTCTGCACGATGAGAAAGTCCGCGAAGAGGTCTGGCCGCGAGTACCGGCCTGACGAGCCGACCGAAGAGCTGCGCCCACCGTCTCGGATCGACCCAGCGCCAGCTGCGTGTTCCTTTCACCACGGAGCGATCGAATGAAATTGATGGAGGCAATTCATGGACGCCGTGCGGTGCGCAGCTACACGGCCGAACCGGTGGCCCCGGCGCGTCTGCGCGCCTTGATCGATGCCGCGATACAGGCGCCAAGCGCGATGAACCGTCAGCCCTGGTCCTTTTGCGTGATCAGCGATCAGTCGCTGCTGCAGCGCATCTCCGACGCGTCCAAAGCGCACATGCTCGACACAATTATACCGGATACTGCCGCCGGCGATTTGAGCGAGTTCAGACATGCTCTCGGCGATCCGGGCTTCCACATCTTTTATCACGCCCCGGCGCTGATCGTGATTTCGGCGACCGAAGAGGGGCCCTGGAGCCGGATCGACTGCGCGCTGGCAGCCGAGAACATGATGCTCGCAGCGTGCGATGCAGGCCTTGGAAGCTGCTGGATCGGCTTCGCGCAGGCATGGTTGGGCACGCCGGACGGCAAAAGAACGCTGGATCTGCCTGAGGCACACGTCCCCATAGCGCCCATCATCGTCGGTCATCCCGAGGCAGTGCCGTCGGCAGTACCCCGCAACGAACCGGACATTCGCTGGATCGGCGAGCCAGGCACTCGCGGAACTTCGCCGTCCTGATCCTGGCAATCGATTCGCCCGTCCAGGGTAACGGGCGCCGACTGGAAGCCGCGAAGCTCTGCGGTGTTTCCGCGCAATGGATGGCAAAGGATGACCAGCGATATACCCCAGGCCGAGCAGCGCATGCGGATCCCGCGCACCGTCTGGGTCGTCGGGTTCGTCAGCTTGCTGATGGACGTGTCGTCCGAGATTATCCACGCACTGCTCCCGGTGTTCCTGACCGTCACCCTCGGTGCGCCCGTCGCGATCGTCGGCGCCATTGACGGGATCGCCGAGGCGACAGCGTCGGGAGCCAGAATCGTCTCGGGATATCTCTCGGACCGGGTCGGCAGACGCAAGCCGCTCATCCTGGTCGGCTACGGCCTCGCCGCGCTGACCAAGCCGATGTTCGCGCTGGCCACCGCCCCTGCGCTGGTTCTCGGCGCCCGCTTCGCCGACCGCATCGGGAAGGGATTGCGCGAGTCACCGCGCGACGCGCTCGTCGCCGACGTCACGCCAGCGGAAGTGCGTGGCAGCGCCTTTGGGCTGCGCCAGGCACTCGATACCGTCGGAGCAGCCGGCGGACCGCTGATCGCGATCGGGCTGATGTTCGCGCTGGCGAACGATATCCGTTCGGTCTTCTGGTTCGCCACGATCCCTGCCGCGCTGGCGGTGCTCCTCGCCGCCATTGGCATCCGGGAAAGCGCGCAAGCCGCGGAGGATCCTGCCGCGCAGCCTCGCCCGCGGGTCCGGCTTGGCGATTTGCGGCGACTGGGCACGCCCTTTTGGCGGACGACCGCCGTCGGCATGATCTCTACGCTCGCGCGGTTCAGCGATGCCTTTCTGATCTTGAAGGCGCATGCCGAGGGGTTGCCGCTCGCGCTTGCGCCACTCGTGCTGGTCGCGATGAACCTCGTATATGCCCTCGGAGCCTATCCGGCGGGCCGACTCGCGGATCGCGTGCCGGCGCGGTTGATCCTGGTCCTGGGGATGACGTGTCTGCTCGCGGCGGATCTGGTCCTTGCCTTGCTGCCGGGACTGGGCGGCGCCTTTGTCGGGATCGCGCTTTGGGGCGGCCATCTCGCATGGACCCAGGGGCTGTTCGCCAAGCTGATTGCCGATGATGCTCCACCCATGTTGCGCGGCTCGGCTTATGGACTGTTCAACCTCGCATCCGGCGGCGCGTTGTTGTTCGCCAGCCTGATCGCCGGCATCCTCTGGGATCATGCGGGGAGCGGAATAACGTTTCTGACGAGCGCCGGTTTCGCGCTGGCTGCGCTCGTCCTGATCGTCATACTGCCACTCGGAACCGCTCAGGCCTCGCGGACATCCTAACAATGCGGCCACGCCGAATTCAAACCGAATGGCCAGAATTCCGCCTCGAGACGCTGGCAGACGTTCCCTGCACCCCGCCGATAGCCGCTATGCGTATTCATCCCAATTATGTCGCGACGGCTTTGGTGCGATTTTCCGTCGAATCGCACACTCTTGGAATGGGTTTCCGTCGTGACTGAGCCGATCGGACATTACATCGTTCTGGCTAATCCAAGCTATCGAAGCTTCTGCCACGAAGTTGCTCGTGCGTATAAAGAGGTTGTTCAAGCGAACCACCAGACCGCGACGATTTTCGACCTCAACGCGGCATTGTTCGACCCGGTTTTGCAGGATCGTGAGCGCTTTGATCACGGATCACATCGTTGGCCTTGGGTGGAGGCTGAATTACAGCGGCTGAGCAGTTGCGGCGCTCTCATATTGGTCTACCCGATCTGGTTCGGCGGCCCCCCTGCAATTCTCAAGGGATATGTCGACAGGGTGCTCGGCGCCCAATGCGCGCTGACCGATTTTCAATCGGGCACCGGGCAACCTGCTGTGCGCGGCCGCTATCTGCTCTCGATTTCGACCTCTGGCGCCACGGCGGAATGGCTTTCGGAGCGAGGTCAGCAACATGCGCTTCGCGAGGGTTTCGACACTTATATCGAACGCGGTTTCGGGCTCCGCGACGGAGGCCATATCAACCTCGATGGCATCGTGCACAACATGAGCAGCGACCACGCAGCAAAGGCACTCGCCCGCGTACGCGAGGCCGCCGAGTCGATGTGCTCGAGACTCGCTGCGGCGAGCTGATAGCGGCCTGGGCTAGGCCGAACACCAGTACCGCTCGACACGGACGGTTTTCACCCAATCCACCCGCGAACGCGATCCTCAGAACCTCGGAAGGACGCGCGCCTTCAGCTTGGTCACGATATTCCGGCGATGCGCTTCGACGGTGCGTGGCGAGATTCCGGGATCAGTCGCTCATTCCAACCCGTCCAGATCGGCGCGCACCAGCGTGAAATGAAAGGAGGCTCCGCCTTCGGGACCGCTCTCCATCCAGATGCGCCCGCCATTCGCTTCGACGATCGTGCGGCAGATCGACAGACCCAGGCCCAGGCCGCCGCTCTTGGTACTGTTGAACGCCCGGAACAGGTTATCGGCGATGTCCGGCGCCACCCCCGGCCCGGTATCGGCCACCGTCACTCTCAGGAAGCCGTCCTCCGCCGGAATGCTCGACACGGTCAGCAGGCGGGTCGGGCAACGCGCCATGGCCTCGATCGCGTTGCGCATCAGGTTGATCAGCACCTGCTGAATCTGGATCTTGTCGACCAGCACGTCGCGGGCGTCCGGGTCGAGCTGGAATCGCGCTTCCACGCCTTTCTCGCGCGCACCGATGAGCGCCAGTTTCGACGCGCCGTCGACGAGGTCGTGCAGGTCCTCGACGCTCTTCTCGGCATCGCCACGGGCGACGAATTCCCTCAGGCGGCGAACGATGCCACCCGCGCGCAAGGCCTCATCATAGGCCTCCGCAAGGCCTTCATCGATCATCGCGCGATCACCTGGGCTATTGTCGGCAAGGAGATTGCGCACGCCGCTGACGAAGTTGGCGACGGCGGTGATCGGTTGGTTGAGCTCGTGGGCGAGCGTCGACGCCATCGTGCCCATCGCGCTGATCCGTGCGGCATGGACGAGGTCCGAGCGCAATTCGTCCATGCGTTGCTCCGCGGCCTGCTTCTGCGTCAGGTCGCGGACGAAGCCGGTGAAAACCCTGTCACCGTCGGAGACCGCCTCGCCCACCGCGAGTTCCATCGGAAAGACCGTGCCGTCCCGCTTGAGCCCGGTCACCACGCGCCCGGTTCCGATGATCCGCCGCTCGCCAGTCTCGAGATAGCGGCGAAGATAGGAATCATGGAGATCGCGGTCCGGCGAGGGCATCAGGCAGGACACGTTCGATCCGACGACCTCGGCCTCCGTATAGCCGAACAGTCGTTCGGCCGCCTTGCTGAAGGACAGCATCTTGCCCGCCTCGTCGATCACGACCATCGCATCGGGCACCGTTGCGAGAATCGAGCGGAAATGCGAAGCGCTCGCGCCGAGCTTGCGTTCCGTCGCCCGCTCTTCGGTCACGTCACGAATCACCTTGCCGAAACCCTTGAGCTTCCCGTTCCTGTCGTAAAGCGCGGTCATTGTGACGTGCGCCAGGAACTCGGATCCGTTCTTGCGTAAGCGCCACTCTTCTTCCTCGAACCGGCCCTCGCGCCGCGCCCGTTCGAGGTCGTGAAGGGGCTTACCTCGGGCCACGGCCGCCTGCGGATAAAACAGTGCGCAGTGCTGCCCGACGACTTCGCTTTCGCTCCACCCCTTGAGGCGTTCGGCGCCCTTGTTCCAGATCGTCACGTTGCCCTGCGGATCGAGCATGTAGATTGCATATCCGGCGGCCCCGTCGATCAGCAGGTTGAGTTCTTCCGCCAGATCGTCCGCGCGTCGCGCGCGCCGTTCGGCCCTCTGCTCGCTCTCCTCCGATCGCCTGCGCAAGGAAGTGACGTATCCGGCGATCCAGATGACGATACCGGCGGCAATGACGAAGGCGAACAAATCCGCCGACCACCACCCGCCGAGCGACCAGCCGAAGATGCGGATGGCTGCCATCGCCAGGACGGCTGCCAGGATCGCCGGCCCGCGACCGGCGAACACCGCCGCGAAAAGGATCGCTACGATGAAGAAAAGCAGATAGCCACGGCCGCTCAGCCATGGTTCGAAGGAAAATCGAACGAGTGCGGCAATGCAGACGGCAATGACGGCCAGAACATAGCCAGCCCAAGTCCGGTCGATTCCGAGAAGAAACCGCCGTAAATTCACGCGCCCTCCCTAACGTACGCTGTTCGCGTCGCCGATATGTCGTGGCGCAAGTTGGCCAGCCAAGGAATAGCACTTATCAAGGATCGCAGAAAGCCGTCGGCCTTACGCCGGAGCCAGCTCGGCGTCGTGGCCCGCCGGCCGATCGCCGAGGAATTCGATGAGGTCGGTCGTCCGGAACGGCTTGGGAAGCACGGCGTCGAAGCCCATCTTGAGCGCCAGGTCGCGCAATCGTTGCGTATCGAACGCGGTCATCAGCAGGGCGCGGCCGCTCCAACCCTTTTCGCGTAGCAAGCGCAGCGCTTCCACGCCATTGCATCGCGGAAGCACATAGTCGGTGATCAGGAGCGGCGCGCTGAGTGCCGCCGGGAACTCGATGGCCGCTTCCGCTCGCGAGAAGGCAAGAACCTCATAATCCCGTCCTGTGAGCAGGAGTTGCAAGGAGCGGCGCAATGCGTCGTCATCCTCGATGAGGATCAGCTGGCGCAGGCGGGCAGGGCGAGCGGCCGTCATCAGCAGACTCCGCAGCCACAGGAAGGCTCTGACGGAGCATGCGGCAAGGTGTTCGCAAAGACGCACATCCGGTCGCTCCGCAGGTCATCGCGCGTCCGATGGCGCCGCGATCGATGATCGCGGGCGTGGGGGCGGGTGGCGACAGCTCCGCGGAATGCTCCTCTTCTATGCGCACGCATGGACATGACCGGCGGATAATGCTGCCCCGGCCGAGCCACTATCCGCATTGATACGCATGTCTCGCTGTGGCAGCTAACCGACCAGCTAGCGAAGTGACGCCAGGACCTCGTCGATCGGCAGCGCCGCGACGGCGACCGCCGTGTCCGCCACGCCATAAGGGAGCAGGAGCGTCCGCCCGATCGCGAGCGCACCGCAACTATACAGGACGTTGGGGACGTAACCGTCGCGTTGTTGTGGGCTCGGCCGCAACAACGGTGCGACCGACCGAGCCAGCAGTTTCGCCGGGTTCCGCTTGTCGAGCAAACAGGCGCCCAGGCAATATGTCCGGATCGACCCCACGCCGTGGATGATGCAGAGCCAGCCCTCATCGATCTCGATCGGCGGGCTGCACACGCCGATCTGTACGAACTCCCACGGCCATCGAGGCTCGAGCAGGACCTGTCCGCTGCTCCAGCAGGAGAGCCGATCCGACTTGAGTAGCCAGATATTTTCGTGATCGTGCCGGCCAAGCATGGCGAATTGGCCATCGATGCGGCGGGGGAAGAGCGCCATTCCCTTGGTGGCACTGAGCGGCCCTGCCAGCGGATCGAGATCGAATTCGACGAAGTCGGACGTCCGCAGCAATTCCTGGCGGACCGTCTCACCGCTGAACGCCGTGTAGGTGCCGATATAGGCGGTGCTCCCATCCTCCTCGACAAACCTGACCAGGCGCAAATCTTCGACCCCATGGCGCTGCTGATAGGTCACCGGAAAGATCACCACCTCCGACGGATCGTCGCAGCCCCGGTAGGACAAATGTGCACTGTCGTTCGCCTTGGTCGCGGGATTCTCGCGAAACTCGATTGCAGGTGAGACCGCCCAGCGACTGGGCGCCTCAGGTCGCACCTGCCCGCTGCCGTCGACCACCCCGCTACGAAACACGATCGAGGAAATGTGACCCTCGCCCACCGCCCTGAGCGAGAATAGCAGGCGGGTCTGGCCCTCGGCCAAGCCTTGTTGATCGGGGTGCAGCGTCACGCTCGGGTTGAAGAGCGCGGCGGCCTCGAACGAATATTCTTCGGTAAAATAGGCGCCACACAGCAATCGTTGGGCCGGACTGACCGGCCTGTCGCCCAAATGAGGCTTGGCAATCTCGTCGAAGCGCCGTCCCAGTACGGTCTCGACATCGCGATGTCGGCTGCCAAGACTCTCCAGCACCTGGTCAAGCTCGCGGTCGAGCAGAGCCGGAGACAAGGCCAGAACCCGATCGAGAATATGTTCGATCCTGGGTTTGCGAACGTCAGTCCCCCCGTTTTCGGCGGGGATGAAGGGCCGCAGCACGACCCGGTGCGGCTCGGGCGCAAACAGGGTAACGTCGGCGGGGCGCGTTCGGGCCTCCTCGACTTTCCCCGACATCTGTGGCGGCAGGCCCGCGGAATCCATAGGCTCCCCCTTTTCCAATGCGGGATTCTCGCCGCGTTATCGGGGATACGGACCTGCGTTCGTATAAGGGATTCACCGACGTCCCGCGGCTTGGGAATTGGCCGCCCATCCGCAAAGCTCCTGATTCAACGCTCATGAAAGCCCGCTAGACTTGGCGTTGGAGGCGGCTTGTCCGCTGGATCATGAGGAGTCGGGAACGATGTCGGACAGCCAGCCATGTTTCGAACACGAGACCGAGGCCACCAACGACGCGCAACTGCTTCGCGACCTGCGCGCCGAACTCGCGCGCGAGGAAGCAGCGCCTCCAGCGGCCATTCACACGGCCGTCCAACATGCCGTTGCCATAGTCTCCGGCTCGGTTCCCGGCGACAGCATCAAGGCAGCCGTGTTGGCTGCGGCACGTCGGGTGGCGGGCATTCAGTATGTCCACGACGACATCCGCGTCGAGCCCGACGGCAACGAATCCGACGAGCAAATCCTCGCCTGCGTCAAGATCATGCTTGGTCTCGACGCCGCCGTTGCGCCCGATCGCCTGGTCGCCACGGTCGCGAATGGCTGCGTGACAATCGGCGGCCATGTCGAATGGCCGGCGCAGGCGCATGCCGCGGTCGCGGCCGTGCGGCGCGTCCGTGGTGTCAGGCAAGTGGTCAGCACGATCCGCGTGGACGGTCTTCCCTCGCTGGCCACTATGCGGGCGCGGCTCGTCCTCGTCTTTCGCGAAGCCGGAGAGAAGACCGCGGGCGGGATCGACCTCGCCGTGTCGGACACCTCCGTCCAATTGTCCGGCACGGTCCGATCGCATCATGACCGCGAACTGGCCGAGACGACCATTCGCGGACTAATCGGGGTTGCTGCGGTCGAGAATCACCTCATCATCGGTTGAGCGACGCGGCGGATCTATTCGCCGACCCTGTTCTGAGTCGGGGCGCTGACCATCCCGGCTATGCCTGCGTCTCGCCGTTCGTGACCAAGCTGCTGCGCCGCAGGCTCAACGGGAAATACGAGCGCGGCGCCGCCAACAATGTCCACTTGGTCGAGGGCGTGTCGGGCCTGCAGACGGTCAAGACGGCCGCAATGGCCGGAGCGCGGGGAACACTAGCTGCCGGCAACAGCGCCTCCAACCAGCGCGTCATCAATCCTGGCAATACCGGCAGCCAGGCACTCCAGCGGATCTCCAAGCAGGCGCAAGAAAGCCGCTTGATGCGGCGCAGGAAGAAAATTCTGCCGATCGCCCACCGCATGCATGCGATGGATCACCGAAAAAAGCCTGATTACTAGCTTCGCACGATGCACGGCGACCTATCAAATGAGCCGCTAACTCATTGATTTAATTGGTCGGGGCGACAGGATTCGAACCTGCGACCCCCACACCCCCAGTGTGATGCGCTACCAGGCTGCGCTACGCCCCGACCAGAGCGAACCCGCGCCTTAAGGTGCGGGCCGGAGCGGGCGCCTCTAAGCGCTTGCCGCGTGTGATGCAAGCACTCCGGCGCCGGGTCGCGGGACGTTGGCGATGTGTTGCACCGCGCCCCGCATGGTGATAGCGCGCGGCGCTTACGGTGGCGCCCCTGACGGGCGCGTCAGCCATGCCCATTTTTCAGGATGCTCATGTTCATTCCTTCTGCTTATGCTCAGGTCGCCGGCGGCGCCGCTTCCGGTTCCGACGGTATCGCCATCGCGATGCAGTTCTTCCCCTTCATCCTGCTGTTCGTCGGCTTCTATTTCCTGATGATCCGCCCGCAGCAGCGGCGCGCGAAGGAACTGCGCAACGCGATCGACGCGCTCAAGAAGAATGATCAGGTGATCACCTCGGGCGGCATCCTGGGCAAGGTCAGCAAGACCACCGATAGCTATGTCGAGCTGGAAATCGCGCCCAACGTGAAGGTTCAGGTCGCGCGCGGTGCGATCACCGAGATCCTGTCGCCGACCACGGCCAAGCCGGCGAACGACTGATGCTCGATTTCCCGCGCTGGAAAGTCCTCTCGATCTTCGGGTTCCTCGCGGTGCTGATGGCGCTCGCGATCCCGAGCTTCTTTCCCGAGGACATGACCAAAGGCTGGCCGGTCCATCCGCGCATCAACTTGGGTCTCGATCTTGCCGGCGGCAGCTATCTGCTGCTCGAAGCGGATACCAGCCAGTTGGTGACCGACCGCGTCAATCTGATGAGCGACAGCGTCGCGACCGCGATGCGCAAGGCGCCGCGGATCGATATCGGCGACATCACCACTGACGGCGGCAAGGTCAGCTTCATGCTGCGCAACGTCGCTCAGCTGGAGGATGCCCGCCAGCGCTTGTCGCAAATGACCACCGGCGCGCAGATGACGGGGCAGCGCGACTGGGACATCCAGGTGGTCGATTCGACGCGCTTCGTGATCACCCCGACCAAGGCCGGGGTCGACGAGGCGATCGACAGCGCGATGAGCGGCGCGACAGAGGTCGTCCGCCGCCGCATCGACTCGCTCGGCACGCGCGAGCCGACCATCATCCGCCAGGGCGCGACGCGCATCGTCGTCCAGGTGCCGGGCCTGCAGGATCCGACCGCGCTCAAGGCGCTGCTCGGCAAGACCGCCAAGCTCGAATTCAAGCTGGTCGACACGACGGCCGACACCGCCAAGCTCGCGGTTGGCCAGTCGCCGATCGGCGACCAGATCCTGCCTTATCCCAGCGCCGCCGGTCGCGGCTTCCCCTATGTCGGCTATCCGGCGAACAAGGTGCCGGTCATCGCGGTGCGGCGTGCGGCGATCATCACCGGTCAGGATCTGACCGATGCGCGCGTCCAGAACGATCCCCAGACCAACGCGCCGGTGGTGGCGTTCCAGTTCAACACCGAAGGCGGCAAACGCTTCGCCAAAACGACGCAGGAGAACGTCAACAAGCCGTTCGCGATCATCCTGGACGGCTCGGTGATTTCGGCGCCCAATATCGAGGGCCCGATCCTCGGCGGCAGCGGCGTCATCCAGGGCGGCTTCACTTTCCAGAGCGCGAACGATCTCGCCATCCAGCTCAAGTCGGGCGCGCTGCCCGTTGCGCTGAAGGTGATCGAGGAGCGCACGGTCGGCCCGGAACTCGGCAAGGATTCGATCGACGCCGGGATCAAGGCGTCGATCATCGCCGTGATCCTGGTCGTCGTGTTCATGCTGGTGACCTATGGCCGGTTCGGGCTCTATGCCAATTACGCGGTGGTCATCAACGTGCTGGTCATCATGGGCGTGCTCGCGGTGCTCAACGGCACGCTGACCTTGCCCGGTATCGCCGGCTTCGTGCTGACGATCGGTACCGCGGTCGACGCCAACGTGCTGATCAACGAACGCATCCGTGAAGAAAGACGTCGCGGACGAAGCGTCATCCAGTCGGTCGAGCTGGGGTATAAGGAAGCCAGCCGCACCATTTTCGAGGCGAACATGACCCACGCCATTTCGGGCGTCGTCATGCTGCTGCTGGGATCGGGCCCGGTGAAGGGCTTCGCGGTCGTGCTGCTGATCGGCATCGCGACCTCGGTGTTCACCGCGGTGACCTTCACTCGCATGCTCGTCGTCATGTGGCTGCGGAAGCATCGTCCGCAGACCATCAACATTTAAGGGGCCGCTCAAAATGCGCCTGCTCAAGATCGTCCCCGACGATACCAATATCGATTTCGTCCGCCTGCGCTATTGGGCGTTCGGGCTGACCACATTGCTGACCATCGCGGCGGTTGCCCTGGTGTTCATCCACCGCCTCAACATGGGTGTCGACTTCGTCGGCGGCATCATGATCGAAGAGAAGTTCATGGTCGCACCGAGCGTGGACAAGGTGCGCAAGGTGGTTGACGACCTGAAGGTCGGCGAGGCGTCGCTGCAACAGGTCGGCAGCCCGACCACGCTGTCGATCCGCCTGCCACGCCCGGAAAGCAACGATCCGGCGGCGACCAACCAGGTCGTCGAGAAGGTGAAGGCGGCGCTGTCGCAGAATTTCGCCGGCGCGCAATTCTCCAAACAGGACGCGGTGTCGGGCAAGGTATCGGGCGAGCTCGTCTGGAACGGCATCCTGGCGGTGGTCGTCGCGGTGCTGTTGATCGGCCTGTTCGCGATCTTCCGATTCGAATGGCAATTCGGCGTCTCGACCGTGGTCGCGATCATGCACGACGTGCTGATGACCCTGGGGTTCTTCGCGCTGACCCAGCTCGAATTCGACCTCAACATCGTCGCCGCGGTGCTGACCATCATCGGCTATTCGATCAACGACAAGATCGTCATCGACGATCGCATCCGTGAGAATATGCGCCGCTATCGCAAGATGGAGATGCGCGAGATCATCAACCTGTCGGTCAACGAGACGCTGCCGCGCACGGTGATGACCTCGCTGACCATCCTGCTCGCGCTGTTCGCGCTGCTGATCTTCGGCGGACACGTGCTGCGTGGCTTCACCGCGGCAATGATCCTCGGCGTGGTCGTCGGTACCTATTCGTCGATCTACGTGTCGTCCTCGCTGCTGATCACGCTCGGCCTGCGCGCCGAGCCGACGCCGGACAAGCCGGGCAAGCCCAATGCGGCGACCGGGGCGGAGCGCGTCGGACCGGGCAACAACTGATGCGGATGGACCGTGCCCGTACCGACGGGCCGGTCGTCTCCGGCCTGAGCGCGGCTGGCTTTCGCGTCGACGACAATGTCTATCACGCCCTGGCGATCACGCCGGAGCGGGCCGATGGCTGGACTCCGCCACCGCTCGCGGCGCTCGATCAGGGCGATCTCGACCTGGTGCTGGCACTCGATCCTCGTCCCGAATTCCTGTTGCTCGGAACCGGCCCGACACTGGTGCGGCCGCCCGTGACGCTGGTTCGCGCGCTCGAGGCGCGGGGTATCGGGATCGAGGCGATGGATAGCCGCGCGGCGGCGCGCGCCTGGGGCATGTTGCGCGGCGAGGGACGCTGGGTCGTCGGCGCCTTCTATCCGGTGGCTTGATCCTGCCGTGCGCTCGGCTAGGCTCGGTGCGGGCATGGGAGCCAGGGGAGACATAGCATGAAGAGGTTGCTGTTCGTCGGCACGTTGTTGATGGCGGTCGTCGCACCTGCAATGGCGCAGACCGCGCCGCCTGCGACACCGGCAGTTGTACCGCTGCCCGTGGCGCCTGCCGCTCCTCCGGCGCCCCCGCCCGTGATTATCCCGGCACCCGATTACAACACCGATGCCGGCTGGCTGTGCCTGCCCGGCCGCCAGGACGCCTGCGCGGTCGACCAGAACGTCACCGTCATCACCGGCGACGGCAAGCGCAAGGTCGTCAAGTTCAAGGCTGACCCGGCGCCCAAATATGATTGTTTCTATGTCTATCCGACCGTGTCGCTCGACCCGACGCCGAACAGCGACCTCAATATCGGGCCGGAGGAAAGGCAGGTCGCGGCATCGCAGGCCGCGCGCTTCACCGCCAAGTGCCGGGTCTATGCGCCGCTCTATCGCCAGGTCACGCTGACCGCGCTGCGCGATATCATGGCCGGAAAGGCGAGCGCCGCCGACCGCAAGCTCGCCTATCTGGACGTCGAGGCGGCGTGGCGCGCCTATCGCGACAAATATCAGGCCGGCCGCGGCGTCGTATTGATCGGCCACAGCCAGGGGGCAGGCATTCTCAAGCAATTGCTCGCCGAGGTGATCGAGAATGACCCCAGTCAGCGCCGCTTGCTGATCGCCGCCTATCTGCTCGGCACCAACGTCGCCGTGCCGGCCGGCGGCGATGTTGGGGGTGATTTCAAGCGGACCAAATTGTGCAAGGCGATGGATCAATATGGCTGCGTCGTCAGCTACGTGACGTTCCGCGCCGATTCGCCCCCGCCGGAGAATAGCCGCTTCGGCAAGGTGCCGCAGCCGGGCATGGTCGCGGCTTGCGTCAACCCGGCAGCATTGGGCGGCGGCAAGGCGGTGACCGATGCGATCCTGGGCACCAAGGGCGCGGGGCTCGCCAGCGCACCGATGGGGCCGTGGACCAGCGACAATGCGCCGGTGACCACCCCGTTTGTCTCGGTTCCCGGACTGATCTCCGCCGAATGCGTCTCGAACAACGGGTTCAATTATCTGGCGGTGACCGTGAACGCCAATCCCCAGGATCCGCGGACCGATACGATCGTCGGCGATGTCGTCGTCAATGGCGCGACGCTCAAGGATTGGGGGCTCCACCTGATCGACATGCCGGTCGAGATGGGCAATCTGGTCAGCCTCAGCGAATATCAGGCGGCGGCGTGGCGCGGCACGCCGATGGATCTGCCTAAGAAGAAGTGACCAGCGTCTTCAGGTGATCGTACAGGCCGGCGGTGTTCGCTTCCCAGGTGAAGCGTTCGGCGCCGGCCCTGACCGTCATCGGCGGCGTGTGGTCGGACAGCACCGCGGCAATGCCCGACGCGAACCCGGCCGGCGTGCGCCCGACGATCCGGCCATAAGCGCGTTCGGTCACGACTTCGGGCGCGCCGCCGACATCGGGGATGACCAATGGGACGCCGCAGGCGAGTGCTTCCACCCAGGCATTGGCCAGGCCCTCATTCTCCGATGCCAGCGCCATGACGTCGGCGGCGGTGAGCAAGGCCGCCATCTCGCCATGCGGCACCGCACCGAGCAGCCGCACGCGGTCGGTCAGCCCCAGCGCCGCGATCTTGGTTTCCAGCGCGCCGCGATAAGCGCCTTCGCCGGCGATCAGCAGATGGACGTTGGGGAGCGCCGCGATCGCCTCGATCACGATGTCGTGGCCCTTGCGCTCGATCAGCGCGCCGGTCGACACCACCAACGGCCCGCGGACACCCAAAGCCGCCTTGGCCTCGCCGCGGTCGCGCGGGGCGAACTGGCCGAGATCGACGCCGGTGCGATGGACGCGGATGGATTCCGCCGGCATGCCCATCGCGACCATATCGCGCTTCATCGCCTCGGACACGGCGAGCAGACCGTCAGCATGTTTGCCCGCGGAGCGGACCTGGCCGGCGGTCGCCGCGGCGGTGCCCCAATGATGGACGTCGCTGCCCCGTGCCTTGATCGAGACCGGCACGCCGAATCGCCGCCCGAGCGCGACGGCGGCGGGCCCGTCGGGAAAGAAGAATGAGGCGTCGATCACGTCGAACGCGAACTCGTGCCGCAGGTTGGTCAGGAAGGGACTCAGCGCGCGAGTCAGGAAATGGACGTGGAGGCGGCCGGCGGTACCGGGCATCGCGAGGAAGCGCGGACGGTAGACGTCGACCCCTTTCCATTGCTCGCCGAGCGGAAGCGCGCCCAACTGGGCATGGCGCCCGCGCAGCGCGAGCGGAAAGGGCGGCAGCCCGATCGGCGCCACCACGCGCAACTCGACATCGGGGTGCGCGGCGAGCCCGAGCGTCTGGCGCTCGACGAACACCCCGAAATTGCGCCGGGTAGCGTCGGGAAACAGGGTCGAAAGCGTAAGGACGCGCAGCATCCGCCTTTCCTATACCCCATATGGTTAATGAGCGCTGGAGCTTGTCACGTTCAGATGCGCTTTGTGCCCGGATAGGCGAACAGCAGGTCGCTACCCGCCGCCGCCGAGACATGCGCGGTGCCGCTGACCGTCACGCATTCGCCGGCACGCCAGGCGACGCCATCGGTCACGCCTTCACCCTTGAGCGGAGTGAGCCAGCCGGTGACGCCATCGGGCAGGGTGACGGTCCGATCGCCGCCGGCCCAGCGTTCGAGCACGAATTTCGGCCCCTCGCACAGAATCGTGCGGCCCTCTTCGACTTCGCCGACGATCGGCTTGGGTACGAACGGATTGGGGTGGGCGACCTTCAACCCGGCGTCGAGATGGAGTTCGCGGTCGCTGCCATAATCGTAGAGGCGATAGGTCAGGTCGACATTCTGCTGGACCTCGACCAATGTAATGCCGCCGCCGATCGCGTGAACGGTGCCGGCCGGCGAATAGAGGAAATCGCCGGCCTTGACCGGCTTCCAGTCGAGCATGTCGACGATCGATCCGTCGAGTGCGCCCTGGCGCAGCTTCTCGCGCGTGGTCGGCTCCTTGGTGCCGAGCGCGATCGTCGCACCCGGTTCGGCGTCGAGAATCACCCAGCATTCGTCCTTGCCGCGCGGATAGCCCGCGGCACGCGCCGCTTCGTCATCGGGATGGTCCTGCACCGACAGCCGCTCGCTGGTGAACAGATATTTGATCAGCAGATCGGGGGTGCCCGCATCGGGAGTCTGGAACCACACCTCCCCAACCGGGTCGCCGCCGGGCGCCGGGTCGCTGAAGCCGGGCCATAAACTGTGCCGCCCCCACGGCTTTTCGACGCGTTTGGTGGCAAGCAAGGTGGCGGTCATCGGTCAAAGCCCTCCCGGGTAACGGTTTCAGGACGCGAACGCATGGACCCGGCGACCGATCCCGCGCGCTCCAATGGCAACGCGACGAGCGGCGTAAAAGGATTGTTTGCGCCCCGCGCGTGCTGCGCTAAGACCACGCGCCATGCGTATTGCCAAGTCCCGTCCCGTCGCGTTCGCGCTCATCGCTCTCCTTGCCTTGCCGATGGCGGGCTGCGCCGGCCGTGGCGGCGGCCTGAAGAAGGGCGACGTTCCCTATATCGCGCGCGATGTCGGCACGCTCTACACGCTCGCCAAGACTCGGCTCGATCAGGGCCGCTACAAGGAAGCGGCAGTGTTGTTCGACGAAGTCGAGCGCCAGCATCCTTATTCGATCTGGGCACGCCGCGCGCAGCTGATGAGCGCGTTCAGCTATTATATGGACACCGACTATACCCAGTCGATCCAGTCGGCGCAGCGCTTCCTGGCGGTCCATCCCGGCAACCGCGACGCGCCTTATGCTTATTACCTGGTGGCGCTCGGCTATTACGAGCAGATCGCCGACGTCACGCGCGACCAGAAGATCACCCAGCAGGCGCTCGACGCGCTGGGCGAGCTGGTTCGCCGCTATCCCAACACCAAATATGCCGCCGATGCCCGGCTCAAGATCGACCTGGTCCGCGATCACCTCGCGGGCAAGGAGATGGAAATCGGCCGTTTCTACGAAACGCGCGGGCAGTGGCTGGCGGCGACGCTCCGCTTCCGCGCCGTGGTCGACGGCTATCAGACCACGACTCACGTGCCAGAAGCGCTGATGCGCCTGACCGAAACCTATCTCGCGCTCGGCGTGCCCGAAGAAGCGCAGAAATCGGCCGCCGTGCTCGGCGCCAATTATCCCGGCACCGACTGGTACAAGCGCGCCTATAAATTGATGGAAGACCATCCCTACAAGCCGACGGCGCCGTTGGCGGCGGGCGAATTGCCGATCCCGGTCGGCTTCAAGGATGCCCAGCCGATCGCACCGGGCACGCCGGGCGTTGCCGCCAAGGACGAAGGCCGCGGCTCGACCGGCACCAGCAATACTGGCGGCGCGGGCAACGGCCCGATCCCGAAGTAAGATTAGCTCTTCCTCGCTTTAAGCCCTCTCCCGCAAGCGGGAGAGGGTTGGGTGAGGGTCTTCTTCCTTCTTCCAAGCGTATGCTGAAAACAGAAGAAGAAAGAAGACCCTCACCCTCCCACCGCCT
>NZ_BCYX01000024.1 GCF_001598415.1 Sphingomonas mali NBRC 15500
CCCCGCCATTCACTACCGGCCGGCTTGTTCCTAGTTTGTCGCGGGCCCCCTCCACCACGCGACTTCGTCGCGCGGTCCCCCTCCCCGTCCCGGGGAGGATTTGCTAGGCACCATCTAATGCCCGATGAAATCCCGACCAAGAAGCGCCTGACGCGCCGCCAGTTGCTGATCGGCGGCGGAGTCGGCGTCGGGCTGGTTGTCGCGTGGACGGTCTGGCCGCGGCGTTACGGCCCCAACCTCACCGCCGCCAAGGGAGAGCACATCTTCAACGCCTGGCTGAAGATCGGTGAGGACGGACATATTGCGGTCGCGGTGCCGCAGGCCGAGCACGGGCAGGGGAGCTGGACGACCTTGCCGCAGATCGTTGCCGATGAGCTCGGCGCCGACTGGCGTACCGTTGCGGTCGAGCAGGCGCCGCTCAATCCGCTTTATGCCAATCCGCTCGCGGCGTCCGAATTGTTCGAGGGCGTGTTCGACCGGTTGCCGCAGGATTTGCGCGATGGCCATGTGACGCGGTCGGCGCTGATGCTGACGGCGGGGTCGACCTCGGTGCGCCAGTTCGAAGGCGCTTTGCGCGATGCCGGCGCCGCGGCGCGCGTGCTGCTGCAGAAAGCAGCGGCGAAGCGGTGGAATACCGATTGGCAGGCGACCGGCACCGCGCAGGGCTTCGTCGTTCATGACAAGGACAAATTGCGGTTCGGCGAGCTCGCTGCCGAGGCCGTCGGCGGCAGTTTGCCCGACCCATTGCCGCTGCGTGCAGGCGAAAGCGGCCGGCTTTCGGGGCAATCGCTGCAACGGCTCGACAGCCCCGCCAAGATCGACGGCTCGGTCAATTTCGCCGCCGATATGCGCCTGCCCGGCATGGTGTTCGCGGCGATCCGCCAGGGCCCGACGCCCGACAGCCGGCTGGTCAGCGCCGACAAGGCGGCGGCGGATCGCGTGCGCGGCGCGCTGAAGGTGGTCGAGGGCGAATATTGGGTCGCTGCCGTCGCCGACAATTGGTGGGCGGCCAACCGGGCGCTGGGTGCGCTCGTGCCGCGATTTGCCGCGCCGATCGGCGGGGCGAGCGATTACTCGATCCGCAGCGCGCTCGACGCGGCACTGAACGGCGATGGTGTCCGGATCGGCGCCGCCGGGGATGTCGGCGCCGCCTTCCGCGGCGTGCAGGTGGTGAGCGCCGAATATCGCGCCGCGCCGGCGCTCCATGCCGCGATCGAGCCGCGCGCCGCGACTGCCGCCTGGAGCGACGGGACGGTCGAATTGTGGATGCCGACGCTCGCCCCGGGCCTCGCGCGATCGGCGGTCGCCACGGCGATGGGTGTCGGCGAGGATGCGGTGATCGTCCATCCCATGCCGATCGGTGGCGGGTTCGGGATTGGGCTTGAATCGGAAGCCGGCGTGCAGGCAGCGGCGATCGCCCGCGCGGTCGATCGGCCGGTGCAATTGACCTGGTCGCGCGCCGAGGATTGCGTGCACGACCGTTTCCGCGCGCCGGCCGCCGCGCGGATGACCGGCCGCGTCGATCAGAACGGACGGCTGGTAGGGCTGCTCGCCAAGATCGCCGCGCCGTCCACCGGGCACGAGCTCGCGAGGCGGCTGTTGGCGAGCGACAAGGCGGCGCAGGCCGCGCTGGCGCTTCCCGCCAATGGCGATGCCTATGCGGTCGCCGGCGGCACGCCGTTCTATCAAATCCCCAATTGGGCGCTCGATCATCATCCCGCGGATGTCGGCATCCCGACCGGCTATTGGCGCTCGGGCGCGCACAGCTACACCTGTTTCTTCACCGAATGTTTCATCGACGAACTGGCGCACGCCGCCAATACCGAGCCGCTGTCGTTCCGCGTGGCGATGCTGGGTGGGAATGCGCGGCTGGCGCGTTGCCTGACCACGGTGGCGGCGCTCGGCGGTTGGGAAGGCGGCGTGGCGGGCAGTGGCCAGGGGATCGCCTGCCACAGCTTTCGCGGCAGTCATATCGCGGTGTTCGCCGAAGCGCATATCGAGGAGGACCAGACGATCGGGATCGACAGGATCGTCGCCGCGATCGATTGCGGGCGGCAGATCAATCCCGACATCGTCCGCCAGAATATCGAAGGCGGATTGGTATTCGGCATCGCCCAGGCGCTCGGCGCCTCGACCCGGTTCAAGGATGGTCTTGCCACCGTGCGGGGATTCGGCGATCTCGATCTGCCCGTGCTCGCCGACATGCCCGACATCACTGTGGAGTTGATCGCCAGCGAAGCCGATCCCGGTGGCGTGTCGGAGATCGCCGTGCCGCCGGTCGCTCCGGCCATCGCCAATGCGCTGCAATCGGCGACGGGGTTCAGGATCCGCAGCCTGCCGTTGAAGATTGGGGAAGCATGATGCGCGCCTTGAACCCCAGCCGTCACCCCGGCCTTGTGCCGGGGGCCAACCGTCCGCAACGGAATCCCGCCATTGTTGCGCCTTGGTGTTCGAGCGAGATCGTGTCCCCCGGACACGATTTTGGCTTGCTGGGGGCAAGCCAAAGCTCGAACACGGGACAAGCCCGGCATGACGGGGAGGGCTTGGAGTGACGATACCCCCAAACCACCCCTCCATCCCAGCTCCCCGCGTCGGCTTGTTGCTGGTCAACCTCGGCACGCCGGATGAGGCCAATCCGCAGGCGGTGAAGCGCTATCTGGCGGAATTCCTGTCCGACCGCCGCGTGGTCGAAATCCCCGCGCTGGCCTGGCAGCCGATCCTGCGCGGGATCATCCTCAACACGCGGCCGAAGAAGTCGGCGCACGCCTATAGCCAGGTCTGGACCGACGCTGGATCGCCGCTCGCCGCGATCACCCGCGCCCAAGCCGCCGCGCTCGCCGACGCGTGGCCCGGCGTGACGGTCGATTGGGCGATGCGTTACGGCAATCCCGCGATCGGTGATCGGCTAGCGGCGCTGAAAGACGCGGGGTGCGACCGCATCCTGATCGCGCCGCTCTATCCGCAATATTGCGCGGCGACGACGGCGACCGCCAACGACAAGGCATTCGCGACCCTGGCCGGGATGCGCTGGCAGCCGGCGATCCGCACCTTGCCGCCCTATCATGACGACCCGACCTATATCGCGGCGCTAGCGGATTCGGTGCGGCAGTCGCTGACCGCGCTCGATTTCGAGCCGCAGGCGCTGATGGCGAGTTTTCATGGCATGCCGTCGCGCACGCTCGATCTCGGCGACCCCTATCATTGTCAGTGCCAGAAGACCGCGCGCCTGCTCGGCGAAGCGTTGGGGCGCGAGCTGACCGTCACGTTCCAGTCGCGGTTCGGTCGGGCGAAATGGCTGGGGCCGGCGACCGATGCCACGCTGACCGAATTCCCGGGGCGGGGCGTCACGCGCGTGGCGATCGTCGCGCCCGGCTTCTCGGCCGATTGTCTGGAGACGTTGGAGGAACTCGCGATTCGCGGGCGGGAAAGTTTCCTCGCCGCGGGTGGCGCGCAATTCGCCTATTTGCCATGTCTCAATGATAGCGAGATCGGCATAGAGATGCTTCGCGATATCTTGTCGCGGGAACTTGCCGGTTGGATCGGCGCTCAATAGCCTCGACCCGACGACACCGCCCGAATCGGGGCCAACAGGAGAGAAAGCGAATGGCACGCGTAGCGATCGTAACCGGCGGAACGCGCGGGATCGGCGAGGCGATCAGCCTGGCGCTCAAGGATATGGGCATGACCGTCGCGGCGAATTACGCCGGCAATGACGAGCGCGCCCGCGAATTCAGCGACCGCACCGGGATCAAGGCGTTCAAATGGGACGTCGGCGATTACGACGCCTGCCAGGACGGCGTGAAGCAGGTCGAGGAACAGCTCGGCCCGGTCGACGTGGTCGTCAACAATGCCGGCATCACCCGCGACGGCACGATCCTCAAGATGACCTACCAGATGTGGAAAGAGGTCATGGACACCAATCTGGGCGGTTGCTTCAACATGGCCAAGGCGACTTTTCCCGGCATGCGCGAGCGCAAATGGGGGCGGATCGTCAATATCGGCTCGATCAACGGCCAAGCGGGGCAATACGGCCAGGTCAATTACGCCGCGGCCAAGTCGGGCATCCACGGCTTCACCAAGGCGCTGGCGCAGGAAGGCGCGCGGGCAGGCGTGACGGTCAACGCGATCGCGCCGGGCTATATCGACACCGACATGGTGGCGGCGGTGCCGGCCGACGTGCTCGAAAAGATCGTCGCCAAGATCCCGGTCGGGCGGCTGGGCCAGGCGCAGGAGATCGCGCGCGGCGTGGCGTTCCTGTGCTCGGAGGATGGCGGGTTCGTGACCGGGTCGACGCTGTCGATCAACGGCGGGCAGCATATGTACTGACAGGCGCAGGCGCGGAAGCAAGCTTCCGCGCCGGTCGCGCATTGCGCGAGCGCCCGGCACGGCCGGCGGGTCGGCGAAGCCGAACCCGTCCGACGCCGGCGGCTTTGCCGCCGGCGGGCGGGAATTTTACCTAAGATGACCGCCGCCGTTGCGTCGAGGATGCAGGCTGCTCAACCGATTCGGAACGATCGGCACACCCGCATTGACCGGGCCAACGCATTGTCTCGAGGCATGACCTGCGAGGTCATGTCGCGGCGGCGGCGCGCTTGGTAACCGATCCGGACGGCGCGACAGCGCGGTTCAGTTCGGAGTGACGATATGCAGATCGCGCGCAGGGATTTCCTCAAATATGGCGGGGGCACGGTGGCGGCGCTCGCGCTTCCGGGAGGGCTGGCCGCTGCCAATGCTCCTCGCAAGCCGATCATCGACGTCCACATGCACGCTTATCCCGCCACGATGAAGCTGCCCGTCCCGATCGTGAACCCGATCACCGGCGCGAAGAGTCCGATCGTCACCGGTGCGGACCATCTCACCGCCTGTCTCGAGCAGATGCGCAAATACAATATCGTCAAGGGCGTGGTCAGCGGTGGCGATGGCGACCGCTTGCAGGCGGCCTATGATTGGCATGATCGCGATCCGGCGCGCATCGTCGCCGGCGCCGGCATCCGTGGCTCGGAGGACACGCCGTTGCCACCGCTCGATACGCTGCGCAGCGCCTTTGCCTCGGGCAAGCTGAAGGTATTGGGCGAGGTCACCGCGCAATATGCCGGCCTGTCGATCAGCGATCCCAAATACGACCCCTATTTGGCCCTTGCCGAGGAATTCGATGTTCCGGTGGCGATCCATCTCGGCACGATGCCCGCGGGCACCACGTTCGATCCGTGTTGCCGCTCGGCGCGGGCGGCGTTCGGCCATCCGGAGACGGTGGAGGGCGCGCTCAACAAGCACCCGAAACTGCGCGTCAACCTGATGCACAGCGGCTGGCCATATGTCGAAGAAGCCGAGGCGATGATGATGCTCTACGACAACGTCAATATCGACACCGGCGCGCTGTCGTGGCTGCTGCCGCAGCCGGCCTTTCACGATTATCTGCGCCGGCTGGTCGATGCGGGCTTCGGCAAAAGGGTGATGTTCGGGTCCGACCACATGTACTGGCCCGACGGGATCGGGCTCGCGGTCGAGCATGTCGAGGCCGCGACCTTCCTGACCGAGGAGCAGAAGCGCGACATCTTCTACAATAATGCGGCGGCCTTTTATAAGCTGGCGCCCGTGGCTCCCAAGGCACTCTCCGATGCAGATGCCTCCGGCACAGCGAATGGCTGATGTTAGTGTGCTGGCCTTCTAGCGCGTGGTGATCGCTACCGGGCCCAGAATGCCCGAGGGCCGGCCGGCCGGCGCATCGACGAGCAGCGCGACGATGCGTGGTCCGGCGCCGGGCCCGATCGGCGCGCGTAAGGGAGCGGTATCGGCACCGTCCTTGACGGCTATTCGGGTGCCGTCGATCCAGAGCTCGGCCTTGCCGCCAACCGCGTCGAATGCGATCACGCCTCCCTCGGCGGCGATGCGCTTCCAGGGGATGATGCGCGCTCGGTAGATGCGCCACCCCGGCTGCGCCTCTCCGGGCGTGGGCTCGCCGCTGCGGATGAAGTCCCAGCTATTATTGTCGCCGTCGGCGGGGGCCAAGCCGGGATCGGGACGCTGGGTGAAGACCGGCGAACGGCGCCAATCGCGTAATTTCAACACGGCCGGAACGACCGCGATCTGCGCGCGCGGGGCGATATCGGCGCGGCCGAGCGTCAGCACGGCAGGTTTCAGTCCGGACGCCGTGGCGCGTACGGTGATGCGTCCCCGGCCCGCGTCGGCGCGGACGATCAACTGGGCCAGGCCATTGAACAGCGACCGTTCGCCCGCAGGCCCCGCGAACTGCTCGGGCTCGTGGCTGTTGGGATCGCCGTTGCCGACACCCAGTAGTGTCGCGCCCTCGACCGTGAAGCGTGTCGCCAGATTGGCGGTCGGGACGTGGCGGCCGCGGGCGTCGATCGCGTCGATGGTGATCGGCTGGGCGTCCTCGTCGTCGCCGGCCATGACCGTGCGCGCAGGGGTTAGCCGCAGCGCCACCGGCGCGCCCGCCGTCTCGTGCACCGCGGTCGCCACCACCTTGCCGCCGCGCATCGCGCGCGCCTCGATCCGGCCGGGAGCATAGGGCACGGCCCATTCGTTCCCCATGATGCGGTCGACCCGCTGCACGCCAAGGTCCCGGCCATTGAGCATTAGTGCCACGGTCTCGGCGTTGCTGGTGACGAAGACCTTGATCGGCTCGCCCTCGCGGCCGGGCCAGGTCCAGTGCGGAGCGATCGCCACAACCGGCCGGTCGACGATCCAATGTGCGCTGTGGATGTCGAACGCGGTCTTGGGAAAGCCGCACAGGTCGAGAATGCCGAAGAAGCTGGAGATGGTCGGCCATTCGTACGGTGTCGGCTCGCCGTGATAGTCGAACCCGGTCCAGACGAAGCCGCCCGCGACGAACGGGCGCTCGACGATATTCTTCCACGATGCGCGGTGCGTGCCGCCCCAGCTCGCCGCATCGGTGTCGTAGGACGTAATGACATGTCCGGCGGAATCGGTGGCGAAGGCGCCGCGCGTCTCGAAGGCGCTGGTGTCCTCCGAACTCGTCATCGGCTTGGTCGGGTTCAGCCGGTGAAACTTGTCGTAATCGCCCTGGTAATAGTTGAAGCCCATCACATCGACGACGGTCGACACGTTCGAGGGATTATAGAAGGAGCCGTTCATCGCGGCGGTGATCGGGCGGCTGTCGTCGAGGCGGCGGACGGCGGCCGACATGCGCCGCACCATCTCCACCCCGGCCTCGGTGCCTTGCATCGGCTCTTCGTTGAACACCGACCAGAGGATCACGCTGGGATGGTTGCGGTCACGCCGGACGAGCCATTCGAGCTGGGCGAGATAGTCCGGTGCCGGATTGAAGTTGCGATTCTCGTCCATGACGAGGAAGCCCATCCGGTCGCACCAGTCGAGCAACTCGGCGGTGGGCGCGTTGTGCGACATGCGGATCGCGTTGCAGCCCATCGCCTTGAGCCGCTCCAGCCGCCAGGCGAGCAGCGCATCGGGAACCGCGACGCCGACCCCGGCATGGTCCTGATGGAGGCAGACTCCCTTGATCTTGACCGGTCGGTCGTTGACGAACAGCCCCTTGTCGGCATCGAAGCGCACTGAGCGGAAGCCGATCGCGACGCGGCGTTCGTCGACGATCTCGCCACCGCGCAGCACGCGGGCGCGCAGCGTATAGAGCGTCGGCGTCTCGACCGACCAGCGCGCAGGAGTGCCGGCATCGAGCGTCAGCGCGGCATCGGCTCGTCCAAGCACGGGGACGGTTACGTCGGTCCGTTCCGTCGCGATCTCGCGACCGTCGGGATCGAGCAGGCTTGCCTCGACCGTCACGCTCGCAGCGGCGCGATCGATGCTCGCGAGCGTCGCGGTGACGGGGACGCGCCAATGTCCGTCAGGTGTCTGGCGCGGATCGCAATGGACGCCGTCGCTGACGATCGCCACAGGGGCGCGGCGAACCAGCCAGACGTGGCGGTAGAGGCCCGCGCCCTCATACCACCAACCCTCTTTGGCATTGGCATCGGCGCGTATGACGATCATGTTCGTCTCGTCGCCGAAGCGCGCGAAGGGCGTCAGGTCGACATAGACGCTGTTATAGCCCGACCAATTGTGCGCTGCGAGGCTACCATTGACCCAGATCGTCGCGTTGGTGGCGATGCCGTCGAAATGGAGTTCGATCGTCTTGCCGCGATCGGCCGGGTCGAGCCGCAGCGCGCGCCGGTACCAGCCGATGCCGCGCGGGCGGTACCCTTGCGAGACGTTCGCGGTGCGGACGAAGGGTTGCCCCGCCGCCCAGTCGTGCGGCAGCCGCACCTCCGCCCAGTCCGAATCGTCATAGACCATCGCCGCCGCGCCGAAGGCGTTGCCGGCCTTGACGCTCAGATAGGTGTCATTGTGCCCCTGCGGCTCGGGCGTCGGGATGTCGCCTTCATGGAAACGCCAGCCAAGTTCGAGGCGCGTGCGCGAGGGATCGGGATCGGGGAGCCGCGGCAAAAGGCGCCGCTGGGGCGCCGGCATCGGGAAGCCGTGGCCGTCGCCTGTCCCTTGCATGACCACCGCCGTCCGCCCGGGTACCGCGAGCAGCGCGCCGGCGCCGGCACCCCCGAGGAGAAGTTGGCGGCGATCCATTGCTGATACTCCACTGGATGACAGACGGCCGATTATGCGCGGAACGCGCGGTGCTAGATGTCGCTCAGCTCGGCGACGAAATCATAGGCGTCGCCGCGATAATAAGAGCGGGTGACCTCGGCCGGGCGGCCGTCGCGCAGAAAGGCGCGGCGCTCGATCAGCAGGCCGGCATGGCCGGGATCGACGCCGAGCATGCGGGCATGCTCGCCGCCAAAGGGCACTGCTCTGAGCCGCTGCAGCGCGCGCACTGGCCGATTGCCGACCTTTTCTAGCGCGCCGTAAAGCGAATCCTCGACCGCATCGACCGAGGCGAGGCAATAGCCCGCGATGGTCGAGAATTCGAGCGCCATCGGTTCGTCATCGGCATAGCGGATACGCGCGAAGCGCAGCACCGGCGCGCCTGGCGAGAGCCCCAGCATCATCGCTTCTTCCGGGTTCACCTGGCCAGGCGCGCGCGAAATCCAGCTGCTGCTCGCCCGGCGGCCACGCGCCGCCATATCCTCGGTGAAGGAAGAGAGCTTGGAGAAAACCTTCTCGACACGCCCGGTGACGAAGGTGCCGGCACCGCGCCGGCGGGTGAGCAGACCCTCCTCGACGAGCCTGCCGATCGCTTTGCGCACGGTGATCCGCGACACGTCATATTCGGTGGCGAGATCGCGCTCGGGAGGAATCGCGTTGCCGGCGACGAGAATGTCGGCGCCGATCGCGTCGCGAATGAGCTGTTCGAGCTGGAGATAAAGCGGGGACGGATTGTCCTCGCGCAAACGTCCTATCTGATCCGAGAACGCCATCAATTCTTCCCCCCGGGAGGCGCCTTGTCGCCATCGTTGGCTCGCATGGGGTAACGCTATCGCAACCCGTGGGGTCGAGCAATGGGATGGTAGTGGATTTATATTGGTATCTATCAGCAAAGCGAGTCCCGACGCAGAGTCTGGGCTGGACACAAGGAAAAAGGGCGCCGCCGGTAACGCTCCCTATTGTGGGATAGGACCTATATTGGTTACACGTTCGCAGGCCGCGTCGGCCGGCGGAGGACAAAAGATGCGGATTGCCGGGATGCGGCTACGTGCTCTGAGTTGGGCGATGCTGTTCTGCAGTTCCGGGGCTATGGCACAGGCATCCGATCCGCTGCCGCTGACGCCTTTTCCCCAATCGGTTGCGCGCGGGGCCGGCAGCTTCACCGTGTCGGACGGCGCGGCGATCGGTACCGCACCGGACGACAAGGGCGCCGAGGCCGCGGCACGCGTGCTGGCGGCGCATGTGAGGATCGAGCGCGGACTGAAGCTGACTGCGCTTGACGGCCCCGGCGCAATCACGCTTGCGCGCGACGCATCGGTCCGCGGCGACGAAGCCTATCGGCTCGTGGTCGATGCACGGGGTATCCGCATCAGTGCCTCGGGTGACCGCGGGTTGCTGTACGGCGCGATGACCGTCGCCCAGTTGCTGAGCCCCGATCGCCGCTTCGGCAAGCCGGTAAAGGTGCCGGCGGTGACGATCGAAGATGCGCCCCGCTTCGGCTGGCGCGGGCTGATGCTCGACGTGGCGCGCCATTATCAGCCGATCGAAGCGATCTACGCGGTCGTCGACCAGATGGCGTCGGTGAAGCTCAACACGCTGCATTTACATCTGACCGACGACCAGGGTTGGCGCTTCGAAGTGAAACGCTATCCCAAGCTGACCGAACTGGGTGCGTGGCGCACGCCGCCCTCGACTGGCGGTGCGCCGGGCGCCAAGGTGGGCGGCTTCTACACGCAGGAGCAATTGAAAGCGCTGGTCGCTTATGCCGCCGAGCGGGGCATCACCATCGTCCCCGAGATCGACTTGCCCGGACATGCCCAGGCGCTCGTCGCGGCCTATCCGGAGTTCGGCGTGTTCGGCGACCGGCCGGGCGTGTCCCACGACTGGGGGGTCAATCCCTATCTGCTCAACCCCGGCCCCAAAGGCGTCGCCTTCGTCAAGCAGGTGCTCGACGAGCTGATGGCGGTGTTCCCCGGCACCTTTATCCATCTTGGCGGCGACGAGGCGATCAAGGACCAGTGGCAGCGCTCCCCGCAGGTCCAGGCCCAGATCAAGGCGCTCGGGCTGAAGGATGAGAATCAGCTGCAAAGCTGGCTGATCGACGAGTTCGGCAATTATCTGGCCGCCAAGGGTCGGCGCCTGATCGGCTGGGACGAGATCCTCGAGGGCGGACTGCCTGCCTCGGCCTCGGTGATGTCGTGGCGCGGCGAGAAGGGCGCGGTCGACGCCGCCAACCAGGATCATGACGTCGTGCTGAGCCCAGCGCCGACGCTATATTTCGACAGCTTGCAGAGCGATCTCGGCGACGAACCGCCGGGGCGGCTTTCGATCCAGACGCTCGCCGACGTCTACAAATATGAGCCAATGCCTGCGGGGATCGACGCCGAAAAGGCAAAGCATGTGCTCGGTGCACAGGCCAATGCGTGGAGCGAGTTTCTCGTCACGCCCTATCAGGTGCAGCACATGCTCTTTCCGCGCGCCGCGGCGCTCGCCGAGATCACCTGGTCGGCAAAGGACAAGCGCGACTTCGCGAGCTTCCTGGCGCGGCTCGATCCCCAGATCCAGCGCTGGCGGCGCTCGGGCATGGAGGTCGCCGACAGCGCCTTCGCGGTAGGATTTCGACTTGAGGGTGCGCGTGGCGCGGCGTTGCGCACGAACCGGGTGCGCGTCGCGCTCGCGACCCAGGCGCCCTACGGCACGATCCGCTATACGCTCGACGGTACGGCGCCCGGCCCGAAGTCGCCCGCCTACAAGGCGCCGCTGGCGCTCAAGCCCGGGGCGACGATCCGCGCCGTGGCATTCGACGCCGGGGGCAATGCCACCGCCCGGCCGCGCAGCTTCGATACCGGCCGGGCGGCATTGCTGACGCGGACCAGCTCTGAACTGGTCGCCTGTCCGCACGGCGCCTTCGGCCTGCGCGTTCCGCTGACCTCTGAGGCGACCGACAACGCTCCGGTATTCAACGTCAATTTGTTCGATACCTGCAGCGCCTATCCGGCGGCACCGCTCGATCTGGCGAAGAGCTTCACGGTCGACGTTGCCCGGCTGCCACGGCATTATGGACTTGCACACGAGGCCAAGGCGCTGCGCGAACATTATAATGTCACCACCTATGGCGAACTGGTGATCGTCGCGCGCTGCATCGCCGCGGCCAAGGACAAGGCGATCGAGCCGGTCGTGGTCGCCACGTTCCCGCTACCCGATCCGGCGGCGGCGCCCGCGCGGTTCAGCCTCTCGGGCGCGCTGCCGGCGATGGCGGGCGACGAGGATATCTGCTTCCAGTTCACCGCGCCGCTTTCCGGCCCTTATTATGCGGTCGAACGCGCGGTGCTCAGCGAGGCGGCGAAGTGAGGCGCGGTATGCTCGCGCTGCTGCTGCCGGCGCTCCTGGCCAGCGTCTCGGCCTGGGCGGCGCCGCGCGAGACAATATCGCTCGACGGCGCTTGGCAAGTGCGGATCGATCCCGCCGACCAGGCGGCGAGGGCGCACCCCAAAGAGGCACAATGGTTTCCCGCGCGCGTGCCGGGCAGCGTCCAGCAGGACCTGATCGCCGCCGGTCGCGTCCCGGATCCCTTCAAGGGGATCAACGAGGCGCCGATCCAATGGGCGGGACTGACAAGCTGGCAGTTTCGGCGCGTGATCGACGTGACGCCGGCGATGCTGGCGCGCGAGCATGTCGAGCTGGTGTTCGACGGGCTCGACACGTTCGCGACGGTGACGGTGAACGGCAGGCAATTGCTGGCCACCGACAATGCGCATCGCCGCTGGCGAGTCGATGCCAAAGCGGCGCTGAAGCCGGGTCGCAACGAACTGATCGTCGCCATCGCATCGCCGATCCGGACGCTCCAGCCGATGGTGTTGGCCACGCCCAATCCGCTGCCCGGCGAATATGATTCCGCGTTTGGCGACGAGCCCAAGGGCAAGCAGACCTCACCCTATATCCGCAAGCCCAAATATCAGTACAGCTGGGACTGGGCGCCGCGGCTGGTGACCATAGGCCTATGGCGGCCGGTGCGGCTCGAAGCGTGGGACGAGGCGCGGATCGACGGCTTCCGCGTGGACCAGGAAGCGCTCAACGACAGCGAGGCGCGGCTGGTCGCGCGCTGGCGGATCACCGCCGATGGCCCGGCGACCGTCACGGTGCGTGCTCGGGTGACCGGGCCGGACGGCAACAAGGTCGAGGTCAGCCGCGCCGCCAGCCTGGTTGCTGGCGACAATTGGGTGAGCGCCCCGATCGCGATCGAGAAGCCGCAGCGTTGGTGGCCCGTCGGCTATGGCGCGCAGCCGCTCTATTCGGTCGAGGCGCTGCTCGACACCGGCGGCGAGACCAGCGACCGGGTGACCCAGCGGATCGGGCTGCGCACCACCGAGTTGATCCGCAAGGACGGCAGCTTCGGCTTCCGGATCAACGGCGTGCCGATCTTCGCCAAGGGCGCGAACCTCATCCCCTTCGACAGCTTCCCGGCGCGCGTGCCGGAGGCGCAGATGCGCCAGATCCTCCAAAGTGCGCGCGACGCCAACATGAACATGATCCGCGTCTGGGGTGGCGGTTATTATCTGGACGACGCTTTCTACACGCTCGCCGACCAGATGGGCCTGATGATCTGGCAGGATTTCATGTTCGGCGGAGCGGTGACACCGCCCGATGCGGCGTTCCGCGACAATGTGCGGATCGAAGCCGACGAACAGGTCGAACGGCTCCAGCCGCATCCGTCGATGGTCGGCTGGTCCGGCGGCAACGAGGTCCTGGCGGGCTGGGAGAATTGGTCCGACCGCAAGGCGTTCAAGAAAAGCGTCGGCGCCGACGAACAGGAGCGGATCGGTACGGGCATGGCGGTGCTGTTCGACCGCGTGCTGCGCGACGCCGTGCTGACCCGGGCGCCGGGCACACCCTATTGGCCGGGCTCGCCCTCGGCCGATTATGACGGCCCGGTCGACACCGACAAGGACGGCGACCGCCATTTCTGGGATGTGTGGTCGGGCTCCAAGCCGGTCGAGCGCTATCTCGATTCGTGCCCGCGCTTCATGTCCGAATATGGCTTCCAGGCGATGCCGGACCTGTCGACGATCCGCGGCTTTGCCGGCAACGGCCCGCTCGCGATCGACAGCCCGGTGCTCAAGGCGCACCAGAAGTTCCTGGCGGGGGAGGGCAACGAGCGCCTCCAGCTCTATCTCGACCAGCGGCTGCGCAAGCCTCGGGACTTTGCCGACCTGGTCTATCTGACGCAGGTCAACCAGGCACAGGCGATCGAGATGGCGGCGCGGCATCACCGCGCGTGTCGGCCGGTGACCCTGGGCTCGCTCTACTGGCAGCTCAACGACACATGGCCGGCGATCTCATGGTCGAGCATCGACTATAACGGCCAGTGGAAGCTGCTCCATTATGCGGCGCGGCGCTTCTTCGCGCCGCAGGCGATCGTCGCCGAGCATAAGGACGGCGCCACGCGCATCGCGCTCGTCTCCGACGCGACCGCGCCGATCGCGGCCGAATGGCGCATCCGCGCGTTCGACATGGCCGGAAAGCCGCTCGGCGCGAAGGCCGCGGACGTGACGCTCGAACCGCTGGGCGCACAGGAGGCGGCGAGTATCGCCGATGCCGATCTGTTCGCGGGCGCCGACCCCAAAGCGAGCTTCGCCGTCGCCGAACTGCTGGTCGACGGACGCGCCGTCTCGCGCACCATCGTCGAGCGTGCGCTGCCCAAGGACATGGCCTATCCGGCGCCCGGGCTCACCGCACGCTGGAACGGCAAGCGCGTGACGATCACGGCGGGCGCGCTCGCTCGCGCGGTGATGCTCGACTTCGGCGACGTCGCCGCGCAGCCGAGCGATGACGGCTTCGACCTCCTCCCTGGTGAGAGCGTGACCATCGACGTGGTTTCCGACGCTTCCGCGGCGGCGCTTCGCCGCGCGCTCACCCTACGCACACTGGGGCCGCAATGAGCATTCCGCTGATCCTGCTCGCCCTGTTCGGGCCCGATCCCGATGCGGTGGCCAAGACGGTAGAGACGATGACCGTCGAGGAGAAGGCGGCCCAGCTCCAGAATACGGCCCCCGCCGATGCCGAGGCGGGGCTTCCTGCCTATGACTGGTGGAACGAGGGATTGCATGGGCTGGCGCGCAATGGCGACGCGACCGTCTTTCCCCAGGCGATCGGGCTGGCGGCGACATGGGATCCCGACCTGATGCGCCGCGTCGGCGATGTGGTCGCGACCGAGGCGCGCGCCAAGTTCAACGCGCGTCCGATCGGCGCCGACCGGCGGATTTACGAAGGGCTGACGATCTGGTCGCCCAATATCAACATCTTCCGCGATCCGCGCTGGGGCCGTGGCCAGGAAACCTATGGCGAGGACCCGTATCTGACCGGGCATCTCGGCGTTGCGTTCATCCAGGGATTGCAGGGTCCCGATCCCGCCCACCCCAAGGTAATCGCCACGCCCAAGCATTTCGTGGTGCATAGCGGCCCCGAGGCCGGGCGCGACGGCTTCGACGTCGACCCGAGTCCGCAGGACATGGAATCGACCTATCTGCCCGCTTTCCGGCTGGCAGTGACGGACGGCAAGGCGCGGTCGCTGATGTGCGCGTACAATGCCATCCATGGCGTTCCCGTCTGCGCGCAGCCGTCGTTGATGATCGATCGGCTGCGCGGCGACTGGGGTTTCACGGGCTTTACGGTTTCCGACTGCGATGCCGTCGCCAACATCTCCCTGTTCCACCACTACCGGCTCGACACCGCGGCGGCGGCGGCGGCGGCGATCAAGGGCGGCACCGACCTCAATTGCGGATCGGCCTATGCAGCTCTGCCCCAGGCGGTGAAGCGCGGGCTGGTGAGCGAGGCCGAGATCGACACCGCGCTCGTCCGCGCGCTCTCCGCGCGGCAGGCGCTTGGCACGGTGTTCGGCGCCACCAGCCCCTGGAACCGGATTTCGCCGGAGGCGGTCGGCACGCCCGCGCATCGGGCGCTCGCGCTGGAGGCGGCGCGCAAAGCGATCGTATTGCTCAAGAACGACGCAGGCCGGCTGCCGCTCGCGGCCGGCAGCCGCGTCGCCGTGATCGGCGCCGATGCCGACGACCTGAACATTCTTGAAGCCAATTACCACGGCACCGCCGTCGATCCGGTGACGCCGCTGGAGGGCATCCGCCGCCAGTTCGGCGCGACCAATGTGCGTTATGCCCAGGGCTCGACTTTGGTCGACGGCGCCCCCGTCCTGGTACCCGAGACCGCGTTCACGGCAGACGGCCAGCCCGGACTGAAAGCCGAATATTTCGCGAGCCCCACCGTTACCGGCGCACCGGTAGCGGTGCGGCGGGACCGGCGGATCGACTTCAATTATACGCGTGCCGCGCCGCTTGCCGGTCTCGACGCCCGGGGGTTCGCGGTGCGCTGGACGGGTACGCTCGTGCCGCCGGGACCGGGGCGCTACACGCTGGCGATCGACATTCCGGCCTGCTGGAAGGATTGCAAGACGCACGACGCGGTGCGGCTGTGGATCGACGGCAAGCCGCTCCATCAGGGGCCGCTCGGCAAGGGGCGGGTCGAGCTTCCGCTCTTCAGCGACGGACGCCGCCACGATTTCCGGCTCGAACTCGACCATCACGGCGAGGACGAGGGGATCAGGTTGCTGTGGATCCCGCCGGCCGAGCCCTTGCTCGCCCAGGCCGTGGCCGCCGCCCGCGATTCCGACGTGGTGGTTGCGGTGCTTGGCCTCTCGCCCGATCTCGAGGGCGAAGCGCTGCCGGTGAGCGTGCCCGGCTTTGTCGGCGGCGACCGGACCGACATCGCCTTGCCGCTCGCGCAGCAGCGGTTGCTCCAGGCGCTTCGCGACACCGGCAAGCCGGTGGTGCTGGTGCTGACCAGCGGCAGCGCGGTCGCGGTGGATCCGGCGATGGCCGATGCGATCCTGGCTACATGGTATCCGGGGGAAGCGGGCGGCACCGCGCTGGCCGAGACGCTGGCGGGATTGAACAATCCCTCGGGACGTCTGCCCGTGACCTTCTACAGGTCGACCTCGGACCTGCCCGCCTTCGTCGATTACGGGATGAAGGAGCGCACCTATCGCTTCTTCACCGGAACGCCGCTCTGGGGGTTTGGCTATGGTCTTAGCTACACGCACTTCGACTATGCGGGAGTGACGGCGAAAGCGATCGGCACCACCGCGCCGGTCGATGTGCGCGTCACGGTGCGCAACAGCGGCGCGCGGGCAGGCGAGGAGGTTGTGCAGGCCTATCTCGTGCCGCCGGCCGAAAAGGGCACGACGTTCACCGGCCCCGTGCTGCAACGCCAGCTGGTCGCGTTCCGCCGCGTGGCGCTGGCCCCCGGCAAGGCCCAGACGCTGCGCTTTACGCTCGATTCGCGCAGTATCAGCACGGTTGCGCGTGACGGCACGCGTCGCGTCCTTCCGGGCGGCTATCGCCTTTGGGTGGGCGGCGGGCAGCCCGGCACGACGCCCGGCCAATGGGTCGATTTCACGCTCGGCGGGGAAGCGCAGGCGTTGCCGAAATGATCGACCACCGCACCTTGTGGCGCCAGCTTCGGCCGCGCTCCCGTCTGAGAGGATCCGCATGACCGAGTTTTCCCGGCGCAGCCTGATCGCCACCGGCCTGGCGGCCGGCACCGTGCCCGTGCTTCCGGCACTGGCCGGCGCGCGCTCGGCCGCGCCCAAGCCTTTCGGCGCGGTGCCCAGCCCGCGGCAGTGGCGCTGGCATGGCCGCGAGCGATACGCA
This sequence comes from Sphingomonas mali NBRC 15500, assembly GCF_001598415.1. Taxonomy (GTDB): domain Bacteria; phylum Pseudomonadota; class Alphaproteobacteria; order Sphingomonadales; family Sphingomonadaceae; genus Sphingomonas; species Sphingomonas mali. Next base: position 17,316 of record NZ_BCYX01000024.1, read on the forward strand.
TTCGTCCATTTCTCCATCAACACCTTCACCGACAAGGAATGGGGCTATGGGGACGAGGATCCCAAGCTCTTCAATCCGAGCGACTTCGACGCCGACCAGATCGTTGCAGCGGCCAAAGCAGGCGGGCTCGCGGGGCTGATCCTCACCGCCAAGCATCACGACGGCTTCTGCCTATGGCCGACCAAGCTCACCGAGCATTGCATCCGCAACAGCCCCTACAAGGCGGGCCAGGGCGACATCGTGCGCGAGATGGCGGATGCCTGCCGCCGCGCGAAATTGCCGTTCGGCCTCTATCTCTCGCCCTGGGATCGTAACCACGCCGATTATGGCCGCCCCGCTTATGTCGACTATTATCGCGCCCAGCTGACCGAATTGTGCACGCGCTACGGCGCGCTGTTCGAAGTGTGGTTCGATGGCGCCAATGGCGGCGACGGCTATTATGGCGGCGCGCGCGAAACGCGGAAGATCGACGCGCCGCGCTATTACGACTGGCCGTCGATCGTCGCCCTGGTCCACAAGCTCCAGCCGGATGCGTGCACGTTCGATCCGCTGGGTGCCGACATCCGCTGGGTGGGCAACGAAGACGGCGTAGCCGGCGACCCTTGCTGGCCGACCATGCCCAACGAGCCCTATGACCAGAAGAACGGCAATGCCGGGGTCCGCGGCGGCGCGCTCTGGTGGCCCGCGGAGACCGACGTGTCGATCCGTCCGGGCTGGTTCTACCACGCCGACGAGGATTCCAAGGTGAAAAGCCCCGAGCGGCTGATCCGGCTCTACGACGAATCGGTGGGGCGGGGGACCAATCTGAACCTCAACATCCCGCCCGATCGCCGCGGGCGGATACCCGACCAGGACGTGCGAATCCTCAAGTCGTTCGGCGACGCGATCCGCGCGACCTTTGCCCGCGATCTGGCCCGAGGGGCGGTCGCGCATGCCAGCCACAGCCGCGGGGCCGGCTTCGAGCCGGCGCGCGTGCTCGACGGTGATCGCGAGACCTATTGGGCAAGTCCCGACGGCGTGGTTGGCCCGACGCTGACGCTCGATCTCAGGCCGGGGACGCGCTTCGACGTGATCCGCCTTCGCGAATATCTGCCGCTCGGCGTGCGGGTGACGCGCTTCGCAGTCGATGCCGAGATCGATGGCGCCTGGCGCACGCTTGCCCAGCATGACTGCATCTCGGCGCAGCGCGTGATCCGGCTCGATGCGCCGATCGCGCCGCGCCGCGTGCGGCTACGCGTGCTGGATGCGGCAGTCTGTCCGACGATTAGCGAGTTCGCGTTGTTCCGTGCGGTCGCGCCGGTGCCGGTGCCGGCGATCGTCTCGAGCGACCCCAATGTGCTCGATGTGGCCAAGTGGAAAGTCGTGTCGGCCAGCGCGCCCGGCGCGGAGAGATTGCTCGACAACGATGCGGCGACGATCTGGGTGCAGGCGCGCCCGACGCCCGGCGCGCCCGCGCAGGTGACGGTCGACCTGGGCGCGGATGCGAATCTCGCCGGATTCAGCCTCACGCCCTCGCGTCAGGTGATGACCGACGCGGCACCACCCAAAGGCTATATCGCCGAGACGAGCCTGGATAATACCAATTGGGAACCAGCGGCGGCAGGCGAATTCTCCAACATTGCCTACGCGCTGTCGACGCAGCGAATCGCTTTCGCGAAAATGCGCCGCACACGCTATCTGCGCCTGACCTTTTCTGAGGCAGCTGTACCGGCAGCGAAGCTCGCAATCGCGGGCATAGGCGGGTTTGTCGCGCGCCCATAGCGCCGAACGCTTCCCCAGCCGGCTCCATCGGATCGGCTTCCAAACCTTTGAATAATCGCGCGACTGACGGCCCTGTGCTGGGCCGCGGCTGCGCGATCGCGCGACCGCCACTGGCCAGTTGGTATGCAAGTGGTGCGAAAATGATAAACCAAAGTAATTTTTGGTATTGCATTGAATTTTTATATATGAGAATTTTTGCTGTGCCGCGGGAGTGTCTCCGGGGACGATCGGGGCGCTTTGAGCCTCTGGCAGGTCGCGAAGGATCTGGGATTGATATTGATGGGGATGTCTCGCCGCGGCGCATTTTACTCCGGACTTTCCGGAGCTGCTGTCGCGCAGCCGGTGCCAGCGCAGCCTGCGCGGCGCGCCGTCCTCGCGTCGACCTTGGATTTTGTCGCTGCCAATGTCGCGGCCTTGAAGCTCGACAGCCGGGCGGGCGCCTCCGCGCTTCGGCCCGGCCTGGCCTTTGCGATGACCAGCCAAGCAGGGGGCACGTAAGTCCAAGCCGCTGAGAGCCTAAAGGGCCCGGCGGAACGAAGTGATTGTCAGGGATCGAAAAACAAGAGGGATTTAGTCATGCCACGTTTGCACAAGCTGTTGTTGAGCACCACCTGCGCCGCCGGCCTGTTCGCCGTGCCTGCGATGGCACAGGAAGCGGCCAATCCGCCGGCCCCCGAAACCGCGCCGACCAGCAATGTCGACATCATCGTCACCGGCAGCCGTATCACGCGCCCCAATACCAGCGCCGCTGCGCCGGTCACGTCGGTCACGTCCGATGCGATTCGCGCCCAGGCAGCGGTCAATATCGAGGAGGTGCTGAACCGCCTTCCGCAGGTCGCGCCGGACAGCCAGCAGAACTATCAGGATTCGGACGGCCGCCAGCGCGTCAAGCTGCGCAACCTGGGCTTCGAGCGTACGCTCACGCTGATCGACGGCAAGCGCGCCGGTACGATGAACGGCGTCGACCTCAACATGATCCCGACCGCGCTGATCGAGCGGGTCGACGTCCTGACCGGCGGCGCCTCGGCGGTCTATGGCTCGGACGCGGTCGCCGGCGTCGTCAATTTCATCATGAAGGACGACTTCACGGGCATCCAGCTCAACGCGAATTACAATTTATACGCGCATCAGAACAAGCCCGGCCTGATCTCGCAGGTCGCCAGCCAATACGGCTTCGCACAACCGGCCCGCGGTCTCGCCACCGACGGCGGTCGCGCCGATTTGTCGCTGACCGCGGGCACCAAGCTGTTCAACGATCGCTTCCACATTTCGGGCTATGTCAATTACCGCAAGGCCAACCTCGTCCCCTATGACGCGCGCGAGACGTCGGGCTGCCAGCTGGTCGAGAACGTCAAGGACGGCCCGCTGACCTGCTCAACCTCGACCTACACCTATAACGGCTATGTGTCGCCGCTGAGCGGGCCCAACGCCGGCAACGCTTATGTGAACAATCCGAACGGCACGCGGACCTTCGTTCCGTATTCGACCGCGGTGGCCGCCAACCCCTATTCCGACTATTCCTTCCAGCGCGCCAACGAACGCTGGAATGCGGGCGGCTTCGCCTCGTTCAAGATCTCCGACGCCGCGGAAATCTATACCAGCGCGATGTGGTTCCGCGACAAGTCGGTCAACGGCTTCCCGGCGCGAATCTACAGCTACACGGCCTTCGGCTCGACGCCCTATCAGGTCAATTGCAACAACCCCTACCTCTCCGCCTCGCAGTCGCAGGTGATCTGCGGCGCGCAGGCGGGAACCAGCGCGATGGTTCCGGTCGAGCTTCGCTACCGCTTTGCCGGCGTGCCGGATCTCGACGACCGATACATGAACGAGGGGCTGCGCCTCACCGGCGGTATCCGCGGCCAGATCGCCCAGGGATGGAGCTACGACGTCGGTGGCGTCTATGCCCGCAACCAGCAGGATTATAGCTGGTCCTTCCCGTCCATCGACCGGGTCAACAACGCGCTCAACGTCGTCAACGTCAATGGTGTGCCGACCTGTGCCTCGGGAACGGCCGACGGGTGCCTCCCGCTCGATCCGTTCAGCTCGCTCTCGCCGGTCAACAATATCGGCGTGTTCAACTATCTGGTGAACGGCAGCTACGGCACCCAGAGCACGGTGAACCGCCTCTACAACGTCGTCGCGACGGTGCAGGGCGACCTGGGTACCTATGGCATCAAGGCTCCTTGGGCCGAGCAAGGCGTAGCCATCGCGTTCAGCGCCGAATATCGCAAGGACGAGCTGGAGAGCACCGCCGACGCGCTGTGGCGCGCCAATATGGGCGGTACCGACCAGAGCCTCGCCCAGCATGTCTGGGAAGGCATGGTCGAGCTTCAGGCTCCGATCGCGCAGCACAAGCCGTTCGCCGATCTCCTGCAGGTGAACGGCGCGTTCCGCCTCTCGAAATATAGCAGCAACCCGAACACCTTCTCGACGTGGAAAGCGGAAGCATTGTGGGCGCCGATCCCGGACATCACGTTCCGCGGGTCGATCAACCGCGCGCAACGCGCGCCGACCGTGGTCGAGGCGTTCCAGGGCAGCAACATCAGCTACGACCGCATCACGACCGCTTATAACGACATTTGCGGGCCAACCCCGATCGGGACCACGACCGATCCCAATACCGGTCAGCAGATTCCGATCTATGGTGCTCCCCAGGCGTCGCAAGCGGTCTGCGCCGCCACCGGCCTGCCTGCCAATCTGTACGGCAGCCCCACCTTGCTGTGCCCGACCGATGTCGGCTGCACCGTGCGACGCGGCGGCTTCACGGTGAATCCGGAAACGGCCTATACCAAGACCCTCGGCGTTGTGCTGAAGCCGCGCTTCCTGCCCGGCCTGACCGTCTCGGTCGATCGCTTCGTGATCAATCTCAACGACTCGATCGGCTATAACGACTATGACTATTTCTCGAACGGCTGCCTTGCTACCGGCAGCCAGTTCTTCTGCCAGATGTTCGTACGCAACGCCAACGGCACGCTCTACAGCACCCCGTCGACCAATCCGACGACCGGCTTCCTGCGCGGCGGTACGACCAACTATTACAAGAGCAAGTCGCACGGCTGGGATTTCCAGGGCCAATATGCGTTGTCGCTGGGCGGCGCGGGACGGCTGGATTTCGACTTTACCGGCTCGTTGACCACGCTGGCCGGCGGTCAGGATTCGCCGATCCTGCCGAAATATAACTGCGCCGGCTATTATGGCGGCGGCTGCGGCCAGTTGATCCCCAAATGGTCGCATGAGCTGCGGGCGACCTATACGACCAACGACAAGTTCTTCAGCGCGTCGCTGAACTGGCGCCATTTGGGGCCGCTCACCAACGTGACGAACTCGGGCGATCCGGCGCTCGGCTGGACGCCGGCGGGTGTGCGCACGACTTTCTATCGGATCCCGGCATACGACTATATCGATCTGGCGCTCAGCTTCCGGGTCACCAAGGCGTATTCGTTCCGTATCTCGGCGAACAACCTGTTCGACCGGACCCCGCCGATCCTGCCGAATTCCTACAATTACGGCCTGTCGCGCAGCAACACGCTGTCGGCGCGGTACGATTCGCTCGGCCGCCAGGTCGCCGTCGGAGTAACTCTCAACTTCTGATGCCTTCCCTCCACCCCTGGAGGTCTTCCCCTGAGCCCGCCTCTTCGCCGAGGCGGGCTCATTTTTTTGGTGTTGTCTAGGCGCAGCCCAGAGGCCGCGTTTCGCGACGACGACGTGATCGGCTGACCGACCGACTGGCGGAGATGTTAGTCCAAGGCGGACTCGTCTCTGGACGATGCGCCTCGGTCTTTGAACACAGCCGCGGAATCAAATCGCGGCGGCATGGATTCAAAGAATGAAGTCACTCGCGGTGAGCTGTGGCTGCCCCAGCAGCGTCAGCATGAGTTCCGCAGTGGCATAGTCCCCGTCGGTGTCGCCCAGGACAACTGTCGTGTTGCCACTTGCATACCAGATCAGGTCGTGCCCGGCGCTGAACTGCGTCGCCTGCACCGGTGCGGCGAAATGGTGCTGTACGTCGGACAGATAATAGATGAGGGACAGATCAATACGATCGGTACCCGGCACGAAATCCGTGATTATGTCGTTCGTGTCGCGGAGGCTCGCATATCCGAAAACGTCTCTGCCATCGCCGCCGGTCAAGGTGTCGGCACCATGGCCGCCAATGATCAAATCATCACCCTGTCCGCCGCGCATAACGTCAGCGCCCGAACCGCCCCACAGGGAGTCGGAGTCCTCATTTCCGTCGATGATGTCATCGCCTGAGCCGCCGCGAATGAAATCGCTGCCTCGGCCTCCCGAAAGGATATCGTTTCCGCCCCAGCCAGTGATGGAATCATAGTCATCGCCCGAATCGATTATGTCTGGGCCGCTCGTGCCGTGGAGATTGTTCCTGCCATTGAGCGCGGAGGGCGGCACCATGCTGAACAGGACGCCGCCCAGAGGGTCATTGTCGTAGTCGTACGGGTCGCCTTCGCCATTGAAAGCGACTGGAAGGAGAATCTGGTTGTCGGCACCGCCAAGATTTACCGTCTGGTCCGCAAACGCAACCGCCTCGAAGTTCTTCGTGCTGAACCACCCCGTGTCGCCATTGCTGCGGTCGATATCGTTGATGATGAAGCCCCCGTTGCCATCGCTCTGGATGGAATAGCCGGAGCGGAGAAAGGGCACGGTGACGGTATCGTAGCCATCACCGCCGTCCATCGACAGTGAGCCGCCGACCCGACTGTTCGAACCGGTCCGTACGGTGCCAAAGTCGTCAGCGGCGCCGAAGACGAGACTCACCGCTTCGATATCGCGGAAGACCAGATCGACGAAATCGCCGCCGACACTCCCGTCAAAGCCTTTCTCCCCCACCGAAGTGATATTGAAGGAACCAGTATCGGGCGCACTCTTCGAAAGATCGGCGTGAAGCGTGTCGAATCCTCCACCGCCTCTGAAGAATTGCGTGCGCTCTTCGGTCGTGGGGTTGACGATCTCGAAGGTGTCGTTTCCCGTGCCCGTCACAACTGAATAGGCTTCGATATTGGTGAGCTTGGTTCCGTTCGACAATGTTCCCGACGTACCCTCCATCCGGAACGTCAGGCCGGTCCTGTTCGTGGCGTAATTTCCGGACCAGTCGTCGACGCCCGAACCGCCATCGATGATGTCGCTTCCGATCGAACTGATATGGTCGTCGCCATCTCCCGTCCGGACACGATTCATGCCGGTTCCCAGAGTGACGTCATATCGCTCGAAGTTGAGGAAGCTACCGTAGGGCGACAATACCGATCCGGATCCGTTCACTTCGAATATGGCATTCCTGACGTCCGAAAGATCGATGGTAAGCCGGTCCTCGTCATCGGCGGCCTCGCCAGCGTCAAGGAATAGCTGACCACGGTGCTCGAGCGCGGGAACTTTTACCCGCGCGAAATCCCAGGCTTGCGTCATGACGATGCTGAGATCCGCAATATTGGCGAAACTGCCCGTGCCGGCCACGTTACCCGATACCGAGCCGTAGAAGCCGCTACGGTCAGCGGCGATATCCACTTCGATGGGATTTACCTCTCCCGAATAATCGAGCGCCAACTTGGCTCCCGGCTCGGTTGAAACTTGCTGTTGCGCGGGAGCAGTCAAAGTCATGAAAGAATTTGGAAGTGACGCGGATAAGGGTTGCAGGAGAGCCATTACATCCTCCACCTCGGCATGTGCGGAAAGATATCTTGCAGGATCTCATCGTCCGGCACTTGCGAGGATAGGCAGGCGCCGCGAAACGGCAATACGAGTTTGCCCCTAACACTAAGTGATAGCAGACACCTGTACGAAAGGACTCATAGGGTGCTGCCAGTCTAACGCGAACTCGTCTCTGAGCGGTGCACTAAAGTCTTTATAGACATGCCACCCCCCGAAGGTTGCTTTGGTCAGGCTGACACCTTGGCGCTTGCTTAAGGATACTCCCGCAAGTCCTCACGGCTAAGGCGTAGATCCACGCTGTCACACCAACGATCGCCGATGAGCCAAGTTCGTTCCCGCCGCCCGATCTCGCGAAACCCAAGTTTGGTAAGCAGTCTCAGCGAAGCTTCATTGTGCGGATCAACATCGGCTTCGATAGATTTAAGGCCAGTCACGTCGAAGGCGCGGTCAACAAGAAGCCGCAGCGCTTCGACCGCAAATCCGTGGCCCCAAGCATCTGGCCGAAAAATGAAGCCGATCTCGGGGAAGCGAAAGAAACCAGCCTTGCCGATGACTCGGCCAGCATGTTCGACAACGAAGTCTTCGCCCTCGCCAGGTGGAATGTCGATCATGCTCTGAAGCCACTCGCGCGACTCGTCGAGGCTATCGTGCGGCGGCGTCGACCAGAAGGCCGTTGCCGTCGGGTCGCTCAGGATCGCGTGGAACGCTTCAAGGTCGTTCATCGTGGCAGTGCGTAGGCGCAGTCGCTTGGTTCGAAGCTCACTCATGCGAAGAGAATAGCACCCTGGCGATACGTCATGAGGGGTTTGATCAGCAACATTTGAAGATGAGGTCGACGAGCTTCAACACAGATTCGAAGGGGGAAAGCCGCTCCCGGCCTCAATAAGTAGGTTTGCGCCGATGCCCGCCTTGGGGCTAACGAACTCAGCGGCATATGACGGAGAATGGGGCGGAAGCCCGCCGGCCGCTTTTATGAGCCTACGGCCTAGTCTCTGAGCAACGCCGCGTTTCCCCATGTGATGACGGTAGGCGCGTTGTTCCTGGCGGATTTGCCGCGCGCCACCAGTTCGACGATCTTTACACCGGCAATGTTGACGCCCAGGACCTGCGCCGCTTGACCGAAACGGGTCGGCTTGGACGTCGCGAGGAGTTTGCCGTCTCCATAGACGAAGAAAGTCACGACATCGTCCGTATCGAACGTCGAATCATCGACGCCCGCCTCGGCGACGAAGCGGCGGAACTGGCCATCGGCCCTGACTTCGAATCGCGAGTTCGCGAGAACGCCCAACCCCGTCTGATACATCTTGCCGTCGACGCGCAATGCCTGCCGATAGGGTGTGGCGTCGGCCTGCGCGCCGCCCCATCCGGTGTAAGCGGGCGGCTCGCCAGTGTCGGTCGTACCGCCCCAGGGATTGATCATGCGATGGATCGTCGGATCGGGCTGGGGAATGACCACGCCGTCGACGGCCGGATTCACGCGTCCGGTCATCTCCGACAGATAGAGGCCGTCGGCGAGCGTGCGCGTGCCGGCGGCATCGAAGATGAGCGTCTGGCGCGGGTCGAGATGCACCTTCGTTTCACCGGAAAAGGCGGGCAGGGTCGCGCCGGTCCACAGATCCTTGAGCGTAACCGGCGCCGCGGCGGCGAATTTCATGTGGCCGGCCGTCAAGGTCACGTCCGCCGGAGCTAGCCCGCGGTTGAAGATCGCCACCGCCTTGTGGCCATTGCTCAGCGTCTTGATCAGGATCTGAACGTCGTCCGTGTCATAGGCGAGCACCGCCTGGTTGCCGGCCGGGTCCTGATCGACGGCGATGATGTTGCTGTTGCCAAGGATATCCGTCAGCGATTGCGGCGCGTTCCTCAGGTCGTAACCGATCAGAAGCGGCGCCGACAGCATCGACCACAGCGCAAAGTGCGACTTCGCTTCCGACAGATGGTGCTCGTCGAAGTCGCCATGACCGACAAAGAGCATGTCGGGATCATTCCAGGAGCCCGGGTGTGCATAAAGCGGGCGGTCGGCCGCGCTGTCGAAATTGGCCAGCATCCGCGTCCAGCTGGGTGTGATGTCGTCGCTCGTCCGCGACAGATTGCCGACATCCTTGGCCCAGGCGCGGACATCGGCGGAGCCCCACGCACAGATTGACAAGACATAATCGCCATCCGGGTTTGTCCGGCGCAGCGCGTCGGCGACATGCTGATAGAGCCCGCGGACGGCCTGGATATCGGTGCGGCGAATTTCCTGCACGTCGATCAGCGGGCCAAGCGCGCGATACTGCCCCGATTTGACGCGCTCGCTATCCGGACCGAAGGCGCGGAGGCCGCAAGCATCGACCTTGATGTAATCGAACGCCCAGTCCCTGAAGTAGAGCTCAATGTCTTGATCGATATGGCCGTACAGTCCGACTTCGCGCTCGGCGATCGTGCCCTCGGGCAGGTTCGGTGCATTTGGCGCGAAGGCCTGGGAACAGTTATTGGCGCCGATATCCGAATAGATTCCGGCCTTCAGGCCCATGGCATGGATACGATCCGTAAACGGCTTGAAGCTGGTCTGTTCGGGACCGCCGATCGCGGCGGACGGAAAAATCGAGGTGCGCACGACCATGTGACCGTCCGCGGTTCGGCGCTTCAGCCACCAACCGTCATCGATGTTGATGTAGCGATAGCCTTTCGCGGCCAGGCCGCTGTCAACTATGGCCTTGGCGGAATCCAGAACCTTTGCTTCGGTAACGTCGGTGTGGAAGGCGTTCCACGAGTTCCAGCCCATCGGCGGCGTTGCCGCTTGGCCTGCCGCCACCGCAGTCCAGCGACCAGTCGGCGCCAGCGGATCGTTCGAAGCATAGGCGCCGCTACCGCAACATAATGAACAGGCGAGGACGCCGAAAAGCGCTTTAGGAAATCGCGTCATTATGCCTCCCAATCATTGCTCATTATGAAATCAGGTCAAAACGTCCCCGTTTCGGCACGCCGCACTTTTCCGGGCCGGGATACGGATCCGGGCCGGGATAGGGACGATGGCCGGTCCTTCGGAATCAAAACGCTTCCCCCGGGGTCGTTTTCGGCCTCGCTGGAACCGACCCTAGCCGAACAGCTTTTGCTCACGGGCAAAATCGAGGAACAGCGGCAACCATAGGCCATCGGGGCTGCCCGGCCGCGAGCGCACGCCAAAGCCGTGGCCGCCATGGGCGAACAGATGGGTTTCGACCGTGATCTTGGCCGCCACCATGGCATCGCGCAGCCGTACGGTATTGGCCACGGGCACCGTGTCATCGTCCTCGGCATGCACCAGAAAGGTCGGCGTGGCGGCGGGGGTGACGTTGAGATCCGGCGACCACTGGCGGATCTGGGCGGGCGTCGGCGGACCGCCGAATAGTGAGGGCGCCGCGCCGCCATAGGCATAAGCGGGATCGACGCTTTGCACCGGATAAATCGGCGCGGTGAGCAGAGGCCGCGCGCTGAGCTGGTCCGTGGCGTCGACCGGCGCATAGAATGGCGCCGAATGCCGCGTGGCCAGGCTGGCGGTGAGGAATCCGCCGGCGCTGAAGCCCATCACGCCGACCCGTGCCGCGTCAAAACGCAAGCGCGCGGCATTGGCGCGGATGACGCGCATCGCGCGCTGGGCGTCGGCGGGGCCGACGCTCGCCGGATCGCTCCACCCGTCCTGGGCCAGGCGGTAGAACAACACGAAACAGGTGATCCCGGCGCGGTTCAGGATGTCCGCGATGTAATAGCCTTCGTGTTCGAAATAGTTCCAGGCGAAGCCGCCGCCCGGAATGACCAGCATGGATGAGCCATTGGGCTGGGCCGCGGGAAAGACGACCATATGAGGCTTTGAGATGCCTTTCATGCGCCGACTGCTGTAAGCCGGATTCGACGAGGACTGTTCGACAAGCTCGGCCATGTCCGGATGCAGGGCGCCTGTCGGCGGATGCGGCCACAGCTCGATGATCTCGCGCGCGTTCGCCGAACCCGGCTGGGCCTGCACCTCGGCCGCCGCGCCCAGGCCGATCGCCGAAGCGCCCGCCAGGGCCAGGTGAGATTTCACAAAATCGCGCCGCGAAAGGCTCATGGAAACATCCTCCCTTGCTGTGGGCCCTATACTATCGAGTCGCCCCGAAGCGGCCATTTATGATCATAGATTTTCATACCTGAGAATAGGGTGCCGGCAACCTCCCCAGGTCGAGCCCTCAGCGGCGGGGGCTCCGAAGTACGTTTGGCGGTTGCCATACGGCGCAAATTTCGCAATTGATAGCGCTATCATAATTGGCCCGCCCTGGCGAACAGGGCTGTGGCAACAATTGAATTGGAGAGAAGCTGGTGGGCGATGGCGGTATTGCGGTTTTCGCGCTCCGTGTGGCGGCGATAGCGCTGATCGCCGGTAGCGGGGCGGTCAACGCGAAGGAGATCCCGACAGGACTCGACGCGAACGGGCACCTCCAGGCAGTCTCGCCAAGGGATAGCCGCGCCTTCGCTTACCAACGCCTCGCCGATGGCGTGCAGTTGCGCGTCAATGGCGTCACCAAGAATATCATCTTCTACGGCGCCGACACGGTACGAGTGAACGCCAATCTGGGCGAGAATTACTGGACCGCGCCGAGCATCGTCGTTGTCACCAAGCCCCAGCCGGTTCCCTTCACGATCGCCGAGACGCCGAAGACCCTGACGATCATCGGACAGAAGCTGCGGATCGAGGTGGACAAGGCGACAGGGGCTTTACGCTTCCTCGATCCGAAAGGGCGGCTTTTCACTCAGGAAAAGGCGGAAGCGCCGCAGGAGCTGAAGAAGGTCACCATCGCGGGCGCCCCTACCTATGAGGCGACCAACAGCTTCACTCTGCGCCCGGACGAGGCGATCTACGGCTTCGGCTTCACCGGCGACGATACCAGCAACCGGCGCGGCAAGGACCTGCTCCTCGTCCAGACCAATGTCGGCATCATCATTCCCGTCATGATGTCGACCCGGCGTTACGGGATAATGTGGGACACCTATTCCCAGATGCGCTTCAAGGACGATGCGGGCGGCGCATCCCTCTGGGCCGAAAGCGCGCCGGGAGGCGTCGACTATTACTTCATGGCGGGCAAGTCGGCGGACGACGTGGTCGCCGACTACCGAGCGCTCACCGGACAGGCGCCGATGTATCCGAAGCAGGCGTTCGGCCTGTTCATGAGCAAGGAGCGATACAAGACGCAGGCGCAGCTGCTCGACGTCGCGCGCACCTTCCGCGAAGAGAAGTTCCCGCTCGATTATATCGTACAGGACTGGCAATATTGGGGCTCGGACGAGGACGGTAGCTGGAGCGGGATGATATGGGACCCGACCCGCTATCCCGATCCGCGCGGGATGACTCGCCAGCTCCACGACATGAACCTGAAGCTGATGGTGTCGATCTGGCCGTCGATCGGCAACGACACCGCGCTCGCGCGCGAGTTGGACGCCCACCAGCTCCGCTTCGAGCCGCTGCACTGGATCTCGAAGCATGCGCGAGTCTACGACGCCTATAGCCGGCTCGGTCGGCAAATCTATTTCAAGTACATCAAGTCGGGTCTGCTCGACCAAGGCGTCGATGCACTGTGGATGGACGGCACCGAGGTCGAGGTGAGCAGCGCCATGTGGAACGCGGCCGACAATATCCGCGACACCAAGGCGCTCGGCTCCAACGCGCTCGGCGACTTCTCGCGCTATCTCAACCCCTATTCGTTGCTGACGACGCAAGGGACCTATGACGGCGAGCGCGCGACGAGCAACAAGCGCGTCTTCACGCTCACCCGATCGGCTTGGGCCGGCGCGCAGCGTACGGCGGCGGCGTCGTGGAGCGGTGACATCTCCGCGAGCTGGAAAACGCTCAAGCAACAGATCGCCGGCGGCGTCGACGTGACCGTGACGGGCAACCCCTATTGGACCAACGACACCGGCGGCTTTTTCGTCTCGGGCTTTCCCGGTGGCGAGCAGAATCCGGCCTGGCGAGAGCTGTTCGCGCGATGGTTGCAGTTCGCGGCGTTCAACCCGATCATGCGCATTCACGGCACCGACGTCGAGCGCGAGCCCTGGCGTTTCAAGACGCTCGACCCGCAAGTCTATGCCTCGCTGCTCGACAGCACGCGCCTGCGCTATCGGCTGCTACCCTACATCTACGGTTTGAGCTGGAAGGTCACGTCGGCGGGCTACACGCTGATGCGGCCGCTGATGATGGACTTCCCCGATGATCGGGCGACCGACACGATCGACGACAGCTTCATGTTCGGGCCATCCTTGCTCGTTCACCCGGTAACGCGCGCGATGTATCACATCCAGCCGCCGCCAGCGGCGACCGTGCCGACCGAGTATCTGCGCACGCCGGATGGCCAGCCGGGGCTTGCCGGGCAGTATTTTGAGGGCGAAGACTTCGGGACGCCGAAAGGCCGCTTCGTCGACACCAAGATCGATCACAACTGGCCCGACCCGCCCCTTGCGGACATTCCCGGCGGTCTCACCAAGCTCAGCGACTTTTCGGTTCGCTGGCAAGGCACGCTGACCGTGCCCGAGGACGGCACCTACGAGCTTGGGCTGGAAGGCGACGACGGGTTCCGCCTGATCGTCGACGGCAAGATTTTAGTGTCGAGCTGGCAGATTGGGGCCGCGCGCTATGAGGGCGCCAAATTGTCCTTCCGCAAGGGGCAGCAGGTTGCCGTTACGATCGAATATTTTCAGGGCGGCGGCGATCGTTCGCTGCGCTTCGGCTGGCGACCGCCGAGCGAGTTGAGCGCGGCGGGAAGCGCTACCCGCGCGCTCGACACTTCGGTTTCGACCTATCTGCCCAAGGGCGCCGACTGGTTCGATTTCTGGAACAACCAGCGTCTCTCCGGCGGGCGAACGGTGACGCGGGACGCGCCGCTCGACCTAGTGCCGCTTTATGTCCGCGCCGGCTCGATCGTGCCGATGGGGCCGGAGGTGCAATATGCCACCGCCCAGGCCGACGCCCCTTATGAGGTGCGCATCTATCCGGGCGCCGATGCCCGGTTCACGGTTTATGAGGACGACAACGAGACCTACAATTACGAGAAGGGCCAGCGCGCGACCTATGATCTTGTCTGGAACGACAAGGCTCGCTCCCTGACGGTCGGTGCGCGGCAGGGGGCGTTTCCCGGCATGGTGAAGACGCGGAGGCTTGATGTCGTGCTCGTTGGTGCTGCCGGTCAGGGCGGGCTCGCGCCCGCCGCAGCCACCAAGCGCGTCATGTATACCGGCCGCCCGGCGGTAGTCCGTTTTTGATGCCGAAAGGACGCCGCCGAATGTGCCTCAGACCAGAAGGCGCTTAGCGCCTCGTCTGACCGCCCCATGCCGCCACACGCGCGCCGGCGGCGGGAAAGGCGTCGGCCAACGCCAATCCGGTTCCCGACGCGCGACTGGCAATCAACACGCGCTTTCGTGGGGCTCGGCTCATTCCGGGCCCGGCGAAACATCATGAGTCATCACAATGTTAGCCTTGCAGGCTTATTTGGCGTAGCCGTCAGTCAAATGCGGACCGCGCTCTGGACGATGCATTTCATCGGACAACACCATCAGGCTGACAAGCCGTAACGGCGTTGACGTGGATGATCCTAGTAAACTGCCGAGGAGTCGCTGGCGGGGAAACTCTCGCCCAGCGCCTCGTCGAGAGCGCGGTCCTGTACCTCGGCAGTTGCGTCGACAGGAAGCCGGCCCGCCAGCCACAGGGCCAGATTCTTCACATAGCGCCGGACTGAAAGCTGTGCTTCCGGCGAATGCGCCAATCCGTTGCCGGGCGTCTCGTCGACGAAGCTCGGACAGCCCTTGAGGGGATCCCAATTGTAGTCAGCGAAATGGTGAAAGGTTGATTCCGCCAGCGCGGGGCCACTGGCCGGCGACGGTTCGAAAGCCACGGCGATGTTGAAGGCGCGACCGCTTACCTTGCTGGTGCCGGTCGCAATCACACGCGCGGAGGCATCCTCGGGCGGCGCTCCGACCGCGCCTTCATGCGGATGCGATGGCATGTAGCGGATCAACCCGCTCGGCGCTTCGGCATCGCGCAGCACGGGATGGGGTTCGCCGACGATGTCGATCTCCTGGAAATCGCCGTTCGCGCCCGAATGATAGTTCGGCCAGAGGATATATCCGGTCTCGCGGTCGTCGATGACCCGGCGCGCCGCGTCCGTCTCCTGATGGCTGCTGTGAAAAAAATGCGCGGCACCGACGCCGCCCAGCGTACAGACCGAGCACCCCAGATCCATGTGGTCGCGCGTCACCAGCAGGCCGCGCCCGGCATCACGAAACCGGCCGATCGCCGCGCAATCTTCGGGATCGAGCCCGTCTCCGGTGTCGACCGCGAACAGCCACAACTCGTCGAAATCCGAGCGGTCAATCGTCGAAAGTATCGGATCAGGGCTGCCGGGCGCGGTGCGATCCCGGGCCGTCACATCACAGAGCGGCGCTCCGTCCTCATCGGTCAGCCCCGCGAGATAGTCGCGCAGCATCGAGAAGCGGCCGATGTTCCAGTCGTCGGCGACCGGCGGGATCGTGGTCTGGAGCAGGATACGGATCGGCGACGACATTCATTCCTCCTGGGCATTGGAAGGGCCGGACAGGTGGGGCCCGACTGCGACTTCGTCGGCCGCAGGGTGAAATCGGGAAAACCCCTGCGTTTGTCATCGCGGTCACGCCCGACTAACGCGGCTCACAAGCTGCTCCAGTATTTCGACCGGAGCTTCGGTCTATCTTGTGGCGCGTTCGCGCGGCGGGCGCATCTGGACGGGGGGATGTCCAACCAAGACCTTGGAAGGTGCGGGGCTCAACCTTGGGACAGGTGACGGGTGTGGGCTCTCATACCGGTCCGGACGACGCATTGCAGGAAGGCACGTGATGCTTTGGAAGATGAGGAACTGACCCTTTATCAGGGAAAGGCTCGACCAGCGCATAGGTTTTGCAGGCTGCGGCGGCCGCTATTTTTCTGGGGCACAACCCGAAAGGCCCCGCGGCAATGTCACTACTTACCGGCAAGACGGCACTGATCACCGGCGGAAGCAGCGGCATTGGGTTTGTCACGGCAAAGCGCTTCGCCGCCGAAGGTGCCCAAGTCGCGATCACCGGTCGTCGTGGCGACCTGGTGGAAAAAGCCGCCGCTGAAATCGGATGGGGATCACTGGGACTGGTCGGTGACGTCGCGGATTTCGCGCATCACGACCGGGTCGCGGAAGAGGTCGCCATGCACTTCGGTGCGCTCGACATCTACATGGCCAATGCCGGGATCATTACCATTCGCAATTCCGCGGAGGTCGCTGAAGAGGAATATGACGCGCAGTTTGCGGTGAACGCGCGCGGCACGTTTTTCGGCGTGCAGAAGATATTGCCGATCATGCGCGACGGCGGGGCGATCATCCTGACCGGGTCGCTGGCCAGCGAGAAGGTGCTGGATGGCCATGCCGTCTATGCCGGGTCGAAAGCGGCGATCGGCGCCTTCGCGCGAACCTGGGCGATCGAACTCAAGGCGCGCGGTATTCGTGTCAATGTGCTGAGCCCTGGGCCGACCGACACCGACATCGTCAACAAGCTCGGCGTCCCGCCCGATCAGCTCGAGACCTTCGAAGCGGGGATAGCCGCGGCAATCCCGCTCGGGCGGTTCGGCCGACCGGAAGAATTGGCGGAAGCTGCGTTGTTCCTCGCCTCGGACGCCAGCAGCTTCATCACCGGCATCAACCTTCGCGTCGATGGCGGCATGGCGCTGCTGTGACGCGCCGGTCGCTTGTTCAAACGCCTGTTACGGAGTGAATTCCTTATGACCACGCCCGTCGTCGATCCTGCGATCGAACATTTCATCGCCGACGTCGTCAATATCGGCAGCGCCTATGACCTGGACGGCATGGAGCGGCTGTATACCGCCGACCAGACGTTTCTGATCCTGACCGGTGAGGGCGAGGTGATGCGGTTCACTCGCGCCGAGGCGTTCGCCGAATTCCGGGCACGCCGCGACGCCGGCGAGGCGCCGCTCTCGACCGAATACCGCATCCTGTTCGTCGAGCAGCAGGGCGAGGACGCGGTCGCGTTGCTCTATCGGCGGATGAGCCAGGAGGCGCCGCCGGTGATGTACGAGCTCCGCCTCCGCAATCAGTCTGGACGATGGGCTGTCCGCGGCGAGACCGTGACGCCATGGCCGGGCGCTGCGGCCGGATCGTTTCTGCCGCCGCGCAAGATGGCGGCCTGAGCCGCACCTCGGGAGGATTGATAGCGCTCATGAGCTTTCCCTGGGCCAGGCAATATCAGCCGAAGCATCCGGCGATGCGCTGGTTGGACGACAAGCTGCCGCTGCCGCGGTTCGTCTACAATGCGACGGGCGTCGGTTATCCGGTGCCGCGCAACCTCAATTATTTCTGGAATTTCGGTGTTCTGAACGGCGCGGTGCTGCTCATCCAGATCGTCACCGGCATCGTGCTCGCCATGCACTATGCCGCGAACACCGATGTCGCCTTCGATCGCGTCGTCCACGTCATGCGCGACGTCAACAGCGGCTGGTTCATTCGCTATGCGCATATGAACGGTGCGTCGCTGTTCTTCATATCGGTCTACATTCACATGTTTCGCGGCCTCTATTTTGGCTCGTACAAGGCACCGCGCGAAATGGTGTGGCTGATCGGACTGGTCATCCTGCTGCTGCTGATGGCCACCGCATTCATGGGCTATGTCCTGCCGTGGGGGCAGATGAGTTTCTGGGGCGCGCAGGTCATCACGGGGCTGTTCGGTGCGATCCCGGTGATCGGCAAGCCGATCCAGACCTGGCTGCTGGGTGGCTACACGCCCGACAATCCGACCTTGAACCGCTTCTTCGCGCTCCACTATCTGTTGCCGTTCGTCATCGCCGGCGTGGCGATCCTGCACGTCTGGACGATCCATATTCCGGGTTCGAACAACCCCACCGGAGTCGACGTCAAAGGGCCGCAGGACACGGTGCCCTTTCATCCCTATTACACCGCGAAGGACGGGTTCAGCCTGGCGGTGGCGATGACATTGTTCGCAACCCTGATCTTCTTCTGGCCGGACGCGCTCGGGCATCCCGACAATTATACGCCCGCCAACCCGCTCCAGACTCCAGCGCATATCGTGCCCGAATGGTATTTCTGGCCGTTCTACGCGATCCTGCGGTCGTTCACCGTCGACTTCATCCTGCCGGCCAAATTGTGGGGCGTGCTGGCGATGTTCGCCTCGATCGTCCTGCTCTTCTTCTTGCCGTGGCTCGACACGTCGCCGGTGCGATCGGGGCACTATCGCCCGGTCTTCCGCAAGTTCTTCTGGTTCGGTCTGGTTCCGTGCGTGCTGGTGCTCGGCTATTGCGGTGGAGCGCCGGCCGAGCCGCTTTACCTGATCGTCTCGCAGGTCGCGGCGGCCTATTATTTCGCGCATTTCCTGATCATCCTGCCGCTGATAGCGCGGTTTGAGAAACCCCGGCCGCTGCCGACCTCGATCACCGCGGCGGTGTTGTCCGGCAGCACCTGATCTCGGCGGAGAGAAGAGGATGCCGGCGTTTCGATTTGCAGGCCATAACGCGGACTGATATTATCCGCGTTATGGCACATCTAACCGTCAGCGTAGAGTATGGCGTTCACAGCCTTCTGTGGCTGACCTATGCGGGTGACAAGGCGCTGAGCAGCCGCGATCTCGCGGATTTGCAAGGCATCTCACACAGTTATCTCGCCAAGATCTTCCCAAAGCTCGAAAAGGCTGGAATCGTCCGCGCGTCGGAAGGGGTTCGCGGCGGGTATATGCTGTCTCGCGCGCCGGAAGAGGTCAGCGCCCTGCAGATCGTCGATGCGATCGAAGGCAGGAAACCATTGTTCGATTGCCAGGATATACGGGGGCGCTGCGCAATCTTCGGCGGCGCGCCGCCGACCTGGGCCACCAATGGTGTCTGCGCGGTGCACGCGGTTATGCTGCGCGCCGAAAAGGCGATGCGGGATGCTCTGGCCGGGCAGTCGCTAGCGGATATCGGGCGCGCCCTGGGGGACAAGGCTCCGCCGGAATTTGCGGCCGAAACGCAGACCTGGCTCGACACTCGTCTCAGCGCCCGTGTGGGGAGGCCGGGCGCGCCATCTGAAAGGGAGGTCCCGACATGACCGGTGCTAACGTCGATCAGGAACGCCCGCTCGTCGTGATCGTCGACGATGATGAGGCCGTTCGTGCTTCGCTCGAGGAATTGATGCTGTCGGTCGGTATCGAGGCGACGGGCTTCGGCTCGACGCGCGAATTGCTCGAGGCCGATTTGCCCGAGCGCCCCGGCTGCCTGGTGCTCGATGTCCGAATGCCGGGATCGAGCGGGCTCGATTTGCAGCAGCATCTTGCCGCGACTGGCAATCCAAAACCAATCGTGTTCCTGAGCGGCCACGGCGACATTCCGATGACGGTACAGGCGATGAAGGCGGGTGCGGTCGATTTCCTGACCAAGCCTTTCCGCGACCAGTCACTGCTCGACGCGGTTGCCATCGGTATCGAACGAGACGTCGCACAACGCGCCGACGCGCGGCTGACAAAGGAATATGCCGACCGCCATGCCACGCTTACGCCGCGCGAACGCCAAGTCCTCCACCTTGTGGCGCAAGGGCGCCTCAACAAGCAGGTCGCGTTCGAACTCGGCATTACCGAGGTGACGGTGAAACTGCACCGCAGCAGCGTGATGAAGAAGATGGAAGTGTCGACGATCGGTGAGCTCATCCGCGTCTGGAACGCACTTCCGGCGACGCTGCGCGAACAGGCGACCTAGACCATGGTATGGTTCCAATCCGGTGTTGACTCGGCGACATGCGGGGGCGGCCAATCCGGCCGTGTCAGTAAGGCCCGTTCGCTTGTTCCAACCGCCGATGATTGCAATCGTGGACGACGACCAGGCGATACGCGAGGCGCTCTACGACCTGCTGCAGGTGGAAGGGCTGGTTGCGCGGATGTTCGAGAACGGAGCCGCCTTCCTGGCCGATGTACATTGCCTGGAGTTCGGTTGCGTCATCACCGACGTCAGGATGCCTGAAATGGACGGGCTTGAACTCCAGCGGCGATTGCGCGGCTCGGGTTCGGCCATGCCCGTGATCTTCATCACGTCCTCGGTCAATGAAGGTACCCGTGAGCGAGCGCTGTCGGACGGGGCGGTTGCCTGGTTCACCAAGCCCGTTGCCGACGCCGAGTTACTGTTCGAACTGCGGGCCGCGCTGGAGCGCCGGAACACAGGAAGATGAGCACCGCCCCTGTTCCGATGACAAAGGCCGACCAGGCGACCGAGGAGGGATTGGAGCGATTGGTGCCGCCCCGGAACAGCGCGACGCTGGTCGCCGAAACCACGGCCTGGTGGGCGCTCGACATATCGGCCGCGCGTTCCACCATTGCCGCGATAGCGCGCGGCGATGGTCCAGTGCATTGGGTTGAGGCATTGCTGGCGGGCGTCACCATCGCCGACATCGACGACAACAATCTCCATTTCCTCGGGCGCGCTGGCGGGCGCGCCCGGATGATTGGACAACCGTTCACCGCTTATTGTCCGCCGGAGAGCTGGCAAATCGGCGCCGAATTCATCCTGGCGGCCGTCGCGAACCACCCCCCAGGAGCACCCCGGTCGCGCGCCATTACATCGATTGCATTCCGCGACGGCTGGGCCGAGGTCTCGACCGACGAGGCCCATCCCGACATCGTCTTCATCGCGGTTGGCGGCACTGTGGCCGATGATCGCTCCTTCTGGTCCGTGCGCGCCAGCGAAGAGCGCTATCGCACCCTGATCCATCATCTTCCCGGTGCGCTGCTACAGGTCGATTCCCGGCCGATGACCGCGATATTCGATAAGCTCCGGCAAGATGGCGTTAGGGACATCGGTGTTTATCTCGATGCGCATCCGGATCTTGTCGGGCACTCGCGAGGCATCGTTCAGGTCACCGATGCCAACCGCGATGCGCTCAAATTGTTCGGGGCCGATCGCGTTGAAGATCTGATCGGTCCGGTCAATTTCCTGTTCGCGGCCTCGGTCGACACGGCAAAGCGGGTGATCACCGCGCATTTCGCCGAGCAGCGGACTCATGCAGAAACCACCAAGATATATACGTTCGACGGGCGCTTGCGTGACGTGGAAATGGCAGTGACCTATCCGACGCCGCCGGAACGGGTGGACGTGACGCTCATCAGCCTTATCGACATTACTGACCGGCTCCGCACCGAAGCGCAACTGCGCCAACTGCAGGCCGATTATACCCGTGCGACGCGAATCTCGATGCTCGGCGAACTTGCCACTTCGATAGCTCATGAAGTGAATCAGCCGCTCTCAGCGATCGTAACCAATGCCGAAACCAGCCTACGCTGGTTGTCGCGTGCCGAGCCCAATCTGCCCAAGGTGCATCAGCTCACGACACGAATCGTCGATAGCGCGCGGCACGCCAGCGAAATCGTTCAGCGTATCCGCAGCATGGCGGCGCGGCGCCCGCCCGAGCGAATCGAGCTCGACCTCAACGAAGTCGTCGAAGAAGCGCTGCAATTCGTTCGCCACGAAATTGAATCGCGTTCGATCAAGCTTTCGGTCAGGTCCGGCCGCCGACTGCCGTTGGTGCTGGCGGACCGCGTTCAATTGCAGCAAGTGATCGTCAATCTCCTTCTGAATGGCGTTCAGGCCCAGAGCGGCCAAGAGGGCCTGATCGACGTCAGCACGCTGGCGGCGCTCGACGGGACCGTCCAACTCACCATCCACGATGGCGGTCCCGGCATCGCAAACGAGAATCTCGGGCGCGTTTTCGGCAGCTTCTTCAGCACCAAGGATGACGGGATCGGCATCGGGTTGGCGATCTGCCAGTCGATCATCACGGCGCATGGCGGGACCATCGTTGCGGCGAACCATCCAAATGGGGGTGCGATCTTCCGCTTCGCGCTACCGGCCTCTGGGAAGAAGTGACGCCCGGCACCTGGCGTGGATGCCGGGCGACGCGGTTTCAGCTCTTTAGAAAGGCAAGCAGATCGGCGTTGAACCGGTCGGCATGTGTGGCGGTCAGTCCGTGCGGCAGCCCAGGATAATAGATCGTTCGCGCGCCCTGAATCAGCTTGGCCGCTTTATGCGCAGAATCGTGGATCGGCACGATCTGGTCGTCTTCGCCGTGGACGATCAGCGTCGGGACGTCGAACTTCCTAAGGTCGTCGGTGAAATCGGTCTCCGAAAATGCCTTGATGCAGTCATGCGCGTTCTTCAGGCCGGCCTGCATGCTCAGCAGCCAGAACTCGTCGAGCAGGCTTTGCGGCACCTGGGCGCCGGGGCGGTTCGCGCTGTAGAAGGGGATGGCGAAGTCCTTATAGAATTGGGACCGGTTGGCGATGATGTCGCGACGCAACCCGTCGAAAACGTCGATCGCCAAGCCATCGGGGTTTGCGTCGCTCTTGACCATCACCGGCGGCACCGCGCCGAGCAGGAGGGCCTTGGACACTCGGCCGGTGCCGTGCCGGCCGATATAGCGTGCAACTTCGCCGCCGCCGGTCGAGTGACCGACCATCGTGATGTCGCGCAGGTCGAGTGCCTCGATCAGCTCGGCGAGATCGTCGGCGTAACCATCCATGTCGTTGCGCGTCGCGGTTTGAGCCGACTTGCCGTGGCCGCGGCGGTCGTGAGCGATCGTGCGGAAACCATTCTGTGCAAGGAAGTTCATCTGGATGCCCCAGGCATCCGAATTGAGTGGCCAACCGTGCGAAAAGGTCACCACGGGACCGTCGCCCCAGTCCTTATAGTAGATTTCGTGTCCGTCCTTGGTCGTGATCGTTGGCATTGGGGGGCTCCACTACTGTGCGCCCGGCGACCCGCTACGGGTCGCCCTCGGGCAGAGCGCGCCTATGACCGAAGGGAGGCGCTAACGATCGCACAGACGGCTATTCGGACCCCGCCTTCGGCAGAGGTGCCCTCGACCAGCGGCGTGGCTATGGACCGGCGACATGCCCGGGAGGCGCGCGCGGGCACCGTCGGATCAGCCGTTTGGTACGTCGGACCTGCACCAAGGACGAGGATCGCCCGACCATAAGCGAGTCCCGAGCATCCATCCGCACAATGGCCGGTCGAACAAATCTCGGCGATCCTCCAGTTCGTTACCGGCCAAGCGGAAGGGAAGACCATGAAGATTGTCGTCATCGGCGGCACGGGCCTGATCGGCTCGAAGGCAGTCGAGCTGTTGAAACAGCGGAATCACGATGCGGTCGCCGCTGCGCCGAGCACTGGCGTCAACACCATTACCGGCGAAGGGCTGGCCCAGGCGATGGCCGGAGCCGACGTGGTGGTGGACGTGTCCAACTCGCCCTCGTTCGAAGAACAGGCTGCCACGGACTTCTTCCGGACCGCCGGCGCCAACCTGACCGCTGCCGAAGCTGCCGCGGGCGTTCGGCACCACGTCGCCTTGTCCGTCGTGGGCACCGAGCGGCTGCAGGCCAGCGGCTATTTCCGCGCCAAGCTCGCGCAGGAACAGCTGATCAAGGCATCGCCCATTCCCTACACTTTGGTCCACGCGACACAGTTCTTCGAATTCCTGCGCGCCATCGCGCAATTCTCGATCGTCGACGGTGCCATCCGTCTGCCGCCTGTCCAGTTTCAGCCGATGGCAGCGCAGGATGTAGCGGAAGCGATCGTCGACGCGGCACTGGCCGCACCGCTGAACGGGACGATCGAGGTTGCCGGTCCCGAGGTCTTCACGCTTGACGAACCGATCCGCCGAATACTCGCCTTTGATGGTGACTCGCGCGCGGTGATCAGCGATCCGGCGGCGCCCTATTTCGGGGTCGCGGTGAGCGATCGCACGCTGGTTCCCGAAGCCGGCGCTCGACTGGGATCGACCCGCCTCGACTGGTGGCTGGCCCACGCTCCGCCTCCGCCGGCGCGATAAACGTCCGCTTCCGGCGACCACTCACCTTATCAGGAGATCGAACGATGCTGCGGCAAACATGCCTCGGGGCTGTCGTCGTGCTCGGCGTTGCTGCGCTGGCCAACGGTACATTCATGCTCATCTCGCCGGCGAACTGGTATTTCGCGGTGCCGGGCGTGACCACGACGGGTCCGTTCAACCAGCACTTCCTGCGCGATATCGGCCTTATCTTTCTGTTCATCGGCACCGCGTTTCTGGTCGGAACGGCCCAGCCGACATGGCGCGCCGCGCTCTGGTCGGCGGCATCATTGTGGTTGTGCGGCCATGCCCTGTTTCATTTCTGGGAAGTCGCCGTGGGCATTTGCGGACCCTCGGCACTGGTCCGCGATTTCGCGGCAGTGACGCTTCCCGCGCTGATCAGTGCGGTGCTCGCGCTTTGGTCGGTGGGCGAACGCGCGGGTCATCCGGACAAGGGATCGGCGGCCGCAGCCTGACCGCCACGGCTGCGGGGCATCGCTCCCCTCCCCCCAAGTGCCCCGCAGCCATCTTTTTTTGAAGGGACATAGGTCGTGAAACCACATCAGATGTCCGCGCCCGCCAATCCGGACTATTTCCGTTCGGGCGAAGGCGAACCCGCGGCCGGCGCAGGCGGGACAGCGTGGATCGCCGCCGCCGGTATCGTTCACGATCTCGGGAATCTGATCCAGATCGCGTCTGCTGCGATCAACATCGTCGGGCGCTCACCTCTTATGACGCCTGCGGATGCCGGCTCGATTCTGGATCGCGCCCGGCTCTGTCTGGAGCATGCCGGCGCGATCGTCCGGCAGAATGTCGGTCACCTGCGCGACCAGGCAATGGCGGCCCTGCAAAGCGACGTCGCCGTATGCCTTGCCGATGTTGTGACGCTGGTCGAGGCGATGGACGAGCCCGGACTCATTCTCGACCTGAATATCGCGCACGATCTGCCGGCGGTCCGCTGCGACCCGGTCGGATTGCGGCGGGCAGTCCTGAACCTCGTCCTGAATGCCCGGGACGCCATGGGCGGCAACGGGATCGTCGGGATCGACGCGCGGGCGCTCGCGCACGGCGAGGTCGAGCTACGCGTCCTGGATGACGGCATAGGCATGTCGCGGGCTACCATCGCGCGCGTTTTCGATCCCTTCTTCACGACGAAGAGCGACGGGCTGGGTGGCATCGGGCTGCCGATGGTCGAACGCTTCGTCCGCGAGGCCGGCGGAACGATCGCGATCGACAGCGAGCCCGGCATCGGCACGACGATTGCGCTGCGGTTGCCGGCGATCGCCGCGCCGTTGGCGGCGGGCGGCTCCGCGGTACCCACATCTCCTCGAGTTGAGTCACGTCGATGAAACTGTACTTCGCCCCGGGCGCCTGCAGCCTTGCTGGCCGCATCTCTCTTCACGAAGCCGGGCTCGTTGCGGAGTTCGAGCGGGTCGACCTGAAGACGAAGATCACCGAGCAGGGATACGATTACCTCTCGATCAACCCGAGAGGGTACGTCCCTCTGCTGGCGCTCGACGACGGGAGCGCCATCACCGAAAACATCGCCGTCCTGGAGTTCATCGCCGATCGCGACCCCGCCCTCGGGCCGGGAGGCCCGTTGGGGCGCACGCGGCTGCTCGAAATCCTGTCCTGGCTTTCCACCGAATTGCACGTCGCGTTCAGGCCGCTGTGGGATTCTGGCGATGACGCGGAGAAAGCGACCGCGGCGGATCTGGTGGCGAAGCTACTCGACATCATCTCGGAGCAAATCAACGAACTCTATCTGTTCGGGCCGCGCTTCACGGTAGCGGACGCCTATCTGTTCGCCATGCTGCGCTGGACCGGTGCACTCGGCATCACGGTTTCCCCCCAAATGCGCGGCTATTTCGAGCGCGTCGCCGAACGCCCTTCGGTTCAGCGAGCATTGTCGGAAGAAGGGCTGCCCAATGCTCGCAACCTGATCGACATCTCGTCCTTCGAGGCCTTGAAATGAAGATCGTGGTGCTGGGCGCCAGCGGCCGCATCGGTCGCAAGCTGGTGAGGACGTTGCGGCAGACCGGCCGGGATGTCGTGGAGGCGTCGCCGACTTTCGGCATCGACTCGGTGACCGGTGTCGGGCTGGCGAAGGCATTGGAGGGCGCGGGGGCCGTGGTCGACGTCTCCAATTCCCCGTCGCTCGAGGAGGCCGACGCCTTACGGTTTTTCGAGACGTCGGGCCGCAACCTCCTGGCCGCTGGGCGTGCCGCCGGCGTGCGGCACCATGTCGCCTTGTCGGTTGTCGGCGTCGACCGACTGGCGAGCGGCTATTTTCGCGCGAAGCGGTTGCAGGAGCAACTCGTCAGGGCCTCGGGCCTTCCTTTCACCATCCTGCGCTCGACGCAGTTCTTCGAATTCATCCGTGATGTCGTGCAGGAGGGAACGGCTCGCGAGATCACGGTATCGCCAGCGCTGGTTCAGCCGGTTGCAGCCGAAGACGTCGCCGGCGCGCTGACCGCCGCCTTGGCATCGGCACCGGCAAATGCCGTGCTGGAGATCGCCGGCACCGAGCGATTGCGCCTCAACGAGGTCGCGGTGGAAATCGCCACTGCCTACGAGGACGGCCGCCGCATCATTGCCGACGTTCATGCGCGATATTTCGGCGCGGAATTGAGCGAACGCTCGCTTCTTCCCGGTCCCGGAGCGTCGATCGCCTCGCACGGGCTCGACGACTGGCTGCGCGACAGCCTTCAGCCAGCCTGGGCCGGGATCCGGGCGATCTGAGCTACGCCGAACCGACCATCCCACCATCCCAACCATCATTCGGAGGCGCACATGCGCATTTCTCTTTTCGGCACTCTTCTGTTCGCCGTCGCTCTCGCCCATCCCGGCATCGCCACCGCCGGAGACAGATCCGGGCCGGAAAAGCCTACGATCGTGCTGGTGCACGGCGCGTTCGCCGAATCGTCGAGCTGGGACCCCGTCGTCGCCCAGCTTAATAAGGACGGCTATCGGGTCGTCGCTGCCGCCAACCCGCTGCGCGGTGTTGCCAGCGATGCCGCCGCGGTTTCGCGGATCGTCAAGTCGATCCACGGTCCGGTCGTGCTGGTCGGTCATTCCTATGGCGGGCCGGTGATCACCGAAGCGGCGACCGGCAATGTCAATGTCGCTGCGCTGGTCTATGTCGCGGCCTTCGCGCCGGAGGTCGGCGAATCCAGCCTTTCGCTTTCGGCAAAATTCCCTGGGAGCACGCTCGGCACCAGCCTGACCAGCATCGCGTTGCCCGGCGGCGACGAGGATCTCTACATCCAGACCGACAAGTTCCACACGCAATTCGCCGCCGACGTCCCCGCCGCGAAGGCAGCGTTGATGGCGGCTAGCCAACGCCCAATAACGCTCTCCGCGCTGGGCGAACCGTCGCGGATTGCCAGCTGGAAAACGCTCCCTTCCTACGTGATCTACGGCACCGCGGACCGCAACATTCCCTCTGCGGTGATGAAGTTCATGGCCGAGCGCGCTCACGCACGCGACACCGTCGCCATTGCCGGAGCATCGCACGCGCTGATGGTCTCGCACCCAGCCGAAGTTGCAGCGATGATCGAGGAAGCCGCCGGCGCGAAATAACGCTGCCGAGCCTCGGCCCATACGGCCCTCCTAAACGAGGAAAAGAAATGGCCCAGGATACCCTGCTACCGGCGGTCAGCCGGGAAAAGATCATGCACGCCCTCTATGAAGCGGCGGAAATCGAACATTGCCTGATGTGCACCTATCTCTACGCCGCATTCAGCCTGCGTGATGGCGAAGGGGAGGGGTTGACGGCGGAAGAGGCCGAGGCGGTGGCACGATGGCGCCGCGCGATCCTGGGCGTGGCGATCGACGAGATGAGCCACCTGGTGGCGGTCTGGAACATTACCGCGGCATTGGGCGGGGCTCCGCATCTTGGCCGAGCGAACTTTCCGCTCGATCCCGGTTATCTGCCTGCGGGACTGGTTGTCCGGCTGGCACCGTTCAACGAAGCGGTGATCCAGCATTTCATCTATCTGGAACGGCCGGAGGGGTCGGATGAGCCCGATGGCCCGGGCTTCGAAAGCCCGGCCAACCTGACACGGGCGATCCCGGGGTTGCGGCTTACGCCGACCGGTTACGATTATCGCACCGTCGGCGAATTCTATGAGGAGATCAGCGGCAACCTGCGCCAGTTCGTCGATCAGATCGGCGAGGCGGCCGTGTTTTGCGGCGATCCCGCCTTGCAGTTGAGTCCGGCCGAGATCCGCCTGGTCGGCGCTCGGCCGGTCATGCATATCGAAAGCGCCCTGGCGGCGATCGAGACCATCATCATCGAAGGCGAAGGCGCGCCGGCGGATCGCGACAACTCGCACTTCCAGCGGTTCAGAGCGATCCGCGAGGAATTCAAGGCGCTCAAGGCCAAGAACCCCGACTTCTCGCCCGCGCACCCCGCTGCAGTGAATCCCGTTTTACGGCGCCCGCCACAGCCCGAGGGGCGCGTGTGGATCGAAGATGTCGAAGCGGTGGCGACGATCGACCTGGCAAACGCGGCTTATGCGTTGATGCTGCGCCTGCTCGCCGAGGTCTATGCGCTGCCGTCGAGCGACAGTGACAAATTGCTCTATGTCGGGACGGCGGTCGGCCTGATGCAGGCGCTCACGCCGCTCGCGGAGCGTGCCGCGCGTCTGCCGGCGGGGCCATCCAATCCGCACTGCCATGCCGGGATCTCTTTCACGGCTTTGCGCGATACTGCTCCGCTGCCTCCGGGATCGAGCGCGCGGCGATATTATCTCGAGCGGATGGAAGAACTGGCGGCGGCGGCGGATGCGACCGATCAAGCGGATCCGCGCTGCCAGCGCGCCGCCAAGGTGCTGCACGATCTGCTCGGTCGGCTGCGTGCCGCCGCCGGCGCATCCGCCGGCTCCTCCTTCAGCCAGGCCTAGCGACGGGGCAGAGACGGTCGAGGGACGCCACGTCACGATCACGTTTGACGAGAAACGCTGCATCCACGCTCGATTCTGCGTCACGCAGGCGCCCGCGACATTTCTTGCCAATATGGAAGGTTCGTGGATCGGGCCAGACGCCACCGAACCGAACTATTGTGCGGCACGATCCGGCGCCGTCCCGCTCGCAGCCGGAGCTCACGACGCGCATAGCCGAAGCGATCCGGGCAACGCTGTCGCCGCGCTTTGTTCCGGATCGTGTCTACATCGTCCAGGCAATCCCCCGGACGCTCTCGATGAAGAGGCAGGAGCTGCCCATTAAGCGCCCGTTCGAAAGGCGATCACTGACCGAAGTAATCGACCCCGCCGCCATGGCGAATCCGGACTGTCTGAGCAAATATGTCGATCTGGCCGAAGCGTTCGCACGGCGCGAAAAGGCGCTGTTGATCCGGATCGGACGCGGTGACCGCCGGCGCGTTGGGAGGCGCGACACTACCCTTCGGTGGTGTCCGGTTCGCGGTGCCCGGCATTATGGGTGGCGCGACCTATACCCTCGTATGGTTTGGTCACTGCCTCGACCCCAATCGACCGCAAACACGGTGCGACCTAGCTTTCTCGATGCCGCGCAAAGACGCGCTTGAGATCGTGATCAGGAGGTTAGAAACATGAAGCCGGACAATATTATAAACCCCGTTGGACCGGATTCCGACGAACTGGTCCCGTCACGCTATGCGTTGCGGATCGGCGACATCGAGGTGCTCGTGATCAGCGACGGCGTGCTGCCGCTGCCTACTGAAACCATGTCGACCAACGTCGATCCCGCCGAGCGCGAGGCATGGTTCAAGGACATGTTCCTCGGTCCGGACGCATTCGACTGGGCGTTGAACGTGCTGGTGGTGCGCAGCGGCGATCAAACCATTCTCATTGACGCCGGTCTGGGCGGGCAGTTCGACGGCTTTCCGCGTGCCGGTCAGTCGCTTCGCCGGATCGAGGCCGCCGGCATCGATCTGGGATCGGTGACCGATGTGGTCCTCACACATATGCACATGGACCATGTCGGCGGGCTACTTGGCGACGACGTGAAGAGTCGGTTGCGTCCGGACCTGCGGATTCACGTTGCCGCCGCCGAGGTCGATTTCTGGGCGGCGCCAGACTTCTCGCAAACCGATATGCCGGATCCGGTTCCGGAGGTCCTCCGGTCGACCGCCAAGCAGTTCCTCGACCAGTATCACAATAAGCTGCATACCTTCGAGGAAGAGCATGAGGTTGCCCCCGGCGTCGTTGCCCGGCGCACCGGCGGCCACACGCCCGGCCACAGCGTGATTACCGTAACGGCCGGAGAAGAGCGGCTGACCTTCGCCGGTGACATCGTGTTCCCCGTCGCGTTCGACCATCCCGACTGGCACAACGGGTTCGAACACGATCCGGAGGAGTCGGTTCGCGTTCGCATTCGCATGCTGCAGGAAGCCGCAGCGAGCGGCGAATTGCTCGTGGCAACCCATATGCCGTTCCCGTCGGTCGGCCATGTCGCCCTCAACGGCGATCGCTTTCGCTGGGTGCCCGCCTTCTGGGATTATTGACGAATCGTAGAGTTGGAGTGGTAATCGGGCGCGTCCTCACTTGCTTGTCAGGACGCGCCCCAACACATCATCGTTGGTTGCTATTGCTGACCCGCTCTGCGGCGATGTGGATGCGTGAAATTTCGTCGGGTCGCAAATTTATAAGCGCGCACCAGCGCACATGGGATCGGCAACAGAACCCGCCAAACTGCGCGGGATTCCGGTCCTTTCCGAGGGGGCTGGCGAAATCAGAGACCGGCTGGCGGCGCTGTCGGTCTAGCGCGGACTCGTCTCTGGGCGATGGCTCGAGACCAAGGCGCGAGAGGCAAGTCAGGATTGGCGATGTCGAGCCTGGAAACGATCAGAAGGACCGAAGATTTCGTCGCAGGGTCAGCGACCCGTCCGGGTTGAGTGTCTGCCGGCATGCCCAACGCACGGGATATCGCACGCCCTTCACCTCCAGCTCGGCGATCAGCCGCAGTCCGATCCAGTCGGTGTCGCCGGACCAGGTCAGCATCGCCTGGCGAATACCGGTCGGTTTGGGGAAGCCCGGATCGAGGCAGCCGCTGGCCAGCGTGACACCCTTGTCGTCGTTGAGCGTCAGTCTGAGCACGCCGGGTACACCCGCGACGCCGTCATTGGCCAGGCCGATCACCACGCCGCGTCCGCCATCGCGTTCGAAGGGCCAAATGAAGGCTGGATAGACGCGATAACCGATCCGCCGCGCCGCATGATCGATGATCTCCGGAAATTTGTCGTAATAACTGAGGACGTGCGCGGCAGACTCGTCGTGCCAGTTCCAGATCGACCAATAATTCGCGCCGACCGCGAGCACGTGCGCGGCGACCTGTTCGTTGTGGGTGACGCCGTCGACCATGCCGAGCTGATCCGGATCGCCGGTCGTCATCGGCACCTCGCTGACCGCCGCGGCCCAGGCGGGGCGGTTGCTCAGCGCCTCGATCTGCGTCGTCTCGATGAAGATAGTGTCGCTGCGAATCCAATTGGCGCTGCGCACCGTGCGGTCGAGCATCGCGGCATTGCCGACATTGTTGAAATCGGGCTGGGTGTTGGTGACGAGCGGCGTTTTTGTCCAGCAGGCGAGTTGGGTTTCGAGCATCTTGAGCCAGGTCTGCTCGGCGGCAAGATTGCTCGGGAAGTAATTGCCCTCGAACGGCCAGGTGTGTCCTTCACCCCAGAAGCCGTACATCATCGTGTCCATATATTCGATGTCGGGGCTGCCGTTATACTGGTCGGCGAGCAGCGCGTTGAGCTCGCCGAACGCGGCCTGATAGGCCGGGTGGTCGTAGCGGGGCATCGCATGCTTCTTGCGATAGCGGACCTGCGAGGTGTCGCCCTTCCAGCTGCCCTTGAGCGGTACGTAGGGCACCTTTTCCATCAGGAAGTCGGGCATGCCGGGCTCGGCGAAATCCGGATTCTCGAGCATGATGCGGAAGCCGACCCGTTTGCCATATTGCCGCGCGAGGTCGAAGGTGATCCGCCACCAATCGGGCAGGTCGAGCTTGCCTGGACGGGTCTGCACCTCGCGCCAGTTCGGGCGGATATAGACCTTCTGCGTGAAGGGCAGCTTGACGATGTCCTCGATCGACCGTTCGAGCGATTGGCCGGGCAGGCGCGGCGGGCCGGTATCGCCCGAGACATAAGCGGTCAGGCCCATGCCGTAATTGGGCACGATCTCGCGCGAGGGGGAGGTCGCCATGCCGACCTCGCCGCCGGGCGCGTTGGCGTCGGCGCCATAATTGGTAAACGGCCCCTGATTGAGCCGGTCGGGAACGGGCGGCCCGCTGCCCCAATCGTAACCTCCCCACACATGCTCGAGATAGTCCGCGCCGCTGGCTCGCGGAGCGAAGCCTGCAGCGGCCAATCCGGCGCCCGCCTTGAAGAAATCGCGGCGCTTGAGGTCAGGCATCGGCGATCTCCTGAGCGACGCGCGCCGCCGATCGGACGCATGATTCCATTCCCCGGCTCAGCGCATCGGCATAGGTGCCCGCGAAATAGAGGCGGCCGTCGGGTTTCATGATTTCCGGCCAGAATTGCTTGAGCGTGCCGGGCGCGAACGGTTCCATCTCGCAGGTCGGCGCGAACGGGTCCTTGCTCCAGTCCCAGGTCAGCGCCTGGACGATCGTATCGCGCTTCCCCGGATAGAGCTCGCGGAAGGCGGCGAGCACGCGTTGCGGCGACACGCCCGCCGGGCCGAACGCCTTGAGGATCACGCGGCTCGACTTGGCGGTCTCGGGCACCACCCAGATCTGCGAGATGTCGGGATGCTCGAACGACATGGCGAGCGTCTGGAAACCGTCGTCGAGCCAGAACTTCGTCTCCGCCTCGAAGACGAAGAACGGGTGCGAGCTATAGGTCAAATTGTCGACGACATATTGCTTCGCCGGCGACAGCGCCGGCGTCACCGGAATGCGGCGGAAGACCGGCAGCGAGATGCAATTGACCACATAATCGGCGCGCACCGTCTGCGGCTCGTCGCGGCCATAGGCCGTGTAGGACACGGTCACGCCCGTCGCGTCGCGCTGGATCGCGGTGATCGGATGAGCGAGCTTCACCCGCGCGCCGAGCCGGGCGGCGAAGGCCTTCGGCATTTCCTCGTTGCCGCCTTCCAGGTGGAAGGTCTCGCCCTCGGAAAGCGGGATGCCGCGATCCAGCATCACCGCGAGACGCCACACGCCGTAGAGCGCGTTGACGTGCTGCCCGCCGAGATAGTCGCGCGCCCGCTGCGACGCACCCTGCCTGGCATAGAGCGCATCGAGATCGATCGCATCGAGATCGTCGCAGCCATTGCCGAACGGCCCGCTCGCATCGTGGAAGCGCGCGAGGTGATCGGCGAGAAAGAGGGCGGGTAGCTCGTACCAGGGATGCGACGCGAGAAAGGCGATCTCGCGGTCGTTGAACCCGAGCGCGCGCTGCGTCGCGGGGTCGGCGAGCATCGTCTCGCTGTAGAACTTGCCGCCGATCATCGTCATCTGACCGTTGTTCGCGGGTAGCGGCGATCCCTCGGCATTGGGGTAGGGCACGACCTTCAGCCCGAACGCGTCGACGTAGCGGAAGAATTGCTCGTAGCCAGGATTGGTCAGGTGATCGGCGCCGTAATCGGCGAACAGGCCGTCCGAGAGGCCGTCATGGCCGGTATAGACATGGCCGCCATAGCGGCCCGACGCCTCGAGCACCGTCACATCGATGCCGCGCTGCATCAGTTCATAGGCGCAGCACAGCCCGGTGATGCCGGCACCCGCAACGACGACCTTCTTGGCGGGTCGGGAGCCGGGCGCGGTTTGGGCGAGGGCCTCGCTCCCGATCATCGAGGCGCCGAGGCCGGCCGCGACCGTCTTCAGAAAGGTGCGCCGTTCCATCGCTTGCCCCTTCAATCCGTTCCGGGTCAGGACCCCGTTCCCATCACCACCACCACATTGCGTCCGACGGCGTTGCGCGTGCCGCCGCTCGTCAGAGGCCCGGTGTAATAGGCGCTGAGCACGAGGCCGGCGCGCGGCCCAGGCTTGCCGGGCGTGATCATCCGGAAGCTGCCGCTTTTGCCGACATAATAGCGGACCGCGGGATCGGTGCCGTGGGTGAGAATCCAGTTGGCGATCGCGCCGGCCTGCGCCGGGGCGAGGTCTGGGTGCGGCGGCATGCTGCCCGATCCCCAGGCGCCGCGCGATCCGTCCCTGATGTGCGCGGCGAGAGTCGCGGCAGCAGCGGGCTGGCCGGCATAGCGCTTGCCGATCGCCGCGAAGGAAGGGCCGCCGGAACTCGCGTTGAAATCGTGGCAGCCCATGCAATTCGACCGGGTGATGTCGGCCAGCGCCTGGGGAAGCGGCGCGGCGCGGCGCGCGGCAGGCGCGTCGGTGTCGGGAACGAAAGAGGTAGCGAGCAGCACGTCGCTCGAGGGGATCTCGTCGAACCTCGTCGACTTGCCGTCATAGCTGATGGTGACCGCGTAGCTGCCCTGCGATTGCCAGGGGAGGCGGCTGCGATCGGCTGGGCTGGTGATATCGACCTGCGGGTCAGACGTGGGCGGTGCGGCGCGGATGAGTGCTGCGGACAGCGACGAGACCAGCACGACCGTGGAAAGCGCTAGAATCTTGAACTGCATGGCCGGCCCCTCTTGCTGCTGGATGGCCGCTCAGGCCGGCGTCTCGCCTACCTGGTGCGCGGCATAGAGCGCCGCGCCGTAAGCCGGGGAATGCTGCGGCGCGACGAATCGATACGGCGCATATTGCTGCAGCCGAGCTTCGAGCCGCGCCCGGATCGAGGCATCGTTGGCGAGCACGCCGCCCGACCACGACAGCGGCACTTCCTCGTCCGCACCGAAGCCGAGCGCCGCGCGCAACGCCTCGGCCATCGCCGCGAGTTCGTCAGCGGCGCGATCGTGGATGGCGATCGCGGCGGGGTCGCCCGCCGCCACTGCTTCGGCGACTACCGGGGCTAGCCCAGCGATCTCGTCCCGCGCCAGGCCTTGCTCGCCCATAATCTTGGCGCAAATGTCGAGATCGTCGTCGAGATCGAGCCGGCGGCGGAATGCACCGTGGAGCGGGCCCTTCGGCAAGCGGCCATCGCTCATCCGGGTAAAGGCGTTGAGGCCCTGGATCGCGATCCAATAGGCCGATCCCTCGTCGCTGAATATCTCGCCCCAGCCGCCGACCCGCGCGGCCCGGCCTTGCCGCTCGCCATAGCCGATCGACCCGGTGCCGGCGACGAGGTTGATACCGTCTGCGCAGGCGAGCGACCCCGCCCAGCCGCAGATCATGTCGTTGCCGCAGCGATAGCGATCATGGCCGAGCAAGCGGTGGCAATGCCGGTCGAGCAACGGGTCGATCGCCTTGTCCTCGCCGAACGCGGGCAGCCCGAAGAAGGCGAAAGCCAGAGCGCCTGGTTCGATGCCGATCTGCGCGCAGATGCCGGCGATCCCAGACTCGATCGCCTGGACCGCGCCGTCGAGCCCGACCTGAAGATGATAGGTTGTGCCCTCGATCTGCCGCGCCACGATTTCGCCGGCGCCGTCGATGCAGACGAACTCGGTCTTCGTGCCGCCGCCGTCGACGCCGAGGAAATAGCGGGGTGTGCTCATGCGCCGGCGCTGTGGATGCGGACGCCCTGGACGACGCGGCTGACGGTCCCGGCCTTGTTCGGCGTGTCGGGCGTCAGGCCGCGGTCGAGCGAGGCGTGGAGCGCGAAGAGCTGCGCGGGCACGATATAGGGAAACAGCAGGTCGCTATCGCGTGCCGCCTCCAGCCCGCGCACCGTCAGCGTCTCGCCCGCCATGTCCTGCGCCGACACCGCCAGCACGGCGCCCGCCACCTTGTCGGCGCGCAGCTCGGCGATCAAATCGAGATCGTAGGCGCGCGTGAGCGGGTCGTTGGAGACGAACACCACCACCAAGGTGCGGTCATTGACGATCGTCTTCGGGCCGTGGCGGAACCCCAATGTCGAGTCATGGATCGTCACCAGTCCGCCGTCGGTGAGCTCGAGCAGTTTCAGCGCCGCTTCGCGCGCCAGTCCCTGGAACGGACCGCTACCGAGATAGACGACGCGCTCGAACCCGCGCGTGGCGAGCGCCGCCATGGCGGTTTCGGTGTCGGCCAGGACCGCCTCGACTGCTTGCGCAATCCGTTCGCTGCGGTCGCCGAGCGCGGCAATCCCCGAAAAGATCGCCAGTGCGGCATAGGTCATCGCCGAAAAGCTGGATGTCATCGCGAAGCCGCGATCGTGCGTCGCCTCGGGCAGCACCACGACACAGGCATCGTCTCCGCGCCGCTTGGCCAAGGCGCCATCGGCGTTGCAGGTGATGATCAGATGGTGGACGTCGGCGACGCGGGCATCGGCCAGATCGATCGCCGCGATACTCTCCGGGCTGTTGCCCGACCGGCCGAACGACACCAGCAGGGTGGGCGTATTCGCTTCGAGATAGAGTTCGGGCGCGCTGACCATGTCGGTGGTCGGCACCGCGTCGACCCGCCGTCCCGTCGCCTGCGCCAGCGTCGCGGCGAGGCATTCGCCGATGAACGCCGAGGTGCCGGCGCCGGCCAGCACGATGCGCAGGTCAGGCTTCGCAAGCAACGGCGCTACGAACGCCTCGATCGCGCCTTGCTCGGCGACGAGCAGGGCCTGGGTCGCCCGCAGCGTGGCGGCCTGCTGAAAGATTTCGCGGCGCGTCCAGGGTTCGGCGCCGTCGACTGCCGCCTTGGGAGCAGCGTTGAGGTCAGACATTGGGATGGCAGGCTCCATGATAGGCGTCGAGCGTCGCGCCGATATGGGCCGCGACCAGGTCGACGGGGTCGAGCGTGGTGCGGCCGGCGCGGTGCGCGGCAAAAGCGATGGGGAGGTATTGGCTGACCAGCGGCAGCGGCGGCACGGTCTCGCGCAGATTGGCGAACAATTTGTCCTGCGCGGCGGTGATCGCACTGTCGGGCCAGTAATAGCGGATACGGTCGCTGAAGCTGTAGTTGAGCTGGAAATCGAGCCCCGCGCCGCTGCCGTGATAATATTTGGACCAATTGCCCGGCTCGGCATGCATCCGCGCGATCGCGACATCGCGCAGATTGGCGCGCCGCTCAGGCGTCACCGTCTCGCGTTCGATCGCGTCGAGCGCCCACAGGGCTTCACGCAAGGCGAAGGTCACGCCCGGCCCGACCTTGAGGATCGCGAAGTGATCGCGGACCAGGGCGGCGAGCGCGGCTGGCGTCTGGTAGTCGGTCGAATGCGCTTCGAACACGATGTGGTCGACCGGCTCGATCGCCTTGCTCAGCGCGGTCGCCTTTTCAGGCAGATAGTCGACCACCTTGTCGTGGTCGAACTCGACGCCGGGCTGGACGACGGTGGCGATGACCCGGTCCCAGGCGCCCGACAAGCCCAGCCCGGCGAACAGGTCGCGGTGCATCGCGATCGTCGCCAGTGCCGCGTCGGGCGTCGTGACAGCGAGTTCATCGAGGTCTTCGGCCGCACCGCCCGGCACGGGGACCTCGGTGCCGATGATGTAGCTCGGCGCATCGTCGGGATCGCCCGAATAGGCAGCCTCGGCGGCTGCGCACAGCCGCGCGGCGCGCTCGGCGATGGCGCGTTCGGGCAGCGGTACCGGATCGTCGGCGCAGCTCATCGAACAGTCGAGATGGATCTTGCCGAAACCCGCGGCGACATAGTCGCGCACCATGATCTCGGCCTTGGCCATCGCTTCTTCGGCGGGGAGCCGGGTCCAGGCGTTGGGGCCGAGATGGTCGCCGCCGAGCGCCAGCCGCGCGCGGGGATAGCCGACCCGGTCCGCGATGGCAGAGACGAACGCACGATAATCGACCGGCGTCATGCCGGTATAGCCACCATCCTGGTTCACCTGATTGGATGTCGCCTCGATCAGCGCGATCGGCGCGTCGTGCGCCAGCGCGTGACGCAGCGTCGCCTCGATCGCCAGCGAATGCGCCGTGCATACGGAGGTGATGCCGACGCGCTTGCCCGCTTTGTGCTCAGCGACGAGGGCGCGAATTGCTTTCATGATTGCTCCTCGAATGAGCAAACTGCGTACACTGAAAGAAAATGAAACACAAGAAAATGATGCATAATGAAATTTAAATCGCCGCCGGTTCGGCCGCGTCGGGCGTTTCACCGGCCGTATCCGGTTCGATCGCGAGCAGCACCGAGGCGGCGAGCGCAAGTGCGAGGCCGACGATCTTGAGCGTATCGGGCATCACGCCGAGCGCGATCAGCGAGATGATTGCGGTGGCGAGCGGCGCGCCGGCATTGGACAGCGGCGCGACGATGATCGCCTTGCCGTAGCGAAAGGCGAACACGAGGGTGAGCGCGCCGATCGCGTTCAGCACCTGGATCCCGGCGGCGAGCGCCGGGCCGTCCCAGCCCCAGTTCACCGGGCGCGAGCGGTCGGTGAGGAACCAC
Source organism: Sphingomonas mali NBRC 15500 (assembly GCF_001598415.1). Taxonomy (GTDB): domain Bacteria; phylum Pseudomonadota; class Alphaproteobacteria; order Sphingomonadales; family Sphingomonadaceae; genus Sphingomonas; species Sphingomonas mali. Next base: position 55,959 of record NZ_BCYX01000024.1, read on the forward strand.
GCCACCGGCACCAGCAGCAGCCCGGCGATCATCATGTAGAAGAAGATGCCCTCGGCCGACATGTGGTTGTTGGCCGATTTCATGAAATAGGCCTGTACGCCCCAGCAGAGCATGACGATCAGCGCGAGGACGAACCAGGTCGACCCGGTGGTCGCGGCGCCGTCGGCGGGAGTGTAGTTGAAGATCGGCAGCGCGATCAGCGCCAGCGCGATACCGGCCAGACCGAGCTTGCCGGTACGCTCTCCGAGCAAGGCGTATGACATGACGATCGTCACCAGCGGCGACAGCGAGATGATGGGGAAGATCAAATAGGCCGGTCCACGCGTCACCGCATAGAACAGCACCATCTGTCCACCGGCCCCGAGCAGCCCGACCGCCATGCCATAAGCGATCGCGCGCCAGCTCCGCTCGAGCTTGCCGCCGCTCATGCGCAGCGCGATGAACGCGGGCGGGATCATTGTCAGCGCCCAGACGCAATAGACCAGGGTGTCGGGAAAGCCGTGCTTGGACGATTGATCTGAAAAGGCACCCCAGATGCCCCACAGGACGACGGTGACCAGCGCGTGGAATAGCCAGGCGCGGCCGGCCGGGGCGGGGGTGGCGGTCATGCGGCATCTCCTGCGGGGGTCGCCTCGATGACGAGGAAGCGCTCGAAACTGGCGTTGATCTTGTTGCTGGCGGCGCTGACGGTGCCGAGCGGCGCGCCGGTGAAGCTGTCGGTCAGCCGGTAGGATTCCTTGCCGAGCCCGCGCAATTCGATCGGCCCGGTCCAGGTCTTGGCATAGAAGGCATAATGCAGCTTGCCGTCGGCCGCGACGACATGCCCCTCGGGCTTGTCGAAGCCGATGTCATAGAGTTCCCCGAGATACTGCCCCCTGGACAGCATGTTGCGGCGGTAGAGCGCGATCCACTTGCGCCACAGCCGTTCCTTGTCGGGAGTCAGTACGAAGCCGCCCGGCGGCAATTTGTCGTTGGGCTTGTCGGTGTCCTTGGGCCAGGTGAACTTGGTCGAGGGGATGGCGCCGATCCCATAGGTCGAGGCGAAATCGTCGCCGCCGTCACTCAATTCGACATGGTCCCCGCTATACGGCGCCGACGGGCCCATGATCGCCTTGAAAGTCTTGCCCTTGAGGCGCACCTGCCACGACGATTCAGGATCGGACGCCGGCGTATTGTTCATCGCGGGGATGTTGAAGAAGGCGAAGGAATCGCCGCACGGGCAGATTTCGACATTGGCGTTCGGGTTGATGCCGATCACGGTATCGTAGATCGCCTTCCAGAAATCCTGCAGCTTCTCGACCGATTCCTCGGGCCGCTTGTGATTGTGCGCTGGGTTGTAGCAGGGGGCGACCCCGTTGAGGTCCTGACCGTCGATCTTGAGGCCTTCGAACCCCCAGTCGCCGACGATCCGCCGCATGACGGTCTTGAAATACTCGACCGTCGGCGGATAGGCCGGGCACAAGGTGTAGCTGTTCCACCAACTCACATTCTGCGCAGCGCCGCTGGCGTCGAGCAGCAGCATGTCGCGATGGTCGCGCATCAGGTCGCTGGCCGGGGTCGCCGACAAGGGCGAGATCCACAATTTGGGCCGCATGCCATAGGTCTTGATGCGGTCCGCCATCGCCTTCATGTCCGCATCGCCGCCGGGAAACCGGCTGGTGTCCGCGACCCAGTCGCCGATCGCCTTTTGCCAGCCGTCGTCGAGCACCGCCCATTCGCACCCGACCGCCTTCGCCTTGTCGAGCGTGCCATAGACTTGGTCGGGGGTGACGTTGCGCTCATAGCCCCAGGCGCACCAGATCGGCGCATAGCTTGATTCGGGGATCGCGGGGGCAGCGAGCCCGCGCTCGGCCATGATCCGGCGATAGGCGTCCAGCGGCGCGAAATGGTCGCCGCGATGCGCCATGATGAAGGTCTCGGGCAGGGTCACCTTTTCGCCCGGTGCGAGCAGGATCGGCTGGTCGCCCTCGATCGCGATCCGCGTGCCGCCCGGCTGCGACGCCACCGGCAACGCGATTAGCCTGGGGACGGTCTCGACATGCCCGACCGCCAGCCCGACGTCGGGGCGCCATACTGCCGCCACGGGCGTGCCGCCGCCATAATCGGAGCCGTTCATGCCCATGTAATTGCGCTGCTGGAAATCGTGCCGGACGCGTTGCACCCAGTCGCGGCGATCGGGATGCGACGCGCCCGAAAAGGTCCAGGCGCCCTCGGGGTGCGCGAGCAGCAGATGCGCCGCCGACCACCAGGCCGCGATCACCAGCGGCGTCTTGCCGAGATTGCGGTACTGCACCGTCATCAGCGCCGAGCCTGGCAGCGAGGGGTGGAACACCAGGTCGATACGCTTTTCGAGCCGCCCCTCGGCCACACCGCGCAGGGTGTGGCGGCGGCCGCCGCCGCGGACATCGACGGGTGTAGCCCCGCTATCGCCAAGCAGCACGAATCGGTCGAGAACCGACCCGTCGGCTAGCCGTACACCCTCCGCGCTCTCGAACGCGGTCAGCTGCCGTCCTTCGCGCGACAGCCGCGATCGGAGTGCGCCGTCGAACTCGATCGTCAGGATGCCGTCCGAGGCAGTTGCCGTCGCGCCGGTGAAGGCCAGCGCCGGGACCGATGGTATCAGCCCTGTCATCACCGCTGTCGTGCCGCATAGCAGGCCGGTCAGCGTCGATCTGCGTGTCAGTGTGGCGCGTGCCATTGGTTCCTCGCCGCTTCGCCGCCCGGTTTTCTACGGGCGCGTTCGAGACGAGTTTGCACAGGGTCCGGATGATAAGCAAACGAAAACGAGCCCGCTTCACTCGTTTTGTTTCGTTTTAACTCGGCGCGACGGGGAGGGTTTAAACGCATGCGGCGCCAGCCAAATTAGATAACAGAACGTTGATTCTATGGTGAAAAATGGAAGGTGCAGCCGACAGGAAAGACCCGCTACCAATGCGGTTTCAGCCGACGCATTGCCATAATATGACAAAAAGGGGTTGCGTTGTGCAAAAACCGATCACAGAATGAAACATAGTGAAATTTACGGCTGATTGAGGGGATAATCATGGCCTCACGTCTTCTTCTGCGTACCAATGCCAGCATCCTCGCCGTGGCGCTGGCATCGATTCCCGTGGCGGCAATGGCCCAAACCCAGCCCGAGACTCCGCCGCAGGCTCAGCCCCAATCGTCGCCGGACACTCTGTCGGATACCGCCGCGGCGGATCGCGCGGCAAACGATATCGTCGTCACCGGCATCCGCGGCAGCCTCGACAAGTCGGTCGAGATCAAGCGCAGTGCGACCGTCGTACTCGATTCGGTCAACGCGACTGAGCTCGGCCGCTTCCCCGACAGCGACGTCGCCGACTCGCTGCAACATATCACGGGCATCACCATCAACCGCACGACGGGCGGCGAAGGCCAGTATGTCAGCGTCCGCGGTCTCGGCTCGCAATACAATATCACGACGCTCAACGACCGCATCCTGGCGACCGACGACGATGGCCGCGACTTCGCCTTCGACATCCTGCCTTCGGACGTGATTTCCGGGGCCGACGTGCTCAAGTCGCCCCAGGCCAGCGCCACCGAGGGCAGTATCGGCGGCACCGTCAACCTGCGGTCGGCGCGGCCGTTCGATCATACCGGCTTCCACATCGCCGCGCGCGCCGAGGGCAATTTCAACCAGATGTCGCGCTATGGCGGCTACAAGGTGTCCGGCTTCATCAGCGACACCAACAACTCGGGCACGTTCGGTGCGCTGCTGGGGGTGGTATGGTCGGACCAGAAGTTCCGCACCGACGCGCTAAATTACTCGTCCTGGGATTCCAGCAGCCCTGGCGTCTGGCCGGTCGGGCCGACGCCCGATTCACCGCCGCCCGCCAATGCGCAGCCGGTTGTCGGCCTGTGCTGCATCCAGTTCGGTTCGGTGGTCGACCGCAAGAAGAGGTTCGCGCTGACCGGGACGCTGGAATGGCGTCCGGCGAGCAACCTGCACGTCACCGTCGACGGCATGTACACCAAGCTGAACGATCCGCAGGTGGCGTACAACCAGTCCTATTTCCCAGGATTCACTTATGACCAGAACGGCACGCCCGAATGGTCGAACGTCACGGTCCAGAACGGATTCATCACCAAGTTCACGACCAACAATTTCACCCCGGAACTGGTCAACCAGACGATCCACCGCGTCGTCGACACCTATTTGATCGGCGCCAATGTCCAGTGGGATGCATCGTCGAAATTGTCGTTCCGTGCCGACGCCTATCGCTCGCAGGCGAACAGGCCGGAGGGCGGGACCGACACCTTCCTGACCGCAGGGCTCGTCTCACCGACTCCCTACAACCAGAACACCCTGACCTTCTCGGCCAATCCGAACGCGATGCCGAACATCAGCGTCACGCTGCCGGACGGGTCGGACTATGCGACCGCGCTCGCCTCGGGCAAGCTCGACAACCAGAATCTGTGGAGCACGCATTATGACGGGCTGTCTGGTTTCTCGATCAAGGACACGGTCACCGGAGCCAAGCTGGACGGCACCTACACGGTCGACAACAGCATCCTGAAGAGCATCAGCTTCGGTGGCGCCTATCTCAAGCGGTCGAAGTCGCGGCGCGACGTCAGCAACGACTGGACCAACGGGTCCAGTCAATACAGCTCGCTCTACAACACCATGCCCGGCCAGCCGGGGCCGATCACCTTTGGGTCGATGGGCCAGAACGTCATCTCGACATTCAATTTCCCCAACTTCTTCTCCGGTGCCGGCGGCAGCTTCCCGACCACCATGCTGGCGATCAATGCCCAGAGTTTGCTCGCAGGGCTGAAGTCGCTCGACGGCACTCCGAACTATACGTCGGGCACGGGCGTCTATAATTTCGCCGACACCTTGCCGCAATTCAACGCGGTGAACTCGTACGTCGTCAGCGAGCGCACCTTGTCCGGCTATATCGAGGCCACGTTCGGCGGGCGCCGCTGGAACGGGAATATCGGCCTGCGTCTGGTCAATACGCAGACCACCGCCTCGACCGCGATCAACAAGATTATTTCGGTCACCGTCGCCGATACCGCCAATCCGACCGCCTCCGCGGTGGTCGAATATTCGGACGCGACGCCGATCTCGGCACACGGCAGCTATACGATCCCGCTGCCGTCTATGAACTTCAATTACGGCTTCACCGACAATCTTCACCTGCGCCTGGCCGTCGCCGAGACGATCGCGCGGCCGAACCTCAACCAGTTCGCACCGACCCAGACCGACAATAGCAGCAACCAGGATTACGTCGTCAGCTATAGCGGCAACGTGAACCTGAAACCGATCAAGTCGTGGCAGGCCGACGCGTCGCTCGAATGGTATTATCATCGCAATGACATGGTGTCGGTCGCGCTGTTCGGGAAAAAGCTGCGCAACGACATCACCTCGGTCGAGGTCAACAATGTCGATATCGGCGCGGTCGGCTGTTTCAACGGCAAGCCCTGCGCGCCGTTGCTGTACAGCGTGGTCCAGCCGATCAACGGCGACGACGCCAAGATCTACGGCGTCGAGTTCAGCTGGCAGCACATGCTGAAGAACGGCTTCGGCATCCGCGCGCAATTCACCCACACCTGGAGCCAGACGACGATCAACGGCCAGGATGCCGGGCAGGAAGCGGGCGTCTCGCCGACCACCTGGTCGATCAATCCGTTCTATGAAAAGGGTCCGATCTCGCTCAGCGTGTCCTGGGATCATTCGAGCTCGTTCGTCTATGCGAACTTCACCGAGGTCGATGGCATCCCCGCGATCGCCAGCGCCTATGACTGGGTGACCGCGACCGCGTCGTTCAACATCACCAAGCGGATCAAACTGTATGTCGAGGGACGCAACCTGACCAATTCGATCGTGCGGACCTATCTCAACGGCGACCGCAACATCGTCTGGGCGTCGGGCGCGGTCGGCACGGGCAGCAGCGTCGGCGCCGGCTATACCGCGTATGGCCGGACCTTCACCGCCGGGGTGCGCTTCGGGTTCTGACGATCGGCGTCAGGGGCGGTCCGGTCGATCCGGTCCGCCCCATCTCTGCCGGCGGCCAAGGGCAGGCGCCGCCTCGCGGTTCAGGCGATGCGGATCTGACAGCCGAGCTTGCTTGCCTGATCCAGGCTGTCTTCGGGCGCGCCGGCGTCGGTGATCAGCACGTTCACTTCCTCGAGGCCCATGATGCGGTGAAGGCACGTGCGGCCGAACTTGCTGCTATCGGTCACTGCAACGACTTCGCGGGCGACGCTAGCCATCTTGCGATTGAGCGCGGCCTCGGCCTCGAAATGCGTGGTGATGCCGCGCTGGAGATCGATACCGTCGACGCCGAGGAACAGCCTGTCGACCTGCAGGCTGTCGAGCGCCGCCTCGGTCTGCCCGCCGTAAAATGCCATGTTCTTGCGACGCAACCGGCCGCCGAGCAGGACGATCTCGATATTCTTCTTGTGGACCAGCTGGCCCAGGATATCGGCGTCGTTGGTCACGACGACGATGTCGGTATCGTCGGGCAGGAAGCGTGCGATCTGCGCAGTCGTCGTGCCGGAATCGAGGATGATCGCCTCGCCCGGTTTCACCATCGAGGCGGCAAGGCGGCCGATCCGTTCCTTTTCGGACATGTGCAGGACGCGCTTGGTGTCGACCGGGTCCTCATCGGCCACGCCGATCACGCCCGCCGCGACGGCGCCACCATAACAGCGCACGGAAACGCCGCGCGCCTCGAGGAACGCCAGGTCCTTGCGGATCGTCTGGGTGGAAACCTGGAACTGCTCGGACAGGGAATGCACCTGGACGCTGCCCTGGTCCTGCAGCATCCCGATGATTTCCTGACGTCGCCGACTTGTATCCCGCATCATGCCTCCTGCGCGATTTCTAGCGGCAAAGCGTGGATCGCTCCATGCGTTTTCTTTCGGTGATGGCGGAACGGGCGGCCCCCAGCAGGACTGCGAGCGCCTGTGCCTTTCTCCTTTTGCCGTCGAGGGGCGGCGTATCACCCCTCGATGAAAATCAAGTATAAAATGAAACATATCCAAAACGGTTTGCACCCCATCGTCTGATAATGCTAGGCTTTATGGAGTTGGTATATTTCATTTCATATTGAATTCAAAGGAGGGGTTATGCGGTTGCACGGTAGCTTGATAGCGGCGTCGATGCTGTCCTTGGTGGCGGCTTACGCCCAGCCGGTGCAGGCGCAGGCGCAGGCGCAGGCTAGCCGTCAGGCAACCTATAGCGAGGCCGATTTTGCCCGTGTCCCCAAATTCGATGCGCATGTGCATGACAATGTCGCGCGGACCGCCTTCATCGACATCGCGCGCAAGGACGGTTTCGAGCTGCTGTCGATCAACGTGGACTATCCCGATTTTCCTCCGCTGAAGTTGCAGGCGAAGGCGGCCGAGGAGCATGAAGCGCAGGATCCGAAGATCTTCCACTTTGCCACGGCATTCTCGATGGATGGGTTCGGCGAGCCGGGTTGGAGCGAGCGCGCGATCGCCACGATCGACGCCGCGGTCGCCAAGGGCGCGGTCGCGGTCAAGGTGTGGAAGAATATCGGCATGGTCGTGAAGGACAAGGACGGCAAGCGCGTCTTCCTCGACGATCCACGCTTCGACGCCGTCATGGCGCATATCGAGAAGATCGGCATTCCGCTGATCGCGCATCAGGGCGAGCCGCTCAATTGCTGGCTGCCGCTCGACAAGATGACGACCGACAATGATCGCGGCTATTTCCGCGATCATCCGCAATATTACATGTACTTACACCCCGAAGAGCCGAGCTATGAGATGCTGATGGCGGCGCGGGACCGTTTCGTCGCCTTTCATCCCAAGCTGTCGTTCGTCGGGGCGCATATGGCGAGCCTGGAATGGAGCGTCGACCGGCTGGCGGTTTTCCTCGACCGCTTCCCCAATGCTAACGTCGATCTCGCCGCGCGCATGACCCAGATTCAATATCAGTCGAACCAGGATTACGAGAAAGTCCGCGCCTTTTTCATCAAATACCAGGATCGGTTGATGTATGGCACCGACGTCGCCGACAATCCGCCGGATCCGAGCAAGCCGGTCGAGAATCCGCCGGTCAATCTCGACAATCTAGCGACCGAAGTCGATCACGCTTGGCGTTCCGACTGGCGCTACCTAGCGACGCCGCAGTCGCAACGGGTCGACGAAATCAAGGCCGACGTGAAGGGGCTGGGGCTACCGCGCGCGGTGATCGACAAAATCTATTACAAAAACGCGCACCGAATCTATCTGCGCGGCCGGTAAGAAGCCGCTGGATTTCTCCCGAACCAGGATTGGGATGATCGGCTTTCGAGGCCGTGCTGGCGATTTTCGATAAAGCGCCAGGGACAGATGATGTCGGAGACGACTTGGAGGCGAAGCGGAGGGTTCTGCGCGGACATGCGCGATCCTTTTCATTGAGGTTGGAACTGGGATGGGGTCGGGCCGCCTGCGGCGGCCCGGCGGTGTCAAATGTCGGGGGTCTTGCGTCGGCGGTATTCGGGT
>NZ_BCYX01000025.1 GCF_001598415.1 Sphingomonas mali NBRC 15500
AGCGGCGGGAGGGTGAGGGTCTTCTTTCTTCTTCGGCTTTCCTTGCTCGGAAGAAGAAAGAAGACCCTCACCCAACCCTCTCCCGTAAACGGGAGAGGGCTTCTATTGACGCTACCACCAAGCCCGCAGCCGACCGCACTATTTCAACGGCAGGAACAGTTCGGCGACCGCGTCATGGACCGGCTCCTCCGGGGAGAAGGTAAGATACCGCCGGCAATAAATCGGGAAATCGCGCACTTCCTCGCCGCTCGCCGGTAGCCAGTCACGATAGAGAAAGAGCGCAGCTGGCTCCATATTGTTGCTGGCACCAACCACGCGCAACACCGCGCAGCGTCCCCCGGGGATCACGCCGGCCTTCATCCCCTCTTCGTTCGCCGCGATCGGCTGGTCGGTTCCGACACACAGGTCCATGCTGTAATCGGCGGCGACCGCGGGGGTTCGCTCGGACCGGAAGACGTTGATGGTCGGGCTGGTCGCGGGCGACAGGCCAGCGGCCTTGCGCCAGGCGATGAACCGCTGGATCGTATCACCCAGCGTCGCCCGGTCGCCCCTATGCTCCATGATCGCCACCGGCATCGGCGGCACATCGCGGATCGTCACGTCGTCATGGGTAAATGCATGTTGCATGAGCTTGCTCCTCGCATTGTCGAGAGGCCCGAAGGCCGCAAGCCACGGTTCCCAGTCGGGAGATTTCCGGAAGGACGACGGCGATTGCCCGAACCGCTGCCGAAAGGCCCGGGCAAAAGCATCGGGCGCGTCGTAACCGGCGTCCATCGCGATGTCCGTGACGCTGTGGGCGGTGCAATGGGCTAGCTGGTGCGACGCTCGCTTCATGCGGGCAAGCTGGACATAACGGTGCACGGACAGTTCGAACGTCGCCGTGAACTGCCGGTGGAAATGGAATTTCGAGAAAGCCGCGACGCGGCTTACCGTTTCCAGATCGAGATCATCGTCGAGATGCTGGTCGATATAATCCAGCACTCGCTGCATCCGGTCCCGATAATTCCGAAGCGCCGCCTTCATCGTCTTCCTCCGTGGCGGCGCCAGCTAGTCGCTCATGGCGATGGCCTGCTCGACCGATCTTGCGGTTCGAATGGATCGATCGCTGATGCGCAACCAGCCCACATTGTCGCGATCGCGCCCGCTTTCAGAATGCCACGTACGGTCCGCCAACGCCCCCGGCGGGTCGGCCCTCGATCGCAGTGAACACCGTCCGTCCGAAGAAGAACGGCACCCCGAAATCGAAGCTGTTGGCGAACGGCAAGGGCGGCGTGACGAGCGTCGGGTTGACGCCGAGCCCCGGTGCGACGGTCGACGAGCCGGACACGTTCAACGGGCTGTACAGCTCGAACGCCCCACTGGCCGTCACGCCGTTGGTCGCCGTCAGCAAAGGCGAGAGCGGCGTCGCCATTGGCGGGCAATAGAAGGCGATCAGGCTGGCGTCGGTACGGGGGTTCAGGCTGGTATCGATGAAATAATAATCGTTGCTGCCGCTATCGAGAAAGCTCTGTGTCAGCTGCTTGCCATTGTAGGTCGCGGTGAGCGATCCCGGCCCTAGCCGGCTGGTCGACGTCGTCACCGGCAGTATATTGGCCGCGCTCAGGCTGTTATCGGCCTGCGTGCCGATGCCGAACGTGACGGTGCCGGTCAGCGACGTCACGCCGGGCTGCGCCACCGCCGGCAGCGACACGATCGTTCCGTTATTGTCGGTGGCGAAGGCCGCGACCGGATTGGGCAATTGCTGGAAGGGTGCGGCGGCGTTGGCGGCGCGGGCGATGATGCTGCTGCAGCCGGTGCTCGGGCAATCGTAATAGATCGCACCCGAGGAACCGCCATTTACCGTGCAGAAGCTGCCGCAATCGGTGGTCGTCGTACCGACGCCGATGATCCCGTTGGCGCCGAAATCCTGCACCGTCTGAATCGCGGTGCCGCCGCCCGAGGAGCAGCTCGAGGGCACGGTAGCGAAGGTGCCGCTGTCGCCGATCGCCTGGAACGGCATGTTTGCGACCTTCTCCCCCGCGATCGAGAAGTCGGCGGTCCGCACCGATCCGAACGCATAGGAATTCACATATTGATAGCATTCGCCGACCGGATTGTTCGACGCGTCGCTCTCGGTCGGCAGCGCGGCGAGCAGGCCTGCGTTCAGCACGGGCTTGATGATGCGCAAGCCGACCGAGCCGGTGTCGAGAATGACATGGTCGATCGTCTGGCAATTGATGGTCGAACCCGGCGCACAGAGGGTGACCGACACATAGGGCTCGTTGAAGGCGGTATAGGCGCCGGCCCCGGTATTGAGCGCGGCCGGCCCCGCATCCAGTGTGATTGTGGCCGTGTTGGCCGTGGGGGTCGGTGTCGGCGTGGGGGTCGGCGTTGGCGTTGGTGTCGGGGCGGGGGTTGGCGTCGGCGCGGGCGCGGCGATCGGCGCCGAGGAGCCGGTACCGCCGCCGCCACACCCGGCGAGCGCCAATGCGATCATCAGCCCGCCGAGGTGCTTGCGAACGTTCATGGTTGCGCCGCCAGATCGTCAATCGAGAATCCGGCGGGCGCCAGCGAAGGGATGTACGCCACGCCGTGGAACCAGCCCATATGGCCGCCGGCCTGGATCTGAAGGTCGCGCTGCGCGACTTGTGGGGGACGGCGCAGCGAGTGCATCTGTCGCGCGGTTGCGACGCTGTTCGCCTGGAAGGTCGAGAAATAGGGTCCGAGCAGGGTCCTGAGATCGGGCTTGCCCGGTCCGGACCAGGTTACCGCGAAGACCGTGCCGGCAGCGTTGGTGAACTCACGCACCGAGCCGCCGTTCGGGCGCTTCAGGTCGTGGCGCATGTAGCGACCCATCGCGACCGAGTTCATGCTGACGGCCATCCGCCCGCGGTCAGCGGTAACGCTGGAAACCGAACCCCCGAGCTTCGCCGATGCGGCAGTGGAGAGAAATAAGCAGCTTGCCGCGAAGCCAAGAACACCAGCGCGATGGATCAGAGACACGGTCGAGCAACCCTCCAAACGCAACCCACGACCGCTGCACGCTTTCGAATTCGCCGCGACGGATTGCCAGCCTATTCCTCGCCGGTTGCAAGTCAACGCCGTTTGGACGGCAAGAGATTGACGATCGCCGAACGAAAAACGCTTCTACCTTTTTCGCCCGCCTACTTCTTCGTGTCGTTATACGTCGCAGCGCTTGGCGCCACAGGATCGAGCAAGACCCACAAGGCGATCCCCGTCGCCACGACAAGCAATGCGCTTGCCACCATCAGCGCGCGCCGCGATGCGGGCATCAGCGGCAGGAGCAGCACCGCGCTGATCGCCAGCGGGATCGCGGCGACCATCGGCATGCCCGGGCCGACCGCCTGAAGCAGGAAGAACGCGAAGCCGAGCATATAGCCGACGCCGAGCATCGCGGCGACGATCGTCGCGGCGATCCCGACGCTCCTTCCCGCGTAACGATCGATCGCCAGCGCAACGCCGCCGAGCATCAACGGTATCGCGAAAGGATAGGACGCGGTCGGCGCGGCAACCTGCATGACAACGCCCAGCACCAGCAACGGGATCGCCGCGCCGGCGATGCTCCCGACTCGCGACGGCAGCCAGCGGCGGATCGTCAGGAAGGCGGCGAGGCAGACGAGCAATGCCTGGATCTGGAGCCGGGGAATTGCCGCAAGCCGGTCATAATAATTGACCTTGCCCCAGCCGCCCGAAATCCCGTTGACGATGTAGAGTCCCGCCATCGCGACGACAATCAGCGCGAGCAGCATGCCCGCTCCTTTCGCGACCTCACCAACCGTCGCGCGGCGCCACGTCGCCGCGGCGTAGCTCAACGCGCCGAGCACCAGGAACAGCCAGCCCAACGCCGCTGGATAGCTGACGAAGGCCAGACCATAAGCATCGAAGAACGTGCGATCGGCCGCCCTGCCCGGCAGCGTCGGCGCGTCGGCCAGCGCGCGCGTCAAATCGAGCGTCTGGCGTCCCATGTCCTGCAGCGCACCCTGATCGAGCGCCTCCGGAGTCGCCAGCGGCGAATGATACAGGCCCGCGCGGCCGATGAACGCGAAGTTGAACCCGGGATAGCCGAGTTTCTTGGCCACCGTCAGGTCGGTCGAATTGGGCAGTTTCTTGTAGATGAACACGCTGAGCGAGGTGGAAACCGGCCGGCGTACGGCTCTGCCGAATAGGTCCATCATCGCGCCATTGTCGCTGCCGGTCTCGAACATCGTCGCCCGGCCGCCGCCGCCGCGGGTCTCCAGGTTGACGATCACACCGATATGCGCGCGGCGCGGATCGGTGGCGAAAAACGCATTTGCGCCCTCCAGCCCCAGTTCCTCGCCATCGGTCAGCAGCACCATCAGGTCGCGGCGCGGCTGCCCGCCTGCCTTGATCGCGCGAATCGTCTCCAGCACCGACGCCAGGCCCGCGCCATCATCGGCTGCGGCCGGCGATCCCCACACGCTGTCGTGATGCGCCATCAGCAGGACGGCGGGTTGCGTGCGATCGCGCCCGGGCAGAATCGCCACGATATTGGTGAGCGGCGGTGCCGGCTCGATCGTCTTGCGCCAGCCGTCGAGGCGCTTCTTGGCCTGCGGACTCATCGTTCCCGTTGCCGTCGCAACCTCGAGCCCCAGGCCCTTGAGCCGCGCGATCAGATAGGCGCGGACCCGCGCGTCCTGGACGCTGCCGGTCGGATGCGGCGCACGGCCGACCACGCGTATGTCCGCCATGGCGCGCACCGCCGAGAAATCCGTTGCCGGAGCATCGGCGGACACCGGACCTGGCGGTGTCGTCGCCACGATCGCCAGGATTACAGCACCGGCCAGGGCGATCAGCGCCGCCCACCATCTCGTCATGGCATCCTCCCCCGTATCGATGCGGTAGCTACAGGCGACCGGCGAGACCGGCAAGAATGCGCGCCGACCAGGGGTTGCGCCGAAGCGCCCCGCTCGTGCGGCGGTTGTGACATACTTAAGAGCGCGTAAACCGCGTCTTTACGTGGTTCGGTATAACCCTTTGCCCCAGAGTGCGCGGAGCCACATTGGGCATTGGGGAACCATGTCAGTCGAAACACTATCATTTGATCGCCGCGGTGGCGGGTGGAGCGTGCTTGCCGCGCTCGCCGATGCCGATGGCAGCGCACGCCACCCGTTCATCCGCGCGATGTGCGCGCCGGGCGCCGCGACGCGCGACCTCGCCGATGCGATCCACTTGCTCTGCGCGCTGCACGGACGTCATCCTGGGGTGATCGACCATGCGTTCGGGCATCGGTCCAGCCAGACCGCCGAGCCGTGGCTCGAAGCCGCGGCCGAAGCATTTGCCGATGAACGCGCCTGGCTTGCACGGCTGACCGCGGCGGCGGGACCGATCCCCTCCACGCCCGGCCAGGCCGAATCGGAAGCCGCCGTCAACGCGCAGCGCCACGCGCTCGACATGCTGGCTCAGTCCGACCGCGCCGGGTGCGCGGTGGGCGCCTCGATTGCCCTGGTGCTCGACTGGCATGCGGTGCGTGCGCTGATGAGTGCCGCCGCCGACCGCGCCGGGTTCGCGCCGCTGCCGTCCAATCTGCCGATCGACGCCGAGACGCAGACGATTGCCGTGACGCTGGCCGCCGAGGCGCCGGTCGAGCGCGCGATGAGCTTTGGCGCGCAACAGCTGCTCGCGCAGCATCGCGCGCTATGGGACCTGGCCGAAGCCCGCAAGAGCGCGCGCGACCGGAGCTGAGCTTGCGTTTTCCCTTTGGGCAGTTCTAAGCAAACCCGAGTTTCGAAAAATTCGGGGACAGTAATGATTCGCTTCGAGGGCACCCAAAGCTATGTCGCGACCGAGGACCTGAAGGTCGCGGTCAATGCGGCGGTGACGCTTCGTCGTCCGTTGCTGGTCAAGGGTGAGCCCGGCACCGGCAAAACCGTCCTGGCCTATGAGATCGCCAAGGCGGTCAATGCGCCGCTGATCGAGTGGAACGTCAAGTCGACCACCAAGGCGCAGCAGGGCCTGTACGAATATGACGCGGTCGCCCGTCTGCGCGACGGCCAGTTAGGCGACGAGCGCGTCCACGACATCTCGAACTATATCCGCAAGGGGAAGCTTTGGGAGGCATTCACCATGCCTCAGGTGCCCGTCCTGCTGATCGACGAGATCGACAAGGCCGATATCGAATTCCCCAACGACCTGCTCCAGGAACTCGATCGCATGGAATTCCATGTCTACGAGACCAAGGAGACGGTGCGCGCGGCCGAACGGCCGATCGTCGTCATCACCTCGAATAACGAGAAGGAATTGCCCGACGCGTTCCTGCGCCGCTGTTTCTTCCACTATATCAAATTCCCCGACCGCGACACGATGCAGGCGATCGTCGACGTGCACTTCCCCGGCATCCAGAAGATCCTGGTGTCGAAGGCGATGGACATCTTTTACGACGTCCGCGACGTCCCCGGTCTCAAGAAGAAGCCGTCGACCAGCGAATTGCTCGATTGGCTGAAGCTGTTGCTGCATGAGGACATGCCGCTCGAAGTGCTGCAGAACCGCGACCCGACCAAGGCAATCCCGCCGCTCCACGGCGCGCTGCTCAAGAACGAGCAGGACGTGATGCTGTTCGAACGGCTGGCGTTCATGGCCAAGCGCCAGCAAGGCGGCGGTCCGCGCTGACGGCGGCGGCGGCCCTACAGGCTCGCTACGAACGCAAGCGGTGGCCAATCAAATAGCCTCACCCCAGCGCAAGCTGGGGTCTCAAGCCTCTTGAGATGCCGGCTCACGCTGGCATGACGTGCCGATGACCGACACCTCCTCGCCGCGTGGCGCCACGCGCTTTGCCCGCGTCCGCGCGCGGCTGGAAGCAGTGCAACCGACTAGCGGGTGGCGATCGTGGGTCTACGAATTCCTGCTTTTCGGGTTCAAGCAAGGCTGGGCGTGCCTGTTCGGCGCGCTGATGCTCGGGTTATTGCTCGGCACGCATTTTCTATATCCCGAACATGCCTGGCTCGCCCGCAACGACTTCCTGACACTCGCAGCAGTCGCGATTCAGATCGGCATGCTCGCGTTCCGGCTGGAGAATTGGGAGGAGGCGAAAATCATCCTCGCCTTCCACGTCACCGGCACGATCATGGAGCAGTTCAAAACGCGCGCCGGGTCGTGGAATTATGACGTGGGGGGCGTGCTCCATATCGGCCTCGTACCGCTTTATTCCGGCTTCATGTACGCCGCGGTTGGCAGCTATATCGCGCGCATCTGGCGGATCTTCGGCATCCACATGACACATTGGCCTTCGCGCTGGCAGCTTATCGCGCTCGCTACCGCGATCTACGTCAACTTCTTCGCGCACCATTGGCTGCCCGACATACGCTGGCCGCTGTTCGCCGTTATCGTGCTGATGTTCTGGCGGTCGCGCTTCTTTTTCACGCCCTTCCGCCACGAACGCTGGATGCCGATCCTGCTTGGCTTTTTCCTCGTGGCGCTGTTCATCTGGTTTGCCGAGAATATCGGGACCTTCGCCCATGCCTGGTCATATCCCAATCAGCGCCATGGCTGGGCGATGGTGAGCCCCGCCAAACTCGGCTCCTGGTATCTGTTGATGATCATCTCGGTCGTGATGGTCTCGCTGATCCATCATGACGATCGACAAATGAGTTTACAGTCACCAGCTAATTAACCCCATCCGCCAACTATCCGGTCAGCCTACTCTCCCTATGGCGGTCGGGCATGAGGAGATACCCCCCCCATCTCCGCGTGCTGGCGGCTGCTCTTGCCCTGTTGGCGGGCGTAGCCGCCCCAGCGCGCGCCGGAACATTGCTCGACTATGTCGGGCAGTGCGTGCCGTTCGCACGAGCGGCATCCGGCATCCAGATCTATGGCGATGCCTGGACCTGGTGGGATCAGGCCGAGGGTCGATATCGCCGCGGCCAGACCCCGCGCGCTGGAGCGGTCGTCGTCTTCCGCAAGACCGCGCGCTTGCCGCTCGGCCATGTCGCGGTGATCAGCCGCGTGGTCGACAACCGGGTGGCGATGGTCACCCATGCCAATTGGTCGCGGATGAACGGCGAGCGCGGCCATGCCGAACAGGACGTCACGCTGACCGACGTCAGCCCCGACAACGACTGGAGTGAAGTGCGCGTCTGGTATCGCGACGCCGAGGGGCTCGGATCGACCAGCTTTCCGCTCTACGGTTTCATCTATCCCGTCGCGACCGACGGTGGAAAAGTGAAGGCGGCGCCGGAGTTGACCGGCCGCGATCCCGATTATGTGGGTGCGCTGATCGACGCCTATCGCTGATCATTTGGGTGCGTTAAGAGCGTACCCATGTTTCTGAACTTCCTCGACGAGCTTCGCGCCGCCGGCATTCCCGCGAGCATGAAGGAGCATCTCATCCTGCTCGAGGCGCTCGACAAGAACGTGATCGATCGCACGCCTGAGGATTTCTATTATCTGAGCCGCGCGGTCTACGTGAAGGATGAAGGCCTGCTCGATCGCTTCGACCAGGTCTTTGCCAAGGTCTTCAAGGGCATCGCGACGACCTATGGCGCCCAGCCGGCGGAGATTCCCGCCGATTGGCTGAAAGCGATCGCCGAGAAATATCTGTCGCCCGAGGAAATGGAGCAGATCAAGTCACTCGGCTCATGGGACGAGATCATGGAGACGCTGAAGAAGCGTCTGGAAGAACAGGAAAAGCGCCACCAGGGCGGCAACAAGTGGATCGGCACCGGCGGCACCAGTCCCTATGGCAATTCGGGCTATAATCCCGAGGGCGTGCGGATCGGCGGCGAGTCCAAGCATGGCCGCGCGGTCAAGGTGTGGGACCAGCGCGAGTTCAAGAATCTCGACAGCACGCGCGAACTCGGCACGCGCAACATCAAGATCGCGCTCCGCCGCCTGCGCCGCTTCGCACGCGAGGGCTCGGCTGATGAACTCGATCTCGATGCGACGATCGAGGGCACCGCGCGCCAGGGCTGGCTCGACATCCATATGCGGCCCGAGCGGCACAATGCGGTCAAATTACTGCTGTTTCTCGACGTTGGCGGGTCGATGGACCCTTGGGTCAAGCTTTGCGAGGAATTGTTCTCGGCGGCGACGTCAGAGTTCAAGAACATGGAGTTCTTCTACTTTCACAACTGCCCGTATGAGGGTGTGTGGAAGGACAATCGCCGCCGCTTCACCGAGCGCACGCCAATGTGGGATGTGCTCCACAAATTCGGTCACGATTACAAATTGGTGATCGTCGGCGACGGGTCGATGAGCCCGTACGAGATTACCCATCCCGGCGGCTCGGTCGAGCATTTCAACGAGGAATCCGGCGCGGTGTGGATGCACCGTCTGACCAACACCTACCCAGCGGCGGTGTGGCTCAACCCGATCAAGGAAGAGCAATGGGGCTATTCGCAATCGATCAAGATCGTGCGCGAGCTGATGAACGATCGCATGTACCCGCTGACGCTCGCGGGGTTGGACGATGCGATGCGTGAACTGACGCGCAAAAGGTGAGGGTCGAACCCTAGAAGAATTCGAGCTTCAGCACGCTTCGAGCTGCGTGAGTTTTTCCTGGAACTTCTCGGCGAGCTCAAGCCGTCGTGCGCGCGCTTCCGCGGTCACGGCGTTCTTCGCGGCGATGCGCTCCTGTGCAACCCGGCGCGCGTAAAAACGAATATCTGATTCCATAGGTGCGACCCCGATCCCCGCGATTCGGTTATCCACAGACCATGTCATGCTGATGACTCGATGCACCCGTTTTGGGATCAAAGGGGAGCGACTCGCGATAGAATGCGGTTTTCGCGTCGTTTTCGACCAATCCAGCGGTCAATAGAGCAGATACGGCCGCCGGACCTCGGCCCAAACCGCCTCATCGGGAACGGTCAGCGAATCGAGATCGCCCGGCAGAGCCGCCCCATCATCGACCCATTCTCGCAGATCCGGGCCGCCGTTGATGACGTCGATCGCCAGTTTGTCGAAGACATATTCATACGCGAAATCGCGCCACAGATCGTAATCGCCGTAGAGCGCGCGGATCGCCTTGAACGCCAGCGCTTGAAGCCGCCACGGGCGAAACGCCTCATGGTCATAGGCGGCACCCTCGGCATGGATGAACACGCCGTTGCACAAGCGCCCGACATGTTTGTGGAAAGTCGGCTGGAACCAGAGATCGCGGAGCGTGCAGCCGGTCAGCCATTGCGGCGCGATCCGGCGCATTTCGGCGATGACCGCGCGCGCGTCGATATCGGGCGCGCCGAACAATTCGAGCGGTCGCGTCGTCCCTCGCCCTTCGCTCAAATTCGTGCCTTCGAGCATCACCGTCCCGGCATAAGCGCGCGCCATATTGACGTTGGCGGCATTAGGGCTGGGATTGATCCAGGGGCGTTCGGGCGGCCAGCCGAAGCCAGGCGCCGCATCGGGCTGCCAGCCCTCCATCGCGATCACGCGATAGTCGACGTCGAGCTTGTAATGATCGATGAACCAATGGCCCATCTCGCCCAGCGTCATGCCGTGCCGCATCGGCATCGGTCCCGCGCCGACAAAGCTTTCCCAACCGGGACGAAGGGTGAGTCCCTCGACCGGGCGGCCCGCCGGATTGGGTCGATCGAGCACCCACACCGATTTGCCGTGCTCTGCCGCCGCTTCGAGCACGTAGAGCAGGGTCGTGACGAAAGTGTAGATGCGGCAGCCGACGTCCTGAAGATCGATCAGGATCGTATCGAACGTGCCCATCGACTGACCGGTCGGCCTCCGGACTTCGCCATACAGGCTGAACACCGGCATGCCGTAGGTCGGATCGGTGAAGTCGGGCGACTCCATCATATTGTCCTGCAGGTCGCCGCGCACGCCATGCTGCGGGCCGAACACCGCGGAGACATTGAGCCCCGTCGCAACCAGTGCGTCGATCGAATGCGTCAGGTCCGCGGTGACCGAGGCGGGGTGCGCGAGCAACGCGACACGCTTGCCCTCGAGCGGTTTCCGCAGGTCTGGCTCGCTCAGGAGCCGGTCGATACCGAATTTCATGCGCGATCAGGTGCCGGGAGCCGCGCGACAAAGCAATCCGCGTTGTGGAAATCGGGCGGTCCGGCGGGGTGTTCGAGCGCCCAGAAGCTTTTCGACCCGTCGACCGCCTCGACCACGACCGTCAGCCCGAGCCGCCAGTCGGCGTCGGCGATCTCGCCCAGTTCGATCCTGGCGGTGAGCACCGGCGATTGCCACGACAGACTGGGAACCTCCGCAGCGTTGCGCATGCCCATGCGGTGCCCGTTGAACTGATAGGTCGCCCAGCGTCCCGACGGGGAAAGGTTGAGCTCAGTATAGGCTGCCTCCCCCGCCGGTTGGACGAATGCTTCGAAACAGGTGTGTTTCCACAATTCATCGGTCCGCGCGGACGCCATCGGTTCGGGCCAAAGCACACGGTCGAGCGCGCCTTCGACCGAATAGCGCAATGACAGGCGGGCACCGTCACGGGCGATCGCGACGTTGATCGCGGTCAGCGCCGCGCTCTTGAAGTCGGGATGCGGCCGTAGCCAATAATCGGGCAAATCGCCCCCTCTCCCTCAATAGTGCATGACGGTGAAAGATAGGCGTACGGCCCTGCCCTGTTCAAGCGGCACCAAAACGCTTATGTGCGCGCGCAATCATGGCAACCAAACTTCCCGAACCGCCCCGCGTGGGTATGGTGTCCTTGGGCTGTCCCAAGAACCTGGTCGACAGCGAGCGCATCCTGACCAAGCTGCGGTCGGACGGCTATCAGCTGTCGCCCGATTATGCCGGCGCCGACGTCGTGCTGGTCAATACCTGCGGCTTCCTCGATTCCGCCAAGGAGGAGAGCCTCGAGGCGATTGGCGAGGCGATCGCCGAGAATGGCCGCGTCATCGTCACCGGCTGCATGGGCAAGGAAGCCGAGGTCATCCGCGACCGCTTCCCCTCCGTGCTGGCGATCACCGGCGCGCACGAATATGAGCAGGTCGTCGGCGCGGTGCACGATGCGGCGCCGATGCCGCCCAACGCCTTTCTCAACCTGGTGCCCGAAAGCGGGCTCAAGCTGACCCCGCGTCATTACAGCTATCTGAAGATTTCGGAGGGCTGCAACCATCGCTGCTCGTTCTGCATCATCCCGAGCTTGCGCGGCGACCTAGTCAGCCGCCGCCCCGACGCGATCCTGCGCGAGGCGGAGAAGCTGGTCGAGGCTGGCACGAAAGAGCTGCTGGTCATCAGCCAGGACACGTCGGCATACGGGGTCGACATCAAGCACCATCCGCGCATGTGGCATGGCCAGGAAGTCCGCGCGCACATGACCGACCTGGCACGTGAACTCGGCAAGATCGCGCCCTGGGTGCGGCTGCACTATGTCTATCCCTACCCCCATGTCGATCAGGTCATCCCGCTGATGGCCGAGGGACTGGTGCTTCCCTATCTCGACATTCCGTTCCAGCACGCCAGCCGCAACGTGCTCAAGCTGATGCGCCGCCCTGCCAATGAGGCAAAGGTGCTCGAGCGCATCAAGTCGTGGCGCACCATCGCGCCCGACATCGCGATCCGCTCGACCTTCGTCGTGGGCTTCCCCGGCGAGACCGAGGAGGATTTCGACTATCTGCTCGACTGGCTCGACGAGGCGCAGCTCGACCGCGTCGGCGCGTTCCGGTTCGAACCAGTCGAGGGCGCGGCGGCGAATGCCTTGCCAAACCATGTCCCCGAAGAGGTCAAGGAAGAGCGCTACGCCCGGATCATGGAGAAAACCGCGGCGATCAGCGCGGCCAAGCTCCAGGCCAAAATCGGCCGCACCTTGCCGGTGATCATCGACGCCGTGGACGAAGACGGCGGCGCCACCGGGCGCAGCCAGGCCGACGCGCCCGAGATCGATGGCGAGGTATTCCTGCGCGACGCCGGTCACTTGACGGTCGGCGATATCACGCCTGTGCTGATCGAAGACGCCGACGAGCACGATTTGTACGGCGTGCCAGCCTGATCTGTCCCGATCTCGGACAGCGCTATTGCCAGATGGGCCGCGCCACCTAACAGAGTGGCGTCATGAAGATGTGGGCGATCCTGGTGGGGCTGGTCGTGGCGCTGATCGCGCCCGCCGCATCGGCGCAAATCGTGTCGGCGCCGCTGCAGAAGATCGTCACCCCGGTCGACCCAATGGTAATGGCGACCGACGACTTCACACGTTTGGCCAATCCCGCGATCTGGGACGGTCTGTCGATCAATCGCATCGAATTCCGTGAGGATCGCGCCTTCTGGCGCCTCTATCGCATCGTCAACCTGCGCCATCCCGCCGGCCCGCTCTGGTTCGTGCCGCACGACAACGAGAATGCCGCGTTCCAGGCGGCGGTTTTCGCGGTGCGATCGTACGGTGGTGTGGTGATCGCGATCGAGGAAGCACGGTCGATCGACGGGCCGGACAGCCGGATGAACCCCGACGTCGCTTATGGCAGGTTGATCGACCCCAACCGCAACTTTCGCGACGACACGCCCAATTACGCCGCGACGATCCTCGCGGATTTGGGCGGTCCGCCGCGGCTTATCGTGGCTCTCCATACCAATGAGGCCGGTTACGACGCCTCGGAATCGACCTGCACGCCGCCCAATGCCGGCTATACCGGCAGGGGCGAAATCTCGGTACTGCTTTGCAGCGACCTCTATTCGCCGCGCCCTTCGATCCGCGCCGCCTGGCCGTATGATGATACCGACAGCGTCGCGATCATCTCCTATCTCGGCGACCGCAGCCCCGCGAGCAGCTATTGCGCGCGGCCTTTGTCGGATGCCGACATGAACATCATGTTCGAGCATGTCGTGACCAGCGACGGGTCGCTCTCCAACTACGCATTGTTCCGCGGCCTGCCTTACGTGAATCTGGAGACGCAGGATCGCGGCACCGACCCGATGGGGCTCGGCAATGCGCGGTCCCGGCTGCTCGCGATGATCGGCACGGTGATGGCCCGCTGCGCGCCTATCGAAGGCATCGCGCTGCGGCCGCCGGCGCCGCCAGTCCGTCCGCAAGCACCCGTCAAGCGCAAGAAGCGTCGTTAGGCGAGCAAGTCGCGAATCATCGCCGCCTCGGGCGAGGCCAGCGCTCCCCCAATTCCGCAGAGATACAGCGTGTTGGGCGCCCCTCCCGCCTTCGCGGGCTCGAGCTCAGCCGCGAGGCATGCATCGAGCGGCGCAATAGTCACCCCGCGCCCGGCGCGGACACTGATCAGCGCCTCTTCCAGTTCGGTGCAATGGTCGTGACGGATCAGCGACGCGGGCTGGCGGCCGAACACGCGGTCGAACCAATGGCCGAACACATAATCATATTCGTCATAGGTGACGAAGCGAAGCCGCTCGATCGCCTCGAGACTGCCGACGTCACCGATGGCGCCCACCAGCACCGCTTCTTCGCCCGCCAGCTCGACCGATTCGACCGGCACCGCCGTCACCGCGCGATAAGTGACGGCCAGGTCGATCTCCCCGGCCAGCAACGCCGCGAGCAGATCGTCGTGGGAGCCGGTGCGAAACAGGATCGGCCGCGCACCCGGCATTGTCGCGAACAGAGCCGGCGCGAGACGGTAGCGGCCGAACCCGGTTACCGCGCCGATCCTGAGCGGCGTGACGAACCCGTCGTCGCGATTGAGATAAACGCGTACCCGGTCGATCTCGTCGAGCGCGCGGCCGATCGTATCGAACAGCACCCTTCCCTGCGGCGTGAGTCGCAGCGCCCTCCCCGATCGCTCCATCAGCGTGACGCCGACATCACGCTCGAACCGGCGAAGGTCGGCATGGACCGCGGGCGCCGATTTGCCGATCGCCCGCGCCGCTGCGGCAATCCCGCCGGCGCGCGCGACCGCGTGGAATATGGCCGCCCGCCGCAGGTCCGCGCCCTCAAACATTCTGTCCTACCTAACGATTATCTCTGATCTTTCGAATTACGGAATTACCGGCGCAAGTCTACACCGCGAGAGAAGGAGAAATCCGATGCTCGTCCGACTGTTGCTCGCCTGCCTGCCGATCGTCGTTCCGGCCGTTGCGGCCGCGCAATCGGGCGGCACCGCGCATCTCTATGCTTACACGGTGAAGGACCGAGCCGCGTTCGAAGCCGGCTATCGTCAGCATCTGCGCTGGCATGCGGCTCATGCCGACAAGCTCGCCTGGTTCGCCTGGTATGTGACGAACGGCGATCGCGCGGGCGCCTTTGTCGACGGGACGTTCGGGACGACGCCCGACGGCCTTGCGGGTCGTCCCGATCCCAAGGGGGATGGTGCCGACTTCCGCGCCAATGCAGGGCCCTATGTCTCCGCGATCGGCGACGAAGGTTGGGAATTGTGGCGCGAGGCGAGCCGCGCGACGCCGCTCGAACAGCGACGACCGAGGGCATATCTCCACGTCTATGCGATCGCTGCGGATGAAATAGCCACGTTCGAGGCCGGCATCGCCGCTCGGCCGTTGCGAGGCGCGACCTGGTATCGTGGCCTCGACGGAGCACCGGGACGCTATCTACTGATGCTCCCCGCGAGTTCGCCCGGCGCTCCGCCAGCTCTGTCGCTGAGCGGCGGCTCGGTGCGCACGCTCCGCGCCGAAACCTGGCACTACGCCCCCCGCCTGGCGCTCATGCCCGGCGTACCGCTAGCGCGCTGATTGCGCGCTGCGAACGGCGGCCTATAGCGAGCGGGCCACTCTTTCGGAGCGACCCGCCGATGCGCTTTCTGCCGCTTGCCTTGCTTCTCGTCGCCACCCCTGCCCTCGCGCAGGATCTGACCCCAGCCGAAACCGCCAAGGTCGATTCGATCGTGACCGACACCCTGGCGCGCAACGGCGTGCCCTCGGCGTCGGTCGCGATCGTGCGCGACGGCAAGATCGTGTTCGCCAAGGCCTATGGCAAACAGTCTGAGACAATCGCGACACCGCGCGCCGATGCACCCTATCAGATCGCCTCGGTCTCCAAGCAATTCACCGCCGCCGCCATCCTGCTGCTCAAGGATGAGGGCAAATTGAGCCTGGACGACAATGTCGCCAAATGGGTGCCCGGCATCACCGATGGCGACAAGATCACCATCCGGCAGTTGCTCAGCCACACGTCGGGCCTGCAGGATTATTGGCCGCAGGACTACAGCTTCGCGGCGATGGAAAAGCCGGTCACACCGCAGCAGATCATCGATCGCTGGGCAAAGAAGCCGCTCGATTTCGCGCCGGGCACGCAATGGCAATATTCGAACACCGGCTATGTCGTCGCCGGGATGATCGTCGAAAAGGCGGCGGGCAAGCCGCTGCTCGCCTATCTGCAGGAGAAGGTGTTCAAGCCGCTGGGCATGAAGGTGATCGACCAGGATCTGGCGGTCGGCAAGGGCTTTCCGCAAGGCTATCATCGCTACGCGCTCGGTCCCGTGCGGGTAGAGAAGCCTGCGGCGCGCGGCTGGCTGTTCGCGGCGGGCGAACTCGCCATGTCGGCCAGCAACCTCGCCAAATGGGATATCGCCCGGCTCAACCGCAGCGTGATGCCGGCTGATGACTGGCAGACGCAGGAGACGCCGATCCTGCTGACCAATGGCAAGTCGACCAATTACGGCCTGGGGGTCTTCACGGGCACCGCCAAGGGACATCGCTACGTCGAACATACCGGCGAAGCGGTCGGCTTCCTGTCCGAGAACATCGTCTATCCGGACGACAAGGCTGCCGTCGTCGTGCTGGTCAATTCGGACTTTTCCGATGCCTTTACCGGCATTGCGAGCCAGATTTCCGAGCTGATCCTGCCGCCTGCCACCGGGGCCGCGGCGCCCGGCGACGCCGAAACGGCGAAGACCGCGCAGGCGCGCGCGATCTTCGACCAGTTGCGGACGGGCAAGCTCGATCGCGCGACGATGACCGAGGATGCCAATTACTATTTCGATGGCACCGCGATCGGCGACTATCGCGACAGCCTGGCCAAGCTCGGCGACCCGGCATCGTTCACCCTGACGCGGCCCGCGCGACTGCGCGGCGGGTTCGTCAACCGCAACTACACCGTCACCTATGCGAACGGCACCAAGCTGGCCGTGGTGACCTATGCCGAACCCGATGGTGCCGGGCGCTACGAACAGTTCATCGTGATGCCGGCCGAGTGACCGACGCTCTCTACCAAATAATCCGCTTATCCGACGAGACAATCGCATGACCGACTTCGCCGCCCTTCTCCAGCCTGATCGCGGGCAATCCGCGCGCGCGATCGAGGTCGTCCATCCCGACGGGTTCGCCGACTGGTTGGCCACGCAACCGCCGCGTGTGCGGGCGATGGTCGCCGCCGCCCGTGTGACCGGCAAGGCCGGCAACAAGGCGATCCTTCCTGGTGATGGCGCCGAAGACTGGTCGGTGCTGCACGTCTGCGACGAAGCCGCCAGTTCGCCATGGCGCATCGCGTCGCAACCCGATTTCCTGCCCGAGGGCATGTACAGGTTGAAGAGCGGGGATCTCGGCACGGCAGGCCTGGGCTGGCTGCTCGCGCAGCATCGCTTCGAACGCTACACCAAGCCGGACAAGAATGGCGGCCCGCGCGTGCTGCTGACCAACGATCCGGCCGGGATCGACGAGACCGTCAGGCTGGCGCAAGCGACCGCGTTGGTCCGCGACATGGTCAATCTCGGCTCGTCCGACATGGGCCCGGCCGAACTCGAAGCCGAGGCGGAGAAGCTCGCCAAGACGTTCGACGCGACGCTGACGGTCACGCGCGGCGATGCGCTGGCGACAGGCTATCCGATGATCGACGCGGTCGGCCGTGCCGCCGCGAAGCATCGCGCGCCGCGGCTGATCGAGATCGAATGGGGCAATCCCAAACATCCGCGCGTCGCATTGCTCGGCAAGGGCGTCTGTTTCGATTCGGGAGGCCTGGACATCAAGCCGGCGAGCGGCATGCGGCTGATGAAAAAGGATATGGGCGGCGCCGCGCACGCGTTGGCCCTCGCCCATCTGATCATGGGGGCGCGCTTGCCGATCCGGCTGCATGTGCTGATCCCCGCGGTCGAGAATGCTATTTCGGCTGACGCCTTCCGCCCGGGTGATGTGCTCAAGACGCGCAAGGGACTGACGGTCGAGAACACCAATACCGACGCCGAAGGGCGGCTGGTGCTGGGCGACGCGCTGACCAAAGCGGGCGAAGGTGCCGATGGGACCAAGGCCGAACTGGTGATCGATTACGCCACGCTGACCGGCGCGGCGCGGGTCGCGCTCGGCCCCGATCTGCCCGCGACCTTCGTCAGCGACGAAGCGCTCGCCGCCGATCTGATCGAGGCGGGCACGACGGTCCACGACCCGTTGTGGCGGCTGCCGTTATGGGATGGCTATGACGATTATCTGAAGTCTGACATCGCCGATCTGATCAACGCGCCCGACAATGGCTATGCCGGCGCGGTCACCGCCGCCTTGTTCCTGCGCCGTTTTGCGCCCGAGGGCGTGCCCTGGGCGCATCTCGACACCTTCGCCTGGCGCCCCAATGCCAAGCCGGGACGACCCAAGGGTGGCGATGCCCTGGGCTTGCGCGCCGCCTGGGCGATGCTGCGGAAACGCTACGGCGGCTGAGCCTCCTCTTCTACGCCGGGAAGCGTATTTTGCGAAGCCCGTCGAGTTCTTCAGGCCGACCGACCGCCGCCGCGCACCATCCCCAGGATATCGTCGAGCGGGTTGCCGTCGTGATTGGCGTCGAGCATCGATGCCAGCCCGCCGAGACTGCCGAAGATGCCACCTGCCGGCCCCGCTGCGGGTACCGCTGCCGGTGCGGCAGGAGCCGCACTCACGCCGCCGCCTGCGATCATCGACGTCAGCACGCTCGCGGCGATTCCGCCCATCATGCCGCCGCCCATCTTCTTCGATACCTGTTGCGCGACCAGGCCTGCGACGATCGGCAGCATCGCCTTCATGATCGTGTCGCTGATCCCGGTCTGCGCCGAGGCGGCGGTGGCGACCGAGCGGCTGACATCCTTCGACCCGAAAATCTGACCAAGCACGGCGTTGCCGGCATCGGTGTCGGTCGCCGGCGATGTGGTCGTGCCGGCAATGTCGGCAACGGAACCGAGACCGCCGCCTTGCTCGACCTTCTTCAATCCCCCGAGGACCGCCGGCAGCAACGCGCCGACCGCGGCATTGGCCTGATCGGGCGTCAGTCCGAACTGCTGCGCGAGCGCGCCGACATCGACTTGCGGCGTCGCGCCGGCATCACCGCCAGTTGCGCCGGTCGCCTGCTGTAAAAGCTGTCCGAGAATATCCATCGCCGCGACTCCTGAAGAGGAAGGCCAAGCTGCTAGTTCGATTCCGACGCAAACCGACCGCGATCAGGCGGCGGCCGAGCGTACCGCGTCGATCAACACGAAAGCAATGCGCGCGAGGTGGTCCGACCTGTTTTCCCACCCATGCGGCGTCCCGCGTTGAATCAGGATGTCGCCCGCGCGCAAGATCGTCTCGTCGTGGTCCATTACCGCGACGATCTCGCCTTCCAGCACGATCGCGTAATCCACGGTATCGGTCGTGTGCATGCTCGCCGAGCGCTCGCTGCCTTCGTGGTGATCGGCATCGGGGTAGAGCGCGGCGAACACCGCCTTGACCATCGCCGCGCGTTCTTGCGGCGTCGCGTCGCCGATGGGCGGGAAGTCGATCACGCGCAGGACGGTGCCGCGGCTCGGCGGCAGTACGCCACGGTGCTCGGCGATGTCGTCCGGCGCCTCGATCGCGCCGGGCGCTGCATGCGTGCGCCACATATTCGTGCTGCGATAGGTCGAGCCCGGCAGAACGAACTCGGCCGGACTAACGCCATCCTCGGCAATGTATGACCGGCCCTCTGCGTCGATCGCGGTGACGACGCGGCGCGGGGCTGGCAGCGGCGTGTCGGTCATGCGGCCAGCGCCTTGGCTGCCTGGATGATCGGGACGAACTTGTCCGCCGTCAGGCTGGCGCCCCCGACCAGCGCGCCGTCGACATTCTCGACCGCCAGGATTTCGGCGGCGTTCGCTCCGGTCACCGATCCGCCGTAAAGAATCCGCACGTCGATCGCGGTGTCGCCGATCATCTGATGCAGCTTGGCGCGCGCGATCGCGTGCATCGCCGCGATTTCCTCCATCGTCGGGGTGCGGCCCGTGCCGATCGCCCAACGCGGTTCATAGGCAAGCGTCAGCCAGTCAGCACGAGCATCGTCGGGCAAGGATTTCTCGATCTGCGCCTGGACCACGCGTTCGGCCCGACCCGCATCACGCTCGGCCTGCGTCTCCCCGACGCACAGGATCACGGTCAGTCCATGACGATGCGCCGCCGACGATTTCATATAGGCGTCGTGGCTGGTCTCGTGCTGGTCGCCGCGGCGCTCGGAGTGGCCGACAATGGTGAAGACGGCGCCGGCTTCCTTGACCATTGGCGCTGAGATGCAGCCGGTATGCGCGCCGCTGTCGGCCTCGTGCACATCCTCTGCCCCGATCGCGAGCGACGGTACGCGTGCATGCGCCGGCGCGATCAGCGTCGCCGGAACGGCAACCGCCACGTCCACACCCGGCGCCGCAGCGGCGGCCGCCGCGATGCCGTCGAGCTCGGCGAGCGCCGCCAGGCTGCCGTTCATCTTCCAGTTGCCCGCGATCAGCTTGCGCCGTGTCATGTGTCCTCCCTTTTTTTCTCCGTCCCCGATAGCGGTCATGAGAGTGTGCGCAAGCGTCGTGCACCGGGTATCGCGCCACACGGGCTCCGCGCATGTGCTCGGGGCATTGCCGTAATCGAGCACGGACCCTAAAGCGTCGGCTCGTTTTTCAGGACCAACGATCGGGCCCCATGCTCACTTTCTTTCGCAAGATCATCTTTTCGCGCATCGGCGCGCTCGTCACGCTGATCGTCGTCGGCCTGATCGGCGTGGCGTTCGGGTTGGGCGACGTCACCGGCCTGAGGTCAAACTCGCTGGGCGGGCAGAGCGCCGCGACCGCCGCGACCGTGGGCAACGACACCGTCTCCGTCACCGATCTGCGCAATGCCACCGACGGCATGCTCAACATGTATCGCAATCAGGCACCGCAGCTCACCATGGCGGAATTCATCAGCCGCGGTGGGTTCGACGGCCCGCTCGAAAGCCGGCTGACCTCGATGGCGATGGAACAATTCGGCCACAGCCAGGGCATCCGCGTCGGCAAATCGTTGATCGATAACCAGATCGCGAACATTCCCGGTGTCCGGGGGCTCGACGGCAAGTTCGACAAGGACAATTACAATCGCCTGCTGGCGATGCTGAAGTCCAACGACCAGCAATTTCACGATCAAATGGGCCGCGACCTGATGACCCAGTTGATGCTCGGCCCGATCGCGGGGAACGCGACCGACAAGCTCAAGGGCCCGGCAGGCGTCGCGACCTCCTACGCCTCGATGCTGCTCGAAAAGCGCAACGGCACCGTGGCGTTCGTCGATACCAAGAAGATGCCCGCCGGCGCGCCGGTCACCGACGCCGAGGCGAACGCTTATTACACCCGCAACGTCGCGCGCTATACGATCCCGGAACGCCGCTCGGCACGCTACGCACTGATCACGCTCGACGAGCTCAAGAAGCGCGCAACCCCGACCGACGATGAGATCGCCAAGGCCTATCAGGCGCAAAAGGCGAAGTTCGACGCGGGCGAGAATCGTTCGCTCAAGCAGGTCGTGCTGCAGGACCAGAAAGCCGCCACCGACCTCGCCGCGAAAGTCCGCGGCGGCACCGCCATCGAAGCCGCGGCCAAGGCGCTCGGGCTCGAGGCAGCGGCGATCAACGACGTCAACAAGACCGCTTATGCCGGCCAGGCAACGCCCGCATTGGCCGATCAGGTGTTCGGCGCCGCGCAGGGTGCGGTGATCGGTCCGGTCAAGACGCCGCTCGGCTGGGTGGTCGCGCATCTCGACAAGATCACCAAGGTCGCGGGCAAGACGCTCGATCAAGCCAAGCCCGAGCTGACCAAGGAACTCACCGACCAGAAACTGGCAGTCATCGCGCAGACGCTGCGCGATCAGATCGAGGATGCGATCACCAATCGCCAGACGCTCGATCAGATCGCTGCCAAGCTCAACGTGACTGTCCAGACGACGACGCCGCTGACCGCCAACGGCACGGATCCGACTGCGGCGACGCCGGTCAAGCCCGATCCCAACCAGACGGCGCTCTATCAGCTCGCCTTCCAGTCCGAAGCCGATGACGACCCCCAGCTGGTGCCTTACGGCCAGGACGGGAGTTTCGCGGTGGCCAAGCTCGACAAGGTGATCCCGGCAGCGGCACGGCCGTTCGCGACGATTGCCGACCAGGTGAAGAAGGACGTCGTCATCGATCGCCAGGTCAAGGCGGCGCGTGACGTCGCCAACGCCATCACCGGCAAGGTCAACAAGGGCATTCCGCTCGCCCAGGCGATGGCCGAATCGGGTATCAAGCTCGATGCGACCAAGCCGATGTCGGCCAACCGCGCCCAGCTGTTCGCGACCAAGCAGCCGCCCGCCCCGCTCGTCTTGCTGTTCAGCAAGCCCAAGGGCAGCGCGTCGCTGGTCGAGGCGCCGTATAAGGGCGGCTGGTTCGTCATCGTCGTCGACTCGATCGAGAAGGGCAATGCCGCCGGCAATGCGCAATTGGTCGACAAGATGCGCGGCGATCTGGGTGCGAGCATGGGCGACGAATATCGCCAGCAATTCGCCCGCGCGGTGCGCGACAAGGTCGGCGTGAAGAAAAACGACGACGCGATCGCCGCGCTGCGCCGCGACCTGCTCGGTCAGGGCGGTGACGGCAGCGATCAGCCTCAGTAACGCGATGATCGAAGGAGCCGACGCCGCGCTGACCGCGCTCGCGGCCGGACGTCCGGCACTCGTCTGGCGGCGCCAGGTCGCGGATACCGAGACGCCGGTCGCCGCGGCACTGAAGTTGATCGAGCCGGAGCGCGGCGATTTCCTGCTCGAATCGGTCGAAGGCGGCGCGGTGCGCGGGCGTCACAGCCTGTTGGGACTCGCGCCCGATCTCGTGTTCCGGGCGCAGGGCGCGGACGCCATGATCAACCGTCATTGGCTGACCGATCGCACCGCGTTCGAGCCGTGCACTGAGCCCACGCTAACGGCGTTCCGGTCGCTCGTCGCTTCGTGCCGGATGGACGACGTTCCGCCCGAATTGCCGCGCGCGCTCGCCTGTCTGGTCGGCTATTTCGGCTATGAGACGGTCGGGTTGGTCGAGGATCTACCGCGCCCCGCGGATCCCGGCCTAGGCCTGCCCGACATGATCTTCGTGCGGCCGACGACAGTGCTGATCTTCGACCGGCTGGCCGATCAATTGTTTCTGGTTGCCCCGCTCTGGCCCGATAGCGGGCTCGCCCCCGAGGCAGCCCTGGCGCTGGCCGAAGAACGCATCGACGGCGTCGCCGCCAGGCTGGCAAGCGCCCCGATCCCGGCGGCGCCGCGCGGCGACCCGAGTGACATCGCACTGGCTCCGGTGCTGCCGGATGGCGCGTATCGCGAGATGGTGTTGAAGGCGAAGGACTATATCGCAGCCGGCGATATCTTTCAGGTCGTCCTGGCGCAGCGTTTCACTGCGCCCTTCGCGCTGCCGCCGATCGAGCTCTATCGCGCACTGCGGCGCGTAAACCCCTCGCCGTTCCTCTATTTCCTCGATTTGCCCGACTTCGCACTATCGGGCTCCAGCCCCGAGATCCTCGTGCGCGTGCGCGATGGCGAAGTGACGATCCGCCCGATCGCGGGCACCCGCCCACGCGGCAAATCGGCGACCGAGGACGAAGAGAATCGGCGTTCGCTGCTCGCCGACCCCAAGGAACGCGCCGAGCATCTGATGCTGCTCGATCTGGGCCGCAACGACGCCGGCCGCGTCGCCGCCCCCGGCTCGGTCAAAGTCACCGACAGCTATACGATCGAGATGTACAGCCATGTGATGCATATCGTCTCGAACGTGGTTGCCGAACTCGATGGCAGCAAGGACGCGATCGATGCGCTGTTCGCCGGGTTTCCCGCGGGGACGGTGTCAGGCGCGCCCAAGGTCCGCGCTTGCCAGGTCATCGCCGAACTGGAGCCCGAGGCGCGCGGCGCCTATGCCGGCGGGGTCGGCTATTTCTCGCCCGACGGATCGATGGATTCGTGCATCGTGTTGAGAACGGCGGTGGTCAAAGACGGCGTCATGCACGTCCAGGCCGGCGCCGGCATCGTTGCCGATAGCGATCCCGTCTACGAACAGCGCGAGTGCGAGGCGAAAGCGGGCGCACTGCTCGCCGCCGCCCGCGAAGCGATCGCCCGA
Organism: Sphingomonas mali NBRC 15500; assembly: GCF_001598415.1. GTDB lineage: Bacteria > Pseudomonadota > Alphaproteobacteria > Sphingomonadales > Sphingomonadaceae > Sphingomonas > Sphingomonas mali. The sequence goes on from NZ_BCYX01000025.1 coordinate 24,158, forward strand.
GCGGGCGACGCTCGCTTTGGGCAATAGGCTTTACTGGTCGTCCGACTGACCGTTGGCCTTGGCGCGGCGCTCAGCCGCCCAGGCCCGCGCCGCCGAGCGCGCGCAGCCGGTCTGGCCGCCCGATCCCACTGGTGAGCAAGTATCGGGAAGCCCCGCAGCCTCTCGGCTGGTCTGTTCGTCGGCCGCGACGCGATTGACCCAGCTTTGCCGTGCGGGCGGGATCGGGCCGGCGCCGCGCAGTGCCTTCGGGATACGATAGGGATCGTCCACGGTCGTGCACACGACGATTTCGTCGCCAGTGGATGGCGGGCATTTCTGATCGGGCTCGACGATCACGGACCGGATTCGCTTGACGGGCTGTCCGGTATCGGTCTGCTTATCGGTCTTATCCTGTGCCATCGCACCGACGGGGACGGTCAGTAGAGCCAAAGCGGCAAACGCAGTGCGAATCATCGGTGCGACCTTTCCTTGGGCACTTGAACGGGCCCTAGATAGGATCGATCCCGTATCATTCCAGCGCTTGGCAGGCCGAAACGCGGCAAAACGAGGGCGCAACGACGATTGTCGCGGTGCAGCGAACGCGCTAGCGGGGCCGCAATGATTTTGGTCATCGACAATTACGACAGCTTTACCTGGAACCTGGTCCATTATCTGATGGAGCTCGGGCAGGACGTGCAGGTCGTGCGAAACGACGCGCTGACCGCGCGCGACGCCCTGGCGAGCAATGCCGAGGCGTTCCTGATTTCGCCCGGCCCCTGCACGCCGAACGAAGCCGGGGTCAGCCTGGACCTGGTCGCCGCCGCCGCCGATGCCGGCCGGCCGCTGCTCGGCGTGTGCCTGGGTCATCAGTCGATCGGCCAGCATTTCGGCGGCCATGTCGTGCGCGGCGGGCTGATGCACGGCAAGACGTCAGCGATCACCCATGACGGCACCGGCTTGTTCAAGGGCGTCCCCTCGCCGTTTCAGGCGACGCGTTATCATTCGCTGGTGGTCGAGGATGTTCCTGCCGAGCTGATCGTCAATGCTCGCGCCGAGGACGGATTCGTCATGGGTTTCCGCCACGCGACCCTGCCCATCCACGGCGTGCAATTCCACCCCGAGAGCATCGCCACCGAACACGGGCATCAGTTGCTCGCGAACTTCCTCGAGCTCGCCGGGCTGAAGGCGAAGGCGCTGGCGTGACCAGCTTTGCGCCGCTGCCCGATCCCTCGACTCCCCTGTCGCGCGAATCGGCGCGGCAGGCGTTCGCCGACATCCTCGACGCCAAGACATCCGAGGAGGCGATCGCCGAATTCCTGATCGCGCTGACCAACCGCGGCGAGACCAGCATCGAGATCGCCGAAGCCGCGCGGGCGCTGCGCGAGAGGCTGATCCCGATTGACGCGCCGGCCAACGCGATCGACGTCTGCGGCACCGGCGGCGATGGCCACCACACGCTCAACGTCTCGACCGCGGTCAGCCTGGTGGTCGCGGCGAGCGGGGTGCCGGTCGCCAAGCACGGCAATCGTGCCGCGAGTTCGAAAGCCGGTGCCGCCGATACGCTGGAAGCGCTGGGGCTCGACATGGAACGCGCCGGCGCGCTCGCCCAGGCGACGCTCAACGATCTCGGCATCTGCTTCCTGTTCGCGGCCAACCATCATCCGGCGATGAAGCGGATCACCCCGATCCGCCGCAGGATCGGCCGCCGCACGATCTTCAACCTGATGGGTCCGCTCGCCAACCCCGCGCACGTCACGCGTCAGCTGATCGGCATCGCGCGGCCTGACTATACAGCGACCTATGCCGAGGCGCTCGAGCAACTCGGCACCGAAGCCGCATTGGTCGTCTCGGGCGAGGAAGGGCTGGATGAGGTGTCCGGCGCGGGTCCGACCGTCGCGGTCAGCGTCGGCCGGCTATCACTGCCCGATCATATCACCCCGGAGGACGCCGGCCTGCCGCGCCATCCGATCGCCGCGATCCATGGCGGCGACCCCGCCTATAACGCCGCGGCCCTGCGCCGGCTGCTACAGGGCGAGCATGGCGCGTATCGCGACGCGGTGCTGATCAACGCCGCCGCCGCCCTGGTCGTCGCGGGCGCCGCCGACACGCTCACCGAAGGCGCCGAGGAAGCTGCGGAAACGATCGACAAGGGTCTTGCCAACGCGCTGCTCGATTGCTGGATCGCCTATAAATGACCAATATCCTCGACCGTATCCTCGAAACCAAGCGCGCCGAAGTCGCCGCGAAGAAGGCGACGACGTCGCTCGCCAGTCTCGAAGCGATGATCACCCGCCGCGACACGCCGCGCGGGTTCAGAAAGGCGCTCGACAAAAAGGCCAAGAGCGGCCCGGCATTGATCGCCGAGGTCAAGAAAGCGAGCCCGTCCAAAGGCGTGATCCGCGAGGATTTCGACCCACCGGCGCATGCGCTCGCTTATCTCAAGGGAGGTGCCGCTTGCCTGTCCGTGCTGACCGACGAGCAATATTTCCAGGGCGACGATTCCTACCTGGCGCTGATCCATGACACCGTGCCGCTGCCGCTATTGCGCAAGGATTTCATGATCGATCCGTGGCAAGCGCATGAGAGCCGCGCACTGGGCGCCGACGCCATCCTGATCATCGTCGCCGCGCTCGACGATGCGCGAATGGCCGAAATCGAGGCGGCGGCGATCGATTGCGGGCTCGACGTGCTGGTCGAGGTGCATGACGAGAAAGAGCTCGATCGCGCGCTCAAGCTCAAGTCGCGGCTGATCGGGGTCAACAATCGCGACCTGCGCGATTTCTCGGTGAGCTTCGATCGGACGTACGAGCTGGTCGGCAAGGCGCCGGCCGGGTGCACGTTCGTGGCCGAAAGCGGACTGAGCAGCCGCGCCGATCTCGACGCGATGCGCGCGCATGGTGTGAACTGCTTCCTGGTCGGCGAGAGCCTGATGCGCGCGGAGAATATCGCGGCGGCGACCCGGGAGTTGCTGGGCCAATAGGGCCGATAGCATCGGGCCTAATAGCCCGTTCGTGCTGAGCTTGTCGAAGCACACCTATCCGCCCCACACTGCCCTTCGACAAGCTCAGGGCGAACGGAGTAGTTTGGGCGGATGGCCAATCAACCGAATCTGACCCACCTCGACGACGCCGGTGCAGCCCGGATGGTCGACGTCTCCGGCAAGCTGGAAACCGAACGGCGCGCGATCGCGACCGGACGCATATCGATGTCTCATGAAGCGGCGGCCGCGATCGGCGCGAACAACGTCCCCAAGGGCGACGTCCTCGCGGCCGCACGGATCGCCGGCATCATGGCCGCCAAGCGCACCGGCGAGTTGATCCCGCTGTGCCATCCGCTGCCGATCGCCAGCGCCGCGATCGACCTTTCTGTCGACGGCGAGGGCGTAACGGCGACCGCGACGATCACCACGACCGGACGCACTGGGGTCGAGATGGAAGCGATGACCGCCGTCTCGGTCGCGCTGCTGACGATCTACGACATGGCGAAAGCGATCGACAAGGCGATGACGATCGGCTCGGTCCGCCTGCTCTCGAAGACTGGCGGCAAGTCGGGAGACTGGCGGGCTCCTTGATCGATCGGACTATTCCGGAAGATCACAGCATCTTGTCTGGCATGCGTTGACCACTCGTCTGCCCAAGCTCACGCTTCAGTGCATTCCGAGGGGAGGATGCTGATGAAAAAACTGTTTCTGCTGCCGCTGGCAGCATTGCTGATCGCGCCGGTCACGGCCGCGGCACCCGCCGCCGATGGCGATCTGACCAAGCCGATTCGTCAGTTCATCGACGGCTTCAACACTGGCGACACCAAATCGGCTTATGCCGCTTATGTCCAAGGCGACGTGTCGATCATCGACGAATTCGCGCCGCACCTCTGGGTTGGCCCCAAGGCACCCCAACTATGGGCGGCCGATTACGAAAAGCACGCGAAGGCGACCGGCGTATCTGACGGATCGGTCAAATACGGCGCCCCAACACGCCGCGAAATCGACGGTGTCAGGGCCTATGTCATCATTCCGACGGTCTATAATTACAAGGAAAAGGGCGCACGGATCGCAGAAGAGGGCGAGATGACCTTCGTGCTGTCAAAGGGCAAAACGGGCTGGAAGATCAAGGCCTGGACCTGGTCGGGCGTCAAGCCGCATCCGGCGGGCTGACAACGTTCATCGCGCGGCGAACTGCTAGCGGTGGAGCGATGCGCTGTGGCATGGCGTAAGCGATGACCCCGCTGCTCCCCGTCGCCGATGCTCAGGCCCGCTTGTTCGCGATGGCGCCCCGCGTCGCGAGCGAGCGCGTACCATTGGCCGCCGCGGCGGGCCGCTGGGCCACGGAACCCGTCGCCGCAATGCGCGCCCAGCCCGGCGCCGATCTGTCGTCCATGGACGGTTATGCGATCCGGTTCGACGACTTGCCGGGTCCTTGGCGCGTGATCGGCGAGAGTGCGGCGGGACGCGCGTTCCCCGGCTCGGTCGGGCGCGGAGAGGCCGCGCGGATCTTCACCGGCGCCGCGATGCCCCCGGGTGCCGACAGCGTGCTCGTTCAGGAGGAGACCGACCGCGCTGGCGATACGCTGTTCCTCACCGGCGAGGGACCACCACGCCGCGGCGCGAGCGTTCGGCGCAAGGGACTCGATTTCGATCGCGGCGCGGTGCTGATCGCGGCCGGCGCTCGCCTCACGCCTGCCGCGATCGCACTCGCTGCCACCGGCGGATACGGGGAACTCGAGGTCAATCGTCGCTTGCGAGTCGCCGTCCTGGCCACGGGCGACGAGCTCATCGCGCCCGGAAGTGCCAGCGACGACCCGCTCGCGCTACCCGAGGGCAACAGTGCGATGCTTGCGGCGATGCTCGCCGACCTGCCCGTCAACGTGACGGTGGCAGGGATCGTCCCCGACCGGCTCGAGGCGCTCGTCGCGGCATTCTCCGGCGCCAATGCCGATATCGTCGTCACGACCGGCGGCGCCTCGGTCGGCGATCACGATCTGGTCCGTCCTGCGCTCGAAGCGGCGGGTGGAACGGTGGATTTCTGGCGCATCGCGATCCGGCCCGGCAAGCCGATGCTCGCGGGCCGGCTCGGCGACGCGATCGTGCTGGGCCTGCCGGGTAACCCGGTATCGGCGTTCGTTACCGCCACTTTGTTCCTGCGCCCGCTGATTGCGGCGATGGCCGGCGCAGCCGATCCGTTGCCGCGCCTGCTTCGCGCTGAACTCGCCGCCCCCCTTCCCGCCAACGACCATCGCCAGGATTATCTGCGCGGAACGATCGCCGATGGCCGCGTCTCCGCCGCCGCGCTGCAGGACAGTTCGATGCTCGCGACGCTCGCCCACGCGACGTGTCTGATCGTCCGCCCGCCGCACGCCCCGCCCGCCGCCATTGGCGGTACCGTGGACATCCTGCCGCTCGCTTGACTTGATCCGCAACGTTCCGTAAAAGTTCCGCGTCTGTTCTGGACGGAGGAACGTCGATGCTCACCAAGAAGCAGCATGAGCTGATCTGCTTCATCAACGATCGCTTGAACGAAACCGGTGTGTCGCCGTCGTTCGAGGAGATGAAGGAGGCGCTCGACCTCAAGTCGAAGTCCGGCGTTCATCGCCTGATCTCGGCGCTTGAGGAGCGGCAGTTCCTGCGGCGCCTGCCCAATCGCGCGCGCGCACTCGAGGTGCTGAAGATGCCCGAGCGTGCCGACAGCAAGCGTCCGGCGGCCGCACAGCCCAAACCGAACAATTTCCGCCCAGCCCCCGAACCGGCCAACGACGTGATCGAGATCCCGCTGCACGGCCGGATCGCCGCCGGCGTGCCGATCGAGGCGTTCGAAGGATCGTCGATGCTCCCCGTCCCCGCTGCCTTGCTTGGCAGCGGCGAGCATTATGCACTGGAAGTCGCCGGTGATTCGATGGTCGAGGCGGGCATTCTCGACGGCGATTACGCGCTGATCCGCCGCACCGATGTGGCGCGTGACGGCGAGATCGTCGTGGCGCTGATCGAGGAAAGCGAAGCGACGCTCAAATATTTCCGCCGCGAAGGCGCTATGGTGCGGCTCGATCCGGCCAATCGGGCCTATGATCCGCAGCGTTACGCTCCCCAGCAGGTGCGTATCCAGGGCCGCCTAGCCGGTCTGTTGCGCCGCTACGATTAGAGCGCGGACCCGACATTACCCAGGGGTGACGATCGCCTGGCTGGCGGACGGTGACGATCCGTCCGCTCGCCAGGCTGATCGCCATTCCACCCGTACGGCGCAGGAACGGCGCATCGAGCTTCAGCCAAGTCGGTCGGCACGCTGACGGCAGCCGCCGGTCGCTGACGACGATGTCCGCCGCGCGGCATGCGGCGATCAGTTGGTCCGATGGCAATTGGTACAGGCTTCGCGTCGCCAGCACGCGGAATATCCGTCCTCCCGATTGCACCAAAGCGAGGCACGCGTCGGGCGTGCATTTGGCGAAGGGCTGATCAGACAGCAGCAGCGCCTCCCCATCCACCCCGGCATTCTGGGTCATCGTGTCACGGGTATAGTCGCCTGCCTTGTCGCGCAGGATCGCGACTCCGCCGTCGGGCGTCCGCACGGCGAGATGCTGGCCATCGCCCGAGATCAGCAAATCCGGGGCCGGGATCGCCAGGGCCCAGGCCACGCCCATCGCCATCGGCACGAGTCCGGCAAAACGCATCCGCGAGCGCCACAGCATGAGCCACAGCAATCCGAGGATCATCAGCCCGAACGCGCCCGCCGGCATGCCGGGCAGCATCGCCACCGACCCCGGCGCTTTGGCCGCGGCACGCGCGATCCACAGCAACAGGTTGAGCGCGTGCATGGTCACCCACCAGAAGGGCGCACCCAAACCGATCGCGTCGCCTGCCAACGCCAGTGCCTCGGCCGGCATGATGACGAAGGTGGTCAGCGGGATCGCGACGATATTGGCGACGACGCCGTACATGCCCTCCTTATGAAAGTGATAGAGCGCGATCGGGGCCAGTGCCGCTTCGACGACCAGGCCGGTAAGCAGCAACGAGCCGATTTCGCGCGTGACGCGACGCCACCATGCCTCGTCGCGTTTCTCGAACAATTGCTTGATGCGCGGTTGCTCGTGGAACGCGATGAGCGATCCGACCGCCGCGAAGCTGAGTTGGAAACTCGGCCCCGCCAGCGCCTCGGGCCAGATCAGCAGCACGATGAAGGCGCCCGCCGCCACTAGCCGCAAGGTGATCGCCTCGCGCCCCATCGCGAGCGCCGCCAATACCAATAATGCCGCGATACATGAGCGCGCGGTCGGCACCTGGCTGCCCGTGAGCAAGGTGTAGCCGATCGCCGCAACCGCGCCCGCCCCTGCCGCGATCACCGGAATCCGCACCCGCAGTGCCAGCCATGGCCACAAGGCGAGCAACCGCGTGACCGCCCAGATCGTCGCAACGACGACGGCGGTGATATGCAGCCCGCTTACCGACAAGAGATGAGCGAGCCCGGACCGCCGCATAGCGTCGGCATCCTCCAGCGAAATCGCGCCCTCGTCGCCCGCCGCCAGTGCGGCGGCGATCCCGCCCGCGCTGCCCTCGACCTTGCTCTGGATATGCGCCGCCAGCGCCGCGCGGAGGCCATTCGATTCCTTGCCGGGCTCGATCACCTTGACCGGCGCATTTCCCTTGCCGGTCGCGCCAAGCCCGGCGAACCACGCCACTTGCCGAAAATCGTAGGCGCCAGGCACCGTCGCCTCATTGGGCGGCATCAGCCGGGTCTGCAGCTTGATGATCGCGCCCGGCCCAAGCCCGGCGGGCGCGTCCGTGTTCGCGATATTCACTCGCACGTGCGGCGGCAGCACGAGTGGCGGCCTGGGTCGATCGTCGCATCGCCGCCCTCCGGCGCCATAAGGCGAGCCGCGTTCCTTGGCGCAATTCAGACGTTTCGGGCTAGCGACCGCCTGTGCCGAGATTGGCGTCAAGCTCACCCGCACGAGGTCCCGCGCCGGCAGCGGCTCGATACTTTCGACCCTTGCGGTCAGCATGACGATCGCCGGCCGCGCGAGGACAGGTTGCGCGACATAGGACGCACGCAACCACGCCAGCCCAAGTCCCATTGCCGCCAGGGCGGCGGCCAATGCCACCGCACGGCTGGCGCGCCCGCCTCGCCCGATCGCGATCGCCGCGAGCGCGATGCCGGCCATCGCGAGCATCGCGGCGATCCATTGCATCGGGTCGTCGAGCACGAACCACAATGCGATGCCGCCGCCCAATGCTACCGGCAGCCATAACGGGAGTTGATCGCGCTCCGCCTCCAACCCATGTTCGAGTGCAAGGCGTGCACGCGTACATCGTGCCGCCAGCGTTTGAAGCGGCCGGAACCGCGTGCTAGGGCGCGCGGCGGCGACGGTCGCCATCAGTCATCCAGCCTGGGAGCATGCGCGGTTGAGCGCCAGTTCTGACTCCGGGGCGCCCGCAACCGGCGCACCCGTCACCAACGTCGTCACCCGGTTCGCGCCTTCGCCGACCGGCTTTCTGCATATTGGCGGCGCGCGCACTGCGTTGTTCAATCTGCTGTTCGCGCGACACCACGGGGGCAAGTTCCTCCTGCGCATCGAGGATACCGATCGCGCGCGATCGACGCAGCCCGCGATTGACGCCATTTTGGCGGGAATGCGCTGGCTCGACCTAGAATGGGACGGGCCCGAAATCTATCAATTCTCACGCGCCGCTCGCCATGCCGAGGTCGCTTATGAGATGGTGGAGAGAGGCGCCGCCTATCGCTGCTATTTGACGCAGGACGAACTCGCGCAAATGCGCGCCGAGGCCGATGCCGCGAAGAAGCCGCTACGCATTCGCTCGCCATGGCGCGATCGTGTCCCCAACGACCCCGACGCACCCCATGTCATCCGGCTGAAGGCGCCGACCGAAGGCGCGACGACGATCCATGATCGCGTCCAGGGCGAGGTCACCGTCCAGAACAGCGAAATCGATGATCTCGTCCTGCTGCGATCGGACGGGACACCTACCTATATGCTGGCCGTCGTGGTCGACGATCATGACATGGGCGTGACCCACGTCATTCGCGGTGACGATCACCTCAACAACGCGTTCCGCCAGCTGCCCATCTATCGCGCGATGGGCTGGCCGGAGCCGATTTACGCCCATATCCCACTGATCCATGGTGCCGATGGCGCGAAGCTTTCCAAGCGCCACGGCGCGTTGGGCGTCGATGCCTATCGCGACGAAATGGGCCTGCTGCCCGAGGCGGTCGACAATTACCTATTGCGGCTCGGCTGGGGCCATGGCGACGACGAGATCATCAGCCGTGAGCAGGCGATCGAATGGTTCGATCTGGACGGCGTCGGAAAATCACCAAGCCGGTTCGATTTGAAGAAGCTCGAGAACCTGAACGGTCATTACATTCGGGAAGCCGATGACGATCGCCTCACCAATCTCGTGGTCCAGCGAATCCCCCTGGACTTGACCCCGCCACAGCACGAACTGTTGCGCCGCACCATGCCGTTCCTCAAGCCGCGCGCCGCGAATCTGGTTGAGCTGGCCGAGGGCAGCATGTTCCTTTTCCACGCCCGCCCGTTGCCGATGGACGCAGATGCAGCAATGCTGCTGGCGGGCGACGCCCCTGCGCTCCTCGGGCGCGTCCACGCGGCGCTTGACGCCGTCGCGAACTGGGATACGGAGGCGCTCGAAAACGCGGTTCGGCACGTCGCCGAAGACGCCGGGGTCAAGCTCGGCCAGGTCGCGCAGCCGCTTCGCGCGGCGCTGACCGGCAAGCGCACTTCCCCCGGCATTTTCGACGTACTCGCCGTCCTCGGCCGCGAAGAAAGCCTGGGCCGCATATCCGACCGGATGGCAGCCTGAATTCGAAGGAATGTTATATGGCCGACACGAACACCCTCAAGTTCGGGAATCACGACTATCCGGTGATGTCCGGGTCGGTCGGCCCCCAGGTGGTCGATATCCGCAAGCTGTACAGCGAAACGGGGATGTTCACCTATGACCCGGGCTTCACGTCGACCGCCAGCTGCGAATCGGCGCTGACCTATATCGATGGCGATGAGGGCGTGCTGCTCCACCGCGGCTATCCGATCGGCCAGCTCGCCGAGCAATCGAGCTTCATGGAAGTCAGCTACCTGCTGTTGAACGGCGAGCTGCCGTCGAAGGGCGAGCTCGACGAATTCACCCACACGATCACGCGCCACACGATGCTGCACGAGCAGCTCGCGACTTTCTATCGCGGCTTCCGTCGCGACGCGCATCCGATGGCGATCATGTGCGGCGTGGTTGGTGCGCTGTCGGCTTTCTACCACGATTCGACCGACATCAACGATCCGCGCCAGCGGATGATCGCGTCGCACCGGCTGATCGCCAAGATGCCGACGATCGCCGCGATGGCGTACAAATACAGCGTCGGACAGCCGTTCCTCTACCCCGACAACTCGCTGAGCTATACCGGCAATTTCCTCCGCATGACGTTCGGCGTGCCGGCCGAGCCCTATCATGTGAACCCGATCGTCGAGCGTGCGCTCGACCGCATCTTCATCCTCCATGCCGACCACGAGCAGAATGCCTCGACCTCGACCGTCCGCCTCGCCGGGTCGTCGGGCGCCAATCCGTTCGCGTGCATCGCGGCCGGCATCGCCTGTCTGTGGGGCCCGGCGCATGGCGGCGCCAACGAGGCTGCGCTCAACATGCTGCGCGAGATCGGGACGCCCGATCGCATTCCCGAATTCATCGCCCGTGCCAAGGACAAGAACGACCCGTTCCGCCTGATGGGCTTCGGCCACCGCGTCTACAAGAATTACGATCCCCGCGCGACGGTGATGCAGCAGACCGTGCGTGAGGTGTTCGATGCGCTCAAGGTCAGCGATCCGGTGTTCGAGGTCGCGCTGCAGCTCGAGCATATGGCGCTCAACGACCCCTATTTCGTCGAGAAGAAGCTGTTCCCGAACGTCGATTTCTATTCGGGCGTGATCCTGTCGGCGATCGGTTTCCCGACGACGATGTTCACCGCTTTGTTCGCGCTAGCCCGCACCGTAGGCTGGGTCGCGCAGTGGAACGAGATGATCAGCGATCCGGCGCAGAAGATCGGCCGCCCGCGCCAGCTCTACACCGGCCCGACGCAGCGCGATTACACCCCGATCGGCCAGCGCTGATGCGCTTGCTGCTCCAGATCGTCGGTGCGCTTTGCATCGCGATGGGGTTGCTATGGATGGGCCAGGGCCTCGGCCTGGTCCACTGGCCGGCATCGAGCTTCATGCTCGACATGCGCATTTGGGCGCTGTGGGGCGCACTGCTCGCCGCCGGCGGCATCGTGCTGGTATGGATCGGGCGACGCTAGAGTCGCTACTGTTGGGGTCATGCGCCGGAGTTTGTCGGTAAAAGTCCTCGCACAAAGACACAAAGGCACGAAGATTCGGTTCGCGCAGAGGCGCAGAGGGCGCTGAGGCGTATCGCTCGGCCGCGTCAGCAGCCTTTCATTTCTGTGAAGTAAAACGGAAGCGCGCGTTCGCGCGCATAATCTCCGCGCTCTCTGCGCCTCTGCGCGAAACCATTCTTCTTTGCGCCTTCGTGGCTTCGTGCGAGCCAAATCGTTCGCGCGTCAGACCCCAACTCCTGGTAGGGTCAGCATGAAACGCGCACCCTGCCCCAGCGCGGAATCGACCGTCAGGTCGCCGCCCATCGCGCGTGCCAGCCGGCGGGCGATGTAGAGACCGAGGCCGCTACCGCCGGGTTCGCTCGGATCGACGCGTTCGAATTTTTCGAAGATGCGCGCCTGATCCTCGGGCGCGATGCCCTTGCCTTGATCGGCGACGATGATCACCGCCGTGCCGCGGTCGCGATGCGTGCGGATCCAGACCATGCCACCATCGGGCGAATAGCGCACCGCATTGCCGATCAGATTGACCAGGATCTGCAGCACGCGCTTGAACTCGCCGGTCGCGGGCGCTCGGTCGATGTCCTGCGGCGCGTCGATCTTGACGCCGCGTTCCGCCGCTCGGACACCGAGCAAGCCGGCGGCGCGGCGACCGATATCGGCGAGGTCGATCTGTTCCGCCGAGGGGGCGAAGTCGGGCCGTTCGACCGCTTGCAGATCGACCAGATCGTCGACCAGCCCGAGCAGATGGCGGCCGGCGCCGGCGATGTCCGACGCATAATCGGCATAATCGCGCCGGATCGGCCCCTCCGTCTGAGCGTGGATGCTGTCAGCATTGGCGATGATGCGTCCCAGTGGTGCGCGCAACGCGCGATCGAGTCGGGCGCTGAACGCGTCGAGCGGATCGCTGGGACGATTGTCCGCCGCTTGCGGCAGTTCACGCGTTTCGGCCCTGACCGCACCGACATAGCCCGCGAACAGGCCCTCCGCGTTGAGCATGGGATTCGCGGACAAGGTCACAGCCTGACCCGTCGCGCGCACCGTCGCCGCCTGCCTCTCGAACGGCTGGTGCACGGTCAAAACGCCGAGCATCGGCATCGCGCCTTCCGCATCCATCTCTAGCGCGAACAACGATGCTAGCGGCTTGCCGAGCGCGCTTTCGGGTGCCACCCCGTGCTGTGCGGCCCCGGGGCCGACCGCCGTCAACCGCAAGGTCGCGTCGGTTTCCCACCACCAATCGGCGCCTTGCAGCAACAAATCGCGGTCGCGTCGGGCTAGGTCTACGGGCGGCGTCCACGGCGCGCGCAACTTCCAGCCACTCAGTTCCAGACGCACGCCGTCCTCGACCGGATCGGCGCGAACCCACAATTCGACCTCATCAGGTCCGTCGGCGACCGATACGTGACGCGCGACCGTGATCCCCAGCCGTTGCGCCAGCCGCGCGAGCACGGCGACCTGCGGCACCGCAAAGGGCTCGCCGATTGCGCCGCCGGCGCGCGTGTTGAGGTCGTCGAGCCGCGGCCCGGCATCGACCAGGCGGCCATCACGGTAAACGAAGCCGTGAACAGGCGGCAAAGCCGCGTCGACCGCGCTCATCGACGCTTCTCCAGCTCGGCCATGGCCGCACGAAAATCGGGATGGAGCCGGAGCGGCGCAAGCGCGCCGCGCGCCTCGTCGGGCGTGACAGCGGCGATCGCTTCCAGTTGGTCGGCAAAGGCTTCGACATCGTGCCGCGGATCGGCTTCGCACAGGCTGAGCCCGATGCGGGCGACCGTCGCACGGTCGAGGCCAGCCCCGCGCAGCGCCAGCCATAATTGCGCGCCCCCATCCAGTACGATCTGCCGCATCGTCGCGTAATCGATGCCGAGGGCATGCCCGAGCAATGCGATGACCAACGCCACGCGCCGATCCCCCAGCGCGTGTCTCAGCACCGTCGCCAGTTCCGCGGGTTGCGGATCGATCGTGGCGGCAAGCCGCATCGCAGCGCTTTCCAGCCGATCACCTTCGTCATGGTCGGCGAGTGCGCGTAGCGCCGCCTCGACGATCATGCGATCTGCCACGCTCGGCCCTAATTGTTCGCGAATCGCCGCCGCTACCCACCAGACCAATCTGTGGTGCAGCTCGGCCGGGAGCTCGGTTCGCTCCAGCCGATTGCTGTCGATCAGCCCGCGGCGTCGGCTTTCGGCGGCCATCATGGCCAGGGCCGCGTCCGCGACCCAGGCGTCGGCGCTTCCGGCCAACCGCGCGAGCAGGCTGGCCGAGCCGATCTCGTCGGGCGGTAACGCAGGCAACAGGTCGACGAGCAGATCCTGCCGGGTTCGCGCGATCAATTCGCGCATCAGGTCGAGATCGCGCAACAAACCGCTGCCGACCAGGCGGTCGAGCACCGGTGCACCGCTTTCGATCCGCCGGATCAATGCGGGATCCGCGCCGGACAAATGTGTAGCGGCTCGCTGGCGGAGATCGTGTTCGACAACCGCGACCATCGCGGTCAGCGTCGCCGCAAGCGCCGCGCGCGTCCGGTCGTCGAGCCGCGAATCGTCGGCGAGAAAGAAGTCGTCAATCGCTTCGGCCAGACGGCGATCGACATGACGCACCGCTGCCGCCGCGCGCGCAAGCAGCGTGCTGGCGCTCGCACGGGCGCCATCGTCCCAATCGCCTTGGTCGATCGACATTGTTCTGCTGTACGATTGTGTCGTTAAAGCGAGGTTAGCCAGAACTCACCGATTTCGGGAGTCTTTGTCAGCTTCGCTGAATCGGTACCGGCCCGCTCCCCCACCCGGCCTCCCAACAGCGTATTCTATGGGAGGCCGGGTGGGGGTGCGAGCCGGTACCGCAAACCGTTTCAGCTTTGCTGAAACCAAACTAGCCACCGATGCGCGCGCGCAACGCTTCCACGCCAAAGCCCAATGTCACGGCGGCATAGCTGGCCGCCGCTGCCAATCCCCAGACCGGATATCCGATCAGCACCGCCGGCAGCAGGATCAGCGGATAGGCGGCCGGAACTGCCCACCACCACGGCCGGGTGACCGCCCCCGCCGCACGTTCCGCCAGCGCTCCAGCCAGAACCGTCGTCAAGGCCAGCAGCGGCGGCGTCGCGCTGGCGGCAAGAAACCCGACCCGCTGACCCAACAGCAACGTCGCCAGCGCGACCGCTGCCGGCGTGCTCCAGCGCAATGCCCTGCCGAGCGCCCGCTCGTCGCGTAGCCAAGCCAGAACATCGGCCAGCGCTAGAAAGGCGAGCGCCAACACGATCGCCGCCATACCCGGCGCCAGCCAGCCAATCGCGATCGCGGCAAGCCCGCTTACGCCGAACATGCCACCCAATCCTGCCAGCGCGATCGGAGGCACGCCGCGCGCGACCAGCGGCGGCAGCGCCAATTTGGCGAGCGGCGCGACTAGGAAGCGATCGACCCAATTGGTTCGCGTGCCCAGCGCCGCCACCAGCGCGGCTCGGCCTTTCGCCGCCAGCGCGTGCGAATCGCGCTGGACGCCATGGCCTTCGCGCACTGCGGTTTCGGGCAGCGGCAGGTGCTCGGCGCCGCGCTGGGCAATCACCCGCAACAGCGACGAGGCGAAATCATAGTCCGCCGGCAACTTGACGACATCGGCGATGCGCTGGGGATCGATCGTGGCGATTCCCGCCCATACCGCCCCGGGACCGATCCGTTCGAGCTCGTCCCCGGTCTGTGCGACCAGCAACGTGTCGTGATCGCGATCGCGCATCGCTTCGATCATCACGCTGGTCGTCATCAGCCCATCCGCCAGCCACATCACGCGCGCGAGAGGATGCAGCTTGGCGAGCACCTCGGCCGGGCCGCGCACCGCATCAACCGCGATGCCGCGTCGGCTGAGACGATTGATCGCGCCGAGCAATTCGGGAGTCAGGCGCGAAACGACGACGATGATCTGCGACGCCCCCGCGGCGATCAACAGCCGCGCCTGGAATTCGATCAGCGTCACGCCCCCGACCGGCAGCGTCGCCGCCAGCGTATCGTGACGGTCGGACGCGTCGGCTGTGGCGAACAGGAGCCCGGCAAGCATCCGGGGCTGTTAAGCCCCGCACTCGCCTATCGCAAGGATCGTGATTGCTCGCCGAATTCCCCGGCGGGCCGTATGGCTAGAGCCGCGCCACCGCGCGCCGCAGCGTACGCACTACATCGGCATTGCCGGGCGTGCCCGCGGCTTCCGACGCGAGGCTCATGAGACGCACCGCGCCGAAACTTGCCGCCAATCCCTTGAGACGCGCCGCAGCGAGGCGCCAGGCTTCGTCGTTTTCGGCTGCCTGGATTGCGTCGATCGTCTTTTCCGCGCTGTCGACGAACGCTGCGCGCAGTTCGGCAATCAGCCCCGGTTCGTCACCGACTGCCGCAGCGAGGGTCGCATCGATTGCACCGGGATCATAGGCCATGACCCAAGCCTAGCCCTAAGGGCTTTAACGGAACGTTGCGCAATCGCTTTGAAATGGTCGGTTTTATGGTAAACAAAGCGTCATGAACGGGGGGTCTAAGATCATCGACTTGCACGTCAGCGACGTTCAATACGCCGCGGCGGATGAGCCGTTGCAGCTGACCGAGCCTTACGAAGGCGAGGTTTTCGAACAACCTGAGGAGCTTGAGGAGCGGTCGGGCGCGACGAAATGGCGCATCCTGGCTGGCCTGGCGTTCGCGTCGGCTGCAGCGTGGATCGGCTTCTTCGCCTGGTATGCGTGGCCCGCCATGCAGGCCGCGCCCACGCCGACCGTATTGGCTGAATTGGCTACCGGGCTGACCGCGCCGTTGGCGCTCATCGCCGTCCTGTGGCTGGTCGCGCGGCGGTCGAGCCGGATCGAAGCACGCCGATTCAACGACACCGCACGATCGATGCGCGCCGAGGCAGAGCATCTCCAGGCCGTTATCGACGTCATGGCGCACACGATCGACTCCAATCGCGAGAAGCTGGCCGATCAGGTCACGGTGATGATGGCGACGGCCAGCGCGGCGTCGGACCGCCTGAGCGAGGCATCGTCGGTGCTCGACAGCCACTTTTCGAAAGCCGAAACCGACGCTGCCCGCATCGACAAGGCGGCGGCCAATCTGGAAGCCAATCTCCAGATCATGCTGGCGACGCTTCCCCACGCCCATGACCAGACTGCCACACTCGCCGATCAGGTCGAAAAAATCGGCCTGACGGCAAGCGAGCGCGCGGCGGCGCTCGATGCTCAGGTCGTCGCGCTCGGCGAGCGTGCGCGCGAGGTCGACAATCATACCAGCGGCGCCGCGGAACGCCTGTCCGCCCATATCGCGCGAATGGAAGCGACCAGCGAAACCGCGGGCACCCGCCTCGAACAGGTCACCAGTGCGATGTCCGAAGCGGTCGACGGCCTGCTCGATCGCACCGCCAGCGCGGTGGATGAGGCACGCAAGGGCATCGCCGCGCAGGGCGACGCCATGCTCGCGATGCTTTCCACCAACCAGGCCGCGCTCGACCGTACCGCGACCGACAGCACCACCGCACTGGCCGATCGCATCGCCGGCATCGAAGCAGTGGCCAATCACGTTGCCGCGACTCTTGCCGCGGGACAGGAACAGGTCGACGCGCTGACCCGATCGATCGACGACACCAGCGGCGCCGCGCACCGTTTCGCCGGAGAGGCGGCACCGCAATTGCTCGAGACGCTGATGCGCATTCGCGACACCGCCAATGCCGCCGCCGAGCATGCGCGCGAGGCGATGGCAAGGATCGCCCCCGACGCCGCCGATGCGCTGGAGGCGGCGGCATCGCAAGCAGTCGAGCGCGGTTTGGCGACGATCGCGAGAGCCACCGAAACGGCCGCGGCATCGGCGACCGACGCATCGGACAAGCTCAATCGCCAGATGCTCGCGATCGCCGAGGCGTCGAGCCTGATCGAGGCTCGGCTGGCGGACACCGAGGAAGCAAACGGCTTCGCGCGGCGCGTGTCGCTGTTGATCGAATCACTCAACTCGGCGGCGATCGACCTCACCAGCATCTATTCGTCGGAAGTCCCCGATTCGTCCTGGTTGGCCTATCTCAAGGGTAATCGCGGTGCGTTCGCGCGGCGCGCGGTCAAGCTGCTCGACGCCGGTGAAATGCGCGCGGTGCTCGAGGCTTATGACAATGACGACGCCGTGCGCGAGCAGGTAAATCGCTACATCCACGATTTCGAAGCGATGCTGCGCGCCATCCTGGCGCAACGCGACGGCGCGGCGATCGGGGTGACGTTGCTGTCGTCGGACATGGGCAAGCTTTATGTCGCGCTGGCCCAGGCGATCGAGCGGCTCAGAACCTGAGTCGCTTCAACCCACGCTGTTCGACGCATCGACAAAGTCGAGCATGTTGGGCGTCACCCAGCCGTAGATATAATTCAGCACGAACGCGGCCCAGACGATGGTCGCGACAATCGTCACGCGGATCGCGACGCGCTTGATATTGAATTCGTGGGGCGCGCTTTCGGCTTGGCCGGGGATAAATTCCCCTCCCACCTCATGCGTGGTGCGCACGCCAAACGGCAGGACGAGGAAGACCGAAAAGGCCCAGCACAGGAAATAGATTGCGAGCAGTGACGTCCAACGCATGTCAGGCCTCGATGACCAATACATCAACCACCGGCTTCTTGCCGGTCCAGCGAGTCGCCACGCGGCGGACGCCGAGACGCAGGCTTTCGCGCAACACCTGCAAATCGCCGCGATGCTTTTTCACCACCTCCGCGGCGGCATCGATCGCCTCGTCGATGAATGCCTCGCGGTCCTCTTCGACCGGAATGCCCTGCAGGCCGACCCGCGGCACGCCGACCAGGCGGTTGTTGCCATCGATCGCCACCGCGACCGACATCTGGCCATAAGTCGCGACCCGGCGGCGCTCGTTCATCGTCGCACCGTCGGCGGGAAGGATGACGTCGCCATCCAGCATCAGGCGCCCAACCGGCGCATGGCCGAGCTTTTCGGGTTTGCCGGGCGCGAGGCGGACGATGTCGCCGTCGCTCTGTACCAGCGCCTGGGGAATGCCCTTCGACAGACCGAACCGCGCCTGCTCCATCATGTGCCGCATCTCGCCATGGACCGGCACCAACAATTGCGGACGGATCCAGCCGTACATCGCCTCAAGTTCGGGGCGTCCCGGATGGCCGGAAACGTGGACATGCTCCTGCCGCTCGGTGACCATTTCGACGCCCGCGGCAGCGAGCTGGTTCTGGATGCGGCCGATCGCGAGTTCGTTGCCCGGGATCTGCTTGGACGAGAAGACGACAGTGTCGCCGGCAACCAGCTTGATCGGGTGCGTGCCGTCGGCGATGCGCCCGAGCGCCGCACGCGGTTCGCCTTGCCCGCCAGTCGCCACGACCAGGACATCGCGCCCCGGCATCGACATCGCCGCTTCTGGCGAGATCGGATCGGGGAAGCTCTTGAGATAGCCGTTGGCGCGCGCAACCATCAGGATGCGATCCAGCGAGCGGCCGGTAACGCAGATCTTGCGCTTCGTTGCCTTGGCCACTTCACCCAGCGTTTGGAGGCGCGCCGCGTTGGACGCGAAGGTGGTGACGACCACCCTGCCCTTCGCTTTCTTCACCGCGCCGATCAGCCCGTCGCGAACGCTCGCTTCCGAACCCGATGCTTGCGGATTGAACACGTTGGTCGAATCGCAGACGAGCGCGAATACGCCTTCGTCGCCAACCGCGGTGAGTTGTTCGGGAGTCGACGGCGTGCCGAGCACCGCATCACTGCTGTCGAGCTTCCAGTCGCCGGTGTGGAAGACCTTGCCATAGGGACTCTCGATCAGCAGCGCGCTTGCCTCGGGAATCGAATGCGCCAGCGGCACGAAACGGAACTTGAACGGCCCGAGCTCGATTACCTTGTTCGGCTCGACCACGTTGAGCTCGACGCGGTCCTGGACGCCTTCTTCCTCGAGCTTGCCGCGGATCAGGCCAGCGGTGAACTTGCTGGCGAAGAGCGGCGCGCGGAGATCGTCGGCGAGATAGGGCAAGGCGCCGATATGGTCCTCATGCCCATGGGTCAGGACGATACCGACCAGATTGGCGCGTTGTTCCTCGATGAACTGCAGGTCGGGCAGGATGATCTCGACGCCCGGATATGCGGGGTCGGCGAAGGTCACCCCCATGTCGACCATCAGCCATTTGCCCTGACAACCGTAGAGGTTGACGTTCATGCCGATTTCACCCGACCCGCCGAGCGCGACGAAGAGCAGTTCTTTACCTGGTGTCACTTCAATTCCTAAACGTCACCCCAGCGAAAGCTGGGATCTTTCTCAATGGAGCGAAACGTGCCGCATGAGACCCCAGCTTCCGCTGGGGTGACCGCTATCGCTGCGCCCGTTCCCACATCATGGCCAGCCCCTGGATGGTCAGATCGGGCTCAATTGCGTCGAACACGCCCGTATGCTGTTCGAACAATACCGCGAGACCGCCCGTCGCGATCACTTTAGCCGGGCGGCCAATCTCCGCCTTCATCCGCGCGACCAGCCCTTCGATCATCGCGATATAGCCCCAATAGATGCCGATGTTCATCTGGCTGACCGTATCGCGTCCGATCACGGTCGGATCGGTCGGCGCCTCGATCGCGATCCGCGGCAGCTTGGCGGCGGCGCTGACCAGCGCGTCGAGCGACAGATTGATCCCCGGAGCGATGATCCCACCCTTATAGGCGCCCCGAAAGTCGATCCAGTCGATCGTGCTGGCGGTGCCGAAATCGATCACGATCAGGTCGCCTTCGTGCAGCGCATGCGCGGCGATGGCGTTGACCGCGCGATCCGCGCCCAGGCTCTGCGGCTCCTGCACGTCGATCGCCATGCCCCATTCGACCGGCTTCTGCCCGGCGATCAGTGCGTCCGTCTTGAAATATTTCTCCGCCAGCCACTGCAGATTGTGCGTCGCGCGCGGCACGACGGTCGAGATGATCACGCCATCGACCTGGCTGCGGTCATAGCCTTCGATGCTCAACAGTTGTGTCAGCCACACCGCATATTCGTCCGCCGTGCGGCGCGGGTCGGTGGCGATACGCCATCGTCCCTTCACCTCGCGCCCGTCGAGCAGCGCGAAAACGACATTGGTGTTGCCGGCGTCAATCGCGAGCAGCATGGATTTGCCTCTCTCTAGAGCAGGAACACGTCGCCCGCGTGAATGACACGCCGCGTGCCGTCCGCCAAGCGAAGGATGAGCGCGCCGTCGGGATCGAGCCCGTCAAACAAGCCATCGAACGCCACCTCATCGGGCAAACGAGCGTTGAGCGGCGTGCCAATCGGATGTGCGTGGGCGACCCAGCGGCGGCGGATCGTATCCATGCCCGGGCCGCGCCAGCATTCGACCCAGCGGGCGAACGCCTCGGCCAGCGTCTCGATAAAGTCTTCCGGCGCGACGACGAAATTATGAGCAGCGAGGCTGGTAGCCCGCCGCTCGATATCGGTCGGGTGATGTGCCAGATTGACCCCGATCCCGATCACCACGGCGTCGCCCGCGCGCTCGAGCAGGATGCCCGACACTTTGGCGCCATCGATCAACACATCGTTGGGCCATTTAAGCAGCGCCATGCCCGGGGCATAGGCCGAGACGGTTTCTTCGAGCGCAACCGCCGCGACCAAGGCGAGCGTCGCCGCCGGCGGATCGCTCGGACGAATGCGGACGAGCGTGCTGGCGTAGAGATTGCCCGGCGGTGAGACCCAGGAACGCCCCAGCCGGCCGCGCCCTCCGGTCTGACGCTCGGCCCGCAGCCACACGCCCTCGTCCATCCCGGACGCGGCCAGCGCGATCATGTCGGCGTTGGTCGAGCCGGTTTCAGCGACGGTGCGGATACGGCCGCTGGTCTCGGCGATCAGAACAACGCCTTCGCCGCCGCCATCGTCGCGACACCCAGCGGCTTGAGCGCGAACCAACCAACCGGCGAGATGAAGAGCGCCAGCACGGTGATCAGACCATATTCGACCAGCGCGTTGCTGCGCTGGAATGCCGGCGCCGGGCTGTCGAAATACATTACCTTGACGATCCGGAGATAATAATAGGCGCCGATCACCGAAGCGACGAAGCCGACAACCGCGAGCGGGAACAGGCCGGCATCGACTGCTGCCTGGAATACCGCCAGCTTGGCGAAGAAGCCGAGCAATGGCGGGATGCCGGCAAGCGAGAACATGAACACCGCCATCGCCGCCGCAAGCCCGGGCCGCGTTTCCGACATGCCCGACAAGCTGTCGATCGTCTCGACCGGATTGCCTTCCGCGTCGCGCATCTGGAGCACGATCAGGAAGCCCCCCAAGGTCATCGCGACATAGATCGTCAGGTAGATCAGCACCGACGACACGCCTTCCTGAGTCCCGGCGGCCAGGCCGACGAGCAGGAAGCCGACATTGTTGATCGACGAATAGGCCAGCAGTCGCTTGACGTTCTTCTGACCGATGGCGGCGACCGCGCCGAAGATGATCGAGGCGAGGCTGGCAAAGATGACGATCTGGCGCCACTCGGCTACCGCCGGGCCCATAGCCTCGATCGCCACACGAACCGCGAGCGCCACTGCGGCGACCTTGGGCGCCGAGGCGAAGAAGGCGGTTACCGGGGTGGGAGCGCCTTCGTAAACGTCCGGCGTCCACATATGGAACGGCACCGCCGACATCTTGAACGCCAGGCCGGCAAACACGAACACCAAGCCGAAGGTCAGACCGAGCGACTTACCCGCGCCATAAGCGGTGGCGATGTCGGTGAAGAGAGTCGTGCCCGAGAAACCGTAGACCAGGCTGATGCCGTAGAGCAGGATGCCCGACGCGAGCGCGCCCAGTACGAAATATTTGAGGCCGGCTTCGGCCGAGCGCTGGTCGCGGCGCATGAAGCTGGCGAGCACATAGGCCGCGAGGCTCTGCAGTTCGAGACCGACATAGAGCGTCAGCAAGTCGCCCGCCGAGACCATCATCCCCATGCCCGCCGCCGACAACAGGATCAGCACCGGATATTCGGGATGGAGACTGTCGCCGTCGCCGCGCGCGAAGAAACGCGGCGCGATCACGATCGAGACGGCGGCGGCGACGTAGATCAACACCTTGGCGAACGCGGCAAAGGCATCGGCGCGATACAGGCCGTCGAACACCACCCCGGCATAGGAAGCCGGCCCGGCGAGGGCGATGCCCGCGCCGAGCAGCACCGCCACCGCGGTCCAGCTGACCGCACGGGTCGAGCCCTGCCCGCCCCAGGCGGCAACCAGCATCAGCGCCAGGGCGCCGACCGACAGGACCAATTCGGGAAGCGTCGCCTGAAGCGAAGCGATCCAATCCATTACGCGTGGCCCTCCCCGGCCTTGACCTGAGGATTTTTGGGCGGCGTCGGCAGGGCGTCGCCGGCCGGTTTGGCGCGGTCGATCCGCTGGAGCAGGATCTTCACGTCGCCGCGCATCGGCGCGAGGAAGCTTTCGGGATAGACGCCCATCCACAACACCGCCGCGGCGATCGGCACCAGCAACGCTAGTTCGCGCGGCGACAGATCGGTCATCGCCCGAACGTCATCGAACTTGATCTCGCCGAACACGACGCGGCGATAGAGGTACAGCATGTAGGCCGCGCCCAGGATGATGCCGGTGGTGCACAGCAAGGTAATCGTCGTCGACACCTTGTAGGTGCCGGCCAGGCTGAGGAATTCGCCGACGAAGTTGCTCGTGCCCGGAAGACCGACCGACGCCATGGTGAACAGCATGAACAGGACCGCGTAGCGCGGCATGTTGTTGGCGAGCCCGCCATAGCGCGCGATCTCGCGGGTATGCAGCCGATCATAGATCACGCCGACGCACAGGAACAACGCGCCCGACACCAGGCCATGGCCCAGCATCACCATCATCCCGCCTTCGATGCCCTGCTGGTTGAAGGCGAACAGACCGATCGTCACGATCGCCATGTGCGCGACCGACGAATAAGCGATCAGCTTCTTCATGTCGGACTGCACCAGCGCGACCAGCGAGGTATAGATCACCGCTACCGCCGACAGGCCGAACACCAGCCAGGTCAGTTGCGACGACGCTTCCGGGAACATCGGCACCGAGAAGCGCAGGAAACCGTAACCGCCGAGCTTCAGCAGCACACCGGCCAGGATGACCGACCCGGCGGTCGGCGCCTGGACGTGCGCGTCGGGAAGCCAGGTATGGACCGGCCACATCGGCATCTTGACCGCGAATGACGCGAAGAAGGCAAGCCACAACCAGGTCTGGGCATGGGCCGGGAAGTCGTGATTGAGCAGCAGCGGAATGCTGGTCGTGTGCGCCTCGTTGACCATCCACAGCATCGCCACCAGCATCAGCAGCGAGCCGAGCAGCGTGTAGAGGAAGAATTTGTACGAGGCGTAGATGCGATTGGCGCCGCCCCAGATACCGATGATCAGGAACATCGGGATCAGGCCACCTTCGAAGAAGATGTAGAACAGGAACAGGTCCTGTGCCGCGAAGGTGCCGATCATCAGCACTTCGGTAAGCAGGAACGCCGCCATGTACTCGGGCACGCGCTTCTGGATCGCTTCCCAGCTCGCCCCGATGCAGATCGGCATCAGGAACACCGACAGCTCGATCAGCAGCAGCGCGAAGCCGTCGATGCCGAGTGCCCAGTTGAACGTGCCGAACAACGGCACATTCTCGACGAATTGCCATTGCGGGCCGCCGATCTGGAACTGGCTCCACAATACCGCGCCGAGCACCAGGTCGAGCAGGGTCGCGATCAAGGCCAGCCAGCGCGCTCCGTTGGCGCTCAGGAACAGGCACGCCACCGCCGCGACGGCGGGAATGGCGAGCATCAGCGAAAGAATGCCGCTCATCGGGCGCCCCCCACCGTTCGTGCTGAGCCTGTCGAAGCACGGTGGGTCTCACGCCCTTCGACAAGCTCAGGGCGAACGGAGGAGAGATGGGACATGCAAGCGCTCATTGCGCGATCGCCCAGGTAACGGCGGCGGTCAGGCCGATCAGCATGACGAAGGCATAAGTGTAGACATATCCGGTTTGCAGGCGGCCCGTGACGCGGCTGCCCAAGGCAACGACCCAGGCGGAGCCGTTGGGTCCGAAGCGGTCGATCAGGCCCTCGTCACCGGCCTTCCAGAACAGGCGGCCGAACGCGAAAGCAGGACGGACGAACAGCAGGTTATAGAGCTCGTCGAAATACCATTTGTTGTAGACGAAATCGTACAGCAGCCGGAACGTGCTCGTGAAGCGCGCGGGGATATCGGTGCGCACGATATAGGCAAGCCAGGCACCGAAGAGGCCGAGCAGCATCACGAACGAGGCCGACAGCTTCACCCATACCGGTACTTCGTGCGCCGAATGGTAGAGATGCTCGTTGAACGCGATCGCGCCGCGCCAGAACCGCTCGCCCGAATCCGGCTCGATGAACCAGCCGTGGAAGACGAATCCCGCCAGCACCGCGCCCGTCGCCAGCAGAATCAGCGGGATCAGCATCGACCACGGGCTCTCGTGCGGATGATAGCCGCCGGTGCCGTCGCCATGCGCATGGTCGTGATGAGCATCGTGAGCATGGGCATGATCATCATGGCCGTGGCCGTGATCGTCATGCAGCGAATGCTGGATATGCTCCGACTGCGCCCAGCGCGGTTTGCCCCAGAAGGTCAGGAACATGAGCCGCCACGAATAGAAACTGGTCAGCAGCGCCGCCAGGATACCGACCCAGAAAGCGCCGGTGCCGCGGCCCGAAGCATAAGCCAGTTCGAGAATGCCGTCCTTCGAATGGAAGCCGGCGAACCCGATCGGCTGCATCCCGAAAATGCCCGGGATACCGACGCCGGTGATCGCCAGCGTGCCCAGCAGCATCACCCAGAAAGTGATCGGGATCTTCTTCCGAAGGCCCCCATAGAAACGCATGTCCTGCTCGTGGTGCATCGCATGGATCACCGAGCCGGCGCCGAGGAACAGCAGCGCCTTGAAGAAAGCGTGCGTGAACAGGTGGAACATCGCCGCGCCGTACGCGCCGCTGCCGGCTGCAAAGAACATGTAGCCGAGCTGCGAGCAGGTCGAATAGGCGATCACGCGCTTGATGTCGTTCTGGCACGTGCCGATCGTCGCCGCGAAGATGCAGGTCGCAGCGCCGATGAAGACGACGAAGTCGAGCGCGACCTCGCTGGTCTCGAACATGGGCGACAAGCGGCAGACCATGAATACGCCAGCGGTCACCATGGTCGCGGCATGGATCAGCGCCGACACCGGGGTCGGGCCTTCCATCGCGTCGGGCAACCAGGTGTGGAGGCCGAGCTGCGCCGATTTGCCCATCGCGCCGACGAACAGGCACAGGCACAGCACCGTCATCGTGTCGAAGCGATAGCCCAGAAAGCCGATCGTCGAGCCCGCCATGTGCGGCGCTTGGGCCAGTATCTCCGGGATCGATACGGTGCCGAATACCAGGAACGTGCCGAAAATGCCGAGCATGAAGCCGAGGTCGCCGACGCGGTTGACGACGAACGCCTTGATCGCCGCGGCATTGGCGCTCGGCTTCTTGAACCAGAAGCCGATCAGTAGATAGCTGGCGAGGCCGACGCCTTCCCAGCCGAAGAACATCTGGACCAAGTTGTTGGCGGTCACCAGCATCAGCATCGCGAAGGTGAACAGCGACAGATAGGCGAAGAACCGCGGCTGATCGGGATCCTCGTCCATATACCCCCAGGAATAGAGGTGGACGAGCGCCGAGACGCTGGTGATCACCACCAGCATCACCGCGGTCAGCGCGTCGACGCGCAGAGCCCAGGAGACGTCGAGATCGCCCGACTTCATCCAGGTGAACACCTGGGTCACCGGATAGGGATCGCCGCCGGTCAGATAGTGGATGAAGATCGGCCAGCTGAGCGCGCACGACGCGAACAACGCGCCGGTGGTCAGCACCTTGGCCGGCACGTTGCCGATCGCGCGATTGCCGAGGCCGGCAATGATGGCAGCCAGCAGCGGCAGGAAAACGATGAGCTGGATCGTGATCACGCGCTCACCCCTTCATCCGGTTGGCATCGTCGACCGCGATGGTCCCGCGCCCGCGGAAATAGATCACCAGAATGGCGAGCCCGATGGCCGCTTCGCCCGCGGCGACGGTCAGCACGAACATCGCGAACACCTGACCGACCAGATCGTGCAGATAGGCCGAGAAGGCGACGAAGTTGAGGTTCACCGCGAGCAGGATCAGCTCGATCGACATCAGCATGATGATCAGATTCTTGCGGTTGGCGATGAGGCCGAGCACGCCCATCCCGAACAGGATGGCGGCCACGACCAGATAATGCGTGAGGCCGATCACAATTCCACCCCCTGGCCGACCGGCGGCTGCATGTTGCGCGTCGCGTCCTGCGGCCGGCGCGCGACCTGACGGCTGATCTTCTGGCCCTTGACCCCGCCGCGCGCCCGATGCGTCAGCACGATCGCGCCGATCATCGCGACGAGCAGCACCAGGCCGGCGCCTTCGAACACGAACAGATAATGCGAATAGAGCAGATGCCCGATCGCTTCGATATTGGACATCTTGTCGGGCGTCGGCGCGATGCGCTGGTCGAGCTTGAGGCCCCCGGCCGACCACCCCAGGAGGGCGATAACTACTTCAGCCGCCAGCAAAACCGCAAAGGCAAGGCCGATCATCGCGTAGCGCACAAAACCGGCGCGCAGTTCGGCGAAGTCGATGTCGAGCATCATCACGACGAACAGGAACAGCACCGCGACCGCGCCGACATAGACGATGATCAACAGCATGGCGATGAACTCGGCGCCGCACAGCAGCATCAGGCCCGCGGCGTTGAAGAACGCGAGGATCAGCCACAGCACCGAATGCACCGGGTTGCGCGACGTGATCGTCATCGCACCCGACAGCAGCACCACGGCGGCGAACAGGTAAAAGGCGATTGCAGCGATCATTATTCCACCGTCGCCCCAGCGAAAGCTGGGGCCTCGTGCAGAATCGCGGGACAAGAGCCGCTTGAGATCCCAGCTTCCGCTGGGATGACCGAAAGGGGGTGAATCATGGTGCGTCCCACTGTTGCGGCGCGCTTAACGGTACGGTGCATCGGCGGCAAGGTTCGCGGCGATCGCACGCTCCCAGCGGTCGCCGTTGTCGAGCAGCTTGGCCTTGTCGTAGATCAGCTCCTCGCGCGTTTCGGTGGCGAATTCGAAATTCGGTCCCTCGACGATGGCATCGACCGGGCAGGCTTCCTGGCACAGCCCGCAATAGATGCACTTGGTCATGTCGATATCGTAGCGCGTCGTGCGGCGGCTCCCGTCGTCGCGCGGTTCGGCCTCGATCGTGATCGCCAGCGCCGGACAGATCGCCTCGCACAATTTGCACGCGATGCAGCGCTCTTCGCCATTGGGATAGCGGCGCAGCGCATGTTCCCCGCGGAAACGCGGCGAAATCGGGTTCTTTTCGAACGGATAATTGATCGTCGCCTTGGGCTTCCACATGTAGCGGAAGGTCAGGATGTGGGCTTTGACGAACTCCCACAGCGTGAACGACTTGATGATCTGGGCGATGCTCATTTGGAGCGCTCCGTTTCGAGCTTATTTGTACTTTCGCCCGTAGACGTTTGATCGCCTCCACGGGTCAGACCGCAAAGACCAGCCATGGGATAGGTCGTTTGTCCGTCACTTGCTTTACGGACGACGGTCGTACGGAAATTCTTTTGTGGGGTCGGTGACCCGACCAAGCCCAGCAATGAGCCATCAGAATAAGTAAAAAATACCCCAAACTTCATGTCGTTGGCAAACGTGAATTCCTTCGCCGTGCCTTTCCCTACCACCGATGAATCGCCATCGACCGTTATGCTAGCGGGATCGATTTGTGCCGAAGCACCTTTATCGAAGGCAACAGTAATAGACCGCTGTTCAGCATTGGCGTTCGGACGAATCTCGCGACTGGCCGCATCATAACTTGCCTCTTGAAACACACAGACAAGCGTGAACCGCTGCGAAGGGGACGGCGGGGCTGTTCCCGCTTGCATTAGACCACCTAATGCCAGGGCAAACAGGGCACTCACGACCCAATCCCCACACGCGTCAACATCAGATAGCCCGACACGAGGAATACCCAGAACAGCGACAGCGGCAGGAAGATCTTCCAGCCCAGCCGCATCAGCTGGTCGTAACGGTACCTGGGCACCGTCGCCTTCACCCAGCTGAATAGGAAGAAGAACGCCAGGATCTTGATGAACAGCCAGATGATCCCCGGCACCGCGTACATCCAGCCGATGTTGAGCGGCGGCAGATAGCCACCCCAGAACAGGATGGCGTTGAGCGCGCACATCAGGATCACATTGGCATATTCGCCGAGCCAATAGAGCGCGAAGCTCATCGACGAATATTCGGTCTGATAGCCCGCGACGAGCTCCGATTCCGCTTCGGTCAGGTCGAATGGCGCGCGCTGCGTTTCAGCCAGCGACGAGATGAAGAACACGACCGACATCGGGAACAGCAGCGGGTTGATGAAATTGCCGTTCACCCAGCCCCAGGCGAAGCCCTTCTGCGCCTCGACGATCGCGGTCAGGTTGAAGCTGTTCGCCCACAGCACGACCGAGATCAGCACGAAGCCGATCGACACTTCGTAGCTCACCATCTGCGCGGCGGCACGGAGCGCCGAGTAGAAGGGATATTTCGAGTTCGACGCCCAGCCGGCGATGATGATGCCGTAGACGCCCAGGCTCGACGCCGCGAGGACGTAGAGCAGCCCGACATTGATATTGGCGAGCACCACGCCGGCCTGGAACGGCACCACCGCCCAGACGATCAAGGCGACCGTGAAGGTGATGATCGGCGCGAGCAGGAACAGGCCCTTGTTCGCCGCCGAGGGAATGATCGTTTCCTGCAGGAAGACCTTCAGGCCGTCCGCGAACGACTGCAGCAGACCCAGCGGGCCGACCACGTTCGGACCGCGGCGCAGCGCCATCGCCGCCCAGATCTTGCGGTCGGCATAGATGATCATCGCCACCGCGAGCATCAGCGGGAGCGCGATCACCAGGATGTCGATGATCGTGGCGACGAACCAGGCCCAGCCATAGTCCATGCCGAGATAGGTGAACCAGGAGGTCATGCCGTCACCCCGACAAGATAATCAGACCAATGACCAGAAGCGCAAAGAGCGTCAAAAAGATCAGCACGGCCCAATGCAGCCGACGCATCCAGCGCGGCGCGCCCTTCGACGTCTCGGCCGTTGCCGCATCGCCCAGAAATTCCAGAACGGCGCCAATTATATCGTGCATCCATCACTCCGCCGCCTCCGCAAAGGCTTGGCCGTGGAGCAACTCCGACGAGCATCGCTGCATCGTCGGGCTGGCGCGGCAGATCGCGTTGGTCAGGTAGAAGTCCTTGATCGGATAGGCGACTTCGCCCGATCCCTTGGCGTCGAGCGACGGCGGGTTCCAGTCGAAGCTGGCGAGACCGGTCTGGCCGAGCGCGGGAACGTCTAGCGCCATTTGCGCGCGCAATTCCTCGAAAGTGTCGAACGGCAACGTCTGGCCGAGCTTTTCCGACAGCGCGCGCAGGATGGTCCAATCCTCACGCGCATCGCCCGGCGGGAACACCGCCCGCTCGCCACGCTGCACGCGGCCTTCGAGATTGACATAGGTGCCGGCCTTTTCGGCATAGCTCGCGCCCGGCAGGACGACATCCGCCGCCGCCGCGCCCTTGTCGCCATGATGGCCGATATAGACCTTGAAGCTCTTCGAAAGCTTGGAGAAATCGACCTCATCGGCACCAAGCAAGAAGACCAGCTTCGGATTTGCCGCGACCACGTCAGCGATCCCGCCCTTTTGCGCATAGCCGAGCATCAGCCCGCCCATTCGCGCCGCGGAGAAATGGAGGACGTTGAAGCCGTTCCAGCCGTCCTTCACCACGCCAAGCGTCCTGGCGAGCGCGAGCGCGGCACCATGGCCATTCTTGAGCGCGGCACCGCCGACGATGATCATCGGGCGCTGCGCGTCCTTGAACGCATCAGCCGCGGCCTTGGGCAGCTTGCCGAGCAGCGACAGATCGTTGCCCAGCCACTCGAGCTTGTAGGTCAGGTCGGTCTCGGGCCCAATCGCGAAGACCTTGGCGCCCTTCTTGATGGCTTTGCGAATACGGGTGTTCACCAACGGCGCTTCCCAGCGCAGATTGGTGCCGACCAGCAACACCGCGTCGGCCGTCTCGGCACCCGCGATCGTCGTGTTGAAATTGACCGCGGCCAGGTTCGACACGTCGTAATCCATGCCGGTCTGGCGGCCTTCGAGCAGCGAGCCGCCCATCGCCCTGACCAGCGCCTTGGCCGCGAACATCGTCTCGCAATCGACCAGGTCACCGGCGATCGCCGCCACGCTCTTGCCGGCCTTGACTGCCGCGATCGCCGCGAACGCCTCGTCCCAGGTCGCCGCGACCAGCTTGCCCTGCTTGCGAACATAGGGCTTGTCGAGGCGCTGACGGACCAGGCCGTCGACCGCGTGGCGAGTCTTGTCGGTCGCCCATTCCTCGTTGACGTCGTCATTGACGCGCGGCAGCGCGCGCAACACCTGGCGGCCGCGGCTGTCGAGGCGGATGTTGGTGCCGACCGCGTCCATCACGTCGATCGCCAGCGTCTTCTTGAGCTCCCAGGGCCGCGCCTCGAAGGCATAGGGCTTCGACGTCAGCGCGCCGACCGGGCACAGGTCGACCACGTTGCCGCTGAGCTCGCTCGTCACCGCCTGCTCGAGGTAGGAGGTGATCTGCATGTCCTCGCCGCGATAGATCGCACCGATCTCTTCGACGCCGGCGACTTCCTCGGCAAAGCGGATGCAGCGCGTGCACTGGATGCAGCGGGTCATCACCGTCTTGACGATCGGACCCATATATTTCTCGGTCACCGCACGCTTGTTCTCGGTGTAGCGCGAGTTGCCGCGCCCATAGGCGATCGACTGATCCTGCAGGTCGCACTCGCCGCCCTGATCGCAGATCGGGCAATCGAGCGGGTGGTTGATCAGCAGGAATTCCATCACGCCTTCGCGCGCGTTCTTCACCATCGGCGTGTTGGTGAAAATCTCCTGATTGTCGGCAGCGGGAAGCGCGCACGACGCCTGGGGCTTGGGCGGCCCCGGCTTCACCTCGACCAGGCACATCCGGCAATTGCCGGCGATCGACAGCCGCTCGTGATAGCAGAAACGCGGGATTTCCTTGCCGGCCGCCTCGCACGCCTGGAGCACCGTGGCGCCGGCGGGGACGTCGACCTCTATCCCGTCAACTTTGACCTTGGGCATAAGCGCCGCTTACCTCGACAACAAATGATAGAGCGGCTCGGCGACGACCAGTCGCAGATCCTGCCGCTTGAGCTTGAGCAACTGACCCGCTGGCACACAGGCCGCTATATTACCCGACAGGCTGTTGATCGCGCTCGCCTCGTCGGCACTGCCACGATCGGACCGGAGCAAGGCCAGCGATCCTTGCGGATTGGCGCGCACGAGGCAATCGCCCATCATCCGTACACCGATGGTGACGGCAGCGTAATCTGCCGGCTTGGCGTTCGCGGGCATCGCCAACGCCCAACCGTCTCGCGCTACGGCACCGGCGACGTCCGGGCTCTTGCGAAGCATCGGCGCCAGCGCTGCTTCGGCGATTTCAGCCCGCTCGCGCCAGCTGAACGTCCCGGCCGCCATCTTGTTGTCGCTGCACCCGCCATAATAAACGAGGACCTTGCTCGTCGCTTCGGTTTCGGACGGCGACCCTGGAACGGTCTTCAGCAGCGCTCGGACGTCGCGGATGTCGTTGTCGACCACACATTCCGCGGCATCCGATGTAGCTTGGTCCATGCCAGGTACCATCGGCGTCCCGGCCAGCAGCAAAGCCAGCCCGATCATTCTGCGGCCTCCTGCATCGGCGCAAAATCATCGCCCTGGCGCTCGGCGATGCGGCGCTCGAGCTCGGGGCGGAAGTGGCGGATCAGGCCCTGGATCGGCCAGGCCGCGGCGTCGCCCAGCGCGCAGATGGTGTGACCTTCGATCTGCTTGGTAACGTTGAACAGCGTATCGATCTCGCCGATATCGGCATCGCCGGTGCGCAGCCGCTCCATCACGCGCCACATCCAGCCGGTGCCTTCGCGGCACGGCGTGCACTGGCCGCAGCTTTCGTGCTTGTAGAAATAGCTGATGCGGCTGATCGCGCGGACGATGTCGGTCGACTTGTCCATGACGATGACCGCCGCGGTGCCGAGGCCCGAGCCTAGCGCCTTGAGCCCGTCGAAATCCATCGGGCAGTCCATGATCTGCGCCGCCGGCACCAGCGGCACCGACGACCCGCCCGGGATCACCGCGAGGAGGTTGTCCCAGCCGCCGCGAATCCCGCCGCAATGTTCCTCGATCAGTTGGCGGAACGGGATCGACATCGCGTCCTCGACCACGCACGGCTTGTTCACATGGCCACTGATCTGGAACAGCTTGGTGCCGCGATTATTCTCGGCGCCGAAGCTCGCGAACCATTCGGGGCCACGGCGCAGGATGGTCGGCGCTACCGCGATCGATTCGACGTTGTTGACCGTGGTCGGGCAGCCATAAAGGCCGGCACCCGCCGGAAATGGCGGCTTGAGGCGCGGCTGGCCCTTTTTGCCCTCGAGACTCTCAAGCATCGCGGTCTCTTCGCCGCAGATATAGGCGCCGGCGCCGCGATGGACGAAGACGTCGAAATCGTACCCCGACCCGCAGGCATTCTTCCCGATCAGCCCGGCATCATAGGCCTCGGCGACCGCGGCGAAGAGCGTCTCCGCCTCACGGATATATTCGCCGCGAATGTAGATGTACGCGGCCCGCGCGCGCATCGCGAAACCGGCGACCAAAGCACCTTCGATCAGCTTGTGCGGATCGTGGCGGATGATCTCGCGGTCCTTGCAAGACCCCGGCTCGGATTCGTCGGCGTTGATCACCAGGAAATTGGGACGATCGGGCCGCGGTTCCTTGGGCATGAAGCCCCATTTGGTGCCGGTCGGGAACCCTGCCCCGCCCCGCCCGCGCAGCCCCGACGCCTTCATCCGGTCGATGATCGTGTCGGCGCCGATCTCGAGCAGTTTCTTGGTATTGTCCCAATCGCCACGCGCCTGCGCCGCTTTCAGCCCCCAGGGCTGGAAGCCGTACAGATTGGTGAAGATGCGATCCTTATCGGCGAGCATCTATCGCTTCCCCATCGCATTCTGGACGAAATAGAAAATCACCAGCACCGCGCCGACGACCAGGGCGAGCCCGATCAGTGCGAACGCCACACGCAGCACCAGGCCCAGGATCACCAGCGCGCCGATGATGGCGAAGATGGCGATGATCGGATTGACGTTGCCGCGCATTACCATTGCCCCCGGTAATCATGGTTCTCGCCGACCATTTCCTTGAGCGTGGTCGGCCCGCCTTCGGGGCAGCTGGCGCGGCGGCCAATCTGCGATCCGACCTGCGGCTGCTCACCCTTGGCCAGCGCCTCGAGCACCGCGATGGTACGGTCGTAATCGAGGTCCTCGTAATTATCGTCGTTGACCTGGACCATCGGCGCGTTGGCGCAGACGCCCAGGCACTCGACCTCGGTCAGCGTGAACAGGCCATCGGCGGTGGTGTGGCCTTTGGACAAGCCCTTCGACTTGCACGCGCGCAGCACCTCGTCCGAACCCGCCAGCATGCACGGCGTCGTGCCGCACACCTGGACGTGATAGCGGCCGACCGGCGCCATATTGAACATCGTGTAGAAGGTTGCGACCTCGTACACGCGCATATACGGCACGCCGATCTGCTTGGCGACGAACTCGATCACCGGAACCGGCAGCCAGCCCTGGGTCTGCGTCTCGGCGCCGACCTGGCGCTGCGCCAGGTCGAGCAACGGCAGCGACGCCGACTGCGCGCGCCCCGGAGGATAGCGGCCGATGATTTCCTTCGCCTTGGCGGCGTTCTCCGCCGTCCACGCGAAATCGCCCCAGCGTGCGCGGGTTTCGGCTTCGTCAGGAATTTGGGGTGCTTCAGCCATCTAGACCATTACCATTTTGTCGGGGACGGCCAACCATCCGAGGAAAATGACCAAAAACGCGAGGACAACGCAGGTAACCAAAGCGGACACCCGAAACAGCTCGGCGTTGTTTTTCCGGCGCATGAACACGCCAAGGACAAAACCCAAGGCGACCAGCGCGGCCGGCACGTAATACATCATCGCCATGTGAGCATTATGCTGCGCCCTTTCGGCCGCTGGATCATACTCGACGTAGTTGGCGGTCACCGGTCGCACTCCCCGAACACGATGTCGAGCGCGCCCAGGATCGCGGTGGTGTCGGCGAGCATGTGGCCCTTCGACATGAAATCCATCGCCTGGAGATGGCTGAACGCGGTCGGGCGGATCTTGCAGCGGTACGGCTTGTTCGATCCGTCGGCGACCAGATACACGCCGAACTCGCCCTTGGGGCTTTCGGTCGCGACATAGACATCGCCGGCGGGCACGCGATAGCCTTCGGTGAACAGTTTGAAGTGATGGATCAGCGCCTCCATCGACTGCTTCATCTCGGCGCGCTTGGGCGGAACCACCTTGCGGTCGTCGCTGGCGATCGGACCGTTCGGCATTTCGTTGAGGCACTGCTTCATGATCCGCGCAGACTGGCGGACCTCTTCGACGCGTACCATGAAGCGGTCATAGCAGTCGCCGCGCGTGCCGACGGGAACGTCGAACTCCATCCTGGCATAGGCATCATAGGGCTGCGACTTGCGCAGATCCCAGGGAATGCCCGAGCCGCGGATCATCGGGCCGGAGAAGCCCCAGCGCACCGCGTCCTCGCGGCTGACCACCGCGATATCGACGTTACGCTGCTTGAAGATGCGGTTGTCGGCGACCAGGCTGATCGCATCCTCGAACAAGCGCGGCAGGCGCGTGTCGAGCCAGTCGGCGATGTCGGTCAACAGCTTGAGCGGCACGTCCTGATGGACGCCGCCGACGCGGAAATAATTGGAGTGCATCCGCGCGCCCGAGGCGCGCTCGAAGAAGTTGAGGCAATCCTCGCGGATTTCGAACAGCCACAGGTTCGGCGTCATCGCGCCGACGTCCATCACATGCGACCCGAGGTTCAGCATGTGATTGGAAATGCGAGTTAATTCGGCGAAGAACACGCGCAGATACTGGGCGCGGATCGGCACTTCCAAGTCGAGCAGCTTTTCCGCCGCGAGCACGAAGCTATGCTCCATGCACAGCGGCGAGCAATAATCGAGCCGGTCGAAATAGGGCAAAGCCTGGGCGTAGGTCTTGTACTCGATCAGCTTCTCGGTGCCGCGATGGAGCAGGCCGATATGCGGATCGACGCGCTCGATGATCTCGCCATCGAGCTCCATCACCAGGCGCAGCACGCCGTGCGCCGCCGGATGCTGCGGCCCGAAATTGATCGTGTAATTCTGGATCGTGACGTCACCGACCGTCGGGTCCTCGGCATCGGTCACGCCCAGCATCTTGTCGAGCGTATCAGCCATTGTTCGGCTCCGGCTTCTTCTTGGCGCGGCTCGGCTTGGCCGGCGCATCGGCGGTCGGCGCATCCGGCTTCACGCGCGGCTTGGCGGCGACTTTGCGGGTCAATGGCGCCTTCGCTGCCTCGGGTGCGGCAGCGACATCAGCGGTCTTGCGCGCGCGCGTCGGCTTGGGCTTTTCAGCCGCGGGCGGCGCGGGCTTGGGATCCGCGCCATCGGCCTTTTCGGCTTTGGCGGTCGACGTAGCCGGCTTGGGACCGGCGCCAGCTTCCGGCTTCCCTGCTCCGCTCTGCGCGGTGCTCTCGGTCGTCTTGGGCTGAGCCGGCGGCGGCGCGGGTGGAGGTGGTGGCGCCGCAGCGGCCGCTTTCTCGTCACCGGGCAGGATGTACTCGGCACCTTCCCAAGGGCTCATGAAGTCGAACGTACGGAAATCCTGCGCCAGCTTGACCGGCTCATAGACGACGCGCTTGCTCTCTTCCGAGTAGCGCAGCTCGACATAGCCGGTCAGCGGGAAATCCTTGCGCTGCGGATGGCCGACAAAGCCGTAATCGGTCAGAATGCGGCGCAGGTCCGGATTGCCATCGAACAGCACGCCGTACATGTCGTACACTTCGCGCTCGAGCCAGCCGGCGACCGGCCAGATCCCCGTCACCGACGGCACCGGCTTGATCTCGTCGGTCTGGACATGGACGCGGATGCGGTGGTTGCGGGTCAGCGACAGCAGGCAATAGACCACCTCGAACCGGTCCGCCCGGTCGGGATAATCGACCCCGGCAATCTCCATCAGCTGCTGATATTCGAGGCCCGGCGTGTCGCGCAGCAAGGTCATCGTCTCGACCAGGCTTTCGCGGTCGACGGTGAACGACACTTCGTACGCAGCTTCGAGGCTCGACAGGATGCGGCCGCCGAGTGTTGTCTCGGCAACGTCAATCACGCCGTCATTGGGCGCATAAGCGGGAGCAGCCGACTTCATGCCGAAAAATCCACCGTTCGCCCTGAGCCTGTCGAAGGGCGTGCCCCGAACACGTGCTTCGACAAGCTCAGCACGAACGGAGAGAAGGAATTAAGCACCAACATCACCGCTCAATCGTCCCCGCGCGGCGGATTTTCCGCTGCAGCTGCATGATGCCGTACAGCAACGCCTCGGCGGTCGGCGGGCAGCCAGGCACGTAGATGTCGACCGGCACGATGCGGTCGCAGCCGCGCACGACGCTGTAGCTGTAATGATAATAGCCGCCGCCATTGGCGCAGCTGCCCATCGAGATCACGTATTTGGGCTCCGACATCTGGTCGTAGACCTTGCGCAGCGCCGGGGCCATCTTGTTGCACAGCGTGCCGGCGACGATCATCACGTCGGACTGGCGCGGGCTGGCCCGCGGCGCGGCGCCGAAACGCTCCAGGTCGTAGCGCGGCATGTTGACGTGGATCATCTCGACCGCGCAGCAAGCCAGGCCGAAAGTCATCCACCATAGCGAGCCGGTGCGCGCCCATTGGAACAGCTCTTCGGCGCCGACGACAAGGAAGCCCTTGTCCTGGAGCTCACCGTTCAGGCCATCGAAGAAACCCTGATCGGGCGGCACGATCGCCTGCCCGCTGGCGGCCATCGGCAGCTCGACCGGTCCCGAATGTCCGATAATCGAAGGGGTCATTCCCAATCCAACGCTCCCTTCTTCCAGGCATAGACGAGGCCAAGCGCGAGTTCGGCGATGAAGATCATCATGCTGATCCACGCGGTCCAGCCGAGCGAGAACACGCTCACTGCCCAGGGGTAAATGAACGCCGCTTCCAGATCGAACACGATGAACAGGATGGCGACGAGATAGAAACGGACGTCGAACTGGCTGCGCGGGTCCTCGAACGCGGGGAAGCCGCATTCATACTCGCTGAGCTTCTCCGGATTCGGCTTGTGCGCGCCGGTGAAGCGGGCCGCGATCATCGGCAGGAACACGAACGCGCTGGACAGCGCGATCGCGACGCCGAGGAACAGCAGGATCGGCAGATATTGTGACAGATCGACCACTATTGTCTCTCGCAGGTGCGAAACGTTGCGGCGTCTCTAGGACGGCACCCGGAGTCGGGCAAGGCCTCGAACCCGTGAGAATGATTCGCAATTAGCGAGAACTCAGGCGGCGGCGGCGACGCTGTCGACGGCGGCGAGCTCGTAACGGTTTCTTCCCGCCATTTTCGCGCGATACAGCGCGGCGTCGGCGGCGATGGTCAGTTCGTGGACCGAGCGGCCTGGCGCCGGATGGATTGCCGCGACGCCAAGGCTGATCGTGACCTTTTCGGGGAGCGCGAACCCGGCATCGCTGCTGCACGTCGCGACCATCACGCGGACCCGCTCCGCAATCGAGGCGGCGCCGGCGCGGTCGACTCCGGGCAGGATCAGCATGAATTCCTCACCGCCATGGCGCGCGGCAAGATCGATCGGTCCACGAAGGCCCGCCTGGAGCATCTCCGCAACCGCCTTCAGACAGCGATCGCCTTCGCTATGGCCGTGGGTGTCGTTGAACCGCTTGAAGTGATCGACGTCGATTGCGACCACCGCGAGCGGGCCGCCGGAGCGCAGCCCCCGCTCCCATTCGTCGGCCAGCCGGCTGTCGCGCTGGCGGCGGTTGGCCAGCCCCGTCAGCGGATCCGTGCGGCTGACGCGTTCGAGCGCGTCGCACGCTTGTTCGAGCGCCTTGCCGCGCGCACCCAGCGATTCGACCAGCGCCTGGTTGGCGGCCGCCAGCCGATGCGCGTGGAGCACTTGCCCCGCTAGCCGACGGCTGACGCTCAGCAGCACGACCGTCATCACCGTCGCAGCACCGGCCAGTGGCCAGTGGCCGGGACGGTCGCTGATGAAGAAGCCCAGTGCCGCCGCGATCATTACCGGCAGCTCGAACGCCGCGTACATCGGCCAATAGGCGACATGCGCGATCGATAGCGTCAACCCGCTCAGCGCGACGCAGACCGCGAACATCACCTGGTTGTCGGTGCCGGTGGCAACGATCAGGCCCAGCGCTCCGCCCCAGAGCAAGCCGGAAGCGCCGGCAAAGATGACGAGCGATGCCGCCCAATGGCGGATCGGAATATTGGGGAAGAGGCCCGATTTATAGGCCATCGCCGCTACGCCGCGGGAGGCGATAATGATCACGCTGGCGAGTACCCAGATCGGCAGCCAGATATTGTTGCCCTGTTGCCAGAAAAGGCCGGCCATCATCGCCGAGCCGAGCAGGTCCATGCCGATCATCGCCAGCGCGATCGAATAGATCGCCTCGATCCGAGTCTTCAGGAACGCGTCGTCCCGGAACGTCGAAGTGGGCGTCGAAACCATGCGCCCGCATAGTCTCGCCCTCGTTAAGGTCGGGTTATGTAATTTCCCGAGATACTCATAATGGGAACGAAACGATCGGTGCAGGTGATGGGTGGCAATGCCGCCCCGGCCCGCAGGGCGGCCAGCGAGTGCATCAGCGCAAGGCGCCCGCGATCAGCTTGTGCAGTTTGGAATGGAGCACGTCGTTGGCCGCAAGGAATTCGTTGCGTTCCATCGTGCGGTCGCCGCCGCGGAAATCTGTAACGAACCCGCCAGCTTCCTTGACCAGCAGCATACCCGCCGCGACATCCCAAGGCTGCAGGTCCGATTCCCAAAAGCCGTCGAACCGCCCCGCCGCGACCCAGGCGAGGTCGAGCGCGGCCGAGCCGAGCCGGCGGATTCCGGCGACTTCGGGCGCCACTGCGCCGAAGATACGGCTCCATTGCGTGAAATTGCCGTGACCCAGGAACGGGATGCCGGTCGCGATCAATGCGTCGGCAAGATCGCGGCGCGACGAGACGCGCAGCCGCGCATCCTGCAGCCAGGCGCCCTTGCCTTTTTCCGCCCAGAAGCTCTCGTCGGTCAGCGGCTGATAGACCAGCGCGGTCGTGATCTCGCGCTTGCCGTTCGCCATCGGCTCCTCGACCGCGATCGAAATCGCGAAATGCGGGATGCCGTGGAGGAAGTTCGACGTGCCGTCGAGCGGATCGATGATGAAGCGCGGCTTGTTCGGATCGCCGGCGATCTCCCCGCCTTCCTCGGCCAGGATCGACCAGTCAGGCCGCGCCCTGCGCAATTCGTCGACCAGCGTTTCCTCGGCGCGCTTGTCGGCCATCGACACGAAATCGGCCGGCCCCTTGCGGCTGACCTGGAGGTGCTGAACCTCGTTGAAGTCGCGGCGCAGGCGCGGCGCCGCCTTGCGCGCGGCGCGCTCGATAACGGTGAAAATGCCGGAATGGGAAGGCAATCTATCGCTCCAAAATCACCCCTCTCCCGCTTG
>NZ_BCYX01000026.1 GCF_001598415.1 Sphingomonas mali NBRC 15500
GGGCCGTGAATGATGATATATATGGCCCGCCCCCTCCACCACCGGCTGCGCCGGCGGTTCCCCTCCCCGCAAGCGGGGAGGATTTGATGGCGGAACGACTCTTCTCCCCAGGAATTGAATCGGTTTCGCAACGGAGGTGACTCATGGCCGCACGGGCCTATTGGCAGGGACAGATCAGGCTGGCGCTCGTCTCGATCCCGGTCGAGATCTACACCGCGACCAAATCGGGCGCCCAGGTCGCGTTCCATCAGATCCACGAACCCTCGGGCAAAAGGATCAAATATGAGAAGACCGTCCCCGGCATCGGCGAGGTCGACCCCGATGAGATCGTCAAGGGATTCGAGTTCGAGAAGGGCGAATATGTCCTGCTCGACCAGGACGAGATCGACGCGGTGAAGCTCGAATCGAAAAAGACGCTCGAGCTCACCCAGTTCGTCGACATGGATGAGATCGACGTCCTCTATTACGAACGGCCCTATTTCGTCGTGCCGGCCGATGACCTGGCCGAAGAGGCGTTCATCGTCCTGCGCGAGGCGTTGCGGCGATCGAAGAAGGTCGGGATTGGCCAACTCGCGATGCGGGGGCGCGAATATGTCGTCAGCCTGAAACCATGCGGGCGCGGCATGGTGCTCGAAACGTTGCGCTACGCCGCCGAGGTCAACCGAGCCCAGGGCTATTTCCGCGACATCCCGGATGACGAGCCCGATGAGGATCTGCTCGACCTGGCGACCACGCTGATCGACAAGAAATCCGCCAAGTTCGATCCGGCCAAGTTCCACGACCATTATGTCGATGCGTTGAAGGATCTGATCGCACGCAAGGCCAAGCAGAAATCGCGCCGCAAGATCATCGAGGACAAGGATGACGAGGGCACCGGCCGCTCAGGCTCCAACGTCATCGACCTGATGGCCGCGCTCAAGAAATCGATCGAGAAACCGACCGCGAAACCCGCGCAGAAGGAGAGCGTCACCACCACCAAGAAAACCGCGCACAAGAAAGCTCCGGCGCGCGCTGCCGCGGCGAAGAAGCGTGCCTAAAGCTAATCCGTCACCCCAGCGAAAGCTGGGGTCTCAAGAGGCTCCTGTCCTGCTCTCGCGGCAAGAGATCCCAGCTTTCGCTGGGATGACGATGGGGGCTGCCCATGGCTGACCGCGACCCTCTCGCCAAATATAACGCCAAGCGCGACTTCTCGAAGACCGCCGAACCCAAAGGCGAACGCGCCGCCGATACTGGTCATCGCTTCATGGTTCAGAAGCACGACGCGACGCGCCTGCACTGGGATTTGCGGCTCGAAGTCGATGGCGTGATGAAGAGCTGGGCCGTGACGCGCGGCCCCAGCCTCAACCCCGACGACAAGCGCCTCGCGGTCCAAACCGAGGATCATCCGATCAGCTATGCCGATTTCGAGGGGACGATCCCCGAAGGCGAATATGGCGGCGGCACGGTGATGCTGTGGGACGACGGCTGGTGGGAGCCGATCCCCGGAAAATCGGCCAAGGATTTGAAAGAAGGCCATCTCCATTTCATCCTCCACGGCGAGCGGATGAAGGGCGAATGGCTGCTGATCCGGCTCAAACCGCGCGGCAAGGAACGCAATACCAACTGGCTGCTGCGCAAGATCGACGATGATTATGCCGGCGGCTCGGACGATCTGGTCGAGAACGAGGTAACCAGCGTGAAGACCGGCCGCTCGATGGCCGAGATTGCCAGCGCCAAGAAGGCCAAGGAACTGGCGAGCTGGAAAAAACTAAAATCCTCCCCGGCACGGGGAGGGGCACCGACGCGAAGCGGCGGTGAAGGGGGCCCGGCCAAGAGCGGTTCAAGTGCGACGGGCCCTCTCCACCACGCCGCTACGCGGCGCGGTCCCCCTCCCCGTGCCGGGAAGGAATTGCCGAAGTTCCGCGACCCGCAGCTCTGCACCCTGGTCGACAGTGTCCCCACCGGCACCGGGTGGATTCACGAAGTCAAATATGACGGCTATCGTGCGCTGATCGCGATCGGTGGCGGCAAGGCCAAGGTCTATACGCGCAATGGCCTCGACTGGACCGACAAGTTCCACGCGATCGCCGACGCGGCGGCCGAGTTGCCAGTGGGATCGGCGCTGATCGATGGCGAGATCGTCGCGTTCAAGGACGGCAAACCCGATTTCTCGACGCTCAAGGACGCCATCTCGAACGACGGCGAGATGACCTTGTTCGCCTTCGACCTGCTCGAGCTCGACGGGGAAAACCTCGCCAAATTGCCCCAGGTTCAGCGCAAGGAACGGTTGCGTCCGCTGCTCGAGGGCGCCGATGCCCGCCTGCAATATGCCGAGCATATCGTCGGCGAAGGCGAGAAATTGTTCGAGACGATGTGCCGCGAGGGCTATGAGGGGATCGTCTGCAAGCGCGCCGACGCACCTTATGCCGGCCGCCGCACCCAGGCCTGGCTCAAGGTGAAATGCCTGCAGCGCCAGGAATTCGTGATCGTCGGCTGGACCGAGAGCGACAAGTCGCGCGGGTTTCGCGCGCTGCTGCTCGGGGTCAACGAAGACGGCAAGCTGCGTTATGCGGGCAAGGTCGGCACCGGCTTTTCGGTCGAGACGATGAACGATCTCCGGGGCAGGCTCGATCGCCTCGCTCGCAAGACGCCGACGGTCGAGGCGCCGCGCGCGGCGACCCGGCGCGTCCATTGGGTGACGCCCAAGCTCGTCGCGGAGATTGCCTATACCGAGACGACGCCAGACAAGGTCCTGCGGCATCCGAGCTTCCTGGGGCTGCGCGGCGACAAGGAGGCCGAAGAGGTGGTCGAGGAAACAGCCAAGCCGGCACCCAAGCCGAAAACATCGAGCGTCAACATCACGCATCCCGATCGGCTGATCTTCCCCGATTCGACGGTGACCAAGGGCGATCTCGCCGCATTTTACGAAGCGATGGCGCCGGTCGCTCTGCAATGGATCGCCAACCGGCCGATCAGCCTGGTGCGCTGCCCCCAGGGGCGCGGCAAACATTGTTTCTTCCAGAAACACGATGCCGGCTCGTTCGGCGAGCATGTCAAGCATGTGAAGATCAAGGAGAAGGACGGGTCGGTCGAGCCCTATCTCTATGTCGACGATGCCGATGGACTGCTGCAATGCGTCCAGATGGGCACGATCGAGTTTCACGGCTGGGGATCGTCGGTCGCCGATGTCGAAAAGCCCGATCGCCTGGTGTTCGACCTCGACCCCGACGAGGGACTTGGCTTCGACGAGGTGAAGAAATCGGCGGCCGAGATCAAGGCGCATCTCGCCGAGATCGGGCTGGTCAGCTTCGCGATGGTCTCTGGCGGCAAGGGCGTCCATGTCGTCGTCCCGCTGACACCCCAGGCCGAATGGCCGGCGGTCAAGGA
This sequence comes from Sphingomonas mali NBRC 15500, assembly GCF_001598415.1. Classification (GTDB taxonomy): domain Bacteria; phylum Pseudomonadota; class Alphaproteobacteria; order Sphingomonadales; family Sphingomonadaceae; genus Sphingomonas; species Sphingomonas mali. Next base: position 3,367 of record NZ_BCYX01000026.1, read on the forward strand.
TTTCGCCGACCGTTTCGTCCGGGCGATGGCCCAGGCCGAACCCGACCGCTTCACCGCGACCATGTCCAAGGCCAAGCGCAAGGGGAAGATCTTCCTCGACTGGCTGCGCAACCAGCGCGGCGCGACGGCGGTGATGCCATACACGGCGCGGGCACGCGCCAAGGCCCCGGTCGCGGTGCCGGTCACCTGGGCGGAACTTGGCGATCTCGACACCCCGGCGAAATGGCATGTCGGCGACCAGGACGAACTGCTGAAGCGCGCCTCGTCAAAGGGCCTGGCAGGCTGGGGAGTAGCGCGGCAGGTGCTGCCGAACCTCTGACCCATCCCACCGTCACCCCGGCCTTGTGCCGGGGTCCAACGGGCGGCAGGCGCAGGACAAGAGGCTCGAGCTTCTCGCTTAACCTGCACGTTGGATGCCGGGACGGGCCCGGCATGACGAATTAGATGTTTGTCCGACCCCAATAATGTTGCCACGCAGCATGGTTTGTGGTGGTTAGCCTTTCCCAAGGGGAGGCCCGATTGGCCAGTCACGCACTCAGCGAAGGTTTGTTCGACGCCACGGCGCATGCCGCGCGCTGGCTGGCGAACTATCGCGGGCGGGTCGGCGATGGCACAGGCGACGTCGTCGCCAGCGGAGACCAGGCCGCCTGGACTGCCGCGTTCGAGGAACTCGCGGTCGCCGCGGGCGACGACCTCGCGCACGCCCAGGAACGCGTCCAGCGTCACGCCGAGGACATCGGTACCGGGTTTCGCGTCGCCGGCGATTCGGACGAGCGCCCCTGGCCGGTCTCTCCGGTCCCGCTGCTGATCGCCGAAAGCGAATGGCGTGCGATCGCCGAAGGCGTCGCGCAGCGCGCCGGGCTGATCGAAACCATCCTCGCCGACATTTATGGCGACGGCAGCCTGATCGCCGACGGCGCGATCCCCGCGGCGCTGATCAACGGCAGCCCGCTATTCCTGCGCCCGATGGTCGGGCTGACCTTGCCCGGCGGCTATCAGTTGCAATTCGCCGCGTTCGATCTCGGCCGCGGGCCCGATGGCGAGTGGCGCGTGCTCGCCGATCATCTGCGCGCGCCGGCGGGCGCGGGCTATGCGCTCGAAAACCGCCTCGCCACCTCGCGCACCCTGGGCGGATTGCAGGGACGGCTCAACATCCTGCGCCACGCGCCCTTCTTCACCGCGTTCCGCGACGGTCTCGCCGCTTTGTGCAAGCGCGCCGAGCCGCGCATCGGCCTGCTCACGCCCGGCCGGTGGAACGCCAGCTATGCCGAACAGGCGCACCTCGCGCGCTATCTCGGCTTCCTGCTGGTCGAAGGCGCCGACCTCGCGGTCGCCGAAGACCGGCTCTATGTCCGCACCATCGCCGGCCTCAAGCGCGTCGATGCGCTGTGGCAGCGCGCCGACCCGCGCATGCTCGATCCGCTCGCGTTCGATTCGCATTCGACGATTGGTGTCGCCGGGCTGATCGACGCGTTCGCCGCGCACAATGTGCTGATCTCCAACGCGCCGGGGGCCGGCGTGCTCGAGGCCCCCGCGCTGCAGGCATTCCTGCCCGCGCTGGCCGAACGGATCATCGGCGAGAAACTCAAGCTGCCCAATATCGCGACCTGGTGGTGTGGCGACGATGCGGCGCGCGCTACGGTGAAAGCACGGCTCGACACATTGATGATCGCGCCGGCGTTCGGCGTGAACCCGCTCGGTCTGCCCGATGGCGCGGTGCAGGGATCCGAATTGTCGGCCGAGGCGCGCCAGGCGCTGCTCGACGACATGGCGCGGCGGCCGCAGGATTATGTCGGGCAGGAACTGGTCCGGTTGTCGACCATGCCGGTGGTGGCCGATCACGAGCTCGCGGCACGGCCCTTCACGTTGCGCGTGTTCGCCGCGCGTGGGGTCGACGGCGACTGGACGGTGATGCCGGGCGGCTTCGCGCGGATCGGCGAGCATCCCGACATCCGCGCCGCGGTGATGGGCGAGGGGATTTGGTCGGCCGACGTTGCCATCTACAGCCCCGACCCGGTGCCTCCGGCGTCGCTGCTGCCGGCAGCGGACAGCACGCAGATCCGGCGCAATCCGGGGACGTTGCCCAGCCGAGTGGCGGACAATTTCTACTGGCTCGGCCGCTATCTCGAACGCGGCGAGGCATTGCTGGCGATCGTGCGCGCGATGCTCGGCAATTCGATCGATGCCGATGCCGGCGCCGCGCTCGACCATGACACGGTCGGGCGGATGGCGGGATTGGTAGTCGCGGCGGGCGCTGCGGCGCATCCCGCGCATCTCAAACGCCCCGACCTCGTCCAACTCGCGCGGACCGCGCTCGACGCGCTCGACGGCTGGAACAACATTCCGGCGATCAACCGCATGGCGCGGACCATCGCCCAGGTATCGCGCGACCGGCTGTCCGCCGATGTCGTGCGCCTGCTCGACGCGCCGCATCCGACCAAGGGATCGATGCTCGACCGCTGCGGTTCACTGCAGCGGCGCTATGCCGCGTTGTCGGGCCTGTCGGCGGAGCATATGGGCCGCACCGCGGCATGGCGCTTCCACGATCTCGGCCGCCGGGTCGAACGCGGGCTGGCGGTGGCGCGGCTGGTCCGCACCTTCGGCATGACCGGGGCGTCGAGCGATGACCTCACGACGCTGCTTGATCTGGCCGACAGCCAGATCGGCTATCGCCAGCGCTATTTGACCGGGATCGCGCGCGTACCCGTAGTCGACCTCGTCGCGCTCGACCCGGGCAATCCGCGCAGCCTCGCCTATCAGGCCGACCGCATTGCCGAGCATCTCGCCGAACTTCCGGTGCTCAACGACGACGGGCTGCCCGAAGAACAACAGGCAGAGGCCCGCGCGCTGTGCGCCTTGCTGTCGACGGCGAGCGCCGCGCGTCTCGACGTGCGCTTGCTCGACGATGCCGAACGCCAGCTCGCGCATTTGTCCGACGCGATCGCGCGCCGCTATTTCCTGCAAGGCGCGGAACCGTTGCGCGCGGGCGGGCTTACGCTCGCGTGATCTACGATATCCGGCACGTCACACGGTTCGATTATGGTCGGCCGGTCGCTTTTGCGCGCTGTAACCTGCGGCTCAAACCCATCCTGTGGTCGGGGCAACAGGTCGAGCGTTACGAGCTGGCGGTAACACCAGCCGGAGAGACGCGCCCGGCGTTGGCCGAAGCCGGACTGGCCAACGTGATGCGGCTGGTCGTCACCGAACGCGTCCGCAACCTGACGATCGAAAGCATTTCGCGCGTTATGGTCGACCGCATGGTACCGGTGTCGCAGCCCGACGATCCGACGCTGGCCCAGGTCGCGGCCCTGGCGCGGGCGAACCGCGATCTGTCCGCTGCCGGTCCCTCGGCTTATCTCTACCCGTCGCCGCTGATCCCGCTCGATGCTGACATCGCTGCGTGGTGTGCGCAGGATCTCGATCCTGATCGCAATGCGCTTGAAGCGGGAATCGCCTTGGCGCGCCGCATTCAACGAGATTTCGCGTTCGATCCCGCCGCGACGTTGGTCGATACCCCTCCGCGCGAGGCGTTCCTCAAGCGTCGTGGTGTTTGCCAGGATCTGACCCAGATCATGATCACCGGCCTGCGTGCCGCCGGCCTGCCCGCAGCCTATGTCAGCGGCTATATCCGGACGATCCCGCCGCCAGGGCAGGAGCGGCTGATCGGCGCCGATGCGACCCATGCCTGGGTAATGTTGTGGTGCGGCCCGGCGCGCGGCTGGGTCGGCGTGGATCCGACCAACGGCATCTGGATGGCGAGCGACCATGTCATCATGGCGATCGGCCGCGACTATGCGGAGATCGCACCGATCGACGGCATCGTGCTGGGATCGGGCGCGCAGAAGATGGACGTGTCGGTCGACGTCGCGCCGGTCGGCTGAGGCGGTGATGGCATCTTCGGTAAAGCCCGCGTTGCGCTCTGCCGCGCAATCCCCCAAATAGCGGCCCAACATGGCAGCCGATCCCTATACTTTGCTGGGCGTGTCCCGGACCGCGACCGAAGCGGATATCAAGAAAGCCTATCGCAAGCTCGCGAAGGAACTGCATCCCGACCGCAATACCGACAATCCCAAGGCGGCGGAGAAGTTCAGCCAGGTAACGTCGGCCTATGACCTGCTGAGCGATAAGGACAAGCGCGCGCGCTTCGATCGCGGCGAGATCGACGGTGACGGCAACCCGGCCGCGCCGTTCGGATACGGCGCTGGAGGCGGCGGACCGCAAGGCGGTTTCCGTGCCGATTTCGGCGGCGAGCAGGCGGGGGACTTCAGTGATTTATTCGAAGGGCTGTTCGGCGGCCGTGGCCGAGCCGGTGGTGCTGGCGGCGGCTTTGCCGGTGGGTTCGGGCGCCGTCCGCAGCCGAAGGGCGCCAATGTCGCCTATCGCCTGACCGTCCCGTTCACCGACGCCGCGACGCTGGCGCCGCAGCGGATAACGCTGGCCGACGGCAAGACGATCGACCTCAAGCTGCCGGCCGGAGTCGAATCCGGTACCCAGATGCGGCTGAGCGGCAAGGGCCAGCCCGGGCCGGGCGGCAATGGCGATGCGATCGTCACGATCGAGGTGCAGCCGCACCGTTTCTTCACGCGCGACGGCGACGATATCCGGATCGACTTGCCGATCAGCCTGTCCGAAGCCGTGCTCGGCGCGAGCGTCCGCGTGCCGACCGCCGATGGCGCAGTGATGCTGACCGTCCCCAAGGGATCGACCTCCGGCAAGACGCTGCGGTTGAAGGGCAGGGGGTTCCACAAGAAAGGCGGCGGGCGGGGCGATCAACTGGTGACCCTGATGGTCGATCTGCCGGTCGATGACGACGCGCTGGTCGAGTTCGTCCAGGGCTGGAAGGACAAGGACAGGAATCCGCGCGGCAACCTCGGCGTCTGACGTCGGTTACGATCCTGTATGTCGCATCTTTCCCCTCTTTCGCCCGAAGCACGCGGGCTTCGCGGTTATCGCGAGCGAGAGGGAAAACCGCTACCGGTTCGTGCCTGGATCGTCACCAAGCGCGTGTTCGTCGGCATCTTCGCCAACGGGTTCATGTATGCCGGCAATATCGCTTATCTGGCGCTGCTGACGGTCTTCCCGTTCTTCATCCTGGCGGCCGCGATCGCGTCGATCTTCGGGCAGAGCACGGAGGCATTGCGCGCGGTCGATTCGTTCCTTTTCACGCTGCCGCCCACCGTCGCCGGTCTGTTGCGCAAGCCGATCGCCGATGTGCTGGCGGCGCGGACGGGCTCGCTGCTCATTCTCGGCGGGTTGGTGGCGCTCTGGTCGGTGGGGAGTTTCGTCGAGACGATCCGCGACATCTTCCGCCGTGCCTATGGCGTGACCTTCGAAAAGCCGTTCTGGCATTATCGGCTGGGATCGATGGCGGTGATCATCGGATCGGTCGTGCTGGCGTTGCTGGCCTTCCTGATCCAGGGCGTGCTGACCGCAACCGAGCAGTTCATCTATCGAATGGTTCCCTGGGCGGCCGAGTTGGGCCAATGGGTGGGCTGGTCGCGGATCATTCCCGCACTCGTCATGTACGCCGCGCTCTACATGCTGTTTCTGTCGGTCACGCCGGGCAAATATCGAGCAAAGGGTTGTCCGCGCTGGCCGGGCGCCGCCTTCACCACGATCTGGTGGATCAGCGCCACGCTGCTGTTGCCGGTGTTCCTGTCCAACCTGAGCAATTACGACCTCACTTATGGCAGCCTGGCCGGGGTCATCGTCACCTTGCTGTTCTTCTGGATCGTCGGCCTCGGCATTTCGATCGGCGCGCACCTCAACGCGGCACTAGCCGAAACGCCGTTGAAGGACGTAAGGGAAGAGCCGACAACAGAAACGGAGTTTGAAGCGGCATGACCGGACTAATGCAGGGCAAGCGCGGGCTCATCATGGGCCTCGCCAATGATCGCTCGCTGGCCTGGGGTATCGCCAAGAAGCTGCGCGAAGCGGGCGCCGAGATGGCGTTCAGCTATCAGGGTGAGGCGCTCGAGAAGCGCGTCCGCCCACTCGCGGCCGAACTCGGCTCCGACTTCCTGATCGACTGCGACGTCAGCGACATGGCGGCGCTCGACCAGACCTTCGCGACGCTCAAGGAACGTTGGCCGACGATCGACTTCGTCGTCCACGCGATCGGGTTTTCCGACAAGAACGAGCTGCGCGGGCGGTACGCCGACACCACGCTCGACAATTTCCTGATGACGATGAACATCAGCGTCTATTCGTTCACCGCGGTGGCGCAGCGCGCTTCGGCGATGATGCCGAACGGCGGCTCGTTGCTGACGCTCAGCTATTACGGCGCCGAGAAGGTCGTGCCGCATTACAATGTGATGGGCATCGCCAAGTCGGCGCTGGAGACCAGCGTCCAATATCTCGCGGTCGACCTCGGGCGCGACAATATCCGCGTCAATGCGATTTCGGCCGGACCGATCAAGACGCTGGCGGCAAGCGGGATCGGCGATTTTCGCCTGATCCTGAAGTGGAACGAGCTCAACTCGCCGCTCAAGCGCAACGTCACGATCGAAGATGTCGGCGGCTCGGCGCTCTATTTCCTCAGCGACCTGTCGTCGGGCGTGACCGGCGAGACCCACCATGTCGATGCCGGCTATCACGTCATCGGCATGAAGGCCGAAGACGCACCGGATATCGCGTTGGCGTGAGGTGAGAAATCCCTCTCCCTTTAGGGGAGAGGGAGGGGCCCATCGCGTAGCGATGGGAGGGTGAGGGGGAGATGAAGCGACCACCTGGCGAGGAGCCGCTCGAATTCCAGCGCCGGGTCAGGCACGAGCCGACCGAGCCGGAAAAGAGACTATGGTCTGCGGTACGTAACCGACAGGTCTCTCATGCCAAGTTCCGCAAGCAGACATGGTTGTGCGGCTATCTGGTCGACTTCTACTGTGCTGAGATCGGGCTAGTCATCGAGGTTGACGGAGACACGCATGCGCATCAGCAAGTTTATGACGAACAGCGCACCGCGCGGCTCGAAAGTGAAGGGTTTCGCGTGATCCGGTTTTCAAATGACGATGTGATGCGGAACCTGGAGGGGGTGGTGGCGCGCATTTGCGAAGCACTCGACCCCTCACCCTCCCACTCGGCTGCGCCGAGCGGGCCCCTCCCTCTCCCCCAAGGGGAGAGGGGATTATGAGCTACAATACCTTCGGTCACGTTTTCCGTTTCTCGACCTGGGGCGAGAGTCACGGTCCCGCGATCGGCGCGGTCGTCGATGGTTGCCCGCCCGGGCTGAGTCTGAGCGAGGACGACATCCAGCCGTTCCTCGACCGCCGCCGCCCGGGCCAGTCGCGTTTCACCACGCAGCGCCAGGAGCCGGATCGTGTCCGCATCCTGTCGGGCACGTTCGAAGGTCACACCACCGGCACGCCGATCAGCCTGATGATCGAGAATGTCGACCAGCGAACGAAGGATTATTCGGAAGTCGCCCAGGCCTATCGCCCTGGCCATGCCGATTACGCCTATGACGCCAAATACGGTTTCCGCGATTATCGCGGTGGCGGCCGCTCCTCGGCGCGCGAGACCGCCAGCCGGGTGGCGGCGGGCGCGGTGGCGCGGCTGGTCATTCCGGAAGTGTCGATCCTCGCCTGGGTCGAAGCGATCGGCGGCGATGCGATCGATTATGCGCGCTTCGATCCGGCCGAGATCGGCAATAACCCGTTCTTCTGTCCCGACGCCCAGGCCGCTACGCGCTGGGAGCAATTGGTCGACGACGCGCGCAAGGCTGGATCGTCATTGGGCGCGGTGATCGCCTGCGAGGCGACGGGCGTTCCGCCCGGCTGGGGAGCGCCGCTCTACGCCAAGCTCGATGCCGAGCTCGCGCATGCCTGTATGGGGATCAACGCGGTCAAGGGCGTCGAGATCGGCGACGGCTTCGCTGCCGCGACATTGACCGGCGAGGAAAATGCCGACGCCATGCGCCCGGGCAGCAACCAGACCGGCGGCCCGCATTTCTTGTCCAACCATGCCGGTGGCATCGCTGGAGGCATTTCCACCGGCCAGCCGGTCCGCGTCCGCGTCGCGTTCAAGCCGACCAGCTCGATCCTGACCCCGGTCGAGACGATCACGCGCGATGGAGAGGCGACCGACATCCGCACCAAGGGCCGCCACGATCCGTGCGTCGGTATTCGCGGTGTGCCGGTGGTCGAAGCGATGGTGGCGCTGGTTCTGGCCGACCAAAAGCTGTTGCATCGCGCACAAAACGGCTGAGTTTCCGTCAGTTAATCTCGCGATAGGCTCAATCTCCGGTAAGCCGTTCGATTCCGTGGACGTGACGATCCATTGCCATGGAGCCTTTTGGTTACTGAGCCTTTTCCTCTTCGGTCCATTCAGGACAGGAGAGTATCGAATGAAGCTTGTCATGCTTGCGGGCGCCTTGATCATCGGCGTCTCGGGAGTTGCGGTGGCGCAAACCACCCCGGCGACCCCCGCAACGCCGGCTACGCCGGCAACGCCTGGCTCCATGGGCACCCCGGCGGAACCTGCAACGCCGGCCACCCCTGCCACCCCGGCAACGCCCGACGCGGCGGCGCCGAGCTCGACCCCCGATGCCGCCACCACTCCGTCGACTACGACGGATTCGACGGCGACGTCCGATACGTCAGGTTCGACCGACTCGTCGGCGGATACGGGCAAGAAGAAGAAAAAGAAGCACTGATAGCCCCAGCCCACCCCATGCAATCGGCTCGCGTCTGACCAGGCGCGATCCGTTGGGGCTAATGGGCCTGTCCTCGCGGCCGGTGCTGGCGTGCACTGGCTGCGGGGGCAGGCCCTAATTGTGTCAGGGCTGGTTGGCGGCTTTGCTGAACCGAAGGTCAGTCCGCGAACGGGTCACGTACCAGGATCGTGTCGTTGCGCTCGGGGCTGGTCGATACCAGCGCGACCGGGCACCGAATCAGTTCTTCGATCCGGCGAATATATTTGATCGCCGCGGCCGGCAGTTCCGCCCAGCTGCGCGCCCCGGCGGTCGATTCGGACCAGCCGGGCACCGTCTCGTAGATCGGCTCGACTGCTGCCTGATCGAGCGGATGCGGGGGCAGATAGTCGTAGGTCTTGTCGCCCAGCCGATAGCCGGTGCAGATCTTGATCTCGTCGAGCCCGTCGAGAATGTCGAGCTTGGTCAGCGCGATGCCCGTGATACCGCTGACCGCCGCGGACTGCCGCACCAGCACGGCGTCGAACCAGCCACAGCGCCGCTTACGCCCGGTATTCACCCCGAACTCGCGCCCGCGCGTGCCGAGATATTCGCCGATCTCGTTGTCCTGCTCGGTCGGGAAGGGCCCCGATCCGACCCGCGTCGTATAGGCTTTGACGATCCCCAGCACGAACCCGACCCGCGACGGACCCAGGCCGGATCCCGCCGAGGCCGTGCCGGCCACGGTGTTCGACGAGGTGACGAACGGGTACGTGCCATGGTCGACGTCGAGCAGTACGCCCTGCGCACCTTCGAACAGGATGCGCTTGCCGCGCTCGCCCGCCGCGTTGAGCGTGACCCAGACCGGCTTGGCATAAGGCAGTACGAAGTCGGCGATCTCCCTGAGCTCGGCCAGCAAGGCCTCGCGATCGACCGGCGGCTTGCCGAAACCCGCGAGCAGCGCGTCGTGATGCGCGCAGAGGCGATCGATTTGCGGCCCCAATTGATCGAGATGCGCGAGATCGCAGATCCGGATCGCACGGCGGCCGACCTTGTCCTCATAAGCAGGGCCGATGCCGCGGCGCGTCGTGCCGATCTTCTGCCCCGAATTGCCCGCATCGAGCGCGTCCTCGCGCAAGGCGTCGAGGTCGCGGTGGAGTGGCAGGATCAGCGGCGCGGTCTCGGCGACATGGAGCAGTTCGGGGGTGACCTTGACGCCCTGTTCGGCGATCCGCGTCACTTCGTCGCGGAAATGCCAGGGATCGAACACCACGCCGTTGCCGATTACGCTCAGCGTGCCGCGCACTACGCCCGAGGGGAGCAAGGCGAGCTTGTAGGTCTTGCCGTCGATGACGAGCGTGTGGCCGGCATTGTGTCCACCCTGAAAGCGCACGACGACGTCGGCGCGCTCCGACAGCCAGTCGACGATCTTGCCCTTGCCTTCGTCACCCCATTGGGCGCCGATCACGGCTACGTTGGCCACTTGCTATTCCTTCGCTTCAGTTCGTCATGCCGGACTTGCTCCGGCATCCAACCATCCGCGGGCGACACCGCCTGAGGCTCGTTGGACCCCGGAACAAGTCCGGGGTGACGATTGGGTTATGTGGTGATCGTGCGAACCTCACCACCTGATAAAACATGGGTACAAAGCTGCGCCTCGGGCGTGTCTCCCGCCTCGAGCGCCGCGACCGTCACCCAGCCTTCGCCGCGCAACTTGGCCGCGATCGCGGGGTCGGTGCCCAACGGCACGAACAGCCGTCGCCTTTCGTCCTGCGCCAGGCCGGCGCCGACGATCGCGTCGATATACAGCGTGAAGCCGATCGCGGTCTCTTCGCCGCCGTCCTCATGGACGATCGTATAGCTGCCGCCGCGCCCGATCTCGCCGCGCGCGCCGTCGGCGAACAGCGAGAAACCGAGCCAGGTCTGATATTCGAAACCATGCCGCTCAGTCGGATCCAGCGTCAGCGCGACGCGGCCTTTCACCGCCTCGGCGACCTTCCACAACCCATCGAGCCGCGACCGCAACGCGCCGCCGACGTCGAACCGGCAGAGACGGTCATGCGCCGCCTCGAACGGTCCGGCTGCCTCGATCATCGGCAGATAGCTCGGCGCCAGCGCCGCGACTGCCCCGGCATCCTTGGCGTCGAGCCGGTCGGCGAGTTCATCGAGCGACACGCCGTCGAGCGGCAGCGGGCCGGCAGCAAGCGTCGCCAGCAGATCGGGCAGGGTGAAGTCGATCGAAATGCCGGTCACCCCGGCCGCCTCGAGCGCTTCGACCGCCACGGTCACGACTTCCTGCGCGGCGGCGATCGTATCGAGCCCGATCAGTTCGCACCCGGCCTGGCGCCGCTCGCGCTCGGGCGATAGTTCCGACGCGCGCAGTCGCAGCACCGACCCGGCGTAACTCAGCCGCAGCGGCCGCGGATGATGCCCCATCCGCGTCGCGGCGATGCGCCCGACTTGCGCCGTGATGTCCGGCCGAATCGCGAGGGTACGCTGGCTGATCGGATCGACGAAGCGCACTGCATCCTGCGCGCGCGCCGCTTTCAGCCGATGCGCCAGCGCATCCTCGAATTCGGCAAGCGGCGGATCGACGCGCTCATAGCCATGGGCATGCGCCGCATCGAGCACGCGCCGCTCCAACCGCGCCGCCGCATCGGCGTCGGGCGGCAGCCGATCGTGAAAGCCGGAAGGGAGCAGTGCGTGAGTCATTCCTGCGCCCTCTCCCCTCCGGGGAGAGGGCTGGGGAGAGGGGCAGTCGCCGCAAGCGCATCGATGATCGCCTGCAGCACCGCCGCTTCATTCGTCATCACGTCGGAATTCGTGAAACGGATCACCCGATATCCTTGCTCTTCGAGCCATGTGGTTCGCCGCGCGTCATAGCGTTCCTGGCCGGCATGGCTATCCCCGTCGAGTTCAATCACGAGCTTTCGCGATCTCGCCGCGAAATCGACCGTGTATGGGCCGATCAACACCTGGTTCGAGAACTTCACGCCGTTCAGCCGTTTGGCGCGGAGATGGTACCATAGGCGCGCCTCGGGGCCGGTTGGCTCGCTGCGCATGGCTTTGGCGTGCTCTAGCTGGCCTTTGTCCTTCTTAGGCACTGCCCCTCTCCCCGACCCTCTCCCCAGAGGGGAGAGGGAGTTAGATAGGCTAGAAGCTCAGCCCCATCACCGTCTTCACGCCCGCCAATTGGCGCACGCGGGCGATGAGGTCGGCGTCGACTGCCTCGTCGACCGACAGCAGCAGTACCGCTTCACCGCCCGCCGAGCGGCGGCCGAGATGGAAGGTGCCGATATTGACGTCCGATTCGCCGAGCAACGTGCCGAGGCGGCCGATAAAGCCCGGCGCATCCTCATTGACGACGTAGAGCATGTGGCCCGCCAGGTCGGCCTCGACCTTGATGCCGAACAATTCGACCAGGCGGGGCGCCTGATCGCCGAACAGGGTCCCGGCGACCGAGCGCTCGCCTGCTTCGGTCTTCACCGAGACGCGGATCAGTGTGTGGTAATCGGCCTCGCGCTCGGTGCGCACTTCGCGCACTTCGATCCCGCGCTCCTTGGCGAGCAGCGGCGCATTGACCATGTTCACCGTGTCGGTCTGGGTGCGCAGAAACCCGGCCAGCACCGCCGAGACGATCGGCTTCTGGTTGAGTTCGGCCGCAGCACCCTCGCTATGGATCGAGATGCGCCCGATCGCGCCGTGGGTCAGCTGCCCGACCAGCGAGCCGAGCTTCTCGGCCAGCGCCATATACGGCTTGAGCCGTGGCGCTTCCTCGGCCGACAGCGACGGCATGTTGAGCGCGTTGGTGACGCCGCCCGACACCAGATAGTCGGCCATCTGCTCGGCGACCTGGATCGCGACATTGACCTGCGCTTCGGTCGTGGACGCGCCGAGGTGCGGGGTCGAGATGAAATTGGGCGTGCCGAACAGTGGGCTGTCCTTCGCCGGCTCCTCGACGAACACGTCGAGCGCGGCGCCGGCGATGTGACCCGAATCGAGTCCTTCCTTGAGCGCCGCCTCGTCGATCAGCCCGCCGCGCGCGCAATTGATGATGCGCACACCCTTCTTGGTGCGGAGCAGATTGTCGCGGCTGAGGATGTTACGCGTCTGATCGGTCAGCGGGGTGTGGAGCGTGATGAAGTCGGCGCGCGCGAGCAGGTCGTCGAGATCGACCTTCTCCACGCCCAGCTCGACCGCGCGTTCGGGGCTGAGGAACGGATCGAACGCGATCACCTTCATGCGCAGGCCATGCGCGCGGTCGGCGACGATCGAGCCGATATTGCCCGCGCCGATCAGGCCGAGCGTCTTCGAGGTTAGCTCGACGCCCATGAAGCGGTTCTTCTCCCACTTGCCGGCCTGGGTCGACAGATCCGCCTCTGGCAGCTGGCGGGCGAGCGCGAACATCAGCGCGATGGCGTGTTCGGCGGTGGTGATCGAATTGCCGAACGGCGTGTTCATCACCACCACGCCCTTGGCGCTGGCGGCGGGGATGTCGACATTGTCGACGCCGATCCCGGCGCGACCGACGACCTTGAGATTGGTCGCGGCGTCGAGGATGTCCTTGGTCACCTTGGTCGAGCTACGGATGGCGAGGCCATCATACTCGCCAATGATTGCCTTCAATTCCTCGGGCGTCTTGCCGGTGATCTCGTCCACCTCGACCCCGCGTTCGCGGAAAATCTGGGCGGCCTTGGGGTCCATTTTGTCGCTGATCAGTACCTTGGGCATGACGTTTGCCTTTCTGCAAACGTCATCCTGACGAAAGTCAGGATCTCGGGCGGCAGGCGGTCGCTCGCGGCACGAGATCCCAGCTTTCGCTGGGATGACGGGAAAATTAGTTGGAAGCTTTCGCGGTCGCGTAGGCCCAGTCGAGCCAGGGGCCGAGCGCCTCGATATCGGCGGTGTCGACGGTCGCGCCACACCAAATGCGCAAGCCCGGAGGCGCGTCGCGATAGCCGGCGACGTCGAACGCGGCGCCTTCCTTCTCAAGAGCGCTTGCCATCGCCTTGATCAGCGCCTCGTCGGCACCCGCGACCGTCAGGCAGACGCTGGTCTTCGACCGCGACGCCTCGTCCACCGCGAGATGGCCGAGCCAGTCACGCTCCGCCACGATCTTGTCGAGCGCGGCGGCATTGGCATCCGAGCGCGCGATCAGGCCTTGCGCACCGCCAACCGACTTCGCCCATTCGAGCGCGAAGATGGCGTCCTCGACTGCAAGCATCGACGGCGTATTGATCGTCTCGCCCTTGAACACGCCTTCGGTCAGCGCGCCCTTCGACACCAGGCGGAACACCTTGGGCAGCGGCCAGGCCGGGGTATATTCGGTCAGACGTTCGACCGCGCGCGGGCCGAGGATCAGGACGCCATGGCCGCCTTCGCCGCCCAGCACCTTCTGCCACGAGAAGGTCGCGACATCGATCTTGTCCCAGGGCAAGTCATAGGCGAACACCGCGCTGGTCGCGTCGGCGAAGCTCAGCCCCTCGCGGTCGGCCGGGATCCAGTCGCCGTTGGGGACGCGCACGCCGCTGGTGGTGCCGTTCCAGGTGAACAGCACGTCGTTCGACCAGTCGACTTGGGTCAGGTCAGGCAGCTGGCCGTAATCGGCACGCACCACGGTCGGTTCGATCTTGAGCTGCTTGACCGCGTCGGTGACCCAGCCCTCGCCGAAGCTTTCCCAGGCGAGGGCGGTGACCTCACGCGCGCCAAGCATGGTCCACATCGCCATCTCGAACGCGCCGGTGTCGGAGCCCGGGACGATGCCGATGCGATGCGAGTCGGGGAGCTTGAGCAGTTCGCGCATCAGGTCGATGGCATATTGCAGCCGTGCCTTGCCGAGCTTCGAGCGGTGCGACCGGCCGAGCACCTCGACCGCGAGCTTGGAGGCGTCCCAGCCCGGAGGCTTGGCGCAGGGACCGGAAGAAAAATGGGGGCGAGCCGGCTTGGTGGCGGGCTTGGCAATGGACGCAATGGTGGCGTCGGCAACGGTAGTTTCAGTCATGTAGTCTCTCCTCGCAGAGAGCGCGCGCGGCGTTGGGACCGCGTGGCCCGTCGGCCGCCCTAAAGATATTGTGCGCTGCGTCAAGCGACATGCGCTGGACGGCAAAGCGAACGTGCGGCAAGTTGCGTCGGGGCAGGGGGAGCGGGCGAATGTATGAATTTCGCGATCCGAACGGGCGTGGGCGCGCGGCGATCATTGCCGTTCTTGTTTGGCTGGCGGCGGATTTTGCCTTTATGATCAGCAGCGGCCTGACGATAGCGGCGCTGAACGCGCTGGGGTCGGGAGCGGGACCTGCACCCGAAACCGCCGATACCGTCGCGGGCATCACCAGCACCGCCGTGCTGGTGACAATGCTGATTTCGATCGTCTTCGTTTCCCGCTGGATCATGCGCGTCAATGCAAATGCGCATTCGCTGTCCGATTCGATGACCATAACGCCCGGATGGAATGTCGGCTGGTTCTTCGTTCCCGTGGCGACCCTGTGGAAGCCGTTCCAGGGGTTGCGCGAGACGTGGCAAACGAGCGTCAGTCCTCATGAGCCGGAGTCGGTCCCCGTACCCGCAGTGATGCGCTGGTGGTGGGGATTGTGGCTGGCGACCAGCATAATCGGCAACATTTCCTTCCGGCTCTCGCTCAACGTCAGCGACGTCGGGGCACTGATTGCAGCGAGTTGGCTGGACGTGGCATCGTTCTTCATCGATGTACCGCTGACCGTCGCATTGATCATGATGATCCGCCGCTTCAACGAGCTCCAGAAGCACGGGCCGGACTACGCCGAAACCTTCGCCTGACCGGCGGCACGTGCCGTCGCGCGATTAACGATTCGTTAACCATGTTCGCGCACATCAATGCGCGTGAAGCGTCTCGTTCCCTTGCTCGGCTTCGTGCTGTCGGGTTGCCTGTTCGGCGGAGGGGGTAATGACCATATGCCGCCGCGCCGCCCTGCCGGGGCGCCGCCCGTCACGCTCAATCTGCCGACCAGTCGTGAAACGCAGATGTGCTACGCCGATCTGTCGCGTGAGGACGTGCGCTATTCGCCGCTTCCGGACCGCGACTATGGCGGCGGCTGCAATGTCATCGGGGCGGTGCAGCTGATCGATATCGGCGTTCCCGTCACCGGGCTGAAGGCGATGCGCTGCGGCCTCGCGGAAGAGTTCATCGGCTGGACGCGCAACGCGGTCGCCCCCGCCGCTTACCAGATCCTCGGCAGCCGCCTGATGAAGGTCGAGACGTTCGGCACCTATGCCTGTCGCAACACGATCGGTGCTCCGACGACGCGATTGTCGGGCCATGCGCTGGCGAACGCGGTCGACGTCTCTGCGTTCATCCTGGCAGATGGACGCCGGGTGTCGATCCAGGACGGCTGGCGATCGGACGATGCGGAGGTGCGACGCTTTCTCGACGTCATCCACGCGTCCGCCTGCAAGCGCTTCGGCACCGTGCTCAGCCCCGATTACAATGTCGCGCACCACGATCATCTGCATCTCGAAGACGACCACAAGAGCTTCTGTCGCTGATTCCCTTTCCCGCGCGCGGGAAAGGGCTCAGGGGGCCTCGCCCAAGCCCCCCTTCAATCCGTCACAACTTTGCTCTAACGCGCTGGGATGACTGATACCCGAGTACCGTCGCGCGTCTTTCCGCGCGCGAAACAGGAAGCCGACCGCGCCAAGGGCGGTGTCTCCACCCCGCAGACCCAGGATCCGGCCTACCGGCTCGCCTTTCAGGACATGGACTTCCTGCTGCGCGAGGATCTGCGTCCGGTCCGGTTCCAGCTCGAGCTCCTCAAGCCCGAACTGGTGATCGATGAGGCGGGGATTGCTTCCACCTTCGTGATGTATGGATCGGCCCGCATCCCCGCGCCGGACAGGGCGCAGGCTTTGTTAGCGGCGGCGACCGATGACGCGTCCCGCAAGATTGCCGAACGGCTGGTCGCCAAGTCCAAATATTACGAAGTCGCACGCGAACTCGGTCGGCTGGCGTCGGGCTTCGCGGTCGACACCGACGGGCGTCGCCACTTCGTCGTCTGTTCGGGCGGTGGCCCGTCGATCATGGAGGCGGCCAATCGCGGTGCGGCGGATGTCGGGGCCGAATCGATCGGACTCAACATCGTGCTGCCGCACGAACAGGCGCCCAATCCTTACGTGACGCCGCGGCTGAGCCTGCAATTCCACTATTTCGCGCTTCGCAAGATGCACTTCCTGCTCCACGCGCGCGCTCTCGCGGCATTTCCGGGCGGCTTTGGCACGTTCGACGAATTGTTCGAGCTGCTGACGCTGATCCAGACCGGGAAGATCCAGCCGATCCCGGTGCTGCTCTATGGCAAGGAATTCTGGCAGCGAGTGGTCAATTTCGAAGCGCTGGTCGAGGAAGGCGTGGTCAGCGCCAAGGATCTCGACATCTTCACCTATTGCGAGACGGCGGAAGAGGGCTGGGAATGCGTCCAGCGTTTTTACCAGGACCGGTCACTGGATACCGGTCTCGCCGAAGCGGAGCAGCATGCCGCCGACGAGATCGCGGCCCAGGCCAATACGTCGCGATAGCTTAAGGAAAAATCCTCCCCATCCAAGATGGGGAGGGGGACCAGCCGAAGGCTGCAGGAGGGGATTTTGGCGAGGGACAACGCCGCGCTGACGGGCGTCGTCCCCTCCCTCCCCATGCAAGCATGGGGAGGATTTATCTTCGAGCTTATTTCTTGGCGGCAGGCGCGGCGGTGTTAGCCGCAGCCGGTGCGGTGGCATTGCCGTCCGCCGGAGCGCTCGCATTGCCAGTAGCCGGCGCCGCGCTGTTACCGTCAGCAGCCTTGGCATCCTTGCCCGCCGGGGCAGCGGCTGGCGCGGCCGGCAGGGGCAGGTTCGAGCCCTGCTGGTTCAGATACAGGATCACGTCGGCGCGATCCTTGGGGTTCGACAGACCCGCGAAGGTCATCTTGGTACCCGGCGCGAACTTGCGCGGGCTGGTCAGCCAGGCGTTGAGCGAATCGAAGTCCCACTTGCCGCCCTTGGCCTTCAGCGCATCGGAGAAGGCGAAGCCGCCCTTGCCGGTCGCCACCGCTTCGCCGACCGTCGCATAGAGATTCGGGCCGATGCCGTTGGCGCCGCCCTGGTTGATCGTGTGGCAGGCCGCGCACTTCTTGAACACCTCGGCGCCCTTGGCGGCGTCGGCGGTGGGCAGCAAGGACGCGATCGGCACTTCGGCCGCCGCGCCGCTCTCGCCGCCCTCGTCCACCGCCTCGACGGGATAGCCTTCCTTCTTCGGCTCGCCGCTGTGGAACACCATGCCGCCAACGATCGTGGCGCCAAGCGCGACAAAGCACCCTGCGAGGGTCCAGCCAGCGATCGTGTTGGTCTTGTCGGACATGATTTTTCGCGTACGCCCCTGAATTGAGTAGCAGCCCTTTAGTAAGCGTATTCGCGGGGGGCAAGGTGGCTGTTGTTTGGCGACCTACGGTCGCGAGCGGCACCAGCCCGCTCCCCCACCCGTCCGCCCATAGCATATCCTGATTGGGCGGACGGGTGGGGGAGCAGGCTGGTGTCAGACACGCGCGCGAGCGCGTCAAACAAAGCTCGGGTTGATAGTCCCCGTGCGGACCTCTAATCGCCGCCGCCATGGAGAATTTCGCCGCCCCCGCCCAGTCCATCGTTGCCGCGATGACCGAAGCCGCTGCCCGCGAGCCCGAGCGCGCCGTGGCGTTTCAGGGCGCGCCGGGCGCCAACAGCCATGTTGCGGTGGAGGAAACGTTCCCCAATGGACTGCCGCTACCGTGCTTCAGCTTCGACGACGCGATCGACGCGGTGAAGGAAGGACGCGCCGATTGCGCGGTCATTCCGATCGAGAATTCGCTCCATGGCCGTGTCGCCGACATCCATTTCCTGCTGCCCGAATCGGGGCTGGTGATCACCGGCGAGCATTTCCTGCCGATCCGCTACGCCTTGATGGGCGTCGGCCCGCTCGACGGCGTCAAGGAAGCCATGAGCCATCCCCAGGCGCTCGGCCAATGCCGGCATTGGCTGAAGGCGCGCGGCATCAACCCGATCGCCTATCCCGACACCGCCGGCGCCGCAGCTTTGGTCGCCGAGATCAACGACCCCAAGATCGCCGCGCTCGCGCCGCCGCCATCGGCCAAGATCTACGGCCTTGAAACGCTGGCGAGCAACATCGCCGACGCCGAGCATAATACAACGCGTTTCGTGACCCTGGCGCGGGGCAGCCGCCCGCTGACGGGTGACGGTCCGTTCATGACGACGATCATTTTCGAGGTGAAGAACGTCCCCGCCGCTTTGTACAAGGCGATGGGTGGGTTCGCGACCAACGGCGTCAACATGACCAAGCTCGAAAGCTATCAGCGCGGCGGCAGCTTCGCGGCGACCGATTTCTACGCCGATGTCGAGGGACGGCCGGGCGACGAGAATCTCGATCGCGCGCTGGAGGAACTGGGCTTCCATTCGAAGTGGATGCGCGTGCTGGGCAGCTATCCGCAGGCGCGGAAGCGCGGATAGGCTATTCTCCCTCTCCCCGATGGGGAGAGGGAGTTAGGGCGCTGAGGTATGACTTTGTGAAGTTAGGTATCGCCATTCTCTTCTCGGTTCGCGTCGCATGACGCCGCGCGTCCTGATCATCGCCGGGTCTGATTCGGGCGGTGGCGCGGGAATCCAGGCCGATATCAAGACGGTGACGATGCTCGGGGGACACGCGATGACCGCGATCACCGCGATCACCGCGCAGAACACGCTCGGCGTCCAGGCGGTGCTGACGGTGCCGACCGAGATGGTGATCGCGCAGATCAATTCGGTGGTGACCGATATCGGCGTCGACGCGGTCAAGATCGGCATGATCGGGTCGGCGGCAACCGCGCATGCGGTGGCGGACGTGCTCGAGCATCTGTCGGTGCCGATCGTATTCGATCCGGTGATGGTCGCGACGAGCGGATCGGTCCTGGCGGATGACGAGACGATCGCTGCATTCGAGCGGCTCGGCCGCATAGCGTCGCTGGTGACGCCCAACCTCGTCGAACTCGCGGCCCTGTGCGGGCTCGACGCGTCTCTTCCCGACGATGTGCGAGAAGCAGCAACCGATTATGCGACGCGCCTCGGAACGCCGGTTCTCGCCAAAGGCGGGCATGGCGACGGCGACCAGGTCATCGATTGGCTGATCGACGGGGCCGGCCAGTGGACGCGGTGGCGAGGTGACCGGATCGCATCGGATCAAACGCATGGCACCGGCTGCACGCTTGCGTCTGCTATCGCGACCTATCTCGCCCGAGGATGCCCTTGGAAGTCTGCGATCGTTCGCGCGCGGCAGTTCGTGCGGATCGCGATCAAGGATGCGCCGGGACTCGGTAGCGGGCATGGGCCGATGGGGCAGCAATCCGTCCGACTCGATCTAGGATCGGGCGCGCGGCTCAATCAGGTCACGGTATCGACCAACGATTACACCGCTTCCTGCGCTTTTTACGCGACGCTCGGACTCAAGCAAATCGTGGACACGGACGATGCGCATTATGCTCGGTTCGAAGCTGCGGGCGGCGCCACGCTGTCGGTCGAGGTCGGGGCACGGCCCACCGTCTATTTCGAGTGCGAGAATTTGGATGCCGAGGTCGAACGGTTAGAGAATGCAGGCGTGACCTTCGACCAACCCCCTACCGACCAACCCTGGCTGTGGCGCGAAGCCCGGCTGACCGATCCGTCGGGCAATCCCGTGTGCCTGTACCAGGCTGGCGAGAACCGGCGCTATCCGCCCTGGCGGCTCGGCTGATGCCCGGCCTCAAACACGAAAAGCTCTGCCTCGCTCCGGTCGCCGGCGTCGACGAAGCCGGGCGCGGACCGCTCGCCGGACCGGTAGTCGCGGCGGCGGTGATCCTGCCGGCCAAGGGCATCCCGCGCGGGCTCGACGATTCGAAGAAGCTCAGCGCCGCCGAGCGCGCCCGGTTGCACGCCCGGCTGATGGACTGCGCGACCGTCGGCATCGGCATTTGCGAGGCGGACGAAATCGATACGCTCAATATCTATTGGGCGACGATGAAGGCGATGACACTCGCGGTCGAGGCGCTAGGCTGTCCGCCGGGCCATGTGCTGGTCGACGGCAACCGTGTGCCGCGCTGGACGTATCAGGCAACCGCGATCGTCGGCGGCGACGGCATCAGCATGTCGATCGCCGCCGCGTCGATCGTCGCCAAGCACACGCGCGACACGATCATGATCACCCATGCCGAATCATATCCGCATTACGGCTGGCATTCGAACAAGGGCTATAGCGCGCCTGAACATCTGCGCGCGCTGCGCGAGCACGGACCCTGTCCGCTGCATCGCCGGAGCTTCGCGCCGGTCGCCCGAGCGGCGCAGCCACAAGAAATTTCGGTTCTGCCGTTTTAAGAGTCTTTTGTGCCACACCCCATAGATTGGGGCTGTGGATAACTTCGGACTCAATATCCGGTAAGGGTCGTAAAATGTTCCGCTCCCTTAACCATTTGGCAACCGAACTCGTTAACTAAACTTCGCTTGACCGGAGTCCGCGCGCTCGGTTTTCGTGCGCGTGTCATTGCGGGGAGTGGTTGCCGATGGGGGTCATCGAGAAGGTTAGTGCGCGTATTGCGCCGTCGGTGCTCGTGCCCGGCGAACTCCCGCTCGATCGCATCGTCATGGGCGATTGCATCGAGACCATGCGTGCGCTGCCGGCCAAGTCGGTCGACCTGATCTTTGCCGATCCGCCCTACAACCTTCAGCTCGGCGGCGACCTGTCGCGTCCCGACGGCAGTCATGTCGACGCGGTCACCGACGATTGGGACAAGTTCGACAGCCTGGCGATCTATGACCGCTTCACCCGCGAATGGTTGGGCGAGGCGAAGCGCATTCTGAAGGATAACGGCTCGATCTGGGTGATCGGCAGCTATCACAACATCTTCAAGGTCGGGTCGGCGATCCAGGATCTGGGCTATTGGATCCTCAACGACATCGTCTGGCGCAAGGCCAACCCGATGCCCAATTTCAAGGGCACGCGCTTCACCAATGCGCATGAGACATTGATCTGGGCGTCAACCGGCGAGGGTGCGAAATACACCTTCAACTATCGGTCGATGAAGACGCTCAACGATGAGCTGCAGATGCGCTCCGACTGGGAATTCCCGATCTGCGGCGGGCCCGAGCGGCTCAAGAAGAACGGCGTCAAGGTTCATCCGACGCAGAAGCCCGAAGCATTGCTCTACCGCATCCTGCTCGCCTGCTCGAAGCCGGGCGACGTGGTGCTCGATCCGTTCTTCGGCACCGGCACGACCGGTGCGGTCGCCAAGCGGCTCGGCCGGCACTGGATCGGGATCGAGCGCGAGCCGGTCTATATCGAAGCGGCCGAGGAACGCATCGCCGCCGCGCTGCCGCTCGACGAATCGGCGCTGACCACGATGCAGAGCCCCAAGGCGGCGCCGCGCGTCGCGTTCGGTGCCTTGATCGAGAACGGCATGCTGTCGCCGGGCACGGTGTTGACCGACGGCAAGCGGCGCTGGAAGGCGACCGTCGGTGCCGATGGCTCGCTCAAGAGCAATTGCGGCCAGGCGGGATCAATCCACAAGCTCGGTGCGACTTTGCAGAACGCTCCCGCGTGCAACGGCTGGACCTTCTGGCATTATGAAGCGGTGGACGGGCTCAAGCCGATCGACGCGCTGCGCCAGAACTATCTGCTGGCGACGCAGCCTTAAGACCCAATTCCGGAAATGCGTCACCCCGGGCTTGTCCCGGGGTCCACCGTGCAGCAAACCCGAAACGCGCGGTTCCAGCCGCGCGGTGGATGCCGGGACGAGCCCGGCATGACGAAGGTGAATGAATGGCCAAACTCCACCTCCGCCCTGTTCAATTCGTCGACACCCCGATCGGCCGCGATGGCGAAGTTGCCCGGCTGGCCGGTGGGATGCAGTGGTTCGGGGCTTATGAAGTGATCGAGGGCGGCGCCAAGCGCACCGTCTCCATCGCCGAGTTCGATCGCACGCTCGGCGCCGATGACGAGCGCGCCGCCGAACTTCATGCCATGATTATCCGCCCGCGCGCGCCGCTGACCCTCGGCGAGCGGACCCTCCGCTTCGACCAGCCTTCGGTCGCAGGGATTCTCAACGTCACTCCCGACAGCTTTTCCGATGGCGGCGAACAAAACGATCCCGTCGCCGCGGGGGTCGCGATGGCTGCGGCCGGAGCCGCGCTGATCGACGTCGGCGGCGAATCGACCCGGCCCGGCGCCGATCTCGTATGGGAAGAGGATGAGAAGAAGCGCGTCGAGCCGGTCGTACGCGGCCTGGTGCGCGCCGGGACATTGGTGTCGGTCGACACGCGCAAGGCGATGGTGATGGAGGCGGCGCTCGCCGCCGGCGCCAGCATCGTCAACGACGTGGCGGCTTTGCTATGGGATGATCGCGCGCTCGACGTGGTGGCCAAGGCCGGGTGCCCCGTCATCCTCATGCACTCGCCCGATCCCGCCAAGGGCCCGCACGGCGGTAGCGGCTACGGCGACGTCCTGACCGAGGTCTATGACTGGCTGGACGCGCGGATCGCGGCGGTCGTCGCCGGCGGTGTCGATCGCGCCAAGATCATTGTCGATCCTGGCATCGGCTTCGGCAAATCGCTCCAGGACAATCTCTCGCTGATCAACGGCCTCGCCATGTTCCACGGCCTCGGCTGTCCGATCATGCTCGGCGCCAGCCGCAAGCGGATGATTGGCGCGCTGTCCAACGAGGCGGCCGCCGATCAGCGCCTCGGCGGCTCGATCGCGCTGGCGCTCAAGGGAGCGGAAGCCGGCGTCCAGTTGCTCCGCGTCCACGACGTGCCGGAAACCGTGCAAGCGCTGAAAGTCTGGCGCGGCCTGCGCGATCAGGCGCTGGTCGGCAACTGACCGGATATTGCCGTTGCGGCGTGCGTTGCAGACGGCAAGCTAGCGGTTGCGAAGAGGAACGGACGCCATGGACATCAAGCGGAGCGGCTCGCAGCCGTCGGGCAAGGGCCCGGCGGACGGGTTCACCGGCATGGTCAGGATCGATCCGCTGATCACCGCACCCGATCCCGCGCGCGTCGCCGGCGCCTGCGTGACGTTCGAGCCCGGCGCGCGCACCGCATGGCACACGCACCCGCTCGGCCAGACGCTGATCGTCACCGCCGGGCTTGGCTGGGTCCAGCGTGACGGCGGACCGGTCGAGGAAATCCGTCCCGGCGACGTGATCTGGTTCGAGCCCGGCGAGAAGCATTGGCACGGCGCGACGCCGACCAATGCGATGACGCATATCGCCATCCAGGAGCGGCTCGACGGCAAGGCGGTAGACTGGCTGGAGAAGGTCAGCGACGAGGAATATCGTCGCGATTGAACGTCGCTACGCGTCCTCGCATTGGGTTGTTCGCGCCGCCGCTTGACTTCGCTCCGCGCGACGCCACGTTTCGACATACGATAACGGGGGCCAGTCGCATGCGTCACCAGTTTGTCCGTCGCTTCGTCGTGCTTGCAGCGGCGCTTTCCGTCAGCCTGTCGCTCGCCGGCTCGGCAATTGGACAGGCGACGAATGCTTATGTCGCACCTCAGCATACCACCGGCTGGCCGGGCCTCGGCACTGGCGATGACCGGGGGGCGGCGGAAGCGTCGCTCGAACTCGGTCCTGAACTTGAGCGCGACCGATCGCCGGTCTGGATGCTGGCCGACCAGCGCCGGCTCGACAAGGCGCTTGCTGCCCTCCAGCCGCAGAAGAAGGGCGTGGTCGACGCCTATGTTCTGGTGGTCGGGCTCGACAGCGATCCGATCTTCGGACGCGAAGCGCGCGAGGCGGGCAGGGTGCTGTCGCGGCGCTACAATGCGGTCGGGCACACGATCGTGCTGGCCGGCACCGACGGGTCAGGCCCGAGCGACTTGCCCAACGGCACGCCCCGCGCGCTCGCGCTGACGCTCGCGCGGGTAGCCGAGTTGATGGACCGCAACGAGGACGTTCTGGTGCTCTACACTGCCGGGCATGGCGCGCCGGTTGGGCTGGCCTATCACGACGGCGACGAGGGGTTCGGAATCATCTCGCCGGTGCGGATGGCACGGATGTTCGAGGAATTGGGGATCAGGAACCGGCTGTTGATCCTGTCTGCCTGTTATTCGGGCGTGTTCGTGCCCGCGCTGGCCAGCGAGACGACCGCCTTGTTCACCGCGGCCTCGGCCGACCGCACCTCGTTCGGATGCGCGGCGGACCGCGACTGGACCTTCTTCGGCGACGCGATGATCAACCATGCGCTGCGCCAGCCGGTGCCGCTCGCCAAAGCCGGCGAGGACGGGCGCGCGCTGATCGCGCAATGGGAAAAGCAAGCCGATGTCTCCCCGTCGCAGCCCCAGATCTCGATCGGCAGCGGCGTCGGCAAATGGCTCGCCCCGCTCGAAGCCCGCATGCCGAAGACCGTGACGGCGATGGTCGGCCGCCCCGCGATCTCGATCCTCAACGATTCGGGGCAGTGATTTTCGGGTCGCGCATCTCCGCCTGAACCTCGGCGACCAATTCCTTGCGGCTGAGCTTGCCGACCAGCGTCTTGGGCAAGGCGAGGCGCACCACAACCCGATCGACGCGCTCGTGATGGCCGAGCTGCGGATTGAGCCACGCCTTGATCTCGTCGCCGGTGGCCGTCGCGCCATCGTTGAGCGTCACGTAGGCGCGCGGCTGCTCGCCGCGATAGGTGTCGGGGACACCGATCACCAACGCCTCCTTCACCGCAGCATTGCGGTAGAGCACGGCTTCGACCTGGCTCGGGAACACCTTGTATCCGCTGACCGCGATCATGTCCTTCAGGCGGTCGACGACGTGGATGAAGCCGTCCGCGTCGATCGTGCCGACATCGCCGGTGCGCAGCCAGACGCCGCCGGCATCGGGCACGAAGACCTCGGCATCGGCGTCGGGCCGGTTCCAATAGCCCTTCATGATCTGCGGCCCACGCACCAGGATTTCGCCGGGTTGCCCGTCGGGGGCGGGGCGCGACGCATCCTCTTTGTCGGCCAGCCGCACCTCGGTCGCCGGGATCGGCTGGCCGATCGTGCCCAATTTGCCCTCGCCCTCGTACGGGTTGCACGAGACGACGCCCGAACTCTCCGACAGGCCATAGCCTTCGATCACGCGCGCGCCGGTCGCCGCTTCGAACTTCGCCTTGACCTCGGCAGGGAGGGGAGCACCGCCCGAGATGCAATATTTCAGGCTGGAAAGGTCCGAAGACGCCAGCTTGGGATGATCGAGCAGCGCCTGGTACATCGTCGGTACGCCGGGCAGCGCGGTCGCCTTGGTCCGTTCGATCGCCGCCAGCACCTGCGCGCCGTCGAAGCGCGGCAGCAGTACGATCATCCCGCCGTTCGCGACGGTTCGATTCATCACGCAGGTATTGGCGAAGACGTGGAACAGCGGCAGCACGCCGATGATCCGGTCCTCTTCGCCGGGGTGCGGATCCAGCCCCTCGACCTGCCGGGCATTGGCCGACAAATTCTGATGCGTCAGCATCGCGCCCTTGGGCGTGCCCGTCGTGCCGCCGGTATATTGGATCAGCGCGAGATGCGTGGTCGGATCGATCGCCGGGAAATCGCGCTTGCCGTCATTGGCGATCAGCGCGGAGAAGGCGGTGATGCGGGCATCGTCGGGCCGCTTCGCTACTTCCTTGCCGCGGAACAGCCGATAGAGAAGCGACTTGGCCGCGGGCAGGGCACCCGCCACCGACCCAACCACCAGCCGTTCGAGTCCGCTCCGGTCCAGTACCTTGAGTGCGGTCGGCAGCAACGCGCTCGCGGAGAGCGTGAAGAGCAGCTTCGTTCCTGAATCCTCGACCTGGTGCGCCAGCTCGTCGACCGTGTAGAGCGGGGAGAAATTGACCACCGTCGCACCCAGCTTGAGCACGCCGTAATAAGCGGCGAGGTAATGCGGGACGTTGGGCAGGAACAGGCCGATCCGGTCGCCGGGCCCATAACCCATCCGTGCCAGTCCGGTGGCGACGCGCGCGGCGCCATCCATCACCTCGGCATAGGAATAGCGGCGGCCGAGAAAGTCGAGCAACGGCCGCTCTGGATACTCCCGCGCGGTGGTCTCGAACATGTCGACCAGCGACAATGGCGGGAAGTCGGTCGCCCAGGGTGTCGGGTGACGATAGGCGCTGCCGCGCCAGAGGCTCTCCGCATCTTGGGTCATCGGGGTCGATGTAAGCGCGCCGCCCATCCGGCGGCAAGCCGCTATCGGGTACGATCGTTAGCGATCGAGCGACGTCGTCTGGGTCCAGGTCAACAGGAACTTGACCGCTACCACGCCCAAATCGACGGCCGCCTGGATACGGTGCGGTGTCGGATCGCCGTCGCGATGCGTCAGGATTTCGATATCGGCGGTCGGATGGCGCGCGACCGCGACCAGTGCGAGCACTGCTGCCAACGCGACCATCGCATTACGCCTACGCATATCCCCGCGCCTCCAGCCGCTCGTAATAAAGCACCGAGGGACGAGCGACAAGCCAAAGCGGGGGCAATCCGTCGCGATTTCGCAGCCGAAACGAGCGTCAGGCGGCGCGGACGGCGACCGGCGGCGCGAACCGCGCGCGATCGCGGCCGCCCTGCTTGGCATCGAACAGCGCGCGGTCGGCGCGGCGGTACATCGCTTTCCAATCGGCTTCGGTGACGAGCGGCCCGGTGCACGCGCCGATACTGGCGGTCACGGTGAGGTCGAACGGCATCCGCGCCGACCGCAATTTGGCGAGCACGGCATCGGGCGTGACCGCCCGGTCGGCGGGGCACAGGATAGCGAATTCCTCGCCCCCCATCCGCGCGATCAATGCGCCCGGCGCGGCCTGACGCAGCACGCGGGCGAAGACGCGCAGCACCTCATCGCCACCGTCGTGACCCAAGGTCTCGTTGATCCGCTTGAAATGGTCGATGTCGGTCAGCATCAGCGCCTGGTTGGCCTCACGGCCGATCGACTGGCGCAGAAAGGCGCGGCGGTTGAGCAATCCGGTCAACGGATCGGTGTCTGCCAGTCGCGCGGCGATGATTTCGCGTTCGATCGCCTCGTCGCGTTCGAGCGAGAGCAGCCGGATGCGATAGGCGATCGCCAGGGTCGAGATGATCGCCTCGAACGCCATTGACAATATGGTCGAGTTGTCGAGCCAGAAGCTCCACGGAATCAGCGCCAGATTGCCCAACAGGCGCAGCGCCGCGAAGAGGATCGGCGCCGCCCAGGCGATCGCGAACAGCCAGAGATAGGGGCTGCGTTCGGCTCGGGCGCGGCGGATAATCGGAAAGACCACGACGATGATGGCTGCGAAGCTCAGTGAAAAAGCGGTGTCGAGCAGCTGGATGTGCCAAGGCGCAAATAGGGCGACGAATGCGGTCGCGACCACCGATGCGGCGATGATCGCGTTGACCGCCTTACCCACCCAGCCGGCGGTCACTGCGGGCACGAAGAAATAGCGCGCGAAGATCAGCGCTGTCGCTGCCCCCGCACAGAGCAAGACGTAATTGAGCCGCAAGCGATCGTTGTTGAGCATGGTCGGGTTGAGCCATGCGAGCGCTCCCGACGAACTCAGCGCGTAGAGCATCAGCGCCGCGACCATCGCGCAATAAGCAAGCTGGAAGGGATGGCGCAGCGCCCCCCACATTGCGAAATTGTATACCAACAAGGCCAGGCACAGCCCGCCGAATCCGGCATAGATCGCGGTCATCGCCAGATTCGCCTGGCCCGATTCATGTGGCGTGGCGATCGTCGGTGAGATCAGGATGCCGCGCAGATTGGCCGATCCCCGAACGTGCCACATCAGTCGAACCGGCGGACCGATATCGGCCGGCAGCGGCCATTCGATCATCGCCCCCAATTGCAAGTGGCGGCTCGCCTCGCGCCCATCGAACCGCCAGCCGCGGATCTTGCCGCCGGGATAGAGGGCGTAGAGCGTCACGCTGTCCTGCCACAGGCTGCCGATGCGGACGCGCGATCGGCTCTGTACCCCGGGCACGCCGTCCAACGGTTGCGAGATCACCCAGTAATCGCCCGACCCGAACCATGTCTGGCGATGACCGCAATCATAGCGCGCGGCGGCGGCGAACATGGTGGCCGGCCGGTCGCCCGCGTGTGCGCGCGCGACGCAAGTGGACAGCGGCACGCCGACGACGGCGCTACGCGCCTGAGCAGGGAAAGCGCATAAGGAGGAGATGGCCAGCAACAGGGCCGTGATCAGCAAGGCGGGTAGGCCGGCGAAGCGCATGCCGTCGACTAACCCCACGACCGCAAATTATTGGTAAATCATGGACAAAGTATCTCGATCTGGCGTGTCCCTCAGCAGGGCTTGAATCCGCCCAACGTGATCCGCGGCTTGCACTTCTTCTTCGGCGGCTCGTTGCCGCCATTGCCGTTGGCGGCACCGCTTTCATTGTCCCCCATGTCCTCCATTCCAGGCATGCCGAGCATGACCGTGGTATTCGAGCGATAGCGGACCTTGGCGGTCCAGTCGGGCTTCCAGAGCAACCGCGGATTGGCCGGGCGCGGCGGATAGGCGTAATTGCGCTCGGGGCCATAGGCATAGAGCTGGGTCATCATGAACCCGCCCGCCGCGCGTTTCACTTCGGTCGGGATCTGGCAGCTTGTCTGGCTGGGGGGCATCACGATCTTTCGGCCGATCAGCCCGGTGACCACGTCCGGCGCGATCCAGTCGGCCAGGCCGCCGCCGAACTGCTTGCCGCTGGCGGATGTCCACCACACCATGTCCGCAGTGTCGCCACCCGAACCCTGTGCGCCGATCAGCCAGGCATAATAGCCGGTCGCCAGCGGCACCGAATTCCAGCTCAGCATCTGCGATCCGTCGGATTGCTCGCGGCCGCGCGCGTTCAACGGCGCCATGAAATCCTGATCGAGGGCGAACTTGATCTCGGGCGAATAATTGCCCGCGACGCGATGGTCCCCGAGCAGCGAGGAGCCCGGCTTGGCCGACTTGCCCGATTGGGCATTGGGCCATTCGCCATAGGTGCGCGACGTGCTCGCGGTCGGCCCGCGATCGACCGGCACGTCCGCGGTGAACAGGCCCGGCGGGAATTGCTGCTGGCCCAATTTGGAGAAGTCGACGACCACCGGCTGGCCTGGGCCGACATGTGCGCCGCAGCCCCAGAACAACAACAGGCGACCCTTGGGCCGGCGCATCTCGCCCGGCATCTCTTCGGATGTCGTCGGCCGTGGCGAGGTCAGCGGGACCGACGGACCCAGCTGCATTCCCGCGGGCATGAAATGATCGGCCTGCGGCGCGCCGCCGGCGGGCGCCAGCGTCGAGCCCAGCCGCAAGATCAGCGTGTGCGCGACCGAACCGCCGCCACGACCGCCGCCGAACATCATCTTCATCGGATTGGCGCCGCCCGCCCCGAACCCGGATGTAGTCGCGACATCCATTTGATAGCGCGCCTTTGGCGGTGCCGCCGGCGGCGCGGAATAGCCAATGCTCACGATCGTCGCGATTGCCGCGGCACCGGCCGCTAACGGAATCAAATGGCGTCGCATGGATATACCCCCCGCTCTGGTTACGCAGCTGGATAGCATAAGGGCCGAGTCCCCAGATTGGACGAACGCGACGGGCAGCTTGCTTGACTCGCGGAACCATCGGGGTCGTTATGCGATCGGAACGTGGTTAACGGATGAGGGCGCGTGATGACCCGATCGCTTATTCTCGTTGCCTTGCCGGCCGTCATGTCGGCCGCCGCCCTGATCGCGCCGGCGGCTGCCGCCTCCGATTATGACGATCGCAATGTCCAGACGACCGTGATCGGCGTCGCCGATCTCGACCTCACGACCGGCTGGGGGATGGATCGCCTGATCAAACGGCTGCGCGGGCGGATCGACGACATGTGCGGCTGGGATGAGGATTGCCGCGATGAGGCGTGGCTGAGCGCGGATTGGCAAGTCGCCCGCGCGGTTACCCGCGACCAGTGGCGTCGCCGCATCGCGTTCGAGCGCGAAGCCGATCGGCGCTATTACCGGATGCGGCGTTTCGCGCCGCCGCCGCCTCCGCCGCCGGTCATGGTCCAGCCGCTGCCCCGGATCGCTTATCTGCCGATTCCCGCGCCGCCCGCGCAACTGGTGTCGAAGACGACCAAGGTCACCACGACCGTCACCAAGACGACGACGATCACACTGACCTATCGGACGCCGCCGGCCACCTTCCGCCCGGCGTGGAAGCCACGCTGCGCCTGCGTGGAATAGGGGGTAGGGGATCCGGTAGCGGGTGGTGGGTCGGCGGCGGTTTTGCCTGCCATAGCGGTCGTTGCCTGCGGGTTCTTGCTTGCCGAAACCTGCCACGCGCATCGCACAGGGTACTGCATTCTTGGTAAGGCCGAGGTCGTGAGTTCAATCCTCATCGGCAGCACCATTTCTCGATAGAGAAGTCAGATGGTTGGAGATGAGCCTTGCCTTCGGACGGCTGTGCTCCCGGCGAGCCAAAGCTCGGTGCCGGCCGGCTTCCTCTGTCTGGCCGACATCGAATAGAGTTCCTCCGCTAAACAGCCTCGGAAATTGTCGATGGCTGATCGTTGTGGGTGGGGCGGTCATGGGCGAGCCCTTGGAGTGCGGTGACGCCGATCGGGGGCGTGGCCT
This sequence comes from Sphingomonas mali NBRC 15500, assembly GCF_001598415.1. Lineage (GTDB taxonomy): Bacteria > Pseudomonadota > Alphaproteobacteria > Sphingomonadales > Sphingomonadaceae > Sphingomonas > Sphingomonas mali. The sequence continues at coordinate 34,567 of NZ_BCYX01000026.1, forward strand.
GCCACGGCACGAAGAAGAGCCGCTTCGCCATTGCTCCACATATGCGGTCGATCTGCTTTCGCTCCCCCACGAGCCGCTGGCGCAGCAGCGTGTCGTTCGAGCCGGCCGCCAGCAGGCTTTTGTTGATGATCCAGGCATAGGGTTCGATTTGCGCGCGCCGCAGATCGTCCTGCAGCGCGCCGGCCTGCGACACCGGCGTGGTTTCGGCGAGGGTGACCAACAGGATTCGCGTATGGTCGGGATCCTGGAGCCGCATCAGCGGTGTGGTGATGCGACCGGCAGGAGCGTGCAAAGCCGATTGGCGCGTCATCTGTCGGTGATAGGCACCGGTCGCGTCCATCAGCAGCAGACTGTGTCCGGTGGGTGCCGTGTCCAGCACGACGAACGCGCTGCGCGCCTCAGCAACAATGTGCGAAAAGGCGTGGAATACGGCGACTTCCTCGGTGCAGGGCGAGGCGAGGTCCTCACGCAGCAGCGCTTTCCCCTGAGCATCTAGCGTGCTGCCGCGCTGTTCCATGATCCTGGCGATGTAGCGTTCGGTTTCGGCCTTGGGATCGATGCGGTCGACAAGGAGGCCGTGGACATCCCCGGCTATCGTCATCTCCAGGTGAGCGGCGGGATCGGTGGTACTGAGATGAACGTCGTGGCCACGCTCGACCAAGCCGAGCGCAATTGCGGCGGCGATGGTGGTCTTGCCCACGCCGCCCTTTCCCATGACCATGATCAGTCCTTTGCCGTCCGCTGCGAGCAGATCGATAAGGCGATCTAGGCCGGGCAGATCGTCGGCCCAGGGCGCCGCAACAGCTGGTCCGGCATAACTCGCGGACGATGGGCCAGGCCGCAGCAGCGAACGCAGCGCATCCACGCCCATCATTTCGAAGGGCCGTAGCGGGATATCGTCGCGCGGCAGCGCCCTTAGCGCAGCCGGCATTTCGGCCAGCGCCTGTTGTCCCTGCGCCTCCAACGACGTGGCCGTTGCATCTGACGGGTCGCCGGCGTGGAACACGCCGTTCACAACCAGGTGCTGATTGCCGAGACCGAGCGCGCGCAATTCGTTCGAGGTCCGGCCCGCCTCGGCAATCGCTCCGCGTTCCGGCCGAGTCACGAGGATGACGGTTGTGGCCGCCGGATCGCACAGAGCCGCCATTGCCAATCTGAAGCGCTGCTCCTGCGTCTTGAGCCCCGAATGTGGCCCCAGGCACGACGCGCCCTGATCGTTGTCCGCCAGGAAACCGCTCCATGCCTTGGGCAGGCTGAGCAGCCGCAGGGTATGCCCCGTCGGCGCGGTGTCGAAGACGATGTGATCATAGGCGCCATCGCGGTCGGCGAGGCGTCCGACGAATTCGTCGAACGCGGCGATCTCGGTGGTGCACGCCCCGGAAAGTTGTTCGCGAACGGTGTCGATTTCCCGCGCGCTTGCCTTGGCGTCCATCTGCGCCAGTACCCGAGCGCGATAAGCCTCCGCTGCGGCAGTCGGATCGATGCTAAGGACATCCAGACGGGCAGCGTTGGGCACCGCGACAGGGTGATTCGACAGCGGCACGTCCAGTATCTCGTCGAGATTGGATGCCGGATCGGTGCTGACCAGCAGGACCGACTTGCCGCGCTCGGCCAGCGACAGGGCGGCCGCGCAGGCGACTGAAGTCTTGCCCACGCCCCCCTTGCCCGTGAAGAACAGAAAGCGAGTGGGCCGGATCATGAATCGGGGCAGATCAATCGCAAGAGTGTCATTCATCGCCTGACCCAGTCTTTCATCACATCCAGAATGGTTTCTACCCGTCACAACGGTGCGATCGCCGAGCCATGGAGCGCTCCGAAACCCCGGACCGTTCGCTATTCGATCGTCTACAATCGCGCCGTCACGCCGGAGATACGTAGTCTCACGGTGCCTCGAGCAGGCGGACAGGCACGAAGAGTTCGATGGCGTAGAGGTAGCACCAGGCGGCGCTGGTCATGGGCTCGACAGTCAGCCGAGGTCGGACCCTCAAGGCGGCCCGGAGGCCAGCGAGGGCGCGGGCGACACTCTGATCGACGCGGCTATTTATCGGGCGGCGGCGACTTGGCGTCGCTTGCAGGCAGTTGCGGTGCTTCGATCCGGGGTTGATCCCCGGTCAGCGCGTTAAGGAAGGCGACGAGCTGATCGGTCTCGATCTTCGTCAAATTCTGCCCCAGTTGGACCTTCGCCATGACATCGACCACCTTCGCCAGGTCCTGCTCCGATCCGGTATGATAATAGGGCGCGGTCAGCGCGATGTTGCGCAGGGTCGGCACCTTGAAGAAATACTCGTCGGCCGCGTTGCCGGTGATCGCGCTTCGCCCCTTGTCGGCGACGGGGCGATATTTGACGTCGGGCGCGGCGACCAGGCCGAACTTCGCGTACATCGATCCGCCGAGATTGACGCCGGCGTGACAGGCGGTGCAGCCCTTGTCCATGAACAGGCTCAGACCGGCCTTCTGGCTGGCATCGAGCGCCGTGATATCGCCGCGCAAATACCGATCGAACGGCGCGTTCGGCGTGATGAGGGTCGCCTCGAACACCGCAATCGCCTTTTGCGCATTGGCGAGTGATACGGGGTTCGGATCGCCCGGAAAGGCCAGGGCGAAAGCGTCGTGATATCGGGGCAACGCCGCCAGCTGTTCGGCGACATGCTGCTTGGGCGAGGCCATTTCCACCGGGTTGACGAGCGGCCCGCCAGCCTGTTCCTCAAGGTCCTTCGCCCGGCCATCCCAAAACTGCGCGAAATTGAAAACGGCGTTGAACACGGTGGGCGAGTTGCGCCCGCCGCGCTCGCCGTGGAAACCCGCCGATGTGGGCGAATTGTCCGCGCCGCCAAGGCCGAGATTGTGGCACGAGGCGCAGCTGATCGAATGCGTGACCGACAGGCGGGGATCGAAATATAACATCTTCCCGAGCGCGACCTTCGCCGCGCTGGCGGGGTTGCCGGGCAGTTCGGGCGCGTTGATCGGGATCGGCTTGAAGAGTTCGCGCGCCTGGATCAGCAGCGGATCCGAAGATGGTTTGAGCGCGGGCTCGGCCGAGGTTGCGGCCTCGTTAGAGGCCTCCGCCTTGTCCGGCGATCGGTTGCACGCAGCGGCGACCAGCAGGCCGAGGCTCGTTGCCATCAGGAAAGAACTGCGACCGACATGAAGACGCATCATGAGGCGACATCCTTTCGCAGGCCATCGCGTGACGATCGGCCAGCCGGAACAGGAAACCTCCCACCCGATAAGCGCTTCGCCCCCGCCGCGCTTTACGTAAAATCCCCTGGCGCACGCGTGCGCTGAACCGCGCTCGATCGGCCGGCTCAGGCCAGGCCCTGGTCGCGGCGGCGGCACCCGCTCCGACTATTACGATCGCGATGTCATCCGAGAAGCGCCGACGCGCTCCGCCAGAGCATATAGCCCGCAACCGCGAAAATGAGCGTCGCGAAGACCTTGGTCAGCTTGCCGGAATCGGCAAGGCGCTGGGCTGCGAGGGTGCCGACCATCCCGCCGGCGATTCCCCCGGCGATGAAGACCGCCGCGAGCGGCCAGTCGATCATACCGGAAATGGCATAATTGAGCGCGGTGGTCAGCCCGAACGCTGCGACCGCCATCAGTGACGTACCCACGGCATTGATCATCGGCATGCCGGTGGACGCAATCAGACCCGGCACGATCAGGAATCCCCCACCGATCCCGAAAAAGCCGGAGAAGGCACCGGTACCCAGGCCGAATCCAAGCACCTTGGGCGCATTGGTCCGGTTGCACTTTACGTCCGGCAGGTCCTCGGAGCGTCGCTTGCGCAGCATCAGCGCCCCGACGACGATCATCAGCAGCGCGAACAGCAGCAGCAACTTCTGCCCGTCGACAGCCTTTCCCAGCGTCGAGCCGGCTAGCGCACCGAGCACGCCGGCTGCGGCGTACATGCCGCCGCAGCGCCATTTGACGGTACCGGCTCGGGCATGGCTCACGAGCCCGGTCGCGGCGTTCGCGGCGACCGCGAGCGCGCTCGTCCCGATGGCGACGTGCGCGCTTGAGACGCCGACCAGATAGACCATCAGCGGGACAGCCAGGATCGACCCGCCGCCGCCGACCAACCCCAGCGTGAATCCGACCAGCCCGCCCGAGAAGGCGGCGAGCAGATACTGGAGCGGCTCGAGCATCTCAGCCTTGGGCGCCCCTGGCGCGCGCTTCGATGCGTGGGACGAGCGGGGTGAGATCGTAACCGCATGCGTCCGCCTTGCGCAAAATCTCGTCGGTAGCGAGCTTGCCGGCCTGCGACAGCGCCCATAGCGACGTCGCGCGCATGCCGGACTTGCAGAAGGCGAGCGCCGGCTTGTCGCAACCGCCCATCGCGTCGCAAAAGGCACCGATCTGGGCGTCGCTGAACGCGCCGGGCACCACGGGTATATGGCGGTATTCGAGCCCGGCGGCCTTGGCTGCGGCTTCCAGCTCGGCGCTGGAAGGTTGGCCCGGCTCCTCGCCATCCGGGCGGTTGTTGATGATTGCACGGAAGCCTGCCGCCTTGGCCGCGGCAATCGCGGCAGGCGTGACCTGGGTGGTGACGCTGATGTCCGGCGCGAGAGGTTTGGGATTCATCGGGACCGCCCTTCTTCGTTGTAGCGCTCAGAGCGCATCGATGGGGATCTTGAGGTAGCGCACGCCGTTCCCTTCGGGCTCGGGGAAGTGTCCGCCGCGCATGTTCACCTGAATCGATGGAAGGATCAGCCGAGGCATGCCGAGCGTGCGATCGCGAGCGCTACGCATGGCAACGAACTCGGCTTCCGTTACGCCGTCATGCATATGGACGTTGGAGTCACGTTGCGCGCCGATTGTGGTTTCCCACGCGAAGGTGTCGCGCCCCGGCGCCTTGTAATCGTGGCAGAGGAAGAGCCGCGTCTGGCGCGGCAGCTCGAGCAGCCGACGGATCGAGCGGTAGAGCATCGCGGCGTCGCCGCCCGGGAAGTCGGCGCGCGCCGTGCCATAATCGGGCATGAACAAGGTGTCGCCGGCGAAGACCGCGTCGCCTATCACATAGGCAAGGTCGGCGGGCGTATGCCCCGGTACATGGAGGACTGCAGCCTGCAGGTCGCCGATTGCGAAGGAATCGCCATCGTCGAACAGCCGATCGAACTGTGACCCGTCGCGCTTGAAGCCGGTTCCGACGTTGAAGACCTTGCCGAACGTCTCCTGCACTGTCGTGATCGCGCGGCCGATCGCGAGCGTGCCACCAACCCGCGCCTGGAGCCAGGGTGCAGCTGATAGATGATCAGCATGAACATGGGTCTCCAGTAGCCAGTCGACGCTCAGACGCTCGCTTTCCACAAAGGATACGATCGCCTCGGCGGAGGAATGGGAGGTGCGGCCCGAGGCGGCGTCATAGTCGAGTACCGAGTCGATGATCGCCGCGCGCCGTGTGGCAGGATCCTGGACGACATAGCTCGCAGTGAAGGTCGCCTCGTCAAAGAAGGCGCGTACCTTCGGCCGCGCGGCGGTGTGATCGAGCGCTGCGGCGACGACCAGGCCCGATTGGTCGAGCGCGCGGTCGCGGATCGGGCACGCCGGGGTCTGGATAATCAGGGGGTCAGGGGATGGCATGGCCGAACCTCAAGCCGAGCACCTTAAGGGTAGGGCGCCCGGTACTCATCCCTAAAAGCAGCCGCGATACCGTTGAATACGCAAGATCACTTACGCCCCGCAGTAGTTGCAGCTGAGAAGATGGTGCCGTGTCGTCTCCCGATCGCCTGCCATCACATCGGAAGGGCAGGCAGGCGGGAATCCGGGAAAACCGCTAGCTTCACGTAGCTAGCACGTAACAAGGTCTGTGTGGCCAAACCCCTTCGTGTAATCCAGCACGGATATCACCACGGGCATGACCTCAAATATGCACACGTCGTCAGGGCCGGGCATTGGCATCGGCAACGTCGGTTGCTCGGGATATTTTGACGGAAGCTTCTGCAGGACGGCGACGGCTTCCTTTCGGTCGGTGACACGTCTCGCACGTGCAGCCATCGACAATCCGGCAATTTCCATGAGCTCTGCAGTATCATGGTCGATGGTCAGCGAGACGCGGTCGTCAAATGCGATGTTCTTCGCCTTCTGGCTGTCCAAGCCGCAAAGAAAATAGATTTTCAACCCGTCGTTGACATACCCCACCGTGGTCGCCTGGGGCCAGCCATCGGGTCGCAACGTCGCGATCGTCATGATGCGATGCTGATCCAGCAAGGACTGGATCTTGTCATTCATTGCAGCGTCCATAGCGGTGCCGAAGATACGCCAGCATCCTTAGGCGGCGCATTACGTAGAAACCCTACCGGGCACCCGCTGAGGTGCGGTTGCCGACCGGTAGGATGCGGCCAAAAACCGGTCGTTTCTTGATAACCCTGCCGGTCCCTGAAGCCGTCATTAGCTTAGCTCGGCTACCAATGGCCCTAATGCGCGGAATGCCGCCTGGTGGATCTTGGGCAATGCCGAAGAGGGCGCTCAGGCGTTCGGCGACCGCCGGTCACTCACCATGTGTCGATCACGATCTTCCCCGCCGCTTGCCTGCCGGTAACCATGGCATGCGCATCGCCGACGGTTTCCAGCGTAAAGGTGTGGGGGTCCAGATTGGGCATCAGCTTGCCGGCCTCGACCAACGCTGCCGCAGCCCGCAATATCTCGCCATGATGGTCGCGACCGATGCCGGTCAGCAGCGGAAGCAGCGTAAAGACGCCGGAATACGTCCCGCCCTTGAACGACAACGGCGCCAGGGCATGTGTTCCCCAGCCTAGCGCACTGACGACATGTCCAAAGCGCCGGACCGCGAGGAACGACGCATCGAGCGTCGCACCGCCGACAGTGTCGTAAACGATGTCGAACCCCTCGCCGCCGGTGTGCCGAGCGACATAGTCCGGCACGTCTTCCGATCGAAAGTCGATCGCCGTCGCGCCGTAGCTGGCGATGATTTCCGCATCATCGGCCGACCCGGTTGCGAACACCTTCGCACCGTAAGCGTGTGCCAGCTGGACGACGATATGACCGACGCCTCCGGCGCCACCCTGCACGAGAACATGCTGACCCGCGCTGACCCGCGCGCGATCGACCAGGCCTTCCCAAGCGGTGATCACGGCCAACGGCAAAGCGGCCGCCTGACGCATGCTGAGATGGGCGGGCTTGTGCGCGATCAGGCGCGTATCGACTGCGGCATATTCGGCGAGGGAGCCCTGGATACCGCCAACTCCTCCGGTCATTCCGAACACGTCATCGCCCACGCTGAAACCGGTCACGCCCTCGCCGATCTCGACCACCGTACCGGCGAGATCGATGCCGAGGATCGCCGGGAGGTCGTGCCGCGCATGGGCCGCTTGCCCCGCGCGTATCTTTGTGTCGAGCGGGTTCACGCCACTCGCATGAACATGCACCAGCACTTCACCCGCGCCAGCTGCCGGCCGCGGCTGCCTGACCAACTCGAACGGGCCATGCGCCGCGCTCACCACCGCCGCAATCATTTCGGAACCCGACATCTGACCATCTCCAATTGTGTCGAACAGGAGATGCGGCAAGCAGGATCGTTTTGCGATCAACGATATCGCATGATATCCATGCAATTATGCATGCAGAATGGAGCGACGTCCGAATTTTCCTCGCGATTGCCCGCGCCGGATCGCTTGGCGCCGCGGCTCGATCCTGCGGGCTGACCCAGCCAACCATGGGGCGCCGGTTGAAGGCGCTTGAGGCCGTTATCGGACAGACGCTTTTCCAGCGCACGGCGCATGGTTTTGTCCTGACGGATGAAGGCAGCGCCATGCTGCCGCACGCGGAACGGATGGAGGAGGAATTTCTGTCGCTCGAACGCGCGGTCGCCGGCAGCGACTATCGATTCCAGGGCGGGCTGCGGGTGACCTCGTCGGACTGGTTCGGCGTCCATGTGTTGACGCCGGTGTTTGCGCGCTTTGCCGAAATGCATCCTGACGTGACCATTGAACTGGTCACTGACAGCCGGATCTACTCTCTCGCGCGCCGCGAGACTGACCTGGCCTTCCGGATTACCCGGTTCGAGGAAGTCGACGTCGTCCAGCGCAAGGTGATGCGCGTCGACTATGCTGCCTACCGTAAGCGGGGCATGGAGGGCGATCCGCGGCTCATTACGATGGACGCCGCGTTGAGCCATCTTCCCGACGCGATCTGGCTCGCCGAGCGGCTGCCCGGCGCGCCGGTCGCGTTCCGTAGCAACGACCGCCAGGCACAGGCTCGTGCGTGCGCCGAAGGTCTCGGCATTGCCGTCTTGCCGATTCCGCTTGGTGATCTTCAACCGCAGATAGAGCGGCTCGACCTCGGCGCCGCTCCGCCTGCCCGCGACGTCTGGATGGGGTACCACCGCGACTTGCGGCGACTGCCGCGCCTGCGGGCATTGATAGACCACATTGTCGAGGGATTGGCTGCCGACGCCGCTCAATTTTGAGCGAAGGGTTGGCCTGCTGCCTGCTGGTCGCGACATGTCCTCATATCCGAAGCTCAGATGACGGTGGCAAAGCGCCCCAAAACCGGCATCCGACGAATTGTTCAGAACCGGTGAGCGCGGGTGGTCGAAACACCTTAAGCGATGCCCCACGAGTGTTGTGGATCGATCGGGTTTGTCGCACGGCAGCTAGGCGCCCAGATTAAGCCATTCAGGGGAGGCAGCAGCGAACCCGAAAGGGGACATTTCTTAGGATTTTGAGTCAACGGCCGCACGTGATGACGTTCGACCAGGACTTTTGGAGTGGCGGCAGGGAGCACTTCTTCTGCGCTCCCCACTGCCTTCCGTTGGCTCGTGCAATAGTTAAACCGTGGCGTTCTTGATCGCCTGCACCATGCCGTCGACGTCCGTCAGGAACGGCAGGTGCCCAGTCTCCAGCGTGATTGTCTTCCGCACCGGTGTGCCGGCGACCATCCTCGCCTGAAAGCCCGCGCTGATGACCTGATCGAGGCTGGTGTGGACATAAATCTTGTCGACCTGGCCAAAACGCTCGTCGGTTACATGGACGGGGGTGACCAGCGGCTTCACCGGCTCGTCGAGGATCAGGTCCGGGAGCTTGGCCTTCAGCGGTTCTGGACCGTCATTGGCGAAGAGCTCGGCACGCGCCGCATATTCAACGACGGCAATGCCGCGCTCCTGATCGATGTTCAGATGGGCGCCAATCTTCGCGTCGGGGTCCTGCTGCGCCAGCGACAGCAGCGAGTCGCCGTCGTGCGGCAGATAGGCCGCGACGAACATGAGGGTCCTGATCATCTCGGGCGCCTTCTCCGCAGCGGCCGCGACCACGATCCCCGCGAAGCTATGGCCGACGACGATCGCCGGGGCGGACGCGTCCGCGAGCGCCTCGATGACGATATCCCGGTAGAGGTCCAGGCTTACCGCGTCCGGGGCGATAGCGGAACCGGTGCGGCCCGGCAGATCGACGGTGAAGACGGCATGGCCGGCGGCCTTCAGTTTGCCGGCCACATACCCCCAGACATGGCCATCCGAGAACGCGCCGTGGACGAGGACGATCGGCGGCTTTTCTGCTGCAACGCCGCTGTCGTTCGCTGCAACCTGGATGGTGCTATTCATGTTAAAAATCCTCTGTTTTCTCAGAGCACCGGAGCTCGATGCCGTGAGAAAAAACTAGTCGAGGAGGGTAGGCGGGGATATGTTACGGCCTCCGATTTACATGATGGATCGTCCGGATTGACCAGTGATTTTGGGATGTCGGCGGCCCGCGTCGACGTGCTGTCGCAAGTGCTCACATTGATCAGGCTCCGCGGGGATCTGGTCTACACGATGCGGATGGGCCCACCTTGGGGCCTCCGCTTCCAGCCCGGACCGGCGCATTTCCATTTCGTCGAAGCAGGCGGCGCCTGGGTGACGCCTGCGGGGCAACCGCCCACATGGATCGATGAAGGGGATCTTGTTCTCCTGCCGCTTGGCAAGGGACACACGATCGCCGATGCGACTGACTCACCGATCGAGGATATCGACATCGTTGCGCCCGATCATTTCGACCGGGATCAACTCGTCCTGCGCCATGGCGGAGAGGAGCCCAAAGGTCAGATCGTCAGCGGCTTTTTCAGCTTCGAGGGTAGCCCGCTTCCCGCGGTAATGTCGGCGCTGCCCGCCCTGATCCACATTCCCAGAGGAGACGCTGGCGCGCCGGGATGGCTCGCCGCGATTTCCCACTTCCTGGTCGACGAAGCGCAACAGCCCGATCCGGGATCGTCACTCATGATCTCCCGGCTGATCGATCTGCTGGTTATTCGGACGCTGCGTAGCTGGGCCGCAAGCGAAGCAAATCGCATGGGCTGGCTCGGCGGGTTGGGCGAGGAGCGGATCGGGCGCGTTCTCGCGGCAATGCATGCCGATCCCTTCAAACGCTGGACCGTTGAGACCCTCGCCGGTGTCGCTTCCATGTCCCGTTCGATATTCGCCGAGCGTTTCACGGCCGCCGTCGGCGAACCGCCGCTTCGCTATCTTTCTCGCTGGCGTCTGACGATTGCCGCCGACATGCTGCGGAGTGGCGGGATGAAGGTGACGGAGGCCGCATACAAGGCCGGTTACAGTTCCGATGCCGCGTTCAGTCGTGCGTTCAAGAGCCACTTCGGGTACGCGCCGAGCGAAGCCGGGAACCAGCAAGTGCCGATCTAGCGGTATCGCGCCGGTGTCCACCGACGCGATGCCTCCGTACCTATTCGCCTGCTGCCTTCAGCAAGACGGCTTCCAATTCGTGGTCGAGGTAGAGCCCTACCCGAGTGATCTCGTCGTTGCCGATCTGGCCGAACAACGTCGAGGGCTTGTCATACTCGAACACGGCCCGACCATCGTCGGCTTCGAAGAGGACGATGCGCAATGGAGCGTAAAGCGCCGCCATCAGGTTGTGACGGGTCATCTTCGAGGCGATGATCGGGTTCCCGATCTCATACTGGACGGCGTTACGTCGCCCTCCGGTGATCGCCAGGAGCGCGCCGTGGTCGCGCTGCAGGAAGATGAAGAGCGTGGGGCCGTGCTGCTCGTGATGCGCGATGGCGTCGTGGTCGCCGTTGCTCAACTGCACCATGATGTTGGTGTCGAGCGGCGGAACATTGGTTTCGAGCGCCGCTCGTACTTCGGAAAAGGGGCGCTTCGACGTTATTGTGACGTGATCCACGGAAATCGGCTGAGATGACATGGCAATGCCGGGCATTGTCGAATCCTTTCGACGAATAGGGGGGCGATGGTCGACCGGGGGCGGAGAACGCGGCTCGCCGCACCCGGGCGGGGCTCAGCGGAGGAAGGTGAGGATCTGCCCCACGAACACCGGATAATATTGGAAGATCCCGCCATGGCTCGCATCGGGGAAGATGCTGAGCTCGGCGTTTTCGGTTAAGCCGCATCTCGTGCGGCGGGGCAGGCACCGGGGCGGCCGACAAGCCGCCCCGTCCTCGCTGGAGATCGCTCCTGCTGGTCCCTTACTTGGCCGCTTCTTCGATCGCCTTGGCCAGGCCATCAGGGTCGGTGAGGAACGGCGTGTGGCCGGTCTGGAGGGTGTATTGGACGCGCACTGGGGTGCTGGCGACCATCCGCGCCTGGAAGGCGGGGCTGATAACCTGGTCGAAGGCGGTGTGGATATAGGCCTTGTCGACCTTGCCGAAGTTAGCGGCGGTCAGCTTCACCGGCGTCGCTAACGGGGCGAGCGGCTCATCGAGGATCAGATCCGGGATAGCCTTGCGCAGCCCATCGGGACCGCCATTGGCGAACAAGTCGGCGCGCGCCGAATATTCGATCGAAGCGATGCCCTTGTCCTTATCAATCTGAAGGTGGGGGCCGACTTTGGCGTCAGCATCGCGTTGCGCCATCGATACGAGCGAGTCGCCATTCTGTGGCAGGTAAGCCGCGAGGTACACCAGGGTCTTTATCTTCTTCGGCGCCGTTTCGGCCGCGGCCGAGATGACGATGCCGCCGAAGCTGTGGCCAACCACAACCGCACGGCCCTTGGTGGTGCCGAGCGCCTTGACCACCGTGTCGCGGTAGAGATCGAGGCTGACCTTGTCGGGGGTCGCCGGGTTGCCGGGGCGGCCCGGCAGGTCGACGGTCACGACCTTGTAGCCGTCCGCTTCCAGCTTCTTCGTGACTTGGCCCCATACCTGGCCGTTCTCAAACGCGCCATGGACCAGCACGATCGGCGGCTTTTCTGCAGCCATTGCGGTAGTGCTGACGGCAGCGGTGGAGGCGAGAATTGCGGCGAGAAAGAGTTTCATTTCACAGTTCCTTCTTCGAGTTGGGCATCGACCGATGCCGTGCATCTCAAATACGGAACGAGCCGCTCCGACGGCCATGCCGCGCCCTCCGGTTCTCATGATCGATCGTCCGGCGTTGATGGGTGCTGTGCCGCCGGCGGCTTCACTGGCGCGGGAGCTGGAGAAAATCCCGAGGCGAGCCGTACTCCGCGAAACCCCTGGCGAGGCGCGGTGGCTGTTATCGAAGAAGTTGAAGCGTGGGTGTCCGCTCTCGGCTCGTTTGCTGTGTTCGATCGAGTTGCCGGCAACGGCCGCTAACGGGGTCCTGCCGCCAAAGCCGCCGTTCTGCAATCGGCCCAAGAGCCGCCATCCCGCCCGACAGCCTGAACCGACCACCCTCCAACACAAAACGGGCCGGGGATCGCTCCCCGGCCCGCTCGTGTTTCCGGCTGGTGCCGCTTCTTACTTGGCTTCGGCCTTGGCGGTCTTGCCGCCCTTCTTGCCCGGTTTCTTGGGCGCGGCCGGCGTGATCTCGAACGACAGTGCGCCGTCCTTCATCTTCACCACCACTTCGCCGCCATGGACCAGCTTGCCGAACAGCAATTCCTCGGCGAGCGGCTGCTTGATCTTTTCTTGGATCAGGCGGCCCATCGGGCGGGCACCGTAGAGCTTGTCATAGCCCTTGGTGGTCAGCCACTTCTTCGATTCGTCATCCAAGCTGATATGGACGTTGCGGTCCGCCAGCTGCAACTCGAGCTGCAGGATGAACTTCTCGACCACGCGCGCGACGACCTCGGGCGGGAGGTAGCCGAACGGCACGATCGCATCGAGGCGGTTGCGGAATTCGGGCGTGAACATCCGCTGGACCGCCTGTTCGTCCTCACCCTCGCGAGTCAGGTTGCCGAAGCCCACCGTCTCGCGCGCCATGTCGGACGCGCCGGCATTGGTCGTCATGATCAGGATGGTGTTGCGGAAATCGACCGTCTTGCCGTGATGATCGGTCAGCTTGCCGTTATCCATCACCTGCAACAGGATGTTGAACAGGTCGGGATGCGCCTTCTCGATCTCATCGAGCAACAGCACCGAATGCGGCTGCTGGTCGACCGCGTCGGTCAGCAGGCCGCCCTGATCGTAACCGACATAGCCCGGAGGAGCACCGATCAGCCGGCTGACCGAGTGGCGCTCCATATATTCGGACATGTCGAACCGCTGCAGCGGAATGCCCATGATCGACGCCAGCTGACGTGCGACCTCGGTCTTGCCGACACCGGTCGGGCCGGTGAACAGATAGTTGCCGATCGGCTTGTCGGGATCGCGGAGACCAGCGCGGCTGAGCTTGATCGCCGAAGCGAGCTTCTCGATCGCGTCATTCTGCCCGAATACGACGCGCTTCAGGTCGGTCTCGAGCGTCTCGAGCGCCTTCTTGTCGTCGGTCGACACCGATTTCGGCGGGATGCGCGCCATCGTCGCGATCACCTGCTCGATTTCGCGGGTGGTGATCGTCTTCTTGCGGCGGCTCGGCGGCACCAGCATCTGCATCGCGCCGACTTCGTCGATCACGTCGATCGCCTTGTCGGGCAGCTTGCGGTCGTTGATGTACCGCGCCGACAGCTCGACCGCCGATTTGATCGCGTCCGGCGTGTACCTGACCTGGTGATGCTCCTCGAACGCCGAGCGCAGTCCGGCCAGGATCTTCACCGTGTCCTCGATCGTCGGCTCGTTGACGTCGATTTTCTGGAACCGGCGCAGCAACGCGCGGTCTTTTTCGAAATGGTTGCGGAATTCCTTGTAGGTGGTCGAGCCGATGCAGCGGATCGTGCCGCCGGACAGGGCCGGTTTCAGCAGGTTCGATGCGTCCATCGCGCCGCCGCTGGTTGCGCCGGCACCGATCACCGTGTGGATCTCGTCGATGAACAGGATCGCGTCCGGCATCTTCTCGAGCTCGGTGACGACTTGCTTCAGCCGCTCCTCGAAATCGCCGCGATAGCGCGTGCCGGCGAGCAACGCGCCCATGTCGAGCGAATAGATCACCGCGGGCTTGAGCACGTCTGGCACGTCGCCCTCGACGATCTTGCGCGCCAGGCCCTCCGCGATCGCCGTCTTGCCGACGCCGGGATCGCCGACATAGAGCGGGTTGTTCTTCGACCGGCGGCACAGGATCTGGACCGTACGGTCGACCTCGGCCATGCGGCCGATCAGCGGGTCGACCTTGCCGTTCTTGGCCTTCTCGTTGAGGTCGACGGTGAATTGCTTGAGCGCGCTTTCGTTCTTGCCCTTGTCGCTCTTGGTCGACTTCTCTTCCTCGGCGCCCTTGGGAGTCGAGGTCTCTACCGGCGCGCCGCCCTTGCCGACGCCGTGCGAGATGAAGCTGACCGCATCCAGGCGGCTCATATCCTGCTGCTGCAGGAAATAGACCGCATAGGATTCGCGCTCGCTGAACAAGGCGACCAGCACGTTGGCGCCGGTCACTTCGTCGCGGCCCGACGACTGGACGTGCAGGATCGCGCGCTGGACGACGCGCTGGAACCCGCTGGTCGGCGACGGATCGGTCGCCTTGTCGACCTTGAGAGCATCGAGCTCGGTGTCGAGATATTGCGCGACGGTCATCTTGAGCTCGTCGAGATCGACGCCGCACGATGCCATCACCTTGGAGGCATGTTCGTCATCGACCAGCGCAAGCAGCAAATGCTCGAGCGTCGCATATTCGTGGCGGCGCGACGAAGCGGCTTCGAGCGCCTTGTGGAGGGTGGTTTCGAGCGCGGAGGCGAAACTCGGCATTAGACTGTTACTCCTGACGGGCCGCATGGACGCACGGCCCTTTTCCCTAATGTCGGGACGGGAGGGCCCCGCATCAAGCGCCGGCCATTCTTCGCATCGTCAGGTCGGCCAATTCCCGAAAAAGCCTGGCCGGCGCGAAGATGCGATTCGCGCTCATCGCTTGAATAGCGAGTCAGCGCTTGCGCGATGGTTAACGGCGCGTTGCATATGATTTTTAACGCGTGAGATTTCGCCTTCGAGGAGAGCGATACGTTCCTCGAGCTCGGCCACGGACAGTGGATCGAGATCCTGTTTGACCAGGAGCGCGATCGGGTCGCCTGGGCGCGGAAGATTCTCTTCGGAATCCATGGGTGGGAACGTTGACCCTGGGCCGGGCGATGTCAATAACCCGAGCCGGTTTCCGACGAAGGGGTACGAATGGACGCGATACCGACCGTGATGCGTGCGATCGACCCGGAACAGCCGGGCGGGCCCGAGGTGCTTCGCATCGTCGACCGGCCGGTGCCGACGCCGGGCGAGGGCGAAGTGCTGATCCGCGTCGCCGCCGCCGGGATCAACCGTCCCGAAGTGCTGCAACGGATGGGGGCCTATCCACCGCCGCCGGGCGCGCCGTCCATTCCGGGGCTGGAAGTCTCCGGCACGATCGTCGCGACCGGCGCCGGCGTCGAGCGAGACCTGATCGGCCAGCCGGTCTGTGCGCTGATCGCCGGCGGCGGCTATGCCGAATATGCCGTGGCGCCATACGGCCAATGCTTGCCCGTGCCCGAAGCGCTGACGATGGTCGAAGCGGCGGCGATGCCCGAAACGCTGTTCACCGTGTGGACCAATCTGTTCGAGCGCGGCTTCGCGGCCGAGGGCGACACGGTGCTCGTCCATGGCGGTACCAGCGGCATCGGCACGATGGCGATCGCCCTGTGCAATCTGTTCGGTGTGGAGGTGATCGTCACCGCCGGGTCGGACGAGAAATGCGCCGCGGCCAAGTCCGCCGGCGCCGACCATGCGATCAACTATAAGACGCACGATTTCGTCGAAGAGGTGAAGGCGATCACCGGCGGCAAGGGCGTGGCGGTGGTGCTCGACATGGTCGGGGGCGACTATGTTCCCCGCAACATGCAATGCCTGGCGGATGACGGCCGCCATGTTTCGATCGCAGTGCAGGGCGGGGGGCAGGCGACGATCCCGATCTTCGAGATCATGCGCCGTCGGCTGACGCTGACCGGATCGACGCTGCGCCCGCGCTCGGTCGCCTTCAAGACCGCGGTCGCCGACGAGCTCGCCCGCACGGTCTGGCCGCAGGTCGCGGAAGGCAAGTTGAAGCCGGTGATCGACACCGTCTTCGCCTTCGATCAGGCGCCCGACGCGCACCGGCTGATGGAATCAGGCAACCATGTCGGCAAGATCGTGCTGAAGATCGAGTAGCGGGTGGCTGCCATAAGCCGGGTTGATCAACGGTCGGGCGAAATTGGTTGGACGATCGGCACGCCCTGCGCTTTTGCTCGCGCCGCACCTGAAGGGGGAGTTCGATGGCCAATCTGATCCTGCACGAATATTCGGCGTCCGGAAATTGCTACAAGATCCGGCTGACCGCGGCGCATCTGGGACTGAAGCTCGACCGGCGCGAATATGACATCATGCAGGGTGAAACGCGCTCGGACGCGTTCCTGACGGGGGTCAATGCCAATGGCCGCATCCCGGTGCTCCAGGTCGGCGACGATTTTCTGCCAGAAAGCAGCGCGGCGTGCTTCTATCTCGCCGACGGCTCGCCCCTGATCCCGGCCGACCGTTTCGACCGCGCCGATATGCTCCGCTGGATGTTCTGGGAGCAATATAATCATGAGCCCAACATCGCGACGATCCGGTTCTGGATGGGCTGGATCGGCGAGGATAATCTGACCGAGCTCCAGCGCGCGCAGCTGCCGGTCAAGCGCGCCGCGGGGGATGCGGCATTGACCCTGATGGACGAGCATTTGGCGCAGACGCCGTTCTTCGTCGGCGGGCGCTTCAGCCTCGCCGATATCGCGCTCTATGCCTATACCCATGTCTGCGAGGACGGCGGGTTCGAGCTCCACCGCTATCCGGCGGTCCAGGCCTGGATCGAACGGGTCGCCGCATTACCCGGTCATATCGCCATCACCGATTGATTAGTCAGCATATTTCAAGTTGCTGCGATTCTGTTTGTAACAAAACTTCGTCATAGGCCGGGCAACGTCATCCGTCGGGGCTCGTGACGCATGAATGAAATGACGAAATTGTTACAGGACGGTACTATCGCCGACCTGACGGACTTCGCGAATTCGAAGCCCGCTATTCCGGAACGGGCGACGCATAGCCGTCGTCAGTACCGAACCATCTGGATCAGCGACGTCCATTTGGGGACGAAGGGCTGTAATGCCGAAATGCTGATCGACTTTCTCGATCATGTCGACAGCGAGAAAATGTATCTCGTCGGCGACATCATCGATGGCTGGCGCCTCAAGAAGAAATTCTACTGGCCGGCCGCGCATAACGACGTGGTGTGGCGATTGCTCAAGCGCGCCAAGCGCGGCGCCGAGGTGATCTATATCCCCGGCAATCATGACGAGGTCGTGCGGCAATTCTGCGGGCTGGATTTCGGCGGCATCGCGATTCGCCGCAACGCGATCCATGAAACCGCCGACGGACGTCGGTTGTTGGTGCTGCATGGCGACGAATTCGACGCGATCACGCTCTCGCACCGCTGGCTCGCCCATGTCGGCGACGCCGCATACGAGGCGATGATGGCGCTCAACCGGCTGGTCAATCGCTGGCGGCGTTTCTGGAACATGCCCTATTGGTCCCTGTCGAAGCACGCCAAGGCCAAGGTCAAGAACGCGGTCGAGTTCATCTCCAATTACGAAGACGTCGTTGCCCAAGCAGCGGCGCATCGCGGCGTCGACGGCGTGGTGTGCGGCCATATCCACACTGCGGAATATCGTGAAATCCACGGCGTTCGCTATTATAACGACGGCGATTGGGTCGAAGGCTGCACCGCATTGGTCGAGCATTTCGATGGTCGGATGGAGGTGTTGCACTGGGCCGACGAAATCGAAGGAAGACGGGCTCAACTCCCCTGCTTGACGCTAGCGGCGGCCTGACGAACGTGCGGATCGCGATCGTCACCGATGCCTGGAGCCCGCAGGTCAATGGCGTCGTGCGCACCTTGCAATCGGTCCGCGACGAATTGGTGCGCCAGGGCCACGAGGTGCTGATCGTGTCGCCCGATCTGTTCTATTCGATGCCGTGCCCGACCTATCCCGAAATCCGGCTGGCCTTCGCCTCGACCGGATCCGTCGGCCGCATGCTCGAGGAGTTCAGCCCGCAGGCGATCCATCTCGCGACCGAGGGGCCGGTGTGCCTCGCCGCGCGGCGCTGGTGCCTGGCACGCGATTTCCCCTTCACTACCGCCTATCACACCCAATTCCCCGATTATGTCGCGGCGCGCACCGGCGTGAATCCCGAATGGGTGTGGCGCTATATCCGCTGGTTCCATTCGCCCGCGCAATCGATCCTCGCCTCGACGGCATCGATCGCCGATACGCTCAAGGCGCACGGCCTGACCCAGATCCGCCATTGGGGACGCGGTGTCGACCTGTCGACCTTCGGCGACCCCGAGCCCGACCCCGCGATCCGCGCGCTGGCCCAGGACGGCAAGGGGCCGATCCAGCTCTATGTCGGCCGTGTCGCGATCGAGAAGAATATCGAGGCGTTCCTGACCGCGACGCATCCGGGGACGAAAGTGATCGTCGGCGACGGGCCGGCGCTGGCCTCGCTCAAGGCCAAATATCCCGACGCGCATTTCCTCGGACCCAAATTCGGCGCCGAGCTCGCTGCCGCTTATGCTGCCGCCGACGTCTTCGTCTTCCCCAGCAAGACCGACACGTTCGGGCTGGTGATGATCGAGGCGCTCGCCTGCGGCACGCCGGTGGCCGCTTATCCGGTGACCGGCCCGATCGACGTGCTGACGCCCGAAACCGGCGCGATGCACGACGATCTCGACCAGGCGATCGCCGAGGCGCTGACCCGCGACCGCGCGGCGTGCCGTGCCTATGGCCAGGGCTTCACCTGGGCCAAGAGCGCGCATCAGTTCCTCCACGCGCTGGTGCCGGTCGGCGGCGACGAGGCGCTGGCGGCGTAAAGCTTGCCCCGCGCGGCCAATCGGATTAAGTCGAGCCCAACGACAGGCCGCTCCGCGAGGGGCGGCCCTATTTATTTCTGACGGAGAATTTCGTGGCTCAGCCGCTCATGCCCCATGCGACCGCTTCCTGGCTGGTCGACAATACCTCGCTCAGCTTCGAGCAGATCGCCGAATTCTGCGGCCTGCATATCCTGGAGATCCAGGCGATCGCCGACGACACCGCCGCGACCAAGCTGACCGGCCGCGATCCGGTGCGCGCGCATGAGCTGACCCAGGACGAGATCGAAAAGGGCCAGAAGGACCCGAACTACGTCCTCAAGATGTCGAAGGGCCCCGACCAGATCCGCCGCACCAAGGGACCGCGCTACACCCCGGTGTCGAAGCGCCAGGACAAACCCGACGGCATCGCCTGGATCATCCGCAACCACCCGGAAATCTCCGATGGCCAGATCTCGAACCTGATCGGCACCACGCGCACGACGATCGCAGCGATCCGCGATCGCACGCATTGGAACATCGCCAACATCACACCCAAGGATCCGGTGACGCTCGGCCTGACCACCCAGCGCGAGCTCGACGCCGCGGTGACCAAGGCGGCCAAGGCGCACGGCATCGAAGCGCCGGTCGACACAAGGCTCGAGGGCGACCGCGAGGCGCTGATCGAACAGCTCCGCGCCGAGCGCGACCAGGCCGCGCGCGACGCCGAAGCGGCGGCGACCGAAGGCGAGGGCGAGGCGGCACCGGTGGTGCATACCGCGGAGACGCTGTTCAAGCATTGAGACTGCGCGAAAGCGCATCCGACACCAAGGGGCGGCTGGCACATCGCGCAGCTCATCTTTTTGCGGACGACAGCCCAACTCAATGCGGGGGCGCACGCGAGAACAGGTTCATCACGATCACCCCGGCGATGATCAGTGCCATGCCGATCATCGCCGGCGCATCGAGCTTCTGGCCCTGGAATAACCAGGCGACCGAGGCGATCAACACGATACCAACGCCCGACCAGATCGCATAAGCGATCCCCGTCGGAATGGTGCGCAGCGTCAGTGACAGCGCGTAGAAGGCGATCGCATAGGCGACGATCGTGACGAGCGCCGGCCCTGCACGCGTGAATCCCGCCGAGGCCTTCATGAAGGACGTGCCGATCACTTCGGCGACGATCGCGACTGCGAGGTAGATATACGCCATCGCCGACCGGTAGGCGCGCCGATCCGGTTTGTCATTGCAGCCCTATTGCAAACCGCTATTCGAGATTTGCCCAGCGTTGCTTCACCCCGTTAAGGCGCCTGTTCGATATTTCGGTATCAAAGCCGCTCTGAGCAACGGCTCTGATTTCCTTTCACTGGTATCCTGTTCGCGCGCTTGCTACCGCCCCCGTCATGGCAACCAATCGCACGACCGACGCCGCGTTCGTCGCCGACGAGAGCTTCGTTCCCACCAGCCACAAAGGCCTGACCTATCCGTTCGGGGGCAGGGAACCGGAGGATGGCGGCACGATGCAGGTCGCGCCCGGCGTGCGCTGGGTGCGGCTCAACGTTCCCGGACCGCTCAAACACGTCAATTGCTGGCTGCTCGACGATCGCGACGACCGTGGTGACGGCGTTGCGCTGATCGATGCCGGCATGAACCGGACCGAGACGCGCGACGCCTGGAAATCGGTGTTCAACGGGCCGCTCGCCGGCGTCCGCGTGACGCGGATGATCGGCACGCATTTCCATCCCGACCATATCGGGCTTGCTGGCTGGATGTGCGATCATCACCAGGCGCCGCTATGGATGACGCGCGGCGAATGGCTGACCGCGCAGATGCTGGTCGCCGACGCCCGACCGGAAACGCCGCAAGAGGTCAACGACTTTCGCCGCGCCTGCGGCTGGAGCGACGAGCAGATCGAGCTGGCGGCGGCGCGCGGCTGGTCCAATTTCGGGCGGATCGTGCGGCCGATGCCGCTGTCGTACCGGCGGCTGGTCGATGGCGAGACAATCGCGATCGGTGGAACGGCGTGGCGGATCGTTGTCGGGTCGGGCCACAGTCCCGAACATGCCTGTCTGCTCGACGAGGCGAACGGGGTGTTCATCGCCGGCGACCAGGTGTTGCCGCGGATCAGTCCGAACGTTTCGCTGGGCATCACCGAGCCCGAATCGGATCCGCTCGGCGAATGGTTCGAGTCGATCGCGAAGCTGAAGCGCGAGGTGCCGGCCGACGTATTGACCTTGCCCGGCCATGGCGACCCGTTCCTCAATCTCCACATCCGGCTCGACGCGATGGACCGCGAACATCGCGGCCGGCTCGATGAACTCGAAGCCTTTCTCGACGAACCGCGCCGCGTGGTCGATTGCTTCGGCCGGCTGTTCCGGCGCGCCATCGGTCAGGAGGTGCTCGGCATGGCGACCGGCGAGGCCATGGCGCATTTGAAACGACTCGAAGTCGAAGGGCGCGCCGTGCGCGAAACCGATGGCGACGGGACGTGGCGCTGGCGCGCGATTTGAACCACGGCACGGCTCGCGCGGATCGTTACATCGTCATAGGATAAGGCCGAGTCGAGCCACCCCAGGGAGAGACCGTATGTGCGACGACCATACCGCTGAGGACAATGATCGCTTCCTGGGCATTGCCCATCCGTCGCGCCGCCAGTTCGGGATGATGACCGGTGTCGCGGGACTGATGGCCGTGCTGCCGGTTCCGGCCAATGCCGCGGCGATCAAGGGACGCGATGTCGTGATCGACACGCCAGAGGGGAGGGCCGACGCCTATTTCGTCGCGCCGGCGACCGGCAAGCATCCCGGCGTTCTGATCTGGCCCGACATCATGGGTCTGCGCCCGGCTTTCCGGCAAATGGCCGAGCGGCTGGCGCAGTCGGGTTATGCCGTTCTGGTAGTCAATCAATTCTACCGCTCGACCAAGGCGCCGTTCCTGAAAGCGGGCGAATCGTTCGACCAGCCCGATGTGCGCGCGAAGATCATGCCGTTCGTCGAGAAGCTCACTTCCGCCGGGACGGTCAGCGACGCCAAGGCGTTCACGACCTTCCTCGACGCGCAGAAGGAAGTCGATGCCAAGCGCGGTCTCGCCAGTACCGGCTATTGCATGGGCGGGCCGATGGTGTTCCGCACGGTCGCCGCGCGCGCCGACCGCTATCGCGCTGGCGCGACCTTTCATGGCGGCGGGCTGGTCGGCGACAAGCCGGACAGCCCCAACGCCTTGATCCCGCAGATGAAGGCGGACTTCCTGATCGCGATCGCCGAGAATGACGATCAGCGCGCCCCGACCGACAAGGACGTGCTGAGAAAGGCGTTCGCCGCCGCCAAGCTGCCCGCCGAGATCGAGGTCTATAAGGGCACGATGCACGGCTGGTGCCCGCCCGACAGTAGAGTGTACAATCAGGCACAGGCGGACCGCGCCTGGGAGCGCATGCTGGCGCTGTTCAAGACGGCGCTCTGATCCGGCGGACGCGTGACACGTATTCCTAGGGAGAGAATGATGAGCGACCTGATCTTGTACACCAACCCGCAGTCGCGTGGGCGGATCGCACGCTGGGCGCTCGAGGAAGTCGGCGCGCGCTACGAAGTTCGCGTGATGAACTATGCCGACACGATGAAAAGCGACGACTATCTGTCGGTCAATCCGATGGGCAAGGTCCCGGCGATCGAACACAAGGGCAAGGTCGTCACCGAATGCGCGGCAATCTGCGCCTATCTCGGCGATGCCTTTTTTGACGCTGGCCTGGCGCCCGCGCTCACCGATCGCGCCAATTATTACCGCTGGCTCTTCTTCGCTGCGGGACCGGTCGAACATGCCGTGACCAACAATAATGCCGGTTTCATCCCCCAGCCCGAACAAAGCAGGATGTTCGGCTATGGCGATTACGATCGGACGATCGACGTGCTCGAACGCGCGGTGTCGCAGTATGAATATGTGGCCGGCGATGCCTTCACGATGGCCGACGTCTATGTCGGCGCGCAGGTGATCTGGGGCACGCAATTCGGCACGATCCCGAAGCGCGACGCCTTTACCGCTTATGCCGAGCGGCTGAGCGGACGCGAGGCGTACAAACGGGCCTCGGCGCTCGACGATGCGCTGATGGAGACCAACCAGCTGGCGTGACTCGGCTGTGGCAGATGTTTGTGCGATACCGGGAGCCCGGTGCCGTAGGGCAGAACGTTGACGTCTTTAGTTGCTGCTTCCAAACACTTGGGAGTTTGTGCCCAGCGATGCGAAACCACGCCTCCCCGGCGAAGGCCGGGGCCCAGATGCGATGTGTTCGAAACGGTGGGGTACACTTTGCACGTCGTTGATACTGGGCTCCGGCCTTCGCCGGGGAGGCGTATAGTTGGATAGCCTGGTGCCTAGCGCCCGGCCAATTCCGCCATTACCCGATCGCGTTCGGCCGGCGTCATGCTCGTCCAGCGCGCGACTTCGTCGATCGTGCGGCGACATCCCTCGCACAACCGGTCCTTGCCGATCCGGCAGATATTGACGCACGGGCTGACGATCGGTTCGACCGGCACCACGCTGATGAAGTCGGGCAGGCTCACGCGTGCCTCAGTCGTTGGTCAGGACCACGTTCAGGAAGTCGGGCACCGGCCCGTTCCAGCCTTCGTCCGGACCTTCGTCCTGCTCGCGACCGCGGCGCGGCCGGCGCTCGTCGTTGCGCGCGCGCGGCTCTTCGCGAGGCGGGCGAGAATCGTCGCGGCGGGGACGTGCCTCCTCGCGACGCGCCCGTGGCTCTTCGCGGCGAGCTGGCTTCTCCGCGCGCGGCGCCGGTGCTTCGGACGCCTCGGCGGCGGCGGCCTTCTCGCGCGGCGCGGCGCGCGCGCGTTTCGGCTTTTCGTCGCGAGCAGTGCGAGCGCGGGGCTTTTCCTCGGCATCGGCTTCGGGCGGCGGACCGCCTTCGAGCCGCGGGATCTTCATGCCGGTCAGCTTCTCGATATTCTCGATATTCTCGGCATCCGCACTCGATGCGAGCGTATAGGCGACGCCGGTCGCCCCCGCGCGGCCGGTGCGGCCGATGCGGTGAATGTAATCGTCGGGATGCCATGGCGCGTCGAAGTTGAAGACGTGGCTGACGCCCTTGATGTCGAGGCCGCGCGCCGCGACGTCGGACGCGACCAGGATATTGATCTCGCCCGCCTTGAACCGGTCGAGCTCCGCGATCCGCTGCGGCTGCTCCATGTCGCCATGGATCTCACCGCTCGAAAAGCCATAGCCCCTGAGGCTCTTGTTGAGCTCGCGCACCGTCGTCTTGCGGTTGCAGAAGATGATCGCGTTCTTGACCTCTTCCTGGCCCAGCAACTGGCGCAGCGCCGCGCGCTTGGCGTGGCTCGCGCTGCCGACCGGCACCACATATTGGGTGATGTTGATATTGGCGGTGGCGGGGCGCGCGACCTCGATCGTCTTGGGGTTCGACAAGAACTTGTCGGCCAGCTTCTTGATCGGCGGCGGCATCGTCGCCGAGAACAGCAAGGTCTGGCGATTGGCGGGCAGCTTGGTGCAGATATTCTCGATATCGGGGATGAACCCCATGTCGAGCATGCGGTCGGCCTCGTCGATCACCAGCAGGTTGCACTGGGTCAGCAGGATCTTGCCGCGCTCGAACAGGTCCATCAGCCGGCCCGGCGTCGCGATCAGCACGTCGACGCCCTTTTCCAGCGCCTTGATCTGGTCGCCCATCTGCACGCCGCCGATCAGCAGCGCCATCGAGAGCTTGTGATACTTGCCGTATTTCTCGAAATTCTCGGCGACCTGCGCGGCGAGTTCGCGCGTCGGCTCGAGGATCAGGCTGCGCGGCATCAGCGCGCGGCTGCGGCCATGGCCGAGGATATCGATCATCGGCAGCACGAACGCGGCGGTCTTGCCGGTGCCGGTCTGGGCGATGCCGATGATGTCGCGCATCATCAGCACGCTGGGAATGGTCGCGGCCTGGATCGGAGTCGGTTCGGTATAGCCCGATTCGCCTACGGCGCGGAGCAATTCGTCTGAAAGGCCGAGGTCGGCAAAGGGCATCCAAAAATCCGGAAAAATGGTCAGCGCGCAAATGCGCCATCCAACAACGTGCGCGCTTGCCGATCAGTTGCCGAAAGTCAAGCTTGAGCGTCTTTTTGCGAAACTCGCGAAAGGGCGAGTTTCGGTCGCGGCACCGGCCCGCTCCCCCACCCGACCTCCCATAAGATACGCTGTCTGGGAGGTCGGGTGGGGGAGCGGGCCGGTGCCGCCATGCGCCGTGAGGCGCATCTAAAGACTCACTTCTTGGCGACCAGTTTCTTGAACTTCCTGATCGTGCATTGGTCGCCCGAGCGGGTGCGGATCGAATCGCGTCCCGCGCAGACCTGGCCGTCGGCTGAGGGTTTGACGTAGAAACCGCCATAATAGCCCAGCCCCGAGCAATCGCCGTCCAGCTCGGCGCGGACGCGGTCGCCGCCGCGCAGTACCAGATCGACATAGTCGGTCGCGACGATCGCCCCGCCCAATTGGTCTGCGGCGATGCATTTGGGACCTTTTTTCTCGGCCCATCTGATCGGTCGCGCGGGTATGAGCTGGGGGGCGGGCGCGCTCGAGTCCCGCAACCTGCTGGGAACGCGGATGACGATTCGTCCGCGGATCGTCACTTGCGCCAGTTCGATGCCTGTCACCTGGCCGGCAGGCGCGGGTGTGCTGACCGCGGCGACGGAGGCAATCAGAGCAAGGGCGGCAAGGGGCGGACTCGGCATGAAGCGCGCCTTGGTAAAGCCATAATTTGAACACGCAATGAATTGGATGCGCGTCCTCCGCCATGCTAGCGCGACCGCCATGACACCCGCACAGGCCGAATTGACCGCCGCTGTCCGCGCCGCGCTGGGCGACAAGGCGGTCGTGACCGATCCGGCAGACATTGCGCCGTGGCTGACCGACTGGCGCGGGCGTTTTCACGGGAACAGCCCGGCGATCCTCGCACCCGACACCGTTGCGGGGGTGCAATTGGTGGTGGCCAAGGCCCGCGACCTCGGCGTCGCGCTGGTGCCGCAAGGAGGGAATACCTCGATGGTCGCCGGGGCCACGCCGCCCGCGGATGGCTCGGCGCTGATCCTGTCGACGCGGCGGCTCAACCGCATCCGCTCGCTCCGGCCGGCCGATGCTTTGGCGGTGGCCGAGGCGGGGGTGATCCTGTCCAATCTCCACGACGCCGCGCTGGCCGAGGGTATGCGCTTCCCGCTGACCCTGGGGGCAAAGGGCAGCGCGACGATCGGCGGGCTGGCCTCGACCAATGCCGGGGGTACGCAGGTATTGCGGTTCGGGACGATGCGCGGGCTGGTCGCGGGAGTCGAGGCGGTGCTGCCCGACGGCTCGCTCCATGATG
Organism: Sphingomonas mali NBRC 15500; assembly: GCF_001598415.1. Taxonomy (GTDB): domain Bacteria; phylum Pseudomonadota; class Alphaproteobacteria; order Sphingomonadales; family Sphingomonadaceae; genus Sphingomonas; species Sphingomonas mali. The sequence continues at coordinate 61,020 of NZ_BCYX01000026.1, forward strand.
GACTCGCCGCGCTCAAGAAGGACAATCGCGGTTACGATCTCAACCAGTTGCTGATCGGTGCGGAAGGCACGATCGGAGTGATCACCGCAGCGACGCTGCGGCTGGTGCCGGCGATCCTCGATCGCGCGGTGGCCTGGGCCGGGCTCGCCGATCCCGAACGCGCGCTGGCGCTGTTGCGGCGGCTGCAGCGGGCGACGCAGGCGGTCGAGAGTTTCGAGATCATCCCGCAAAGCTTCCTTGATGCGGTAGTCCGGCATGTCCCCGGAACGCGCGCCCCGCTGGGCGGCAATCATGGCTGGCACGTCCTGATCGAGGCGACGCGCGCCACTCCCGCCGACGAGCCGCCGGCCGCCTTGCTCGAACGCCTGCTCGGCGACGCGCTCGCGGCGGGTGAGGTCGAGGATGCGGTCGTGGCGGCAAGCGAGGCGCAGGCCGATGCCTTGTGGAAAATCCGCGAAACCATTCCCGAAGCGTCGCGGGCCGAGGGACCGGCGTTGCAGCACGACATCTCGGTGCCGGTCGCCGGCATGCCGCGTTTCCTCATCGAAGGCGCAAAAACGGTGGAAGCGCGCTTCCCTGGGACCCGTGCGGCGGGGTTCGGCCATCTCGGCGACGGCAATGTCCATTTCCACGTGCGGGCGCCGGCCGGCACCGACGGCCCGAGCTGGTACGAGGGACAAGCCCATGTCATCTCGGCGTTCGTCCACGATCTCGTCGTCGCCGCGGGCGGGTCGATCTCGGCCGAGCATGGCATCGGCCAGTTGAAACGCGACGAGCTTGCGCGCTTGTCCTCGCCGGCGCGCATGATGGCGTTGCGGGCGATCAAACGGGCGTTCGATTCGCGCGAATTGATGAATCCTGGCAAGCTCGTTACCCTTGCGCCCGACGGCGCCACCCCTTAGGGCGCACGGCCACGTGCGGCTTCCTGGGGAGCCGCGTTCAAGAGATTCGATTGGAGTAGGGTAATGGCCAGCGCGCCGCAGTCGCTTCCGCTTTTCTATAATTCGCTCGAGCCGCTGTCGAGCGAGCAGCACGGCAATTTCCGCATCCGCCCGTCCAACGGCGCGCCCTTCCTGGCGAACCAGCACGCGATCCCGCTGACGGTCGATGAATTCCCGATGGCGCAGCGCAACCTGCCGATCGTCTTCTCGCAAGGCGATGACGGCGTGCCGCTGGCGCTGATGGGTCTCAATGAGGGGGTCAACGTCTTCATCGATGAGAAGGGTCAGCTGCGCGAGCCCTATACCTATGTCCCGGCCTATATCCGCCGCTATCCGTATCTGCTCGCGCGGCTGCGCCCGGAAGCCGAAGAGCTGACACTGTGCTTCGATCCGAGCTCGGAAACGATCGGCGCGTTCGATGAAGGCGAGCCGCTGTTCGCCGATGGCGCGCCGACCGACGTCACCAAGAGCATCCTCGAATTCAACCAGCAGTTCGAAGAAGCCGGCGCGCGCACCGCGGCGTTCATGAACGAGCTTCGCGAACTCGACCTGCTGATGGATGGCGAAGTGACGATCCAGCCGGACGGCGCCGACAAGCCGTTCGTCTATTCGGGCTTCCGCATGGTCAACGAAGAGAAGCTCAACGAATTGCGCGGCGACCAGCTGCGCAAGATGACCCAATCGGGCCTGCTGCCGCTGATCTACGCGCATCTGTTCTCGCTGTCGGTGATGCGCGAGATATTCACGCGTCAGATGCAATTGGGGCTGATGCCGGCGCCGCAGCTCGTCGCCTGACGGCGTCGGGGCGCTGCGAGTGACGAGGACGACGCTGATCCGAACCGACCGTTATTCGTGGGGCGCGATCTGGCTCCATTGGTCGATCGCGGCTTTGGTCCTCGTCAATCTCGCGCTCGGGCTGTTCCACGAATCGCTGCTCGACGGCATCAAATGGGTGATCCCGATCCACAAGTCGATCGGGCTCACCGTGCTGGTGCTGACGCTATTGCGGCTCGGCTGGCGGCTGACGCATCGGCCGCCACCGCTGCCTGTCGACATGACGGGCTGGGAGCGGGCAGTGGCAAAGGCGGTCCATTGGGCTTTCTACGCGCTGCTGCTGGTGTTGCCGCTGACCGGCTGGATGCTGTCGTCCAACCCGGCGCGGCTGCGGCCGATGGCGTGGTTCTGGCTGTTCCCGGTCCCGCCGCTGCCGATATCGGGCGCGACGGCGACGCTGGGCCACAATCTCCACGGCATAATCGCTTATGCCATGCTCGCGCTGGTCGTGCTGCACGTCGCGGCGGCACTGCGCCACTATTTGCTGCTGCGCGACGCCGTGCTCGGCCGGATGGCGCCGGGATTGAACCGGAATGGATGAAATTCTCCGTTGAGAACGTTCATGTCCGAGTCTTGAAACGGTAATCTCATCGACCTATGTTGCTTGAGTACGGCTTCGTGTCCCCCCTTTCGCGAGGTCGTGCAGACACGCTTTCGAGCGTGTCTCCTCCCTGAACCTTGGCCACCTCGGGCATTTGCCCGAGGTGGTTTTTTATGGGCTGGGCGAGATCGGTCAGGCGGCCGGCGTGAGGCCGCTATTGGTGGAAAACGGTCTGACTGCTTACGGTTCGGCGAGCGCAATAAGTGGACCTTCCTAGATCAACCCTTGCGGCGTTCCAAAAAGTAGCGCCAGGCTACCTTGCGATAGTTTGGATCGGCCGTATCGAAGATGATCCTCTCGAAATCGCTTGTCGTCTTGAGCCATCGCTTTGACCAAGCGACGAGACGGACCTCCTGCTCGGGCGATGTAAATATTAAGAGTAGGTCCACGGCCCAGCACACCGGAACCATTGGGATAAGAACGCCCAGCCAGATATGTTTGTCTCGCAGCCGGGGCGGCAGATTTTGAGCGAAGTTCTGTAACTGATCGGAATAGTTCAGACAAAGCGCGAGCATTACCGTCATCACCACCGCCACGATTGTTAGGCGAACGATCGCTTTAATTTTTTGGTCTTGGTATTCCATTTAAATCCGCCTGCGTCCTGCGGTACGTAGCTATGAGCGCAACCATTTACGTCCGCAATCGGGATCGCCACTGGACCCCGTAAACGACCGGGATTGGGTC
>NZ_BCYX01000027.1 GCF_001598415.1 Sphingomonas mali NBRC 15500
TTATATCGGCGTGCCCGTCGAAGGGCCGTTCAAGCCCGATCATTATCGCTACTAAGGCAGCGTCGATGCAAAGCTCGCTTACGGCGCCGCCCGGCGCCGCCGATCCGGCCGAGACCGTGCGCGAGCGCGTCGTCGATCTCGCGCGCGAGGCTTCGTACGAAGTCTCCGCGCGCGACGACAAGGGAATCGACGCAGCGATAGCCCGGCTGGCGCCCGGCACGCGCGTATCGGTGACCTGGCTGCCGGCCGATGACGACGACAATCGCGTCACTGCCTCGCGAAAGCTGCGCAACGCCGGGCTCGAACCGGTGCCGCACATCGCCGCGCGGATGGTGACCGGCGAAGACCATCTCCAGCGGCTGCTCGGCCGGCTGTGCGACGACGCCGGCGTCACGCAATTGCTGGTCATCAGTGGCGACGTGAATCAGGCGAGCGGCCCGTTCGACGACAGCGCCGCGCTGATCGCCAGTCCTTCGTTCAGGCAAGCGGCGCTGCGGAGCATCTGGCTCGGCGGCTATCCCGAGGGGCATCCCAAGGTCGACGACGCGAAGCTCGATGCCACGCTCGATGCCAAGGTCGAAACGATCCGAAGCCTCGGGATGACCCCGGGCGTGATCACCCAATTCTGTTTCGACGCGGACCCGATCCTGCGCTGGATGATCGCTTTCCGCCGACGCAATGCCGACGTGCCAGTGCGCATCGGTCTCGCCGGCCCCGCCGGCATCCGCACATTGCTGCGCTTCGCCGCGATCTGCGGCGTGGGGGCATCGGCCAAGGCACTGATCACGCGCGGATCGTCGATCGCGAGGTTGCTCAGCGAAACCGCGCCCGATCCGATCATCCGCGACCTCGCCGAGACAGCGGCTTATCGCGAGCTTCAGCCGATGGGCTTTCATCTGTTTCCCTTCGGCGGTCTCGACCGAACCGCGCAGTGGATGGGATCAGTCGCCGCCGGCGAATTCCAGCTGCGTGGCTCGGCATCGGGTTTCCAGGTGACCGAATGACCGAGAATAGTTCCTACCTTCTCACCCTCTCGTGCCTCGATCGCCCCGGCATTGTCGCGGCGATCTCGAGCTACCTCGCCCAATGCGGCGGGAATATCCTCGAGGCGCAGCAGTTCGACGATGCCGAGACGGGGCGCTTCTTCATGCGCGTCGAATTCGCGCTTAGCGGCTCGACCGGTTACGAGCACGTCCACCGCGAGTTCGGCCCGCTCGCGCGCAAGTTCGAGATAGAGTGGCAAATGCGGCCGCGCGCCGAACACCGCCGGACGCTGATCCTGGTCTCGAAATTCGACCATTGTCTGGTCGACCTGCTCTATCGCCGACGTACGGGCGATATCGAGATGGATATCGTCGGAATCGTCTCGAACCATCCGCGCGAGGTATTGGCGACACCACTGATCGAGGATCTGCAATTCCACTATCTGCCGGTCGACGCGGCGACCAAGGCGGCGCAGGAAGCGCAGATCAAGGCTCTGATCGAGGAGACCGGCGCCGAGCTGATCGTGCTCGCCCGCTACATGCAGATATTGTCGAACGACATGGCCGCCTATCTGTCAGGCCGGTGTATCAATATACATCACAGCTTCCTGCCCGGTTTCAAGGGCGCCAAACCCTATCACCAGGCCTATGCTCGCGGCGTCAAGATGATCGGCGCAACCGCGCATTACGTCACCTCGGACCTCGATGAAGGCCCGATCATCGCTCAGGATGTCGAGCCGATTACCCATGCCGACCGCCCCGACGCGCTGGTGGCAAAGGGCCGCGACATCGAGCGACGCGTGCTGGCGCAGGCAGTCAAGCTCCACCTGGAGGACCGCGTGCTGCTCAATGGCGCCAAGACGGTAGTGTTTCGGAATTAAAGCGCGATGACGTGAGCGGGCGACTGCGCCGTTCGCTCCCCCTTGCCCGCCGTCCGAGGTCGGCGGCGCCGCTATTCCCCAGCCTGGATCTTGGCCCAATCCTCATTGGCACGGTGGATCAGATAGGCGTGGATCGCTTCGGCGTCGGACTTGGAAATCAAGTCGGCGAAGCTCGCCATTCCCTTTTCCCGGCGCTTGCCACCAAGCACGATGTCGAGGAAATCGTCATGCGTCGTCGGGCTCATCCGGCGAAGATCCTTGACCCCACCGCGCGCCTGCTCGCCGTGGCAAGCCGAGCATTGCTGAGCATAGACCAACTCGCCGCGGGCGATCGTCTCGGCGCTGGCATTGGTCTCGGCGGGTCGAACGAGCTCGGGGCCGCCGCCTTTGATCGCGGGCAGTTGCGCGGTGCCGCCAAGCTTGAACACCAGCAGCCGCGGCGAGGGCGACAGGGGGAAGCCGAGCGATTTGGCACTGGTCGAATGGGCAAGTCCCCCGCCCCAGCCGGCATTGACCGCGATATATTGGACGCCGCCCACCATGTAGCTGATCGGTGCCGCGATCGGAACCTGTTGAACCGGCATTTCCCAGACCTTCGCGCCGGTGTCGGCGCGATAGGCCGCGAACGTCCCGCCGACGGTGCCCTGGAAGACGAGGTTGCCGGCGGTGGCTAACAGGCCGCCGCTACCGCGCACCGGATAGGGCACGCGCCAGCGCTCCTTCTGCGCGACCGGATCCCAGGCAGTCAGCCACGTCTTGTTGTTGGCGGCAGCGTAGTCGTTGGCTGCCTTGCGGTTGAGCTCATAGCCGGTGGTGGCGATGCCAAGCTGGCTCATATTACCCGGCGTCGGCTTGAAATTCGGGTTGAGCGCATATGCCATGTACATCTCGGTAACCGGAAAATAGGCCAGCCCGGTGCGCGGGCTGAATGCCATCGGATTCCAGTTATGCCCGCCGCCCGCGCCGGGGGTGATGATCACCGGCGTCACGCCGTAACGCGCTTCGGGATTCACGTTTGGGCGGCCGGTGGCCATGTCGATACCGTTGGCCCAGCTCATCGCCACATAGGGCCGGCCGGAGATCAGCTTGCCGGTGGCGCGATCGAGCACGTAGAAAAAGCCGTTCTTGGGCGCCTGCATCAACACCTTGCGGAGCTTGCCGTCGATAGTGAGGTCGGCGAGGATCATCGACTGGGTGGCGGTGAAGTCCCATTCGTCGCCCGGCGTGGTCTGGTAGTGCCAGACATAGTCGCCGGTCTTGGCGTTGAGCGCGACGATCGATGACAGAAACAGATTATCGCCGCCGCCCGGGCTGCGATAGGCCTGCGCCCAGGGGCCGCCATTGCCGACACCGATATAGACCAGGTCCAGATTGGGATCGTAGACGATCGAATCCCAGACGGTGCCGCCGCCGCCGCGCTTCCACCATTCGCCCTTCCAGGTCTTGGCGGCCATTTCGAGCGCCGAGTTCGCCTGCGGTTTCGAGGGATCGCCGGGGACGGTGTAGAAGCGCCAGAGCAGCTTGCCGGTGTTGACGTCATATGCGGAGACATAGCCGCGCGCGGCGCCCTCGGCCCCGGCATTGCCGATCAGCACCTTGCCGTTGAACACGCGCGGCGCCCCGGTGATCGTGTAAGGCCAGACCGGATCGAAGGTGTTGACGCTCCACTTGGGCTTGCCGGTCTTGGAATCCAGCGCGATCAGCCGGCCGTCGAGCGTGGCGATGAGGATCTTGCCTTGCCAGGCCGCAAGACCGCGAGAAACGATGTCGCAACAGGCCAGCCGACCCTTGTCGCGATCGACCTTGGGATCGTAGCGCCACAGCTCTCTCCCGGTGGCCGCGTCATAAGCGACAGTGACGTTCCAGGGCTCGATATTGTAGAGGACGCCGCCAATCATCAGCGGCGATGCCTCGACCCCGCGATCGACCTGGAGATCCGCGTACCACGCTAGCCCGAGCGTGCCGACATTGGCATCGGTGATCTGCTTGAGCGGGCTGAAGCGCTGCTCGTCATAAGTGCGGCCGGGGCCCATCCACTCGCCGGGCGCCCTGTCGGCTTCGACCATGCGCTTTTGATCGACATTGGCAGCATTCTGGGCCTGGCTGATCTGCGTTGCGCCAAGTGCCAAGCCGGCCACGAGCGCGATCCGCAACCCTTTACTCGCCATGCCCTGCTCCTGATTATCCGGGCGCTCGATGCGGCCCTGTTTATAAGCCTGTATGATACCTAAGTCGCGACGACGGAAGAAGGGATTTCGCCGCTGACCAATCGGCGATGCAGGCGCAGCAGATCGCGGCGATTGGCGACCCCGAGCTTGCCATAGGCGCGACGGCGATAGGTAACGACGGTGCCATGCGAAAGGTGGGTGCGCACCGCGATCTCGTCCTGGGTTTCGCCGAGAATCATCGCGGCCGAAATCTCGGCCTCGCGGATGCTGAGACCACAATGCAATCCCATCAACGACTGGACCAATGCCGTCTCGTCGAACATCGACGCAGCGGCGTGCTGGTGGCGATCGACCGCGGCCATCAGCAGGGCGGCATAGGTTTCGAGCCGGAGAATGTCGTCGGTGGCGAAGGGCGCGCGGGCGGCGGTTAGATAGCCGTTGGCGACGAGGATCGACGCACCGGGCAAGACGATCGACAGCCGCTCGGCGACCCCGGCACGATCATAGCAGGCTGCGCGCCAGGCGGGATCGGCGATGTCGCTGGCGCGCTTGCGTACGACCACCGGCCCGGCCCGCGTGGAGCGGGCGAGCTGGGTGATCTGGTGGTCCGAACGCCAGTAGTTGCGGGCATAATCGAGCGACGCCCGCATCGGGAAATCAGTCGTCGGCGGCGTGCCCTCGGCGAACAGCAACTCGACGGGCTGACCGCGATCGCAGCGGAAGACCGAGCACAGCTCCACGCCCGCGAGCGCGCGCATGGCACCCAGGAACCTGCTGGGAAAAGTGGTGCTGCCGATCGCGCCGACCAGCTCGGCCAGCGCGCCGGCGATCGCCTGCTCGCTGGCCGCCGTCGCGGTCATCGCGCGAGCAGGCCCTTGCGCTGGCTCCAGTCGATCACCGCATGAATGCACTGGGCGAGCAGTTCGGGCTGGCCGAGATAATAATGCGTCGCGCCCTTGAGCTGGAGATATTCCTTGTCCGGCGTCGCCAGCGCCGCGAAGATCGCCGGATTATGCGTCGCGGGAACGGCTTCGTCGGCGGTATTCTCGATCAAGAGCACTGGCGATTTGTGGATTTTAGCGGCGTTGGCCGGGCCCTTGGCGTTGGATTCGTCGTAACTCCACTGACTGAGCCATGAGCGCAGCGTGGTGTAGCGCGCTAGGCCGACCGGCCCGACATTCACCGCGATCGGATCGCCCATATAGCTCCAACCGACACGGCGATCGGAGGGATCGACGGTAGGATCGAACCAGCGGACGTCGCACATCGTGCGGTGAACGACGAAGGCGCGCTCCTGCTCGGCGGTGCCCTTGGCCTTGAGCGTCTTGAGCACGTCCTGCGCCCAGGCGGTGATCTTGCGGTTGCGCGCCCGTTGCGCCTCGCGGAAGCGCGCGACGAACTCGGCGCTATAGGGCGGCTGATTGGGGCAATCCGGCGAATAGATATCGAGCTCAGGATCGCGGTTGTCGGGATCGAGCTCGTCGATCACCGAGGGATCGAGCCATTCGGTCAGTGTCTCCGCGCGCGACAGATGGGCGGCGATGAAGATTACCCCGTCCGCTGGTTGGAGCCCCGCATTGACCAGATCGACGGGGTCGCCGGCCGGGGTGTGGGTGATCGTCGGAGTCTCGGCCTGCGCCTGATAGAAGAGCGACAGCGAACCGCCGCCGGACCAGCCGAGCAGGACGACCTTCTCATATCCAAGGTCGCTGCGGGCATAGGCGATCCACTTGCCGAGATCGATGGCGACCTTTTCCTGGATCAGCGCCGCGTCGTTGCGCGGATAGCGGCTGGCGGCGCACAGCACGTCGAGACCGGCGTCGGCGAGCGCCACCGGCATCGGCAACAGATGCAGCACCGAGGTCGGGTGCATGAAGATATAGACCGTGTGCGCCGTCGAGGTCGGGCTGCGCATCAACTGGCCTTCAAGGTTCACATGACCCGAATTGCCGGCAAAGCCATAGGTCTCGTTGAACTTGGGATTGTCCGGAAACGACAGGATCAGCGGCTGACGCGTCCATTCGGTCTTCTCGCTCGTCATGTCAGGCCGTCCCCGCTTCGGGTTCGGTCAGCGACACCTTGGTGGCGTCGTAGCGGAACAGCCATTCGTAGCGCTCGACGACCTTATCGGCTGCCCATTGCTCGTCGATATAGGCTTGGCCGTTGCGCGGATCGGCGAGCGCCGGATTGTGGAAGCGCTCGGTATTGGCATAGGCGCCCATCACCGCGCGGGTGGTGCGCGGGATGCGGGCCTGCTGGTACCGGTCCAGCGCTTCGTCGATCGTGTCGAATTCCTCCAGGGCGCGAGCGAGGATGCAAGCGTCCTCGAGCGCCATCACCGCGCCTTGCGCCAGGAACGGCAGCGACGGGTGGCAGGCATCGCCGAGCAGGGCGACGCGGCCATTGACCCATTCCTGCATCGGCGGACGCGCGATCAACGCCCATTTGAACGGCTGCGGGATCGCCGAGATATAAGCGTGCACGTCCGCGTGCCAGCCGGGATAATCGTCATGATATTCCTGGTTGGTGCCCGCACTCGACCAGCTTTCGGTGGTCCAGTCCTGGCGCTCGATGACGCTGGTGAAGTTCATCAATTCGCCGCGGCGGATCGGATAATGGATGACGTGCCCACCCGGCCCGACCCAGTTGGTACCGACCGGCCGGGTCAGCCGCTCGGGCAGCAATTCGACGGGAATCACGCCGCGCCAGGCGACGATGCCGGTGAACTTTGCCGGCCCCGCGCCGAACAGCAGCTCGCGAGTCTTCGAATGGACGCCGTCGGCGCCGATGACCATGTCGAACGTCGCCGAAGGCTTGTTCTCGAACGACAACGTCACCTTGTTGGCGTTCTGCTCGACCCCGCAGACGCGATGGTCGAGTCGGATCGAACTCGGCGATGCCTTCTCGACAGCCTTGACGAGAATTTGGTGGAGATCGTTGCGGTGAACGGTGACGTAGGGAAAGCCGTAACGCACCGAAGATTCAACGCCGAGGTCGAACAGCTTCCAGGTATCGCCGGTGTTCCACAGACGGATTTCCTTGCCCTCGGGCTCGAAGGATATATCGAGCAACTCCTTCTCGAGCCCCAGCAGGGACAGCACGCGAACCCCATTGGGACTGATCTGCAGCCCTGCCCCGACTTCAGCCAGCACGCTGGCCTGTTCGAACACGGTAACGTCGAACCCCTTGCGCAACAGCGCCAGCCCGGCGGTCAGCCCGCCAATGCCCCCGCCGATGATTCCGATTCCCGGATTATTCTTCAAAATTACCCCTCCACCTCAGTGGCTTAATTATAACGAACGGCATTCGTCACGAACGCATTAGGCAAACGTTTAGAGCGCGATCGCCACAGACTTGACCTCCGTATAGGCGTCGATGCCCTCGCGGCCGTTCTCACGGCCCCAGCCTGATTGCTTGAAGCCGCCGAACGGCAATGCCGGGTCGAGCCCGCCGCCATTGACCCGGACGGTGCCGGCCTTGAGCTTGCGCGCCAGTTTGTGCGCGGCGGACAGATCATTGGTCCACACCACCGCGCCCAAGCCATAATCACTGGCATTGGCATCGGCGGCGATGCGGTCGAGATCCTGGTCGGCGAACGACATCGCGCACAACACCGGACCGAAAATCTCCTCTCGGCGCACTGCCATCTCGGCCCGGGTGCCGGTGAGGACCGCCGGCGCGACGAAATAGCCTTCGCTGTCGATCTCGCGGCCACCGGCATGCAAGGTGGCGCCGTCGGAGACGCCGCTCTCGACATAGCCGCGGACACGGTCGCGCTGGGTTTGCGAGATCAGCGGGCCCATGGTCGTATCGGCGTCGAGGCCCGAACCCAGCTTCATCGCGTCGGCCAGCTTGCCGACGCCCTCGACGACCTGGTCGAAAAGACGCTCATGGACGAACAGCCGCGAACCAGCGTTGCAGACCTGGCCGGCGTTGGTGAAGATCGCGCGCGCGGCGCCTTCGATGGCCTTGAGCGGATCGGCATCGGGCAGCACGATCACCGGGGTCTTGCCGCCGAGTTCGAGCGTGACGCGCTTGAAATTGCCGGCGGCGGCGCGAAGGATCAGCCGGCCGACTTCGGTCGAGCCGGTGAAGGAGACCTTGTCGACGCCGGGATGCGCGGTCAGCGCCGCGCCGACAGGCTCGCCGAAACCGGTCAACAGATTGAACACGCCGGCAGGGAAGCCGATTTCCTCGATCAGATGCGCGAGGCGCAACGCGGTCAGCGAGGTTTCCTCCGCAGGCTTGAGGATCACGGCGCAACCGGCAGCAAGCGCCGGGCCGATCTTGGCGCAGGCCATCGCGAGCGGCGCGTTCCAGGGGACGATCTGGGCGACGACGCCGACCGGTTCGCGCAGCGTGTAGGCGTGCCACGTGCCCATGCCCGACAATGCGACGGTCTCGCCGTTGAGCTTGGTTGCCCAACCGGCATTGTAGCGCAGCGATTCGATCGCGTGCGGGATGTGGAAGAATTTGGCGTCGCGCACCGGCATGCCGTTGTCGAGCGTCTCCAATGCGGCGAATTCGTCGATATTGGCCTCGATCGCATCGGCGAGGCGATTGATGAGGCGCGCGCGCCGCGACGGCTTCATCTCGCTCCATTCGGGATCGTCCATCGCCGCCCGCGCGGCGACCACCGCGCGATCGACGTCGGCTGCGCTCGCTTCGGCGATATCGGCATGCTTGGCGGCGGTCGCCGGATTGGAGCTTGCGAAGGTTTTGCCTTCGAGCGGATCGACCCACTGGCCGCCGATGAACAATTTGTGCGTCTTGGCGGCAAAGGCCTGCGCCTTGTCCAGCGAGGGCACTTGCGGTCGTTCCAGCGTTGCCGCGCTCGTCATTTCAGGGCCCCTCTTCAGCACAATTCACGCTCGGAAGGCGGTCCATACTCGTCCTCCGAGCTTCGCCTCCAGGATGCACCATAACCAACGACATTATATCTTGTCGAATGCTATTTGCCATGCCACAACGCAATCGACCGGGCCGCGGCAGGCTTTCGCGCCCTAAAATCATCATGCGTCAGGGGCGTTTGCGCTTCCGAAAGACGGAAAGACGGCATGCCTGAGAGAGAGCGCGAATTTGATTACATCATCGTCGGCGCAGGTTCGGCCGGCTGCGTGCTCGCCAATCGGCTGAGCGAAAGCGGCACGGAATCGGTGCTGCTGATCGAGGCCGGCGGCACGGACGACAATTGGCTGTTCAGGATGCCCTTGGGCTTCATGATGGCCGCCGCCAATCCGATGTATGACTGGGGCTATTCCAGCGAGCCGGACGCCAAGCTGGCGGGGCGATCAATGCCGCTGCCCCGCGGGCGCGTTCATGGCGGCTCCTCCTCGGTGAACGGCATGATCTACATGCGTGGTCATTCGGGCGACTATGACGGCTGGGCCCAGATGGGGGCTCGCGGCTGGAGTTATGCCGACGTCCTGCCCTATTTCCGCAAGATGGAGACGAGCTGGCGCGGCGCCGGGAAATATCATGGCGGCAGCGGGCCGCTCAGCGTGACGCCGGTCGATGGCAGCCGCCTGTTCCAGGAACCGATCCGGCAATCGGTTGTCGCTGCGGGTTATGCGGAAAGCGACGATCTGAGCGGGGCCGAGCAGGAAGGCTTTTCGGGATGCGAAGTGACGGTCGATCGCAAGGGTCGGCGCGCCAGCACTGCCCGCGCCTATCTCAAGCCTGCGCTGAAGCGGCCCAATCTGACGGTGCTTTCGGGCGCGCAGGCGACCCGGGTGCTGATCGAGGACAGACGCGCCGTCGGCGTCGAGGTCAGCCAGCACGGCAGGCTTTCGCTGGTGCACGCGCGCAAGGAAGTGGTGCTGAGCGGCGGGGCCTATAATTCGCCGCAATTGCTGATGCTTTCGGGGATCGGACCGGCAGCGCAGCTCGCCGCCCTGGGCATCCCGGTGCAGGTCGACGCGCCAGGAGTCGGCCGCGACCTGTCCGAGCATCCCTTGGTCTACATGACCTTCGCGGCGCGCGACGCCAGCTTTCTCAACGAGCTCCGCTTCGATCGTGCGGCTTGGTCGGTGCTGCGCTGGATCGCGACGGGGAAAGGCCCCTTCGCCAGCCAGATCACCAGCGGCGTGCAGATGCTGCGCACGAGGCCCGAGCTCGAGCGTCCCAATATCCAGTTGGTATTCCTGCCGGTGCGGCTCGACGCCAAGCTGTGGTATCCGTTCGGCAAGCGGCAAAGCCACGTCCTGTCGGTCATGGTCATGCAATTGCATCCCGAGAGCCGCGGCACGGTCGAACTGCGTTCATCCGATCCGCTCGCCAAGCCGCGTATCGATCTCAACCTGCTCTCCACCCCCACCGACTTTGCCGATATCCGCGGCGGCATCGCAGCGGTGCGCGAGATCTTCGCGGCATCGCCGCTGCGCGAAATGGTCGAGAAGGAGATCGCGCCGGGCAGCGACGCCGATCTCGACGACTTTATTCGTAACAACCTCAAGATCACCCAACATCCGACCGGCACTTGCCGGATGGGCGAAGATCCCGGCGCGGTCGTCGACAGCGACTTGCGGGTGAAGGGCATATCCGGGCTGCGGATCGTCGACGCATCGGTGATGCCGACGGTGCCGGGCGCCAACATCAATGCCGCGGTGATCATGGTCGCCGAACGCGCCTCGGATTTGATCCGCGGCTTGAGACCGCTCGCGCCGGAAAGTGGCAGCGGAATCGGGTGAGGTATTGAGCTAGCCGATAGCGCCTAGATCACTTCTCGTCTCGGCAGCCGTCGCCCTCACGCTTCTGGATGACGTTCAGGAGCAGCCGCGAGGCAGTGATCGATGCGGGCCAAGAGGCGTAGAAAGCGAGATGCAGCATCGCCTCGCCCAACTCCTCCTCGGTAACGCCGTTGTCGAGCGCCAATCCGAGATGCGCCTCGAGCTGCTGGTGGCGGTTGGCGGTCATCAGCGCGGCAACGGTGAGCAGCGAGCGGTCGCGCTTCGACAGCTCCTTGCGCTCCCATACCTCGTTGTAGAGAATCCGGTCGGTCATCTCGACGAGACCGGGAGCCACTGCTCCCAGTTCGTCGCCCTTCTTGGCGCTGGGCCGGATCATCCCGCCTACTTCCCTTCGCGGTTGTAATTGCCGAGACCCGGCTTGTAGCTCTTCTCATCGAGGAACTGGACCATGCCCTTTTCGCGGCCCTTTTCGCGATCGACGAACGTGGTTTGATCGACCTTGGCGGTAAGATATTCGGCGGCGAGCTCCCAATCCATCTCCCGGGCGTACTTATATGCCATGCGCGCCTGGCGGAGCGTCGTCGGGTTCTTGTCGAGCAGGACCCTGGCGAGCTCGCGGGTGCGCTCCTTGAGCTTGTCGGCGGGGACCGCTTCGTTGACAAGGCCGAGTTCCTTGGCGCGCTTGCCGTCGAAGTTTTCGCCCGTCATCACGTAGTAGAGCGCCTCGCGGTCGCCCATCAGCGTCGAGATCGCCTTGGAGACCACGCCGCCGGGGATGATGCCCCAGTTGATTTCGGAGAGGCCGAACACTGCCTTCTCGTCAGCGATCGCCAGGTCGCAACAGATCAGCGGCGTGAAGGCGCCGCCGAAGCACCAGCCATTGACCATCGCGATGGTCGGCTTGGCGTAATACATCAAAGTGCGCCACTGCCAGGCGCGGGTCTCGCGATAGGCGCGGTGGCGCTCGACATCGCTGACCGCGTCCGAGGCGCGGAAGAACCCTTGAAGATCCATGCCCGCCGAAAAGGCTTCGCCGCTGCCGGTGAGGACGATGACGCCGCAGCGATCGTCGATCTCGAGCGCGTCGAGCACCTGGTTCATCTCGCGCGCCAGTTCCATGCTCATGGCGTTGCGCTTTTCGGGTCGGTTGAGATGGACCCAGGCGATGCCGTCCTCGAACTGGACGAGGACGGTGTTGCCGCCGGGGATGGGCTTTTCTTCGGTGGTTGCCATGGTCGTTTCCATCTGTCTGATCCTGTAATTATGCGCCGGTGACGATCAGCGCGTCGAGCGCGACTGCGCCCTCGCCCTGGGCCAGCACCATCAGCGGGTTGATATCGATCTCTTCGATGGCGAGTCCGGCGCGCATCGCTGCGCCGACCTTGACCACCACATCGGCGACGGCGTGGACGTCGCGCGCGGGCTTGCCGCGGAATTCGCCGAGCATCTTGGCACCGCGCAGCCCCAGGATGCGCTCGACGGCGCGGGCATGCGAGATGTCGGCGGGGAGCAGCTCCGCGGCATCGAGCGCCTCGATCAGCACGCCGCCCAGCCCGACGAGCACCGACGGCCCCCATTCGGGATGATTCCGCGCGCCGACGACAAGCTCGAGCCCGGGCGCAGACATCTGTTCGACCAGAACGCCGTCGAGTGCCACCGCGCCGACATTGGCCATCAGCGTCGCCCAGCCGTCGCGCAGCGCGGCTTCGTCGCGCAGGTTGAGGATCACGCCGCCGGCGTCGCTCTTGTGCGACAGCACCACGGCCTGCGCCTTGAGCACGACCGGAAAGCCGATCCGGGCGGCGATGGCGAGGGCGTCATCGAGCGTGGTGGCGAGGTCGCCGGCAGGGACCTGGACGCCGATGCGGCGCAGAAAATCCTTGCCGACATATTCGGGTTTCACGCCGGGCGCGCCCCAGCCGGTCAGGCCGGTCGCGACCGGCGTGCGATCGCTGACGCTGTCCAGCGCGGCCGCATAGCGGGCAACCGCGGCAAAGGCGCGCATCGCGCGCTCGGGCGAGCGGAACAGCGGGGTTTCGCTCGCGCGCATCGCCGCGACGAACTCGGCATCAAGCGCCGATTCGTCACCGGTGATGACGACGGCCACGGGCTTGGTCGCGGTCAGTGCCACCGGGACGATCGAGTCGCCCTTCGAGCGCTGCTGCGACGGGCCGCCACCGGCCATGGGCAGGAGCACCGCGCCGACGGCAGGATCGGCAAGCATGGCCTGGGTCGCCTGGCCGAAGATCCCGCCATTGGTGAAGCCGGTGGTGCCGACGTCGAGCGGATTGTCGATCTCCATACCGGCTGGAAGCAGCGTCGAAAGTCGCGCCAGCGTCTCGGCCGAAAGATCGGCGATCGGCAGCGCGATATCCTCGGCGAAGTCGAACGCCATGCCGCGGATCGCGCCGGAGTTCGTCACGACGCCTAGCGCACCGACAGGAGGCGACGGGAAGCGATGGAGGATCGCCACGGTGTCGAACAATTCGTCCATCGTATCGACGACGACGACCGCTTCGTTCTCGACCGCAGTGCGCATCAGCGCATAATCCCCGACCATCGAGCCGGTGTGCGATTGCGCCGCTTCCTGGCCGCGCTTGCTGCGGCCAGGGTGCATCATGACCACCGGCACGCCGGCGTCGCGCGCCTTGCGGACCGCACGCAGGAACGCCCGCGGGTTCCGGATCTGCTCGACATAAAGGGCGATCGCGTTGGCGGTGCCCTCGGCAACGACCAGGTCGATCAGGTCGCTGGCATGGACCACGGCTTCGTTCCCGGTGGCGACCGACAGCGACACCGCAATGCCACGACCGAGCATGCCGGAGCGGATGCCCGACGCGGTCGCGCCGCTCTGCGCGACCACCGCGACGTTGCGGCGATCGCCGATCGGCTGAGGGTGCGCGGGTTCGAAGGTCAGCGCCGCGCCGCCGGCATAATTGACATAGCCCATGCAATTGGGGCCGAGCAGCGCCATGCCGGCCTTGTTGCAGATCGCGGCGATATCGTCCTGCTCGCGGCGGCCCTCGTCGCTCCCCTCGGCAAAGCCCGAGGCGAAGACGATGACGCCCCCGACGCCGCGCGCCGCAGCCGCCTCGACCGCCGGCAAGATCGCCGCGCGCGGCACATTGAGCACCAGCGCATCGACGCCTTCGGGCAACGCGTCGACCGACTTCACGCAGGGGCGGCCGTTAATCTCGTCGCGGGTCGGGCTAATCAGGTGGATCGGCCCGTCGAAGCCGAAGCGTTCGCAATTGGCAAGGACGACGCCGCCCATCGTCGCCGGATCGGGCGAGGCGCCGGCGATGGCGATCGAGCGCGGCTTGAGAAGGCGTGCGAGGGAGGAGGCGGGATCGGCAGCCGCCGGCGCGCTTCGTAACAGAGCTTGCGCTAGGTCCGCCAAGTCGAATTCCTCCCCAAGCCCCTCGCGGGCAGTGCTTTGCCGGCATGTTGTCGCGCCCCCTTCGCAGGTCCAATGCCAATTTTGGCCGGTTACGATAAGATCACGATATGAGTTCTCAACTTCGTCACTCTGATACCTAAGCGGTATCGGGCCGCCCGCGATTAGGAATTAGACGAACTGACTAGTCCGGCGCTATATGACAGCCAAGCTGCGATAACAGCAACCCTGGATGAGGAGCGCCGATGTACGGGCAGAACGATTTGCGGACGACGCTGATCACCGCGCCGAAGGGGCCCTCGCCCAAGAGCTTCAAGCGCGCCAGCTATGCGCGCTTCTACGCCCAGCCGCCGCGGCAAAGCACCCACCTGGCCAACACCTGGTATGCCCGCGGCGCAACCATGATCGTGGCCTATAGCGACGTCGAAGCGGGAGCGGTGTTCGAGCGGAATGGCCAGCCCGACGAATATGCCGTGGTGATCCCGGACGATGGCGTCGAGATCGAGATCAGCATCGCCGAGGGCAGCGCGATCGCCAGCGGCAAGACGGTCAGCTTCGTCCCGGCGGGCGCGAGCAAGATCACCGTGCTGAAAGGGGGGCGCATCCTCCGCCTGTTCACCGTGGAATCCGCCGACCTGGCAGCGCTCTGCTCGAACGCCGCCGATTATGCCGAGCCGGACCCCAATGTGCCGCCGTTCGTCGCGTGGCCCGATCCGGTCGGCGGCCGCAAGGTGCGCGTCTATTCCGGCAACGTCGCCCCCGAACAGGGCCGCTTTGGGCGAATCTATCGCGGCTCGACCATCATGGTCAATTTCGGCGACGGCCGCGTCGGCCCGCGAGCCCCCGACAACCTCTCGCCACACCATCATGACGATTTCGAGCAATATTCGGTCGCGCTCGATGGCGACTATATCCACCATCTGCGCTGGCCGTGGATCAGCGATTCGACGCAATGGATCGAGGACGAGCACGAGCGCTGCGCCGCACCCTCGGTCGCGGTGATCCCGCCCCCGGCAACCCACACCTCGCAGGGAATCGACGAAGGGCTCAACCGCCTGCTCGACGTCTTCTGCCCGCCTCGCCGCGACTTTTCGGACAAGCCCGGCTGGGTGCTGAACGCAGCCGATTATCCGATGCCCGAACCTAAGGAGATCGCAGCATGAGCGACCGGATCAGCGACCTCCTGAAAGGGGCGATCGACCTGCATTGTCACAGCGGGCCCTCGGTGATGCCGCGCAGCCTCAATCATGTCGAGGCGATCAAGGAAGGCGAGGCGGCCGGCCTGCGCGCGATCCTGTTCAAGGACCATTATTATTCGGTCACACCGGTCGCGGCATTGCTCGACGAGATCATGCCGGGCTCAGTGAAGTTGCTGACCGGGGTGCCGCTCAACAACACCACGGGCGGCCTCAATCCCTATGCCGTCGAGCATGGTTTCAAGCTCGGCGCGCGCCTGGTGTGGATGCCGACCTTCTCGGCGGCCAACCATATCCGCCATTCGCATCGCCGGCAGTTCCTGCCGACCAAGGACACGATGCTCGCCCCGACGATGCTCACGGTGGTCGACGAACGCGGCAAGCTCAAGGACGAGGTCAAGCAGATCCTCGACCAGATCGCCGCCTATGACGCGGTGCTATCCGCCGGGCATCTCCACATCAGCGAAATCTGGCCGTTGTTCGCCGAGGCCAAGGAGCGCGGCGTCACCCGCTTGCTGGTCAACCACCCGACCTTCCTGATCGGGTGCAGCGTCTCCGACATGGCCGAGCTTGCCAGGATGGGCGCCTATCTCGAGCATAGCTGCTGCATGTGGGCGGGTGTCCAGGGCAAGGGCTATAGCCATGACAGCCTCAAGATGTGTGTCGATGCCGGCGGCGTCGCCAACACGATCATCGGATCGGACCTCGGCCAGGTCGGCAATCCTTCGCCGGTCGAGGGATTGCGCTACGTCATCCAGATGCTGATCGACATCGGCTACACCGATGCCGAGATCCGCGCGATGATCGGCGACAATCCCGCCCGGCTGGTCGGCCTCGACGACGCCGAGCCGGCCGCAGAAGACGTGCTGGTGCAGGCGCTGTCCGCCTGACCTCTCCACAAGGAAGCCCCATGGACCACCAATTTCGTCTGCTCATCGATGGCGCCTTGGTCGCCGGAGCGAGCAGCTTCGACGTGATCAACCCGGCGCTCGACGCGCCGTTCGCGCAATGCCCCAAGGCCGATGCGGCGATGCTCGAAACCGCGATCGCCGCGGCCAAGCGCGCCTTCCCGGCCTGGGCGGCGACGCCGATGGCCGAACGCGGTGCCAAGGTGGAGGCACTGGCGGCGGCGCTCGACGCGCGCGTGCCCGAATTCGCCGCGCTGATGACCGCCGAGCAAGGGAAGCCGCTCGACCAGGCGACCAAGGAAATCCGCGGCTGCGTGTTCGTGCTGCGCGCCTTCGCGGCGATGCGGCTCGAGCCGAAAGTTCTGCGCGACGAAGGCGGCAATCGCGTCACCGAGCATCGCACCCCGTTGGGCGTGATCGCGGCGATCACCCCCTGGAACTACCCGTTGATCCTGCTCGCCAATAAGGTCGGACCGGCGCTGATGGCGGGCAACACCATGGTCTGCAAGCCGGCGCCGACGACGCCGCTCACGACGTTGCTGTTCGGCGAGCTGTGCCAGGCGATCCTGCCCGCGGGCGTGATCAACATGCTGTGCGATCAGAACGAGCTTGGCCCGGTGCTGACGACGCATCCCGATATTGCCAAGATCTCGTTCACCGGATCGACCGCGACCGGCAAGAAAGTGCTCGCCTCGTCGGCGGACAGCCTCAAGCGCGTGACGCTCGAGCTGGGCGGCAACGACGCCGCGATCGTGCTCGACGATGTCGACGCCAAATATGCCGCGGGCAAGGTTTTCGAAGGCGCGATGCGCAATGCCGGGCAGATCTGCGTAGCGGTCAAGCGCGCTTATGTGCCCGACACGATGTACGACGAATTCTGCGACGAGATGGCGCGGCTGGCCAGGGAAGTGGTCGTCGACGACGGCGCCAACCAAGGCGCGCAGATCGGGCCGGTCCAGAACAAGCTCCAGTTCGACAAGGTCTCGGCGCTGGTCGAAGACAGCAAATCGCGCGGCACCGTGATCGCCGGCGGCGAGCCGCTCGACCGGCCGGGCTATTTCATAGCGCCGACGATCGTCCGCGACATAGACGACGATGCGCCGCTGGTGCGCGAGGAGCAGTTCGGGCCGGTGCTGCCCGTGCTCAGCTATTCCGACGTCGACGAGTTGATCGATCGCGTCAACGGCACCGATTATGGGCTGGGCGGCACCGTCTGGGGCAAGGATCTGGTCCGCGCCAACCAGGTGGCGGCGCGCGTGACGTCGGGCACGGTGTGGATCAACCAGCTGATGGCGATCGATCCGCGCATTCCGTTTCGCGGGCTCAAGCAATCGGGGATGGGCACCGAAATGGGCCTCGAGGGGCTGGAGGAATATACCCAGCCGCACGTGATCAACGCCGTGGCGCTCGACGCGGCGTGACGCTGGCGGCATTGCGGCCCATCGTGGCCGAGCGGATCGACGGACGCGCAAGCGCTGCGCGGCTCGATGCCGAGACCGCGGCCAACGTCGCCGCGATCGTCGCGCGCGACGGGATCGCGCCCGGGCTGACAGTGGTGCTGGTGGGGGAGGATCCGGCGAGCCAGGTCTATGTCGGCCGCAAGATCGAGGCCTGCGCGCGCGTCGGCATCGCCTCGTCCGAGCACCGCCTGCCCGCCGATACGCCGCAGAATGAACTGCTGGCGTTGATCGCGCGGCTCAACGCCGATCCGCGCGTCCATGGCATCCTGGTCCAGGTACCCCTGCCCGCGCATATCGATGCCGGGATCGTGCTCGGCGCGATCGACCCGGGCAAGGATGTCGATGGCTTCCACCCGGTCAACGTCGGACGGCTGTCGACCGGTACTGGCGGGCTGGTGCCGTGCACCCCGCTCGGGGTGATGATGCTGCTCGACAGCGTGCTGCCCGATCTGACCGGGCTCGATGCGGTAGTGATCGGCAAGTCGAACATCGTCGGCAAGCCGATCGCGATGCTGCTGCTCGAACGCGAGGCAACGGTGACGGTTACGCATATCGAGACGCGCGGGCTCGCCGATATCGTCCGCAAGGCCGACATCGTCATCTCCGCTGCCGGGGCACCGCGATTGGTGCGCGGCTTCTGGATCAAGGAAGGCGCCGTGGTCATCGACGTGGGCATTACGCGTGTGCTTGAGGACGACGGGCGCACACGGCTGGTCGGCGACGTCGCGTTCGACGAAGTCCAGCATGCGCGGGCGGTGACGCCGGTGCCGGGTGGGGTGGGCCCGATGACGATCGCGTGTTTGCTGGCGAATACGGTGAAGGCCGCCAATCAGAAGAAGTAGAAGCGTAGCGCCGCGTCGGACATGAGGCGGCGGTCGCGGGCATCGGGGACGATGCGATAGAGGGTGGCGAGCGCCTCGCCATAGGTCATCCGGTCCTCGGCCCCGACGAACGGCGCGTCGCTGCCCCAAAACAGTCGATCGGGTCCGGCGACCTGCAGCAACCGCGCCGCATAGCCGCTGAGGCTTTCGGGCGGCAGGCGGAAGCCGGCGGAGATTTTCACGAACGTCCGGCCGCGGTCAATCGCGTCGATCATCGCCCTGAAGCCGGGACCCTCCATCTCGTTCTCGCTGCGCAGCAGCCCGAAATGGTCGACCACCACCTGGACACCGTGATCGGCCAACGCGGGCAGCATGTTGCCGAGCTGCTCGCCGCCGAGATTGAGCTCGAGATGCATCCCGGCATCGGCCAGACGAGTAATGAAACGGCGGAAACGATAGCCGGCTAGGTCGGGCAATTCCGCCTTGAGTGGAATCTGGAAACGCACCCCGCACACACCCTGCGCCTTGAGATCGGCAAGCTCGCGCGGCGCGGCGTCGGGATCGAGCATCACCGTCGCGCGCAGCCGTTTATGCTGCGCCAGCGCCGCCAGCGAATAGTCGTTATATTCTCCGAACAGACTGGCCGCGGTGATCACCCCGAAGGCGATGCCGTGCGCATCTAGTTCGGCGAGATAGGTTTCGACCGGATATTCATAGTCGGGCCGCGTCCAGGCAGTGTCGGTGAACGGCATTCGCTTGGTGAAGACGTGGGCGTGGGCGTCGATGACCGGTGGTTCGGGCGCTGCGTTCACAGGCGATCCGCGAACAATTTGGCGCCGTTGTCGTGCAGCACCTGCGCGCGCTCGGCTGCGCTCAGGAGGCTCGTCGCGGCGATCGCCTGCGCCACCATGTCGGGATAGGCATCCTTGGTGTTGCCATAATCCGACCCCCACATCACCCGGCTGGCGCCATAGGTATCGACGATCAGCCGCACGAATTGCGCCGCGTCGATCCCCGTTTCGCGGAAGCGGTTGAGGTTGATCTGCGTGAATTTGAAGACGATGTTGGGGACATCGACGAGTTCGAGATGTTCGGGCCCGATCGTGCCGGCGACACCGTTCTCGACGCCAGGCCAGCCGCAGTGATCGAGCGCGATCACCGTCTTGGGGAAACGCCTGGCGAGCGCGATGATCCGGTGCAGCGCCGCTCTGGTCGGCTTGCCCGGCGCGTACATGATCACCATCGTCAGCCCCAGCGACGCGGCGACGTCCCACGTCTCCAGCGCCGCCGGCGAGTCGAGCCAGGGATAACTGCCGTCGGCGTCGGGATAGCCGAACAGCCGCAGCCCGCAGACATTGTGCCGGGTTGCCAGCGCGCGCAATTGTTTCGGCGTCCCGGGGAAATCGGCGCGCAGGATCAGCACCGCGGAAACGCGGTGGTGGTTCACGTCGGCGACCCACAATGTGTAGCTGTTGTCGGTCTTGTAGATCGTATTGTATTGCACCGCCGCGCCCCCGGTGACCCCGCATTGGTCCCATAAAGCCAGCAGCCGCTCTGCCGTCGCTGGGTCGCGAGCGATGCGCGCGCGGACTTCCGCCTCGCCCTCGCGCGCGCCGGTCACGTCGATCGGGAAGCGCTCGGTATCGTCGGTGAAGAAATGCGCATGGGTGTCAAACAGCCGCGGGTTGGGCACCGAAATCTCCGAGTTTGCTGGCCGCGCGCGCGGCGAGGCGATTGGCGAGGTACATGGTCAGGGCGGGGATCACCGCGATGATCGAGAACACGATATAGGTGTCCATGCGCGTCAGCCCGGCGCTGAACAGGAAGCCGCCGATCATCGGGCCGATGATCGCGCCGATCCGCCCGAAGCCGACGACGAAGCCAAGCGCGGTGTTCTGGATCGCCGTCGGATACATTACGGCGGTAACCAGGAACAGGCCGGTATAGGCACCGACAACGAAGAACGTGGTCAGCCCGGCCATCGCGAGCAGCGGAATCGGGGCGGCCGGCATGATTCCGAAGATCACCAGCGTGACCGCCGCCAAGCTGAAGAAGAACGCGGTCAGGCGCCCCTCCCCGGCACGCCGACCGAGCAGGCCCATGGCGAGATGGCCGGCCGCACCGCAGGCGCCGGTGATGATGCCGCTTGCCGCCGCCAGACTGGGGCTGAGCCCCGCATTGGCGAGGACCGTCGGTTTCCAGTTGAGCAGGAAATAGCCGACCAGGGCATAAGTGAGTGAGGCGATCCAGATCAGGATCGTCGGGTTGCGCATCGGGCCGGCGAGCATCAGGCGCATCGCGTTGGCGCTGGTCTCAGCAGCGGCCGGCCGCGGCGGCATCGCCGTCAACTCGGGCAGCTTCATGCGGCGATGGAGGCGATTGAGCGCGACAACGTCCTTGGGTCCCTGACGGCGCAGCAGGAAATCGCGCGATTCGCCGAGGATGAATACCGCCAGTGTGAAGGTGACGGCGTTGAGCAACCCGGCGGCAAGGAAGATGTTGCGCCAGCCTCCGGTGCCCAAAACCGCGGCAGCAACGCCGCTTCCCAGCATCATTCCCAGCGTGAAACCGATATGCACCGTGGCCATCGCCATGTTGCGGAACTTGACGCTCGAATATTCGGCGGCGGTTGTATTGAGGCACACCACCAGCGTCCCCAAGCCGATCCCGGTGACGAAGCGCAATGCCAGCAAATGCCAGATATCGGTGGCGGCGCTGGTCAGCAGCAGCGACGCCGCAAGCGAGCCGAGCGCACCGAGCATGACCGGACGGCGCCCGACCTTGTCGGCGAAGGGCGCGACTAGGAACGCGCCGATCACCAGCCCGACCGCGACCGCACTGAACAAGGTGCCGAGCACTGCTGGATCGATATGCCATTGTTTGGAGAGAACCGGCGCCGCGACCGAAAGCGACACCACGTCAAAGCCATCGGCAATGTTAGCGGCGCAGCACAAAGCGACGACGAGATACTGATACCGAGTCATGCTGGGGGGCGCAGCCATTGCACCGCTCGGTTCCGTAGCCGCTGCCATCCCGCTCTCCCGTTTCCGACCGCTATCGGCCAGGACGACCGCGCGATTCTATGTCGCTTATACCGAATGTCGTTCGACAGTATCCGATTTTTCTCTTGTCGGCTAGAGAATATATGTCATAAGCAACTGGCATTCGTCATTTCAGAATGACGGCGAGGCGACTGCGAATACGCGAGCGTCGAACGTTCGGTGCATCGGCATCGGCGCGAAATTCTGATGACGGCCCGAAGGCCGCATCGACTTTGGGGAGGAAGCAATGCGAAAGTCACCTTCAGTACCAGGCCGCGCGCTATCGGCGCGCTTCCGGGATCCCAGCCTCGCCGTCATCGCGCTGATGCTTTCGGCGACCGCCGCGCCGGCATTCGCCCAGACCGCGCCCGCGGCCGGCGATCCCAATAGCGTCAGCCCTCCGCAAGACGCCCCAGCCACCGCTCCCGAAGCAACCGCGCAGGAAACCGGCGACAAGGAAATCGTCGTCACCGGTTCGCGCCTGGGTGCGGGCTTCACCGCCCCGACTCCGGTCACCACCATCGCGCCCGAGCAGATCAAGGACCGCGCGCTCGCCAGCGTTGCCGAGCTGGCCTATGATATCCCGCAGCTGCGCATCAATCAGAATATCGGCAAGTCGAGCGAGCCGGTCGGCCAGAACGTCGCCGATCTTCGCGCACTGGGCGGCGCGCGCACGCTGCTGCTGCTCGACGGCCGTCGCCTCGCAGCGACCAGCCCGTTCGGCGGCGTCGACACCAATATCTTTCCGCTGTCGCTGATCAGCGGCGTCGAAGTCGTGACCGGCGGCGCCTCCGCCGCCTATGGCTCGGATGCCGTCGCGGGCGTCGTCAACTTCTCGCTGCAGAAGAAGGTTGAGGGCGTAAAGATCGACGCCTCCTACGGCATTTCGAACTATAACGATTTCAACCGTCCGGTGATCTCCGCCGCAGCAGGCAAGACCTTTGGCCGGCTCAACATCACGGTGGCGGGTGATTTCTATCGCAACACCGGCCAGACCGCTGTCGGTACGCGCGACTGGGGCCGCGGTCGGCCGGTGCTGTTCAACAATCCGAATTACACAGCCACCAATGGCCAGACCAAGAACTATATCGCATATGACGCGCTATATTCGCGCATGACGTTCGGCGGCGTCACCGTCGTGCCGTCCACCAGCCCGCTTTACGGCATCCAGTTCGGCGTCAACGGCACGCCCCAGCCGTTCGTCTACGGCAACCCGGTCAACACCACCTTCATGCTGGGCGGCAGCGGCGTATCGATCGAGGACGATGGCAATATCCTGCCGCATATCACCCGCTATTCCGGATATGGCCGCGCCACCTATGACCTGACCGACGGGATTTCGTTATGGGCCGAGGGCTTGTGGTCACGGGTCGAAGTGCTGTCCGACCTCGCGCCGAACTATGACAATGGCACGCTGACCATTCAGCGCGACAATGCTTTCCTGCCGGTGTCGATCGCCGCGACGATGGCGGCCAACAATATCAAATCGTTCGCCTTTGGCCGCATGAATCTCGAAGACGGCAATTCGCAGAACAACAGCGTTTCCCGCGCGCTACGCTATGCCGTGGGGGCCGAGGGCAAGATCGGTGATTGGTCGTGGGATGTCCATGTTCAGCGTTCGGACAACCATTTCCGCCAGGAAAGCGTGAACAACCGCATTCAGTCGCGCTGGTTCCAGGGCGTGGATTCGGTGATCAGCCCGATTACGGGTCAGCCGGTATGCCGGATCAACGCCGATGCCAGCACCACGAACGACAATCCGGCGTGCGTGCCGATCAACGTGTTCGGCGCCGGATCGATCAGCCAGCAGGCGCTGGCCTGGTATCGCGGCACCTCGTGGTACGACGCCCGGATGACCCAGAACACTGCCGGCGCCAACCTGTCGGGCTCGCCGTTCAAGACCTGGGCAGGTCCCGTCAAGCTCGCGGTCGGGGCCGAATATCGCAAGGAGACGATCAAGAGCATCTCCGACCCGATCTCGGTGATCTCGGGATGGCGCTCGATCAACCAGCAGCCATTCTCCGGCGAGCTCACGGTCAAGGAGGTCTATGCCGAGACCGCGATCCCGCTGGCGCAGGACACGCCGTTCGCCAAGAATCTCGAAGTCAGCGGCGCCGTCCGCTACGCCGATTACAGTTCGAGCGGGGGCGTGACGACGTGGAAGATCGGCTTCAACTATTCGCCGATTTCCGACGTCCGCTTCCGCGGCACGATTTCGCGTGACATCCGCGCGGCCAACATCAACGAACTCTATGCCGGCCAGAACCAGGTGATCAACTCGATCTCCGATCCGCGCACCAACGTCACCGCCAACACGCTGCAGCTGACCGGCGGCAACCGCAATCTCAATCCCGAAAAGGCCGATACCAAGGCGATCGGCTTGGTGCTGCAGCCCAGCTTCATCCCCGGCCTGAACGCTTCGATCGATTATTACTCGATCAAGATCAACGGCGCGATCACCGCGATCGCGCCGCAGACGATCGTCAACAATTGCTTCACGTTGAAGATCGACTCGTTCTGCAGCCTGATCACCCAGAATGCGAGCAATCAGATCACGTCGATCCAGGCGACGCTGATCAACGCCCAGACCATCGAAGCCGCCGGAATCGACTTCGAACTGTCCTATCGCCGCCCGGTTACGTGGTTCGGGACGACCGGGTCGATCGGCAGCCGCCTGCTCGTCAACTATGTCGACAAGCTGCAACTGACCGCATCGAACGTCACGACGGTCCTGCTGGGCGACATCGCCACCGATCCGGGCGGTCAGCCGCGCTGGAAGGGCAATTTCGATCTGACCTATTCGGGCGGTCCGCTGCGCCTGGGCGCCTATGTCCGCTATATCGGCGGCGGCAAATTCCGGACGATCTACGTGGACAATGTCGACCTCCCGGCGTCGCAGAACCGGGTCAAGGGGCGCGCCTATGTCGATCTGTCGGCGTCCTACAAGATCACCAAGAATATCGAGCTCTATGGCAAGATCGATAATCTGCTGAACCAGGATCCGCCGGTTGCGCCGAACAGCATCATAGCGCCGACCGTGTCAAACTCACAGATGTACGACAAGATCGGCCGTTACTATGTCGGTGGCGTCCGTGTCCGCTTCTAACCCGCGGTTCGGCTGACAAGTGGGCGGAATCCCGGCGCGCCGCGAACGCGCCGGGTTTTTCGTAGCGGCCGAAACGCGACGGAGTCATTCGCTTTGTTCGCGCATTTTCAATAGCGTTTGTAATTACCGAATTTCCCTGGCATCAAAAAGGGGTGCGTGTGCGTAGACAGCCGATCGCCAGACCGCCGTATCGCCACCCGGGCGAAAGGCAGTCGGCATGAGCCAGCCGATCACCCCCACCGACGTCATCAAGCAATCGGCGATGGGCTGGTACCAATATGCGATCGTCGCGATCTGCATGCTGGCTTATGCCGCGGACGGGCTAGACGTCGTCACGCTGTCTTATGCAGCGCCGGTGATGATCAAGGAGCTGCACCTCTCGATCCAAGGGTTCGGGCTGGCATCGAGCGCAACGCCCGTGGGAGTCGCGATCGGATCGATCTTCGTCGCGCCGCTGGCCGACCGGATCGGACGACGGGCGCTTACGCTGACGCTGCTCGGCTCGCTGGTCGCGCTGCTGCTGATCACAGCGACCAACGGCACACTCACCACGCTGATGATCCTGCGCCTGCTGACCGGCGTTTGCCTGGGCGCGCTGGTGGTTTGCCTGAACGTTACGGTCACCGAATTCAGCAATGAAAAGCGCTCGAACCTGCTGATCGGCATCCTCCACTCGGGCTATGCCTTCGGCGGGATGTTGTGCGGTGCCATGGCGGGGCTGCTGATCGAGCCATATGGCTGGCGATCGATCTTCCTCGGTGCCGCGGCGCTCAACCTGACCGCGTTCCTCCTCGGACTGTTCATCCTCGCCGACTCCCCCGCCTTCCTGATGGCCCGGCGTCCGCCGGACGCGCTCGCGCGGATCAACGCGCTAATGCGGCGGATGCGCAAGCCCGAGTTCGCGGCGCTGCCCGAAGCGCCGATCGTCATCGGCAAGCAACGGGCAAGCCTGACGGTCATCCCGCGCTCGCTGTGGATCGGCACGGCATTGCTGTGCCTGGCCGGCTTCGTGTTCACGATCAGCGGCGGCTTCATGGCGGGCTGGCGCCCACAGATACTGTCGATGGCCGGGATGAACATGCAGTGGAACGGCGTTGCCGGCGTGACCACCTATGGCGCCGGAATCATCGCGCAACTGATTGTCGGGGCATTGTCGCGCCGCGTCGGCGAAGTGCGGATCGCGACGATCTTCCTGCTGGCGATGGCGGCATCATTCACGTTGCTCGGCGCAGTGCCGGACGGGGCAAACTGGCCACTGGTCGCGGCCTCGACCTTATGCGGCTTTTTCAACGTCGGCGCCTATACGGCACTGATTCTGGTCACGCTCAACTATCATGGCGTGGCCACGCGCAATGCGGGCCTCGGCATCATGCTCGGCTGCTCGCGCATCGGCGGGATCATCGGACCGCTGCTCGGCGGCTATGTGATTGGCGCTGGCGTCGGGCGCTTCTGGGTGATGCTGCTGTTCGGCGGACTGATGATCGTCCCCGCCGCGGCGGCGGTATTGGCGCGAATGCGCGCGGTGCAGCAGCAACCCAAGCCCATTCCGGCATGAGGAGATCACGGTGACCCACTCAAACGCATATCTGACCGCAGCCACGACCGGCGCCGCGTTGCTGTTGATCGTCGCATCGGCGCACGGCGCCGATCGGACGGCAGCATCGGCGGCGCCGAAGCCCCAGGCCGTTGCACCGCCCCCCGCCTTCGCGACGTGCAATACCTGCCACAGCGTCGCCAAAGGCGGGCCCAATGGCGTCGGCCCCAATCTGTTCGGCGTGGTCGGCAGAGCGGCAGGGACGAAGCCCGGCTACGTCTATTCGCCAGCGATGAAGGGATCGAATATCCGCTGGGCGCACGCCAAGCTCGACGCCTATCTCGCCGATCCCAAGGCCGTCGTGCCGGGCACGAAGATGATGATCCCCGGGATCAAGGATGCCGCCAAGCGCAGCGACATCATCAGCTATCTCGAGACACTGAAATGAGCCGCGGTCTCGCCCTCGCCGCGACGCTGCTGCTCGGCGTGCCGGCCTCCGCGCAAACCGCACGGCCGGTGCTCGACTATGCCAGCGCCGCCAAGATCCGCGACACTTGCCTCGACTATGCACGCGCGCACAATCTCAAGGTTGCGGTGGTTGTGCTCGAGAATCACGGCATGGCGGTGACGCTGGCGCATATGGATGGCGTGTCGATGGGCGTCGGCGAGATCGCGTTGTGGAAAGCAACCTCTGCCGCCAAATATGGCCGCGCCACTGCCGACACCGCCGCGCTCAATCCGCCGGCGAACATGCCGAGTGTCGCGACGATCATGGGCGGCGTGCCGATCTATTCGGCCGACGGCGTACTCCTGGGCGGCGTCGGCACGTCGGGCGGCAAGCCCGCCGACGATGCCGCGTGCGGCACCGCCGGTATCGAGGCGGCAGGGCTCAAGGCGGCGAAGCCCGTCCCCGCCCCTTAGAGCCGCGGCTCAGTAAGCGTCGATTTCCTTGAGCGCTTCGGCGGCGAGCGCCCAGCTCTCGACGCCGCCGGCAACGCCGATATACATTGTCGTCTGGAGCAGGGTTTCGCGAATATCCTCCTTGGTCGCGCCATTCGTGATCGCGCATTTGACCATACGCTTCAGGGGGATCTGGCGGTTGAGCGCGGCGCTGATGGCGACGGTGATCAGGCAGCGTTCGCGCAACGTCAGCCCCGGCCGCGTCCAGGTTTCGCCGAAAACGGCGGAAGTGACGTAATTCTCGAGCGGCTCGTTGAAATCGTCGGCATTGTCGAGACGTTCGATGCTGGCATCGCCGAACATCTGCCTGCGCAGTTCGCGGCCGGCCTGGAATGCGGGGTCTTCGGTCTTGAGCGCCACGGTCTAGTTCCTTGGATGCGTGAGGGTTCGGAAAGTGTCGCCGAGCCAGCGCATTTCGGCGCGGGCGGGGGCGGAGAAACGGACGGCACGGAGGAAGCCGTGACACATATTCGGGGCAATACGGAATTCAGAATGCACGCCGGCAGCGCGCAGGCGCTCGACGAATTCGCGGCCCTCGTCGACCATGGCATCGTACTCGGCCTCCAGCAGGATCGCCGGCGGCAGGCTGGCAAGATCGCTGCGTAGCGGCACCTCGAACGGCGCGGGATCGCGGGCGTCGGCGCTGCGATAAGCGGCGATAATGGCCCTGATCAACGGCTGCGTGAGCACCGGATCGCGAACAGCGGCATAAGCAGCGCGACCCTCGTCGACATCGAACATGCCGTATGCGAGCAATTGGCAAACCAGCTTCGGGCCGCCGCGATCGCGCGCGAGAATCGCAACCTGCACCGCGAGGAACGCACCGGCGCTGTCGCCGGCGATCGCGATCCGCTCCGGATCGATGGCAAGAGCGCGGGCCATCCGCGCGGTCCAGGCAAGCGCGTCATAGCATTGCTCGACTGTCACGCGCGGAGTGGCTTCGGGAAGGCGGGCATATTGGACGCTGATCACCACCGCGCCGGTCGCCTCGGCCAGCGCCATCGCCAGCGGCTGGTAGGTCTCGATGCTGCCGGTGGTGAAGCCGCCGCCGTGAAAATAGACGATAGCGGGCAGCACGCCTTCGCCCGCGGGACGATAGATACGCACCGGCACCTCGTCCCCGGCGCGCACCACGAAGCTGTTGGCGACTGTCATCCCCGCCGGCGTCGGGTACGCGATGCGGTGCGCATCGCGGTCGGCGAGGAGGCGCGCTGTTTCGAGCGGGCTACCCGGCGTACCGCGGACGGCGCTCAGATACTCGGCCAATCCCGCGGCGAGCCTGGGATTGTCGCTCATCTCATTGCC
This sequence comes from Sphingomonas mali NBRC 15500, assembly GCF_001598415.1. Taxonomy (GTDB): domain Bacteria; phylum Pseudomonadota; class Alphaproteobacteria; order Sphingomonadales; family Sphingomonadaceae; genus Sphingomonas; species Sphingomonas mali. The sequence goes on from NZ_BCYX01000027.1 coordinate 28,450, forward strand.
ACAGCTGCCGCGAGGCCAGGGCGGCGCCCTCGACCAAGGCCGAGAGCTTGGCCCACTGCACCTCGGGATGGACCCTCGCCATGTTCCAGCCCTGCGAAAAGCCGCAATCGGTGCCGGCGATGACATTCTCGCGCCCCACCACGCTGGCGTAGTTCGAGATTCGCCACGCGACGAGTTCGGGATGCTCGACGACATTGGTCTGGTGGCTGACCACGCCGGGGACGAGGATCTTGCCGTCGGGCAGCTTCACGTCCTTCCACACCATCCACTCGTGCTCATGGCGCGGGTTGGCGCCTTCGATGACATAGGCCTGCGCCTTGATCTTGAGAATGATGTCGATGACCTCACGCAGCGGCACGTCGGTGGTGTGCGGCGTGTTCATGCTGCCCCAGCACATATGATAGCGCACGCGATCCTCGGGAATGCCGCGCAGCGCGTGGTTATAGGCTTCGACCTGGCGCTCGGAGGCGCGACGCAGATCCTCCGGGGTCGGATTGGGATTGCCGGGCAACACCTGGTTGCGTGCCGGAAGGCCGAGGTCGAGCTGGACGATATAGCCGGCGTCGACGATCGCCTTGTACTCGACATGCATCGCATCGGCGAGCGCGTAGAGATATTCGGATTCGGTCGCGTAGACCGTGCCGGCATCGGCATCGTCACGCGCCGGCGTGGCCGATGGCATGAACGCCTCGACGAATTCCTTGCCGGAGAGCGCCGCCCGGTAATTGTCGAGATCGGTCTGGAGCGCATCCTGCCCGACATAGTGGATCGGTGCCGCGACGCGGACACGCGCCGGCGGCGTATTAGCCGCCTTGCGGACCTTCTCGGCGTCGAGCTCGGGCGGCATCCACATGGTTTTGTACATGGCGTTGTACTGAGTCATGAACCCCGGAAATTCCTCGGTCAGCGCCGCATAATAGGCCCCCCGCTCCGACGGCGGGACCTTTTCCAGCCCGCCGAGCCGCTCAACCACATAATTGTGGAAGCTCGGCTTGGAGATTTCGCCATCGCTGGGAATGTCGATGCCGATCTCAGCCTGCTTGGCGACGACATCGGCGACTCCCTGGCGGACGTCGCGCTGGAATTGGGCTTCGTCGACGGGCTCGCCGAGGACCTTGGCCATCATCCCCTCGAGCACGTTGAGCGGGCGGATCAAGCTGCCTACATGCGTGGTAAGGATGCGATCTATGCTGCGCTTCACATCATCTCCTGTAGCTGGCCGCCTTGCTGGCGGATCGTGTCGTCGCCTTCGAATATGAAAGCTTGGCTTATAGCTGCACTGCTGCCATGTTGAATGACGTTTGTAAATAGCAACTCCGCCAAGCGGATCGGGAGAGGGATGCGGCGATGTTCAACGGGGACGTGAAGCGCAAATTGGAGGCCGGAGAGATCGTCTTCGGCAGTTTCGTCAAGCTCGACGCCCCCGCTATCGTCGAGCTCTATGGCATCGCCGGGTTCGATTTCGTGATCCTCGACGCCGAGCATGGTTGCTACACGCATGCCGGCATCGAGAATATGATCCGCACCTGCGAACGGATGGGGATGAGCAGCGTGGTCCGCACCCCCGATGCCGGCGAGGCCAATATCCTCCACGTCCTCGATAGCGGCGCGAGCGGCATCCAGGTGCCCTCGCTCAAGAGCGCGGCGGAAGTGCGCGAGGTGATTCGCAAAGCGAAATACTGGCCGCTCGGCGAGCGTGGCTCGGCGCGCGCATGTCGCGCCGCGGCCTATGGCACCCTCCCCGACTACGAGCAGCGCGCCAATCGCGAGACGCTGGTCAGCGTCCATGTCGAAAACAAGGAAATGGTCGAGGATATCGAGGCATTGTGCGCGGTCGACGAACTCGACGTGCTGTTCATCGGCCCCGGCGATCTCAGCGCCTCGCTCGGCCATCCCGGCGATGCGGCGCACCCCGATGTGGTCGCGGCGATCGACCGCGTGATCGAGGTGGCTGCCGGCCGCAAGCATATCGGCACTGTCGTCGCCAATGCCGCCCAGCTCGACTCCTATGTCGCGCGCGGCGTCCATTACATCGCCTGGCTTTCCGAACTCGGCATGCTGCGCGGCGCGCTCAACGCGGCGGCCGCCAATTTCAAACCCTATCGGGGAGATTCGAAGTGAAACGACCATCTGGCGGACGCGGCAGGGAACTGGCGGGGGTGGCGCCGCTGCTGGACGAAATCACCCAGAGCGTCCTCTACGACAAGGTCTGGGAGCGCTCCGAACTCTCCAAGCGCGATCGCAGCCTGATTACCATAACCTGTCTGATCGCGCTCAACCGCGACCAAGCGCAGGGGCATATGGAGCTTGGACTCGAGAACGGCCTGACCGTCGAAGAAATCGGTGAGGCGATCGCTCACATCGCCTTCTATGCCGGCTGGCCGGTCTCGGTGAGCGCGGCGCGCAAGCTCAAGAATATTGTCGATGCAAAGGCTGAGCAGGGCTGACACCCGCACTCTTCCGCCTACACTCCAAGAGAAGAGATATCCCCGCGCTCGCCAGGATAACGGAAAGTCGTGTCCCTACCCGCGTCCCAGAAATGGGATCTTGTTCTGCACCATCAGCGCTTCGTGGAAATTCAGATGGTCCGGCATATCGGCCATGTGGACGATGATGCCCGCAGCATCCTCCGCCCGCGCGGTCATTTCGGCCGGCTTCGTGCTCGGGGCGCCCCCCAACTCCGTCGCGACGATGCCCGGGTGGAACACCGAAACCGCGATATTGTCCGCGCGGCAATCGACCGCCAGCGCGCGCGTCAGGCCGGCGAGCCCCCATTTGCTCGCAGTATAGGCTGGGCTGTCCTTACGCGGCACCTTGGCGGAGATCGATCCGACATTGATGATCCGCCCCCGACCCTGCGCCTTCATGATCGGGATCGCCGATCGCGCGCACAGAAAGGCCGAGGTGAGGTTGGTGTCGATGACGCGGCGCCACAGTGCCAGGTCGGTCAGCTCGGCCGGCGTGCTATCGGCAACACCGGCATTGTTGATCAGCACGTCGACCGTGCCGAACCGCGCCAGCGTGGTCGCGAAGAGATTGGCGACCGCGTCCTCGTCGGTGACGTCGGTCGCCACCGCCAGCGCCTCGCCGCCTTTTGCCTCGATCAGATCGACCAATTCACCCAGACGCTCGGCGCGGCGTGCGGCGAGCACGACCCTGGCGCCCTTGTCGACAAAGGCGACGGCGCAGGCCGCGCCTATCCCCGAGCTGGCCCCGGTGATCACGACGACCCGGCCATCGAGGATGCTCACGCCTGCGAGGCCTTTTCCGCCTGGTTCGAAACCAGCGCCAGGGGATCGTCCGCCACCACCGCCAGCCCGCCGCCACGATCCGAGCGGACATTCTCGTAGGTCCCGACCTCCTTCTTGCGAAGGCCATAGGATTTGACGACCTCGATATCCTCGACGGCAAGGGGCGCCATCTTCGACTTGCGCGCCAGCGCTGCCTCGAAATAGGGCGCCAGCTCGGCTTGCTTCTTCGCCAGACGTTCCTCCTCGCCGACCTTCAGCCTCGGCATCGCCGTGGTCGCGAACAGCTCGAGCGATTCGCAGATATGGTCGTGATTGGCGGGGCCGGTCTGCTGGACGAAGATGATCTGGTCGACGCCGACATCCGCATAAGCCTTGCAATGGTCATGGACCTGCTCGGGCGTGCCGATGCCGCCATTGCCGTGATTATCCTCGATCCCCGCCTCGGCCTTCTTGAAATCTTCCCACACGCTCGAATGGCCCGGCTTGAGCTTGCCGAACGAGGCGTAGAATCCCAGCGAATAGCCGAAATATTTGAAGCCTTCGGTGCCGCGATCGATCGCGACCTGCTCGTCCTCATTGACCGACAGCGCGGTCACGATCGCAAAATTGGCGTTCACCGCATGGCCGATCGGCACGCATTCGTCGGACTTGATGATGTCGTAATATTCCTGGACCCATTTGCCCGCCTGCTCGGGCGCGGCGAAGCCGAAGACGAGCGCCCCCATGCCGTTGCGCGCGGCATGCAGGATCGTGTCGCGGCGCGAGCACGCCACCCAAAGCGGCGGATGCGGCGCCTGGATCGGCTTGGGGACGATATTGCGCGTCGGCATCGAGAAATACTCGCCCTGGAAACCGGGATAGGGCGTCATCGTCAGCATGTTCGCACATTGCTCGGTCGCTTCGCGCCACATGCCCTTCTTGAGATCGGGATCGATGCCGAAACCTTCGAGTTCCATCGCCGTGCCGCTCTCGCCAGTGCCCCATTCGATGCGGCCTTTCGAAAGCAGGTCGAGCGTGGCGATCCGCTCGGCGACGCGCGCCGGGTGGTTGATCAGCGGCGGCATCACGCAGATGCCATGACCGAGCCGCATCCTTTTGGTGCGCTGGCTGAGCGCGCCGAGGAAGACGTCGGGCGCGGAGCTATGCGAATATTCCTCGAGGAAATGATGCTCGACCAGCCAGGCGTAATCATAGCCCAGCTTGTCGGCGAGCTCGAGCTCGTCGAGCGCGTTATGGAAGATCTGCATGTCCTTGGCGGCCGTGAACGGCGCGGGCGACTGATGCTCGTAAAACAGACCGAATTGCATTCCGCTTTCCTCCGGTTCCTCTCCCGCCCGGAATTCCGATGCGGCACATTTAACAGCCTATCTTATAACAGCCTATCTGATACTATGGAAGATGCCGACGGTCGGATTTCGCTTCAAATATCTGATTGTCGTTCGTCATTGTCGAAAATCGTTCACAATGCCGCAGTCGCTCCCTATGGTCGCCAGGCACCGTCGCGGAACGGGAATGAGGGGATGTGCCGATGAACACGCTGCTGCCCACGACGCTGGTCGGATCCTACGCAATGCCGGAATGGCTGATCGACCGAGCCCGCCTTGCCGGCCGTTTTCCGCCGCGGGTGCGCGCGCTCGAACTCTGGCGCCCGGCCTCCGACCATCTCGAGGAAGCGCAGGACGATGCCACGATCATGGCCATTCACCTGCAGGAACGGGCCGGAATCGATATCGTCACCGACGGCGAGATGCGCCGGGAAAGCTATTCGAACCGCTTCGCGACAGCGCTCGAAGGCGTCGATCTCGACAATCCGGGCGTCGCGCTCGATCGCAGCGGTCATCCCAATCCGGTACCGCGCGTCACCGGCCGGATCCGCCGCAGACATTCCGTCCAGGTTCGCGATGTCGAATTCCTGCGGCGCAACACCGATCGCAGGATCAAGATCACCGTGCCCGGCCCGTTCACGATGACCCAGCAGGCGCAGAACGACTTTTACGCGAGCGAAGAAGAAATGGCGCTCGATTATGCAGCAGCGGTCAACGACGAGATACGCGACCTGTTCGCCGCCGGCGCTGACATCGTCCAGATCGACGAGCCCTATCTCCAGGCACGGCCCGAAAAGGCGCGCCAATATGGCGCCAAGGCAATCGATCGCGCGCTGCAGGATGTCGGAGGCGTCACCGCGCTGCACGTCTGCTTCGGCTATGCCGCGATCATCCATGGCGATCGGCCGCACGGCTACGACTATCTGGGCGAGCTTGCCGGCACGCGCGTCGATCAGGTGTCGGTCGAGACGGCGCAGCCGAACCTCGATCCGGCGGAGTTGGAGCCGTTGCGCGGCAAGCACATCATGGTCGGGACGATCGACCTGAACGACCCAGCGGTCGAGACGCCCGAGACAGTCGCCGAGCGGATCCGTCGGGCGATGACCGTCGTGCCCGCCGACAAGATCATCGTCGCTCCCGATTGCGGCTTCAAATATGTGCCCCGCGACATCGCCTTCGCCAAGATGCAGGCAATGGTTGAAGGCGCCGCCCTGGTTCGCGCGACGCTCTGAACGCTAGCGCCCGCGCGCGGCGTCTAAAGTTTGTTTCAGCAAAGCTGAAACGGTTGCGGCACCGGCCCGCCCCCCCACCCGACCTCCCAATCAGGGTATTCTATGGGAGGTCGGGTGGGCGAGCGGGCGGAGCAGCCCAAGGTTCCGGCGATGCGGAGCATCGTTGGATTGGCTGCGGAGGGCGGCACCGATTCAGCAAAGCTGAAAACGACTCTAGCTGGCGCCCGCCAGCGTACCGCGCGGAACCGGGATGCCAGGGATCAGGAGGCGAATGCGGTGGAGCGAGCGCGCGCCGGTGAAATAGAGCGTGCGCCAGTCACTATCGCCCCAGTTCATGTTGGACGTGCGTCCCTCCATGGCGATCGTACCGAGATGCTCGCCGGCAGGGCTGAGGATCCAGATGCCGCCGGGGCCGGTGCAGTAGACATTGCCCTCGACATCGACCTTCATGCCGTCGGGCCCGCCCATACGCGTGTCGGCGCGCATGTCGCAGAACAGGCGAGCGCTGCCCAGGTCGAGCATGCCGTCGGCCTCGACGTCATAGGCCATGATCAGCTTGCGATGCTGGTTGCTGTCGTTGACGTAGAGGATCTTCTCGTCAGGCGAGAAGCACAGTCCGTTGGGATTGATCAGGTCGCGCACGACCATGTTGCGCCGCTCGCCATCGGGCGACACGCGATACACGCCGGCGCAATCGATCTCCGGGGGGTGCTCCGGCGGAGTAAACGGCACCTTGGGCGGCGGATCGGTGAAATAGATCGCGCCGTCCGATTTGACGACGACATCGTTAGGCCGGTTGAGCTTCATGCCGCGATAATTGTCGGCGATCATGGTGACGGTGCCGTCGGCATGCTCGCGATCGACGCAGCGGCTGAAATGGTGGCAGACGACCAGCCGGCCGTCCTGGTCGCGGGTCTGACCGTTGCCGTTCTTGGTGTCGTGCTTGTCGACGGTGATGCCGTGCTCGGGGTGCCAGCGCATGCGCAGGCTATTGTGGATGTCGCTGAACAGCAGATAGCCGCCCTCCGCGATCCATACCGGCCCTTCGGCCGGCCCGGTCGGCCCGCCAAAGCCGCGGCCGAGCTCTTCCCAATCCACGCCCGGGGCGACAATGGCGTCCAATCGCGGATCAAGTCGTTCGATGGGCATCGGCTGCTCTCCTCTGCCCGTCCTCAAGGCCAGGCCTCGGGACGGGTGTAATTAACAGCCTGCCTTATAGCAGCGTCACTGATGATTTGAAAACGATTTGCGCCGTTGACAGACAGCCAGGCTTATATTCTTATGGCGGCAATGGCGACCCGTTCGAGCGGGCACGCAATCACCATGAGAGGATCGCGCATTGGCCGGGCCGACCGTTGATATCGACGCCTTCCTCAATGGCGTGAAGTTCCGCCCGTTCCACGTAAAAGTGATGCTGATCGGGGCGCTGGCGATGCTCGTCGACGGGTTCGACCTTGGCGTGCTGAGCTGGGTGCTTCCCAAGATTTCGGACCAGTTCGGGGTATCGCGGACCTCGCTGACCTGGGTGCTGTCGATGCAGCAGGTCGGAATGGTGTTGGGCGCTTTCCTGATCGCGCCGTTTGCGGACCAGATCGGGCGGCGGACGCTGCTTGTGCTGTGCCTGGGCGGCGTGGCCGCGACGTGCTTCGTGACGATCTTTACCGACAGCATCTGGGCACTGGCGATCTGCCGGCTGCTCACCGGCATGTTCGCCAGTTCGGTGATCGCCAACATGGTCGCGCTGGCTTCCGAACTCGCCCCTGCCCGCCAGCGCTCGACGGTGGTGACGGTGGTGCTTGCCGGCGCGATGCCCGGCGCCTTGCTCGGATCGGCGATGCAGGCGTTCCTGCTCGAGCCCTATGGCTGGCACGTCGCCTTCTGGATCGGCACGGCGATGCCGCTGCTGCTGATACCGGTGATCTATTTCCTGCTGCCCGAATCGCCCAAATTCCTGGCGGCGCGCAATCCCGACGATCCCCGGCTAAAGGCGATCGTGCTGGCCCTGATGCCCGAGGGCGAAGGCGAAGCGGTAATCTTGTCGCGGCGCGACGTGCCCGAGAAACGTCCGAGCACCGTGTCGCTGGTGCGCGATCTGTTCACGCCCGGGCTGGCGCTGCCGACGATTCTGTTGTGGCTGAGCTTCATCGCCAGCTTCGGCTTCATCAGTGCCGCACTCTGGAAGACGACGGTGTTCCACGACACTATCGGGCTCAACTGGAGCCAGGTTGGCATCACCACGGCGATCGGTACCGCATTCGGCGCGACGGGTATGCTGACGATCGGGCTGATGATCGACAAGTTCGGCTTCAAGGCGATAGTGCCGACCTATTTCATCGTCGCCGCCGCTGCCGCGATCGGCATGGGTGTATTCGCGCCCGGCTGGGGAATGTTCGCCGCGCTGGCCCTCAACGCGCTGGCGCAGCATGCCGCACATGCCGGCCTGGCCTCGATCGCCTCCACACTCTACCCGACGCGCAACCGCGCGACCGGGGTCGGCTGGGCCTATGGGGCCGGGCGCGTCGCCTCAATTGTCGGGCCCTGGTACGGCATGCTCGCGCTGCACTATCATTGGGGCGCGATCGGTTATTTCTTCCTGCTCGCGGCACCCCTGGCCTTTGCAGGGGCAGTGATCTGGATGCTGCTGACGCTCAAGCCGCTCGACCCGGGGACTCGTACCGTCGGGCATTAGAGCGTGATGCCGCTGGCGCTGCGACTTGCTAAACTAACGGCTGCCAGCCGAGCACGCGCTTGACGGTGCCGCCGAAGATCGCCGCCTTGGCATCGCGGTCAAGTTCGCCGCTGTGGAGCAGCATGTCGCGGCTCTCGCTGTACAGGCAGCCGCGGTTGCGATTCGGCCCACCAGCCTCGGCCATGCGCAGACGCGTATAGTCGCTGCCCCACATCAGCCGATCGGGCCCGAACGCGGCGATGACGCGGCGTAGATTGGGCCAGACATCGGCGAACGGATAGGCCTGGCGCGACAGCAACGGCAGCCCGCACAATTTGACCGAGACGTTGGGGAGATCGGCGAGGCCGAGCAGCCCATCGAGCCGATCCCAGGGATCATCGCGCGGCGGCGACACCGGGTGCTGGCTAACCCCGACATGGTCGATGATCACGCTGAGATCGGGATGGCGCTCGATCAGCGGACGCATGGCCGCGGCCTGGCCGTGGGTCGACAGGAATAGCGGCAGGCCGACCCTGGCTGCGGCAGCAAACCCGGCGTCCATCGCGCCGCTCGTGAAGGCCTCGGACAGTTCGGTGGTACGGAAATCGGTAACGAGCAACCGGCCGGCGATCACGCGGTCGTCGCCCTTTGCCCGCTCCACCGCGGCCCCAAGTTCGGCGTCCTTGGCCATGAAGGTCTCGACGCCGATGAAGCGGGCGGGATAGCGAGCTACGCATGCATCGATATAGGGCAGCGCCGCGACCACCAAAGTGGCGTCGACGCCGACGCTATCCATCGCCTCGCGCGCCAGCTCGACATTTATCGCGAGTTTGAGGTCGTCGGGAACGTCGTCGCCGAACGGCACGGCGGGTGCCGGCTGGTGGATCTGGGCGTCGATGATGTCGAAGTCGGCGCTCTTCACGATTGCGATTCCTGTTTTGCCGCGAAGCCGCGGTAGATGGCGCGGCCGCACGCGGCGCAGCAAATGTCTTCGGTCGGCAGCGGGGCGACGGCGGCATGCAGCGCCGGCGCCCCGCCGCAACAGGCACAACCCGAAGGCACGGTGAAGCGGTCGAGCTGGGCGAGCATAGCCTCGCTCCACGCCGCCCCGCAAAACGGGCAGGTCGGACCGTCGCCGTCGCTCATTACACCTTCTCCACCAACATGCACCTTGTTGAATACCGTTCGTCTTTATATAACTCGCGCGATCTTTATCCAGCGCCTTTCGCGCATTCGCCATCCTCGCCGTGGAGACAAGCCAGCATGCAGCCCGCCCGTTACGACGTCCTCGCCATCGGCAATGCTATCGTCGATGTCATCGCCCATGCCAGCGACGATTTCCTCGCCGAGGAGGGGATGGCCAAGGGCGGCATGGCCCTGATCGACGAATCCAGCGCCGAGCGCATCTACGGCGCGATGGGTCCGGGGATGGAAATCTCCGGCGGATCGGGCGGCAATACCATTGCCGGGGTCGCGGCGTTCGGCGGCAGCGGCGCGTTCATCGGCAAGGTCCGCGACGACGCGCTGGGCGACATCTACCGTCACGATTTGCGCGCGATCGGCGTCGCCTTCGATACGCCGGCGACCACCGCCGGCGCCGCCACCGCGCGCTGCCTGGTGCTGGTCACGCCCGATGCCGAGCGCACGATGAACACCTTTCTCGGCGCCTGCACCGGGCTCGATGAAGGCGATATCGACGAGACGCTCGTCGCTTCGGCGGGGATCATTTATCTCGAAGGGTATCTGTTCGATCAGCCGCCCGCCAAGGCCGCCTTTCGCAAGGCCGCGTCACTGGCGCACGCCGCCGGGCGTAAGGTCGCGCTGACCATGTCCGACAGCTTCTGCGTCCACCGCCACAAGGACGAGTTCCTCGAACTGGTCGAAAGCCATGTCGACATATTGTTCGCCAATGAGGACGAGATCCGGGCGTTATATGGCATCGACGACACGCTCGAAGCGGCAAAGATCGCCGCGCAGCATGTCGACCTGGTGACAGTGACGCGCGGGCCCGCCGGGGCGCTGCTGATCGACGCGAACGGTCTGGTCGACGTGCCTGCTTCGCAGGTGAACGCAGTGGTCGATACTACCGGCGCCGGCGATCTGTACGCGGCGGGCGTGCTGTACGGCCTAAGTCGCGGACTGCCGCTCGCCGAATGCGGACGGCTGGGCTGCGCGGCGGCCGGCGAAGCGATCGGCCATTTCGGGGCGCGGCCGCAAGCGGATTTGAAGGCGTTCCTGGCCGACTGATTCCCCAGCTCGGCAAGAGAGGGGCGTAAGATCAGTTCAACCGCGAACGCCGCGAGATGAGATAAATCTCGTCGTTGAACCACAATCCCTGGTGGCGCTGAAGCGCTTCGCGCGTCGCTTCGAGATACAGGTCGTTCGACAGCGCCTTGGCGAAGCGGCCATCCTCGATCTGCGCGACATAGCTTGCCGCGTTCCAGGCCGCGAACAAGGTCGAGCTGCCGATCGGGGTATGTACGTCGATCTCGGTCGGCAGCGTGCGAATATCGTAGCGAAACAGCGCCTCTTCGTCCGACAGCGAATGGAAATGATAGTCGCGCGCGGCCGCGCCCAGGTCCTCGCGCACGGCCTGCATGATGTCCTCGCGACCGGTATGGAACGGGTCCTCGTTCGGCCAGATCGCGCGGATGATCTCCAGTCCGGGATCGTTGCCGTGGCTGTGGACGCCCATCAATTTGCCGTTGGGACGAAGCGCCCGGACCAGCGGCGTGACCACGCGCGCGCTCTTGAACTTGAGCGGCGCGTGGGCGCGATAGGGCTGCGACAACAGGACGAAATCGAAGTCCGCCTGCGCGTAGCCGCGCCGCGGAATGATCGGATCGAGCATGAAGTGATGGTCTTTGCGATACAAGACGAGCACCGTCGGCGTCTTGTACATCGGGTTCCCGCTCGGCGCGATGCTCGCCTGCCAATGCTTGGCGAGGAACGGATCGAGCTGCTGGATCTGCTCCTCGAACTGTCCCGCCGAGGTGCCTTCGAGCCCGACTTCGTGCCACACCATCGCGCTTGCCCCGGCCGGCGTCTCGGGCTGCAGGTTCGGCGCTTCACCATATTTGAGATTGGTCAGCACCAGCACGGTGCCGGGATGCTCGCGCAGCCGGTCGGGCATCTTCTCGAGCGTCAGCCGGATATTCTCCATGCTGATCTCCTTGACCACCACGTAGAACGGCACCCAGGGATGGCGCCGGTGCAGCCCGCGCAGCATCCGCGCCAGCGCGGTGCCGTCGCCGGCACCCCCGTCGAACAGCCGGATCGCCGGCGGGACCGGCTGGGTATCCGACAATTCGTGCACCGCACGATCGGCGATGATCTGCTTCTCGTTGGTGGTGTTGACGAAGGCGAGATACTTCTGACGATTGTCGTAGAAGCGGAAATTATGCTCGGGGCGCAGTTCGGCACGCAGACCCTTGATGCCCGAACGCAGCGCACTGACGGAAGCGCCGTCCTGCTCCTCGATGAAGCGGTGGACGCGCTCGACGGTCTGCACCGTTACCCGTCCGCCCTGCTGCAGCCGTTGCACGAGCTTGCCGTCGTTGACCGCCAGCCGGCCGAACGTCGACTGCGCCATCTTGAGGCGCCGACAGCTATGCTCGATCTGCTCGAGAAGGGCCTGGGTGTCGTCCATCGCTCAGGCGGACAATCGCGTTGCACGGGCATAGCCGCCGTCGAGATAGATCAGCGGATCCACGTCGCCCGAGATATACACCTCCTTGACCGCGCCGATCACCACGGCGTGGGTGCCGTATTCGATATGCGTCTCATATTCGCAGAAGAAGCTTGCCTGCGCGTCGCACAGATGCGGCGACCCGCACGCGCCCGAGCCCCAACGGCCCTCGGAGAAACGCTCCTCGCCCTTCAGCTTGCCCGCGCAGGTCTGCGACACGGCGAGCTGATCGGCATGGAGGATGTTGACGCAGAAATGCGCGCCGGCCGTCAGCGGCGCATGGAGGCTCGCATTCTTGTTGACACAGACCAACAGCGACGGCGGGTCCATGCTCAGTTCGCTCACCGCGGTCGCCGTCATCGCCCAGCGCCTGCCTTCATGCCAAGCGGTGATAACCACCACGGCCTTGCCGAGCCGGCGCAGCCCGTTCTTCAATTGCTCGGCGATGCTCAGCGGGGCGATGGTCATCTCGCGGACTTGCACGTCACTCATCGGTACCCAGCCCTTCCCTGCCCACGATGCGCAGCCCGTATCCCTCGATGCCGGACAGCCTCGCTTCACTGTCGGAGAGCAGGATGAGATCCTTGACGCCCAGATCGAGGAGGATCTGCGCCCCGACGCCGTAATCGCGGATGCGCTGATCGCGCGTCGGTCCCGGGCTGCTGCGCCGCTCGGATATCGCGCTGACCGACGGGTCGCGGATGAAGACGACCACGCCGGGACCGTCATGCGCACCGATCCGCGCCAGCGCGCGTGAGACATATTCGCGGCGTTCGGTCGGCGGCCCGAGCATGTCGGAGACGAAGTCCAGACGGTGCATGCGCACCAGGGTCGGCGCGTCCGGGGTGATGCGCCCGCGCGACAAAGCGACATGCTCGACATTGTCGATCGTGTTGCGGAACACCGACAGGCGAAAGCCGTCGCCATAGACGGTCTCGAACGCTTCCTCATGGACGCGCTCGACGCAGCGTTCGGTGCGGCGGCGATAGCTGATCAGGTCGGCAATCGTGCCGATCGGAATATCATGCTCGCGCGAAAACTCGACCAGGTCGGGCAGCCGCGCCATCGTCCCGTCTTCGTTCAGCACTTCGCAGATGACGCCGGCCGGGATCAGGCCGGCCAGCCGCGATACGTCGACCGCCGCCTCGGTATGGCCGGTGCGGACCAGCACCCCGCCGCCGCGCGCGACCAACGGAAAAACATGGCCGGGCGAGACGATATCGTCGCAGCCCTTCGAGGGATCGATCGCCACCGCCACGGTATGCGCCCGGTCGTACGCCGAAATGCCGGTGGTAACGCCATCGCGCGCTTCGATCGAGATGGTGAAGGCCGTGCCATGGCCGGAATTATTCTCGGTCACCATCGGCGGCAGGCGCAGTTCGCGCGCCCGTTCCTCGGTCATCGCCAGGCAGATCAGCCCGCGCGCATGGCGGGCCATGAAGTTGATCTGGGCAGGTGTCGCGAACTGCGCCGGGATGATGACGTCGCCTTCATTCTCGCGATCCTCGGCATCGACGAGAATATAGGGCAGGCCGTTGCGTGCGGTTTCGATGATCTCCTCGATCGAGGAAATCGAATTGTGGAGCCGGTCGCGCGCCGGTTCGATCAGATCAATAGACATCGTTTTCCTGCAAGACTTCGCGCGCATGGCGCCAGCTGTCCGATCCGGCAGGCAGGCCGACATAGAGCGTCGCGTGGAGCAGAATCTCCTTGATCTCGTCCTTGGTGACGCCGTTGGCGAGCGCGCCGTTAATGTGATTGCGCAGCTGATCGGGCCGCGACTGCCCGATCAAAATCGCGATCGTCAGCATGGAGCGGATCTTGCGGTCGAGCCCGGGGCGGCTCCACACGTCGCCGAAGCACAACCGCGTCACCAGATCCTGTAACGGCTCGTTGAAGTCGTCGGCATTGTCGAGGCTGCGCACGCCGGGCTCGCCGAACATGTCGAAGCGCATCGCGCGACCGCGGTCATAGGACTCGTCTTTGATCAAACTATTGCCTTCCTGGTCTCGATAGGTGCTGGCGCCGACAGCAGAGGGCGGATCGCCTCGGCTGCCGCGCGAAGTTCGGCGCGTGCGGCGGCCGAGACGCCGACCGCGCGAAGGAAACCGTGGATCATGCCCGGGGCGATATGGATCGTCGTCGGCACGCCGGCTTGTTCGAGCCGCGCGGCAAACGTGACCGCTTCGGCGCATAGCGGGTCATGTTCGGCAGCGACGATGTGCGTCGGTGGAAGCTCGGCAAGGTCCTGGCGATCGACCGGCGCCGGGTTGACGTCGAGGCCGCCGCAACGAGTGAACAAGGCAATGTACTGGCGCACGCGGTCGGTGGTCAGGATCGGATCGAGCGCGGTTTGGTAGGCCGCCGCATCGGGGTTCATCGCGAACGTGCCGTAGAAGAGAAGCTGGCAGATCGGGCGAGCGGTGGCGCCGCACGCCAACGCCAGCAGCGCGCCGGCGCTATCCCCGGCCACGGCGATACGCGCCGGATCGATAGCGAGCGCCCCGGCCTGACGGCCGAGCCAGGCAAAAGCCGCATCGCAATCGGCTTGCGCACCAGCATAGTCGGTTTCCGGCAGGCGGCGATACTGCACGCTGGCGACGACCGCGCCGGTCGCTTCGGCCAGTGCCGCGCCGACGATGTCGAAGCTCTCGACGCTGCCGAAAGCAAAACCGCCGCCATGGAAATAGCAGATCGCCGGGCGCAGCCCCTCCCCGCCCGGATCGAAAATGCGCAGCGCGATCTCGCGCCCCGGCGCGGCGACAAAGGTGTCGAAGCGCGCAACCTGGGGCGCATGGCCCTCGGCGTAACGCTGCCCGGTAAGGTCGCCGACCAGCCGCATCGTTTCCATATCGGCGGCAGGTGGCGTCGCGCGAACCAGCACGACATAGCGGTCCATGCCGTCTGCGAGGGCGAGTTCAGCCAACGGCCTCATACCGCACCTCGACCGTCCGCGTCGCGAGCTCGGCAAGCCGCGGCGCGACTTCGCGGCCCATCAGCGTCAGATTGTCGGCCGTCTCCTGATGCTCAAGCTCGCCGGCCTGCGCCATCATCAGCAGATTACCGAAGCCGCCGGTTTCGTCGTGGAACGTCACCAATTGCTCGTAGACTTCGTCAGGCGTGCCGACGAAGAACAGACCCGCCTCCATATACTGCTCGATCGTACCATCGACCGGCAGCGCCTCGCCATTGCGCAAGCGCGGACGCATCGCGTTGGCGCCGGCCTGGAGCATGCGGATATTCGCATCGACCGGATTGAAGCCGAGCGGATTGCGGAACTGCGGATCGAGCCGGGCAGCGGTCGTAAAATAGCTCTTCATCTTCTCCGCCCGGGCGAAGGCGGTGGCGCGGTCGCCCGCGCATGAGACCAGCGCCAGATAGGCGAGCTTGTCCTGGCCAGGCTGCACGCCGTGCTCGGCGAAATAGGCCGCCCGATAACCGCTGAACACCGAGCGGGCGACGGCACCGGACAGGAAGGTCGCGCAGGTATAGCCGCGCTTGCCATATTCGCGGGCGCTGGTCGCGCTCGACGCGGTCATCCAGATCGGCGGATGTGGCTGCTGGATCGGGCGCGGCCACAAACTGGCAGTGCGGTAATGGAAATGTTCGCCCTCCCAGGAGAAGTTGTCGCCGGTGTTGGAAAGCGCCGCGAGGATCAGGTCATGCGCTTCCCAGAAGCGGTCCATGAACCCGGTCGGCTGGCGGTTCGACATGAACAATTCGTACGCTGCGCCCTTGACGAGCCCGACTTCGAGCCGTCCGCCCGACAGGCAGTCGACCATCGCGATCTCCTCCGCGACGCGCAGCGGATTGGAGCGGTTGGCGAGCGGGATGCCCAGGGCGAGCAGGCGCGCCTTGCTGGTCTGGCGCGCGAGGACGGCCAGCGTCGTCATGCACGACGTCGACATGCAGGTCGCGGCGGCGTGATGCTCGTTGACCATGATGTTGAGCCCGACGTCGTCGGCGATCATATATTCGTCGAGATAGCGGTTGAGCAGCTGCCCGGCCACGACCGGATCGCACTCGCGTTGCGGCAGCGTCACGCGCATCGCGCCCGGCTTCTGGAAGGCGGGGTGATAGGCCTGTTCGCTGAATTGCCAGATCTTCATCTTTGTCTCCGAGCGGTCGTTCAGCGGCCGGCGAAGGCGGCGATGCGGGCGGCGAGCCTGGCAGGCTGGTCGGCATGGACGCGGTGGCCGGCGTCCGCGAAGGTCTCGACTTCGGCCCGGGGCAGCGCCGTGCGCCAGTCGTCGCGATATTTGGCGCTGACGATTCCGTCCCCCTCACCCCAGACGACGAGAGTCGGGCTGGCGATGCGGTGCGTGCGATCGCCGAGCTTGTGGTTCGACATGTACGGGCTCCAACCGAAATGGCTCGCCGCCTCGTCATTGCGCATCAGCCGGCGCAGGCGGTCTTCCGGCAGCGTCGCCAGCGTCTTCATGTCGCTACCGAGCGCGGGCTCGCCGACCTGCATTCGTTTGCCGAGTTCCTGGCGCGACAGCATGAAGATGTCGGCGACATATTGCTCGCGTCGATCAGCAGTGGGCAGGCCGAGCGGGGAGACCAATACCAGTTGAGCGGCGCGGCCCGGTTCCTTGGTCAGCATCTCCGCCGCCACCCAGCCGCCAAATGACGTGCCGACGATGACCGGCCGATCGAGCCCGAGCTGGTCGAGCATGTCGAGGTAGAAATAGCCGAGATCGTCGACGCGGTTGAGGCGCGGCGAGCCTGCGGACGCCCCGAAGCCGGGATGCGAAGGAGCGTAGACGGTGAAGTGCTTCGCCAGTTCGCGCTGCAGCGGCGCGGCTCCCTCGAGCCCGTCGAGCCCGTGCAGGAACAGAAGCGGCGCACCGTCCCCGGCTACGAAGAATTCGAGTTCGGTGCCCAGCACGTCGAGTGCCGACACAGTGCCGAAGCTCAGTTCTTCAAGGCCTTGGGACTGCATCGCTCTCCACTCGTCTCTTCTTTGCGAGCTGGAGAGTGTTGCCCGGCGACTGATACGTCCAATTCTTTGTACTTGAGGCTTTGATGCCTGGAAGGTATGGGTATTTCGATGGAGCTACGCCATTTTCGCTATTTCCGCGCGATCGGCCGCGAGCAGCATTTCGGCCGCGCCGCGATCGCACTGCGCGTCGCGCAGCCGGCGCTCACGCGGCAAATCCGCGACCTCGAGGCCGAGCTCGGCGTCGAACTGTTCGAGCGGTTGCCGCGGGGGGTGCGCCTGTCGAGCGCCGGACGCGCCTTCCTCGGCGACGTCGAGGAGATATTGTCGCAGGTCGACCGCGCCGTCGATCGCGCCAGGCGGCTGGGCAGCGGTCATCTCGGCACGATCCGCGTCGGACTCAGCGAGATCATCGCCGCGCACGACTTCATCTCGCGCGGCCTGTACAATTTCCGCGAAAGCGAGCCTTCGGTGGCGCTCGATCTCAAATCGATGGGGTCGGTGAACCAGATTGCCGCGCTCAAGGAAGGCACGCTCGATGTCGGGCTGATCTATGATGCGCATCTCGACGAGCGCGACCATGAGGTGCTCGACCGCATCTGCCTCGGCTATGGCGAGACGATGCTGGCCGTGCACGAAAGCCACCGGCTAGCCGGGCGAACGTCGGTGACGATGGCCGAGATCGCCGAGGAGCCCGCGCTCGGCCCGGCGCGGTTGACCGCACCCGGCTATTACGACCGGCTGATGGCGGCGTGCGTCGAGAGCGGCAGCACCCCGCGCATCGTCCAGGAATGTACGACCAACTCGATCCTGCTCAGCCTGGTCTCCGTGGGGATGGGGGTCGGCTTCGTAACGGCGTCGAGCCAGTCGTCGCCGGCCCACCATATCCAGTTGGTGCCGATCAGCGATCTCGGGCTCAAGTTCGAGGTGCTATTGGTGTGGCGCAAGCGCGACCGCTCGGCGGCGTTGCAACGCTTCATAGACATGATGGTCCACCAGGCGGGTGTCGCGACCGAGTAGCCATAGTCCTCCCTGCGGGGTGACAAAAGACGGCGCTCGATCCTGCTACGCGACGGCCAAGAGGAGAGAAGGATGACCGACGCACCGCCGCTCAAGGGCCTGTATCATTTCGCCTATCCCTGTCGCGACGCGGAAGAGACGCGCCACTTCTACGAGGACATTCTCGGGCTGCCCTTGGTCAATTGCATGATGGCCGAAAAGGTGCCGAGCACCGGCGAAGAGCAGCCTTATGTGCACTTCTTCTTCGAGCTCGGCGACGGTTCGTACATCGCCTTTTTCGACCTGGGCGGCGAGGAGAAGCCGGCGCCCTCCCCCAACACTCCCGAATGGGTCCAGCATTTCGCGATCGAGACCGATTCGGTCGACGACGTCGAGGCGATGCGGCGGCGGCTTGCCGAGCACGGGGTCAAGACCACACCGTTGGTCGATCACGAGTTCGTGCGGTCGATCTATTTCTTCGACCCCAATGGTTTGCGCCTCGAAATCGCGGCGCGAACCGAAGCGCCAGGCTTTCTGGAAGAGGCTGCCAGCGAGGCGCATGGGGTCCTCGAAGCATGGAACGCGCGCAAGCACGGCGCACCCGCCGCTGGCTGATCGCCTCCTCGTCACCGCGCTTCGCCCCGCTGCCGATCATTGCCGAATGGACAGATCGGCGGCTGGACGGCAGGAGAGCAGCGGGGAAATGTGACGAGAGGAATCAAACGCATGGCAGACACCGAACAATCGCGCCGGCGTGTCCAGTCAATCGAAGTGGGGTTCCGCGTGCTGCGCGTGCTGCGCATGGCCGAAGGGCCGCTGCCGCTGCGCGAAATTGCCGCACGCGCCAACATGCCGCCGAGCAAGGTGCATCTCTATCTCGTCAGCTTCGTGCGCGAAAACATGGCCTATCAGGACCCTCATAACGGCCATTACGGGCTGGGCACCTTCGCCATCCAGCTCGGCCTGGCCGCGATCCGCCAACTCGACGTGGTCGGGCTCGCTGCCGAAACGCTGACCGAGCTTCGCGACAAGACCGATTGCGCGATCTATCTGTCTTTATGGGGCGACCGCGGCCCGTGCATCGTCGCGAAGGCCGACGGCAGGCTGCAAGGCGCGTTCCTGATCCGGCTCGGCTATATCCTGCCGGTGACGACGTCTGCGACCGGGCTGGTGTTCCTCGCCCATCTGCCGGAGGCCGAGGTCGCTCGCGCGGTGGCGGCGCAGGCCGCCTATGACGCCGCCCGCGGCGATACCCCCGCGCCGACCAAGGAAGAACTGGCTGAGAGTGGCGAACGAATCCGCCGCGAGGGTTATTCGTCGAGCGCCGGGATGCTCAACCGCAACTTCGCGGCGATCGCCGCGCCGATCTTCGATCATAGCGGCAAGATCGCCGCGACCATCACGCTACTCGGACCCACCGATTTCATGAGCAAGGCGCGGCTCAAGGACTTCAGCAAGATGCTGCTGGCATCGACCCAGGCAGTGTCGGAGCGGATGGGCGCGCTTCCCAAGCCGGTCGAGAAGCCTGCCAAGGGCTGATCCCCAAGCTGGCGCTGGCCCTCTCGACCTACGTCGCCCCCCGCACGAAATCCGGCGCGCGGCGGCCTGCCGCGGCGGCGTCGAGACGAAGCTTGCGGGCTTCGGCACGTTTGGCGTCGTCGAGCCACGACCGTTCGTGACCCCACAGGCTGGGGCCGTAATCGCATTCGAACGGCTGCCACGTCGCCGGGTCGATCGAGCGCCCACCCCAACCCAACTCGACCATGAAGTCCGATGGCGTGCGGGCGTAGAAGCTGGTCATAAAATCGTTGGTGTGGCGGCCGAGCGTGACGCCGACACGGCCCTCCTCCAGCTGGGCGAGGTCATAGGCCTGGCCGACATCGTCGAGCGAATCGAGCTCGACCATCAGGTGGTGAAAGCCGTCGACGCCGGTCTCGATCGCGGCAAAGCTGTGATGGCGGCTGTTGAGATGAAAGAAGAACGCCTTGAACGGGCGCAGCGCATAGTCGCTGAGGCGGAAGCCGAGCAGGTCGACGTAAAAGGGCAGCACCGCATCGAGCGATCGGACGGTCAGAACGACGTGACCGAGCCCAAGCGGTCCGGTGCGAAAGCCGCTGAGCGCGCGGCCGGGGACGAAGGCCGAGGACGCCGCGGCGGCGCCGTGGAAGAATTCGAGGCGATTGCCTGCGGGATCATGCGCGATGACCAGCTCGGCGACACGGCGTCGCTCGGCCTCGAGCGACGTACCTGGGATGACCGGATGGTCGGCGTCGGACAGCCGCGTCGCCAGCCGCGCCAGGGCCGCGCCATCGGCGACTTCCCAGCCCATCGCGCTGACGCCCTCGCATGCGCCGCTTTCGACGAACAGGCGACCCGCGCGATCGTCGGTGCGCAACGCAAAGCCGTGTGCGGCCCGATCGGTAAGCTGCATGCCGAGGAGATCGGTGGCGAAACTCGCCCAGGCATCGACCCGCGCGGTGGTGACTCCGATATAGCCGAGTGCCTGCAGCATGGAACGAACGCTATTCGGTAATACCGAAGAACGCCAGTCGAGATTAAGGCCGCTGCACTCCGGGCCGGCTATATTCGGGAGTGAACTCCTCGACATCCACAGCGTGATTGCCGTTCGAGGCGCTGAGCGACGCCAGCAGCCGCGTGAGGTAGCCGCGCAATATTTCCAACTCGTCGCCATCCAACGGCGTCAGCAATTCGGCTTCGAGCGCGCGGGTGTCCCTCTGGAGCTTCTTCAGCGCGTCCTTGCCGGTCGCGGTCAGGCTCAATTCGAGCAGGCGTTTGTTGGCGCTGCTAACGCGGCGATCGATCAGCCCCTTGGATTCGAGCAAGGCGATCTGCTTGATCATCGTCTGCGGTTTGACGTCGTAGAGACGCGACAATTCGGCCGAAGACATGTTCGGCCGCGTCGAGAGCGTCGTCAGAATCCGGAACTGCACGGCGGTCACACCGAGCGGATTGAGCACCGATTCCAGCCGCACATACGCCTTGTACTGCACTTGCTTGACCAGATGCAGGATCGAGGGCGGATTTCGATCGGTAGTTGCGCGAACGGCTTTCCCCATCCACCCTTAGTGTCCGATCGTGTCGAATCTGTCCAGAGTCCGGCGGTGCGGTACTTCGCCGCACCGCCGGCCTGTGTTCAGCCCTTGAGCTTCTTGGTGGCGATTGCCGCGCCTTCGGCCATCGCCGCCAGCTTGGCCCACACCACTTCGGGATGACCGACGCGCGAGCCGATGCCGCAATCGGTCCCGCCCTGGATATTCTCCATGCCGACAAGCTTACCGACATTGACCAGCCGCTCGGCGACCAGCTCAGGATGTTCGACCAGGTCGGTCATATGGCCGACAACGCCGGGGCAGATGATTTTGCCGGCGGGAAGCTTGACGTCCTCCCAGATGCGCCACTCGTGCGCGTGGCGGACATTGCTCGCCTCGAACGTGTAGCACTGCGCGTTGATCTTGAGCATCAGGTCGACGATGTTCTTGAACTCGATGTCGTGAACATGCGGGCGATGGCCGCTTCCCCAGCACATGTGGAAGCGGATCTGCTCCTCGGGCAGACCCTCGACCGCATGGTTGATCACCTCGACCGCGAATTCCAGATAGTCGCGATACTGGTCGACCGACCAATCGGGATAGAACATCCAGCTCGTCGCGAATTCGGGCTCGTCGATCTGGACGATCAACCCGGCGTCGGTGATCGCCTTATATTCCTCGCGCATCGCCGCGCCGACCGCCATCATGTAATCGCGCTCGTCGCGATAGAAAGCGTTGCGCGCGCCGGCGCCGGCGCTAAGCGGCCCGAGAGCGGCGATGAAGCCATCGACATCGCTCTTTCCCTCGAGACCCTTCTTGAGCGCGTCGATATCCTTCGCGATCTCGGCCTGACCGATATAGGTCAGCGCGCTCGTGCAGACCTTTTCGGTGGTCGGGCGCTTGGGAACATTGCCGGGCGTCATGAAGCCTGGGCGGACCGGGCCGCCGGCGCCGGCGAACCACAGGCCGGATTCATAGAAACCCGGGAAATCGCGGCGGTCGCGCTCGCCAGGGCCGGCGCGCTTTGACGGCGCGGCGGGGTCGCGCGGCAGCGATTCCCAGCCGGTCACGCGCTGCTGGATATAGCTGGTGTAGCTGCCCATGTTGGCGGCCTTCACATATTCGCCGTCGTTGATGATATCGACGCCGCATTCGATCTGCTTATCGACGACTTCGCGCACCGCTTTGGGCAGCCGCACCGCGATCTCCGCCTGCTTGGTGTCGGCATCCACGAGCAGGGCGTCGAGATCGGCGGGGCGCGGCAGATTCCCGCCGTGAGTCGTCAGGATATGGTCCGTGGAACGCCGCATTGTCTCTTCTCCTAAGTGCTGTCGCCGGCTTGCGTTCGGCGGACGAATTTCTGGATCTGGTGGTCGCCGTGTTCCTCAGGGATCCAGCCGGGGCGGATCGCGAAGCTGTAGGGCACTTCGGCAACGTAGACGTCGCCATGGCTGTCGACCGCAATGCCGTGCGGCGCGATGAAATTGCCGGGGGTGTGACGGCGTTCGGACGAGCCGCCCCAGCGATCCAGGACCTTGCCCTCGGCGCTGAGCACCGTGACGCGGCCGGGATGATCCTGGAGCATTTCGCCGAGGACGAAGCTCTTCTTGCCCTTGGGCCGCCACAGCTCGGCCACATAGATGATGCCGTTGCCGTCGATGGCGATGTCGCACGGGCGTTGCACGTCGGTCCATTGCTCGAGATAGTCGCCGTCGGCGGTGAAGACCTGGATACGGTCATTCTCGCGATCGCAGACCAATACGCGCCCTGTGGCGTCGCAGCCGATGCCGTGCGGGAGGTGGAATTCGCCGGGACCGGTGCCGATCTCACCCCATGACTGGATCAGGTCGCCCGCAGCACTGAAGCGATGGACGCGGCAATTGCCATAGCCGTCAGCGACGTAGAGCTCGCCGCTTGGCGCCACCGCGAGGTTGCAGCAGCGATTGAACGGCCCCCCGGGATAGGCGATGCATTCGCAGGCATGGACTTCGTAGGGGGGCTTGGGATCATAGCCCGTGTCCGATGCCTGGCCGGGCACGCCGAGTGTCATGATCGGCTCGCCTTCGAGGCTGAAGACGCGAATGCTGTGATCGCCATTGTCGACGCAATAGACCCGGTCGTCGGGACCGATCGTCAGGCCGTGCGCCATGGTGAAGATGTCTTCGCCCCAGCTGCGCACGAAGCTGCCGTCGCGCTCATAGACCAGGACGCGGTGCGGGAAGCGGACGAACAGATAGACGCGATCCTGCGAATCGACGGCCACCCCGGTGACGTCGCGATGCGAGACGCCCGCCGGCAGGCGCTCCCAATCGGCCACCACGTCGAAGGCAGGCGCTGTCTTGGTTGCCACCCCAGGCATTTCGCTCCCCGACGGATTATCAAAAACCAGCCTAGACGTCCGCTCGTCCCTAAGCCAAGCTGACATATATCGTCGCTCAAGCATTTGTACATAGCGAACGACATATGATAACTACAATTGGTCGGCAGGATGGGTAGTCAACCGATCGCCGCACCCGGAGGGGGATTTGCATGACGGACACTGGCGCTCGGCCGATCGATGTGGATACGTTCCTGGACGGGCTCAAATTCAACCGCTTTCACCTGATCGTCCTGATCCTGTGCACGGCCCTGGCTGCGATCGACGGCTATGAATTGTATGTCGTCGGCTGGGTGCTGCCGGTGCTCGCCAAGGACTTCGGCGTGCCGACGACGGCAATCACGTCGGCGCTGGTCGCTCAACAGGTCGGCATGCTCGCCGGCGCGTTCGTCATTCCCCCGCTTGCCGACCGAATCGGACGGCCGCGCGTGCTGCTGTTCTGCTATCTCGGCATGATGCTCAGCGCGTTGGCGATCCTCACCACCAAGTCGCTGCTGCCGTTCACGGTCTGCCGCTTTGCCGCCGGCTTTTGCGGGACCGCGATGATCCCGATCCTGGTCACGCTCGCCTCCGAGACCGCGCCCAAACGGCTGCGCGCGACAGTCGGCACGATCACGGTCAGCGGCACGATGATCGGCGCGATGCTGGGCTCGCTGATGCAAGGCTTCGTCCTCGCACCGTTCGGGTGGCGCGGCGCGTTCTGGATTGCCGTGGCGCTGCCCGCGATCATGCTTCCCTTGATCTATTTCTTCCTTCCCGAATCGCTGCGGTCGCTGGTCGCACGCAACCCGCATGATCCCGCCATTTCCGCGCTGACCAGGCGGATGCGGCCGTCGGTGTCCGGCGATACCGACGTCGTGTTCACCGTGGCGCCCAAGCCCGACCGCCCTCCTCTTGCGATCCTGCTCTCCGACATTTTCGGCCGCGGCCAATTGCTCCGAACATTCCTGATGTGGGGAATCGCGATCTCGAGCTTCGTGTTCATCACCGCGGGCGTGTGGAAGACGACGATCTTCAAGGACGTGATCGGATTGTCGCTGCAGCAGGTGGCGCTGATCAACGGCATCAACACCGCCGCCGGCTTTATAGGCATGCTCACGATCGGTTTTTTCATCGATCGATTGGGCTTCAAGCGCGTGATGACCGGCACTTTCCTGCTCGCGGGGTTGGGGGCGATAATGGTCGGCCTGCTGGCCCCGGGCGCCGGCAT
Source organism: Sphingomonas mali NBRC 15500 (assembly GCF_001598415.1). Classification (GTDB taxonomy): domain Bacteria; phylum Pseudomonadota; class Alphaproteobacteria; order Sphingomonadales; family Sphingomonadaceae; genus Sphingomonas; species Sphingomonas mali. The sequence continues at coordinate 53,192 of NZ_BCYX01000027.1, forward strand.
GTACGTCGCGGTCGCCTTCATGGGGATGTGCCAGCACGGTGGTCAGGCCAGCATCCCGGCGCTTGCCGCTGCCCTCTATCCCACGCGCAGCCGCGCCACCGGCGTCGGCTGGACCTACGGCGCCGCCCGCGTCGTATCGATCTGGGCGCCGCTATTCGGCACGTTCGTGCTGAGCGAAGGCTTCGGCGCCGTCGGCATCTTCGCGATGCTGGGGGTACCGCTGCTATGCGGCGGCCTGTTCACTTTCTGGCTGATGAGCCTGAAGGGCGCACCGCAGGTGATCACGGTCGGGCATGGGCGCGGCTGAAGCGACCGTGCCGGCCGTCGATGCCCATGCCCATGTCTTTACCCGGGCAATGCCTTTCGCGGCGAACGCGCATTCGCGGCCGGACTATGACTATCCGGTCGAGGCGTGGCTTGCCGATCTCGACGCCAACGGCATCGGCCGCGGGGTGATTGCGGCGGCGAGCCTGTTCGATGACGGCAATGCCTATACGCTCGCGGCGCTGGCGGCGCATTCCCGGCTGCGCGCGACGGTGCTCGCCGGGCCGGAGACCAGCGCCAAGCAGTTGCGAGCACTGGCGGAGCGGGGCGTGGTCGGGGTGCGGCTGACCTGGCGGCGGCTCGCCAATCTGCCCAGCCTGGCGGACGAGCCGTGGCGCGGGTTTCTGGGGCGGATCGCCGAATCCGGGCTGCATGTCGAATTGCTCGCCGGCAGCGCGCAATTACCGGCGCTGCTGCCGCACTTTGCGGGCGTACCGTTGGTAGTCGATCATTTCGGTGTCCCCTCGGGCGATGAGAGCGAACGCCGGGCCGGGACCGACGCACTGCTTCAGGCGATTGCCGGTGGCCGGACATGGGTCAAGATTTCGGCGGGCTTTCGCCTGCCCCCTGCCATTGCCGCCGACTGCGCCGCGCGCTTGCTCGCCGAAGCTGGGCCAGAGCGCATGCTGTGGGGCAGCGACGCACCCTTCGTGAACCACGAAGCCGGTACCACCTATGCCGACACGCTGGCTTTGTATCTCCGCCTTGTCCCCGACGCGGCAACGCGCCGGACAATAGACGCCACCGCACTCGACCTTTATTTCAACATACGGAGCCACACCCCATGAACCGCCGAGAGCGCGCCATCGCCACTGCCGAGCTCGAAATGGGGCTCGCCGATTTCTGGCACGACGTCGACAATAATTGGGGCCGCCAGGCGAGCGACTATTATGCCCCGGAGGCCGTCTATCGCTCGGGCGGGCTCAACCTTGAGGGGCGCGAGGCAATCCAGGGCTTTTACAGTTGGCGCGAAGGCCGCGGCGCGCGCGTGTCGATCCATGCCTTCACCAATTTCCGGGCCGAGTTCGACGATCAGGGCGGCGCCACGGCGACGTGGTTCATGCTGCTATGGGCGGCCGATGGCGAAGCGCCGCTCGAAAGCCGCGTTCCCACCCGGATCAGCCAGGCGACCGAGACGTTCCGCTGGGACGAAGCCGCGGGGCGCTGGCTGTGCACGCTGCGCGAACTCAAGAACCTGTTCCGCGGCGGCGATCAGCTCAACTTCAGCTGAGCCGCATCAGGCGGTGAGCGACGTCACCGTTGCGATCACGAACGCCTCGCTGCGGTCGCCGGCTGTTCGGAGGATTTCGGCACCGGGGGCCAGCACTTCATTGCGGATCGCGAGCCTGTCGTGCGTCGGCACATCGCCGGCATGCGCGCCATAATCGAGCCGCCCGTCGCCCATCAGCGTGAACGGGAACAGCGTCCCGGGCCGTTTGAAATCGCCGATACGGCCGAACGCGGGAAACGGGCCGACCGCCGCGCCAGCGGCGTCGATCGCCAGGTCGACCGCGATCTGCCGGTCGGTGGCATCTTCTGCGCCTTGCGGAAACAGGATCACCCGCACGATATCGCCCACTGAAAATACCTTTCTGAACGTGATGCAAAAAGGGCGCCCGTTGCACGGGGCGCCCTTTCGTTCGTCGGCGTCGGATCAGAAGCGCGCGCGCGCTCCGAACATAAAGGCGCGACCGACCTTGTCGTAATATTGGCCGTTCACCGGGCCGTTGAGGATGATGTACGGAACGGGGGGCGGATCCTTGTCGAGCAGGTTGTTGACCGCCCAGAAGAATTCGAACCTTTTATTCTCTCCGGCGAAGATCTTTCCGAACAGGTTGAAATAGGTAACCGCCGGGACCCTGTTGTCGTTGATCGTGTTGCTCGGCAGCGTGTTGTACGTCACGTCCTGGACGCCCTTGCTGATGAAGATCGTCTGCAGCGTCAGTTCCCACGCATCGTTGCCCAGGGTCGTCGACAGATTGCCCCGGAAATGCGGAATCGCGCCGAGATTGGCCCAACCATTCTCCCCGGCACGATCGATCGGCGCGGCGCCGGTGCCCGAATCGACCAACGCATGGAGGACGTAGGTGCCGCTCGCGGCGATGCTGCCGCGGCCGCCCGAGCCCAGAAAGCCGAGTGACGTGCCGTAGGTCAGGGTCATGTCGATGCCCTTTTGGGCAAAGGCGCCGACATTGAGCGAGCCCGCGTTCAGCGCGGTATGGATCCGATCGTTCGGGTCGGGGGTGGAGAGATCGGGCCCATAGGTGAACAGGTTGCAGAAATAGGCTTCGCCCGCGCTGCACAAGGATGCGATGTTCGCGGTCGACAGGTTGGTGATCGCGTCGTCGATCTTGATATTGTAATAGTCGACCGAGAAGCCGAGGCCGCTCAGCACGCCGCGACCGCGATAGGCCGCGCCGACCGTGAAGGTCTTCGAGAATTCGGGCCCGACATTGGGATTGCCCATACTGGTGTTCTGCGGGATCACCGGGCTCTTGGTGACGCCGTCGACCACCATCGTTACCGCATTGGTGACGTTGCTGCCCGGGCTATAGAGTTCGTTGATCGCCGGCGCCCGGATGTCGCGCGAACGGGCAATGCGGAAGATCAGCCCGTCGACCGGTTCCCACACCGCGCCGGCCTTCCACGCGGTCTGGCCGCCGACGGTGCTGTAATCGGCATAGCGGAACGCGCCGTTGACGCTCAGATTGTGGAGGGCCGGCAGATCCTTGGCGAGCGGGACGGTCGCCTCGACATAACCCTCCTTGACGCTGAACGCCCCCCCATAGGGCACCGCGTTGCCGGCGGTGAGGAAGCCGTTGCTGGCGCCCACCGCGTCGGCGGTCAGCTTCTCGGTTTCGCGGCGATATTCGCCGCCAAACGCCACAGAGACCGGACCCGCCCAGGTCGAAAAGGGCTCGCCGACGATGTTGGCGGCGGTGGTGAACTGATCGTACTTCACCTTAGCGAGGCCTTCGCCCCAGATATAATTGCGCGCGGCGGCAGTGGTGTTGCCTTCGCCGAACAGGTTGAGCGGCTGGCAACCGGCGGCGGCGGCGACGCCATCCCGGACGCCGCGGCAGACGATGTTGCCGGAGCTGTCGCGGACCGCGTCGATCGCGTAGCTCAGCTTGGCGGTGACCGGGTTGTTGAAGGTCGCCGAGGAGTAATAATTGATGCCATAGGATACGTGCGCATCCCATTTCCACGACCCGCCGAGCTTCCCTTGGAAGCCGACAGTGCCGTGCGGGGTCTCATTGGTGATTTCGTAGCGGTTGATGCCGATATCGATGCCGATCCGGCTGATATTGAAGCTTTGCGTCGTCGCCGGCAGCAACGCCAGCACCTGCGCGGGAATGAAGGGGTTGTCGCGACGGATGACCTGGCTGGACAGGCGGATCGGGACACCGTCGAGGATGCCGACGGAGCGCGAATAGCCACCTTCGATATAACCGGTCAGCGAGTCCGAAAAGTCGTAATAGATGCTGCCATAGGCGGTCTCGCGCTCGACCTTGGGAACTAGCGCGGTGCCGGTAATGATCGAGCCGCCTTCGCCGCCGATCATCGTCGAGCCGCCAGAGATCGAGCCCCTCTGGAACGGACGGATCGAACCGTCCGGATTGAAAGTCATGTTGGTCAGCCCGGGAATGGAACTGACGATGACGCCGCCCGCGCCGAGATTATTGTGGACGTGCTTGGCCAGGATGAAGGCCGGCTGGCCGAAGCCAGGCGTGCCGGGAGTGGTCCGCTGGCCGTTGCTGACGATCATATATTCGTCGCGACCCCAGTCGCGGGTGTAGATATCGCCGACGCCGTCATTGTCCGAATAATCGCCGCTGAGGACGATATGGCCCCGATCACCGTTGAAGCTGGTGCCGGCGATGAAGCCGATGCGGCGAGTGCCATAATCGCCGAGCTGCGAAACACCCGCCTGTGCGGTGACTTCGAGGCCCTGATACTTCTTCTTCATGACGATGTTGACGACGCCCGAGACGGCATCCGAGCCGTACAGCGCCGAGGCGCCGCCGGTGACGACATCGACGCGCTCGATCATCAGCGTCGGGAACAGGTTGAGGTCGGTGGTGGTGGGCACGCCGAGGTTGCTGGCCGGCGCGAAGGGCACGACACGCGATTGATTGACCAGCACCAGCGTGCGCTGGCCGCCCAAAGCGCGCAGATCGGCGGTGGCCTGGGCGGGGCTGGAGGTGTTGGTCGCGTTGGCGCCTGGGGAGCGGGTCGCCTTGAACGCCGGGTTCTGGTTGAGCACCTCCATGACGGTGGTGGCGCCCTGCTTTGAGATCACTTCGGCGCCCACCACCTGGGTCGGCGTCGGTGCCTGGAGGCCGTTGGTGGCAGTACGCGACGCCGTGACCACGATCTCGCCTTGCTGCGACTCGGCCTTGTCATCGGCGGCCGCCGGGGCCGGTTCGGCCTGGGCGGCGCTGGCCGGCATTGCGCTTGTCTGCGCAAACGCGGCGCCGCTGGCGAAAGTGGCGGTGGTGAATGCGGTGGTGGCCATCATGCGATGCAGCCATGATGCGGGACCACGATTCATAAAAAGTGCCATATCAGCCTCCCCTCTCCGGCAATTGCGGGGCCGGCTTTGGCGCCGTTGCTCCCGCAGCATCGCAAGATGCTTGCTTGTTGTTCCCAATCCGCGCCGGGGTCACGCCCGGCGCGCTCGATGGCCTCGCAATCCATTCCGGATTAACGAACGACAGTTGTTTATGGCACATAAGGCAGGCTGACAACCTAAAATCGCAGCCAGGCTGATGTACGGGGTTTAGCCATCGCGAATCACGGCGCAATCGGCCCCATCGCCAGCGCGTCCCTGTAGATACTGGGGTCGATGAGCCGCGACAGCGCTTCGCGCGACCGTGGGGTGCGTTTGTCCTGCGTGGCCAGCCATTGCTCTTCCGCGACCAGCTCGTCGAGCAGATCGGCAGGCAGTGCCGCTGGAAAGGAGAGCGTCGGCCACGCACCCGCTACGTCCACCGGACCAAAACCTGCAGTCGCTGCGACCAATGCCTGAGCCGGCGCCGGATCGCGACGAATCCGCGCGCTCGCGGTGATCACCGCTCGGACGAACTCAATGATTCGCCGGCGCTTGGCGGGATCGGCGAGATTCGCCGCGGTGCTATTGAGGTTGAACAATTCGCGATAGACGCCATCGCCGGAGAAGATGACGACATCGTCGCCCAGCACCCGCGCGGCATTGCCGCCATGCGGCTCCCAGATCGCCACCGCATCGACCTCGTGCCATTCGAGCGCCGGGCCGATGCCCTCGAGCGGAGATATGCGCACGGGGGTGATATCGGCGAAGCTCAGCCCCTCCGTCGCGAGCATTCGCGCGAGGAAATAGCCGGCCGACGTGGTCGCCAGCGTCGCGATCCTCTTGCCCTTGAGATCGGCGATCCGCTCGATCCCTGCCGAGCGGCGTGCGATGATGCGGTAGCGGCCTTCGGTAACGGTGAGAATGATGCGGATTTCGGGATGCGCGACCGAATAGCGCAATGCCTGGGTCTCGGCATGTGTGGCGATATCGGCAGGTTTGCCCTCGCCGATCAGATTGGGGATGCCGCCATTGCCGACCGCCGCGCCCGCCGGATACAGATCGCGCGCCGCCAGCAGTACCGGCGCGATCTCGATCGTGGCGGTGCTGCCCCACACCGCAATTGGCGCGATCGGGGCGGCCGGCTCCACGCCGGCCTGCGGTACGCATCCCACCAGTGCGACGAGCATCGCCATCGCGAGGATTGGCCGCTGCCAATCAATCATTAGCGTCTCCCTATCGGCTGACTATTATAAGCCAGGTTGATTATTGAAAGGCCGAAGCTTTGCGCGAATCGGTTGTCACAGCGGATTGCCGGTGCGTGCGCGAGATCCTCGTGGAAGGAACGGGTGACGTTCGCGGACGTGGCGGCGCACCCGGACATGCCGGCGCAAACGCCTACGCATGCAACAAGATGGTCTGGAAAAGCGGCCTATCGGTTGAGTCTGCAGGCGCTAGGCGGTCTTATTCGCGACATCAGGGTAAAC
>NZ_BCYX01000028.1 GCF_001598415.1 Sphingomonas mali NBRC 15500
AAGCCCCTCCCCTTCAGGGGAGGGGTTGGGGTGGGGCAGTCACGGGCGACGCGCTCTGCGAGGCATCCCCCACCCCATCCCCTCCCCTGAAGGGGAGGGGCTAGGATCAATCCAGCGCCCAGCGCGCGACCGGTTCGTATCGCGCGCCTTCGCCGGTCAGATGGCTTTCGTAGAGCGTCAAATGCCCGAGCTCGAACGGCTCGCTCGAAAACGCCGCGTGATCGGCGATCCAGCGCTCGATCGCCGGCCCGACGCCGGCGCTGCGCGGAATGCGGGCGAGCGTGACGTGCGGCAGATAGGCGCGTCCCTCGGGCGCCAGGCCGAGCCGGACCAGCGCCTGGTCGACCTTCTTGTGCAATCGCGCCAGATCGTCGTGCGGCGTGATGCCCGCCCATAAAGCGTCGACCCGCCCCTTCTTGTCGAACGCGCCGACGCCATGGATCGCCACGCGCGGCGACGCCGCATGGACCTGGCCCATCGCCAGCGCGACGTCCTCGGCCATCGGGCGATCGACCTCTCCGATATAGCGGATCGTCACATGGAGCTGCTCGTCATCCTGCCAGCGCGCATGCGGCACGCCGGCCATCGGCTCGCTCAGGCGGCGGCGAATATCGGGCGGCGGACGGAGCGCGACGAACAGGCGGTGCATGGCCAAACGTACTTAACCCATTTGCCGATTGTTTCCGAATGTTGCTGGCTGTCGTGTTTCGCTTGAATAGCGCACCAGGACCTACGATATTGGCCCCATCCGGCCGTTGTGGCCGGGCAAAGGAGTTTTCGATGGCCAATTGGTCTGATCCTCGTTCCGGCATGGCGCCCTTCGGCGCGGCGGTCGACACGCGCGGCGCCGCGTATGACGAGGGACTGCGGGCATATATGCTGTCGGTCTATAATTACATGGCCTCGGCCGTGCTGCTGACCGGCGTTGTTGCGTTGGGCGTCTATGCCTCTGGCGCCATCCAAGCGCTGGTCAATTTCCAGACCGGCGGATTGTCGGCGCTGGGCTGGATCGTCACGCTGGCGCCGCTCGGGATCGTCTTCGCGATGAGCTTCGGACAGCAGCGGATGGCGACCGGGACGCTGCAGGCGCTGTTCTGGGCCTATGCCGGCTTGCTCGGCGCGTCGCTCTCGACGATCTTCCTCGCCTATACCGCCTCCTCGATCGCGGGCGCGTTCTTCGCCACCGCGGCGGGCTTCGCTGGCCTCAGCCTCTACGGCTACACCACGAAGCGCGATCTGTCGGCGTTCGGGACGTTCCTGATCATCGGCCTGGTCGGCATCATCGTCGCCAGCCTGGTCAACATCTTCCTACAGTCGGGACCGCTCGGCCTGGTGATCAGCGTGGTCGGCGTGCTGATCTTCGCCGGCCTGACCGCGTGGGACACGCAGCGGACCAAGGCGATGTACAGCTATGTCGCGGGCACGCCCGATGAGGGGCGGGTCAAGATCATGGCCGCGCTCAACCTGTACCTCGATTTCATCAACATGTTCCTGTTCATCCTCCGCCTGTTCGGCTCGAACCGCAACTAAACGGCGGGCGACAGCAACGCGAAAATGGGCCCGGCGAAGCGATTCGCCGGGCCTTTTCGTTGGAACATCACCCGTCGCCCATACGTTTTGGTTGCGTAACATCAGGCCCGTGCGGGCCGAGTAGGAGGGTGACGTGACCGACATTCCAGCGACCGATCGCGATCGGCAGGGCGACAGCGCCGAGCATGTCGCACAGGACCCGCGCCAGGACGCCGGCCAGGACAAATCGATCGAAAAGCGCCTCAAGAAGGATCCGGAAAACGAGGATGCCCAGCTCGATCGCGGCCTCGACGAATCGATGGACGCGTCCGATCCGCCCTCCGCGACGCAGCCGGGCGACAAGGGCGGGCCGCCCAAATCGTCGGGATTTGACGAAGCCGCAGAGGCGGAGCGCCAGCAGGACAGCTGATCTGCCAACGCCGGGCGCGTAACAAAGCGTTGCCCAAAACCCTCACTTTCTTGTCGATTTGCGCGTCTGGCTCGCTTCGTCGCAAACTTTGTTGCGCCGCAACACGGTCTATGATTCCATGCTTAACGCAGGGCGACGAGGCGTTAAGCATGGCGTTAACCATCTGAGCGCATCATGCCCTTCCATTGGTAAGCGGGTGGGGTGTTCGAGATGAGTGCCAGCAAGAGACCGGCCGACGGCGCGATGACATTGGCCGAGATTAAAGAATTCGCGGGCTTTTCAGCAGCGACGCAGCGTTATGTGCGCCGCAGCCTGGATGTCGGGCTCGAGCGTGAGGATGCGCTGTCGCGCTGGTCGCGCGATACGGTGGAGGCGGCATCGATTCGCGCCCAGGCGCGGGTCTATGACCGGCTCGACGAGATTCGCACGATCGTCCCCGACGATAGCGGCCTCGATTCGGTCGAGATTTTCATGGCGCCGCTGATCACAGTCAGCGCGTTCGACCTGGGGCAGGGGCGGCTGACCAGCTTTTCGGCCTATCGCTTCCTCTACGAGCGCCTGATCGGTGCCGAGGTCCGGCCCTGGCTGCCCGGCGCGTTCTGCGCGGCGGCGGCATTGCCGCACCTTCACCCTGATCTGCGCCGCAAGCTGCTGCAGTCGATCAGCGAGGCCGCGGCTACCGCTTCCGGCTGGTCGAACCGTCAGCCCAGCTTCTTCCCGGCCTGGGTCGAAAAGGTCGACACCTCGGCAGCACTGCCGAACTGAATTCCTCCAGGCGGGCCTGACGCTGCTCAGCGACAGGCCCGCCACCCGCCGCGCGGCTGCTCGTCGAGATGCAGATGGTCGTGATGCGCGGCGTTATAGTCGGGCGACAAGGTGGTCGAGAACAGCCCGCACGCGCCATCGCGAACCTCGCGCAGGAACCCCGCTTTCTCGTCATCTCCCTGCCAGTCGCGCGCGACCGTGATCCGCCGCCCGTCCGCCAGCACGAACCCCGCGATGTCGATCGCCCGAGCATAGGAATGCTGGCTCAGATGCGTGCTGCCCGCGATCGGGCGACAATTATATGTCCCGAAATGCTCGAACGTCGCGACGCGGCTGCCGAAATGGCGCAACGCGGCCGGCTGGACGACATTCCATTCCCACATCGATAGCGCCGCGGCGACCGAGCACGCCATGCCTGGCTTGGCCGGATCGAACCCGATCGCGCGCGCGCCGCCGGGATCGAGCCGCACGGCATCGGCATAACCGCATTGCCCTTTCTCGATCGGCTCGAGTTCCGCGAAGTGCACGCCGGCACGCTCCAGCAACATCCGGCATTGCGGATAATCCCCGTCGAGCGCGGCCAGTTTGCTGCCCGTGAACAGCCCGACGGGCTGGCCGAGATCGAGCGGCGTCCAGGGCAGGTCCTGCGGCCGGTTGCGAAAATGGAGCACGCCGAGCACCAGGACGAACAATGCGGCGAAAAGGGCGAGCATGGCCCAGCCGCGCCGTTGGGCACGGCGCGCACGGCGCCTGCGACGGCGTGTCATCCCCGCATTGCCGAATGCAGGATTTCGCTCGTTACCGGGTACCCCAGATCGTCGGGAATGCAGAGATGCGGCACGCCCTCACGCTCTTCGCTCCACGGCGTGATCGTGCGCGGCGGAAAGGCGCGCGCGTCGGCGACCGCGTCGTCGAAGCTGGCATATTGCGCCAGTCGTTCGAGATTGCGGCGCGTCGGGAAGATCACCGTCGCGCGTCCGGCATCGCATTCGGCGAGCACCTCGGCCGCGCTCGCCCAGAAAAGGCGCGCGTTCTCGGTTGCGTCCACTGTCGCCGCGGCGACATTTTCGGGCGCACGCGCGAGATAAAAGCGCGTGTCGAAGATCCGCATATGGGCGTGCGCAGGCAGCCAGCGGGCGAACCAGGTCAGGGCGTCGAGATCGACCGACAGGCCATGGCGATCGAGCAGCAGTCCGAACGCCTCGCCGGCATGAAGGCCCTGGCGTAGCGCGATCAGCGTCGCGGCGTCGGGCGCCGGGCTGAGCCCCACCGGCACGCCCGCTTCCTCGATCGTTTCGCGGATCGCCGCGATCCGTGCCGGCGCATCCTCGGCATCGCGACTGAGTTCCGCGGCCAACGCCCGGTCACCCGGATCGACGCGCCCGCCCGGAAACACCAGCGCGCCGCCGGCGAACACCATCGCCTTGGCGCGCTCGACCATCAGGATCTCCGGCGGCATGCCGCCGCGGTCGCGCAGGAGGATCAGGGTCGCGGCGGGGATAGGTGGCTGGCTTTCGGGCATTGCGGCCAACTTAGGCCCTACCGAGCCCGTCGCAACCTCTTGCCGACCTTTCCCCCACCCGATTGCTCACGGACGGCGTCCTGTCTCCGTCAGATCCTAGAACAGCCCCGGCACCTCGCGCTGCGGCGTCGACGGCCGGTCGGGCGTCAGCAGTTCGCGCGCCTGTTCCGTCACCGGCAGCTGGGCCCTGGCTGCCAGTGGTGGCCCGCCGGCCGTGCTGGTGCTGGCACTCGCTGTGACTGCGGTACAGCTCTTGCCTTCCAGATAATCGAGCGCACGACGGGTCGATTGCTCGTTCGGGTCGCCCAGCTGATACGAAATGTCGTCGCTCGCCTGGCAACTCGCCTCCATGAAGCTGGCGAGCCCGTCATAATAGGCGCCGTTATGGGCCGCGTTCTGGATAGCGAAGGCGATCACGCGGAAACGATCGTCGCACGCGGTCTTGTCGATGGCGATCTGGCCGACCGGCTTGCCATAGGTGTTGGACCCGATCAGCGCGGCATTGGCGTGGAGGTAGGGCACCATGCCGTTGATCACGAGCTCGCTCGCCGACGCGGTCCCGCCGCCGCCGATGAACGCGATCTTGGTCGGCGCGATCGACTGCGACATCGGCGTGAAGGTGTGGTTGCTGTTCTGCGCCGATTTTTCGGGGCGGAAGGTCATATATTCCCAGACGTCGGTCGGCGCGCGGTTGGCTCCCATCAGATCGCCCATCAGATCGGCGACCGAAATCAACCCGCCGCCATTGTAGCGCAGGTCGACGATGATGTTCGTGATGCCGTTGGTCCTGAACCGCAGGAAAGCGTCCTTCAACGGCTGCTCGGCCGGATTGATGAAGGTCCTGAGGTTGATATAGCCGAATTGCTGTCCGCCATCGGAAATGATCTTGACGCCATAGCGGCTGGACACCGGATCGAGCGCGAAAGCGGTTTTGGTCACGGTGACGGTGCTGGTCGTGCCCGTCAGCGACGTTATCCGAAGCACGCGCGAGGTGCCGGCGGTGTCAGGGCCGAGCGCGTCGATCAGCCCGGCGGAGCCGGACGCCGCCATGATGTCGCTGACGTTGCGCAGATTCGAACTGCTCGTGCCGATCGCGACGATCTCGGTGCCGCGATCGATTCCGGCGTTGAGCGCGGCCCCGCCCTCGAACGCTTCGGTCACGAACAAGCGGTTGCTACTGGTCAACCCCAGGCGGACACCGAGACCGGCGCTCGATCCCGAATTATAATAGGCGTCTTCCTGCGCGATCGACGTCAGATAGGTGAAATACCGATCCTTGTGCTGCGCGCGCGCGGTCGCGGTCAGCGCGTCGACATAGTCCTCGACCGACGCATAGGGCGTCGGGTCCAGGCTGGCGGGCAGCGTATCGGGGAACAGATACCATTCCTTGAGCTGCGCGAAAGCCCAGTCCTGGCGCTCGCGCAGCGTGCAGCCCGCGGCGGTCGGAGTCGCGGTCGGTGTCGGACTCGGGGTGGGCGTCGGGGCTCCTCCGCTTCCGATCGTCGATCCGCTACCGCCACCACCACAACTCGAAACCATCGCGAGCGCGGCGATCGCGCTCAAGCCCCTGCCAAAGCGGCTATTCCTCATACGACCCCCTCTCAACACGGTGCCCTTTACGAGCCCCGGCACCATCCTGCGCCGGTCGTCGACAGTTGCCAAGGGGCTGAGGGGGCGTCATTTCGTCCATTGTGGTACGTAAGATCATCCATATCGACATGGATGCCTTTTTCGCCTCGGTCGAACAGCGCGACGATCCGGCGCTGCGCGGGCGACCGGTGGCGGTGGGATCGGCGACCGGGCGAGGCGTCGTCGCGGCGGCGAGCTATGAGGCGCGGACGTTCGGCGTGCGATCGGCCATGCCGTCGGTCGTCGCGCTGCGCCGATGCCCCGATCTGATCTTCGTGCCGCACCGGTTCGACGTCTATCGCAGCGTGTCGCGCCAGATCCGCGACATTTTCGAGGAGTACACCCCGCTGGTCGAGCCGCTGTCGCTCGACGAAGCGTATCTCGACGTCACTGCCAATCTGCGTGAGCTGCCCTCGGCGACCGCCACCGCGCGGGAGATCCGCGCGCGCATCTTCGAGGCGACGGCGCTGACTGCCTCGGCGGGCATTTCGTACAACAAGTTCCTCGCCAAGCTCGCCTCGGATCATAACAAGCCCAATGGCCAGTTCGTCATCCCGCCGGGGACTGGCGCCGATTTCGTCGCGGGGCTGGAGGTCGGGCGATTCCATGGCATCGGGCCGCGCACCGCCGAAAAGCTCAACCGGCTGGGGATCGTCACCGGCGCCGATCTGCGCGAGCGCGATCCGGCGTTCCTCCAGGCGCATTTCGGCAAATCGGGGCTGTGGTATCACAAGATCGCGCATGGCGAGGACGATCGCGAGGTCACCCCCGACCGGCCGCGCAAATCGTCGGGATCGGAAACCACGTTCGAACAGGATCTGACCACGCCGGACCAGGTGCTCGAGCAAGTCCGACGGATGGCCGACCAGGTCTGGGCATGGTGCGAGCGAACAAGGACGACTGGAAAGACCGTGGTGGTGAAGGTCCGCTACGCCGATTTCCGCATCGTCACGCGGAGCAAGACGCTGGGCGGTGCTATCGCCAGCCATGGTGATCTCATCGCGGTTGCCGAGCGGCTGGTGGCGACGTTGTTCCCGTTGCGGGCGGGGATCAGGCTGGTGGGGGTGACCTTGGCGACGCTGGAGGAAGAGGGGGCAGGGGAGCCGGAATTGGATTTGCTTTCCGACGTTTGATTAAACGCCTCCCCGGCGAAGGCCGGGGCCCAGTTTCGCGCCGTCTATTGGTGCGCGATTCATTCTCGTCGATAATTCGCCGCGGCTGGGCCCCGGCCTTCGCCGGGGAGGCGGCGATGATCTAGCCCAGCGGTTCCATTCACCGAACGAACACCCTGAACTCCGCGCCGCTTTCGGGCCCTTCGCCGACCTCGATCGTCCAACCATGCGCGATCACGATCTGGCGTACCAGGTTGAGGCCGACGCCCGTTCCCTTGGCCCGCGTCGTGAAGAACGGCAGGAAGATCTCGGTGCGCATTGCCTCCGGCACGCCCGGGCCGCGGTCCGACACCAGGATACGCGTCCCTGCGCCGTCCCCGAGCAACCGCAGCTCGACCAGCAGATGCTCGTCGCGCTCGCGCGTCGCCTGGGCGGCGTTGCGCAACAGATTGATCAATGCCTGAGCGAGCAGGTCGGGATCGGCGTCGAGTTCGAGATCGTGCGTCACCTCGGTTTCGAGCCTGATATCGGGCCATTCGGCGGCGAACAGGCGTTCGAGGTCGCGGACGAATGACGCCGCCTTGAACCGCTGGCGGCGCGGGTCGGGAACATGCGCCACGGCACGGTAGGAGCGGATGAAATATTCCAACCCTTCGGCGCGTCGCGCGAGAGTCCCGGCGGCGGTGCGCGCGAGGTCGAGATCGGGCTCCTGCTCGGCCAAGACCTCCGCCGTGCTCGACGCCAGCGAGGTCACCGGCGTCAACGAATTGAGGATTTCGTGAGTCAGGACGCGGACCAGGTCGGTTTGCGCCGCCATCTCGATCGCATCGAGCGTGCCCTGCACGGGTTCGACCGTGATCGCGCGCGTCGTCAGCCCCAGCCGCTCGAGCGACGCATTGCGCACGATGGCGCGTTGCGGCCCGGTCGCCGATCGCAGCAACAGCAGTTCGGCGGCGGGAGCGGCGCCATCGGCCAGGCGCGCGGCGAAGGTTTCGCCATAAACGGTGAAATCCTCCGGCCGGGTGCCCTGATGCGCCGCGAACAGGCGCCGCGCCGCCTTGTTGACCAAGGTCACGCCGTGATCGGCATCGACCGTCAGCAGCGCCACCGGAACATCGTCGGTCAAGGCTTCGAGGAACCTTAACTCCTCGACCGTGCGATCGCGCTGCGCTTGCAGTCCGCGCATCGCCGCGTCGAGCGCACCGCCCAAGGTATCGAACCCGGCGCCGCCGCGTCCGTCGAACCGCGTCGAAAAATCGCCATAGCGCAAGGCTTCGACGAACCGCGCAACGGTGCGATTGGTGCGGTCGATATGGTGGAGGAGGCCGGCCACCATGCCGAGTACGAGCAAGCCAGCGACGATCCTGACCGCGGCAAGACCTGGGGTTGCGATCGCCACCGTCAGGGCGATCAGCGCGAACAGGCAGGCGACCAGCCAGCCGACCAGGGTCAGCGCGAAGCGGCGGTCAAAGCCCATGCTTCTCCATTCGACGATAGAGCGCGGCGCGCGACAGGCCGAGCTCGTGCGCGGCGGACGAGATGTTGTAGCCGTGCTTCTTCAGCGCTTCCTCGACCAGCCGGCGCTCGACGCGATCGAGATTGAGATCCGACACCACCGGCTCGGCGGTGACTCGTGGTGTCGCCGCCGGGGCGAGGGCGAAGGCATCGCTCTCGAGCAGGCCGTCGCCTGCGAGGATTACCGCGCGCTCGACCGCATGACGCAGCGCGCGGACATTGCCGGGCCAGTCATGCGCGACCAGCGCTCCCAGCGCTTGTGGGGACAATTCGGGGCGCGGCCGTTTGTACCGTTCGGCATAAAGGCTGAGATAATGGTCGATCAGCGCCGGCACGTCCTCGCGGCGATCGCGCAGCGGCGGCAGGTCGATCTCGACCGTGTTGAGCCGGAACAGCAGGTCCTGACGAAACTGGCGCTCGTCGCGCAGCATCGCCGGGGTCATGTTGGTCGCCGCGATCACCCGGATATCGACCGGGATCGGCTGGTTCGCCCCAACCGGGGTGACCTTGCGCTGTTCGAGCACGGTCAGCAATTTGGGCTGCAGATGGAGCGGCAGATTGCCGATCTCGTCGAGGAACAATGTACCGCCATCGGCCGCCTGGATGCGGCCGACGCGATCGGTGCGGGCGTCGGTGAACGCCCCTTTGACGTGGCCGAACAATTCGGAGTCGATCAGCTCGGTCGCGATCGCACCCAGGTCGACCGTCACCATCTCGCGGTCGGCGCGATGCGATTGCTGGTGCAGTGCGCGCGCGACCAATTCCTTGCCGGTGCCGTTTTCGCCGAGCACCAGGACATTCGCTTCGGTCGGCGCCGCGCGCGCGATCAGCGAATGGACGCGCGCCATCGACGGTGCGCTGCCGATCAGCGGCGACGGCCCTCGGGCCGAGTTCGACGAGGCCGGCGTTGGTGCTGGCGCGTCGGCGGCGGCGCGCGATCGGCGCAGCGCGGCGGCGGTGCGCACCGTCTGGACCAGCCGCTCATTCTCCCACGGCTTGGAGACAAAATCGGTCGCGCCGCGCTTCATCGCCTCCACCGCGACGTTCACCCCGGCATGCGCGGTGATCATCACCACGATCGCCTCGGGATCGTTGGTCAGCAGCCGGTCGAGCAATGCCAGCCCTTCGCGCGCATCGGTCGCGCCGCGCGCGAAATTGGCGTCGAGCAGGATGACGTCGGGCTGGCGCCCCGCAGTGGCGGCGATCGCGCGCTCGGGCGACGACACGGTGATCAGCTCGCGGAACAGCCCGCGCAGCGCGAGCCGCGCCGCCACCAGGATATCCTCGTCGTCATCGACGATGATGCAGAGATCGAATTCCGGTGTCGCCATTGCCCGCTTCCGTACAGCCACTGTCCGAATACGGACAATCAATTTCCGTGCCAGCGTCGAGCAATGGGTTGGTTCGGAGACGAAAAGGCATTTGGCACGCATCCTGCTGAGCTGGGATCAGACCAACAAGGTGGACAGATCCGATGAAAGACACGGCAGCCAACCGCAAACTCCTCACGGTGCTCGTGTTACTCGGCGCGAGCTGGGTGCTGTTCTTTCAGCCGGCGTCGCACTGGAGCGCCGCGATCCAGATTTCCTCGGTCCGGATCGCCTTCTCGCTCCAGAGTGACACTGTCCGTTTCCGGACACCCGTGTCCGGAAACGGACACTCTTTATTCCTGCTGCAGATCGGGAGCGAGCGTTCGTGAATATCGCGTCGTTGAAGGCGGCGTCGTCCGCCACCACTGACCGGGCGGTCAGCGGCAGCCAGATGGACAAGGTGGTCGAGCGCCGCGGGCTGTCGCGCAACGTCAAGATTGCGATCGGCGCCGGCGCGGTGCTGGTGCTCGCCTCGCTGTTCTGGTGGTTCATGCCCGGCGCGGGATCGCAGACGGTGACCAAGAACCGGCTGACGATCTCGACCGTGCAGACCGGGCGGTTCGAGGATTTCATCCCGCTGCGCGCCAAGGTGACGCCGCTGCTCACCGTCTATATCGATTCGATCGAGGGCGGCCGGGTCGACAAGGTGCTGGTCGAGGACGGCACCGACGTCGTCGCCGGCCAGCCGATCGCGATGCTGTCCAACGCCGAACTTCAGCTCTCGACGCTCGCACGCCAGACCGAGGTCGAGCAGCAGATCAACAATATGCGGAGCCAGGAGCTCGCGCTGTCGCAGACCCGCTTGGCCAACGAACGCGCGATCCTGGACGCACAGCTCGCGCTCACCACCGCGCGCCGTCAATATGAGCGCGAGGCGCCGCTTGCAGCGAAGGGCTATGTGTCGGGCAAGCAGTTCAACGACACGACCGACAATTACCAATATCAGCAGCGCCGCCTCGCCGTGCTTCAGCGCAGCCAGGCAAGCGACGAACGGCTGCAGTCGGGCCAGCTCGATCAGCAAAAGGCATCGATGAAGTCGATGTCGGCGGGTCTGGGCATCGCCCGCACCAATCTCGACGCGCTCAACCTCAAGGCGCCGGTCACGGGCAAATTGTCGGGCTTCTCGATCCAGATCGGCCAGTCGCTCCAGCGCGGCGAACGGATCGGCCAGATCGATTCGCCGGGCAGGAACAAGCTCCAGGCCGGCGTCGACGAATTCTATCTCGGCCGCGTCCAGGTCAATCAGTCGGCGAGCGTCGACTGGAACGGCAAGACCTTCCGCGCGCAGGTGATGAAAATCTATCCCCAGGTGCAGAACGGCCAGTTCCAGGTCGACCTGCAATTCCTCGGCGACGAGCCGCAGGGTGTGCAACGCGGCCAGACGCTGCAGGCGAAGCTGACCCTGGGCGATCCGGCGCCGGCCAAGCTGATCCCCAATGGCGCTTTCTACAACGAAAGCGGTGGCGCCTATGTGTTCGTCGTCGCGCCCGACGGCAACACCGCGGTCAAGCGCCGGGTCCGGCTCGGCCGCCGCAATCCCGATTTCATCGAAGTGCTCGACGGGCTCGATGCCGGCGAGCGCGTCATCACCAGCCCTTACACCGGTTTCGCCGACAAGGATCGGCTCGACCTTTCGAACGCGAAGGAGTGAATACCATGCTGCATATGCGCGCGTTGTCGCGGACCTACCGCACCGACACCGTTGAGACGACCGCACTCGACGCGATCGACCTCGACATCATGCCCGGCGAATTCGTCGCGATCATGGGGCCGTCGGGCTGCGGCAAGTCGACCCTGCTCAACCTGATGGGCATGCTCGATAGCCCGACCAGCGGCAGCTATGTGTTCGACGGCAAGGAAGTTGCCGGCCTGTCCGAATCGAAGCTCGCCGACGTCCGCAAGGCATCGATCGGATTCATCTTCCAGAGCTTCAACCTGGTCGACGAATTGTCGGTGCGCGAGAATGTCGAGCTGGCGCTTCTCTATCACTCGGTCCCCGCTGCCGAGCGCCGCCGCCGCACCGAGGACGTGATGGACCGCGTCGGCATTGCGCACCGCGCGCGGCATTTCCCCAGCCAGTTGTCGGGCGGGCAGCAACAACGCGTCGCGGTCGCCCGCGCGCTTGTCGCCGAACCCAAGTTGATCCTGGCCGACGAACCGACCGGCAACCTCGACACCAATCACGGCGAGGAAGTGATGCGGATGCTCCAGACGCTCAACGCCCAGGGCTCGACCATCGTCATGGTCACGCACTCACCCTCGCATGCCGATTACGCCAGCCGCGTCGTCAACATGCTCGACGGCCGCATTCTCCAGGAACGCCGCCGCGCGGCTTGAACAGTAACGGGGAGGGAGAGGATCGGCGCCGATGCTGGGCCATTATCTGCTGATCGCGATACGCATCCTGATGCGCAACCGCGTCTATGCCGCGATCAATATCGGTGGCTTGGCGCTGGCGCTCGCCGGCTGCGTGCTGATCCTCGGCTATATCCGGTACGAGCAGAGCTATGACGGCTGGCTGAAGGACAGCGGCCGCTTGTTCCAGGTCCAGACCACGATCCGTCCGCCCGGCCAGCCCGATGTGCGGACGCAGGGGAGCCCGTTCCCGGTCGGGGAGCAGCTTGCCGCCGGATTCCCGCAAGTCGAAGCGGTCACTTCGCTATCGGCGGGCAAGACCGTGACCGAACGCGACGGGCAGCCGGTGTTCATCGACGCGACGACGGTCGATGGCAACTTCTTCAAGGTCTTCGGTCTGCCGTTCGCTTACGGATCGGCGGCGACTGCCTTGCCCGACACCAATTCGATCGTGTTGACCGAGAAGGAGGCGATCCGCCAGTTCGGCACCACCGACGTGCTGGGCAGGCGCTTCACGCTCGGCGCGGGGCCGGGCAAGCGCGACTATAAGGTGAGCGGCGTGCTGCGCGATCTCCCGCGCAACACCAGCCTGCGTATCGGCGTCATGTATCGCGGCGATATAGCCGACATTCCCATCGAGCGCCGCGGCTGGGGCAATTTCGATCAGATTCATTACGTCAAGCTGCGGGCCGGCGCCGACGCGGCGATGGTGAACGCGGCACTCCCGGGCTGGGAGAAACGTGTCGTGCCGACCGGCACGATCGACGGCAAGCAGTTTTCCATGGCCGATGTGTTCGACCTGCGATTGGAGCCGGTCACCGGCGTCCATCTGGGCAAGGCACAGGAAGCAGCGCTTACGCCGGCGGGCGATCCGCGCGCGCTGGTCACGTTCGCTGTCGTCGCGCTGCTGACGCTCGGCATGGCGGTGATGAACTTCGTCAATCTGACGACCGCGCGCGCGCTCCAGCGGACGCGCGAAGTGGCGTTGCGCAAGGTGCTCGGCGCGCGGCGGCGCGAGCTGATCGCCCAATTCATGGCCGAGAACGTACTGATTGCCGCGGTAGCGGTCCTGATCGCGATGGCGATCGCCGAACTCGCGATACCGTGGGTCGCGCGTGCGATGGGGGCCGATATGCAGCTCCACTATCTGGGCAAGGACGGCATGCTGCTTCCGGTACTGGCATTGTTCGCGATTACCGGCCTAGCCGGCGGGCTATATCCGGCACTCTATCTGAGCAGGTTCAAACCGGCGGCCGTGCTCAACGGCAATCGTGGTTCGACCGAAACCGCCGGCAGTGGACGGCTGCGTATGGCGCTCGTCGTCGTTCAGTTCGCCATCGCCATCGGCCTGGTGACCAGTACCGCAGTGATCTGGTCGCAGACTCGCTTCGTCGAGCAGGTCGATCCCGGCTTTCGCCGCGACGGGTTGATCCAGATCGCCAACGCCTGGCGCTATACCCAGGGCGGCGAATATGACGCTGCGCGACGGGCGATGCTGGCCATCCCGGGCGTGACCAAAGTAGGGCGGACCGGGCTCGGACCCGGCGATAGCGCCCCGAAAATGGTTTGGCTCGCCCGCACGCCTGGCGCGTCGCAATATGCCTCGCTGACGGCCTACAATATCGACGCGGATTTTCTGCCGACGATGGACGTCAAGCTGCTTGCCGGGCGAATGCTCGGCGATCGCCAGGCCGCCGATCGCATCGCGGACGAGACGCCGGCCCAACTCGCCACTCGAGGGATCAACGTGGTGGTCAACCGTGGGGCCGCGACCAAGCTTGGATATCGCGCCCCACAAGCCGCGATCGGCCAAGTCGTCGACGTCTGGTTCAACGGAGCGGCCAAAGTGCCCGCGACGATCGCCGGCGTGGTCGAGGACACGCGGTTTGGTACTGCCCGCGATGCGGTCGACCCGATCGTCTACGCCTATAACCCTGGCCTCACCAATCAGGTATTGGTCCGCTACGCCGCTGCGCGTCCCGGCGAGGTGATGGCTGCGCTCGCCAAAATATGGCGACGGTTCGAGCCCGAAATCCCGTTCGAGGCGCGCTTCACAGATGACGTCGTCCGCGAACTTTATGCCGCCGAACGCGCCCGCACCATATTGTTCGCGAGCTTCTCGCTGCTGGCGATCGTGATTTCCTGTCTCGGCCTCTACAGCCTCGCCGCCTTCGCCACCGAGCGCCGCACCAAGGAGATCGGGATCCGCAAGGTTCTGGGCGCACGAAGCCGCGACATCGTTCGCCTGCTCGTCGCGCAGTTCAGTCGGCCCGTGCTGATTGCCAATCTCGTCGCCTGGCCGGCCGCGTGGTGGGTGATGCGCGATTGGCTCAACGGATTCGATGCGCGCATTGCGCTCACGCCGACGCCGTTCCTCATTGCCGGCGGCCTCGCCCTTGTCATCGCGGTCGCGACGGTCGCCGGGCAGGCGATCCGCGTCGCGCGCCGCAATCCCATCCACGCTTTGCGCTACGAATAGGAGAAGCCATATGTGGCGCAACTACCTCACTGTCGGCATCCGCTCGCTGCTCAAGAGCCGCCTCTATGCCGCGGTCAATATCCTCGGCCTGGCGATCGGGCTCGCGGCATGCGTGCTGATCCTGCTCTACGTACGCTACGAGCGTAGTTACGACGCGTGGCTGCCGGGCGCCGACCAGGCGTTCCAGCTTCAGACCTATTACCACCCGACGCCGCAAGGCGGCGAGGAAATGTACCTGCAGGCCAGCTCGATCCCGGCGGGCCGGGCGCTGGCGAAGGACTTCCCGCAGGTCGAGAAGGTGGTGTTCGTACGCGCCTTCTCGCCCGTCGTGATCCAGGATGGCGATCCGTCGCAGACCAATATCCGGATGGTCGACGGCAACCTCTTCGACATCCTGCAAGTGCCGTTCGTCGAGGGTGACGCGCACACCGCGCTCAACGACACGCACTCGCTTGCGATCAGCCAGAGCGAGGCCAAGCGGCGCTTCGGCAAGGCAGATCCGATCGGCAAGACGCTGACTGTGGTCGATAACGCCGGCAACGTGGACTATCGCGTCACCGGCGTGTTCAAGGACATTCCGAAGAACAGCAGCTTCAGCGCGGTGATGGTCGCGCGCTTCGATATCGACGTGCAATATGCCGACCGCACCCAATCGCTGAGCAACTGGGACAATCAGGACGGCTATTTCTACGTCAAGCTTCGTCCCGGCAGCGACGCCGCGGCGATCAATGCGCAAATCCCCGCCTGGGAAAAGCGCAACATCCCCGACCGGGTTAGCAACGGCCAGCGCTACAATCCCGGCGATGCCCAGACCTATCGCCTGGTCAACATCCGCGACGTCCATCTCGGCAAGGCGCAGGCCAATGCGATGACCCCGGGCAACGACGCGATGACCGTCGCGACCTTCGCGGTGATCGCGTTGCTGGTGCTCGGCATGGCGTGCGTGAACTTCGTCAACCTCGCCACCGCGCGGGCGTCGCAGCGGGCGCGCGAAGTGGCGCTGCGCAAGGTGCTGGGCGCGAGCCCGCGCCAGCTGATCGTCCAGTTCATCGGGGAATCGGTGCTGGTGTCGCTGATCGCGTTGCTCGTTGCGTTTACCGCGGTCGAATTGATCCTACCGTTCTTCAACCGCTTCCTCGATGCCGATATCCGGCTCCACTATCTGGGGCTCGACGGCGTGCTGGTCCCCGGCATGGTCCTGGTGCTGCTGGTCGGCGTCTTCGGCGGGCTTTATCCGGCGATCTATCTGTCGCGGTTCGAGCCAGCGAAGATCCTCAAGGCCAACAAGTCGGCGGCCGATGCGCAAGGCTCGGGCCGGCTACGCAATTTGCTGGTCATCGGACAGTTTGCGGTGTCGATCGCGCTGATCGTCTGCACCAGCGTGATCTATACGCAAACGGTCTACGCCCGCACCGTCGATGCCGGCTATCACCGCGACGGCCTGCTGCAGATCGACAACCTCGGCTTCAAGGGCGTCAACGACCAGCAGGCGTTGTCGATGGTCGAGCAGATCCGCCGCCTGCCCGGCGTGCGTGCCGCGGCGGCGACGCAGATCGCGGTCGCCCCCGGCAACAATTCGGTGAGCGCCTATACGCTGCCGGGCAGCACGTCGTCGGTCGAACTCGGCACCTATGCCGTCCAGGAAGGATTCTTCCAGGCGATGGGCATGCGCCTGCTGGCGGGCCGCGGTTTCTCGCTCACCTACGGGCGCGATGACGCGACCACGCCGTTTCCGGTGAACCCCGATGCCGAGCGCGCACTGGTGGCGCGGGGGCTCAACATCGTGATCAGCGAAAGTGCGGCGCATCGCCTGGGATTCGCCGACGTGCGCAATGCGATCGGCAAACAGCTGTCGGGCGCGCTGACCTTTCCTGAGTTCGGATCGGTGCCCTGTACGATCGTCGGCGTCGTGTCAGACGCGCGTTTCCGGTCGCTGCGCGAGCCGTTGCAGCCGATCGTCTATGTCATGCAACGCACCGGGTTCGGCCAGATCGCGGTGCGCTATTCCGGGGTCGCCCCAGGCGCGATGCGCGATGCGGTCGAGCAGATCTGGCGGCGTGTCGCGCCCAACGTTCCGTTCAAGGCGAGCTTCGCCGACGACCTCGTGCGCGCGCAATATGACCGTGAGACCGCGCGCGGCGAGTTGTTCGCGGCCTTCGCCATCCTCGCGGTGGTGATCGGATGCCTGGGCCTGTTCGGGCTCGCCGCATTCACCGCCGCGCGGCGCACCAAGGAGATCGGCATCCGCAAGGTGCTGGGCGCGCGCACCCTCGACATCGTGCGACTGCTGGTCTGGCAGTTCAGCCGGCCGGTGCTGATCGCCAATCTGATCGCCTGGCCGGTCGCCTGGTGGCTGATGCGCGACTGGCTCAACGGGTTTGACACGCGGATCGCGCTCGGCCCGACTCCTTTCGCCGTCGCCGGCGCGCTGACGCTCGGCATCGCGCTGGCAACCGTCGCGGGTCATGCGATCCGCGTCGCGCGCACCAACCCCATCAACGCTTTGCGGTACGAATAGGAGAGTCCCGATGTGGCGTAATTACCTGACCGTCGGCATCCGTGCTCTGCTCAAGAGCCGCGTCTATGCGGTCATCAACATCGTCGGGCTGGCAATCGGCCTGGCGGCTTGCCTGCTGATCCTGACCTATGTCCGCTACGAGTTCAGCTATGACCATTGGCTGCCCGAAGCCGAGAACACCTACGAGCTGGCGACAGAATATCTGCCGTCGCCGGGCGGGCAGCAGCCCGGCACGTCGCTGACCACCGCCTATGTCGCCGGCGGCGCGCTCAAGAAGGACTTCCCTCAGGTCGAGCGCTTGGTGTGGGCGTCGTCGCAGAACGTGACCTTCCTCCAGGATGGCACGCCGACCGCCGCCAAGAAGGCGCTGATCACCGATGGCCCGCTGTTCGACGTGGTGCGCGTGCCTTTCGTGCGCGGCAATGGCGCGACCGCGCTCGATGATCCGCATTCGATCGTGCTGAGCGAGAGCGAGGCCGGTGCGCGGTTCGGCGACAGCGACCCGCTGGGCAAGACGATCACCGTCTCCAGCGGCGACATGACGGCCGATTACCGCGTGACGGGCGTGTTCAAGGACCTCCCCAAGAACAGCCATTTCGACATGACCACGGTCTTGCGGATCGACCCGGTGGATTATTTCCGAAAGACACCCGATGTGGTCACCTCCTGGACCTGGTCGAACGGAGAGATCTACGTCCGGCTTAAGCCGGGTAGCGACCCCAAGGCGATCCAGGCGCAATTGGCCGCCTGGAAAAAGCGCAACATCCCCGACGATGTCGGCAGCAATCCGGTGACCAATCCCGGCCAGTTCGAGGATTTCCACCTGATCAATGTGCGCGATCTCCACCTTAGCAAAGGCACCGGGCAGGGGCGGCCCAACGGCAATCGCCAGTCGGTACTGACCTTCGGCGTGGTCGCGCTGCTGATCCTGGCGATGGCCTGCATGAATTTCACCAACCTGGCGACCGCCCGTGCTTCGCAGCGAGCCCGCGAAGTCGCGTTGCGCAAGGTGCTGGGCGCTAGCCGCCATCAGCTCATCACCCAATTCGTCGGCGAATCGATGCTGGTTTCGTCGATCGCGATGTTGATCGCGCTGGCGCTGGCGGAACTCGCCATCCGGCCGCTCAACGCCTTTCTCGATGCCGACATGACGTTCCGCTATTTCGGTCTGTCGGGCATCCTGCTTCCCGTCATCGGCCTGACAGTGCTGGTCGGGCTGGCGGGCGGCCTATATCCCGCTTTCTATCTGTCGCGCTTCGAGCCGGCGCGCATTCTAAAAGCCAACAAGTCGGCGGCCGATGCGGAAGGCAGCGGGCGGCTCCGGAGCCTGCTCGTCATCACCCAGTTCGCGGTGTCGATCGGGCTGATCATTTGTACCTCGGTCATCTACGCCCAGACCGAATATGCCCGTAATCTCGACGCGGGATACAAGCGTGACGGGCTGCTCCAGCTCAACGGCATCGCCCGCGCGCCGGTAGAGGCGGCCGCGCCGACGCTGCTCCAGGAACTGCGCAAGCAACCCGGTATCGTCGACGCCGCGCGCGTGTCGCTCGGCATCGCGTCGGGCAACAATTCGACCACCGACGTCAACGTGCCGGGCGGCAAGCCGGTCACGTTGGGCGTCTATGGCGTCGACACGCATGCCTTCGATACGTTGGGGATGCGCGTACTTGCGGGGCGCAATTTCTCCGAAGCGGTCGCGATGGACGATTCGACTCTGCCGAATCCGCCCGATCTCAACGCCGAAAAGGCGCTGACAGGGCGCGGCGTCAACGTGGTCCTGTCCGAATCGGCCGCCCGGCGTCTTGGCTTTGCCTCGCCCGCAGCGGCGGTCGGCAAGCAGGTCCAGTATATCATCGCCAGCAACGAGGCGGGGGCGGTCACTGCCAATGTCGTCGGCGTGGTTAGCGATGTCCGATATCGCTCCGCGCGCGATCCGGTGCAGCCGATCATCTATTATTACATCACCAGCGGTGCCTTCAATCAGCTGATGGTGCGCTTCAGCGGCGATCCGCGAACGGCGCAGGCGACGGTCGAGCGGGTGTGGAAGCGCTCGGTGCCTGGCTTGTCGCTCAATTCGCGCTTCGTCGAGGACATCATCCATGACCTCTACAATATCGACGAGAAGAGTGCGCAATTGTTCGGGATGTTCGCCATCCTGGCGGTGGTGATCGGCTGTCTCGGCCTGTTCGGCCTGGCGGCGTTCACCGCCGAACGCCGCACCAAGGAGATCGGCATCCGCAAGGTGCTCGGCGCACGCACTCGCGACATCGTGCGGTTGCTGGTCTGGCAGTTCAGCCGGCCGGTGCTGATCGCCAATCTCGTCGCCTGGCCGATCGCCTGGTGGCTGATGCGCGGCTGGCTCAACGGCTTCGATACGCGAGTGACGCTGACGCCGCTGCCGTTCGTCGAGGCGGGTTTGCTGGCGGTAATCATCGCGGCGGGGACGATCGCCGGGCATGCCGTGCGTGTCGCGCAGGCGAGCCCGATCAAGGCATTGCGTTACGAATAGGGTTCAGGGGAGGGCCTGAAAACTGCGGCGCCGGGGCGGAAACGTCCCGGCGTTTTCTTGTGCCGGTATCGGGATGTTGAGGAGCGGCGGGCTTCCCGCACTCGCTGTCGCTTGTGAATTTTCCCGGCGAACGTCCCCCGGACGTTCGCTATGTCGGGAAAATTGGTCGGGGAAAGAGGATTCGAACCTCCGGCCCCTGCCTCCCGAAGGCAGAAAAATGGGCCTTTCTGGGACTTAATGAAATCAATAAGCCATTATAAAATATTGACATTTGGTCCCATCCGATCCAGCGTTTTCCAACCATGTTTTCCGTACTTTTTCCGTACGGAATGAACGAGGGGGTCGGCGATGGCGCTGGATTTGAGCAGGGTAAAGGAACGCGAAGCACTTCCCTCACGGCGTGAGCCGCATTGGCAGCGCATTCGACCCGGTTGTTTCTTGGGCTATCGGCCATCGGCGCGCGAAGGCCTCGGTACGTGGATTGCACGTGCTTATGATGAGGATCAGCGCGGTTATCGGCTCAAAGCGTTGGGAGATTTTGGCGATCTGCCGGGGCGTGATCGGTTTGCGGCTGCGAAGAAGGAAGGCGAGGCTTTCGCGGAGTTAGTCGAAGCGGGCGGCCAGACAGAGGAGACGGTCGAGACCGTCGAAGACGCCTGCCGCCGCTATGCCAAGATGAACCCCGAAGCCGAGGGGAGATTCAGGCGGCACGTTTATTCTGACGCCATCGCCAAATTGAAGCTGGCGAAGGTAAGGCGCAATCATTTGAAAAGTTGGCGTGATCGACTGGAGGCAAAGCCAGCGCCAGTCAGCCGGCGAAAAAAGGGCCATCCGCTTACCCGCCCACGCGCGCCATCGTCGGTCAATCGCGACATGGCGATGCTCCGGGCGGCGTTGAACAAGATACTTGCACCCGGTGCTCCCGATACGGAGGCTGCGTGGCAGGAAGCGTTAAAACCGATCAGAAATGCTGATCGGCAAAGGACCCTCTATCTGGATCGCGATCAGCGCCGCGCGTTGCTCGCAAATGTTGAGGCCGAAGCCGAGCCGTTTGTACGAGCGCTCTGTTTGCTTCCCTTGCGACCTGGCGCCGTCGCCAATCTCACCGTCGCCGATTTTGACGATCGAACCTCGGAACTGAGCATCGGGAAGGACAAGAGCGGAAAACCCAGACGCATTCTGATTCCATCGGCGGCGGCCAAACTATTTGCCGCACAGGCGAAGGGCAGGTCGCCCAGTGCCCCCTTGTTCGCGCAGGCTAACGGTAAGGCATGGAACAAGGACGCCTGGAAAAAGCCGATTACCGACGCTGTGATCGTGGCGAGGTTGCCCATGGGTGCCACCGCCTACACGTTACGGCATAGCACGATCACGGACCTCGTAAATGGCGGACTTCCGTTACTGACCGTGGCGCAGATCAGCGACACAAGCGCCGAAATGATTGAGCGGCACTACGGCCACCTTAGCCGTCACGCCGCAGCAGAAGCGTTGGCTGGGCTCGCACTTTAGCCGCCCATTACCGGACCCGGCGGAGGGGATTGGGAACCTAAGGGCTTGGATGATCGGTGACGGTGTAGAACATACGATGACGCATCCAGCGGCGACGGCGGCCTCTGGCCAGCCGGTGCAGCGCGCGGCGTGTTCTCGTCCTGTCAGCTCGACAACTTGCGTTTCTCGATCTTGGTCAGCCGCCAATTGATATCGTGATTGCCTCTCGCTGCTGCACGCAAGAGCGGGAGGGATTCGAACCAATTCAATAAATGGCTGATTTACCTTGGTTCTGATCGATCCGCTTTTTACCGATACCTGGGAATATACCCCGGAAAGGCCAAAAAACTTTTCCGCCTGAAAACCGATACTTGTCAGCTCAGTTCGACGGAGTGCACGGTATTCGAACCCACGATACAAAGCAAGTTTCGGCCATACGGGAATGACCGGCTCTGGGACATTTCTGCCGGTCACCGGTAATGTGGCGAACGGCGGCTCTTATCAAATGCCGACGTTCAGTGATCGCACCTCATGATATCATGCGCCGACTGAAATTGGGCCGCTTGCCGACCGGCAGCTTTGGACGAGCAGGCTGCTAAAGCTGACGACGCTCTTCCTGGCTAGACAACATAGGTAACGGAGTTGCGGCTAGTATTACGGCAACCGTTTCGTCTGGCTGGTCCCACATAGGGAAATGTCCGCTGGCTTCGAACCAGTGCAGATCGGCGGAGGGGAAGGCGCGTTTTGCCCGAGCTGCCTGCCTCGGCAGACACAGCCGATCATGGCGGCCCCAGCCGATAACAATTCGGCGAGAAGGATCGGCGGCCGGACCAGGTTGCTCAGGACCGCCTGCAAGGTCACGGACCAACGCGTCAAACGTCGGCGTTCTGCTCAGGCCCTCTAACTCCGTCGCAACGACGGTCGGATCGAGCGCCCAAGGGCGCGCGGACAGCTGTGCCAGCAACGCGGTGCGCGACGCGGCGTTCTTGCTCAGCATCGGCAAGGCCGGCCGGATAGCGCGAAGCAGCCGCCCCGAAACGCCTATGGTAGTCTTGAAGAATGTGCGTTCCCAGCCGCGCCAAAAGCCGCCCGGATCGAGTGCCACAACGTTGCCGACGCGGCCCCGCCGAGCGAGTTCAAGCACGATCCGTGCGCCCATCGAGCTGCCGACGACATCGATCCCGTCCAGTCCTTTATCGGCAATGTAGCGCTCGACGCTACCGACGAGACCGTTAAAGGTCCCGCTATCGCGTTCTTCCGGCGTAGCGCCATGTCCAGGGAGGTCGATCGCAATAACCGTACGTTCGGCGCCGAGGGCCTCCAAGATCGTGCTCCAGGATTGCCAGCTTCCGCCGAGACCGTGAACAAGTAGCAGCTTGCGGCCGGAGCCGCGTTGGACCTCGTACATTCAGGGGATACTCCGGGTGATGGAGACGCTGAACGATCAGGATCAGCCTTTGGGGCCGACCCGCGCCCTTCGGCGGCTTGCAGCACACAAAAGTCCGGCCGCAATGACCGAGATCGAGGCGCTTAGCCGCCGCCTCGCGGTCTCGAGTGAGCGGCCGCTCATCGCATTTTAGCGCTTATGAGCGACCGCTCGTCAAAGACACTCAAGCCAGACCCGACTTATCCAGCCCAAAGGCCTTGTCCTGCGAACCAGGCACCGACTGGAACGCGATCGAGGCGCGGTTCCAGGCGTTGATCACCATCACCATGTACGTGAGGTATACCAATTCGTCTTCCGTGAATTGGGCGCGAGCCTGCGCGTAAATCTGGTGCGACACGCCATATGGCGACAGGCGAGTGAGTGCTTCGGTCCATTCCAATGCAGCGCGCTCGCGGTCGCTGAACAAGGGTGACTCTCGCCAGATCGGGACGTGATGAAGGCGAAGCTCGCGCTCGCCATGCAGCTTGGCCTGCTTGACATGCATGTCGAGGCAGAAGGCACAGCCATTGAGCTGTGACGCGCGGATCTCGACCAAGCTCAAGACTGCCTGCTCAATTGTCCCCTTCTTAAGCGCGAAGGTAAGCTCAGTCAGCTTCTGCGTAAGCGCCGGCACTTGGCGCATGTGATTTAACCGTTCGGACATGGGGTAACTCCAATATGTTGCGAGTGGGTCAGGCCTTGGCTTTCACCGGCAAGCGGAACGGCGCGCCGAGCCGGTTGAAGGCGTTCATCGCTGCGATCGCAATTGTCAGGTCGACAAGATCACGCGGTTCGAACATCGCTGCCGCGGCGGCATAGGCCTCGTCGGAAGCATGGGTCTCGCTGACCCGCGTTACCTCTTCTGCCCAGGCGAGCGCCGCGCGATAGCGGGGCTCGAACAGGTGCGGCACTTCCGCCCAGACCGGCAGCAACACGACCTTGTCGAGCGGCATGGTCTTGAGCAGGTCGCGGGTGTGCAGATCGATACAATGCGCGCAGCCGTTGATCTGCGACACCCGCAGGAAAACGAGGTGGATCAGTTCTTCCGGCAGGCTGGTGCCGGTCATTAAATAGTGGTGTACACCGAACAGCGCCTGTGCGCCTTTGGGCGCCACCTCGTGCCATACGAGCCGCTTGATATCGTTCATGCCGTCATCCTTTCGCTGCAGCGTCCAATCGACGCTCGCTGCACTGACGACGCGGACTGCGGCGGCGTGACATGGCGCATGAAAAATTTCGAATTTTTCGAAGGCATGTCACATTGCGCCTGCCTGTCTCGTCACATCAGGCAGGCTAAGGAGGCGGCACACGATGACGAGCAACGAAGGCGAGGCGACGGCTGGTCGGCCGGTCAATCAGGCCGCGCGCCTTTCCGATTTTCAGCGTGAGCGTAAGCGGCTGATCCGCCTGGCGTACCGGATGCTTAGCTCGTTCAGCGAAGCCGAAGACGTCGTGCAGGATGCCTGGTTCCGATGGGAACAGGTCGACGGGCGCGTCGATTCACCGGCCGCCTATCTGACCCGGGTCGTCACCCGACTGTGCCTCGACCGCCTGAAATCAGCGCGTGCGCGACGCGAGCTTTATATTGGCCCGTGGCTGCCCGACCCGATGATGGAGTCCGGCAATCCTGAAGAGACGATCGCCGACGACATCACCGTGACCCTGATGTTGGCCATGGAACGCCTGTCGCCGCTCGAACGTGCAGCCTTCCTGTTGCACGATGTATTTGACACGCCGTTGAATGAAGTCGCCGTGACGCTCAACCGAAAGCCGGCCGCGGTCCGCCAGCTGGCCTCGCGTGCGCGCAAGCATGTTCAGGCTGCCCGGCCGCGCTTCAATGTCGAGGCGGCCGAGGCGAGGCGGATAACGCAAGCCTTCTTCGATGCCAGCCGCGACGGCGATACCGCGGCGCTTGCATCGCTGCTCGCCCAGGATGTCGAGATCCATTCGGACGGCGGCGGCAAGGTCCTGGCCTTCCGCAACATCATTCGTGGCCTTGACCGCGCGCTGCGCCTGTTCGCCGGGCTGCGACGCAAGAACGCGCCCACACCGCGACTACTGCACACCGCTGAGATCGATGGCCTGCCCGGCTATGTCAGCATCGATAGGGGGGTGGCTCAAACGACCGCCCTCGATATACGCGACGGCAAGATCACCGCGATTTACATCGTCCGAAACCCCGAAAAATTGCAGCATCTGACCCGCGATATGATCGACGGCGCGACGTCGGCTTCCGGGGCGGGTGAGACTAGTCCGCAGTGACCGCTATTGGGGCGCATTGCTGCCAAACGGTGTCACGCCGACCGAGCGGCAGGTTTGGGCAGAAGCTGCCGTTAAAGCGCGACCCGCGAGCGACGCATCTTGGTCGAAAGCAGACGAGGCTGACCCTGAGGCATCATCCGAGGCATGCTTGCGGCACTGCCGAGAAAATGTCTTCCTCGATCGGACACTTATGATCCGAAAGCGACAGCGGGCATGTCTTTCGAACTCGGCAGTCAGAGCTTCCGTTTCTTTCCCTCGAAGCCGTCCTTCACGTCGTCAATCCAAGAGGTGATCTCCCGATCGCTCCAACGGGAGGCGAAGGGCGAGACTTGTAAGGTGCGGGGAATTTCCCTTCTGAGATCAGTCTGTAGTTCATCGACTTACCAAGGCCGACGCGGCGTTTCACCTCATCCAGCTTGATGAAACGATCCGATGATGGGCCGGCGCCGTTCATCACGTCGCTCAGCGGTCCGGGTTTTCCACGGAATAGAACATCGGATTGCGTAGCCAGGCGTTGATCGCAGATTCGCGCCAACCGGCGCAACGAGTGCTGATTTGGACGTTTTTCGGGAACGTGCCGTCCTGCATCTTGCGGTACATGGTCGAGCGGCTGAGGCCAGTCCGGTCCAGGACAGCATTGATCCTCAGAATCCGGTCGGGGTTGTCAGTCTGCATGATTTCACCTCGTATCGAATGCGGCGTCGTGGTGTTCTCTCGGGCACCACTAGAACTCCGCACAGTCACCCGAACAACGGCGCTATTCGGCGCGTAAGGGAGTGCTGCGGCCGGATACGGCCAGCTTTGGCGGCCGAGGCGATCAACGTTGCGCAGCAAGAACGATGACAGGGGTCTCAAGGCGTCTCAGGCCTGCGGCCTGACCGCGCTCTATGCCGCTTTGCGCGGCACCGAGCCGCTGTTCGCGTCTCGGCCCATGCGGGTGACGATCACATGACGTGAGCGCCGGAGCTATGCTCCGGCTTGATGGTCATCGCGCTGGCGCGATGGCGTGTGCCTGCCGGCACCGGTGTGGCGGGATGGGCGTCGCTGCCCTGTGGTCCCGCCGCGGCGTGCCGCAACCCCTTCGGGGTCTTCCACTTCGTTCCAGCCTGAAGGTGCTGCCCGCCTCGTTCGGCGGGACCTTTGGTCCGCTCCTGCCGCCCATCCCGCCCTTCCGGCGCCGGCTGCGGTGGTCTGAGAAAGGAGCAAGGAAGATGAAGGATCGTCAGAGCCTCTACGCGCAAGTGACCGACCGCGTGATCGTTGAACTCGAGCAGGGACGGCTTCCCTGGGTGAAGCCATGGGATGCCGCCGCTTGCGGGTGCGCCATGCCCGCCAATGGGGTTACTGGGCGACGCTATTCGGGGATCAATGTGTTGATCCTTTGGGCAGCGGTGATCGAGGGCCGCTACGCCTCGCAGCGCTGGCTGACCTATCGGCAGGCCGAGCTTGTGGGTGGCCATGTCCGCAAGGGCGAGCGCGGCACAACCATCTGTTATGCCGACCGCTTCACGCCGAAGGGTGAGGAACAGAAAGCGCGCGATGAGGACCGCGACGCGCGGCAAGTGGCGTTCCTCAAGCGGTTCACCGTGTTCAACGTCGATCAGTGCGAAGGCCTCCCCGAAGACCTGACCCGCATCATCGCGCCGACCGAGCTTGCCGACCTGCTGCCGTCAGTGCAGGCGATCATCCGCGACAGTGGTGCAGACATCCGGTTTGGCGGGGGCGAAGCCTATTACGCGCCGTCCGCGGACTATGTCGCGGTACCGCCGCAGGCCGCATTCCCCGAGCCGATCAACTGGTATCGCACCATGCTCCACGAGCTTGGCCATTGGACCGGTCACCCGTCCCGGTTGGACCGCAATCAGCAGGGGCGTTTCGGGAGCCCGGATTATGCCCGCGAGGAGCTGGTCGCGGAGATGGCGAGCGCCTTTGCCTGCGCGTCGCTGTCGATCCAGCCGACCGTGCGACATGCCGATTATATCGGTAGCTGGCTTGCCGTGTTGCGTGAGGATGAAAAAGCGATCTTCCGGGCGGCAAGTGCTGCCAGCAAGGCGGCGGACTTTCTTCTTCGCTTCGCTCCGAACGAAGGGGAGGCGGGGCAATGACCTCCCGCAGCAAGCGAGCGTTGGAACGGACTCTGGCCCTCCATGAGGAAACGGCGGAAGGCACGGCTGACCCAGCCGAACTGGCCAGGCTGGACCATGCAGTGCGGCGCGTGCCGCGAAGGCAGCGCGAGATATTCCTGGCGGTTCGCCTCGATAACCTCAGCTATGTCGAGATTGCCGATCGCACCGGCCTGACCGTCGCCCAGGTCGAGCGGCTGTTCGCCGAAGCGCTCACCAATCTCTCTCGCAATCTCGACGATTCGCGCCGCCATTGGTGGCGCCGATGGCTCGGCTGATCCGCATGACCTCGCCCGGCATCGTGCCGGGCGAGGTTGGCGCCATGCTCCTCTATCTGTAGGACGAAAGCGTGAAGACCGATCTCGATCATTTGCCGCAATCCAAGCAGCAGGAGCTGGAGCGTATCCAGCGCATCCTGCTCGAGGAATTCGAGGTCGCGATCGGCCAGGCGACCAAGCTGCACAAGCGCGACGGCAAGGTCTACAAGATCATCCTGTTCGGCAGTTACGCGCGCGACGACTGGGTCGACGAGCCCGAGAACGGCTATCAATCGGACTATGATCTGCTCGTCGTCGTCAGCCACGAAGACCTGACCGACATCGCGCATTACTGGTATGTCGCCGAGGATCGGATCCTGCGCGATCCCGCCATTGCGCGGCCGGTCAACATCATCGTCCATTCGCTCGACGAGGTGAATTCGGCGCTCAAGCGGGGCGAGTATTTCTGGGTCGATATCGCGCGTGACGGCATCGCACTTTACGAACTGCCCTGCCATCCGCTTGCGACGCCGATGCCGCTGACGGCGGCAGACGCATATCGGATGGCGAAAGAGTATCTCGAACACTGGCTCCCCAGCGCTGATACCTTTTTGCAGAACGCTCGTGACAACGTTGCAAGAGGTCGGCCGGTCGAAGCGGCCTTCTTGCTGCACCAAACGGCCGAGCGCTTGTACATCTGCTTCCTGCTTGTCCGGACGCTGTATTTCCCGCGCTCGCACAACATCAAATTCCTGCGCTCCCTTAGCGAGGATAAGGAGCCTCGCCTTGTCGACGCTTGGCCGCGCGCAACGAGGGTTGATCGCAGCCGGTTCGAGCGCCTCAAGCGCGCCTATGTGGAGGCGCGATATTCGACGAGCTACGCAATCACCAATGAGGACCTGGACGCGCTCGCAGCATCGATTGCGCGCCTGCGCGGCATCGTCGTCGAGGTATCCGAAGAACGGCTCACAGAGCTAAAATCGCAAGCCGGCGCCTGACCGGTCGCGACGGCGTGCCGCGAGGTCTAGACGAGATGGACCGCCGCCCATAATGCGCCGCCGCCAATTAGGGAGCACCATTGATGAACACGACTGACCTCGCTGAACACATCGCCGCCGCGCACGACGTTTCGAAGGCCGACGCGCGCAAGATCGTCGATGACGTGATCGCAGCGATTGCTGACGCGGCTGCGAAGGGCGACGAGGTCGCGCTCAACGGATTCGGCAAGTTCAAGGTCAAGCATTCGCCCGCTCGCCAGGGACGTAACCCTTCGACCGGCGAGCGCATCGATATTGCGGCGTCCAAGAAGCTGACCTTTGCGCCTGCCAAGGCGCTCAAGGACAAATTGAACGGCTGATGGGGATTGATGCGGTCCGAGCCTTTCTGGAGGCTCGGGCACCCGACATCGCCATTATCGATCAGGCCTCGAGCACCGCGACCGTGCTCGAGGCCGCTGCCGCGCTTGGCGTGGCACCAGGACAGATCGCCAAAACGCTCTCGCTGCGGGTCGGCGATCGCGTCGTGCTGGTCGTCGCTTCGGGCAACGCACGGCTCGACAATCGCAAGGTCAAGGTCGCGCTCGGCGGTCGGCCGCGCATGCTTGCCGCCGACGAGGTCGAGCGGCTGACCGGACACCCTGTTGGCGGGGTTTGTCCGTTCGGATTGGCCGAGCCGCTTCCCATCTATTGCGACCTGTCGTTGCGACAATTCGCGGAAGTCTATCCGGCCGCCGGCTCGCGAACCGCATCGGTGCGCTTGAGCCCCGACCGCCTCGCCGAACTGGTCGATGCGGAATGGGCCGATCTCTGCTCGCTGCCGTCACCGGTCTGACGTCCGGGCCTCAGCCTGATCGGCTGCGGCATCGCCAAACGCACGCTTCCCGCGTCGACGCCAGAGCAACAATTGTGACCCGCGATCCTCGCCGCGCAGTCTGGCGGCTGCTTCAACCAGGACGCCGAGTAGGACCGCGCGGTCGTCATCGGTCAGTTCAACCAGACCGGACTTGGCAACCAGGCCGCCAAGCTCGATCAGTTGCCGCGTCCGCTCGCGCCGCTTCACTTGCCAGTCTCGCGTATCGCTACGCGCCCGGCGCGCCAGCAGGCGGTTTCGTGTGACCGTCATTCGCCGCGCCGCCGCCCGCGTCGCGATCAGCGCCGCCAGCATTGCGCCGCGACTGCTGAAAGAACGCAGCGCCGCGCTTGCGCCAGCCCTCCTTGATCGCTGGGTCCTTGCTTTCGACCGCAGCGATCAGCGCGCCGGCCAGTTCTTCGACCGGAAACGCGTCGGCGCCGGTTGCGATCACCAGTTCGCCGAGTTGGTCGCGCTTGCGGTCCCGGAGCTGCCTGGCCTTGTCGTTCAGTGCTTTCAGCTCTGCGTCGAAATCGCGCGGTTTGCGCATCGTCCGTCCTTTCCATTGCATTGGTCGGACGGCCCAGTTATCGCTCAGCTCGATCAGCCGCAATGCGTTGAAATGTCCTGGGATTACCGCGTCCCGAGATAGATGAAATCTTTCGAGGGCGCGCTTATACGTCGTGCCGACGTGCTCGAATGGGAGTAATTGGACGATCGCCATGGCGATCTACCATTTCTCCGCAAAGGTCATCTCCCGCGCCAACGGATCGTCGGCGCTTGCGGCTGCCGCGTACCGCTCGGCGTCGCGATTGCACGACGAGCGCCTCGACCGACATCACGACTTCTCGAACAAGACCGGCGTCGTCCATTCCGAGGTGATGCTGCCCGACGGCGCGCCGGAACACCTCTCCGATCGCGAGAAACTGTGGAACGAGGTCGAGGCGGCCGAGAAGCGGATCGACGCACAGCTCGCACGCGAGATCGAGTTCGCCATCCCGCGCGAGATGACCCAGGAGCAGGGGATCGAGCTGGCCCGCGACTTCGTCCGCGAGGAGTTTGTCGACCGCGGCATGATCGCCGATCTCAACGTCCATTGGGACATTGGCGCCGATGGGCTCGCCAAGCCGCACGCGCATGTCATGCTGACCATGCGCGAGATCGGCGAGGACGGCTTCGGCCCCAAGGTCCGCGAGTGGAATCGCACCGACCTATTGGAGAAATGGCGCGCGCGCTGGAGCGAGCACGTCAACCAGCGATTGGCCGAGCTCGATATCGACGCGCGGGTCGATCATCGCTCGCTTGAAGCCCAGGGCATCGACCTGGAGCCGCAGCACAAGATCGGGCCTGCCGTATCGCGGATGGCGGCGCAGAGCCTGACCTCCGAGCGGCTCGAAGAACATCATGCGATCGCTCGCGCCAATGGCGAGAAGATCATCGCCAATCCCAATATCGCGCTCGATGCGATCACGCGGCAGCAGGCGACGTTCACTCGTCGCGACCTCGCGATGTTCATTCACCGCCATAGCGAGGGGAAGGACCAGTTCGATCGGGTGATGGGTGCGGTGCGCGCAGCGCCGGAGCTCGTCGCTCTCGGCAAGGATGGGCGCGGGGAAGAACGGTTCACCAGCCGCGACATGATCGAGACAGAGCGCCGGCTGGAGCGCGCCGCTGACCGCTTGGCCGAACGTGTCAGCCATGGTCTCCCGGCGGCCATGAAAGGGGGGATTATCGCGGCCGCCGGGAGTGACGGCCTGCGTCTTGGGGAAGAGCAACAGGCCGCGCTCAAGCACATAACCCGGCCGCATGACCTGGCAATCGTCACGGGCTATGCGGGTACCGGCAAGTCAGCCATGCTGGGCATCGCGCGCGACGAATGGGAGCACGCCGGCTATCGCGTCCTGGGTGCGGCGCTCTCAGGCATCGCCGCCGAGAATCTCGAAGGCGGATCGGGGATCGCGTCGCGCACGATCGCCAGTCTCGAGCATCAATGGAGCAGCGGACGGGAGTTGCTCGACGAGCGCTCGGTCCTGGTCATCGACGAGGCCGGGATGATCGGCACGCGCCAGATGGAGCGGATTGTCTCCGAAGCCGAAAAGCACGGCGCGAAGGTCGTGCTGGTTGGCGATCCCGAACAGCTCCAGGCGATCGAGGCCGGAGCTGCGTTCCGCGCGCTTGCCGAACGTCACGGGAGTGTTGAGATCACCCAGGTTCGCCGCCAGCGCGACGACTGGCAGCGCGATGCGACCCGCCATCTCGCGACCGGCCGTACGGCTGAGGCGATTGCGGCATATGATGACCGCGGGCAAGTCCACGCAACTGATACTCGCGAGCAAGCGCGTGGCGACCTGATCGATCGCTGGGATCGCGAT
Source organism: Sphingomonas mali NBRC 15500 (assembly GCF_001598415.1). Lineage (GTDB taxonomy): Bacteria > Pseudomonadota > Alphaproteobacteria > Sphingomonadales > Sphingomonadaceae > Sphingomonas > Sphingomonas mali. Next base: position 31,493 of record NZ_BCYX01000028.1, read on the forward strand.
CGCGCTGCCTCGCCGGGCGCGACACGTATCATCCTTACTCACACCAACGACGAGGTCGGCGCGCTCAATATCGCAGCGCGCGAGCGGCTTCGGTCGCGACGCGCGCTTGGCGAAGACGTAGCGATCCGCGTCGAGCGGGGCGAACGAACGTTCGCTCGCGGCGACCGTGTCATGTTCCTCAGGAACGAACGCAGCCTGGGCGTGAAGAACGGTACGCTTGGAGAGGTGCGATCGGCCACGCCAAGCCGGATGGCGGTCTTGCTCGACGATGGCCGATCGATCGCGTTCGACGTCAAGGACTATGCCGCCGTCGATCACGGCTACGCCGCCACCGTGCACAAGGCGCAAGGAATGACGGTCGACCGTGTCCATGTGTTGGCGACGCCGGGGATCGATCGCCACGCCGCCTATGTCGCGTTGTCGCGGCATCGGGACAGCGTCGACCTACATTATGGCCGAGACGACTTTGCCGATCGGGGCAAGCTGATCGCCACGCTGTCGCGCGAGCGCGGCAAGGATATGGCATCGGATTATCTCGACCTTGGGAATTCCACACCAGTTGCTGCCTCTCCCTCGCGTGCGTACCCAGCGCCGATCGAACCGCGCGAGCAGCCGCGCTCGACGCTTACCCGCCCGGGTCATGAAAGATCTGACGTTCCCGCGCTATCCGACGCGGTCGCTCGACATGGCAGGATCGTCAGTGCGATGCGCTTCGCGCACCGGGTCGGCGATCCCTATTCCGCCGAACAGCGGAGCGAACTGGCTGCCAGTCGCGCGGCGCTCGAAAGCATCGCGCAGCATGGCGCGAACGACCTCGAAGCGGCGTTCTCCGCCGACCATCGACTGATCGGCGAGGCGTCCGCGGGGCGGACGCAATCGGTCATCCGCGCAATGCAGCTGGAGACCGAAATGCGCAACGATCCCAATTTGCGCGCCGATGTATTCGTGCAACGCTGGCATGCGCTTGATCGGCAGCGCCGGCTGTTGATGCGCGAACAGGAAACGGGCAAGGCAGCGAGGGTTGCGGACTCGATGATCGGTATGGCCAAGGGCCTTGATCGCGATCCCCAGGTGGAGTCGATCCTGCGCAATCGACGCCAGGCACTCGGTCTGCCCAGTGCCGTCAAGCAGGGGGTGGGGAGAGAGCTTGCCGACATGATGGCGCGAACACGATCACGTGGTCTGGATATCGGCATGTGATGACGAACGGCCGCTACGCGCCCCAATTTGGTCGTTAACGCGCGTCCGCCGGAGCCCGAAAGCGGTCCTTCGCTCAGCGCATCGCCTAATGTCGCTAGCGCCCTATTTCTTGCCGTCAGCGCCGTCATTGCGTTGCCCGCCCGCGGGCAATCGTTCACCGTCTGCGGCAAAGGGTGGCACGCGCCACATGTTCGGACGTTGATACGACCCATCGGCAGCCGCAGAATCAACGACGCTTCGATTAGAGAGACCGGTTATGAAACTTGCGCAAACCGGCGCACTGCACATTGCGTATGATGAGGTTGGCTCCGCTGATGGTTGGCCGGTCGTGCTTTCCCACGGTTTTCCTTACGACATATGCGCCTACGAAGCCGTTGCGCCGCTCCTTGCCGCCGCGGGAGCGAGAGTATTCATGCCCTATCTTCGGGGCTTTGGGCCGACGCGGTTTCGACATGCCGAAACGATGCGGTCCGGACAGCAGGCAGCATTGGCTTCAGACCTGATCGGCCTGCTGGATTCGATTGGAGTCGAACGGGCGATTCTCGCCGGCTATGACTGGGGCGGTCTCGCCTCCTGTGTTGCGGCAGCCCTTTGGCCCGAACGCGTGGCGGGCCTTGTGTCGCTCGCCAGCTATGACGTGATCGACATCGAACGAATGCGGCACCCGTTTCCGCCCGCTCTGGAGTCGGTGATGTGGTATCAGCATCTCTTCCAGACCGAGCGGGGTCGCGAGGGTCTCGCCGAGAATCGGCGCGACCTTTGTTGGCTCTTGTGGCGACAATGGTCCCCGAACTGGAACTTCGATGAAGCGACGTTCGAGCGTACCGCGCTATCGTTCGACAATCCCGACTTTGTCGACGTTGTCATTCATTCCTATCGTTTCGACTTCGGACTTGCGGCAGGGGACCCGGCCTATGAGGACCTCGAAGTGCGTCTTCGGAAGAAGCCGAAGATCTCGGTTCCGGCGGTGACGCTCGACGGCGAAGATGATCCGCTGAAACCGGGCGGGACGGCGGATCAGGCAGACATGTTCACTGGGCCGCATGAACATCGGACGATCGCCTCGGGCCACAACCTTCCTCAGGAACGCCCGAGTGCTTTCGCTGACGCCGTGCAAAAGGTCCGCAAAATGTTGATCGAAAGCGGCTGAGACCGGAAGCTGCCGGGACGCTTCACCATGCTCAGTCGTTCGCGTCGATATCTGTCAGGTGGGTGCCACCGAACGGCGGGAATCGGGTGGTTGGAAAGCAGTTCGGCGGCTTTGCGGCGGACGACTCGGCGAAGCCGCCGTTGACAGATCGCCTCAACGAAGCACGGTATTAGGATCCACCAGACGAACGTCATGCATCTGGTTGAGATACGCCTCGTAATATCCTTTGTGCGAGGCTCCCACAATCGCCAGCAGCCGCATACCGGGGTAGCGGCCGAGCACGTCGCGGATGTTCGCCACCATGCGCAGGTTACGCGTTTCCCAATAGCCTATATAGTGCCGTCCGAATTGTTGCGGCGAGGGCTCGGCGAGCGCCGCACCGAAGTCGGATCGGTACGTCAGAGTGGGGGCGGCCGCAGCATTGTACGCACGATACATGTTCAAAATGCCGTCCGGCCGCGCCAAGTTTTTCTTCAATCGAGCGTCTTCGGCCTGTCGGGCATGGGTCGCCGGATTGTCCCATGCGCGTCCGATCGCGTCGGCGGAGGCCTTTCGCTCCGCTGGATCCGCGCTGTCGGGCGTGTCGGCAGAATGATCGTCCACGCTCCAAAGGCGCTCCAATCCCAGGCGAGCAGCGAGCACAGCGGACACCAAGTTCGTCTCATTAGGACGACTTTCGGCCTTGTTGAGCATGTCTACCAGTTCATCGTTCAGTCCGTCACCCGCGCGTCGTTCGGCCAGAGGCAGCCTGAGCCACTGCACCAGTGCCGAGCCAGGTTCCCCCGCCGCCAAAAAGACTGCCGCTAAATGCCGACGCTGCGCAGGTGACGGCGCAGGCGGCCAAGCGGTAAGGAGGCGCTCAACTTCAGCATTGGCACCGGGCACATCCAGGCCAGTCGCCCGACCCGCCGGACTAGGGTCGGGACAGTATCTCTGGACCGTCTCTGCATATCGCGATGGATAGCGGCGCAGATTGTCGCATTGAATGCCCGAGAGGTTCTCGGTGGCAATCCCTGTCGGACGCCACGACGCGAGCCGATCGAGAAGCGGCGACAGCATCGCCGGCGATAGCGTTTCCGAAAGTCCTGATAGATGGCCTGTTCCCAGGACAAGCACTTCGTTCGGGGCGCCGACGGGCGGCCCTTTCAACGTCTCTGGACGAAAGGATGGCCTGTAATCCTGCGCACGGGCGGCACCTAGCGAAAGGAGTAGGAAGACGATCGCTCCGGCGAGCGAAAGATATGCCGAGCGGCCGGAGATGAAGCATCTGGGAAGTGACATAGATCCTTACTACACTTAGTGAGTTGCTTGCGCAACACACCGAGCCTGCATGCGATCCTCGGAGCAAGAGGACCGTCTGGTCCTGGCAAGGCACCAATTCTCGCCGCAGTGGCTCGCTAAGATAAAACCGCCACCCTGCCGGAGGGAAGGTGCGAGGGAAGCTCAGGCCGGTTCGTCAACCCGCGCTTGCAGGAAAGTAGATTTGCAACTGGAACACTGCCGGCGGCAGGCTGGCCGGTTGGCCCGCTAGATCGACCAGCGGACGATGGCTTGCTGCGAGCAGGGGTGCCGCAGCGTCGCGGAAAAAGCCGCTATGGACAAGCGGTGACCGGAACGCACCAGCCCCGGTTTGGCCCTCGACGACCCCGATCCCAGTGTACCCGGCCGCACCAAGACGCGCCGCCAAGACGTCGATGGTCAACGCGTTCAGCCGCTGAATATATTGAGTGACGCAATCGGAGCACTGCACTTCTGTGGTGGTGCGCCATCGCGCGAAGGTCTCAATGCGGAGTTCGTCATACCGGGTCACGCCCGGCTTGCAGAATCGGGTTTCCGCCCATTGGCGCAAGGTACCATCCGCTCGGCCGCACGCGCGAGTCGATACCACCACTTGGCTCGGAAACAGGGGGTTGGACGCAGCGGACCTAGCCCCGGCGGCTTCGATGAATTCGGCAAGTGTGGCGGCGCCTCCCGGCGTGGCGGCTCTGTCCAGGCGCTCGATCAGGAGCGGAATGATCTGGTGTAATTCGAGATTGGTTTCGAATCGACGCTCGGTCGAGATAGCATTAGCAGCCGCGCTCTGTGTCGTTGGGCGAGAGGGCCCAGCGCTCGACAAAGCGGCGTCAGGAATGTCGATCGCGATCGGGTTGGGTTGGCTGCCCGGCGCATAGGGCGAGTATGCCCAAGTCCGTCCAGGCGAGGCTGCCGGCTCGACCGACATACAACCACTCGCCGCGAGCCCCAGTATTACGATCGTCAGCAAACCTCGCGCCCGCTGGAGGTTGGTGCGGAGTGGAACGGTATGTCCGATTACATACGACCGATTCGAAGAAATACTCTGGCCCACCAACACCCTCGCGAAGAAGCAATGCAAAACCCCATGAGATCGTGACGATGTACTCGCTCTCTTCTGGTAGCACTTAGTCGAGCCCGAACAAAGATGACCATGCAAACTTTCAAGCGTTAAGGTGCGACCGTTTTGGGCCCGCGTCACGGCGGAGTGCAGACCGCTAATAGGTGCTAGCTCCCGTTCGGGTGAGTCTGATCCCGAAGGGCAACTATCGCGCATTCGGCTCCCGAAATCGGACTGGCAACTAACGGCCCAAGTTCCGCCGTTAGAAATGTGCCGCGGCGAAGGGCTGCTTCTGGGCCGCTTGCGGACTCGCGGCTTTTAGGTTCGAACCTCCGTAAAGCCGACAATGATTACCGCCTTTGCACGAGCGTTGTGGCCAACGCACGGCCTGCTAAAACTGAGACTGCGAACAGGCACAAACCAAGATGCATGCGGGGTGCGCGACTTTCATATGATTCACCCACATCAGAACGGCGGCCCCAAACAGCCGCGTTCCATCCGGCTTCCGTCGAATCGCGCGCTAATCCAGTCGACGATCTGGTTCGCACTTGGCTGCGTAGACGGCAGATGAGAGGGCGCCAAACAATCGCTACCTCCCGGCACGCTTAGCACGCGTTGGAACAACGCCGTTGACTCAAGGCATACAACGGCCCGTAAAAAGGCATGGTCTGTTATGGTGAAAAAAACTTCTACTTGGAGTCAGCATGTCCCACCGACCCACGAACAACATCGTCGTCGAGCCGAATACGCGCCGTCAGGGAACAACCCGAGCAACTATCCCGAGCCGTTTGCCTCTATGATGAGCGGTCGAACTAAGGGAAGCGGGCTGCCAGTGATATAGACGCGATACCCGCATTGAATGAGGACCTGTAACTCCTCAATATCTACGTGAATTGTAGGTCCGTTCAGAACATTCGCGACCAACACGTGCGTGCTAACGCATCGGTAATGTTGCGGGCGGTGCGACCTTCTTAACCACGCTGCGGTATTTGGCCGATGCAAGGAGATAGTCGTGCTAGGCCAATTGAAGCTGTTGCATGCACAAATGCTGGCGTGCCTCGATGAGTTGGAATCGCTGACCAAGCAAAGCGACCCGCCTATTGATCGGTTGCCGGCAGTGAGGCTCGCACTCACGCGCGCGAGTCGAAACCGCACGGCATTGTTGGATCGCCTTCATGGACAGGTTGTCATGCTGGCAGCGCCCAAGCACAAGAAGGAACTGGAAGCGCTCAAGGGCGAGGCAAACGACAGTCTGATCCTCTCATCACAACATATCGGATTATGGACGTTGCGCGAAATCGTCGCGCGATGGCCCGATTATTGCGCGGCGTCGAAAGACCTGCGGGCGGCGATGCGTCGGCGGATTTCGCGTGAGGCCGAACTGATCTATCCCCTCCTCGATAAGATCGCGTCACCAATCGAATGACCCTTGCTCGGTGCGCCCGACGCGGACGATGCACCGGTGGCAACTGCCGCTCATCGATCACCGCAATCCGCCGGGCACCGCCGAGAGCACCGCCGGCCGCAGACCGAGTGCGCCCGATGTGGACGCCCATGATTTGGATGCCGTCGGGCTGGAAAGCAGATAAATTGGATGGAGCCAAGGCTCGCCGCTGTTAAGCCCGTGCCGGCTAGGCGAGATTTGCAGGGTCTGCTTGGAGTTGCGGTCGATAAACAGCGCACAAACCATCACGCTGTTGGGAACTCGCCATCGCCAGCCGCGTAATCTATCGGCGGCCGGTTGCATCATGCCTGGCATCGGCGAGAGCGACAGAACCACGCCGAACACTACCTCAGGCATGGAGAGGACTTCCCGTGCGGGTAAGTGACTGTACGACTGGAGCGGCGCGTTTCATCGATCGTAAAGAGACGCTCGAACAGGTTGCACGGATGATGGCGGAGATCAAAGTCGACGCTCTGCCTGTCGGCGAAAATGACCGCATAGTTGGTATAATCACTAATCGCGACATCGCCATCCACTGTATCGTTCAAGGACACCCTTCCGATACCAAGGTGGGCGATGTGATGAGTAGCGAGTTCCTTTGTTGCTTCGATGACGACGATGCCGAAGGTATGCTCGATAAAATGGCCGAAGCCCGACTCCACTGCATACCAATGCTGAATCGCGGGAATGAACTGGTAGGGATGATTTCGATCAGTGATCTGGCGAGGGCCCGGACGCGCTTATTAGCAGTTGTTGAGTGAGATCGCTCGATCGAGCGGCTCGAACAGGTTTACGGGAGATCGCCTCTAGCGTTCTGTTAAACGACTGCGGATTAGCGTTATCCGGTCGGCCTCCTCAACGAGTTTCTCGTATGAATCGGCAAGCTCGTTGAGCGCGGCCAGCGTCTTGGAGTCTTTCTCGGTCTTGGCGAGCGCCCGTGCTTCTGCAGCACGGCTGGCATAGTAATCCCGCTGCTCGGTCGTTGGCATAGACGTCGAATATCATTGAGACTGCGTAGGGTTCAAGCAGGGCGACTGCTCTTGTGGAGATTGCAGCGGAAGCGTGCTGGCCACATTGATCTACTTTAATGGCAATGCGCGGGAAGGGGGTCATGAAAACGCGCGAAGTCGGCGCCGATTCCCAATTCCCGGTGTCGGCTTCTTTTTCAGCTATATTCAGCCAGAGTCCTGACATGGAGCTGTGGTTAGGGTTGGTGAGACCATTAATGAGCCGCTAGCGTTGGTGCCCCGGCAAAACGTTGGGGGATCGCCGAGGCACCGAGCGGAAGCGCGTCGCGCTTCCAATCTTGGTAGGTCTACCTTTAATTGGCGACGACTACGAGGAATGGTCCAAAAGGCGCTCCCGACGTTCGCCTATTGTCGATAAAATAGAATCGATACTGGCTCCTGCTACTCTTCGAGACGGGTGGCTCACAGAAGTGGGCTGTGCAACTACGAGGGTTATCCTCTTTTTCGTTGCGCCCTCCGTTCATATTCCTCAGCGAACTTGAGGTGTACGGCGGCTGCGACAGTGCCGTCGCAGATACCTGCTTTTTGCCGTTCCTCGTTTGCTCGGCGTGTATAATATGCCCGATCGTCGATCTCGCTTCCACTAGACATCTTACTCTCCCAAGCAAGATTCCGCAGTCGAACCCCGCGCCGATATGAGTATGCCCTGAGCTATCAAGAAAGGGTTGAGATCACATGGCATATTTGGAATAGTCGCGTTGAGATCGCTTGGTTGCTACTATTGTCCATCTTCTGGTGGTTCATTGAGGTGCCACAGGCGCCCGAATGCGGGAATACAACCATGACGAAGCTTGTCTGCCTTATTGGGCTGCATCGACGCGACCCCGCAACGTCCAGGGCCGAGGATGGGCGCTATATTGCCGAATGCATCGGATGCGGCCGGCGCATGGTCTGGAACCTATCGGGCTGGAAGCTGGATAGATCTCGAGCGCGGCAGACGGATAATTGACTGGCGGTTTGGTCTCAGGGCGCGCTAACGAAATACCAGTTAGACGAAATGACGAAGATCGCGCGAGGCGCCAGAAGCCGGCTACGAGGCTCGTTTTATACCCTGGAGCCGGAGTGGCTAGCGATCCGAGTGCCAATTGGGGCCAGGGAGCCAGCTTCGTGAGCTTGATGCGCGTCCCCACGCTTTGCTTCGTTCCTATGGCGATTGGTGTGAGGTGAGGGCCTCGTTTCGATGCCCCCTTGCCACTCTTTGCGCTCGACATAGATCCCAGGCGTTTCGCCGAGCATCAAGTTTCCACAGGCCGGACGGGACGGACGGGACGATAGGGGCGGCGGCTCGCGCCACTTGTTTTGCGAAGAACCATTGCAGACAGACCCAAGGCGAGGCGGGGACGAGGGGGGACTTGCCCCCGCCTCTAGACCGGTTCGGTATCACTGGGTCGGCTGAGCTGCTACCCATTTTGGTCAATACGGACGCTATTTGTCGTGATCGCCCAGTTCAGACGTGTCGACGTCGAACCAGCGCACCAACCACTTGCGATTCGTCCATTCTCGCGCTGTCCTCGTTGCATATCGCGCAACGCCGTCAGTTAGTGAAAGCTGACAATTGTCTAGGGCGAAATAAAAACTTGGTATTCCGAGCCAATTCGAGAAAGTAAACAATTGTTCGGCACTTGCCGCGTTTTTGATCCGCCAGTGATTCCGTGGTATGTCTACGCATCAATTGCCCCTCGGGAGGCGACATGGACATTGAACAACCAGCATCGCTTTGGCGCGACATATGCTCTACGCCCGCAGGTCAAACGCGCCATCAAAAGGAGGTCGCGCATGGCCCCTTATTCGTCATGGCGGCGGGATATTTAGCACTACAGCCTCCTTTCCGAACAGAGTTCCACGTCCGCACAAAGCATGGTGAAATCGACCCAACTGGAATTGAAGAGGTGGTCGACGAATGGCGCCGCCGTCTGCTCCATTGAACGCGCATCTGCCCGTCACGGGAAGACCGTGAGCGCCAAGGCCGCCAACGGGCAATAGTCGCACTTAGTCGTCAGCTGCCATCCAGGAATACGTCCACTTTCGGCCGTTCCTGGCGGCATCTATTGGCGCCACAGGCTGTCGTTCGTCCAGGCAGGTGTCGCCTGCATTTTTATGCGACGGCGCGGTTTAACGGGCATCCGATGACCGTCAGTTCACATGCGTCGAGCGAGCGAGAGCAGTCATCATAGGCTACAGACCATTGTCGGGGTCGCGACTCCGGAGGCGTCGGATAGGCGAAGCCGAACCACATTGTACCACTTCCGGCCCAGCGGCTTAATGAGTTCACAGCCTAGTTCTCTATGATCTCTCGGATACGATCCGCTAGGATTTCCATTTGGAACGGTTTGGTCAGGACAAACATGCCGTTGTCGAGACGGCCTCGGCCGATGACGGCGTTCTCCGCATAGCCCGTAATGAACAGCACTTTGAGGCTGGGCCGGTTGACCCGCGCCGCATCTGCGACCTGTCGGCCATTCATTCCGCCCGGCAAACCGACGTCAGTGATCAGCAGGTCGATCCTCGCGTTGGACTCCAGCACCTTGAGGCCTGCAGGGCCATCCTGGGCCTCGATCACGGCATAGCCTGACTCCGCGAGAACTTCAGCGATGAGCATGCGGATCGTAGGTTCGTCGTCGATGACGAGAACTACCTCCCCGTCGCCAGCGGCTTCCGCGGCCGCCATCTGGGCAGGTTCCTCCTCGGGCGGGGCATCCCCGGCATGCCGGGGCAGGTAGAGGCACATGGTCGTACCTTGGCCAATCTCGGAATAGACTCTGACCTGACCGCCCGATTGACGGGTAAAACCGTACACCATTGAGAGTCCGAGCCCGGTACCTTCGCCCAGTGGCTTGGTCGTAAAGAAGGGGTCGAATGCCTTGGCGATGACGTCGGGTGACATTCCCGTTCCCGTGTCGGTCACGCAAACGGCGACATATTGACCCACCGGCAAATCGTGCTTGCGCGCCGCCCGCTCGTCGAGCCACTTGTTGCTGGCCTCGATCGTCAGCTTACCGCCGTCGGGCATTGCGTCGCGGCCGTTGATGCAAAGGTTGAGAATGGCGTTTTCCAGCTGGTTTGAGTCGACCAGCGTCGGCCACAATCCACTCGCACCGACAACTTCGACCTCGATGTCCGGCCCGACGGTACGTCGGATGAGCTCCTCGACGTCTGCTAGAAGACGGTTCACGTTGGTCGGCTTGGGGTCGAGGGTTTGCCGCCGAGAGAACGCCAGGAGGCGGTGGGTCAGCGCCGAAGCTCGTCTTACCGCGCCTTGGGCTGCCATAAAGTATCGATCGAATTCTGCGGTGCGCCCCTGCGCCATTCGCACCTGCATCATCTCCAGGCTACCGCTAATGCCGGTCAGCAGGTTGTTAAAGTCGTGCGCGATCCCCCCGGTGAGCTGGCCGACCGCTTCCATTTTCTGGGACTGGCGAAGCTGTTCTTCGATTGCCCGTTTCTCGGTGAGATCACGCGTGACCTTGGCGAAGCCGATCAACTCGCCAGCTTCGTTACGGATCGGGTCGATGACTACGCTAGCCCAGAAGCGCGATCCGTCCTTTCGCACGCGCCACCCTTCGGCCTCGAAGCGGCCCTCCCGGCGAGCCGTTTCTAGTGCGAAGCGCGGTACGTCTGCGGCCCGGTCCTCGTCCGTGTAAAAGCGCGAGAAGTGCTCGCCCATTATTTCATCGGCAGCGTAGCCCTTGAAGCGCTCGGCTCCCGGGTTCCAACTACTTATCTTCCCGTCCGGGTCCAACATATAGATCGCGTAGTCGGTGACGCTTTGAACGAGCAGACGGAAGCGCTCCTCGCTTGCGCGCAACTCCAACTCGGCTGCTCTGCGTTCCGAGAGGTCGCGCGTGATTTTGGCATAGCCAACCAGTGTGCCGGCGGGATCGCGAATGGGGTCAATGACAACGTTTGCCCAGAAGCGAGTCCCGTCCTTACGCACGCGCCAGCCTTCTGCCTCGAACCGGCCCTCGCGCTCGGCCCTTTCAAGCGCGATCCTGGGGATTTCCTGTTCGCGCTCCTCGGGCGTGTAGAAGCGGGAGAAGTGGTGACCGATTATCTCATCGGCTTCATAGCCTTTGAAGCGACGCGCGCCCGCATTCCAGCTCGTCACCCGTCCTTCCAGGTCGAGCATATAAATCGCGTAGTCGGTGACACTTTGAACCAGTAGTTCGAACCTGCTGCTCGTACTGGACGGATGTTCGGATTGTGCCATGGCCCCCAAATCTCTAATCTTTGCGTCCTAAACGGAGGCGATCACGCGCCGTTCCCTGGCTCCCACGGTGCTGGGTTGCGCTCACGTCGACGCGCACCAACAAATCGCGAGGGCCATGGCCCTTCCCCAAGAGTCAGATAAGACGCTTGGCTATTTCCCGGTGTATTCTAAGGTCGAGCAGTGTTTCCCGAGCCAATCCACATGCGGCGAAGCCGGCTGACGCGTTATCCGGATGGCAAATCGGGCTTGGCCTCTCGCGCTTCGGGCTCGCTCCGCCTGAGTCTTGAAATGGGCAGCGTCGGACATCCTCTATTAGCGGTCGAGGGGCCGCCCAGTTCCCTGCTACAAAATTGACAGCTGCGCGCCGTCGTCGCGGGTGGTCGATTAAGCGATCAGCGGCGACGCTCGGCGTGGACGAAGCTACCTTTGGACGGTGGGAGAGGGGCAGCGAACCGGCGCGGCAACACGGCGCTGCAGTGGAGGAATTTGTTGGATAGATATGTCCGATTTGGGCCGCCAGCGGTCTGTTCGCTTTCGGGTGACGCACTTGGGAAAGCTGCCGTTCGCTCAGCCCGCTTATAAATCCAGCTCGTGGCATCGACGCTGCAGCGCTGCCCCTGACTCATCCTGCCTCTCCGCGAAGGACTTGTTTGCCCAGCTAGCGGCCAGCAATCTCCCAATGAGCCCGCGCTTTTTGCCGACCGTTGATGTAATGGTAGGTCGCGCTGACGCTTTGACCTAGAGCGCTTCGCGCACTGCCGTCGCACCCTTACCAGCTCGCGATAATAACGAAGACTGCGCTTGTTTTGGCGGTCCTCGCCAGTGTCGCGTCCGCCGTGCCCAAGTCGCATCGATGTCGGGCTGAACGACCGCACCGACCCGATCGTGTTGATCAAACTCTGCCGACAAGAAAAATGGCACATGGATATTCCTTGCAAGGGGATGCGATCGCCAGCGCGGTTGGGACGCGCGAGGCACACCCGCATTGTGAAGGGAGTGAGTAGGAGAATAGAGGCGAATTTCCGCCTCGAGCTCTGGACGCCGCAACAACCATCGCGCGATCGCACCGATTTGGTGGGATATTAAATTGCTCGGAGGTCGAAAGGGCAATAGCGTCTTTGCATCCTAAGTGCGCACCCGCGCGGTCCCGGCCGTATCCCTCCCGCGGTCGGGACCTCTTTTTTGCTTATCGCATCGGCTGAAACGCTGCGCAAATGTCCCACCGAGGTACGTAGCCAATCTGCCGAATGCCCGGAAGTCATTCCAGTCACATCCGATCGCGCAATCATGCGAATGCGAGGGTAGGTGTTCGGTCGCTGGTTTTGTCTAATTAGGCGGCACTCTCCAGATGCGTCGGCAATGCAATGGGGGTGACCTGCTCCCCGGAATTCATGCCATTGATAACTTAGTTCTATTGAGTGTCCGGCCAAAAGGTAGCCTCCTGAGGCGCCCTACCAATCGAGACGGGCGGCGGAGCCGGTCACGCTCGCGCCTTACCCCTGAGCGCCGTTGGAACGCGCGAGCCATCGTAGCCGTTTTGACTGCATGAGCGGCACCAACTCACAGCGCTCGCGCGATATGCAGGCCACCTGGGGCCCAGCGGCTGTGGGTGTTCTCGCTGCGACATGTCTCGGCATTGCCGCGGCAAGGGATACTTTATCCGCCGTGAATCCTTTTTACTTCAGCCACGCGCAGGATCGGGGCACCAGGGCGGTATCGGATGCGTCCGACGGGGCCGATGTGATACCGTCCACCCAACTTCCCGTCGATAACGGCGCCGGTGCGCCTCTATATGCCGAAGCCCGATTCGCGGCTCAGCCGAGTTCCGAACTAGCACCGTCTTTCCTATCTCCGGGCTTCGATCGGAACACGCCCCCGGCCCGCGTAGAGAGTGAAGCCGTTGACGAAGAGCGGAGCGTAGAGCCGGGACAAGTACCGGCATCAGCGGTCTCCGAAACCGCGGCTGCCGACGAGACAGGTCAATCGCTGCAGCGTGATGCGGTCGCCGAACAGGACGCTGCGGATACATCTTCAGACCCATCAGTTTCTCGAGATCCATCAAATTCAGCCGCCGTTGAATTTACCGCCGCCACTGACCGCTGACCGGTCATAGCACGGACGAAAAATCGCATGTTACTGCCGTTCCGCGGACGGTGAGCGCAAGGCGGCGTCAACGCCGGGTCACGACGGATCGGTCTTAGTTGGAATCAGCAGTCCCGTTCGGCGACAGTCAAGACCGCAAACGACTGAGGTCAAGCTTCTGCATTCAGCTGCAACATAAGTCGGCAACCGGCGTTTCGGCATCGCAACAGCGGTGGAGAGCGGTGGTGAACAGGGCGACGACAGGCCTGTCGGGGGCGGGGACCTCGCTTTGAAGTTGCTGAAGAAGCTCGAGCGCCTAGGACCCGGGCTCGTAACGGGCGCGGCTGACGATGACCCCAGCGGTATCGCTACCTACTCACAGGCTGGTGCCCAGTTCGGCACCGGCCTGATGTGGACCATGACGCTCACCTACCCCCTGATGGTCGCGGTGCAACTGGCGAGCGCGAGGGTCGGCAGGGTCACTGGCCATGGTCTCGGCAAGAGCCTCGATAGAGTCCTTCCGCGATGGCTGGTGATAGGGCTTATCGCCCTTCTGTTCGTCGCCAACACGATCAACATCGGTGCCGACCTGGCCGCAATGGGCGAGGCGGCGGCGCTGGTAGTCGGCGGCGGCAAACACGTCATCACCGTCGCCTTCGCGATCCTCTCCCTACTTCTACAGCTGTTCGTCCCCTATCATCGCTACTCGTCGGTCCTGAAATGGCTGACCTTAGTCCTCTTAGCCTATGTGGCGCTCTTGCTGATGGTGAAGGTCGACTGGGCGATGGCGGCTAAAAGCCTCATCATTCCAACGATCGCCGGCAGCGGCGCCGTCACGACCATCGTCGCCATCTTCGGCACGACGATCAGCCCTTACCTCTTCTTCTGGCAGGCAGCCCAGGAAGTCGAGGAGATCGACCAGGTCGATGAGCGGAAGCCACTGAAGCAAAAGCGCTCGCAAGGGCCAGACGCGCTGAGCCGCATCCGCTGGGATACTTTCGCGGGGATGGCTGTTTCCAACATCGTCGCGCTGGCCATCATCCTCGGTACCGCGACCACATTGCACGCGACCGGCAAGACCGACATCCAGAGCGCGTCCGATGCTGCCCAGGCGCTCAAACCGATAGCTGGCAACCTTGCCTTCGCGGTCTTCAGCCTCGGTATCATAGGGACGGGGCTGCTTGCTGTGCCGGTGTTGGCGGGATCGTCCGCCTATGCAGTGTGCGAGATCGGCGGATGGACCGCGAGCCTTGAGCGGCAGCCAACCCGTGCGAAAGCGTTCTACGCCGTTATTGCGCTCGGTATCCTGCTCGGCCTGGCGATCGATTGGTCCCCGGTCAGCCCGATGAAGGCATTGTTCTGGAGTGCGGTCATCAACGGCGTCGCCGCCGTGCCGGCGCTGGTCGGGCTGATGATCGTGGTCTCTAAGCGCAGCATCATGGGCGAGTTCGTAGCCTCTCCTGCGTTGAGGTTCTTCGGATGGCTGGCCACAGCGGTGATGGCGGCCGCGGCGGTGGCAATGGTCGTGGTCTAGGCGAGCAAGTGGTGGCGCGCCTTCCCAATTGCCTGCCGCTTGAAGGATTGGTCGCGGCCGGTCTCGCCCTTGTCGCTGCGCCGGCCGTCGCCAACGACGCTCCGCCGACCTTCTCGCTGTCCGCTCGCAACACGCTCGACGGCTTGGTCGTGGCCGGCGTGCGGCGGGATGCTGTGCTTCTCGACAAGCTGCAGCTATCCGCGACCATTGCCGGCGACGATCTGGGGCTCGCTGGCGTCAGCGTCCATGGCCAGATCTTTCGGGTGGACGGGGCGAGCCCTTCGGCGCGGATTGGCGACATCCAGACGGTCGACAATATCGACGCCGCACCCGTCACGCGGCTGTTCGAGGCTTGGGTGGAAAAGAAGTTCGGCAATGCAGACCGATCGCTCGCCGTGCGCGCCGGGCTGATCGATCTCAATGCCGATTTCGATTCGATTCAGACCGCGGGCCTGTTCCTCAATTCCTCGCACGGCATCGGCGCCGATCTGTCGCGTAGCGGTGTTGACGGACCGTCGATCTACCCGGTTACCGCGACCGGCCTGCGCATGAGCTGGCTTCCGTCCAAGGCCTGGACGGTCCGCGTCGCGGCGTTCGACGGTGTCTCCGGTGACCCCGGCCACCCTAATGCCCTTGTCCGCGAGCGCCTCGTGGGAAGCGACGGCGCGTTGCTCATCGCGCAAGTCGACTATCATCTGAGCGATACCGCCAAGGTCGAGGCGGGCAGCTGGCATTACACGCGCGCGCGCAGTGACATCGGATCCAGTGGCATGGGGCGGGGGCAGGGCGTCTATGTCTCGATCGAGGGCCCGCTGCCGGGCGCGAAGAAATGGAGTGCCTGGGCGCGTGCCGGTGTCGCAAACGGCGACGCTCAGGTCGTCGACGGCTATCTTGGCCTTGGCGTGGTGCGTACCGGAACGTTCAAAGGGCGAAAAGATGATCGCGTCGGGCTGGCGATCGCGCGGGCCTCCATCGGCGAAGCGGCGCGGACCGCCTTCAATCTGCCACAGGCCGAGACCAGCATCGAGGCGAGCTATCAATGGAAGATGGGCACGTCGTTCGCGGTGCAGCCCGACGTGCAATATGTGCGGCACCCCGCCGACCTTGCGCGTGCCCCCAGCGCGCTGGTTTTCGGATTGCGAATCGTTGCCACGGCCGGTTTCCCGAAACAGGCGCCAGCGGATGCGGCGTCGGACCCCACGGTCCCGGCCGACGGGCCGCCCGGAAGCGATGCCGACACCAATCCGTGATCGGTGCGGGGGCGCCGGTTCGACGGATGGAAGACCTAGGCGGGTGAGCTTGGATGTTGCCGGGGTTTGCGAAGGCGAGGTGCGCTCTTATCCGGGTGCGTTTGTGGAATGTCGCTCAAGCGATTGGCACGATCATGCCCCTATCGTCAGGCCGATAAAGCGGCCTGTTGTCGCGCGTCGGCTGGGTAGTGATGGAGGGCATAAGCCCTCCATCAACCGGTTAGATCGCTGCAGCCATTTTCGGGCGGCTCGAACTGTGGCCACCACTACGATAGAGGATGTCTTCCACCTGGTCGCTCTGTACGCCGCTCGCGGTAGCATCGACCGAAACAAAAATGCCGCCGTGGTTAACGCTGTTTTCGTAATAGGTGGCGTCCTCTTCGCCGACGCCATGATCGCCGAGCACCTTGGCCAGGCCACCGGCCGCGCCACCGATCGCCGCGCCAGTAATCGCGGCGCCGGGGATGGCCGACGATGCAATTGCACCCGCTGCTACCAAAGGCCCCACGCCTGGGATTGCGAGCGCCGCGATACCCAGCAGAGTGCCAATACCCGCGCCGGCCGCGACTTTCCCAACGAAGTCTGTTGTCTCTTCGGCGCCGCTGCCGTCGGTGGTAGTGTTTTTCCCGTCCTGCTGGGCGACAATCGAAATAGCGGAATCATTGACGCCGGCGGCACGCAGCTCAGAAACAGCACGTTCTGCTTCAGCTCGGTTGTCGAATACGGCCGATATGATGTTCTTATTCACGGATACTCTCCTACTGCGACCACGCGGCCGGGACTGCTCTAACCCCTGCCAAGTCCCGGCGTTCCACGCCGCCGAGCGGTTTGTGCGCGGCCTTGGTGAAAGCCGTTTACTCCGGTCGGGATGATGGCTTCGGACTTCGGTCGGTGAACTATCTGGCTCCGCGGTGACGCACGCCTGAGGCGCGCATTCTGTATTTGTGAAAGATGAGATGCCTAATAAGCGCTTAGGTCTCTTTCTGCGGAACCCGCACAGCGCCCGCGCCTTTCTGCGCAATGCGTTCGCGAAAGGGGGGATTAGTGGAGAGTCGACTTGATGGGGCGCATCATTTGCGCGCGACACCACGCTACAAATTATTTCATCCGACCGAGATGAACGCAGGTAGCGCGGCAAGGCGCGTCCACATTTTAAATTTGTCGGCAGGCGGCGCGCTAGTCTACGCGAACAATCCGCCTAATCCCGGCACGACGCTCCGGCTGCGCTGCGGCGGTCGTTCACTGCCGGCGCGCGTGGCCTGGCGCGATGAACGGCGATTTGGCGTCGCCTTCCTATCTCCTCTCGCCGACGCTGACATTAAAGAAGTCATCGCGGCCCATGATGCTCTGGTGTGTCCAAAGTCGCTCAGCCCGTCCTTGGCCCGAAGCGCGTCCGGGTAGTTGTGTCAATCCGCCGTGCCATTCTGGGTGGGGCAGAGCTGGCCGCTTCTGCGCATGAACCTTCTACGTTTTTGACGGTTGTTTTGCGACTGCATCAAGGAGGCTAGCTTGGCGGGGAGCGGATCACCACAATCGCGAGACCTGCACGAGCTCGGACAGTTGCTCCGAAAGACTTATGACGAAAGGCTTCCGCCTGGGGTTGAGCCCTCTGTCATCCCGTTAATGCTTGAGCTGTCTCACCAGTCGGACAAAATTGAGCGTCAGAAGGATGTTCCAGCGTCCGTGTCGGCGCGATCGTCGTTCCTCGTTAGTCTGCGGGCATACGGGCGATCGGTAATAGTTTATTTGACAGCTACCGTCGTTCGACCGCAATAATGGTCGTGCAATCGCACGTCGGATTGCGGCTGTATGGTATTGCGCCCCGCGCGCTACTGCGGAGATCGAGGACGGCGTTCTGCAGTTGATCGGCTCGTCAATCGCGCAAAGCTAAAGCGGTATTGCGCTCTGCATTGATCTAGCGAAATGCCAGGACAGGAGACACGTAAGAACCGCTCTGGCCTCGGGGCGCGCGATGCCGATCGCCCAGAATGTCAAAAATCGCGGCTGGCGGCTTCCTTCGCTTTTCGGTCATATTCTTTGGCCATTTGGAGATGTACGGAAGCGACGGTCGGATCTGTGCAGGCAGCCGCCAGGGTTTGTTCGACCACCGCGCGCCGGCTGAAATATGCGGCGTCCTTGGTCGGTTCGTGTAGCATGGCACCCCCTCCGATACAGAGTCGGAACGCCCGACACTCAGCCCAACACTGTTAAGGTCTGGTATAGTTGAACATGAACATATTGGAGCGATCACCCACAGGGCAAGGTGTCGGGAACTCTCCGACGAACTGATCATTTCGTTCTGACTACCGGAAGCTCTTGCGCTCGGGGTCACTCCCGGGCGCCTTTTTATAGCCGGCGGAGTTCGCGCCACTGGCGGCAGCGGCGGAGTGTCCGCACCAATCCTGACGTGTGAGCAGTCGCTCGGTTGACACCCTCAAGCTTTCGGCTGGCAGTAATAGAAAGCCAGGGTAAGCAGTGGCACCTTCACCGGCGCGCGCAGGCGCCCGGCCTCCTATATAGCTGCTATCAGCCAAGAAACGATCAGATGATGTCACGCTGACATAGCTAGCGAGACAAAAGCGCCCCGCCGATGTCAGCGGAGCGCTCCTTACGAAAACGACCAAAAAACCGACGGCTTACTTGTTGCCGTTGTCCTTCACGCCGACGGTCGGGACGTCGATCGCCTTCTTCTCGGTCTTCACCGTAGGGACGTCGACCGTCGTCTTTGACGTGCCAACGACGACTTCCTTCGATTTCACGTCGACGTCGGGCAGCGCGCCACCCTTGGCGCTGACGTTGACCTTCGGCAGTTCGCCGCCTTTGATATTAGCGCTCCAGAACCCCGTGGCGAATAGCAGACCGATGATGACGATGGCCAACAGAACGACCGCGCCAACGATCATTCCAGTATTGCTCTTCCGCTCGACATATGTCGTGTTCCCTGCGTTATCGCGATACTCTGCCATGATCATACTCCACTTTGTTGGTAGACTCGAAACAGGCTTGCGACAAATATGTTCCGTTGGCGCAACGTCTATACGATGACTAGCGCTTATCAGCCGTACCGGACCTTAAGGGCTTGCTAGCGAGTTGGGTGCGTGAGCCAACGCTCGTGGCTGGGGATACCGCGTACTGGGGAACGTCAGTTATGGCTCGGAGGAGGTCAGGTCACTTTTCAGAGTCTGCAGCTCATTTATGCGACACTCGATCGCGAACCGGCACCAAGCATATATTCGCCTGCGCAACCGAAGCGTAGAGCAGCGTTACGATAGCCATCGCACGTGCTCGTTGGATCATCGGCCCGCTCCAAGGGGGATTAACGGCTGCAATAATATCCTCTCAGCTCCAAAGTGCCAGCGGAGTTCGTTGGCTGCCTGGACGAACGGCAGCTTTTGGGATCGCGGTGATCGCGCACGAACGGCGGCTATTGGGGCGTATTGTGTTGAAAAACTCCGCCAGCGCCAGCCATGGTCGGAACGCTGACAATGACGTATCAGGAACGTCGCCTTTGTTGAACGATTACGAGAAAAATGATTAGTTGTGCGACTGATTATTACCTGCTCCGCGCGTTCAACGCGCCTCTCGGGAGTTTTTCAACAGAATAAGGCGCAATGCCGCCCAAAGTCGCAGTCGCGCGTTGGTCGGTGATGACCGACACAATCGAGGATCTGCAACGCCAGATGGACGCTGCGGCGAGTGCTCTCAATTTCGAGGAGGCGCGGCGCATTCGTGACCGCATCAATCTGATGCGAGGCGGAGCGAGCGCTACAGAAGCAGCACAGGCCGATACGTCGGGCCTAGTTCGTCAGCAGCCGGGTGCCATGGGACTTGGCACGAGCCGGCAGCGGCCGGTTCCTCCGCCAGGGTGGAAGCCGCCGCCGAAACCCGATCTCATGACCTCCGGCCGGAAACGGAAGTGAGAATCCGCGTCGCTACTGCGGCCGTGGTTACCTACTGCCGAACGTGAGCCACGAGCGGCGATACGTCCAAGCGGCGAGGTCGCACGAAGATCGCGGCAGAAGCCTTCGCAAACGATGCCGCCTGGCACACCGCGATGCCATCCTCCACGCTGCGGTCGATCACTTGGTAGATTGAGAGAATATCAGACCAAGTTGGAAAGGTACGCCGTTATCGGCGCAATCCGGGCAGTGTGCGGTCGGCGAGATGAACCCGGCCGCACTGACGAATCCCCGGCGGGAGTTCATTTCATCGCATTTCGTCCGATGATGTTTTCCGTACGTTTTGCGTACATGACTGGGCGTCGCGCCCTAAGTCATTGTAATTTGGTCGGGGAAAGAGGATTCGAACCTCCGGCCCCTGCCTCCCGAAGGCAGTGCTCTACCAGGCTGAGCTATTCCCCGACCGGCGCAATTCCGGGCGAGCCCGGCCGTGCGAGGGGGCGCCTATAACCATGCCGGGGGAGTCGCGCAAGCCTGCGTTGGCCGGGTTGGGCAGGCATCGTAACTCTCAATCGTCATGCCGGGCTCGTCCCGGCATCCACCGTGCCGCGAACGCGACGCGAAAGCTTCTTGTCCGGCGCTTGCTGCCCGTTGGATCCCGGCACAGGGCCGGGATGACGAGCGGGCTAGACTCCCCGCGCCGCGAGCATGGCATCGATGCTGGTGAACTTCTCGCGTGGCGACCCGTCGCGCGCCGCGGCGGTCTCGGCCGCTTCGATCTTCTGCCAGTCGCGGAAGGTCACGACGTCGACATTGCGGTCGCGCAGCAGCATGTCGAGCCCGGCGCGTCCTTCCTTGCCGTAATCGTCGGGCGTATCGGCGGCGATCTGTTCGGCGATCATGAAGCCGTCGGGGCGGTTGGTGCCGATCGTGCCGGTCGGCCCGCGCCGCGCCCAGCCGACCGCATAGAGACCGGGTGCGATCCGCCCTTCGTCGTTGGCGAAGCGGCCGAGCTTGGCATCATAGGGCACGCCCTCGATCGGTGGCGTGCGATAGCCGATGCAGCTCACGACCAGCGCCGCGGGAACGACATAGGTCTCGCCCGTGCCGTTGGCGCGGCCCTCGGCATCGATCGCGGTGCGTTCGACGATCACGCGTTCGACTTTGCCGTCGCCCTCGATCGCGATCGGCATTGCGTAGAAGTCGAACTCGATGGTGATCGGCTTCGCCAGGTCGAGCGTCGCGAAATTACGCAAATGGCTGACCGACTTGCGCAACCCCGGGTCGAGCGCGGCGTCCTCGGCCTCGGGCGGCAGGTCGGCCGGATCGACATGCGGTACTGCGCGTTCGAGATGGCCGAGCTCGCCGAGTTCCTTGGGCGTCATCGCGATCTGATGCGGACCGCGCCGCGCCAGGATGGTGATCCGCTCGTGCGTAGCGCCGTCGAGCAAATCTAGCGCATGGCCGACGATATCCGATCCTGTGAACTCGGCGCCGGTCTTGGCCAGCACGCGGGCGACGTCGAGCGCGACATTGCCCGCGCCGACGATCACCGCGCCGGGGCCGCTCAGCACGGGCGCCAGATCGGCGAAATCGGGATGGCCGTTATACCAGCCGACGAATGCCGCGGATCCGACCACGCCGGGAAGGTCGTCGCCCGGAATGCCCAGCGTGCGATCGGCCGGCGCTCCGGTCGCCAGCACGATGGCGTCGTAAAGGTTGAGCAATTCGGCGATCGAGACGTCCTCGCCCACCGTCACGTTGCCGACGAAGCGGACATTGTCCGATAGCGCGGTGGCTTCGTAGCGGCGCGACACGCCCTTGATCGACTGATGGTCGGGCGCAACGCCGGTGCGGATCAGGCCATAGGGGACGGGCAGGCGGTCGATGATGTCGACCCGGACCTGGTCGCCGAACTGTTTCTGGCACGCTTCGGCGGTATAGTAGCCGGCGGGACCCGATCCGACGATCGCAACGTGACGCATGTCCCCTCCTGATAGGTCAGGAGGGGATGCTTAGGGCGTGTATCCGCCATCGGCAACGCCTTGGTCGCGCTCGGAGGGCTGAAGCTGCACTAACCCTCTCCCGCAAGCGGGTGCACCGGGTCGGTCATGCCCCCGGCATGACCTGAACAGCGCGGGGCGCTGTTCACCCGGTGCAGGCTGGGTGAGGGTCTTCTTTCTTCTTCCAGGCGTGTGCCGAAACAGAAGAAAGAAGACCCTCACCCTCCCGCCGCCTTTGGCGGCGGGCCCCTCCCTCTC
>NZ_BCYX01000029.1 GCF_001598415.1 Sphingomonas mali NBRC 15500
GGGGCCGCAGCCGCGTAGCGGCGGGATTGCTCGCGGCATTTCCCCTCCACCACCGGCTTCGCCGGCGGTCCCCCTCCCCATCTGCGATGGGGAGGATTTAAGTCGGGCGGAACTTGACCTTTCCCCCCCGTCCGCCGCAAAGCCCGGAAACGATGAAACGCCATACCGGACAAGACCGCTCGATCACGCAAAACTGGCGCCCGGCCACCCAGGCGGTGCGCGGCGGGACGGTGCGATCGGAATTCGGGGAGACGTCCGAAGCGCTCTTCCTGACGTCGGGTTATGCCTATGATTGCGCGGGCGATGCCGCGGCGCGGTTCGCGGGCGAGCAGCAGGGCATGACCTATTCGCGCCTGCAGAATCCGACCGTGCAGATGCTCGAGCAACGGATCGCGCTGCTCGAAGGGGCAGAGGCCTGCCGCGCGATGGCGACGGGCATGGCGGCGATGACCGCGGCCCTGCTGTGCCAATTGCAGACCGGCGATCACGTCGTCGCGGGTCGTGCGGCCTTCGGCTCGTGCCGCTGGCTGGTCGATACCTTGCTGCCCAAGTTCGGCATCCAGACGACGGTGATCGATGCGCGCGATCCGCAGCAATTCATCGACGCGACCCGGCCCCAGACCAAGGTCTATTTCTTCGAAACGCCGGCCAACCCGACGATGGATGTGGTCGACCTGGAAGCGGTGTGCGGCATCGCCAGGGAACGCGGCATCGTCTCCGTGGTCGATAACGCCTTCGCGACGCCGGTGCTGCAGCGGCCGCTCGATTTCGGCGCCGATGTCGTCGCTTATTCCGCGACCAAGATGATGGACGGACAGGGCCGCGTGCTGGCCGGCGCGGTGTGCGGCAGCGAGGAGTTCATCGAGAACACCTTGCTCTCGTTCACGCGCAATACCGGACCGACCTTGTCGCCGTTCAATGCCTGGGTAGTGCTGAAAGGACTCGAGACGCTCGATCTGCGCGCGCACCGGCAAAGCGAGAACGCGCTCAAGGTCGGGCGATTCCTCGAGGGCCGCGTGCCGCGCATCCTCCACCCCGGCCTGCCGAGCCATCCGCAGCACAATCTCGCGATGCGGCAGATGGATGCGGCCGGCCCGATCTTCGCGTTCGAGGTCGACGGCGGGCGGACGCAGGCACACGGCCTGCTCGATGCGCTCGCGCTCATTGATATCTCCAACAATATCGGCGATTCTCGTTCGCTGATGACACATCCGGCGTCGACGACGCATGCCGGCGTCAGCGAGGAAAAACGCCTCGAAATGGGCGTCACCGAAGGGATGCTGCGGCTCAACGTCGGGCTGGAAGATCCTGACGATGTGATCGACGACCTCGACCAGGCGTTGAAGGCAGTCAGCTTGTGAGGAGCGAGGCTTGAGCGACGCGATGAAGGCGCTGTTCCCCAATGTCGCGGAAACGCGCGGGGTGGTCGTGCGCGTCTCGGTCAGCTTCCTGCCCGAACAGTCCGAGCCCGATCGCGGTCGCTGGTTCTGGGCCTATCACGTGCGCATCGAAAACGAGTCGCCGGCGACGATCCAGCTGCTGACCCGGCATTGGGTGATTACCGACGGGCGCGGCGCGCGCCATTCGGTCGAAGGCGAAGGCGTGGTCGGCGAACAGCCGGTGATCGCCCCGGGCGCGAGCTTCGATTACGTTTCGGGCTGCCCGCTGGCGACGCCGACCGGGGCGATGCAGGGCAGCTACCACATGATCGCCGAGGACGGCTCGCCGTTCGATGTCGACATTCCCCGCTTCGCGCTGCTCGCGCCTGCGGTGGGGGCATGACGGTCGCATGAAGCGCACGCATCTTCCTCTCAACGGCCTGCGCGTGCTCGACGCCGCGGCCCGCCATCTCTCCTTCACCCGCGCCGCCGACGAGCTCGCGGTGACGCCGGCCGCGGTCGGGCAGCAGATCCGCGCGCTCGAGGATACGCTGGGCGTGGTGCTGTTCCGCCGCACGACCAAGGGCCTGGAACTGACGCCGGAAGGAGAGGCCGGGCTCGACGCGCTGCGCCAGGGTTTCCTGCAATTCGAGGAAGCGGTCCGCGCGATGCAGGCCGGCCAGTCGTCCAAGTCGCTGACCATCGCCGCGCCGCGTGACGTGCTGCATTGCTGGCTGATGCCGCGGCTGGCCGAGATCAGCGCCGCCGATGGCGAGATGCGCTTCATGCTGATCGCCGCCGACGAGGAACTGGATTTCACCCAGGCCAATCTCGACCTCGCGATCCGGTGGGGCGAGGGGCCGGGCGAGCATGAGGGCGAGGCGCTCGAATCCGAAGGCATGATCACGGTGCAGCGGCCGGGCGGCGGTGCCGATACGCGGATTTCCTGGCCGGGCTGCCTCAACGACGATGCCGTGTCGCTGGTGCGCGTCGCCGATGCCGGGCTGGCGATCGACGCCGCGGCCGAAGGACTGGGGCGGGCGACCGTGCCCGAACTGCTCGCGCGGCGGGACATTGCCGCCGGGCGCATTGTCGCGGTGGGCGAGGCCAAGCCGTACCGACTGGGTTATTGGCTCGTCGCCCCGTTGCCGCAGTGGCGGCAGAAGAAGGTCAAGGCGCTGGTGGAGGCGTTGGGCGCGTGACGCTGCCGGTCATGACGACCGAACGGCTGATCCTCCGACCGCTCAGGATCGAGGACGCCGAGGCGCTTCACCCGATGTATTCGGACGCCGAGGCCAACACCTACGGCTCGCACCCCGCTACCACGACTCTGGAGGAAAGCCGCGCCCGGCTCGAACGCGGCATCGCCGACCACACCTGGCGCGCCTGGGCAGTGACGCTGAAAGGCGATGACACGGCGATCGGCACCGTCGCCTGCTACGAGAAGCGCCAGGGCAAGGTGACCGAGATCGGCTATGTGTTGAAGCGTGCCTATTGGGGGCGCGGCATCGTCACCGAGGCGGTCGCGGCCATGATCGACCTGTTGTTCGCCGAAGGCCAGCGCCGGGTGTTCGCCGATACCGACCCCGACAACAAGGCGTCGACTGCGGTGCTCGAACGCCTGGGATTCACGCTGGAGGCGCGGCTGCGTGCCGAATGGGACACGCATATCGGCGTGCGCGACAGCCTGATCTGGGGATTGCTGGAGGACGAATGGAAAGCCGCCCGCCCCCGAACTTGAAGGATCCGGGCGAACTCGCCGCCTATCGCCGCGAACTGCGGGGTGTCGCCAGCGGCGTGCGCTGGGGCGGGATCGGGATCACCTTGGTCGGCGCGGTGGTCGCCGCGCTGCGCGCCTGGGCCTGGCCGGCGATCCCTGCGCTGATTCCGATGATCGTCGTGGCCTGGGGCATGTTGCTGATGTTGACCGCGATCGCGCTTCGGGCGGCCTATCACGCGCGCCGGATGCGCGGCGGGTAGAGCGAAGCAACCCGCGCCTCAAACCTTCTCCCACAAGGGGAGAAGGGACTTTTTCCTTTTCCGATCCGCGTCTCGTCAGTTCGGCAAGGGTCCGTCCGCCAATAGCACCAATGCCCGTGTCATCAGCATGATGAGCCGGTTCTCCTCGACACCGGCGTCGTTCCGATGCCAGCCGGCGGCAATCGCGAGCCAGCGCCCGTCCTTGCGCCTGACCAGGAAATTGAGCGTGACGACGCCGGGTTCTGACCCGCCCTTGAACCCGACATAGTCGAACTTGCTGCGCGTGGCGGGATCGATCCCGGGATTGATCGCCAGCAACGCCAGGGGCGTTTCCCCGTCCTCCTTGCGGAGCCAGTCGAACATCCCGGCAGTCTCGGCAGGACTGGCGAACCATTCGAGCGTATCGATCTTGCTCGGCTTCCCAGCGAACATCATCGGGTCGACCGGCGTCGTCCGCAGCCGTTCAGCATTGCCATCGAGCAGTTTGCGCCGCGCCGAAGGCGCCGGCGATGTCACCCATTGTGCCGCGAGATCGGCATTGGCGGAGCTTTTCAGCGCGAACATCTGTCGCGTGGTCAGGACCGGCGCGAGGCCGGCGACGCCCGCCTTGGTGACGAAGTCATCGAGCCGATCGCCCTCTAGCGACACCAATGTGTCGGTTGCGGTGTTATCGCTGATCGAGATCATCAGAGTGGCGAGCGTCTGGATCGTCACCGGGCTGCCCGCCGGCCAGTTCTGCGTAATGCCCGAGGGCAGCGACGCGGGACCGACCGGCACCACGTCGCTCCACTTGCGGTCGCCCGCACCCACCTCGCGCGCCAGCTCGCCGAGTACCCAGAGCTTGAACGCCGAGCCAAGCGGCATCGCCTTGTCGGGCGCGATCCCGGTCACCAGGCGCGGCGCTCCTTCACCGAGCGCGTAGATGCCAAGGCCGGTCGTTCCGGGAAGCGCCCGGATATCGGCGGCGAGCTTGTCGAGCGTATCCCCCGTCATCTCGGGGCCGGTGAAGAGCAGGCCGACGACCTGATGCGGCGCCGCCGGATCGATCGCGATCTGCGCATTGACGATACCGCGTTCGAACCGGACCCGCAGATTGGCCGAGAATGGCGTGACGGCGGTCAGCCTGTCGATCGCCAGCGGCTTGCCCATCTGGGCGGTCATCGACGCAACGACCGTTTCCCATTTTTCCTTGGGCAACGCGGCATGGAAGCTCGGAGCAAAATAGCCATCGAAGTCACCGCTGCCGGCGATCACGCCGATCAACTGGCGCGAACGCGCATCGAGCGCGGGATCAGCGCGTACCGCCTCGGCGATAGGGGTCTGCGCTGCAGCCAATGGCGCCGGCATTAGGCAGGCGACCACGACGAGCGCGCGGATCATCCACACGCGCATCGCCGAATTCAGCTGGCCTTCGGACCGGACGGCGGATCGACCGACAGATCGAGCATCTCGATCTGTGGCCTGGGCTCCCTGACCAGCAACCGCGATCCGGTATTGGTGGTGAGCCGCGCTGTCAGCGTATAGCGTTCGACGCGCATCACCCCAGGCTGCGACGGATCCATCTTGAGCGGGGCATAGCGTCGCGCGGTTATTCCCGTCAGGATCGGCTTCACCCAATAGGGTTCATCAACCGACTTGCCCGAGCGCAGCACGCCGGCATCGCTGACCCGGCCGTCAGGGGTTACCCAAAAGCCGATATCGACCCATTCGCCGTCATAACTGGTCCGCGACAATTTGGTCAGCGTCTCTCCCGAATTTGCGCCACGGTCGGTGTCATCGACCGATTTGAGCGGTGGGGCATAAAGCAACACCGGTGCACTACCCTGGTCGGTGGCACGGTAATCGGCGATCAGCTTGTCGATCGCACTGGGGTCGCCGGTCTTGGCATCCAGCCGCGCCATCAGTACGCGAGCCGCCTGGCTGAAGGGCTTCATATGCGGGTCGGCATTGTTGATCAGCCAGTCCGCGGCTTTGTGGGCTTCGCCCTTATATTCGAACGGTAGCGCCAGCGCGAGCTGGCTGTACAGGCCGACGATGCGCAGGCGTGCCATGCCCTGGATGTTGTACAGACCGAGCTTAACCGCCTGGCGCTCGACGCTCGAATATTTGTCGACCGCCTCATCTATGCGGTTGAACCGCGCATACATGTCGCCGACTTCGATTTCCCCGCCCAGCACGCGCGGGTCTTTCTCTGGCAGGCCAGCCTTGAGCGCGCTTACCATATCGAACGTGCCGACCCGGAACGCCTCTCCGTCGCCGAGATGCGCCGCGATGCGGTAATTGGCGCGCAAGAGGTCGGCCACCGGCTCGGGATAGTCGTGCGCAAAGCGCTTATTGCGACCGATCGACTTGAGCAGGGTGGAGCGAGCATCCTCATATTTGCCGTCAACGAACTGGTGCTCGGCGACCTTCAGCGTGGCATTGATGTCCTGATCGGGCGGACATTTGCGGTCGATACAGGCCTTCAGCGCTTTCTGCAGGTCAGGAAGGCGCTCGCCGGTAATGACGATGTCGGCCTTGGAAGCATCGGCCGCGTTATCCTGCGCGGCGACGGTCGCCGGAGCAGAGGCGAGCAATAAAGCGAACAGGGTCAAGCTACGCGACATGACGTGAATCCTTCCAGACGCGACAGCCGTTCGTACCATTCTGCTTCGAATCGCGGAAGCGTCGCGCGATCACGCGTCGATCGCTTCTTCATCCAATCTGGCGGCATTTTCCTGGATGAAGGCGAAGCGGTGCGCCGGGTTGGTGCCCATTAGCCGGTCGACCAGATCCTTCACGCCGGCGCGTTCTTCATATTCCTGCGGCAAGGTGATGCGGATCAGCCCGCGCGAGCCGGGATTCATCGTCGTTTCCTTGAGCTGGTTGGGGTTCATCTCGCCCAGACCCTTGAATCGGCTGACCTCGACCTTCTTGCCTTTGAACTCCTTGGCCTCGAGCTCGGCGCGATGCGCATCGTCGCGCGCGTACAGGCTCTTGGTGCCGGCGGTCAGGCGATAGAGTGGCGGCTGGGCAAGATAGAGGTGCCCGCGGCGGACGATGTCCGGCATTTCCTGGAAGAAGAAGGTCATCAACAGGGTCGCGATATGCGCGCCGTCGACATCGGCGTCGGTCATGATGATCACGCGTTCGTAGCGCAGATTGTCGGGTTCGCAGTCCTTGCGCGTGCCGCAGCCTAGCGCCAAGGTCAGGTCAGCGATTTCCTGGTTGGCGAAGATCTTGGCGCTCGTTGCGCTCGCGACGTTGAGGATCTTGCCGCGGATCGGCAGGATCGCCTGGGTCTTGCGGTCGCGTGCCTGCTTGGCCGAGCCGCCGGCCGAATCGCCTTCGACGATGAAAATCTCGGTGCCGGCGGGATCGTCGGCCGAGCAATCGGTCAGTTTGCCAGGCAGGCGCAACTTGCGCCCCGAGGTCGCCGACTTGCGTTTGACCTCGCGCTCCTGCTTGCGGCGGAGGCGCTCGTCCATCCGCTCGACGACATAGCCGAGCAGCGCCTTGCCGCGGTCCATATTGTCCGACAGAAAATGGTCGAAATGGTCGCGCACCGCGCGCTCGACCATAGTTGCCGCCTCGGGGCTGGTCAGCCGATCCTTGGTCTGGCTCTGGAATTGCGGCTCGCGGATGAACACCGACAGCATCAGCTCGCAGCCGACCATCACGTCGTCGGCGGTGATGTCCTTGGCGCGCTTCTGCCCGACCAATTCGCCGAACGCGCGGATGCCGCGGACGAGTGCGGCGCGCAGGCCGGCTTCGTGCGTGCCGCCGTCGGGGGTCGGGATGGTGTTGCAATACCAGCTATAGCTGCCGTCGGACCAGAGCGGCCAGGCCACTGCCCATTCGACGCGGCCCTGGCTTTCGCCGGGGAAATCCTGGCTGCCCGAGAAGAAATTGGCGGTGGCGCATTCGCGGTCGCCAATTTGCTCCTTCAGATGATCGGCCAAGCCGCCGGGGAACTGGAATACCGCTTCGGCTGGGGTGTCGTCGGTGATGAGTTCGGGCGCGCATTTCCAGCGAATCTCGACGCCCGCGAACAGATACGCCTTGGAGCGCGCCAATTTGTACAGCCGCGCCGGCTTGAAGTGCAGCTCGGGCCCGAAAATCTCGGGGTCGGGCGTGAACGCGACCGAGGTGCCACGGCGATTGGGGGTCGGTCCCAGTTTCTCGATCGGACCGAGCGTCAGTCCCTTGGAAAAGCGCTGGCGGAACAATTCGCGGTTGCGCGCGACCTCGATCACCGTGTCCTCGCTCAGCGCGTTGACCACGCTGATGCCGACGCCGTGCAGACCGCCCGAGGTTGCGTAAGCCTTGCCGTCGAACTTGCCGCCGGCATGCAGCATCGAGAGGATCACTTCGAGCGCCGACTTGTCGGGGAATTTGGGATGCGGGTCGACCGGCATGCCGCGGCCATTGTCGACGATCGTCAGCCGGTTACCGATATCCAGCGTGACCTCGATCCGCGTCGCGTGCCCGGCGACCGCCTCATCCATCGAATTGTCGAGCACTTCGGCCGCGAGGTGGTGCATCGCGCGCTCGTCGGTCCCGCCGACATACATGCCGGGCCGGCGGCGCACCGGCTCCAGCCCCTCGAGCACTTCGATCGAGGAGGCGTCATACTCGTTGCCGGGCTTACCGGAAGAAGCGAACAAATCGTCGGACATATGTCACGTATAGGAGGGGCGGAATCCGCTGCAAGGGCTGCGCGCGCGACGGCGTCGCCTATCCACAGCAAATCGCGCGCCCGAATGCTCTTCGGACGCGCGATATGCGGTCATCGATGATCCCGGGTCAGCGGACGCGCGGACCGCCGAACGGCAGCGGCGGCGGCGGGCGACGGTCGCGGCGCGGCAGCTGCGCCTGATAGGCGTGGCCGCAATGCGCGACGCAATAGGGGAATCCCGGGTTCACCTTGTCGCCGCAGAAATGGAAATCGGGCTCGCCGGGATGGCCCAGCGGCCATTTGCAGATCTTGTCGTTGAGATCGAGCAGGCTGGTCTTGCCGGCAATCTCGGGCGACGGCTTGGCGGGAACCAGCCGGCGCGGCGGTGCTGGCGCGATCGGCGGCTGCTGCTCGCCTGGCGCTTGGCGCACGAAGCCGCCGGGACCGACCGAGCGCAGGATCGGCTGGGGCGGGGCGTCGGGAGCGGGGGTGGCAGGCGTAGCGGGTATCGCTGCCGCGGCGGGCGGTGCCGCCGGGACCGGAGCAGGGGCTGGCGCGGGGCGTGGTGCCTCGGCAACCGGCGGCGCGGCCTTCTTGACCGGCGCCGGGGCAGGGGTGGGCGACGCGCTGTCGTCATTGGGCTTCACGGGCGACGGGCGCGATTGCAGGCCCAGGCGATGCGCCTTGCCGATCACCGCGTTGCGGCTGACATCGCCCAGCGCCTCGGCGATCTGGCTCGCCGTCATGCCCTTTTCCCACATCGTCCTCAGCGTATCGATGCGGTCGTCGGTCCAGCTCATTCACATTCCTTCCAAAACGTCACCAGACGGTTGCGGGGCATCGCGTCAGCGCCTACCTGCGTGGCCGATGGACGCGCCCACCACTTCCGGTGAGAAAATCACTGTTATGGCACCCCCCGGCGTTCCGGTGATCCGGAGCGTGAACTGGGGTGGCCTGAGAACCCTCTATGTGAAGGAGGTGCGCCGTTTCTTCAAGGTGCACCTGCAGACGATCTGGGCGCCGGCCGCCACGACCTTGCTATTTCTGGTCGTTTTTACAGTCGCGACGGGCGCCAAACGTCCGGTTCAGGTCGGCGGCGTCGACATTCCGTTCGGCGATTTCATCGCGCCGGGGCTGATCATCAGCCAGGGAATGATGGGTCCGGCCTTCGCCAATGCCAGTTTCTCGCTGCTGGTCGGCAAGATCCAGGGCACGATCGTCGATTATCTGATGCCGCCCTTGTCGACGATGGAGTTGCTTGCGGCTTTGGTCGGTGGGGCGATGACGCGTGCCTTTATCGTCGGCTTCATCGTCTGGGCGGCGATGGCGCTCTACGGCATCGGGGTCTGGCCGCAGCATTTGTGGGCGGTGATCTGGTTCGGTTTCCTCGGCGCGGCGTTCCTGTCGCTGCTCGGCGTGCTGACCTCGATCTGGGCGGACAAGTTCGACCATGCCGCGGCGGTGACCAACTTCGTCATCGTGCCATTGGGACTGTTGTCGGGTACCTTCTATTCGGTCGACCGCCTGGCGCCCGCATTCCGCGCCTTCAGCCACGGCAACCCGTTCTTCTACATCATCTCGGGCTTCCGCTACGGGTTCCTGGGCACCGCCGACTCGCCGGTGCTCATCGGCAGCGTGGTCGTGTTCGGCCTGGACGTCGTCTTGGCCTTGACCTGCTACTGGCTGCTCAACAAGGGCTGGAAGATCAAGAGCTGACGACCGGCCGACGGCTTGGCGACGCAGTCGACTGAACGGCGGGTGACGGCGGCGTTCAGCCTGCACGCAACATCGCACCTCTATCGCGCGTTATGATCCCACCCAGTGGAGTTCCGGTAACATGCGCATTCTGTTGATATCGGCGGCGAGCCTCGCCGCCTTGAGCGCGGTGCCCGCGACGGCGCAATCCTATAACCGCGATTATTCGGGCAGTTACGGCAACGGCTATGCTCGCACCGCGGTGCCGACGCCGTACCAAATCCGCTCGATGATCGATACCGCCGAGCGCCGCGGCGAGATTTCAGACGATCAGGCAAGCAACCTGCGCCAGCAGGCCGACGACCTGGTGCGGCTGGACCGCCGCGCCCAGCGCGACGACGATGGCGATGTGCGCCGCGATCTCACTCGCCGGACCTTCGCGCTGCTACGCGATCTGCGCGAGGCGCGCGGCGACTCGGGCAATGATTACGCTTATCGTGGCCGCTCGACCGACTATCCCCCCACTTATGGATCGACGCCCCAGGGCGGCTATGACAGCGCCCGCCGCGCGCCCGGCGACGATGACGACGACCAGCTTTATTCGTCCGCACCGGACGATTCGTATCGCAGCACGCCTCGTACGGACGACTCCTACAATATATCGCCGTCCTACGATCCCCGCCGTGCCGCGCCGGAGAATGACGATTCCTATCGCGCACCGTCGCGGAACGAGGACGCCGATCGATCGACGCCACCGGTCAGCGATTCGTACAGCGCGACGACGCCACCTGCCGACGACCAGAGCTATGACGATCCCAATGGGCAGGACGGTGACAATATGCCGCCGTCCGACGACGGCATTTACCGCCCCCGTAACAACTGATCGAAGGTGGGTGGCGGCCTAGTCGCCGCCCGCCTTGTCCAAGCACGCCGCAGCGGCTTGCGCCGGCATGGGTAGTCATCTTCCGCCGGATCGCCGGGCAAGGCGATCCGGTCGTCATGCGCCTTGGGCATGACTCGCTCAACCTATGTCATGGCCGATTCGGTCCGGCGGTGTTGACGCTCCATGGCTGGACCAAGTAAATGCCCGCTCCGGGCGGTCCGGATGGGCCGCCCTTTTTGCTTTTTTGCAATTGAAGGAGGCCATCGCCGTGACCATCACTCCGCTCATGCCCGTCTATCCGCGGTGCGGGGTGCGTCCGGTCCGAGGCGAGGGCTGCTATCTGATCGGCGAGCGTGGTGAGCGCTATCTCGATTTCGCGGCCGGCATCGCGGTCAACGCTCTCGGCCACGGCCATCCCAAGCTGACCAAGGCGATCGCCGACCAGGCGGCGACCCTGATGCATGTATCGAACCTGTACGGCAGCCCGCAAGGCGAGCACCTGGCGCAGCGTATCGTCGACATCAGCTTCGCCGACACGGTGTTCTTCACCAATTCTGGAGTCGAGGCGATCGAATGCGCGATCAAGACCGCGCGCCGTTATCACGACGTCAACGGCAATCCCGACCGCTACAAGCTGATCACCTTCAAGAATGCGTTCCACGGCCGCTCGCTCGGCGCGATCAGCGCCACCGACCAGCCCAAGATGCGCGACGGCTTCGAGCCGCTGCTGCCGGGCTTCGATTATGCGAAGTTCAACGACCTGGAAGGCGCGCTCGCGCTGATCGACGACGAGACCGCGGGCTTCCTGGTTGAGACGGTGCAGGGCGAGGGCGGGATGACCGCCGGCACGCCCGAATTCATCCAGGGCTTGCGCAAGGCGTGCGACGAGCACGGTCTGCTGCTGATCCTCGACGAAATTCAGTGCGGCTATGGCCGTACCGGCAAGATGTGGGCGTATGAGCATTACGGCATCACCCCCGACATCATGACCGTGGCCAAGGGCATCGGCGGCGGCTTCCCGCTCGGCGCCTGTCTCGCTACCGAGGAAGCGGCCAAGGGGATGGTGATCGGTACCCACGGCTCGACTTATGGTGGCAACCCGCTGGCAATGGCGGCGGGCGAGGCGGTGCTCGACGTGATGCTCGAGCCGGGCTTTCTCGAACACGTCACCGCGATGGGCGACCGGCTGCGCGCGGCGTTCGAGCAGCTCATTCCGAACCATGACGATCTGTTCGAGGAAATCCGCGGCAAGGGGCTGATGCTCGGCATCAAGATGAAGGAGCCGGCGGTCAGCCGCGATTTCGTCGCGCATCTGCGCGACAATCACGGCCTGCTGACGGTCGCCGCGGGCGAGAACGTGTTCCGCGTGCTGCCGCCGTTGGTGATCGAGGAAAACCACATCGCCGAATGCATCGAGCGGCTGAGCGAAGGCGCGCGGACCTATGCCGCCGCCGCCGTGGCAGCGTGATAATTTCCCTCTCCCCTTGGGAGAGGGAAGGGGCCCGCTCGGCGAAGCCGAGCGGGAAGGGTGAGGGCAGCCTCATCTTCTCTGCCCTCACCCTTCCGCCGCTTCGCGGCTCCGTCCCGCATCGGGTAAACAGCGCCCCGCGCTGTTTAGGTCATGCCGGGGGCATGACCGACCTGATGCGCCCAAAGGGAGAGGGATCGTGATCCGCCACTTCCTCAACCTGTCCGATGCCGGACCCGACGGCGTGGCCGCGATGCTGGCCGACGCGCTCGACCGTAAGGCCGCGCGCGCCGGCTGGCCCAAGGGCAAGGTGGATACCGACGCGCCGCTCGCCGGGCATGTGCTTGCGATGGTGTTCGAGAAGAACTCGACTCGGACCCGCTTCAGCTTCGACATGGCGATCCGCCAATTGGGCGGCACCAGCATCGTGACGGATGCCGGCCAGATGCAGCTTGGCCGCGGCGAGACCGTCGCCGACACGGCGCGCATTCTGTCGGGCTATGTCGACGCGATCATGATCCGCACCGACGACCACGCCAAGGTCGAGGAACTCGCGGCCTATGCCACCGTGCCGGTGATCAACGGTCTGACCGACTATTCGCATCCGTGCCAGATCGTCGCCGACCTGCAGACGGTGATCGAGGCGGGCTATGCGCTGCCGGGCCTCAAGGTCGCATGGCTGGGCGACGGCAACAACGTGCTGACGTCGATGATGGAAGCGGCCGGGCTGATGCAGTTCGATGTGGTAGCCGCCTGTCCCCAAGGTTTCCAGCCGTCCGAAGAGGAAGTCGCGCTGGCGAACGGTCGGGCGAAAGTCGTGGGTACCGCCCGCGAAGCGGTCGAGGGCGCGGACATCGTCGTCACCGATACCTGGATCTCGATGGGACAGGAGCACGCCGACACCAAGCTCGCGGCGATGATGCCGTTCCAGGTGACCGGCGAGTTGATGGCGGGCGCGAAGCCGGGCGCCAAATTCCTCCATTGCCTGCCCGCGCATCGCGGCGAGGAAGTGACCGCCGAGGTGCTCGACGGGCCGCAATCGTTGATCTGGCCCGAAGCGGAGAACCGGCTGCACGCCCAGAAATCGATCCTGCGCTGGTGCTTCGGGCAGATCGGTTGACCGCGGGCAGCGCGCTTCCCACATCCGTCATGCCGGCGCACGCCGGCATCTCATGCAATTTGGCGCAGCGCTGACCGCCAGAGACTCCTGCTTTCGCTGGGGTGACGAAGGATTGTTATGACCGCAGACGTTACCGAGCTCGACCAGACGATCGGCTTCACCATTCCCGCTCGCCACGCGCGCGGCCGGCTGGTGCGGCTGGGGCCGGTGCTCGACGAAATTCTGGCGGCGCATGCCTATCCGCCAGCGATCGAACGGTTGCTCGCCGAGGCGCTGACCTTGACCGCGTTGATCGGCTCGACGCTCAAGGATCCATTGGGGCAGCTCACCATCCAGGCGCAGACCCAGGCTGGCGTGGTGAAATTGCTGGTGTGTGACTATCGCGGCGGCGACTTGCGCGGTTACGTCCAGTTCGATGGCGATCGCCTGGCCGAGGCGCCTGAAGAGCCAACGCTGTTCGCCTTGTTCGGCGAAGGATATCTGGCGATCACCTTCGATCTGGCGGGAACCGGCGAACGCTATCAGGGCATCGTCCCGCTCGACGGCGAAACGCTAGCCGAGGCCGCGGAGAGCTATTTTGCGCAGTCGGAGCAAATCCCGACGCTGATCAATTTCGGGGTGGCGCGCGACCGCGCCGGCCATCACGTCGCCGGCGGGCTGTTGCTGCAACATCTGCCGGAAGGCGAGATCGGACGTGAGCGGCTGCATGTGCGGCACGACCATCCCGAGTGGGAACATGTCGCGATCCTCGGGCGGACGATGGGGGCGGACGAACTCACCGATGCCGCGATCCCATTGGAAACCTTGATCTGGCGCCTGTTCAACGAAGAAGAGGAAGTGCGCGTGCTGGCGCGGTCGGACTTCCGCAAGGGATGCCGCTGCGACGCGGTGTATATTGCCGGCGTGCTCGCCAAATTTACGCCCGAGGATCGGCGCGAGATGGCCGACGAGCATGGCATGATCAACGTCGATTGCGCGTTCTGCGCGAAGTCGTTTCCGGTATCGGCGGAGTTAGCCGCGCCCTAGCGTCGTTTTCAGCTTCGCTGAAACCGAGTCTAGTGATTGTAACATCGCCCGCCCATTGCCACATTTCGACGGCATAGGAGTGTGTATGGGGAAGGGCACGATGATCTTGGCTGCGTTTGCGGCCATGGCCGGGCTGGGCGCCGGCGTAGCGGTGGCGGCGGGACCGGCTGCGCTCGACCGGCTAGGCATGGGTCAATGGCAATTGCACGAGATCGGCAGCGCCGACGCGCCGCGACAGATGTGCGTGCACAATCCCTTGCAGATGGTCCAATTGTTCCATCCCGGCGTTCAATGCGCGCGTTTCACCATCGACGATGCGCCCGACCACGCCACGATACATTATACCTGCCAGGGCCGCGGTTATGGACGCACGACGATCACGCTCGAAAATCCCAATTTGATTCGCCTCGATACGCAAGGGATCGATCCGCTGGGGCAGCCGTTCGACATTGTCTATGAAGGCCGCCGGACGGGCGTGTGCACGTCACCTCCTGTCCGTTAAGGTCGCGTTTAGGGTCGTTGGATTATGGAGGAGATGTGCTCTTCGGGCACGCTTTCCTCCCTGAAAGACGCGTGGAAGCGTCCAGACTGGGCCGCCGCGAGGCGGCCCTCTTCTTTTGTCGCGCTGTTCAGGTCATGCCGGGGGCATGACCGACCCGGTGCACCCGCACGCGGGGGAGGGCTTAGAGTGGAGAGAGCCGGAAGCATCGCGGCTTGCGAGAGAGGGCTTAACCCCCTAGCTCCCGCCCGATCATGGAAACTACATCGCCTTTGGCGGTCGCGCTGATCTCGGGCGGCCTCGATTCGATGGTTGCCGCGGCCTCGATGAAGGCTGCGGGCTATCGCCTGCTCGCGCTTTCGATCGATTATAACCAGCGCCATCAGATCGAGCTTGCCGCGGCGCGACGAATCGCCGGCGTGCTGGGTGCCGAACGCCATGTCGTGCTGCCGCTCGACCTGCGTGCGTTCGGCGGCTCGGCGCTGACCGCGGAGATCGATGTTCCCAAGAGCGGCGTCGGCAGCGACATCCCGGTCACCTACGTGCCCGCGCGCAACACGATCTTTCTCAGCCTGTCATTGGGTTGGGCGGAGGCGGCGGGCGCGCGCGACCTGGTGATCGGGGTCAATGCGCTCGATTATTCCGGCTATCCCGATTGCCGCCCTGAATTCGTCGCCGCGTTCGAGGATATGGCGGCGCTCGCGACTAAAGCGGGCGTGGAGGGCGACCGTTTCCGCATCCATGCACCGCTCCAGCACATGACCAAAGCGGATATCGTACGCGAAGGCACGCGGCTGGGGCTCGATCTGGGGATGAGCTGGTCGTGCTACGATCCGGCGCCGGGCGGGGTGCATTGCGGGTTGTGCGACAGCTGCCGCCTCCGCGCCAAGGGCTTCGAGGAAGCCGGTATTCCCGACCCGACGCGTTACGCCGGCTGACGATGAGCTACGCGGTCAAGGAGATGTTCCTCACGCTCCAGGGAGAGGGGGTGAATGCCGGCCGGCGTGCCGTGTTCGTCCGCTTTGCCGGGTGCAATCTATGGTCGGGCCGCGAACAGGATCGCGCGACCGCGATCTGCCGGTTCTGCGACACCGATTTCGTCGGCACCGACGGCGAGGGCGGCGGGCGGTTCGCCGACGCCGCCGCGCTGGCCGAGGCAGCGGCGGGTTTCTGGGGGGAAGGGCGCGAGGAGCGGTTCTGCGTGCTTACCGGTGGCGAGCCGATGCTCCAGGTCGACGACGCTTTGGTCGACGCGCTGCACGCGGCAGGGTTCACCATCGCTATCGAAAGCAACGGCACGCTCGCCGTGCATCCCGGAATCGACTGGGTCTGCATCAGCCCCAAGGCGGGGAGCGAGGTGGTCCAGCGATCGGGCGACGAGCTGAAACTGGTCTGGCCGCAACCCGGTACCGATGTCGACGTGCTCGAGACCTGGGATTTCGCCCATCTGCTCGCGCAGCCGCTCGATACCGGCTCGGCCGAAGGCAATGCGGCGAGC
This sequence comes from Sphingomonas mali NBRC 15500, assembly GCF_001598415.1. Classification (GTDB taxonomy): domain Bacteria; phylum Pseudomonadota; class Alphaproteobacteria; order Sphingomonadales; family Sphingomonadaceae; genus Sphingomonas; species Sphingomonas mali. Next base: position 16,206 of record NZ_BCYX01000029.1, read on the forward strand.
GAGGCCGAGGCGATCGCGTTGGTCATGGCCCGGCCGCGCTGGCGCCTGACGCTTCAGGCGCACAAGCGGCTTGGCCTGCGCTAGAGCGTCGCGCGGAAAAGTGGATACCGGTTTTCCGCAAAAAGCGACGCGACAGCTGTAGGGCTTTAGCTCAGCGCTTCTTTTTCTTGGCGCTGCTGCCGCAATAGGTCGCGCTATAGCGTTGCTTGCGCCAGCAATCAGGCTGGAAATCCGGCAGGAACAGATAGGTCCGGGCGTAGAAGGCGCGCGGGAATTGCTGCTCGCCATAGGGGATCAGGCTGTTGCGCAATTCGCGCATGTACCTGGTGGCGACATCGCCCAACTGGCCGCGCGGCGCGAAGATCACTTCCCGGCCGATCTTGCTGGCGGTCTGGCAGAAGCCATATTGCGCGGCGACGGTGGCGAAGGCCGAATAGGTGCGCGTACCGAATCGGTCGAACGCGGTCTGGCCCGCCGCCTTGGTCTTGGCGGTGCGGACGAAATAGGCATTGATCGTGTCGAGCGAGCTTTTGAGCTCGGCCGAATGGTCGCGCAGCATCGCGTTGTAATTGTCGACCGTGAGCAGCATCGGCGCGAAATCGCATTGCAGCGCCGCGACGTTGAGCGCGGCGCGCATGTTCCACACCAGCCCGGCGCGCAATTCGGCCGGCGTCGCGCCCGGCAGCGGCATGCCCATTTCCGGCTCGGCACCGGTCACTGTCGCGCCACTGAAATCATAGGATTTCAGGAAAAACTGCGCCGATGCCGGTGATCCGGCGAACAGGCCGGCGGCAAGCGACACGCCTGCCATGATACGCACGATTTTCATCCTCATCCCTTCTCGCGCCCCCTGCGCAGGCACTTTCCTACGGTGATTTTCCTGCGCGCCCAAGAGGTTTCGGTGTGTTTAAGTTCGCTGAATCTGCACCACGAATCGAAAGGGGCCGCCCGACGAACGGACGGCCCCTCGAAACCTAACCATCCGCCCGAAGGCGGACGACCAGACGAATTACATCGTCGTGTTGGTCGTGGTGGTCGTGGTGTCGTTCGACATCATGTCGGTACCGTTCATGGCGCCGCCGTCGACCGCAGTCATGTTGTCGGTGGCGGTTTCGTCAGTGACGTTCATGTCGGTGACATTGGTGGTGGTTTCGGTCTTGGTGCAGGCCGAAACCGCCAGGGCGGCGCCCGCGATCATGGTGCCGATCACGGCCTTCGAGTTGAAAGAACGCATTTGGAAGCTCCCTAGATAGTGGATTTGGTCGGCTTTTCCGGCCTTATCACCCAAATCAAGGGGGACATTAGACACTAATCCGAAGTTGCTCAAGCCGCTTTTCGTGCGCGGAAAGCGCATCGAGAAAGTCGGGCAGGTGAGCCGCCAATGCCGCGTCAAATTCCTCAAAAACAACGGGTTTTCCTAGGGTTGCCGCGCTGGTCACGGCATAGTCGGCCAGGCCGCACGGCACGATTCCGCCAAAATGTGCGAGATCGGGGTCGAGGTTGATCGCGAAGCCATGCAGGGTCACCCACCGTTTCACGCGCACCCCGATCGCGCCGATTTTCGCCTCCTCGGCGCCATGCCCGGTCCAGATGCCGACGCGCCCCGATTCGGTCCGCGCCTCTATCCCGAAGTCGCCCAGCGTCGCGATCAGCCAATGTTCGAGCTCATGGATGAAGCACCGCACGTCGCGCCCGCGGCGGTTGAGGTCGAGCACCAGATAGCCGACGCGCTGGCCAGGGCCATGATAGGTGTAGCGCCCGCCGCGCCCCGTCTGGACGACCGGAAAGCGCGGATCGATCAACTCGGTCGGATCGGCGCTGGTGCCTCCGGTATAGATCGGCGGATGTTCGAGCAGCCAGATGAGTTCGCGCGCATCGCCGGCGGCGACCGCTGCGGCGCGAGCCTCCATCGCCGCCAGGCTGTCGGCATAGGGCACTTGCTCGGTCGAGACGCGCAATTCGATATCGGCGGGGATCATCGCGCGGGGCTACTCCCGCGCGGGGACGTGGCGCAAGTCGCGGGCCGCCGTAAGATGCTTGGGTGAGGGCGTTGCCAGTCGTGAGCACACGCCCTAGTCAGGCGTCCTCGGGCCGACGACTGGATCGGCATGTGGGGAATCGGGGGCCGCATATGGTCAATATGGGAAACGTCTGGGATCGTACCACCGAATTCCTCAGCGATAATCTGGGCGCGGTGGTGCCGATCGCGTTGCTGACGATCTTCGTGCCGCAATCGATATCGGGGGCGATCAAGCTCGCCGGCACCGCGGTCGCGCCGGCGCTCGGCCAGGGGATCATGCTCGCCTTGCTGATTCCGATGCTGTGGGGCCAGCTCGCCATTGCCGTGCTGGCGCTCCGGCCGGATGGCGGACGAGGCGCGGCGCAATCGACCGCGACACGCCGTTTCCTCCCATATCTGCTGGCCATGCTGATCCTGTTCGGCGTGATCGTCGTGCTGTTCCTGCCGATTATCCTCGCGCTGGTCGCGAGCGGGGTCGATCTGACCGCCCTGACCAGTGCGTCCGCCGAACCGAAGCCCGACATCTCGCCGGCCATGGCCGGGTTCATCGGTCTCTACGGCCTAGCCTGGCTGATCTTCGCCGTGTTCGTGTCGGTCAGGTTCAGCACGTTGCTCGTCGCGGTGGTCGCTGCCGAAGGCGGCGTGATCGCCGCCTTGCGCCGCTCGTTCGCGCTCAGCCGGGGAATCGCCTGGAAGCTGCTCGGCGTCGTGCTGCTGTTCGGGCTGGTCGTCGGCGTCGCGTCGATCGCGGTGACCTCGGTATTCGGCGCCTTATTCCGCTTCCTCGATCCCACCGCCGGGCCGTTCGCGATCGGATCGATCGTTGTCGCGATCCTCGGCGGGCTGGTGACGACGGCTTATTATGTCGTCCAGTCGAGCTTCATGGCCAAAGTCTATCTGGCGGCGACGTCGGCGCGCGAGGGCGTGTGAGAGTCACTTTTCCGGCTTTGATGCGCGATGCCTGGCGATTGTGGCGGCGCGATTGGGAAGTGCTGACGGCGGTGGCGGGGTTGTTCGTATTCCTGCCCGCGCTGGCGATGGCGATGTTCATCCCCGACATGCCGTCGCCGCCCGCGGCAGGCGAAGCCGTGCCGGGCTCGGTGACGATGGCGGCCTATGAACAGGGCCTCACGCAATGGATGCTCAACTATGGCGGCTGGCAGATCGCCGCGCAGGCGGTCGTGCTGTTCGGCCAATTCGCGATCGTCGCCTTGTATCTGGCAGGCGACCAGCCGCCGGCGAGCAAGGCACTGATCGCCGCGGCGCGGCGTTATCCGTTGTTGCTGCTCGCGGGGCTGATCATCGCCGTACCGATCGCGGCCGCCCTGTTGCTGGCGCAGGCACTGCCGCTGCTGATGGCCGCGTTTTTCGTGATCGTCTTCTGGGTGCTGGCGCGGACGATCGTGCTGGCGCCGACCTTGCTGGCCGAAGCCCCGGTGGGGGCGCTGGGGGCGATTACTCGCAGCCTCCATTTGACGCGCGGCCACACGCTCGCGCTCGCCGCGGCGGTGATGACGGTGATCCTGGCGATGACGATCGCGACCTGGCCGTTCGAGCAGGTCGATGCCTGGATGGTGGTTCACGCGCCCAATCCGATCGCGCGCACGATCGTCGACATGATCGCCGCGACGATCACCGGACTGGGCGGGATCGCCATGGCGCTGGTTCAGGTCGCGGCGTATCGCCGGCTTAAAGCGTGATGACTCACGTCATCACGCTCTAGGACCAGGTAGCGACCGGCGGCAGGCTCATCAGAATGGCATCGATGTTGCCGCCCGTCTTGAGCCCGAACAGCGTCCCGCGATCATAGACCAGGTTGAATTCGGCGTAGCGGCCGCGCCACTCGCGCATCGCGGCGATGTCGGCATCGGTGAAGGCGTCGCCCATCCGCCGCCGCACGATCCGCGGAAACGCGTCCAGGAAGGCGCGCCCGACATCCTGGGTGAAGGCGAAATTGGCGGCGAAATCGCCTTCGAGATGATCGTAGAAAATGCCGCCGACGCCGCGATGCACCTTGCGGTGCGGGATGTAGAAATAATCGTCGGCCCATTGCTTGAAGCGCGGATAATGCGCCGGATCATGGCGATCGCAGGCCGCCTTGAGCGTCTCGTGGAAATCGGCGGTGTCCGCCGCCACCGGCAAGGGCGGGTTGAGGTCGGCGCCGCCGCCGAACCAGCGCTTGGTCGTGACCAGGAAGCGCGTGTTCATGTGCACCGCCGGGACGTGCGGGTTGGCCATGTGGGCGACCAGGCTGATCCCGGTGGCGAAGAAGGTCGGATCCTCGGCCGCGCCATGAATGGTCTTGCCGAATTCGCCGTCGAACGCACCGCCCACCGTCGAGACGTTGACGCCGACTTTCTCGAACACCTTGCCCTTCATCACGCCGCGCACGCCGCCACCGCCATCGGCGCCCGACGGATCGACTCGGTTCCACGCGATATAGTCGAATCGCGCGTCGGAACCCGCCTCGCGCTCGATCGATTCGAATTCGGCGCAGATCAGGTCGCGGAGCTGCTCGAACCACTGTCTCGCGGTCGCCTGTTCGACGTCCAGCTCCTTCATTCGGGCCATCCCTTCGTCTGTCGTAATGCTTCACCGAGCGCGATGGCGGCGGAAACCGCAACGTTCAAGGACCGAAAGCCCGGCCGCATCGGAATCATGACCCGCAGATCGGCGCGATCGTGAACCGATTGCGGCACGCCAGCGCTTTCCGACCCCAGCAGCAAAATATCGTTCGGCCGGAATTCGGCGGCGTCAAGGCGCACCGCGCCCTGGGTGGACAAAAGGACGATGCGGCCCGTGATGCCCGCTTCGAATGCCGGCCAGTCGGCGTGGCGCGTCACCTCTGCCTGCGCGGCATAGTCCATTCCGGCGCGCATCAAGGCTCGGTCGGAAAAGGCGAATCCCATCGGTTCGATAAGGTCGACGGGCACGTCCAGGCAGGCGGCCAGTCGCAAGATGGTGCCGACGTTTCCGGCAATGTCGGGCTGGTGAAGGGCGATGCGCATAAAAAGCCGTTGGCAAAGCGGCATGCCCGTGTCTATCAGGCGCGCAACTTCCGTGGGGACGGAAGGGTTCTGGCGGGCGCGCGGCCTCCTCAAGGCCGGTTCCCCGAGCGTTCCGCCGCCGGATTTGAAGTGCAAGGGCAGGTGAATGGCGACCGTTGACGATGTGATTCCGGAGGGTGAGTCGCCCGATAGCGTGAGCGATCCGCGTCGCCGCGACTTCCTGAACATTGCCGCCGTGGCGTTTCCCGCCACCGCCGGCGCGGTCGCGGTGCTCATTCCGCTGGTCAACCAGATGAGCCCGTCGGCCGACGTTCTCGCCGAATCGACCACCACGGTCGACCTGTCGAAGATCCAGCCGGGCCAGGGCGTCATCACGACGTTCCGCAAGCAGCCTTTGTTCGTGCGCAACCTGACGCCGAAGGAAGTCGCCGAGGCCAATGCGGTTCCGCTGTCCGAACTGCGCGATCCCGAAACGCTCGAGAAGCGCACCCAGCCGGGGCATGAGAACTGGCTGATTACCTTGGGCGTCTGCACCCATCTGGGCTGCATCCCGCTCGGCATCAACGAGGGCGACAATCGCGGCAAGTTCGGCGGATATTTCTGCCCGTGCCACGGCTCGCAATACGACACGGCCGGGCGCATTCGTCAGGGACCGGCGCCGAAGAATCTCGCCGTGCCGCCCTACAAGTTCACGTCGCCGACCGCGATCCTGGTCGGTTAAAGGGGTAGAAGAAGATGAGTTTCCCCTGGGCCAATCATTACGAGCCGAAGCAGCCATTCATGCGCTGGCTCGACGAGAAGCTGCCGCTGCCGCGCCTGGCGTACAATGCGGTGGGCGCCGGCTATCCGGTGCCGCGCAACCTCAATTATTTCTGGAATTTCGGCGTGCTCGCCGGCGCCGCGCTGGCGATCCAGATCGTCACCGGCATCGTGCTGGCGATGCATTATCACTCGGACGCCGCGACCGCTTTCTCGTCGATCAACGGCACGATCATGCGCGACGTCAATGCCGGCTGGTTCCTGCGCTATGCGCACGCCAACGGCGCGTCGATGTTCTTCATCGTCGTCTACATCCACATTTTCCGCGGTCTGTATTACGGATCGTACAAGGCGCCGCGCGAGATGGTGTGGCTGCTCGGCGTGGTCATCTTCCTGCTGATGATGGCGACTGCGTTCATGGGCTACGTGCTTCCCTGGGGCCAGATGAGCTTCTGGGGCGCGCAGGTCATCACCGGCTTCTTCTCCGCGATCCCAGGGGTCGGCGAGACGATCCGCGTGTGGCTGCTCGGCGGCTATGCCCCGGACGACGCCGCGCTCAACCGCTTCTTCTCGCTCCATTATCTGCTGCCGTTCGTAATCGCGGCGGTGATCATCCTGCACATCTGGGCGCTGCACATTCCGGGCTCGGGCAATCCGACCGGCGTCGACGTCAAGGGCGAGCAGGACACGGTACCGTTCCATCCTTATTATACGGCGAAGGACGGTTTCGGGCTGGGCGTCTTCCTGCTGCTGTTCGCGGCGTTGGTGTTCTTCTTCCCGGACATGCTCGGCCACCCGGACAATTACATCGCGGCGAATCCGTTGCAGACGCCGGCGCACATCGTTCCCGAATGGTATTTCTGGCCGTTCTACGCGATCCTGCGCTCGTTCACCTCGGACTTCATCCTGCCGGCCAAGCTGTGGGGCGTGCTCGCGATGTTCGGGTCGATCCTGCTGCTGTTCTTCCTGCCGTGGCTCGATTCGTCGCCGATCCGCTCGAACAATTATCGTCCGAAGGCACGTATCGCCTTCTGGTTGCTCGTCGTCGACGTGCTGATCCTGGGCTATTGCGGCGGTTCGCCCGCCGACCCGTTCTACGTGATCGTCGCACAGGTCTGCTCGGCTTATTACTTCCTGCACTTCCTGGTGGTCCTGCCGTGGATTTCGCGGACGGAGCGGCCGGTGGCGCTGCCGAATTCGATCACCGAAGCGGTGCTCGCGGGCAAGGGCGGGACGAACCCGGCCGAAACCGCGCTGGCGCACTGAGCGAGCTATAGGGGATATAAGACAGATGGTTCGCTGGATTGCAGCTTTGGTCGGGTTGGCGTTTGCGGGCGTGCTCGCGATCGCACTGGTCATCACCGTGTGGGGCGTCGCGTCCGACAGCACGCCCAAGATCTGGACGGGCGCGCCGAAGTCGGCGGAGACCGAGTTCCACAAGCATCCGCGCAATGCGGGGCTGAGCTCGGCGGGCGTGTTCGGCAAGTTCGACAAACAGCAGCTGCAGCGCGGCTTCCAAGTCTATAAGGAAGTCTGCTCGGCGTGCCATTCGCTCAAGTACGTCGCGTTCCGCGATCTCACTGGGCTCGGCTACAGCGAAGGCCAGGTGAAGGCGATCGCGGCCGGCTTCGACAACATTCCGTCGATCAATCCGGACACGGGTGAGGCCGCGACCCGCAAGGGCGTGCCGGCCGACCATTTCCCGCTGGCGTTCGCCAACGACATCGCGGCGCGCGCCGCCAACAACAACGCGATCCCGCCCGACCTCAGCTACATGACTCGCGCCCGCCATGGCGGTGCCGACTATGTCTATTCGCTGCTGACCGGCTATCAGGATCAGCCCGCGGCGTTGTTGAAGGAATTCCCCGAGGCCAAGACGCCGACCGGGCTGCACTTCAATCCGTATTTCGCGAACCTCAACATCGCGATGCCGCCGCCGCTCAGGTCGGAAGGCCAGGTGCAATATTCCGACGGCACCAAGCCCACGGTCGACAATATGGCGCGCGACGTTGCCGCTTTCCTGGTGTGGACCGCAGACCCCAATCTGGAGACGCGGCACCAATATGGCTTCATGGCGGTCATCTTCCTGCTGTTCTCGAGCCTGCTGGCGTTCGGCGCGTACCGGAACATCTGGCGCGACGTGAAGCATTGATCGGGCGCGGCGCTTGACGTTTTAAAACGGCTCCGCCGCCCCCCTTCGTTTCGTCATCCATCGGGCGGAGTTCGCGATGACCCACGCCAATGATGACCTCAAGGCACTGATCCGCACGATCCCGGACTTCCCCAAGCCCGGGATCATGTTCCGTGACATCACGACCCTATTGCTCGACGCGCAGGGGCTGGCCGAAACCATCAGGCGCATGGCGGCGGCCGTCGACGGCCCGGTCGACCTCGTGGCTGGAATCGAAGCGCGCGGTTTCCTGTTCGCCGCCGCGCTCGCCGTGCCGCTCAACGCCGGCGTGCTGCTGATCCGCAAGGACGGCAAGCTGCCCGGCGTGACGATCGCGGAGGACTATGCGCTCGAATACGGCACCGACCGCATCACCATGCACGAGGATGCGCTGGTGCCCGGCCAGCGCGTATTGCTGGTCGACGATCTGATCGCCACCGGCGGCACGGCACGCGCCGCAATCCGCTTGCTGCGCAAGGCCGGCGCGGTGGTCGACCAGGTCCAGTTCGTCATCGACCTGCCAGACCTCGGCGGTGCCGCCGCGCTGGCAGGCGACGGCGTGAAGGTCACCTCATTGTTCGCCTTCGAAGGGCATTGACCGGTCCGATTGGGCTGAAACGGCCCTGGAGCATCGCGCGGAAAAGTGGGCACCGGTTTCCGCAAAAAAGCGATGCGACCTCTGCCCCTCGGAACTGATTTCGCCTCCGAATCGTTTTATCGCCTAGTGGCAGCGGCGCGTTTTTTGCCGCGGCTCCGGTGTATGGAGACGTTTCAATGAAGATCGGCATCATGATGTTGGGTGCGGCGTCGCTGCTCTCGCTCGGCGGCTGCGTCGATGATGGCTATGGCTATAGCGGCGTCAGTATCGGCTATGGCTCACCTGGCTATTACGGCGACTATTACAGCGATTTCTACGACGGCGGATATGGCACGCCATATTACGGATGGTACGGGGGCTATTATTACCCCGGCACAGGCTATTACGTCTACGATCGCTATCGCCGTCCGCATCGTTGGGACAGCAACCAGCAGCGCTACTGGCAGAACCGCGGCTCGCAATGGCGGGGGTCGGGTCGAAGCGACGAATGGCGCGGCTTCCAGCGCGGTCCGCGGACAGGCGGCAACGACGGCTATCGCTGGCGTGGCAATGGCGGCGGCAACGGAGGTTGGCGCGGTAACGATGGTCGACGCGGCAATGGCGGCGACGGGCGCCATCGCGGCCACTAATATCAATTCTCCTGGGGCCGCGTCCGGATCAGCCCGTTGGCGACGAAGGTCATGACCGCTTCGTCATGCTGGTTGAACACCGTGGTGCGGCCCTTGGTGATGCCCATTTCCGGGCGGCTCCGCGACACGCGCTTGTCGAGCAATTCCGTCTCGCAGCGCAATGTGTCGCCCGGATAGACCGGCTTCAGCCAGCGCAATTCGTCGATTCCCGGTGATCCGAGGCCAGCCGAGCGCTGGCCCTTCATATTCTCGACCGTCATCCGCATTGCCATCGCCGCGGTATGCCAGCCGCTCGCCGACAATCGTCCGAAATGGGTCTGCGCGGCCGCCTCGTCGGACAGATGGAAGGGCTGGGGGTCGTATTTGGTGGCGAACTCGACCACTTCTTCGCGCGTCACTTCGTAGCGGCCGAAGCTCGCTTTGGTGCCGACCACCAGATCCTCGAAATATTTGAGGTCGTCGCTCATTTTCCCAATGCTCCCCGGAACGGTACGTCGTCGCCATCCAGCCCCTGTCCCGGCGGCAGCCCGATCAGGTCGCGCAGCAACGGCGCGACGTCGACATTGTCGAAGGTCGGAATCCTGCCGATCGGCTTGATCGCCGGGCCGCTGGCGATGAACAGCGCCCGCATCTCCGGCGCGTCATTGTCATAGCCATGTGCGCCGCCCTCGACCTTGCGCTTGGGCGGGTGGACGACGACCGTCCAGCCCGCATCGGGCAGGCAGAGGATGGCCGGCACGCGCGGGTTCTTCCCATAATGGAGGCGCTCCGGCACCTCGGCCTTGCGATAACAATTGAGGTGCGGGCCGTGTGCGCCGAGCAGCGCCTTCTCGACCGCCGCCTGCTTGCCCGGCTTGGGATTGATCGAGGCGTACACCCCGTCCTCGACCACGTCATAATCGTCGGGATTGCTGAACGTATCGAGCACGATCAGCCGGTCTTGGGAGATCGCCGCCATGCCGTGATCGGCGACGATGACGAAATTGGCCGGCTGGCCCAGCTTGGCGAGTTCCTCGCGCAGCCGTCCGATCGCCTTGTCGGCACTGGCCGCCGCATCGGTCGTGCGTTGGTCGTCCGGGCCATATTCATGGCCCGCGGTATCGACCTCGTCGAAATAGAGCGTGACGAAGCGCGGGCGCGTCTCAGCCGGGCGGCGCAGCCAGTCGACGACGCTGTCGACGCGCTGGCGGTCGCTCAGCGCCTGGTTGAATTGCAGCCAATCGTGCGGCCGCGTGCCCCCGGTCATCGGGTTGGGCCAGTCCTTCGATCGCTCGCCGCCCCAGGCGACGTTCGATCCCGGCCAGAAGGCGGTCGCGGTGCGGATCCCGGCCTTTTCCGCGGTGACCCAGATGGGCTCCGCGGCGTTCCACCAGAACGGGTCGTCCGACGCCATGGTGAAGGTGTCGCCCGGTCGCGATGCGTCGAGCATCTTGTTGGCGACGATGCCGGTACGGTCGGGGCGCAGTCCGGTGACCAAGGTCCAGTGATTGGGGAACGTCTTGGACGGATAGCTCGGCCGCATCGCGCCGCTGATGCCGGCGGCGGCAAGCGCGCTGAGATTGGGTGTCACGCCGCGATCGAGATAGTCGGCGCGGAAGCCGTCGATCGAGACCAGGATGGTGACCGGCGCCTTGGCCTCGGCTTCGGCAACCGGCGTGGGAAGGGTGCTTGCTGCGCTTTGCGGCGGTGGCGACGCCCCCGCATATGCCGGCAACGCAATAGCGGCGGCGAGAAGGGCGGCCCGGGCAATCCAGCGCATCAACGACTCCTTGGTCGATCCGCCCCCGCCATGGCGGGCCGCGGTTTCACGCGCAAGCTGAAGCGGAGAGCGTGGTTCTAATCACGCTCTCCGCTTCATCATTGGTGTCGCAGTGCGGAAGTCGGAATCCACTTTCCCGCGCGATCTACCCGCCCAAGCTGAGCTTGACGAATCCGGTCCAGCCCGCCGGCGACTTGCCATAAGCCGCATCGAGCGCCGCCGGCTTGGCGATCAGGAACCCGCTGCCACCGATGGCCGCCTCCAGCGGCCCGATCAACTTGAGCCGATAGGCATAACCGAACTCGGCGCGCGTCACGCGAAAGGGACGGTCGTGGAACGGATCCTGCGGGTCGGGGAACAGCTCATCGTTGGTCAGGTTCTCGACCCGACCGAACACAGTGTGGTGATCGTCGATGTCCCAATTCGCCTCGCCCAGCCACGCAGTCAGCGATCGCCCGGGCAAGCGGTTCTTGACCGCAAATCCCGCCAGCGCGGAAAAGCCGCCGCGCGCATATTGCACGCTCGCCGTGGTTCGCGCTTCATCGACGTCCGGCTCGAGCGCTTCGGGGCTCTTTAACCGTCCGTAGCTGGCCTGGGCGGACCAGTAAGGCGACGGGTTCCACGTCGCGCGCACGCTCCACGAATCGAGCTTGGGGGTTTCGATGTCCCAGCGATGCTGGTCCGGCTCGCGCCCGCGGAACGCCGACCCCTCGATCTGCCAATGATCGCCATTGAGCCCGGTCGTGACGACGCCATAGGTGATGTGCGTGCTGTCGAACCAGTGATGCGTGATCGGCGCGAGCGGCAGATATTTGGCCGATCGGCGATGCATGAACGCCGATGGTCCCAGGGCCGGCTCGGCGACCGGCCCGCCATAGACGAACCCGGTGATCCCCTTGCCCAGCGGCACGTCGACTCGCGCCGCGAGCTCCATGAACAGGTCATGCGGATGCTGGCGATCGACCAGGGAGGTCACGCCATTGGCGGTCTCCCCGGTCGCCAGCAGGCTCGGATAGCCCTTCGCGCCCATCAACGGCTCCAGGCTGAGCATCGACCGCAACGTCAGCCGCGCACCACCGAGATCGCGCTGCGCTTCGATCATCGCCATCGAGGTCACGAACGCCTCGTCGCGGCCACGCGGTCCCGACTGATCGGTATAGGCGCCCCAGACATAGCCGTGGAGCATCACCATCCAGTCGCCGCTGGCGAGGTGAAGGCCGTGCATCCCGCCTTCCGCCCCCGGCAGGCGCGAGGTGCCCGATCCGGTTGCGAAGGCGGACGGCGCGCCCGACATGTCCATCCCCGGCATCGCAGCCGCGGATCGGTCATTGCCTGACGGCGTACCCGACTGGGGCATCGGCATGGTCATGCCCGGCATCGCGGCCGGCGCCTGGCCGGATGGCGTTGGGCCTGCGGGAGGCGACTGGGGCGGCGCCTGCGGGCTCGACATGTCCATTCCGGGCATCGCCTGCGGCATTGGCGATGTCGACGGTGGAGAGGCGGGGGCGGGCGTCCCCATCTCCATCCCCGGCATGGCCTCGGTCCGCATCGGTTCCGGCGCGGGGGCAGGCGCCTTTGAAGCATTGCGCGGCGCGCCCGCGCGCACGGGCGTTTTGTGTTTCGCGACCGAGCCGCGCTTGGGTTTGGACTTGGGTTTTGGCTTGGGCTTCGCCGTCGGCTTGGCGGGCATCTTCATGCCGGGCATCTGCATGCCGGCCATGCTCTGGCCGGCTGCCATGCCAGGCAGCATCGCGACCGCCGCGGCGGCCACGAACCATTTGGTACTGATCATCGGAAATCTCCGTGGAATGGGGGAAGCGTCGGGGGCTTCACCCGTTCCTCGGCGGAGGCGGAATCGGCGCCTCGCCGGGCATCATGCGCAGGGCCATGATTCGCGAGATCGGTTCGGGAGCGGGCAGCGAGACCGGCGGCCGCACCCGCACGGCGTACCAGTCGCCCATCGGCACGCAGCCGATGCAAAGATGCTGCTGGACCATGGGCGCCTTGGGCTGCGGGTCGGGCATCCGGTGCCCGGCCATCGCCATCGGCTCCATCCCCTCCATCCCCTCATGCGCCGCGGCCGGCATGGCCGGTGCGCCGAACGCAAGCATGAGGGCAAGGATCAATCGCAACAGCATCGGTCGACCTTAGCGCGCCAGCATCCAGATCGCCATCGCGACCATCATCAGGTTCTCCGTCAACGACACGAAGCCGAGCGGGACGTTGCTCGATCCGCCGACGCAGGCGCATTTCAGCTGACGCTTGTCGATATAGACCGCCTTGAACACCGACACCGCACCGACGTCGCCGATGAACAACGCGACGGGAATCGACAGCCACTTGGCGCTGCCGGCGATCATCAGGACGCCTGCCAGCGCCTCGGCAAAGGGATAGATATAGGCATAGGGCACCCAGCGCCGCGCCAGCAGATCGTAATTGAGGAACATGGTCGAGAAGCGTTCGATATCCTGCAGCTTCAGGATCGCCAGCACGCCCATGCTGAAGGCGATGAACCATTCGCCCGCCATGATCGTGAACGGCGACCCCATCGCCGCCTGGCTGGCGGCCAGCGCCATCAGCGCAGTCATCGCGAATAGGGCGATGACGGGACGATAGCTGGTCTCGTCCTTGGTCGGCACGTGCTTGCCGAAGAATGCGCGCAAATCGTCATTGCCGCCGATCCGCTGGCCATGGATGACCGTCTGCGGCGTCGTGGCGACGTTATGCTCGGCCTTGAACGCGTCCGTCTCCTCGCGCGTCCGCAGCCAGTGATCGTCGACCTGGTAGCCGTACGATTCGAGCAGCCATTTGGATTTGAGGCCATAGGGGCAGACATGCTCGGGCATGACCATGCGATAGAGCGTCGCGCGCTTTGCGTTTTCCATGATGCATCCCATATAGGTTCCGTACCGTGGTACGGAGTCAAGCATGGCTGGAATGACGATCGGTAAATTGGCCGCGGCGGGCGGGGTCGGCGTCGAGACCATCCGCTATTATCAACGCCGCGGCCTGTTGGAGGAGCCGCCTCGCGACGGATTTTATGGCGGTGTCCGCCGCTACGATACGACGGATGTGCAGCGGCTACGCTTCATCCGCGCGGCGCAGGGCGCCGGCTTCACGCTCGACCAGATCGCCGAATTGCTCGAACTCGACGCGACCGACGATCGCGCCCGGGCGCGGGCGCTCGCGACCGAGCGGATCGCCGCGCTCGATGCCAAGATCGCCGAAATGCAGGAGGCGCGGGCCGCGCTCTCGCGACTGGCGCGTGACTGCGCGAGTTCGGAGGCCGGACCCTGCCCGATCCTGCGGGCGTTCGAGGCGGGCCGGCAGAGCTAGAGTGATCCGTCTAGTCGACATCCCTCCCCGGCGAAGGCCGGGGCCCAGTTTCGGTGGCGGGGAGATGGCGTCTGCTCGCTGAGAGAGCATCGCGACTGGGCCCCGGCCTTCGCCGGGGAGGTGTTTTATATTCGATGCACATCGTTCCGACGCCGCGTCAGCTGTGGAGGAAGTGCATCACGTCGCCATCATGGACGACGTACGCCTTGCCCTCTGCGCGTAGCTTGCCGGCTTCGCGCGCGCGGCTCTCGCCGCCCAGGGCGACGTAGTCGTCGTAGGCGATCGTCTCGGCGCGGATGAAGCCTTTTTCGAAGTCGGTGTGGATCTCGCCGGCGGCTTCGGGCGCGGTGGCGCCAGCATGGACGGTCCAGGCGCGCGCTTCCTTCGGGCCGACGGTGAAGAAGGTGAGGAGATGGAGCAGCTTGTACCCGGCGCGGATGACGCGGGCGAGACCGGTTTCCTCAAGCCCCAGTTCGGCCAGGAACTCGCCGCGATCCTCGGCCGGCATGGTCGCGATCTCCGCCTCGATCGCGGCGGAGACGATCACTGCCTCGGCGCCTTCGGCCTTGGCCTTTTCGAACACGCGCGCCGAATGCGCATTGCCATGGGCGGCGTTGGCTTCCTCGACGTTGCAGACGTAGAGGACCGGCTTGGCGGTCAGCAATTGCGCCTGCGAGAACACGCGCGCTTCCTCGGCATCCCTGGGCTGGGTCAGCCGCGCCGGCTTGCCGTCGCGCAGCAGGTCGAGCGCCTGGCCCAGCACACTGGCTGCGATCTTCGCTTCCTTGTCGCCCTGCGCGGCCTTCTTGGCGAAATTGGGCACGCGCTTTTCGAGACTCTCCAGGTCGGAGAGCATCAATTCGGTTTCGACCGTCTCGGCATCGGCGATCGGGTCGATCTTGCCTTCGACATGGGTGACGTCGCCATCCTCGAAACAGCGTAGCACGTGGACGACCGCATCGACTTCACGGATGTTGCCGAGGAACTGATTGCCCAGGCCTTCGCCCTTCGATGCGCCGCGGACCAGGCCGGCGATGTCGACGAAGGCGAGCTGGGTTTCGATGATCTTGGCCGAGCCGGCGATCGCCGCGAGCTTATCCAGCCGCGGATCGGGCACGGCCACATTGCCCACATTCGGTTCGATCGTGCAGAACGGATAATTCGCCGCCTGCGCCGCTGCCGTCTCCGTCAGCGCGTTGAACAAGGTCGACTTGCCGACATTGGGAAGGCCGACAATGCCGCAACGGAAACCCATGTAGTTCGTCCTCAAGCTTTCGGGGGAAGGCCCGGCGCCTACTCGCCCGGCCACGCGCTGGCAAGGATTGGGCGATGTTGAACACGAGCAACGGCCCGAGCAATTGCTCGGGCCGCCACCGGTGTTCAAGTCAAGAGACGTCTAGTGCTTGTGATCGCCGCCGCCGCGGCCATTGCCGCCACCGCCCCTTGGCGCGGCTGGCGCGGCGGCGCGTGGCGGCGGTGCCGGGCGAGCCATTTGCGGTGCTGGTCGGGCCATTTGCGGGGCGCGAGGCTGGAATGCGGGCCGGCTCATTTGCGGTGCCGGGCGCATCCCGCCATTGCCGCCCCCGCCAAACCGGGGCGCCTGCGGCCGAGGCGCGGCGATTTGCGGTTGCGGGCGCGGGGCCTGGAAGCGCGGGCGCTCGTTGCCGCCGTTGAAGCGCGGCTGGAAGCGCGGTGCTGCCGCGCGCGGTTCTGGACGCGGCGCGGCCATTTGCGGGCGCCCGCCACCGCGGCCGAACTGGGGCTGCGGTCTAGGCGTTGCGACACGCGGTTGCGGCTGGGGTTGCGCCCCGAAGCGCGGGCCATTGCCCCGCATCCCATGATCGCCGCGCATAGTCGCTAGTTGGGCGCGGTCGGGATTGCCGTGGGGACCCACAAGGCGCGGCGGATTGGGCTGTCCCTGCGGCCTTGGCGCGAAGCGGCCGGCGGGGGCGTTGCCCTGCGGCTCGCGAATTGCGCGCATCGGCCCCATGCCTGGACGCTGTTGCTCTCGGGCAGCGATGATCGCCTGACGGCGTGGGTCGTTGGCTTGCGGCGCGACGACATTTGCGGGCTGGTTGCCCGGCTCGACCCGCTGGCGATTGCCGAACAGGCCCTGCGGCATGTTGGGCATGCCACGATTGGGTTGGGCATTGGCGGCCAAGCGCTCGCGATCGTCTTTGGCCGGTAGAAAGCGCTTCTGGTCGCGCGCCCAGCTTGCCGACGTCCAGGTCGCGGGGATGGCGCGCGGCGGCGGTGGGCTGCGGAACGAATCGTTGCGCCAGGCCGCGAAACGGCGGGCGTCGGCCTGGCGGCGGACGCTCTCCTCGCGCCAGTAATTGGCCTGAGTCGGGCTCACGCGGCTGCTATAGTCGCGCCATTGCGGCTGGCGATCACGAACCGCATACCAACGCGCCTGCATTGCGGAAATCGCAGCGCTACGTGCCGCCCAATTGGCCGCGCTGACCGCGCGCCGGTCATCACGCCGCGACGCCATATAGAGGTCGCGTCCGCGCGCCAGATATCGGCCGGCATAATCGAGCCGCGCGCCGTAATCCGAATAAGGCACGACCGCGCCATAGCTGTCATAGACCACCGCCAATTGGCCGTTGTCATAGCCATAGCCATAATAGGGATCGCGGACGAAATAGGGTTCGTCGGCGCCCGGGCGGTAATAATAATAGCGATAGCCGTCATCGACCGGCTCGAGGAAGACGACCGATTGGTCATAGCCTTCCCACGCCCAGGGATCGGTGCCGTCATAATCGAAATAATAATCGGGTGGGGCGTCGCTCAGCACGCGCTGATAATCGTAAGCAGCGTCGGCATAGCCGTAATAATCGCGCGGATTGGCGACGCGAACGGTACGCACCGGCTTTGCTTCGGGCAGTGCCGCGACTTCGGGCGCGGTCGGCCAGGCGGTCGATGGACTGGCGTCGAGCGGCAAGGTCGCGGGAAGCGCCGGCGGGGCCGCCGCCATCATCTGCTGATCACTGCCTTTGCCGCAGGCCGACAGAGCGGTGGCGAGCGCGATGGTCGCGGCAGTCGCAAGCCGGCGGCGGCTGAAAATGATCTTGTTCACGGCATCCATACTCCACTCGATGCCCACCCGAACTGACGATCATATCGCCGCGTTCCTTAATCGGCGCTGGCCCGGCGGTTCATCGGGGAGTCTGGTGGAACGTCGGCCAAAACGAGGCGCTTCGCGCACGCACCTCGGGCTGCGCTAACTGCTTTTTCCGATCTGCAAATGGGAGCGATATTGATAAGTTGCGTCCGGACCAAGGGCATGACACTCTCCATGAATGAAGCGCCGGCCGGGGGGAAAACGGGCGGCGCTTCGAGGGGAAAAATGATGGTCATCAGGGCGATCTGTGCCGGTTTCGTGATCGGCGCGCTGGCGTGCACCTTTCAGCCGGCGCACGCCCGTAACACCCAATCGGAGGCGCAAAAACCCGCATCGAAAATCGTCGCGCGGGTGAGGCTGGGGCTGCTGCCCACCAGATCGCCCCGCCTGGGGCCACAGATCGTCTATCGCGGCGGCTATACGCCGTTGGACGAGATGGTCCGTCCGCGCTTCATCGGCGGCATGATCGATCTCTACCCGACCGAGCGATCTGGAATCCGCCTGTCGGTCGGCACGCGCTATTTCGCGCGACCAAATTTCTGGATCGCGGCCGAACAGGCGACCGGCGGCGTCCTCTACGACCCGCATATGACGCGTGGCGGACGCAGCTTGTCGCGCGGGTTCCGCCGCTCCACGCCCGCCATGATTTTGGGCTATGATCGCGAGGTGTCGAAGGGGCTCGTCCTGGGCCTCGAAGGCGGCGCGCTCAGCGATCGGGCGATCATGCCGACGCGGCCGGGCCGCTGGAGCGCCACTGGCGTGCGCGACGGCGGTTTCGGTCTCAACCCCGTCGCGACGGCCTCCGCGCGGTTCGCTTTCTGATCAGCCCTTCGGGGCGGACGCCAGGCCGATGCCGCCGACCGGCTCGGTCTCCGCGCTGGAATCGAACCCCGCGATCAACGGCCGCGCCTTGGCGATCGCCGCCTGGACCTGGGGAAGTTTCAGCGAGGCGTCGTGATGGTCCTTGCTGTCCCACGCTTCAGTGATCCAGATCGCGTCGGCGTCCTTCGCATCCTTGGCAACGATATAGCTCAGGCACCCGGGCATGCTGCCCGAGCTGTCGAGCAATAGCGCGAGCAGGTCGTCGCGCTTGCCCGGCACTGCCTTCATCCGTCCCAGCATGCCGTACATGGTCGCTCCTTTTTTCGCGCTCAGTGCGGCAGTCGGCAACATCGTCGCCGCAGCCGTCGCGCCCAGCATCGTGCGTCGATCGATCGTCATGCAGGCAGTCTAGACTCTGTTTCAGCAAAGCTGAAACGGTTGCGGTACCGGCCCACTCCCCCACCCGGCCGCCCAACAGCGTATTCTATGGGCGGCCGGGTGGGGGAGTGGGCCGGTACCGTCTCAGCGTAGCTGCAAAAGACTCTATCGCGCGATCAGCGATAGTTGAAGCTGATGCTGATCCGGTCCTGCTTGGCGGCGTTGGGCATGACTTCGTGGCGGAGCCAGCTTTCCCACAGAAAGACGCTGCCTTCGCTCGGTTCGGCATAGACGAACGTACCGGGTCGCGACGGCGCCGCCATCATCAGCGGCAAGCGCGGATCCTCGAGCTTGAGCGCGCCCGATCCCGGCGGCACCGCGACATAGATGGTGCCCGACACGATCGAATGCGGGTGGATGTGCCCGGAATGCGTGCCGCCGGGCTTGAGGACGTTGACCCACAGGCTGTCGAGCCTGAGCTTCTTGCCGAGCTCGAATCCGCACTCCTTGGCGAAGGCCGCGACGTGGCGGTCGAGCAGCTTGACCAGATCGGCGAAACGCGGGTCGCGCAGCGGCAAATCGTTGAGCGAGGCGTAGGACGTATAGCCGCGATAGCCATGCTCCTTCGACCAATTGCGCCCGGCGCGATCCTGCTCGGCGAGGTCGCGGCAGGCGTCGGTGAGCTCTACGATCAGCGCGTCGTTGCCGAGCGGAGCGTCATAGAAGCGGGTGGCGAAGAGATCGCGGCTGGTCACGCGGCCGGGCGAAGCACGCAGCGCGCGGCGATGCAAGCGTCCAGAGTCGTTTTCAGCTTCGCTGAGCGGGCCGGTGCCGCAACCGTTTCAGCTTTGCTGAAACAGACACTCTATCGGTCGGCCACCGCCGCCGTCGCGGCTACGGGCGGGACGCCAGCCGATGTAGTAATCAGCATACCGCCGATCAGCAGGCCGCTCACCAGCGCACTCAGCACAAACGCAGGCTTCACGACTCACTCTCCCTGGAACTCGAGCGGCGCGATAGGCGAGCAGGCCTGCCTTAATATTGGATGGATTCGACCTCGAACCGGCAGTGGCTGCTTTCTAGAGTGGAATGCGACCAAGCCGAACGTCACCTCGGCCTGGTGCCGGGGTCCAACTCTCCGTCACGGAAGCTAGCCGTGTGGCACCTTGGATGCCGGAACAAGTCCGGCATGACGGCTAAAGCTGATCGAAAACGATTCTAGTCCTGCAACCGCAGCGCGATATCGTTCATGAACCGCGCGTCGTCGCCCTTGGCCAGCCAATCGGCCTCCGCGGCCAACGCGCCGAGCAGATCGCTCAACGGCTCGATCTCGCTTTTGGAATAGTTTCCAAGGACATGGCCGGTCACCCGATCCTTATGCCCGGGATGGCCGATGCCGATCCTGACCCGGCGGAAGGCGTCGCCGATATGCTGAATGGTCGATCGGATGCCATTATGCCCAGCAGCACCTCCACCGCGCTTCACCCGTACCTTGAACGGATCGAGGTCGAGTTCGTCATAGAACACGGTCACGTCTTCTGGCTCGAGTTTGTAGAAGCGCATCGCCTCACCGACCGAACGGCCGCTGTCGTTCATGAAGGTCGCGGGCTTGAGCAACAGGATCTTATCCGACCCGATCCGGCCTTCCTGCGTCCAGCCCTGGAACTGCTTCTTGACCGGGCCAAAGCCTTGCACCTCGGCGATCGCGTCGACCGCCATGAAGCCGACATTGTGCCGGTGCATCGCATATTGCGCGCCGGGATTTCCGAGGCCGACCCAGAGTTGCATGAAATATCCCTAGACATGAAAGGGGCGCCCGATCCAGCGGATCCGGCGCCCCCTTTCAATTCGGCAAAGAAGCAGACGCTTACTCGGCGTCGCCCTCGGCAGCCGGGGTTTCCTCGGCTTCGGCTTCGGCTTCGGCGGCATGCTCGGCAGAGGCTTCCTCGGCCTGCGCGGCTTCTTCAGCCGCCTGCTCGACCGCTTCCGACTTCATCGCCGACGGCGCAACGATCGTGGCGATGGTGAAGTCGCGATCGTCGATCGCCGAGGTCGCGCCCTTGGGCAGCTTGACGTTCGAGATGTGGATCGCGTCGCCCACGTCGAGACCCGCGAGCGAAATCTGGATCTCGCTGGGGATGTCGGCGGAATCGACCACCAGTTCGAGCTCGTGACGGACGACGTTGAGCACGCCACCCTTCTTGATGCCCTTGGACTCTTCCTCGTCGGTGAACACGACCGGCACGTTGACGTGAACCGTGGTGTGCGCACCGATGCGCAGGAAGTCGACATGGATCGGACGATCGGTGACGACGTCGAACGCGACGTCCTTGGGCAAGGTCCGCGTGGGCTTGCCGTCAACGTCGATCATCACGACGGAATTCATGAAATGCCCGGTCATCAGCTGGCGGACCAGCTCCTTCTCTTCCACGTGGATCGAGACGGGGTCCTGCTTGTTGCCGTAGATAACGGCGGGCACGCGGCCATTGCGGCGCAGATCACGTGAGGCTCCCTTGCCTCCACGGTCGCGCGTCTCGGCGGCGAGCGTCATTTGGTCGCTCATGGTAATCTCCGATATGCGGTTTGCTTGGATTTCCGCGCACGCCTCCAGGGATGACCATGCACGGAAGCGCGCGCCTGTAGCCGGAAGGGGAGGGGAAGGCAAGGGCAGGTTCTTGCGCGGGTTCGTTTGAGTTTGTCCGCCCGAACCCCTATCGCCGCCCTCAGGACCGCCCGATGGCGGTCGAAACATGGAGGAATAGATGGCCGGCCCGCAGGATAAAGCATGGAGCGAAGGCTATGCCGCCGGCAAGCGGGGCAGGCCGGAGACCGTTTCACCCTACAAGAAGGGCGCGTTCATGCTTGCCTGGCAGCAGGGCTGGCAGAACGGCGTCAAGGCGCGGGACGACAAGGAGGCCTGAAAAACGGCCGATAATTAACGGCTGTGCGTCGGCCTGAACGCGCCGCCTACTCGATCCGCTCGACCTTCAGTCCGCGTGCGGCGAGCAGTTTCGGCAGCGCGTACGGTCCAGCCATGTGACCCAGCCCGACCGCGACCAGCACAATACCCGGCTGTTTCATCCGCGTGGTGATCCATTGCGCCCAGCGATTGTTGGGCTGTCCGACGAGTTTCCCCTCCAGCGGCGTGCACTCCGCCGTCTTTTCGAGCGAGGCAACATCGCCGCTCGTCCAGGCTCTCAGCGTTTCCCCGTAATTCTCTTTTCCCGATAATGTGTTTTCCAGCATTTTCCTTTGGTCGGCTTCGGGAAGGACGTCGAGTTGATCAAGTTGTTCCTTTGCACGGTAGAATGCCAGTCGCGTTTTCCCAGTCGATTTGAAATCGCTCCAAAGTTTCGCCTCGATACCGTGACGCGTCGTGGCGCCGGCTGCAATCGCGTCGCCGGTCGCAAGCGTGGTTGCCAAAGCCCAATCCTTGTAGCCGTCCAGCGTCTCGCGAGCGATCCCCGACCGCGCGATCATGGCGTCCAGGAGTAAACGTTTCCCCGGGGAAACACGTTCTCCTGCAGGCTTGAGATTTGCCCCTTGCGCCATTGCCCTAAAGTCGACCGACTCTTCCGGGGAGCTTTCGAGCACCAGCGTGTCGGATGTGGCGATGGCGCGGTCGATCAGCGGCGTTCGCCAATCGATGTTCGGGGGCAGCAAGTGGATGCTGCCGAGCAGATAGATCGTCGTGTCGCCGTCGCTGACGCGCCACATCGCGGGCCGCGCCTCGATTGGCGGCTTACCACACCCGGCGAGTGCCAGCAGGACGGTGCCGAGCGCGGCAAGGCGCTGGCGTCGGCTCGCCATCAGTAGGCGACCCGTTCCGCCTTGATTTTCAAAGCCTTGAGCTGGTGGATCACGCTCTTGTCGCCGGCCAGATGCCCTGCGCCGACCGCGATGAACACGGTGCCGGGCTTATCGAGCCGCGCCTTGATCCATTGCGCCCAGCGCGCGTTGCGATCGAACAGCAGGGTCTTGGCGAGCTCAGGCGAATCGTCGAGACCGTCGTTCATATATTTGGCCAGCGCAACGGGATCGCCGCGCGACCAGGCGGCGACCATGCCGTTCATCGTCTCTTCGGTCTTGGGCAGATCCTTGAGCGTCGATTCGAGGAACTGCAATTGCACCTTGTCGGGCAGGCCGGCGAGATAGCCGATCTGTTGCTCGGGTGTCTCGAGACCCTCGACCGCCTTCTTCTCGGTCGCGGCGGCGGCGGTCAGCACGGTTTCGGGACCGCTCTTGGGATCATAGCCCAGCTTCATCAGCGGCAGCAGCGACAGATTGGTGGCGACGAACCAGGGCTGCGCGCGGTCGAACGCGGCCGGTGGGATGCCCAGATTGGTCATGGCGTTCAGATAGACGGGGCGATCTGCCTCCGGTAGGCGCTCGATAAGGGTGGGTCCGGTCAGGCTATATGCCTTGCTCAGCACGATATTCTGCATCGTGGCCGCATCGGGCTGGACCATTTCGAGCACCAGCTCGTCGCTCGCGTCGAACGCCTTCTTCACGCCGTCATCGAACCAACTCAGCCCGGGCTTGAGCACATGGATCGTGCCGAACAGATAGATCGTCGTGTCCTTGTCCTTCACCACCCACAAAGCGGGATCGGCATCGACCGTCTTGACCTCGGGCGCGGCCGGGGCCGGCCTTGGGGCAGGGGCTGTCTGTCCGCTCGCGAAGGAGGGGGACAGGGTGGCGAGCGCCAAGGCTGCCGCGCGGATAGCGCGTCGGAAGAGAGCGAGCATAGTATCTCCATATAGATGGCGGCGACTGATCGGAAAGGGCCGCCCGAACGGGATGGGTCGCGGTCAGCGATATTTGGCCCAGAACCAGATGACGGTGGCGATGACCGCGGTCGCGACATAGATCAGCACGCCGTCGGGTGCGGCGACCAGCCCGCCACGCCAAAGTAGCCACCAGACCGGCGCGCCGACCCAGTAAGCGTACATCGCGAACAGCGCGCCTTTGTTATAGGCGGCTGCTTCCTGCTCATCGATCGCGTGCAAATGCCAGTAGAGCGACAGCGCCGGCAGCAGCACGCCAACCAGCAGCGCCAGGGCAATCGCGACGCCCGGCGACAAGGGGCCATCGAGAAGCTCCAGCGGATTGCCAGTGAGCGTGTCGTTCTGGAGGGCAAGGGTCAGGCTGATCGCCCCGCCGAGCAACGCGGCCAGGATCATGACCAAACGATAGCGACCTTCGCGCGGCGTCGGTGGGCCGCCAACGGCGCTGGCCGCCCGGAGCGATCGACCCGCGCGCCACCCGGCATAGAGGCAGCCGAGCACGAACAAACCCGCGCCCGCCAGGATCAGCAGGTCGCGGACCGACATCGCGCCGCCGTGTTGCTGGTGTGCGGCGATAAAGCCGGTGATCACGCCGGCGCCCAGTAAGGCGCCGAACCCACCCAGCGCGACCATTGCGATCCGGCCGGCCTGCGCGCCGAACCCGGCATTCGCCTCCTTATCCACGGCGCTCTCCATCATCGAAAATCTCCTCGATCGACAAGTCGAACAAGCGGGCGATCTTGAAGGCGAGCGGCAGCGACGGGTCGTACTTGCTGGTTTCGATCGCGTTAACCGCCTGTCGCGACACGTCGAGCCGTCCGGCCAGCTCCGCTTGGCTCCAGTTCCGCTCGGCTCTCAATACCTTGAGGCGGTTCTTCATCTCGTTCCTCGCCCGACGTGCCGGTGAATGTCAGGTTTCCATGACTAAATGACAGCGTCCACTGACTATGTCAACAACACCTGACAAAAAGTCGCTAAGCCGTGACTTCGCGCGCGCAGCATGGTTCTTGACCGGCCCGAAGCGCTCGGCCAAAGCCGCGCCGTGACCGACCAGCCTCTATCGTTCCAGCGAATGATCCTGACGCTCCATGATTATTGGAGCCAGCACGGCTGTCTGATCCTCCAGCCGTACGACATGCGGATGGGCGCGGGGACGTTTCACACCGCGACCACCCTGCGCGCGCTCGGCCCCGATCCGTGGAATGCCGCCTTCGTCCAGCCGTGCCGCCGCCCGACCGACGGCCGCTATGGCGAGAACCCCAACCGGCTGCAGCATTATTATCAGTATCAGGTGATCCTGAAGCCGAGCCCGCCCGATCTCCAGGATCTCTATCTCGGCAGCCTGGCGGCGATCGGCATCGATTTCACCAAGCACGACATCCGTTTCGTCGAGGACGATTGGGAATCGCCCACGCTCGGCGCCTGGGGGCTGGGCTGGGAAGTATGGTGCGACGGGATGGAAGTGACCCAGTTCACCTATTTCCAGCAGATGGGCGGCTTCGACTGCAAGCCGGTCGCGGGCGAGCTGACCTATGGGCTCGAGCGGCTGGCGACGTATATCCAGAACAAGGACAGCGTGTACGACCTCGCCTATAACGACGCGGTCGGCAACACGCCGCAGCTGACCTATGGCGACGTGTTCCATGAGAATGAGGTCGAGATGTCGACCTGGAACTTCGAAGTCGCCGACACCGACACCTTGTTCGACCTGTTCCGCAAGGCCGCGGCCGAGTGCGAGAATTGCCTCGACCACAAATTGCCGATCCCGGCCTATGAACAGGCGATCGAGGCGAGCCACATCTTCAACCTGTTGAACGCGCGCGGGGTGATCTCGGTCGCCGAGCGCCAGGCGTATATCGGCCGCGTCCGCGACCTGGCGAAGGGTAGCTGCCAGGCGTGGATGGAGAAGAACGGGTGGGCGGCGTGATTGGGTTCACGCAAAGACGCGAAGGCGCGAAGATTCTGCTCACGCGGAGGCGCGGAGGCGCGGAGTTTTTGTTCGCGCAGAGGCGCAGAGGCGCAGAGAGAGCGCAGAGCATCGCTCGTCTCGCGCCAGCGAGACCTTCACGCTTGATCGCCGCGGGCTTTGAGGGAGCCGCTAAAGCGGCTCGGCCGCCAGCAACTCCGACTCCTCGGCGCCCTCTGCGCCTCTGCGCGAACCAATCTTTTCTTCGCGCCTCCGCGCCTCCGCGTGAATCAAAAAAATGACCGACTTCCTCCTCGAACTCCGCTCAGAAGAAATCCCCGCGCGGATGCAGGACAAGGCGCGCGATGACCTCGCTCGGCTGTTCACCGCCGAGCTCGAGAAAGCCGGCCTGCGCGCCGATGCGATCGTCACCTTCGCGACGCCGCGCCGGCTGGCGCTGATCGCGCGTGACTTGCCCGAGGCGACCGAGGCGGTCAGCGAGGAAATCAAAGGCCCGCGCGCCGGTGCGCCGCCCCAGGCGCTCGAAGGATTTCTGCGCAAGACCGGCCTCACCGCCGACCAATTGGTCGAGCGCGACGGCGTGCTGTTCGCGGTGATCGACAAGCCTGGCCGCGACACCGCCGAGGTGCTGGCCGAAGCGATCCCGGCGATTATCCGCGCTTTCCCCTGGCCCAAATCGATGCGCTGGGGCGAGGCGTCGTCCTCGACCGAAAGCCTGCGCTGGGTGCGTCCGTTGCATGGCATCGTCGCGTTGCTCGGTGACCAGATCGTGCCCGTGGAGATCGCTGGTGTCCGATCGGGCGCGGTGACCCTCGGCCATCGCTTTCATCATCCGGGGCCGATCACGATCGGCTCGGCGGCGGACTATGCCGAGAAGCTCCACGCCTGCCATGTCATCGTCGACCAGGACGAGCGCCGCGCGATCATCCGCGACAAGGCGAGCGCGCTGGCCGACGCCGCCGGGCTCGAACTGATCGAGGACGAAGGGCTGGTCGCCGAGAATGCCGGGCTGACCGAATGGCCGGTGCCTTTGCTCGGCCGATTCGACGAGGATTTCCTCGGCGTGCCGCCCGAGGTGATCCAGCTCACCGCGCGGGTGAACCAGAAGTATTTCGTCTGCCGCGACAAAGCAGGCAAGCTGGCCAATGCCTTCGTCTGTACCGCCAATATCGATGCGGCGGACGGCGGCGCGAAGATCGTCGACGGTAACCGCAAGGTGCTGGCAGCGCGGTTGAGCGATGCGCGGTTCTTCTACGAGACGGACCTCAAGGTGCCGCTCGAGGAGCAGGCCAAGAAGCTCGAGAAGATCGTCTTCCATGAGAGACTGGGGACGGTCGCCGACAAGGTCGAGCGGGTCGCGAAGCTAGCGCGGTGGCTGGTCGAAGAAGGGATCATCGGGGGGGCGAGTCCCTCCGGGACCACCATGCTTGCGGACCAAGCCGAACGCGCCGCGCGCTTGGCCAAGGCCGATCTCGTCACCGGTATGGTCGGCGAGTTCCCCGAACTCCAAGGCTTGATGGGCGGCTATTACGCCGCCGCGCAGGGCGAGGCTCCGGCGGTCGCCGAGGCGATCCGCGATCACTACAAGCCGGTCGGGCAAGGTGATGAGGTGCCGACTGCGCCGGTGACGGTGGCGGTGTCGCTGGCGGATAAGCTGGATATTTTGACGCGCTTTTTCTTGATCAACGAGGCGCCGACCGGTTCCAAAGATCCGTTTGCGCTGAGGCGTGCTGCGCTCGGCGTGATTTCGACGATACTGCAGAATAATCTTCGGTTCCGCTTAGAACGTGTCCTCCTCAAGGCTTGCGGCGACGATCTGGCGCAGTTTGAAGATGTCTTCTTCGGCCGAATTGAAGAGAAGCTGGCGGCCTTCTTCGCCGACCGCCTCAAGGTCCAGCAGCGCGAAGCCGGCGTCCGTCACGACCTGATCGACGCGGTGTTCGCGCTCGGGGGCGAGGACGATCTCGTTCGTCTGCTTGCCCGCGTCCACGCGTTGCAGTCGTTCGTCACCACGGAGGACGGCGCCAACCTGCTCGCCGGGTACAAGCGCGCGGCGAATATCCTGAAGAAGGAAGGGTATGAAACTCCCTCTCCCCTTGTGGGAGAGGGAGGGGGCCCGCTCGCGTCAGCGAGTGGGAAGGGTGAGGGAGACTCTGAGAGTTCGCCGACTCCCCCTCATCCTTCCGCGCCTTCGGCGCTCCCTCCTTCTCCCACAAGGGGAGAAGGACTTTCGTACACCCCTGAACCCGCTGAAGCCGACCTCATCGCCGCGCTCGACGCCGCCGGCCCGGTCGCGGCGGACGCGGTCGCGAACGAGGATTTCGAAGCCGCGATGGCCGCGCTCGCGACGTTGCGCGCGCCGATCGACGCATTCTTCGACGCCGTCACGGTCAACGACACCGATCCCGCCAAACGCGCCGCTCGCCTCGCGCTGCTCGCCCGGGTGCGCGATGCGGTGCATGGTGTTGCCGATTTCTCCAAGATCGAGGGATGACATCTCGGCATACATATTCCGCCTGATCCTTCCGCCTCCCCAGCGAAACCAGGCATCAAAGGGACTGACGAATGACGCAGTACGTGTACCGGTTCGGTGGTGGCGTTTCCGATGGGGGGAAAGGCGACAAGAATCTGCTGGGCGGCAAGGGCGCGAACCTTGCCGAAATGGCCTCGATCGGGCTGCCGGTGCCCCCGGGCTTCACCATCTCGACCGAGATGTGCACGCGTTATTATGACGAAGGCGCGGTCTTTCCCGACAGCCTGAGGGCCGAAGTCGCCGCGGGCATCGCGCATATCGAAAGCGTCACCGGCAAGAAGTTCGGCGATGCGTCGGATCCCTTGCTCGTCTCGGTCCGCTCGGGCGCGCGCGCCTCGATGCCGGGGATGATGGACACCGTGCTCAACCTTGGCCTCAACGACCACACCGTGGTCGGCCTGGCCAATGCCTCGGGCGACGAGCGTTTCGCCTGGGACAGCTATCGCCGCTTCATCCAGATGTATTCGGACGTGGTGCTCGAACTCGACCACGGATCGTTCGAGGAAGCGCTCGAAATCGCCAAGGAAGACAAGGGTTATTATCTCGACACCGAGATGACCGCCGCCGACTGGAAGGCGCTGGTCGATACCTACAAGAAATTGGTCGTCGAGCAGTGGGACAAGCCGTTCCCGCAGGACGTTCACGATCAGCTGTGGGGCGCGGTCGGCGCGGTGTTCGGGTCGTGGCAGTCGGAGCGCGCCAAAGTCTATCGCCGGCTCAACGACATCCCGTCCGAATGGGGCACCGCGGTCAACGTCCAGGCGATGGTGTTCGGCAATATGGGCGACACCTCGGCGACCGGTGTGGCGTTCACGCGCGATCCGGCAAAGGGCGACAATGCCTATTATGGCGAGTTCCTGATCAACGCGCAGGGCGAGGACGTCGTCGCCGGCATCCGCACGCCGCAATATCTGACCAAGGCTGCGCGCGAAGAGGCCAATGCCAAACCGTTGTCGATGGAAGAGGCTTTGCCCGAAGTCTATCAGCAGCTCGCGGGCGTGTTCGACACGCTGGAAACGCATTACCGCGACATGCAGGACATCGAGTTCACGGTGCAGCAAGGCAAGCTCTGGATGCTGCAGACGCGGTCGGGCAAGCGCACCGCCAAGGCCGCGCTCAAGATTGCGGTCGACATGGCCAATGAAGGCTTGATCACGCGGGAGGAAGCGATCGCGCGCGTCGATCCGGCGGCGCTCGACCAATTGCTCCACCCGACGCTCGACCCCGCCGCGCCGCGCGACGTGCTGACCAAGGGCCTGCCGGCATCGCCGGGTGCCGCCTCGGGCAAGGTCGTGTTCGATGCCGATGCCGCGGAAAAGCGCGCGGCGGCGGGCGACGCGGTGATCCTGGTCCGCACCGAAACCAGTCCCGAGGACATTCACGGCATGCACGCGGCGCGGGGCATCCTGACCGCGCGCGGCGGCATGACCAGCCACGCCGCCGTCGTGGCGCGCGGCATGGGTCGGCCGTGCGTGTCGGGCGCAGGCACCTTGTCGATCGACGCCAAGGCGAAGGTCATGCGCTGCGCCGGGCGCGAGGTGAACGAAGGCGACATCATCACGATCGACGGTGCGTCGGGCGAAGTGATGATCGGCGAAGTGCCGACCGTCCAGCCCGAGCTGGCCGGCGATTTCGGCACACTGATGGAATGGGCCGATGGTGTCCGCCGGCTCAAGGTGCGCGCCAATGCCGAAACGCCGCTCGATGCCAAGACGGCGCGCGAGTTCGGCGCGGAAGGCATTGGTCTCTGCCGCACCGAGCACATGTTCTTCGACGCCAATCGCATCACCGCGGTCCGCCAGATGATCCTGGCCGAGGATGAAAAAGGCCGCCGCGCGGCGCTCGACAAGCTGCTCCCAGAGCAGCGCAGCGACTTCGTCGAACTGTTCGAGGTGATGGCGGGGCTGCCCGTCACCATCCGCCTGCTCGACCCGCCGCTGCACGAATTCCTGCCCCACGAGGAAGAAGAGTTCGCCGAAGTGGCTGAGGCCGCCGGCGTCGAGGTCGATTATCTCAAGCGCCGTGCCGCCGAACTCCATGAATTCAACCCGATGCTTGGCCATCGCGGTTGCCGGCTGGGCGTGACCTATCCCGAAATCTACGAGATGCAGGCACGCGCGATCTTCGAGGCGGCGGTCATCGTTGCGGAGAAATCGGGCGACGCACCGATTCCCGAAGTGATGATCCCATTGGTCGCGACGCGACGCGAACTCGAACTGATGAAGGACGTGGTCGACAAGGCGGCCAAGGCGGTGTTCGCCGACAAGGGGCGCGAGATCAGCTATTTCGTCGGCACGATGATCGAACTGCCGCGCGCCGCGCTCAAGGCAGGCGAGATCGCCGAAGTCGGGCAGTTTTTCTCGTTCGGTACCAATGACCTGACCCAGACCGCTTTGGGTGTCAGCCGCGACGACGCGGCGCGCTTCCTCGGCATCTATGTCGACAAGGGTATCTATCCCAAGGACCCGTTCGTCAGCCTCGACGTCGAAGGCGTCGGCGAGTTGATCCGCATCGCCGCCGAGCGCGGTCGCGCGACCCGGCCCGATATCAAGCTCGGCATTTGCGGCGAGCATGGCGGCGATCCGGCATCGATCGCGTTCTGCGAGGAAGTCGGGCTCGATTACGTCTCGGCCTCGCCCTATCGCGTGCCGATCGCCCGGCTGGCCGCCGCGCAAGCGGCGCTGGGCAGCAAAGCGGGTTGAGACGGGCTTGACTTCGCGCGCGCGGCGACCGCACTCAACGGCGATGGATCTGGGCATGAAGCGCTGGCTGGTTCTCGCGATGGTGGCGCCGTTGGCGGCCTGTAATCCGTTCGCCAGCAATGACGGTCCGTCCGAAAAGGACATTGCCGACGCCTTGGTTCGATCGGGGGCGAAGGTGCAGTCGACCGAGCGTATCGCGTGCAAGACGGCACCCGATCGGCCCGGCTATGTCTGCGATTATCGCGCGACGACCTGCAGTCCGTTCACCGGCAAGTGCGACAAGTCGGCGACGCGCACGGGCCGCTTCGTGCGCTATGGCGACAATTGGATGTTCCGCGACGACGTGATCGATCCCAATCGCTATGTTCCGACGCCCGCGCCGAGCCCGGTGGCGAGCCCCGCGATCACTGATCTTTCGGCCAGGCCGGCGCCCACACCGACGCCGACGCCAACCGCGAGCGCGTCACCTGATCCGACGCCCTCGCCGACCGCGAAGCCAACGCCCAAGCCGAGTCCGACACCAAAGCCGACGCCCAAACCGACATCGACGCCGATCGCGAAGCCGACGCCCAAACCCACGCCGACCGCGAAACCCACGCCGAAACCGATCCCGGGTGGCGTCAACCGCACCTGGCTGTCGGGGCGCTGGGGCGCGGAGAATGGCGATTGCACGGCGCGGCGCGCGGTCAATTTCGGTCCCGGCGGCGGCTTCTACGGCAAGCGCGGCATGGGTCACTGGTCGCTCGACGGCAAGACGGTCAAGGTCACCGGCAATTACAGCGAAGACGACAAGCCGTTCGACCAGATTCTGAAGGTCGACCGTATCGGCGACGACGCGATGATGATGGAAGGCAAGCGCTACCACCGCTGCCCGAACTGACAGGGGAGGGGGTTATGAAGCCCTGGATCCGATATGCGATCTGCGGTGTGCTCGGCTTGGCGCTGGGCGCAGGGGCTGCGATCCAGCACGTCCGTACGGGAGCGCTCGGCGCCAGCCGGGCGATCGGACCGTGGACGACGGGCAGCGATTTCGGCACCGCCCGAGCCGGCGCGTTCACTCGCGCGGTGGTCTCGCTCCGGGGCTTGCTCGCACTGCCGGCGCATGAGGCACGCTATTACAACGCCGCGGTCGACAGCGCGAACGAGCCGCTCGAGGGTCGCTGCCGCTATCGCGTGTCGGGTGGATCGATCCCGGCCAAATGGTGGAGCCTGACGCTCTACGATCATCCGGGCTATCTGGTCGCCAACCAGGCCGGCCGGTTCTCGATCGCCAGCGCGGCTGTGTCCAACCCGGCCAAATGGGAAGTGATCGTGGCGCCGTCCGAACAGGCGGGATTGTGGCTGCCGACCGGGCGGATCGACCGGTTCGAGCTGACGCTGCGCGCCTATCTTCCCGATGACGGCGGCATCGGCAACATGACCCGCGACCAGCTGCCCTCGATCGTCAAGGAGGGATGCTGATGCGCCGCTGGCTGTTCCCGCTGCTGCTCGGGCTGGTGCTGGCGTTTGCCGGCTATCATCTCGCGCTTGTGCAATTCCCACGCGTGCTGATGGGCCTCGCCACACACCGTATCGCCAAGGGCGCGGGCTACAACACCATGTTCGCTGCGCCGCTCGCCACCGACAAGGCGCGTGCGATCGTCCGGCCAAGTCCCGATTTGGCCTATTCGTCCTGCCCGTTCGACTTGTCCAAGGGGCCGGTCCTCGTCGATGTCGCGCCGGTGCCCGCGCTTTACTGGTCGCTGTCGATCTTCGATGCGCGCACCGACGTCGCCTATGTCCGCAACAATATCGAGGCCGCCAACCAGCCGATCCGTGTCGCCATCGCGCAAGCCGGCCAGCCGGTCCCCGACGGCATGACCGCGGTCCGCGTCAAGGGCACGACCGGGATCGCGTTGATCCGAATCCTGGTGCCCGATCGTAGTCAGTTTCCTGCGATCGACGCCGCGCGCAAGAAATCGAGCTGCAAGGCGCTGAGTTAGGGAAATAATTTCCCTCTCCCCTTGTGGG